>NZ_QRDJ01000007.1:0-275280 GCF_003385845.1 Kushneria indalinina DSM 14324 | reverse complement strand
ATCGGCTCCACCGCCGGCAAGTGGCCCTACAAGGGCAGCCACGTGTACGGAGCGACCAAGGCGTTTGTCGAGCAGTTCAGCTACAACCTGCGCTGTGACCTGCACGGCACCGGCGTGCGCGTCACCGATATCGCCCCCGGCATGGCCGAGACCGAGTTCACCCTGGTGCGTACCAAAGGTGATCAGGCCGCCTCCGATCAGCTTTACGGCAACACCACGCCGATGTCGGCCGAGGACATCGCCGAGCAGATGTTTTACGTCGCCACGCTCCCGGCGCATCTCAACATCAACTTCCTCGAGATCCAGCCCGTGCGCCAGGTCTGGGCCGGCATGGCCGTGGATCGCGACGAGTAAGCGCTTTCGATTGTGTAACAACAACGCCGGCCCCTGGGCCGGCGTTGTTGTTGTCGCACGCGTGTCTCGAAAGAGCTTCAGGGGCGGCTGGAAGCAGGCTCGTAGCGGTCATCGATGATCTGGCCGTCCGAGAGCGTGGGCAGCGCGTCCTCGCGAGCGGGCGCCTCATCGTCGCTCATGCGCGTGACGCGAAAGCCGATCAGCGCGTAGAGGATGGCAATGCCCAAATTGATCAGGTTGAAAAAGGCAAAGGGCGCATAGCTCAGCGTCGCCACGCCCAGGGTTGCCGCCATGTAGGCGCCACAGCTGTTCCACGGAATCAGCGGTGAAGTGATCGTGCCGGAATCTTCCAGCGCCCGCGACAAATTGACCGGCTTGAGCCGGCGGCGCTGAAACTCAGCCTTGTAGATGCGCCCGGGCAGCACCACGGAAAGATACTGATCGCCGGTGACCACGTTGGTGGCAAGGCCGGTGGCCAGCGTCGAGAGAATCAGTGATGAGGTGCTGCGCGCCACGCGCAGCAGCCCGCTGACGGCGCGCTCCAGTAGCCCCAGGCGCTCGATGACCCCGCCAAAGGTCATGGCCGATAAAATCAGCCAGACCGTGGTCAACATGCTCGCCATGCCGCCGTTGGTTAAAAGCGCATCGATCGCCTCGTTGCCGGTGTGGGCGCTGTAGCCGTCATAAAGCGCAATCCAGCTGCCCTTTAAAAGCGCCATGGCATAACCCAGCGAGGGTGTGTCGGCCAGGCCCACCACCGCCTCGCGCTGAAAGATCAGCGCAAACACCACGCCCAGCAGGGCGCCGATGAAAATGGTCGGAAACGCCGGCATCTGCTTCCACGCCATCACCAGCAGCGCCAGCAGCGGCAGCAACAGCCAGGCGCTGATGGTGAAGTGATCGCTCAGGATCTGCTGGATGTCGGTGATGCGCTCGGGTGTGGCCGCCTGGTCGGGGCCGCCCAGACCCAGCAGCAAAAAGAGAATCAGCGCCAGGATCAGACTCGGCGTGGTGGTCCAGAGCATGTGGCGGATGTGGGCAAAAAGCTCCGCCTCGGCCGAAGCCGGCGCCAGATTGGTGGTGTCGGACAGCGGCGACATCTTGTCGCCGAAGTAGCCGCCGGAGATGATCGCACCGGCGGTGATCGCCGTGGATAGCCCCAGCCCGTTGGCAATGCCGATCAGTCCGATGCCGATGGTGCCGGCCACCGTCCAGGAGCTGCCTACCGAGACCGACACCAGCGCGCACAAAAGACAGGCGGTGGCATAGAAGTAGCGGGGCGAGAGAATCTCGAGGCCGTAGTGGATCATGGTCGGTACCACGCCACCCAGCGTCCAGGTGCCGATCATCGCGCCGACCGAGAGCAGAATCAAAATCGCGCCCAGTGACAGGTGAATGCCGTGGTTGATGCCTTCTTCGATGGCCGCCCATCGGTGGCCGTTTTTCAGCCCCACGACCGCGGCCAGCATGGCGCCCATGATGAGCGCAATCTGGGTCGGGCCGCTGGAGGCGTCGGCGCCAAACAGCGTCACGCTCAGCGCCAGCATGATGATAACGGCGACGATGGGGAAAAGTGCGTCCAGCATGCCGGGGGCACGGGGCGTGGTAGCGTCGCCCTCGTGTCGGAAAAGGAAAGCCATTGTCTGTCTCGCTGCTGCAACCCATAAAAAACAGCACCCTGTCGAGGGCTCGACGGGGTGCTGTTGTCGTAATGGGCGCGGATTATTCCAGAATCGCGACCGTTTGTCCGCGCTCAGGCGTCATCCGGGGCCGGCCCGTGCAGGATCCACAGGCGCGACAGCCCTGACGAGGCAGTCGATGGGGCGTTACTCCATCATCGGCAGCAGTGCGTTGATGCTCTCACGCGCGTCGCCGTAGTACATCCGGCTGTTGTCCTTGAAAAACAGCGGGTTTTCGATCCCCGAGTAGCCGGTGCCCTGGCCGCGCTTGCAGATAAAGACCTGTTTGGCCTCCCACACCTTGAGTACCGGCATGCCGGCGATGGGGCTGTTCGGGTCTTCCTGAGCGGCCGGATTGACGATGTCGTTGGAGCCGATGACGATCACCACGTCGGTGGTGGCGAAGTCGTCGTTGATCTCGTCCATCTCCAGCACGATATCGTAGGGCACGCGGGCCTCTGCCAGTAGTACGTTCATGTGGCCGGGCAGACGACCGGCGACCGGATGGATGCCAAAGCGCACCTCCTTGCCGGCATCACGCAGCTTGCGCACCAGATCGCTCACTGCGCTCTGCGCCTGGGCCACCGCCATGCCATAGCCCGGCACGATGATCACACTTTCGGCGTCATTGAGGGCGCTCGCCACGCCATTGGCATCGATCGATATCTGCTCGCCCTCGATCTCTGCTGCCGGCCCCTGCGTGCCGCCGAAGCCGCCCAGGATGACGTTGACGAAGTTACGGTTCATCGCCTTGCACATGATGTAGGAGAGAATCGCCCCGGAGGAGCCCACCAGCGCGCCGGTCACGATCAAAAGGTCATTGGACAGCGTAAAGCCGATGGCCGCCGCCGCCCAGCCGGAGTAGCTGTTGAGCATCGATACCACCACCGGCATGTCGGCGCCGCCGATGCCCATGATCAGGTGATAGCCGATGAAAAAGGCCAGAAGTGCCAGCAGCAGCAGCGTCCAGAAGCCGGCGCCATTGAGATAGAGAATGGCAAGCGCCAGCGAGAGCACCGCCGCGCCGGCATTGAGCAGATGGCCGCCGGGCAGCTGGCGCGGCTTGCCGTCCACCTTGCCGGCCAGCTTGCCAAAGGCAATCACGGAGCCGGTAAACGTCACCGCACCGATGAAAATTCCCAGCACCACTTCGACCTGCAGAAACATCAGCTCGTCCGGCGCCTTGGTCGCCACCAGCGCGGCAAAGGCGGAGAACTCCTGCATCATGCCGTCGGCGGCCCGTTCGGCCAGTACCCGGCGACGCTCCAGATCGGCGCTCCAGGCCACGAACACGGCCGCCAGGCCCACAAAGCTGTGCAGTGCCGCCACCAGCTGGGGCATCTCGGTCATCTCGACCCGACGCGCCAGCCGGGTACCGATCACGGCGCCGATGATGATCATCGGGATCATCAGCCAGTAGCCGCCGATACCGGGGCCTAAAGCGGTGAAAAAGACCGCCACCGCCATGCCGATAATGCCGTACCAGACGGCGCGCTTGGCTTTCTCCTGATTGCTCAGACCGCCCAGTGACAGAATAAACAGAACACTTGCCGCGATGGCCGCGGCGGATACGAACCCTTGACTCAACATGGTATTTCCCGGCCGCTCAGGATTTTTGGAACATGGCGAGCATCCGGCGTGTCACCAGAAAGCCACCCACGATATTGATGGTCGCGATCAGAACCGAAATCGCCGCCAGAATGCTCACGATCACGCTGCCGGAGCCGATCTGCAGCACCGCCCCCAGGATGATGATGCCGGAGATGGCATTGGTGACCGCCATCAGTGGCGTATGCAGCGAGTGGCTGACCTTCCAGATCACCTGAAAGCCGATAAAACATGCCAGCACAAAGACAATGAAGTGCTGCATGAACGAGGCCGGCGCCACCTGACCCAACAGCAGCATCAGCGCGCCGCCCACGGCCAGCAGGGTGACCTGGCGTTTGGTCTGCGACTTGAACGCGGCGGTCTCGGAAGCGCGTTTTTCCTCCGGGGTGGCTTCCTTCTCCTTCGGCTTCGGTTTGGCCGCACCGATCGCCCTTGTTTTGGGCGGCGGCGGCGGGAAGGTGATCTCGCTCTGATGAGTGACCGTCGCCCCGCGGATCACGTCGTCTTCCATGTTGTGCTGGATGACGCCGTCCTTGTCGGGCGTTAAATCGGTGAGCATGTGACGGATGTTGGTGGCGTACAAAAGCGAGGCCTGGGTCGCCATGCGCGAGGGATAATCGGTATAGCCGACCACCACCACGCCGTTGTCACTGACCACGCGCTCATCGGCGCGGGTCAGGTCGCAATTGCCACCCTTTTCGGCCGCCAGATCAATCACCACCGAGCCGGGCTTCATCAAGGCGACCATGTCCTCGAGCCACAGTTTGGGCGCCGGTCGGCCGGGGATCAGCGCGGTGGTGATGACGATGTCCACATCACTTGCCTGCTCGCGAAAGCACTCGAGCTGCTTTTCGCGAAACTCGGGGCTCGACGGCGAGGCGTAGCCGCCGCTTTCCGAGCCGTCCTGGGCGTTGTCGAAGTCAAGAAACAAGAACTCGGCGCCCATGGATTCGATCTGTTCGGAGACTTCCGGGCGCACGTCAAAGGCGCGCACGACCGCACCGAGACTGGTAGCGGTGCCGATGGCGGCAAGACCGGCCACGCCGGCGCCGATCACCAGCACCTTCGCCGGCGGCACCTTGCCTGCGGCGGTGACCTGGCCGGTAAAGAAGCGGCCGAAGTTGTTGCCGGCCTCGATGACCGCGCGATAGCCGGCGATGTTGGCCATCGACGACAGGGCGTCCATTTTTTGCGCTCGCGAGATACGCGGCACCATGTCCATGGCGATGACCGTGGCACCCGTGGCGCGGCATTTTTCCAGCATTGCCTCGTTCTGGGCCGGCCAGAAAAACGCGATCAGGGTCTGACCGTTACGCAGGCGTTCGGCTTCCTCGTCATTGGGTTCGCGAACCTTGATGACCACCTCGGCGTCACGCCAGAGCGCGGCGGCGCTGTCCACCACGGTGACGCCGGCCTCGCGATAGGTGTCATCGTTAAAGCCTGCCTCGGCTCCCGCGCCGGTTTCCACCAGACACTCATGCCCCAGCTTTTGCAGCTGCTTCGCGCTCTCGGGGGTCAGCGCGACCCGCGCCTCACCCCGAGCACTCTCCCTTGGTGCGCCTATCTTCACGCGTGTTCTCCCCTGATGATGAAAGACGGGCCGTTTGCCTTGTTGTCGGCACTTGTTGACAGCCCGGCCCCAGACAAGCAGAGCGCGCCGCAATGGCCGCTCCCCTGCTCAAACCCGGTAGGCTCTCACGCCGCTTTTGGAAAAGCCGTTCGACCTTTGGTTAATCAACGAAGGGCGGGTCGTCGAGTGAACAATCGACGTCGTTTCCACGGCAGGAATGAGGCGTTGACGGCACAGAAGGCCGGGTCAAGCCGACATCCGCCGCGTCCAGGGGGCAGAACGGCACAGGCCTGGAAGAGTGCTGAATGGAAAGAACGGCGGTAGGGCGGGGCCCGCCCGGACATCAATATCCGGACGGGCGGGGCAGCAAACACGAGCGGTGCGTTTACTCCAGGCAAATGCAGCCTTCAAGCCGGGCTTCGAGCTCTTCGAGAAACATCTCGCGCTCGCGGCCCTGGATGCCGCGGCGCTGACCCTTATGCCGAAGCGTTTCGCCGTGGCGAGGCAAGCCACTCCTGCGCCGTGCGCCACAGGCACATACCTGCAAAGTACAGCGAGGTCAGGCCGAGCCCCCACAGCGCCCAGGTGGCATGCCCAGCGCTCGACAGCAGCAGCAAGGTGGTGCAGACACACCAGACCAGGGTGACCGCGATGTTCAGCGGCATCAGAAAGCGCACCCGAAACGGATGGAGAAACTTCATCCGCGTTACGGTCAGCGCGGCAAGCACCACAATGGCGGCAAAGACGACAAAAGGCGGCAGATCGAGGATATAGAAATAGGCGGCAGCGATGTTCCAGGCGGCGGGAAAACCGACGAAGTAGTTGTCCCGGCTTTTCAGATTGACGTTGCAAAAGCAGAACATCGATGACAGCACGATGATGAACACCGACATCAGCGAGAGATACGGCGGCAGCTCGATAAAGGAGTAGATGAAAAGCGCAGGGATAAAGGCCCAGGTGAGGTAGTCGATGACCATGTCGAGGGTGGCGCCGTCTATTTGCGGCAGGGTGGCCTTGACATCGTACTTGCGCGCCAGGGTGCCATCGACGCTATCGATCATCATCGCCGTGCCCAGCCAGAGCAGACAGGCAACGGGGCGTTCGTCGATCAGCGCTAGCAGGGCCATCGTGCCGAACAGCACGCCACTGGCGGTAAGAATGTGAACGCTCCATGCCTTGCAGGGAGAAGCGCTTGAGGATGTGTGCGAAAAAAGCGATTGTGCCATCCTGGCCCCATGGGGAACGTGCCGTTCCCGTTGTGTTGGCTGTATCGAGCAGCGTCTGAGCGTCGCAATAACCCGGTATGGATTTACGGGTGACCATCGCGGTGTGGCCGTCCGCCGCGATGCCTCACATGTTGGTAGCTCTTGCAGGACAGCGCGAGGGCACGCCTTTCATTGCATTACAGACAATGATAGACGATATACCGATCGGGCAGGGGCGTCAGTGCGTGTGCTGCCGGTCGTTAGGTGGGGCGCGCCATCTGCAGGTGCTTACCGATCCCGATTTCGGCCGGTGCCTGCGGCGCTCGACATAACATGCGGTCGCAGGCACCGGGATGATCAACGGCGCCAGGGGCCTTGCGGGATCAGCGGTGTGGATGGCGAGTGCACTGCCCGGGCGTGGTGCGGGCAGTGCAAAGGATTATCAGGCAGCGCCCGAGAGACTGTTTCAGGCCCGATTACTCCAGATAGGTATAGCCTTCAAGCCCGGCTTCGAGCTCTTCGAGAAACATCTCGCGCTCGCGGCCGGAGACGTCGCTGCGCAGCAGCTGGCGCTGGAAACGGCCCTTGAGGCGGTCAGGATCAAAGTTCACGTAGCGCAACACGTTGGCGACGCTGTCGCCGACGATCGGGTCACCCAGCTTCCAGTTACCGCTGTCATCCAGGCTGACATCGATGGAGTCGGTATCACCAAAGAGGTTGTGCAGATCGCCCAGAATCTCCTGATAGGCACCGACCAGGAAAAGCCCCAGCAGCTTGTCGTCACCGGATTTCCACTCCGGCAGGGGCAGCGTGCTTTCCACCCCCTGGCCGTCGACATAGCGCTCGATACGCCCGTCGCTGTCGCAGGTGATGTCCTGAATCACGCCGCGCCGCGTCGGCGGCTGATCCAGATTCGACAGTGGCAGCACCGGGAAAATCTGATCGATGCCCCAGACGTCCGGCAGCGACTGAAACAGCGAGAAGTTGACGAACAGCTTGTCGGCGAGCTTTTCGTCCAGCTCATCAAGGATCTCGCGATGGGCGCGGTTGCGGCGGTCAAGCTTGGCGCGCAGACGCTTGCAGGCGGCCGTGTAGAGCGCCTCGCCCTCGGCGCGCACGCCGAGTGTGGCGCTGCCCAGCACGAAGCGGTCCTGAATATCGATCATCGCCTGATACAGATCGTGATAGTACTCGACCAGAAGACGCGGCTCGGCCGGTTCGGCCAGCCAGTCATAGGTCTGCCACAGCACGTCCAGATGGGTGTCGCCCTCGTGGTTGCCGCGCTCGGGCAGGGCCACTTCGTGGCGCTCCTCATCGATCACGTTGGTGATCAGCACCGCGTGATGGGCGGTGAGGGCACGACCGGACTCGGAGATAATGTCCGGGTGCGGGATGTCCATGCTCTGGCACAGCTGGGAGAAGGCGCCGACCACGTTGTTGGCGTACTCGGCCATCGAGTAGTTGGTCGAGCAGTAGCTGCGCGAGCGGGTGCCTTCATAGTCCACGCCCAGACCGCCGCCGACGTCCACCACGGCGACCGGCGCGCCGACATCGCGCAGGCTCTTGTAGAACTGGGTGCATTCGCGCAGCCCGCGCTGGATGTCGCGGATGTTGGCGATCTGCGAGCCCAGGTGGAAATGCACCAGCTGCAGTGACTCAAGGCGATCGTGCTCGCGCAGGTGATCCACCACGTGCTGGATCTGGCGCGCGGTCAGGCCGAACTTGGACTTGTCGCCGCCGGTGCTCTCCCAGTTGCCCTTGCCCACCGAGGAGAGCCGCGCGCGCACGCCGATGCGGGGCATGACGCCGAGGTTGTCGCCCTCTTCCAGAATCAACTCGAGCTCGGCCTGCTTTTCCACCACCAGAAAGACGCGATGGCCGAGCTTTTCACCCATCAGCGCCAGGCGAACGTATTCGCGGTCCTTGTAGCCGTTGCAGACGATGGTGGAGGTGGTCTCCGAGGAGAGCGCCAGCACCGCCAGCAGCTCCGGCTTGCTGCCGGCTTCCAGCCCCACACGCCCGCGGCCGCGCTCGGGCGTGGCCAGCAGCTCCTCGACCACGCGGCGCTGCTGATTGACCTTGATGGGGTACACGGCCGTGTAGCGACCCTGATAATCCAGCTCGTCGATGGCGCGATCAAAGGCCTGACACAGCTGCTCGACGCGGTCATGCAGGATATCGGTAAAGCGCACCAGCATGGGCAGGCGCAGACCGGCACCCTGCAGCTTCTCGACCAGCCCCTTCAGCGGCAGGGCCGGGCCGTCCTGACTGTCGGCATCGCCGAAGGGGCGCACCACGGCCTGCCCCTGATGGTTGACGTCAAAATAGCCGCTGCCCCACTGATCGATATTGTAGGTGCGGCGGGCCTCCGACTGGGCATGGACCTGGTCGGATACGGATGAAGAGTTGGACATGGGCAGGCTCCGGTCAGAATTGGCCGCAAACGACATTCTGAAAGTCGTCAAAACAGGGTCGTCATACACAAGAGAGGCAGTCCGTGCTGCCCGGCGCGCATTCTAGCGCCTTTGACCAGCCGGGGGCAGACTGCCCGGACAATTGTTGCCAGTGTAGACACCGAGCGCCGAAACACGAGCCCGAGCAATCAGGGCTCGTCAGCGCCGGGGCTCGCCAGCGCTCACGATACCGGCAGGCGCCGGCATCGACACGGTCACTGTCATCGTCATCGTCAGGGCAGCGGCGCCGGCGGGTGATCAACGCGCGCTTTCAGGATCTGGCGATACTGGGTCGGGTCCTTGGGGGTCAGGGCGTGCGCGGGCGGGTCGACATAGACCACCAGCAAACGCGACAGCCAGTAGCGCAGCGCGGTCAGCTCCAGCATCGTCGGCCAGACCCGGCGCTCCTCGTCGGTGAAGGGTCGCTCGGCGGCATACGCTTCGATGATGGCGTCGTAGCGTTCGGGGATCAGCGCGCCTTCGCTGTCACTGCACCAGTCGTTGATGACGATGGCCAGATCAAAGAGCAGATCGCCGGTGCAGCCGTTGTAGAAGTCGATCACGCCGCACAGGCGGTCGCCTTCATAAAGGGTGTTGTCACGAAAAAGATCGCCGTGCAGGGCGCCCTGGGGCAGCACGACCTTTCTCAGGCGGCAGTCCAGCGCATCGATGCAATCACGCATCAGGATCTGGTCATCGCGGCCCAGATAGCTCATGACCCGGGAGTGCACGGCGTGGACCCAGCGCAGATCGCGCGGGTTGGGCCGGCTGCCCTGAAACCCCTGCGAGATGCGATGTATCTGGCCCAGTACCTGACCGATGGCGGCGCACTGGGCGGGGCCGGGCTGCTCGGGATGCCGGCCGGCCAGACGCGGGAACAAAAGGGCCGGGCGGTCGGCCAGGCGCTGCAGGGCCACGCCGTTGCGATCGAAAAGTGGCCCCGGTACCGGCAGCTGATGCTGATCCAGCCAGGCCAGCAAATCGACGAAAAAGGGCAGCTCTTCCTGCTCGCCCTGTTCAAACAGGGTCAGTACCAGCACTTCCCGGTCGGTGGTGACAAAAAACGTGCTGTTTTCGGTGCCGCCTGTCACGCCCTCGACCGACAGCAGGGTGCCGACATCGTAGCGTTCTAGAAAATGAGCGACCTGTTCATCGCTTAAGGGGGTAAAAACCGCCATGTGGCTCCTGGCGCGCTGCGGAGGCGCTCATCGTGCTGGATAACAAAAGCCGCCACCGGTTTTCGGGATGACGGCAATGACATGTTCGAACGCTGGATACCAGATCGCACAGCGCCCCGGGCGTGGCCTGATATCGCGCAGCGCGGAGTCTATCACCGAAATGGCATATTCTGCCCAGCGCGTCTCACGCCAAAAGCGTGATCTAGCGCGCCGATTCCTGGGTCCAGGAGGGCGGTGTGATGTCGGCCTCACTGCTCAGGCGACGAAAGTTGCCGTCGCCATCGGTGTCCAGCAGGACCGTACGCTCACCACTTTCGATGATTTCGATGGCGTAGAGCCGGCCCTCGAGACGGTATTCGCGCACCACGCGATCGCCGTCGCGCTGGGTGGTGACCTCGCCTTCGGGCCCGGCCAGCGCCGTGGCAGCGAACATGGCAGACGTCAGCAGCGCCGTCAGCGCCAGGGTCGGCAGCATCCGTCCAGTGGTCATGAGGGTCTCCAGAGGGTGGGGCTTGAATGTTGCACAGTGTAAATCCCACGGCGGCAAATAGCAGCCATGCCGGTGGGTACCGCGCGCGCTTTCGCCGCTGACGTCGACGCACGGCTTGCGTATCATGACGCCATATTCGAGTCATTCGCTGGAGCTTCCATGGCCGCTGCCCCGATCGTCCTGGTGGACGGTTCTGCCTACCTGTACCGCGCCTTTCATGCCCTGCCGCCCCTGTCGACCTCGACCGGTGAGCCGACCGGCGCCGTTCGCGGCGTCGTCTCCATGCTCAAGAGCCTGATTCGCCAGTATCCCGAAAGCCCGATGGCGGTGGTCTTTGATGCCAAGGGCAAGACCTTTCGCGACGAGCTGTTTGAACAGTACAAGGCCCATCGCCCGCCCATGCCCGACGAGCTGCGCGCCCAGGTCGAGCCGCTGCACGAGTGCGTGCGCGCCCTCGGCCTGCCGCTTTTGTGCATCGAGGGGGTCGAGGCCGATGACGTGATCGGCACGCTGTCGCGCATGGCCACCGAGGCCGGGCGCGATGCGATCATCTCGACCGGCGACAAGGACATGGCGCAGCTGGTCAACGAGCACATCACCATGGTCAACACCATGAAAAACGAGACGCTCGATGTGGCCGGCGTCGAGGAAAAGTTCGGCATCCCACCGCATCTGATCATCGACTATCTGGCGTTGATGGGTGACAGCGTCGACAACATTCCCGGCGTGCCGGGTGTGGGGCAAAAGACCGCGCTGGCGCTTTTGACCGGCATGGGCGGCGGGCTCGACACCATCTACGGTGATCTCGAGCGGATCAAAACGCTGTCGTTTCGCGGTGCCAAAACCATGGCCAAAAAGCTCGAGGACAACCGCGAGCAGGCGTTTTTATCCTATAAGCTGGCCACCATTCGCACCGACTGCGAGCTGCCGGTCGGCCTGGACGGGCTGGACATTGCCCACCCGGATCGCGAAGCGCTGCTGTCGCTCTATCAGCGTCTGGAGTTCAAGAACTGGCTCAACGAGCTGCTCGACGGCGGCAGCACCGGCGAGCCCGCGCCCGATGTGCCCACAGGCGAGGGGGATCTGGATGGCGGCGAGTCCGGCGATGAGGCCTCCGCCATGGCCGGCGAGCAGCGCGACTACCGCGCCGTGCTGGGACAGGACGATTTCGATCGCTGGATCGAGCGGTTAAAACAGAGCCACACCTTCTGCTTTGATCTGGAAACCACCAGCCTCAACTACATGGACGCCGAGATCGTCGGCATCGGTCTGGGCATCACGCCGGGCGAGGCGGTCTATGTGCCGGTGGCGCATGACTATCTTGACGCTCCGGATCAGCTGGATCGAGACGCTGTGCTGGCCGCCCTCAAGCCGATTCTGGAAAACGCCTCGATTGCCAAGATTGGCCAGAATCTGAAGTACGACATCGAGGTGCTGGCGCGCTACGACATCGCCGTCAATGGGGCGCTGCTCGACACCATGCTCGAGTCCTACGTGCTCAACTCCACCGCCACGCGGCATGACATGGATTCGCTGGCGCAGGCCTATCTCGGGCACCGGACCATCTCGTTTGAAGAGATCGCCGGCAAGGGCGTCAAACAGCTGACCTTTAATCAGGTGGCGCTTGAGCAGGCCGTGGAATATGCCTGCGAAGACATCGATGTCACCCTGCGCCTGCACGCGCACCTGCGCCCGCGCCTCGAGCAGGAGGGGAGACTTGCCGAGGTGATCGACACGCTCGAGCTGCCGCTGGTGCCCGTGCTCACGCGCATGGAGCGCACCGGAGTGGCGGTGGATACGAAGGTGCTGGGCGAGCAGAGCCGAACGCTGGGCGAGCGCATCACCGAGCTTGAGCGCGATGCGTTCGAGCTGGCCGGACGCGAGTTCAACCTGGGCTCGCCCAAGCAGCTCGGCGAGATTCTGTTTGAAGAACAAAAAATCCCGGTGATCAAAAAAACGCCCAAGGGCGCGCCCTCGACCGCGGAGGCCGTGCTCGAGGAGCTGGCGCTGGACTACCCGCTGCCCAAGGTGATCATGGAGCATCGCGGGCTGTCCAAGCTCAAGTCGACCTACACCGACAAGCTGCCGCAGCTGATCAATGCCTCGACCGGGCGCATTCACACCAGCTATCACCAGGCGGTGACCGCCACCGGGCGGCTCTCATCCAGCGATCCCAACCTGCAAAACATCCCGATTCGAAGCGACATCGGCCGGCGCATTCGCACCGCCTTTGTCGCCACGCCCGGCTACCAGCTGGTGGCAGCGGACTATTCGCAGATCGAACTGCGCATCATGGCGCACCTTTCCGGTGATGAAAGCCTGCTCACGGCCTTTGCCGAGGATCGTGACATCCATACCGCCACCGCCGCCGAGGTCTTTGGCACCACAATTGACAGGGTCACCACTGATCAGCGCCGCAGCGCCAAGGCGATCAACTTCGGGCTGATTTATGGCATGAGTGCCTGGGGACTGGCCCGCCAGCTCAAGGTCGAGCAGCGTGATGCGAAAACCTGGATCGAGCGCTACTTCGACCGCTATCCAGGCGTTGCGCGCTACATGGAGCGCATTCGCGCCGAAGCGGCCGAGAACGGCTATGTCGAAACCGTCTTTGGCCGGCGGCTGTACGTGCCCGAGATCAACTCACGTAATCACGCCCGCCGACAGGGCGCCGAGCGTACCGCCATCAACGCGCCGATGCAGGGCACGGCCGCCGATATCATCAAGCGCGCCATGATCGATGTGGATGCCTGGCTGCGTGAGGGCGAGTTTGACGCCAAAATGGTCATGCAGGTCCACGATGAGCTGATCTTTGAGGTGCGCCGCGAGCAGGTCGAGGCGTTCAAGACCGAGGTGGTCAATCGCATGCAGGGCGCGGGACAGCTTGATGTGGCGCTGATCGTCGAGGCCGGCCACGGTGACAATTGGGAAGAGGCGCACTAGCTGTTTGGGGCGTTTGTCTCATGTGACGGCACCCGGCCACCTGATGAAAACAACGATGCCGGCCCATGGGCCGGCATCGTTGTTTTGACAGGCCTTTTGAGGCCATGTGGTCAAGATCATGTCTTTGAGATTAGGTGGCCCAGACCGCGCCCTGCGGGGCTGACCATTCGGCCTCAGCGTCCACCGATGCAGGGGAGGCGTTTTGCGTGCTCTGAAACTCCTGCATCAGCTGCTCCAGCGCCATGGTCTGTTCTTCCAGTGCCGTGGCGGCGCTGGCGACTTCCTCGACCAAAGCGGCATTTTGCTGGGTTACGCTATCCATGTCGGCCACGGCCTGATTAACATCGTTGATGCCGGCTGCCTGCTCTTTCGAGGCCATGGCGATTTCGCTGACCAGCCCGGTCACACGCTGAACCGAGGCCACTACCTCCTGCATGACCTCACCGGCTTCGCGAGCATGACGCGTGCCCTCGTCGATGCGCCCCACGGAATCCTTGATCAGATGGCCGATCTCGCTGGCGGCCGTCGCACTGCGAGAGGCCAGGCTGCGGACTTCGCCGGCCACCACGGCAAAGCCGCGTCCCTGCTCGCCGGCGCGGGCAGCCTCGACAGAGGCATTGAGCGCCAGCAGGTTGGTCTGAAAGGCAATGCCGTCGATCATGTTGACGATATCGGCCATCTTTTTGGAGCTCTGGCTGATCTCTTCCATCGATGAGATGACGCGAGTGACCCGGTTGCCGCCGTTTTCGGCCACGCTTGAAGCTTCTCCTGCCAGTCGGCTTGCTTCACTGGCGCTGTCGGCATTTTGACTGACAGTCGAGGAGAGCTCTTCCATGGCCGAGGCCGTTTCTTCCAGTGCAGCGGCCTGCGATTCGGTGCGCCTTGAGAGGTCCATGTTGCCGGCCGAGATCTCGCGCGTTCTACCGCCGATGGTCTCTGATACGAGGCTGACGTTCTCGAAAAGCTGGTTGAGGCGCGTGGCGTAGCGGTTGACGGCGCCGCGCAGGGCACCAATCTCGTCGTGGCGGGTGATGATCAGTGCCTCGCGCTGACCGCCGCCTTCACTCATTCGCTCGATCTGACGGGTCGTCTCGGCAATCTGGGCGAGCAGCATTCGGCTGCCCAGCCAGGCAAGCCACAGCAACAGCGCCACGACCGGCAAAATAAAGAACAGCAGATCCTGAATCAGGGTGCTGGCCAGCCGGGTCACGGTGGTCATCGGGGTGACAAGCGCCACGGTCCAGCCGGTACCCACCATGCTAAAGCGTTTGACGATGGCCTGATCCTGAAGGGTGGGGTCCTCGATGCGGGCTTCTTCATCACTATCCTGTTGGGTCACCGCTGCAAGCCATGGCAAACGCGTGGTCAGACCCGACAGCGATTCCAGCCCGCCCGAGAAGTCGCTGCCCGGGAAGTACATGACATTGCCGTCGCGGTCCAGCACGAAGGCGTAGCCGCCGGTGGCCTGGCCATGGGCCTTCATGTAGTCGGCAAGTCCCGAGAGGCTGACATCGGTGGTGGCGACGCCGGCAAACCGGCCATCTCGCTGATAGGGCACGCTGCAGGTGACCATCGGCGCCTGTGTGATCGGGTCCAGATAGGCCGCCGACCAGACGCATTGACCGGCCGGTGCGTTGACGGCGGCGCGATACCAGGGCTCGTCCTGATAGGCGGCGCTTTCGGGGGAATTGTACTCATCGGTGTAGGAGAGCCGGCCATCGTTACCGCGACCCCAGAAAAAGCTTCGTTTATCGATGCCCGGCGTGAAGGCGCCGGGCTCTGGCCACAGCCCGCCCCCCGCAATGGCGCGATTGCCATTGGCATTGATGACTTCCGTCAGCGCTTTTAGATAAAGCGCCGGATCCAGTGGCAGGGTCGCGGCCATGCCGGCAACACTGGCGGTCAGGCTCTCTACTTGGCCCATCTGCCCTTGAAGACCGTTAACGATGGACTGACCGGTCTGGTTGATCAGTGTGTCGCTGGCCTCGATCAAACGCGGCTTGCCCCTGAGCGTCATGACGCCGTAAATGGACAGGCCGATCAGCAGCATCAGCAGTATGCTGCCAAGTGTTATCTTTCCTGAAATGGTGCGCGGCATCATCTTGTTCCGTGTCGTTTGCCTTTCAGGGCTATCGGCACCAGAGCGGAATTAATGAAGGTGGGCGTGGGTGATTTTCATCCAAATACCAGGAGCACTGACAGATCATGAAAGGCATTTATGGATGGCTGCTGGCGGCCACGCTTGCCGGGTGTGCCGGCAATGCGGCGCAGGAGCGTACACCGGTGCAACACGACGGGGCGCTGGATCAGGCCAGTCTGAGCTTTGACGGGCATCGGGTCAGTGGTACGGGCGGCTGCAATCGAGTGTTTGGCCCGGCCCGTGTTGAACAGGGCCGGCTGATCGTCGGGAATCTGGCCTCAACCCGCATGGCGTGCCCGGACAATGAGACAGGGGACCAGGCGCTGATCGACTTTCTGGAGAGCCGTCCGCGCCTGATCCAGGGGGACAATGACGAGTGGCGTCTTGAGGGCGAGTCGCAGCAGATGGCGATCGAGCGGGTGCCCATGCAGTAGGGGCAGGCACCCGGGGCGGTCAGCCCATGGGCGCTTCGCTGTCGCTTGCGTCGACGTCGAGCATGTGGCTCAGGTCGAGCTGGATGTAGGTCTCATCAAACTGCGCCTCACGATAGAGGCGCTCGTAGTCGAGAATTTCCAGCATGCGGCGCTGTTTTTTGACCATCCCCTCACGGGCCAGCTCGCCGAGCATGCGGCTGACATGCACGCTGGTCAGGCCCAGAAGGCTGGCCATGAGCTTCTGGTTCATGGGGAATTCAAAGCGATGGCCCATATCGGGGCTGGTGTGCTTCAACCGCAGATACATCTCGATGATGAAATGGGCGATCTTCATGCGCGCACTGCAGTGCATCAGACTCGCCACGCGCTCGGTCATCAGCGCCTGATCGCGTGAGGCGGTGGCGAAAAAGGCCGCCGACAGCGAGCGTGACTGCTGACAGGCGTCCAGAATGTGGCGATAGGGGAAAGCGCAGACGGTGCCATCGGTCATCATGCGCACGTCGGTCAGATGGCGTCCGAAGGTGAAATCACGCAGCCCGATAATGTCGCCGGGGGTAAAGATCTCGACCACCTTCATCTCGCCCATCAGCGAAATCTTGTAGGCATAGGCCCAGCCGCTTTGCAGCGTGTAGAGCGTTTGCGTGCGCTCGCGGAAATGCCACAGGCTCTCGTGGCGCCTGACGGTTCTGGCATCCTTCTCGAGATGCGCCAGTATCTCTTTTTCGTGTTCGCTGAGTGAAATCAGATTGCTGAAGTTTTCAACGATACAGCCATGACTCATCGTCATCTCCTGCTGTGTCGGTCCCTGTTGCGAGTGGATCGCCTCGGGCGGGGATACGGGCAATCGTTCAGGGCTGGCTCGGTTATTGTCATGAGCCTGTTTCACTATTAGCGTGTATTTATTAGATTTTTTTATGTCAGAGCGTAGATTGAGCATGGCGCATGTGGTCCATGTTCACCACCTCTGACAGGGCAATGGCGACGAAATGATCATCCGTGCGTAGTTTGTGCGCCTTCGGGCGGGGACAATCGCTGCGCGCTCTGCCAGACTGGCCTGTCACCGTGTTGGCGTGGCACATTCGTCAGGCGACAGCATGCTGTCTATCCCGATGTGGGACATCAGGACGCGTAGCAGCGCTGCTAACGTGTCGTAGTTCAATGACTGCTGGAGTAGTAAAAGGCAATGACCAGACAACAGATTGGTGTCATGGGAATGGCAGTAATGGGGCGCAATCTGGCGCTCAACATCGAAAGCCGCGGCTATACGGTGTCGATCTATAACCGTTCCTCTGAGAAAACCGACGAAGTGCTGGCTGACAATCCCGACAGCAAGCTGGTCCCGTTCTATGAGATCGAGACGTTTGTGGCCTCGCTGGAAAAGCCGCGCCGCATCCTGCTGATGGTGGCCGCCGGTGAAGCCACGGACAAGACCATCGAGTCTTTGAAGCCGTATCTGGACCAGGGCGATATCCTGATCGATGGGGGCAATACCTACTATCCGGATACCATTCGTCGTAACCGCGAGCTCTCCGAGGCGGGTCTGAACTTCATCGGCACCGGCGTTTCCGGTGGCGAGGAGGGCGCCCTCAAGGGCCCCTCGATCATGCCCAGCGGCCAGCGCGACGCCTATGACATGGTCGCCCCGATCCTTGAAAAGATCGCCGCGCGCGCCGAAGACGGCGAGCCGTGCGTCAACTATGTCGGTCCCGACGGTGCCGGTCACTACGTCAAGATGGTGCACAACGGCATCGAATACGGTGACATGCAGCTCATCAGCGAAGCCTACGCCATCCTCAAGGACGGCCTGGGGCTGTCCAACGACGAGCTGGCCGATGTCTTCGCCGAGTGGAACAAGGGCGAGCTTGACAGCTATCTGATCGACATCACCGCGCGTATCTTCAAAAAGCGTGACGAGGATGGCGAGTACGTGGTCGACACGATTCTCGACTCTGCAGGGCAAAAGGGCACCGGCAAGTGGACCAGCAAGAGCGCGCTGGATCTGGGCGTGCCGCTGCCGCTGATCACCGAGTCCGTTTTCGCCCGCTTTATCTCCTCTCTCAAGGAAGAGCGCGTGGCGGCCTCGAAAGTGCTCAAGGGCCCGGCTGAGACGCCCTTTGAAGGTGACCGCGCCGAGTTTATCGAAAAGGTCCGCCAGGCGCTTTATTTCAGCAAGATCGCCTCCTACGCCCAGGGCTTTGCCCAGATGCGTTCGGCAAGCGATCATCACGACTGGAATCTCGACTACGGCTCGGTCGCCAAGCTCTTCCGCGCCGGCTGCATCATCCGCGCTCGTTTCCTGCAAAAGATCACCGATGCCTACCAGGAAACGCCGGATCTGGCGAACCTGTTCATGGCGCCGTACTTCTCCGACATCGCCGAGCGCTACCAGCAGTCGCTGCGTGACGTGATCAGCCATGCGGTCCAGAACGGCATTCCGGTACCGACCTTCTCGTCTGCGGTGGCCTACTACGACAGCTACCGCGCCGAGAAGCTGCCGGCCAACCTGGTGCAGGCCCAGCGTGACTTCTTCGGAGCCCACACCTACAAGCGTCTTGATCGCGACGGCGTGTTCCACACCGAGTGGCTCGACAAGTAAGCCCCGCGACGCCCTGGTGTCTCAAAACCCCGCGCCTGTCGCGGGGTTTTTTATGCCTTCGGGGGCTGATCGGTGCGACCAAACGCCATCAGCGCCTCGATCAGCGCCATGCCGGCGCCGGGCAGCTCGGCGGCGTTGCGCACCACCACGCTGCGCTCGCGCGTCGCCCAGGGCGCATCGATATGGATCAGGGCCAGCGTCATGAGCCGGCGATGGCGCAGTGCGGCGGATTCCGGAATCACGCCGACCCCGACGCCTGCGGCCACCAGACGACAGATCGCTTCGAACCCTGAGACCTGAACGCGCAGCTTCAGCTCGGCGCCGACGCTCTCGAACCGGCGAGTCAGAAACTGCATGAGGCTGCTGGTATCCGGCAGCCCGACGTGGAAGTCCTCCACCAGATCTTCCAGCACGACATTCTGGCGCTGCGCCAGCGGATGATCCGGGGCGGTGATCAGTACCAGCCGGTCGGTGCTGAAGTGATAGCGCTCGAGACCCGCGGTGCTGATGGGGCCGGCCACGATGCCCATGTCGGCGCTGCCCTGCTCCACGCCGCGTACCACTTCATGGTTGAGACGCTCGCGCAGGTCAATGGTCAGCCGTGGTCGCTCGGCCAGAAACTCGCCCAGCACGGCCGGCATCAGCTCGGTGACGGCGGTGGTGTTGGCCAGAATGCGCAGATGGCCGGCGCGGTCGTCGTCGCCTGCCATGTCGTGGGTGAGATGATCAAGCTGGCGCAGTACGCGCCGGGCGTGGGTCAAAAGGCGCTGACCCGACGCGGTCAGTGCCATGCCGCGCGAGCTCCGATAGAAAAGCCGCTTGCCCAGTTGCGCCTCAAGCTGCTGGATGCGCGCGCTGGCCGCCGCCGTGGAAAGACATGCGTGGCGGGCACCCTGAGTAAGGCTGGGTGCCTCGGCCACATGCACGAAAAGGCGCAGATCGGTCAGGTCAAGGGACATGGGCTCCTGCCGGAGAAGGGCCGGACGCGCCGGCATGGCGTTCGCCTGAGCCTAACGCAGGGTCCGGCAAAGGCCAATTCTCCCTGCGGCCAAAAGCAGGCAGGCTTCAAGGTATCCACAGCGAGGAGTCCGCCATGACGAACGCCGCCGATGTTCCCACTCCCGGGCCGCTTGAAGGCATTCGGGTCGTCAGCCTGGAGCATGCCATCGCCGCGCCGTTCTGCTCGCGCCAGCTGGCGGATCTGGGCGCGGAGGTGATCAAGATCGAGCGCCCCGGCACGGGCGATTTCGCCCGCGGCTACGACAGTCGCACCCGCGGGCTGGCCTCGCACTTTGTCTGGACCAATCGCGCCAAGAAAAGCCTGACACTCGATGTGAAGGCTGCCGAGGGCGCCGGCGTTCTGTTTGAGCTGTTAAGTGATGCCGACGTGCTGATCCAGAACCTGGGCCCGGGGGCGAGTGCACGCCTGGGACTGTCGTTCGAGGCGCTTCGTGAGCGCTTCCCGCGTCTGATTGTCTGCGACATCTCGGGCTATGGCAGCGACGGCCCCTATACCAACAAAAAGGCCTACGACCTGCTGATCCAGAGCGAATCGGGGCTGTTGTCACAGACCGGCACGAAGGACACGCCGGTCAAGGCGGGCGTGTCGATGGCGGATATCGCCGCCGGCATGTACGCCTACAGCAATATTCTCGCCGCGCTTTTGGCCCGCGGTCGCAGCGGACAGGGCAGCCATATCGATGTCTCGATGCTCGAGGCCACCGTGGAGTGGATGGGCTATCCGCTCTATTACGCCTTCGAGGGGGCCGAGCCGCCGCCGCGCGCCGGCGCGTCGCATTCGACCATCTACCCTTACGGCCCCTTTCCCGCCGGGGACGGTCAGTCGGTGATGCTGGGACTGCAAAACGAGCGGGAATGGCAGACGTTTTGTACCGGGGTGCTGGAGCGCCCGGCGCTGATCGATGACGTGCGCTTTGCCACCAATGCCGATCGCAGCGAGGCGCGTCAGGCGCTGGATGGCGTCATTGATGAGGTGTTTTCGACCCTGTCGGCCGATGACATCGTGGCGCGGCTCGACCAGGCCGGAATCGCCAACGCCCACGTCAATGAGATGGCCGATGTCTGGGCCCATCCGCAGCTGGCCGCGCGTAACCGATGGCGCGAGGTGGACTCGCCCGTCGGGCCGCTGCCGGCGCTGCTGCCGCCCGGCCAGGGTCGGGCCTTCGACACCGTCATGGGGCCATACCGGCGCTGGGCGAACATACCCGCGAGATTCTGGTCTCACTCGGTCATGACGAGACAACCATCAAGGGCTGGCGCGAGAAGGGAGTGGTGTAAATGGCGACGACATCGATCAATGCGGCAGAGCGCATCAGAACGGCGCGATCGGCCCTGTTTGTGCCTGCGACCCGGTTTGATCGTATCGGCAAGGCGCTGGCCAGCGAGGCCGATCTGGTGATCGTCGACCTCGAGGACGCCGTGGCGCCGGAAGACAAGGTACTGGCGCGTGAGTGCCTGGAGCAGTTCGTGGAAGAGTCGCCGGATGTCGCCCTGTGCGTTCGCATCAACGCCCCCGACAGCGAGCACTTCGACACCGATCTGGATCTCTGCGCTCGGCTGCCGGGCGTGGCAGCCATCATGGTGCCCAAGGCCGAGGCCGCCACGCGGCTCAAGCAGGCCGCGGCGCTGGACCGCCCCCTGTGGCCGCTGATCGAAAGCGCCGCGGGCCTTGAGTGGATCGACGAGATTGCCGCCGTGGACGGCGTGGAGCGCTTGAGCTTTGGCGCGCTGGATCTGGCGCTTGATCTGGATCTGGAAAGCGCCACCCCCGGCGCCGAGGCGATACTCGATCAGGCCCGCTATCAGCTGGTGCTTCACTCCAGGCTGGCCGGGCTGGCCCCGCCCATGGCCGGCGTGTCACCCGTGCTTGATGATGACGATGCTCTTTACACCACCGCACAGCGCGCCCGCCAGATGGGTTTTGGCGGCATGCTCTGCATTCACCCTCGCCAGCTGGCTCCGGTACTTCAGGCGTTCATGCCCGACGCCGAACAGCTCGAGTGGGCGCGCAGGGTGCTTGAAGGCGCGCAAACACAGGGCGGCGCCTTTCGCGTGGACGGTCAGATGGTCGATGCCCCGGTCATCGAGCGCGCCCGACGTCTGCTGGCGCGCGGCGGTCAGGGCGGTGGCCATCCATGATCCACGGAGAGGCAATGCCTGAGCGGCTTTCAGCCGTTCGAAATGGCAGCGCTACCTGTTTGGACTAACGCCAGGGCGTGACGAGGCCTTTGTGCGCAACAGGCCCATCGTGGTCAAAAGGGTAATCATGGTGCCCAGCAACAGTGCCCACGTCGGGTTGCTGCTGGCATCCAAAAGGTACCCTGACCATGTGCCTGCCAGCATAAAAAGTGAGGCCAGTGAAAAGGTAATGCCGACCATGTCGGGATATCGCTTTCCGGCAAAGCGTTTCTGTCGGGCGCAGAGATTGGCCACATTGCAGTAGGCGGCCGCGAGATAGAGACAAAAATTCAGCATCATATAGACGGACAGCATCGGCATCGACACATCATTGCCATACATCCGCACCATGCCCAGCATCATGAGTTCGTCGACGGTCACAACGAACATGGCCAGCGTCACATGATGGCGATAGCGAAAGCGATGTTTCAGGGCATAAAACAAGAGTGGCCCGATCATCGAGCCCAGTCCCCCCAAAATCCCCACCATGGCAACGATTTCCCCCTTGTTGTCGGCCTCGGCTGCCAGCCACGGTGGCATGTAGTAGAGAAACAGTCCCATGGAGAGATAGATCAGCGGCGTTGTCACGGGGGCGCTGGCCGAAAGGCAAAATATCCGGCCACGAAAATATCGGATGCCTTCGATCAGATCGAGGCGTGAAGCGTGATTGCTTCCGGGGTCATATCGATTTTGATTGGACAGAAAAAGCGTGTCGCGCTTCATGGCTGCCCAGCGAAAAAGAAACGACGCCAGTGTCATGATCAGATTGATGACCAGCACGGCATAAAGGGAATAATCGATCAGCAGGCTTCCCAGCGGCCGGCCAATGACCAATGTGGCCAGGGTCAAAAGGCTAAGGGAAAACGCGTTGAAACTGACGGCGGTTCTGTCCGATTCAAGCGATAGGGCGCCGGCATAGGTGCCATTGGCGATGCTGGTGATGACCGGGATAACGGACGTCAATATAACGTAGGTGATCAACACGACCGGTGTTGACAGTGACCCGTCATAAAGCAGGAGCAGCGCCACCAGCGTAATGATCATGTCGTAGACTTCGCAGATCAACAGTACCCGGTAGGGGGAGTAGTGACCCAGCAGTCGTGCCATGACATAAGCAGAGGCATTGATGGCCCTGGAAAACGTGGTGTATAGCGCAATCCATACCGGGGACAGCATGCCCACCGCGACCAGTGTTGGCACAGAGCCCTCGACCACGGAAGAGCCGGCGTAGGACAACATCAATCCCGATAGCATCAGCATGTGGGGTTGGCGCAAAAGCCCTGACGGCGCCGGTCGGAATGTATTACGGATGCGCCTTGCCCTCACGCCAGTAGCCCATGGCAGACACCTGTCGTTTTGGCACCGCCAGTTCATCCACCAGATAGCGGCGAATGTTCAAACATACCCGGGATTCGGATGCGATCCAGGCATAAAAGCTGTCGTCCGACTCAGGAGCAGACACGTCCCACAGAATCTCTTCATCGATATCGATAGCCAGCGCTGAACTGGTGGCAGAGGGGGAAGATGACTGCTTCAGCGCAAGAGTGCGCACCGCCCGGGAAAGGCGCTCGCCGTGACAGCACCGGGTCTCTTCCCTGGGCAGCCAGACGGCATCGATCCACTGCGGGATGCAGCGACAGTCCGCTTTCAGGGGCACCTCGAGCAGCGCCTGCACTCTGGGTTTGGGCGCATTGGCAAAACGCGCGTCAAGCTCCTCGATGATCCCCATGACGGCGGGCAAGGCGGTTTCATCCGCGACCAGCAGAAGATGCTCGATACTGGCGGGCGGTCGCCACTCGCAGCCGATGGCCTTGCCGGTGTAGTGGATGCAGGGCGCATTGATCGAGAGGGCATCCCCCGGGCGGGCCCTGCTCGCCCAGCGTGAGGCCGGACCGGTATCGCCGTGCAGCACAAACTCGATATCCAGCTCCTTTTGTTCCGGGCGGACTGCGCGAATCGTATAGGTGCGCATGGGCGGGCGCGCCTCCGGCGCCATGTTCTTGTAGGCGCTGTACCAGTCCTCGCCGTCGGCAAATCGGGCCGCCATGCTGGCGCTGTCTTCATCGGACGGTGGAAAAAAGAGCTTCACTCGCTGATCCGGCGCAAACGTCGTGGCCATATCCAGATCGTTTGCCGTAAACGTAAGGTTCACCATGGACGGCGAGATCTGCTCGCGGCGCTTGAGCGTCATGTCAAAAAGCTGATAGGGCGTCGTTGCTGGCATGGGATGGATCCCTGAATGTAAAGGCTATCTGGCGTTAAAGAGAATAATAATATTTCTCATTTTGTTGCAAGGCGCCATTCATGCTGCCGGTCAGGAGGACGCGCCGAACCTCATTTTCTGAACCGGTTTAACAATTCATTTCAAAACAAGGCTCAGCAAAAGCAACGAAGGCAGAAAGGAAAGGTGCGATAACGCCGCTGGCGCATGCGATGGCAATTGCCAAAGGTTGATAATGAGAATTATTATCTTTCGCAACAACCGCAAAATGATCACAAGATGACCGTTGTGGCGCAGCGCATCTTTCTCGAGCCAGGGGAGCCGTCTTTCCAATGTTGTCGATCAAGTACTTCAAAGGATCCGTAAAATGTCTGGCCCGCGCGCCGCTGCTTGCGGGTGTCGTGGTGAGCGTATGGACAGCTGATGCGCTGGCCCGGCCCGTGCAGGAAAGCGATCAGCCCCCGGATACGATGGTCATCACCGGGGAGAACCTGTCGGATGTCGACGGTCCGACACAGGGGTATACGGCGCAGGCCAGCGATGCCGGCACCAAAACCGCCACACCGCTGGCCGAAACCGCGCGCACGATCAACGTGGTGACGCGCCAGCAGCTCGACGACCAGGGCATTACCAATATCAACGATGCGCTGCTCTATACGCCGGGTGCCTTTACCGGGCTGGCGGGTGCGTCCAAACGTTCGGACGTGGTCTCGCTGCGCGGCTTCCACGGTGGTGATGTGGACAACACCTTCCTCGATGGGCTGCGGCTGCAGTCGGACCCCGGCGCCTACTCGGCGATGCAGATCGACCCGTTCTTTCTGGAGCGCGTCGACGTGGTCAAGGGGCCGGCGTCCGCACTGTATGGCCGAACCATGCCGGGCGGCATGGTGTCGCTGACCACCAAAAAACCGCAGCCGGAGCAGCAGGGGCTCTTCCGGCTTTATGGCGGCAGCTTCGACACCTACGGGGCCGGTATCGACGTGACCGGCCCCTTGAGTGATCCGAGCCTGGGGGCCTATCGCTTCACGGCGCTGGGAAGTCGCTCCGACACCCAGTTCGATGTTGCCAAACGCGAGCGCTATGCGCTCATGCCGCAGCTGACGCTCTACCCGGACGAAGATACCGATCTCACCCTGCAGGCCTACCTGCAGCATGACCCGGCCGGCGACTATCACGGTGCGGTGCCCTATGATCTGAGCGCCAGCGGCGCGCGCTTTGGCGGCACGGTTGATTCTTCCTGGTCGGACGCTGACCCGGCCAACGACGTGTTCAGGCGCAACCAGCGCATCTTCTCCTATCAGCTGCAGCACCGCTTTAGCGATAATCTGACGTTCAACTCGCGCGCTCGCTATACCAACATGGATGTGGAAGTGGGGCAGGTCTATCAGGCCGGGTTCAACGGCAACGGTGCGGCGCTGGCGCGATATTACTCCGGCGCGGATGAAGACCTGCAGGCCTTCTCGACGGACAACAATCTGCAGTACGAGCTCATGACGGGAGAGGTAGAGCACACGCTGCTGGCTGGCGTTGACTTTCAGCGCCGTAAAAATGACGTGAGGTTCAGCAGCGCCGGCGCCAGATCGCTTGATCCCTTTCGTCCGGATGACTCGGGCAACTCTCTGACGGATGCGCCGAGCAGGGATAGCGATGACACTCGCAGAGTGCAGCAGGGCGGGGTCTACCTGCAGGATCAGATGCGCTGGGACCGCTGGCACCTGACGCTCGGCGGACGTCAGGATTTTCTGGATCGCGAATATCACTCCCATCTTAGTGGCGCCACCGACAGCCGCAGCGACAAGGCGTTTTCGGGCAGTGCGTCGCTGCTGTATCGCTTCGATTCAGGCATCGCGCCCTACTACGCCTATAGCGAGGCTTTCAATCCCAGCGCTGACTCCTCGGTGGATGGCGCCGTACCGGACCCGGTGAAAAGTCAGCAGCATGAAATCGGCATCAAGTATCAGCCGCCCGGGACGCGCGATCTCTATCAGCTCGCCTTTTATGACCTGACCCAACAAAACGTCCAGCAGCGCACCAGCGTCAGCCCGGTAGCCTATATCAGTGCCGGCGACATCCGCTCGCGCGGCGTTGAGCTGTCCGCCAACGCAGCGCTCACCGATCGGCTCAACATGATCGCCGGCTACAGCTACAACGATATTGAATATCGCGACAGCATCAGTCAGGACGGCGTCAATATCGACGCCGGCAAGACCCCGGTGCTCTCGCCCGAACAGACGGCATCGCTCTGGATGCAGTACGACTTTACGCACGGCATTCGCGGCGGCGTTGGTGGTCGCTACGTCAAGGGCAGCTACGCCGATGCTCAAAACACGCGCAAAACCGGTGACTACACGCTGGCCGATGCCTTCGTAAGCGTTGATCTGGGCGAGGTCTCCAACGAGCTGGATGGCGCCACGCTCAAGCTGAATGCCACCAATTTGTTTGACAAAAAATATGTCACGGGCTGCTTCAACGAGAGTTACTGCTATTTCGGCGATGAGCGACAGGTCACCGCAACGCTGGATTACCGTTTCTAGGAGACAAGGACCGGCCACTAGCGCCTGCTGAAGATGAAAGTGCCATACTGGGTGGCTGTGTTATCCACACCCGATGAGCCCTTTCATGACCCGATTTATTGTCCTTGTGCTGACGGCCGTACTGGCCGCCGGTGCACTCTCTGCCGCCGCGACGGCAACGCCGTTTGAATCACGTTTTCTGCGCGCCTCCGCCTCGGATGCCCTGCCGGACACGGTGGCGCGTTCGCTGGGTGAGGAGTCCGAGGCGCTTAATACGCTGTTTCTCGCCTGGGCGGACGATCAGACGCTGGTGTTCAACGGCGCGCTGGCGCTTTCGCGTCACGGCGATACCGCCCGCGAGGTGCTGACCGAATACGGCTTCGAGCCCGGCTTCCAACAGATCCTTTCCCGCTTTGGCCCCGACGCCGTACTGCCGGTAGCCTGGTTCCATGACAACGAGGTGCCGACTCTGACCGCGCGCCACTGGGCGACGCAGCGCTACCGCGAGGCGCGCGGGGCGATTGCCGGCTGGTGGAGCGACGACGAAGCCGACAGTGACGCCACCGATTCAACGACGGATGAAGCGCGCGGCCTGACGCCGTATCAGCGCGGTCTTTATGGCGTCGCCTTTTTACAGGCGGAGGGCTACGGCTTTCTCGATCAGTTCGTGGTGGATGAGCAAAGCCGGGTGCACTGGCTGCAGGGCGAGCGACTGGTCGCGGGCGTGGGGGATTTCTTTACCGGCGGCCTGCGCGATCTGGAGCGCACCGTGCAGGGCCCGGCCTCCGTGGGGCCGGCCGATATCGCCTGGGCGGGCGTCGATGTCGTGATGATGGCGGGTGCCATCAAGTGGCTGCGCGCCGGTCGCGCGATGCGGGCCGGGGCGCTTGAGAGCCGGGCGGTAGCGGGCGCCAGCGGCGAGCTTAGAAGCTCACGGGCGCTGGTACCGGCCGGCCTTCGCTTCACCCGGCTGTCGCGGCCGGCAAAGCTGGCCGCCGTCGGCGCCACGACCTGGATCGTGGTGCGTCACCCGTCGTTGATTAACGGTCTGGGCGCCAACCTGGCGCAGTGGCTCGGCTGGCCGGTGAAGCTGGGGCAGTTTCTGCTGTGGTTTGTGATCGCGCTGCCGTTTCTATGGCTGATTAATCTGGCCTGGCGCTGGCTGATTCGCCCGCTTTTATGGGTTTTGCTCACCGCGAGCCGCAGGGGCGGGCGACGCGATGCCCGGGGTCGAGATGTGTCACCGACGTCTGCCGAGTAGATGACCCGCCGTCCGGCCGTCAATTTGCAGCACACCGGGGCCGGGCGCCCCGGTGTGCGTTGGCGTCAAACCATCAGGATTTTCTGCCGCCGTCTTTCGACACCACCGGGGATTTCTGCTGTTTCAGCGAATCCATGAAGGTGTCATCCAGACCCAGATGCGCCCTGACCAGCTCGGGTGGGGTCAGCGCCAGCCACTGGTTCAGCGAAATGTCGGCGTAGTGATCGCTTTTGAACAGTTCCAGAAAGCGCATCGTGGTGTCGCCGGTATTTTCGATGTAGTGGCCCATGGCAAACGGGATGTAGCCGACATCGCCTTCATGAACGTCATAGGTACGCGCCTCGCCGGCACCGGCAAACACGCCCATGCGACCGGTGCCGCTCAAGTAGTACTGCCACTCGTCGTTGTTGGGATGCCAGTGCAGTTCGCGCAGTCCGCCCGGCTCCAGCTCGACCAGCGCCGCGGCGATGGTTTTCGACACCTTGAAAGTGGAGGAATCGGTGATACGCACCGTGCCGCCGGGTGTCTTGATCGGTTCCTGCTTGAGCATCCGGTGGCTGAAGGGCTCGGGCACCTCATCGGCGCCCTTTGGCCTGACGCTGTCCAGCGAGCCCGGTGTCTGGTTGGCGAAGATGTACTCCTCGCTCGGGTCAGGGGTGTCGCCAAGATGGGAGGGATCGATGCCGAAGTTCTTGGCCAGCACCTCCCTGGGAATGTGCTTGAACCAGTCGCTGAGCAAAAAGGTCGAGTTTTCATCAAAGCCGCCGTCGTCAAAGGCGAGCAGAAACTCGCAGCCATCCGGCCCCAGCCCCTGGATCGAGTGCGGGATGCCCGGCGGGAAGTACCAC
Source organism: Kushneria indalinina DSM 14324 (assembly GCF_003385845.1). Classification (GTDB taxonomy): domain Bacteria; phylum Pseudomonadota; class Gammaproteobacteria; order Pseudomonadales; family Halomonadaceae; genus Kushneria; species Kushneria indalinina. The sequence continues at coordinate 246,592 of NZ_QRDJ01000007.1, read as the reverse complement.
AGATCACCGGTTTCGACGTCATCGACGAAGTAGTTGCCCTCGGCGTCCACCGCCGTGATGCGCGCCTTGCCGTAGGTCATGTAGGCCCACTCGGCTTCCTTGTGCCAGTGCAGCTCGCGAATGCCGCCTTCGTTGAGGCGCATGTCGACCCCGGCGATGGTGGTGGAGACCGGCAGTTCGCGCTTGGTGACCTGGCGGGTCCAGCCGCCGCTTTCCTGGCGCACGTGGGCATCACCAAAGGGGAAGCGCAGGTTGGGCAGGGTGCCGCTGTCGGTGTCCGGCGGGTTCATCAGGGTGGGGTTGTCACGATCGATGGTCGTGTTGCGAGGGCCGGGGTCGTCACCGCCGACACCGTCGCGTCGCTGCGGTTTGGGAACGGTCTGGGCATAGGCGCCGGAGGCGACCGCCACGGTGCTGAACATGCCGGCAGCTACAAAGCTGCGTCGCGTCAGATGCTTCATCGTGAAATCCTGTCCTTTGAACCAGAGGAAAACAGACCGGTCATGCGTGATGGCCGGGTCTACGCTGCACCGTCTTTCCGAACACTGTTCTGAAAGGCTTCCACTACACTTAAGCCATGCTTAAAGTCTTTGCAAATTTTAAATTTGGGTTAAGTGTTTGGTTTTGTTTCAGCGGGTAAGCCGTGGCCTGGTGGGGCGCGTGACAGGGCGGGGTCATTGATGGTGCCGGCTGAGTGGCAGGCGTATGATGCACAGCGCCGAGGGGCTCACTTCGACCGGATGACGTGCCCAGCCGTGCGTCGCTTGAGAATCGAAAGGAACAGGAAAAACAAGTCATGACCGTGATTCGCCAGAATGACCTGATCGACAGCGTCACCGATGCGCTGCAGTACATCTCCTATTACCACCCGAAGGATTTCATTGACGCCATGCATCAGGCATATCAGCGCGAGGAAAATCCCGCGGCGCGTGATGCCATCGCCCAGATCCTGATCAACTCGCGCATGTGCGCCACCGGCCATCGTCCCATCTGTCAGGACACCGGGATTGTCACCGTGTTCGTCAATGTGGGCATGCAGGTGCAGTGGGACGCCGACATGAGCCTGGATGACATGATCAACGAGGGCGTGCGTCGGGCCTATAACCACCCGGACAACATCCTGCGCGCCTCGATTCTGGAAGACCCGGACGGCGCGCGTCGCAACACGAAGGACAACACGCCGGCGATCATCCACCACCGGCTGGTGCCGGGCGATCAGGTCGAGATTCACGTGGCCGCCAAGGGCGGCGGCAGCGAGGCGAAATCGAAGTTTGCCATGCTCAATCCGTCCGACAGCGTGGTGGACTGGGTGCTCGAGCAGATCCCGAAGATGGGTGCCGGCTGGTGCCCGCCGGGCATGCTGGGCATCGGCATTGGCGGCACCGCCGAGCAGGCGATGAAAATGGCCAAGGAGTCGCTGCTCGACCCGATTGACATTCAGGACCTGCAGGCGCGCGGGGCGTCCAACCGGCCCGAAGAGCTGCGTCTGGAGCTGTTTGACAAGGTCAATCGTCTCGGCATCGGCGCCCAGGGGCTGGGCGGGCTGACCACGGTGCTCGACATCAAGGTCAAGGACTGCCCGACCCATGCGGCCAACAAGCCGGTGGCGATCATTCCCAACTGTGCGGCCACCCGTCACGTGCACTTTCATCTTGATGGCAGCGGCCCGGCGAGTCTGCCGGTACCGCAAATCGATGACTGGCCGGAAATTGCCTGGGAAGCGGGCGAGGGCGTCAAGCGCGTCAATCTCGATGCCATCACGCCGGGAGAGGTCGCCACCTGGTCGCCGGGCGACACGCTGTTGCTCTCCGGCAAGCTGTTGACCGGACGCGATGCGGCGCACAAGCGCATGGTCGACATGATCTCGAAGGGCGAGCCGCTGCCGGTCGATCTCAAGGGCCGCTTTATCTACTACGTCGGCCCCGTTGATCCGATGGAAGGGGAGGTCGTGGGACCGGCCGGCCCGACCACCGCCACGCGCATGGACAAGTTCACCCGTACCATCTTGGAAGAGACCGGTCTTCTGGGCATGGTGGGCAAGTCCGAGCGCGGGCCGAGCGCGATCGAGGCGATTCGCGACAATGGCGCGGCCTATCTGATGGCCGTCGGCGGTGCGGCCTACCTGGTCGCCCAGGCGATCAAGGGCTCGAAGGTGCTGGCCTTTGAGGATCTCGGCATGGAGGCGATCTACGAGTTTGACGTCAAGGACATGCCGGTCACGGTGGCGGTGGATACCCGCGGCGACAGCGTCCATACGCTGGGCCCGGCCAAATGGCAGGAAATCATCGCCCGACGCTGATCCGGAGGGTCATGCCGGCCTGTCGCGCCGCCCCTGTCCGGGGCGGCGCTGTCGTATCAAAGCGCATGACCGGCAGCAGACGGCTGCCTGGCAGACTTAACGTGTCCGGGTGGTGATGGTCTAATGACGGCCTTTCCCCCTTATCCTTCAAGCGAGGCAGTCATGGCCGGTCATCACGGCAACAATCAGGACCCCGGTGCCGCACTGGGGTTCATGGGACGACTCAGCGGCGCCATGGTCGCCCCGGTCGCGATCTATATGCTGCTGTGGCAGGTCGGAATGCGGCTGGTCAACGAGTACGCCGTCACCGGGCAACAGGCGACAAGAATCAGCATTTTGTCGGTGGCCATCCCGGCGCTGGGCGTGCTGGCCTCGATCTTCATTGCCGGTCGTCGCTCCGGCGCCCTGATCGGCGGGGCGGTCATGATGCTTTTCTTTTTATACCTCTACGTCTCTTCGGCAGCGACGCTTGAGTGGGGGCCGCCGCTTCTGACCCTTCTGGGGGTCGGCATCGCCGCTGTGGTGGGTCGCTGGTGCCCGACGCTGGGCGAGGAGCTTTTCGACGCCCTGCAACGCTGACAGGCGATCGGTCTGTGCCGCTGTGTCATTATCCTCTGGTCTATAGACTTAGGTCTGATTCCGGGGGGTGTCCCCTCCTGTAAGATGCCTCGGGCCGTAACGCTCGTTATCGGCAGGGGTTCGTTCAAGGGGATATAACAATGGATGGTTGGACACAGACAATGACGGCCGGCCCTCTGCTGGGGATTGCCGCGGCAGCCATCGCGGCGCTGCTGGTGCTGGTCATACGTTTCAAGCTGCATGCCTTTCTGGCCCTGATTCTGGTGAGTCTGATCACGGCCTTTGCCACCGGCATTCCGGTCAATCAGATCGTGCCGACGCTGGTCAACAACTTCGGCAAGACCCTGGGGGCGGTGGCGCTGCTGGTGGGCCTTGGCGCCATGCTGGGCCGGCTGGTCGAAAACTCCGGCGGCGCCCGGGTGCTGGCCGATCGCATGATTGAACTGTTCGGCGAAAAACGCGCGCCGCTGGCGCTCGGGATGGCCTCGCTTTTAATGGGCTTTCCGATCTTTTTTGACGCCGGTTTGATCGTGATGCTGCCGATCGTCTTCGCCGTGGCGCGTCGCCTGGGCGGGCCGATCCTTTTGTACGCCATCCCCACGGCAGCGGCGTTTTCCGTCATGCACGTGTTTGTGCCACCACACCCCGGCCCGGTCACGGCGTCAGAGCTTTATGGCGCCAATCTGGGCCTTTTGATGCTGGCCGGTCTCGTGGTCATCCTGCCCATGTGGTATCTCTCCGGTTATCTTTGGGGCAAGTTCTGCGCCAAACATTACAGCTTTCAGCTGGCCGAGAGTTTCTTTGGCGGTGTCGACGATGACGAGATCAAAAATCCGCCGACGGTAGGCACCGTGATTGGCATGCTGCTGCTGCCGCTGGTACTGATTTTCATGAACACCGGGCTGGATTTTCTGCGCGCGGCAGGCATGGCCGACCCCGACCAGACCTGGTTTCAGATCCTGTCGACGCTGGGCAGCACGCCGATTGCGCTTTTGATCTCGGTGCTGGTGGCCACTATCGTGCTGGGCACGCGCCGCGGTGAAAACGGCAGTGCGATCGAAAAGATTCTCGAAAGCTCGCTGGGCCCGATCTGTTCGGTGGTGCTGATTACCGGCGCCGGCGGCATGTTCGGTGGTGTCCTGCGCGCCTCGGGCATTGGCGATGCGCTGGCGGATTCGCTGGGTGATCTGGGCCTGCCGGTGATTTTGGCTGCCTACGTGGTAGCCGTCGTCATGCGTCTGGCCCAGGGCTCGGCGACCGTCGCACTGGTGACGGCGGCCGGTCTTATGGCGCCCGCCGTGGCGACAGGTGATTACAGCACCATGCAGGTCATCGCGGTGACGCTGGCAACGGCCGCAGGCTCGGTTTTTGCCGGTCACGTCAACGACTCCGGCTTCTGGCTGGTCGGGCGTTTGCTGGGCATGGACGTGCGCACCACGCTCAAGACCTGGACCGTTCAGCAGACCATCGAGTCGGTGGTCGGTTTCGTTCTTGCCTATATCATGTTCATTATTTTTTAAAGGAAGTTTCCATGGCGGTTAACCCGTTCGACATCAAGGGAAAACTGGCGCTGATTACCGGCTCCTCACGGGGTCTGGGCTATGCGCTGGCCCAGGGGCTTGCCGAGCAGGGCGCCCGCGTCATTATTCACGGGCGCAGTGAAGACACGGTCAATCAGGCCGTGCGTGCCATTGCGGAGGCCACCGGCGCCGAGGCGTTCGGTGTGACCTTTGATGTCACCCGCAGTGACGACGTCAAAACGGCGCTGACCGAGCTGATCGAGACCCACGGCGTGCCGGAGATTCTGGTCAATAACGCCGGCCTTCAGCGCCGCGCCCCGTTTACCGAATTTGAACCGTCAGACTGGGACGCGGTACTGGCGACCAATCTCTCCAGCGCCTTTTATGTCTCCAACGCGCTGGCCCGCCACATGTCCGAGCGCGGCCACGGCAAGATCATCAATATCGGCTCGGTCCAGTCGATGCTGGCGCGTCAGACCATCGTGCCCTATTCGGCGTCCAAGGGCGGTGTGGTGATGCTGACCAAGGGCATGGCGGCGGATCTGGCGCGCTTTAACATCCAGGTCAACTGCATCTCGCCGGGCTATTTCAAGACCGACATGAACACCGCGCTGTGGCAGGACGAAGCCTTTAACAGCTGGGTTGAGAACCGCACGCCGGCCCAGCGCTGGGGCAACGTTCAGGAGCTGGTCGGCACGCTGTTGTATCTGTGCTCGGACGCCTCGAGCTTTGTCTCGGGGCAGAACATCTTTGTGGATGGCGGCATGACCTCGGTGGTCTGAGCCCTTTCGACAGGGGCCCACGGGCCCTTGTGCTGTTTTTGTATTCCCATTTTGTGCCTGCAACGGAGCATGACGATGAAAGCACTGGTCATTCATGGCAAACAGGATCTGCGCGAGCAGGAGTGGGCTACCCCCGAGCCGCAGGATGGTCAGGTGCGGGTTCGCATCGCCTGGGGCGGCATCTGTGGCTCCGATCTGCACTACTATCACGAAGGGGCCAACGGCGCCTTTGTCGTGCGCGAGCCGCTGATTCCGGGGCACGAACTCTCCGGCACCGTCGATCTCGACCCCTCCGGCGAGCTTTCCCCGGGTACGCCGGTGACCTTCCATCCGGCCACTTTCGGCGAGAGCCAGCCGGGCCTTGAGGAGCTGCCGCACCTGTGGCCGAAGGGCGCCTATCTGGGCTCGGCGTCCACGACACCTCATACCCAGGGCGGCATGAGTGAATACCTGGTGGTCACGCGCGGCATGATTCGCGTACTGCCCGAAGGGCTCTCGCTCAAGCGCGCCGCGCTGACCGAGCCGCTGGCCGTGGCCCTGCACGGCATTAATGTGGCCGGCGGTGTGGAAGGCAAGCGGGTGCTGGTGTGCGGCTCGGGTCCGATTGGGCTTTTGACCGCGGCGGCAGCACTTGCCAAGGGTGCCCGTGAAGTCACCGCCACCGACGTCTTTGAAGGCCCGCTCGAGCGCGCCCGCGGACTCGGCGTGCATCACACCATTCGCATCGGCGAGCAGACCCCCGACGCTGAAGCCTTTGACGTGGCGCTGGAATGCTCCGGCGTGCCGGCCTCGATCGATACCGCCATTCGCGCCGTGCGTCGGGCAGGCATCATTGCTCAGATCGGCATGATGGGCGCCGGCGCCCAGCCGCTGGAACTGGCCATGCTGATCTCCAAGGAAATCCAGCTGCGCGGCTGCTTCCGGTTCAATCAGGAAGTGGACGAGGCCATCGAGCTGCTGGCCCGCGATGAGCGCTTTGATCAGGTCATCACCCATGAAGTGCCGGCCGACCAGGCCATCGATGCCTTTGCCACGGCGAAGGACGCTCAGGTGTCCGGGAAGGTGCTGGTACGTCTCTGGCCGCAGGATTGAGCCACACTTGTTGAAACAAACCCTGCAGGAGACTGGTGAGATGCATATTGTCTTTACCGATTGCGATCACGACAGCATTGATATCGAGCGTGAATGTGTCGAGGCCGAAGGCGGCCGTCTGACGCTGTGTCAGGACGTCACGCCCGAGGGCATTATCGCAAACGCTCGCGACGCGCAGGGGCTGATCGTGCAGTACGGGCAGATTACCGAGGAGGTGCTGGCGGCCCTGCCCGGGCTGCGTGTGGTATCGCGCAACGGCGTCGGGATGGATACCGTGGATATCGAAGCGGCCACTCGCCATGGCGTGGCGGTGTGCAACGTGCCGGACTACGGCACCGAGGCGGTCTCGGATCACGCCATCGCCCTGGCCCTGACAGTACAGCGGGATATCACCGGGCTGGATCGTCGTCTGCGTCAGGGCGAGCCGGGGCTGGGGGCGGCAAAACCCATCTTTCAGCTGCGTGGCCGACGATTCGGCGTGGTCGGGGCCGGTGCCATCGGCATGGCCACGGCGCGCAAGGCCGCAGGGCTGGGCTTTGAGGTCGTACTCTGTGACCCGCGGCTGACCCCGGGGGAGACCACGTCCGAGGGCTGGGCGGTGGTGTCCTTCGATGAGCTGCTGGCCTCATCACAGGTGGTGTCGCTGCATCTGCCGCTGACCGAACAGACGCATCACCTGATCGATGCAGACGCGCTGGCTGCCATGCGCGAGGATGCCATCCTGATCAACACGGCCCGCGGCGGTGTGGTCGATACCGCGGCGCTGGTCGAGGCGCTGTCACAGGGTCGTCTGATGGGCGCTGGACTTGACGTGCTCGAAGAGGAGCCGCTGGCCATCGATCATCCGCTGACCCGATTCGATCGCGTCATCCTCACCCCGCACGCCGCGTTTTATACCGAAGAGTCCTACGTCGAGCTCAAGGCACGTTCGGCGCAAAACGCCGTGGATGTGCTCGCCGGCAGGCGGCCGCGCAACATTATTAATCCTGAGGTACTGGCTCAACCCTGACGTACTGGATCGATAGCGCGCCTTTCAATCCTGTATCCGTCCAGCGGAGAAGCGCCCGGCGCTTTTCCGCTTTTTTATATGCCTCGTCAATGTATACCTCTCGCCGATTTATACCTCCCACCAATGACATCGATAGCTTGCCAGATGCGCAATCCTTGCCATGCTGTTAGCCGGCTATTTACATGGCGATCGGGTGAGTCGGTTGCCATTTCATTGAGGAGGGTACGTCATGGACTATCGCAATCTGGGTCGCACCGGACTCAAGGTCTCGCCGCTGTGTCTGGGGACCATGACCTACGGCACGCCGCGGTGGCGCGACTGGGTCCTTGATGACCGGCAGAGCCGGCCCTTTATCGAGCAGGCGCTTAATGCCGGCATCAACTTTTTTGATACCGCCGACATGTACTCTGACGGCGCCTCCGAGGAGGTCGTGGGTCGGGCGGTGAAGAATTTTGCCCGCCGTGAGGAGGTGGTGCTGGCCACCAAGGTGTATAACCCGACCGGCAACAAAACGCCCAACGAGCAGGGGCTGTCGCGCAAGCACATCCATCACGCCATCGATGCCTCGCTCACGCGACTGGGCATGGATTACGTCGATCTCTATCAGACCCATCGCTGGGACTACGATACCCCCATCGAGGAGACCATGGAGGCGCTGCACGAGGTCGTGAAATCCGGCAAGGCGCGCTATATCGGGGCGTCGAGCATGCACGCCTGGCAGTTTGCCAAAGCCCAGCACGTGGCAGAGAAAAACGGCTGGACAAAGTTTTCCACCATGCAGCCGATGGTCAATCTCATTTATCGCGAGGAAGAGCGCGAGATGATTCCGCAGTGTATCGATCAGGGCGTGGGCGTGATCCCCTGGAGTCCGCTGGCGCGCGGTGTTCTGGCCGGCAGCAAGGCCGTGGGCGGTGAAGGGCAGACCACCCGCGCCAAAAGCGATGAGCAGATGCGGGCCTGGAAGCTGGGTCTCGAGCGCGATACACCCGTGATCGAGGCGCTGCATGAGGTGGCCGGTGCACGCAACGTGTCACCGGCGCAGATTGCGCTGGCCTGGCTTCTGCAAAAACCGGGTATTACGGCGCCGATCGTGGGCGCCAGCAAGTCCCACCACATGGACCAGGCCCTGGGGGCGCTCGAGATCACGCTGAGCGAGGCCGAAGTCGAGCAGCTCGAGGCGCCCTACGTGCCCCATGAGGTGGTCGGGTTCGTGTAAAAAACGCTCGCACTGGTATGTTGTGCTGATCGAAAAGCCCCGGCATCTGCCGGGGCTTTTGCGTGAAAGCCATGCTGAATCAATAAAATACGCGAAAGGGTTTGGCAGGGACCGCGGTGATCCCTAGACTTTTTCCGGTTCAAAGGACCGAGACAGATCGCTCGATCCTTGATCATTAAAATATTGAACAACACCCGCGCACTGCTCGGGGCAGCCATCAGGGAGAGAGGATGGAAAACTGGAGTCAGACCATGTCGGCAGGGCCATTGCTGGGTATTGCCGCTGCCGCAATAACAGTGCTTCTGCTCATGGTGATCAAGTTCAGGGTGCATGCCTTTGTCACCCTGATTCTCGTTAGTCTGTTAACTGCCTTTGCCGCCGGTATTCCCACCGATCAGATTGTGCCGACACTGGTCAACAATTTTGGCAGCACGCTGGGCTCGGTGGCACTGCTGATCGGGCTGGGGGCGATGCTGGGCAAGCTGGTGGAGTCTTCCGGCGGGGCGAAGGTGCTGGCCGATCGCATGATCGCGATCTTTGGCGAAAAGCGCGCGCCCTTTGCCCTTGGCGTGGCGTCACTGCTGATGGGCTTTCCGATTTTCATGGATGCCGGTCTGATCGTGATGCTGCCGGTCATCTTTGCCATTGCCAAACGTCTCAATGGCCCGATTATTCCCTTTGCACTGCCGGCCGCGGCGGCCTTTTCGGTCATGCACGTGTTCGTGCCGCCCCATCCCGGACCGGTGGCCGCCTCCGAGCTGTATGGCGCCAACCTGGGTCTGGTGATGCTGACCGGGGTGCTGATCGCCTTTCCGCTGTGGTATCTGTCGGGCTATCTCTGGAGCCGATTTGCGGCCTCGCGCATTACGCTTGAGCAGGTGGCCGGCGGCATGTTCGGCGACAGCGATGAAGAGGAGGTCACCAATCCGCCCTCGATCGGTGCGGTGCTTGCCATGCTGCTGCTGCCGATGGCACTGATCTTCATGAATACCGGGCTGGATTTCCTGCGTGCGGCCGGCATGGCGGACAGCGATGCTGGCTGGTACAAGCTCTGCTCGGCGCTGGGCGAGACCCCGATTGCGCTGCTGATCTCGGTGCTGGTGGCACTTTGGGTACTGGGCGGTCGCCGCGGGAAGTCGGGCACGGCCCTTGAGAAGGTGCTGGACTCCGCGCTGGGGCCGATCTGCTCGGTGGTGCTGATCACCGGCGCCGGTGGCATGTTTGGCGGTGTACTGCGCGCTTCGGGCATTGGTGATGCGCTGTCGGGTTCGCTCGAAAATCTGGGGCTGTCGGTCATCATGGCCACCTATGTGGTGGCGGTCCTGATGCGTGTGGCCCAGGGCTCGGCCACGGTGGCGCTGGTGACTGCGGCAGGTCTGATGGCACCCGCCGTGGAAGCCGGGGATTTCTCGACCATGCAGGTGGTGGCCATTACGCTGGCCACGGCTGCCGGCTCGGTGTTTGCCAGCCACGTCAACGACTCGGGCTTCTGGCTGGTCGGACGACTGATGGGCATGGATGTGAAAACCACGCTCAAGGTCTGGACGACGCAGCAGACGCTGGAGTCCGTACTGGGCTTTGCGCTGGCATGGGTTGTCTTTATGCTGTTCTAGTGCGTTTTGATGCCGTTCTGGTACGCCCGGAACGGATCAAAAAAACGACGCCTTCGGGCGTCGTTTTTTTATGGCGTCAAACCGGAATCCTAGCGGCGGGTATTGCCCGGCACATGGTCCGTAGAGGTGCTGCTGCCCGAGCGCGGTTCGCTGTCACTGCTATCCGAGGAGTGCTGATTGCGATCGCTTGAATCATTGCCATCGGAAGCATGCTTGTCAGCGGCTTCCTGGGCCTTTTCGCTGGCACGATCCATCTGCTCGGAGCCCATCTCGCTGGCACGGTCGACCAGCTGGTCGCGGGTGTCGCCCATGGCGCGCTGTTCGGCCCGCGAGGCGGGGAGAAGCGAGCCCAACAGGGCGCCAGCCGCCAGGCCCAGTGCGCCGGTCGCGACCGGGTTGTCATGGGCCAGATCGCTCAGCCATGAGCCGGTGTCACGCGCCCTTGAGGAAGCATCGTGAAGGCGATCGCTGGAACCCTGTTTCATGCGTTGCATCCTGTCTCCAGCACCGCTTTTCATGTTGTGCGCCCGCTCGCCGGCGCCGCCTTTAATGCTGCGCGCTCGATCACCGGCGCCGTGCAGGGCGTCGCTGGCACGCTGGCGCAGACCACCATCGCTGCCGCTGGAGGACTGCCCCTGACGGTGCTGATCGATGGAAGCGCCTTCGCTGTAAAGGGGCTCATCAAAGAGCGGTTCGTCATAAAGCTCATCATATTCGTGGGTCTGCGGCTCCGTTTCGGCGGCCGCATGACGAGCGCGTTTCTGGCGCTTGTCATTAAACCGGGTCGGCACGTCACCACGACCGGAACCCGACGAATTGCTGGAGTAGATCAGCCAGCCAATGCCCACACCGATCAGCGCCGCCGGCATCGGGTTGTCACGAACCGAACGCCCCAGGTTGGAGAAGTAATCTTTGGCGGAATCGCTTTTCACGTATTCCATGGCGCTGTGCATCATGTGATCGGAGGAGAAGCGCTCCTGAAAATCGCTGAGCGTGTCATCAAGGTGAGAGCGGGTCTTGTTGATGTCGGCCTCGATCTCTTCGGGACTGCGAGTGTCCTGCTGATCCTGGTCCTGGTTCTGATCCTGGTCGCTCATCGTGTGGTTTCCTCTTCCTTGTTGGTGCTGGCATGTTCCTTGAGCATGGATTGATCACGCTGCAGGCTGTCGACCGTGCGATCCGGTGTCATGGCCTGAGTGCTCAGGGTATCGCGCGCCTTTTTCATCATGCTCATGCCAATCAGGGCGACGACGGCGCCTACGATCAGGGCCGAAAGCCAGGGGGCGAGCACGTGGCTCAGACCCAGTACGGCCGCTGCCAGAAGGATCAAAAGCCCCGCGTTAAGGACGGCACCGGCCACCACGATGGAGGCGACGGCTGCGCCGGCGCGCTTGATGTTCTGCTGCATCTCGGCCTTGCCAAGCGCAATTTCCTGGCGGACCAGCGAGGTAACATCATTAAGCAGCGAGGAGAGCATTCCCACCATGCCGCGCGGTTCGTCACCGCCTTCTTCGGCGTGGCGACGCTCTTCGATGCTGGGGTCCTTGTGACCTGAAGGTTGTGTCATGCTCAAACTCTCCCTGTTGATCCGAGCAATACAAGATGGTGTTTCTGTCGGGCTGGTGTTTCGAAAGCCTGATCAGCGATTGGAGCTTTTCAGAAAACGCGACAGCAAAAAGCCGCCCGCGACCATGCCACCAATGAACAGTGCCGGTTCACGACGAGAGAAGTCCTGTGCCTGTTTCAGCAGGGATTCGCTGTTTTCATCACGCAGGCGATCGGCAAATGTGTCGGTCTTGTCTGCCAGGCGGTAGGTATAGTCGGCCAGCGATACCTGATCCTGATCCTTGAACTGCATGGCCATGCTGCGCACGGCTTCCGAGAAGTTCGAGACATAGTCGGCGACAAATCCCTTTTGGCTGTCAGCGCGGCGCAGAGCTTCGTCACGTGCCTGATCGGCCGTTTCCCTTGCCTTTTGCTGCGCCTGTTCCTTGTTCTGCTGTGCCTTGTCGCTTCCCTGTGTTCCGCCAGTACCCGTATTGCTTTGCTGGCGGTTATCGCCATGCATGAAACGTTCATCCGTGTCGTTCATGATGTGCACCCTGAAGCCAAGAAATTTAACCTGAGTCAATAAGGTGGTAATGCACGCAACATCTCACTGTCCGTGTCAGTACCTACACTGAAACAGTAGATTGGAAGCGCCAAACGTCAAGCGAACGGAGGGATTATAAATTCGGGAAGTGACTGGATATTTGTTATCAATCGCTTAAAGATAACTCAGATTAAAAAAGCGTCGGGCAGGTTTGTAAACGGCAACTTCCTCGCCACCATGCGGTCAGTGGCGAAAAAGGCGGGCAATATTTGTCAGATAGAGGCGAGGTAAAAATCGTTGGAATCCAGGAGAAGATACGCTGATAAGGTGTGATAAAGCCCTGTCAGGAAACAGGGCCTTTCTGCCAGATCACTACGCTCTCAAGCAGTGTGCTGACCACCTTGTCACTGTCATCGGCCAGCTCGAAAAGCGTCTGTTTCAGCAGCCAGTCCGTGATCACGCCCTTGAGACAGGAAAGCAGCATGGACGCTGCCATGTCGGGCGTCAGATCGTTGCGCAGGGCAATCTCCCCGCTGGCGACCCCACGCCGGAAGGTCTGGCTGATCATGTCGCGACACTCCTGCATATGCAGGTCAAGCTGATCATTGACCCAGGAAAATTCGCCGATGAATTCATTGCGTGACGAGGTCAGCAGCAAAATGCGCTGAAGGCGGCTGTCGCGTGACAGCGATTCAAGGTCCTGCACCAGCGTCAGACGCAAAATGGACACGGGCGCGTGAGCGCGCTGCTCGCACTGCGCCAGATGCGCTGCCAGGCGCTCGGTCATCTGACGCTTGCGCTCCAGAAGGGCGGCCAGGATGCTGGTCTTGCCCTCCGGGAAATGCCAGTTCAGCGCACCACGGGTCACACCGGCACGTGTGGCAATATCGTTGTGCGTGGTACGGCTAAGCCCCTTTTCGATAAAAAGGTGCTCGGCGGCGTTCATCAGCGACTGGCGGGTCAGTTCCGCTTCTTCCTTGGTCTTTCTCATGGACGTCGTCTCGACGTTAAACCTGTCATAAAAGGGCATTGCCGCGCGGACAGGGCGTTTCACGCAGGCGAGCGCACAATAATGCATACATGCGCGATTGTATATTTACAGCCAGGGATCATGAATAAGTCATTGGTCTTCTACGTCGATTTCAGCGTTCCGGCATGGTGAAAAGCCATTGTGTCGCGTCGGGCGATGGCATCACCGGGTTGATGGCCTGAAATTCGTTACCTACCTTATAAACTCCTGACAGCACGTAATAAGGCCCATGGCAACGCATCATGGCGCCACCGAACATGAACCATCGATCCAATACCCATAAAACGTGATCCGGTGTCCGCGATCCCGGCTACTGAAGTGATCACGATCATGCAAGACCGTACAAGACTAACGATGAGGACCTGACTCATGGCACCTGTTATCCGTCATTCGACGGGCGTAGGGTTCTGTACGCCCGGCGCCCAGGCTGAAACCGCCGAACAGCCCACTGCCGCTTCCGGCAAACATTCTTCCGAGACCCGCCGCATCACTCTGACCGTCAACGGCCGGCAGCACGATCTGCAGGTGGCGCCCAACGCCGTACTGCTGGACGTGCTGCGCGAGCAGCTGAATCTGTTCGGCACCAAGAAGGGCTGTGATCACGGCCAGTGCGGCGCCTGCACCGTTCATGTCAACGGGCGCAGCGTCAACAGCTGCCTGATGCTGGCCTGCATGCAGGAAGGCGCCGAGATTGTCACCATCGAAGGACTGGCCGAAAGCGCCGGCTTCGAGCTGGGGCATCATCCGGTACAGGACGCCTTTCTGGCCCACGATGCCTACCAGTGTGGCTACTGCACGGCCGGCCAGATGATGACCGCCGCCGCCATCATCAACGATGACAGCATCGATGGCGATGAAGTGTCGCTGCGCGAGGCCATGAGCGGCAACATCTGCCGCTGTGGTGCCTACAAGAACATTCTCGATGCGGTACAAAGTGCCCGCGGCCAGATGCGGGGAGGGGAATAACATGAGAGCGTTCGAACTTGAAAGCGTCGAGGCCATCGATCAGGCCGTCAGCCATCGCCGTGTTCACGATGGCGAGGCCTTTATTGCCGGCGGCACCACGCTGCTGGATCTGGTCAAGCTCGATGTCATGCAGCCCGAGAAGGTGGTGGATGTCACTCGCCTGCCGCTCAAGCGCATCGAGACACTCGAGGATGGCCGTCTGAAGATTGGCGCGCTGGTCTCCAACACCGAGCTTGCCAAACACGAGATCGTGCTGCGCGACTATCCGGTACTCAGCGAGGCGCTGCTGTCGGGGGCCTCGACCGGCCTTCGCAACATGGCCTCGACCGGTGGCAACGTCATGCAGCGCACCCGCTGCCCCTACTTCCGTGATCCGGACATGCCGTGCAACAAGCGCGAGCCGGGCACGGGCTGTTCGGCGCTTGACGGCATCAACCGCAATCACGCCGTGCTGGGCACCAGCGAGCACTGCATCGCCACGCATCCCTCCGACATGTGTGTCGGCATGGTGGCCGCCGGCGCCACCCTGGTGCTGGAAGGCCCTGACGGCCAGCGCGAAGTCGCCTTTGAGGACTATCACCTGCTGCCGGGCGACCACCCCGAGCGCGAGCACGACCTGAAGCCGGGCGAGCTGATCACCCACGTGATTCTGGATACCCCGCGTGGCGGCGGCCAGCACTATCTCAAGCTGCGCGATCGCGCCTCCTACGAGTTTGCGCTCGCCTCCTGTGCGGCCATCGTCAGCCTGGACGGCGACAACGTCAGCGAGGTGCGCGTCGCACTCGGCGGTGTGGCGACCAAACCCTGGCGCGCTACAGCTGCCGAAGAGGCGCTCAAGGGCCAGCCGGCCACCCAGGAGAATTTCGAGCGTGCCGCCGACGCCGCCTTCACTGATGCAGTGGCCTATAGCCATAACGGCTACAAGATCACGCTGGGCAAGCAGGCCATTGCGCGTGCGCTCAGGGATGCCACCGCCCGCGCACGTGCCTGATCAGGGAGAGATCACATGACCACCGATACCGGAAAGACCCGCGAATACAACCTGAGCGCCGAAAAGCCGCGCATTGACGGCACCCTCAAGCTGACCGGCGGGGCCGACTACGCCGCCGACCGTAACCTGCCGAACCAGACCTATGGTTATCCGGTCACCAGTACGATTACCAGCGGCAAGCTGGTGTCGCTGGAGCTGGACGAGGCGCTGGCGATGCCGGGCGTGCTGGATATCTTCCATCACGACAACTTCGACCAGCTCAGTCGCTCGCCCAACAGCTTCGCCGACGAGAACCTGACCAGCGAACCGCGTCTGCCGTTCGAAGACAACGAGATTCACTATCAGGGACAGTACATTGCGCTGGTGGTGGCCGACACCCTGAATCACGCCCGCGCAGCGGCGATGAAGGTCAAGGCCAACTATGAGCGCAGTGATGAGTTCCTGACCGATATCAAGGCGCTGGATCGCGGCGAAGGCGAGCTGCCCGGCGAAGAGCAGCCGGGTGACGCCTCCTCGATTGGCGATGCCGACTCGGCGTTCGAATCGGCCAGCGTCAAACTCGATCATCGTTACTCGATCGCCCAGGAAAACCACAGCGTGATGGAAATGCACGCTTCGGTGGCGCAGTGGGAAAACGACATGCTGACCATCTATGAGTCCTCTCAGGGCGTGGTCTTTCAGCGCAACGCGCTGTCGAAAATATTTGGTATACCGCCCGAGAAGGTGACGGTCATCTCGCACTTCATCGGCTCCGGGTTTGGCAGCAAGCTCTTCATGTGGCCGCACGCCATCATGACGGCCGTGGCGGCACGTCGGCTGGGCCGTCCGGTCAAGACAGTGCTGTCGCGTACCCAGGAGTATCTGGCGACCGGCTATCGCCCGACCTCGCTGCAGCGTGTGCGTCTGGGCGCCGATGACAGCGGCAAGCTGCTTTCCATCCATCACGATGGCTGCAACGAGAGCTCGCCGGCCGGCAAGCACGACGACACCGTCAGCGGCGCCACGCCCAAGATGTATGACTGCGGTGGTAATGCGGCCGTCACCAATCGCCTCGTCACGGTCAACAAGTGCCCGCCGTGCCCGATGCGCGCTCCGGGGGAAGCCTCCGGCAACTTCGCGCTGGAAACGGCGATGGATGAGCTGGCGGTCAAGCTGGAGATGGACCCGCTGGCGCTGCGAAAGAAAAACTTCGCGGCCGCCGATCCGACCTCTGACCTGCCCTGGTCCAGCAACCATCTCAAGGAGTGCTGGGATGACGCCGCCAGCCGCTTTGGCTGGGACAAGCGCAATCCCACGCCCGGTGCAATGCAGGACGGTGACGAGATCATCGGCTATGGCATGGCGACCCAGAGCTGGGAAGCGATGCGCCAGCACTGCAGTGCGCGCTTTGGCTTTCGCGCCGACGGCTCCCTGCTGGTGGCCTGCGGCACGCAGGACATCGGCACCGGCACCTATACGATCGTGGCGCAGACGGCCAGCGAGCTGACCGGGATTCCCATCGAAATGGTCGATGTGCGTCTGGGCGATTCGCAGCTGCCGTCCGGCCCGCTTTCCGGTGGTTCGATGGCGACCTCCACTGTCCTGCCGGCGGTTTCGGCGGCCTTTGATGAGGCGCTGTCACAGCTCAAGTCGCTGGCCACGGCCGAAGGCGGCGTGTTTGAAAACGCCGACCCCGACACCATTGAAATCCAGAGCGGCAAGCTGGTGCAGGGGGATCGCAGCGTCGAGATCACGCAGCTGCTGGCGGACAACCAGCTGGGGCTGATCGACGGTGAGGCGTCCGCCCAACCCGGCGACGAGCAGAACCAGTACAGCTTCCGCTCCTTCGGCGCCGTGTTCGTGGAAGTGCGCTGGGATCCAGGCATCTCGCGTCTGCGTGTGGCACGCGTGGTCTCGACCATCGATATCGGTCGCGCCATCAACCCGATGACCGCACGCAACCAGGTTGAGGGCGGCATTGTCATGGGGATCGGCATGGGGATGTTCGAACAGGCCGAGTTCGACCAGAATGGCTATCCCTACAACAACAACCTGGCGGACTACATTCTGCCGGTGAATGCCGATATGCCGAAGGTCGAGGTGGACCTGCTCGACTATCCCGACTATCGACACAATGCGTTCGGTGCCCGCGGGGTCGGCGAGATCGGCCTGACGGGCGTGGCCGCCGCCATTTCCAATGCGGTCTATAACGCTACCGGCAAGCGCATTCGCGACATGCCGATCTCGATCGAAAAGCTGCTGTCCGCCTGAGTCCGGACCTGCTTTTGAGTAGGGCAGGGCCGGTTCTTGTAAAAGGACCGGCCCTTTTATTGTGGCTCTGCAAGGATCAGGCACAGCCCCTGAAAAGGTGTTGAAAAGGTTCGGCGATAAACTGGCAATCGTTGCCAACCCGGGCCAGGCTGAACATCGTTCGCCGGCAAACGATAGTCCAGACGAACGACAATCCTGACGAATGATAGTTCTGACGAATGATAGTTCTGGCAAACGATAGTCCCGGCAAACGACAGTCCCGGCAGACGACAGTCGGGACAAGCAACAGCCCCGACAGTCACTGACATACCCCACGACTTCAGAGCGCCTCAAGGCGCCATCATTGGTGGCTGGCACCGCCGATGCCCCGCATACCGACCGTGAAGACACAGGGCACACATGAACGCTTGTGCCCTGGTGCAATGAGGAGTGACACATGAGTGATCACCAAAACAATGGCGACTCAAGGGTCGAGACCTTTGATGCCCGTTCGCCTTCAAGGCGACGATTTCTCAAATCCATGGGCGCCTCCGGCCTGGCGGCCGCCACGGCGCCTGCCTGGGCGCAGATTGCCCAGGCCAGCCAGCAGCAACAGAACGCGCCCGTCGAGCCGCAGGACGATGGTGCGCCCGCCGAGGGCGAGCAGCAGATTCAGCTCACCGTCAACGGCGTGGAGCACACCCTGAACGTCAAGCCCAACGCGGTGCTGCTCGATGTATTGCGCGACCGGCTGATGCTGACCGGCACCAAGAAGGGCTGCGACCAGGGCCAGTGCGGCGCCTGTACGCTGCTGGTCAATGACACGGCGATCAACTCCTGCCTGTCGCTGGCGGTCTCCCACGATGGTGACAGCGTGACCACCATCGAAGGGCTCTCCAACGGTGACGAGCTGCATCCGGTGCAGGCGGCCTTCTGGGAACATGACGCCTACCAGTGCGGCTACTGCACTTCGGGGCAGATCATGAGCGCGGTGGCGATTCTCAACGATGACAACATCGGCTCGGACGACGCCTCGGTGCGCGAGGCGATGAGCGGCAACATCTGTCGCTGCGGCGCCTACAAGAACATTCTGGCTGCCGTGCAGGATGCCCGCGGCAAGATGGAAGGAGCGAGCTGATGCGCGAATTTGACTATGCACGAGCCGACAGCCCCCGCCAGGCGGTATCGACCCACGGCAGCAATGAGCAGGCGGCCTATCTGGCCGGCGGCACCACGCTGCTTGATCTGGTCAAGATCGACATCATGCGCCCGGAGCAGGTGGTCGACATCAACCGGCTTGATCTCAATGAGATCGAAACGCTTGATGACGGCCGCACCCGCATCGGTGCACTGGTGACCAATACGGCCCTGGCGCGCCATGAGCGCATCCAGAGCGACTACACCGTGCTCAGCGAGGCGCTGCTGTCGGGGGCCACCACGCAGCTGCGCAACAAGGCCACCACTGCCGGCAACGTCATGCAGCGCGTGCGCTGCCCGTACTTTCGCGACGGCGTCTCGAGCTGCAACAAGCGCGAGCCGGGCTCGGGCTGTGCCGCCATCGAGGGCCATAACCGCTCGGTGCACGCCGTGCTCGGCACCAGCGAGCACTGTATCGCCACCCATCCCTCCGACATGTGCGTGGCGATGGCCGCCATCGGCGCCACGGTCACCGTCGAAGGCCCCGAGGGCCAGCGCGAGATCGATTTTCTCGACTTTCATCTACTGCCCGGTGATGCCCCCGAGCGCGAGCACAACCTGAAGCCGGGTGAGCTGATCACGCATGTGACGCTGGATGCGCCGCTCAACAACGGCCGCTCGGGCTATCTCAAGCTGCGCGATCGCGCCTCCTATCAGTTCGCGCTGGCCTCGAGTGCCGTGATCGTGACACTCGATGGCGACACCATTGTTGATGCCCGTGTGGCACTCGGTGGGGTAGGCACCAAACCCTGGCGCGCCCATGAGGCCGAAAAGGCCCTCAAGGGACAGCAGGTCAGCGAGTCGAGCTTTCAGCGTGCCGCCGAGATCGCGATGCAGGGCGCCACGCCATACGCCCACAACGCCTTCAAGATCCCGTTGGGTCAGCAGGCCATCGTGCGCAATCTCACCACCCTGACCGCCTGAAGGTCTGATCAGACAGGAGAACGTCATGAGTGACAGCATCATTGGCGCCGGACCGAAGCGCATCGACGGCCAGCGCAAGGTGACCGGCGAGGCGCCCTACGCCGCCGACCATCATCCTGACAACATGGCCTATGGCTACGGGGTTTTCAGCACCATCGCCAGCGGTACCATCACCGGTCTCGATCTGGAGGCGGCGCGCCAGTCCCCCGGGGTGATCGACATCTTTCATCACAATCACTTCCCCGAGCTGCACCGCACGCCGTCTTCGATGGCCCAGGGCAACAAGGTCGAGGAGACCCGTCTGCCGTTCGAGGACAACCGGGTCCATTACGAAGGTCAGTTTGTGGCACTGGTGGTGGCCGACACGTTTGACAACGCCCGCGCCGCGGCACGCAAGGTGGGCGTGAGCTACCAACGCGATGACGCCATCGCCAATCTCGATCAGGGCGTGAAGGCCCATGGGACAAAGCCCGGCAGTGGTAACCACGAGCGCGGCGACGCCGAAGGCAACTTCGATGGCGCCGCCCACAGCATCGATGTGACCTATACCACACCGGTCGAGACCCACAACCCGATGGAGATGCACGCCTCCGTGGCGAGCTGGGAGGGCGATCGCCTGAGCATCTTCGAATCCTCTCAGGGGGTGGTGCAGCAGCGCGGCGCGTTGTCGAAAATTTTCGGCATTCCGCCGTCACACATCCGGGTCGAATCGCCGTTTATCGGCTCGGGCTTTGGTTCCAAGCTCTGGATGTGGCCGCACGCCGTGGCGGCGTCCGTCGCCGCACGCGAAACCGGGCGCCCGGTACAGCTGGTGGTGCCCCGCCCGCAGATGTTCACCACTACCGGCCATCGCCCGGAGACGCGCCAGCGCATGCGTCTGGCCACCGACGACAACGGTCGGCTGGTATCGCTGCGTCACGAGTCGATCAACACCACCTCGTTTACCGATCAGTACGTCGAGACCTGCGGCAGCGTCACCCAGAGCCTCTATTCGTGCCCGAACCTGACGGTTTCTCATGAGACCACCCGGGTCAACCGCGGCACGCCCACCTCGATGCGTGCGCCGGGCGCGGCCCCGGGGCTGTTTGCGCTGGAATCCGCCATCGACGAGATGGCACTGGCCGCCGGGGTTGATCCGCTCGAGTTTCGCCTGAACAACTACGCCGACCGCGACGAGAGTCAGGATCTGGATTTTTCCAGCAACCACATCCGCGAGGCCACCGAAAAGGCCGCCGAGAAGTTTGGCTGGCATGACCGCAATCCGGAAGTCGGTTCGATGCGCGACGGTCACGAGATCGTCGGCTATGGGATGGCGGCCTGTAACTGGGAGGCGATCAAGCGCGAGTGCGAGGCGCGGGTCTCGCTGCGCGCCGACGGCACGGCCTATGTCACCTGTGCCACCCAGGACATCGGTACCGGCACCTACACCATCATTGCCCAGACGGTGAGCGACATTACCGGCCTGGGGCTTGAGAAGATCACTGTACGACTGGGGGATACCAGCTACCCGAACGGGCCGATCTCGGGTGGCTCCTGGACCACGGCCACCACGTTGCCGGCGGTCGCGGCGGCCACCCGTGAGGCGATCAAGGAGCTCAAGGGTTACGCGACCTCGGAGAAGGGCGACTTTGCCGATGTCGATAATGACAGCGACAGCCTCGTGTTCGAAAACGGCCAGCTGACCCATGACGGGCAGGGCGTGAACTACGTCGACGTGCTCAAGGGTCAGAAGCTGGCCAGTGCCGACGGCCACGCCCATACCCAGGGCGCCGATGACCGCTACTCCTATCGCTCCTTCGGGGCACACTTTGTGGAAGTGCGCTGGGACCCGGGCATCTCGAATCTGCGCGTCTCCCGGGTGGTCAGTGCCATCGACGTCGGCCGCGTGATCAACTCCCTGACGGCGCGCAACCAGGTCGAGGGCGCCATCGTCATGGGGCTGGGCATGGCCCATTTCGAGGCCACCGACTATGACGCGCGCAATGGCCGACCGGTGAACAACAACTACGCCGAGTACGTGGTGCCGGTGCATGCCGACCAGCCGCCGGAGGTCGATGTGATCCTGCTCGACTATCCTGACCTTGAGTTCAACGAGTTCGGCGCCCGCGGGATCGGTGAGATCGGGATTACCGGCATGGCGGCGGCGGTGGCCAATGCGGTCTATCACGCCACCGGCAAGCGCATCCGGGACCTGCCGATCTTCAAGGAAAAGCTGATGGAGAACATCCCGGCCGTGCAATCGGCCTGAGGTGTCAGGCATCTCCTTCATGCATGCCGGCGCCCGACAGGGCGCCGGCTTTTTAATGTCCGAACACGGGCCGGGGCATCGCAAGGCGCGGCCGTTTTTATCGACAGGAGAACCGCATGACACTCAACCATCTGCGCCATCATGAGCGCTTTGCCTATCGCCCGATCACCGACCGCGATGATTTTCGCTGGCCCGGCGATACGCGCCTGGCCGTCTATGTGGGCGTCAATCTGGAGCACTTTGCCTTTGGCGAAGGGCGTGGCCCCGGTATTGCGCCGCCGGCGCCGGAAGGCGAGCCGGACGTGCTCAACTACGCCTGGCGAGAATACGGCAACCGCGTGGGCGCCTGGCGCTTTCTGGAGATGCTCGATGAACTGTCGCTGCCCGCCGGGGTGATCGCCAATACCTCGATTCTCGACCACTGCCCCGAGCTGCTGGAGGCCTTCATGGCCCGCGGCGATGAGCTGATCGGTCACGGCCATACCAACGCCGAGCGCCAGGGCCAGCTCTCGCTCAATGATGAGGCGGCACTGATCAACCGCTGCCGCGAGCGCCTGACGAGCCACTTCGGTACGGCGCCCGAGGGCTGGCTCTCGCCCTGGATCTCGGAAAGCGATCGCACCCCGGATCTTTTGCAGGAGGCCGGGTTCTCCTACACGCTCAACTGGGCGCACGATGACCGCCCGATTGCCATGCGCACCCGCCGCGGTCAGCTGCTGTCGATTCCCTATCCGCAGGAGCTCAACGACATCCCGACCATCTCGACGCATCGGGTCAGCATGAGCGAGTTCGCCACCATGATGCGCGATCAGTTTTTCGAGCTGCTTGAGCAGTCGCGTCATCAGCCGCTGGTCATGGGCATCGCCCTGCACCCCTGGCTGACCGGCCAGCCCTTCCGGCTGCGGCTGCTGAGAAAAGTGCTTGCTGATCTTGCCGGTCATCGTGAGGCCGAGGGCGTGTGGTGGACCACGCCCGGGGCGATTGCCCGCCACGTGGCCAGACAGAACGTGTGACACGATCGAATGCATCAATGAGCAAGGAGGTTGTGAATGACTGACGACACCGCAGCGCCGCGCGTGGCGATGATATCGGGGGCCAACCGTGGCATCGGCGCCGCGATTGCCAGGCGCCTGAAAGAGGAGGGCTGGCAGCTGAGTCTGGGCGTGCGCCGGCACGACGAGATCGACCCGGCGCTGACCGGCGATAACGTGCTGGTGCATCACTATGACGCCGCCGATGCCGGTCTGGATCAGGCGTGGGTCGAGGCCACGATCAATCGCTTCGGGCGCCTTGATGCACTGGTCAACAACGCCGGCATCATGATTCCCAAAACGGTGATCGAGGCCGAAGATGCCGACATCGACGCGATTTTCGACATCAACGTCAAGGCGCCGTTGCGGCTGGCGCGCGCGGCCTGGCCGCATCTGAAAAAAGCCGGTACCGGGCGCGTGGTGTCAGTGGTGTCGCTGTCCGGTCATCGGGTCAAGAGTCCGCGTTCGGGGCTCTACGCGATGAGCAAGTTTGCCGCCCTTGCGCTGTCTCACGCGCTGCGCAAGGAGGGCTGGGAAGACGGCGTACGCGCCACGGCGCTGTGCCCGGGGCTGGTCGCCACCGACATGGGCGAGTCGGTCGGCAACATTCCGCCCGAGCAGATGACGCAACCCGAGGACCTGGCCCGGCTGGTGTCGATGGCACTGAATCTGCCCAATACCGCAAGCCTTGCCGAGCTCAACGTCAACGCCTCGCTGGATGACTACTACTGAGGCGTTCGGCCGCGGTGACTTTCCAGCCTGCGGGATCAGGACGACAATGGGGCCATTGCGGCGATCCCGCTTTCCTTTCATGTGGCCTGCAGATGGAGAAAAAAAGATGAAGACTGCCCTGCGCTGGAGAACGTCGGTCTGGATGGCACCGGTATTGCTGGGTGCGTTGATGATCAGCGGCCAGGCGCTGGCCCATGCCCATCTGAAGGCGTCCAGCCCGGGCGAGGGGGAGAGCATTTCCGCCCCGCACGAGATCACCCTGAGCTTCAGCGAAGGCCTGGAGCTGGCCTTCAGCGAGGTCGACGTGGTGGGCACCGACGGCAATTCGGTCGAGCTTGACGAGGCCCGCCTGCAGGACGGCGGCAGGACCCTGGTGACGCCGATCAGTGATGAACTCGAAAGCGGCAGCTACGACGTGCACTGGCACGTGCTGTCGGTCGACGGCCACAAGACCCAGGGGCAGTACCGCTTTGATGTTTCGCCGTGATCGAGCCGGCCACGGCGCTGCTGATAACGCGCCTTGTCTTTAACGTGGCCGCACTCCTGCTCTGGGGCGGGAGTGCCTGTCTGCTGCTGATCAATGATCAAACGCTGCGCGAACTGCTCTGGCACCGCCTGCGTCCCTGGGGCGTAGGCGCGGCGGGGCTTGCCGGTTTCGCTACCCTGGCGGGCCTGCCGGTGCTGACTGCCTCGCTCGGCAGCGGCTGGGGGAATGCGCTGGAGAGCCACATGCTCACCCTGGTGGCCACGCGTACCCTGGTGGGCAGCGTCTGGGGCTGGCAGCTGGCCGCCATGGTGGTGATGGGCGCGGTGCTTATCGTGCCGGCGTTGCGACGCCCGGCAGGTGTCAGCGTCGCCTCGGCGCTGATGCTGGCCACGCTCACCGTCTCGGGGCATACCGCCATGCACGACGGCGCGGTCGGCGTGCTGCATCGTCTCAACGATTGGGGCCATCTGCTGGCCGGTGGTTTCTGGCTGGGCGCGCTGGTGCCGGTGGTACTGCTGCTGGGGCAGTTGAAGCAGCCGGCAATGCGACAGGGCGCTATTCAGGCGCTGATCCGCTTTTCCAGCGTCGGGCATCTGGCGGTGGCGCTGGCGGTGCTGACAGGCATGGTCAACACCTGGCTGGTGGTGGGCGGTCTGCCGCTGGATGGTGATGTGGTCTATCAGTGCGCGCTGTGGCTCAAGGTCGCGCTGGTGGGGCTTCTGGTGGCCATGGCGATGTTCAATCGCTACTGCCTGGTGCCCCGGCTTGCCCGGGAGGCCGGCGCGCTGCAGCGCCTGCGCCGGGTCTCCATGGCGGAAATCGCTATTCTCATCGGCGTGGTCGCGCTGGTGGGCTGGTTTGGCACCCTCCCGCCGGGCCACGGTTGATCGTCATGGTGGTTCTAGCCGGGCCATGTTCAAAAAGCGCCTCAGCTGTCGAGAAAGTCGCCCAGCGTCATTTCCAGGGTTTCCCGCGGGATGTCGCGAGTGATAAAGACCAGCCGCGACAAGCGCACACCGCCCGGCCACGCCTCGAGTTCGACCGGCGGGTGAAAGAGATGCTGCACCCCGTGGATGACCAGTGGTCTGTCCCGGCCCTCGATATCCAGCATGCCCTTGATGCGCAGCATGTCGTGGCCCATCAGGCTGGTGATCAGCGACAGCCAGGCTTCAAGACGTGCGGCCTTGATGGGGCGCTCGAACACAAAGCAGTGCGCGCGGATGTGGTCATCGTGGCGGTTGGGATCAGGAAGCGGCGCGGCGGGCATCATGCCGGCCTGAACCTCGGCTTTATCGACGCTTGCAAACATCGCACCGGGAGACAGCGTGGGCGAATGCGGGGTGGGGGCATTTGAGGCGGCCTCACCTAGCCAGCGCTGAATATCGGCGCTGCGCGCTTCCATATCCTCCGGCCCCAGACCCAGCAGGTCATCGGCTTCGATATGGCCGTGATCGAGCAGCTGCTGGGTGGCGCCCGGGTTGATCACCGCCAGACGCTGGCGCAGCGCGTTGAGCTGTTCTTTACTCGCCACGTCCTGCTTGGTGATCAACAAAAGATCCGCCATCGCCGCCTGACGCAGCGCCTCTTCATGACGATCCAGGGTCATGCTGCCACTGGCGGCGTCCATCACCGTGACGATGCCATCCAGTGCATAGTGGCGCGCCACCTTCGCCTCGCTGATCAGGGTATGCACGATGGGCGCCGGGTCGGCCAGCCCCGTGGTCTCGATGATCAAACGGTCGAACTGGCGCTGCCCCTCGCGGGAAAAGCGCCATACCGCGTCCCGGAGCGTACGGGCCAGGTCGGTGCGGATCGAGCAGCAGATGCAGCCGTTGCTGAGCTCGATCTGCTCGCCATCGGTGCTGGCGGCAAACAGTTGATGGTCCAGCCCGATCTCGCCGAACTCGTTGATGATGACCAGTGCCCGCGACATGCTCGGCTGCTGCACCAGCTGATTGAGCAGGGTGGTCTTGCCACTGCCCAGAAAGCCGGTCAAAAGGGTCACGGGGATGCGTCGTGCGGGCGTTGAAGAAGTGTCGAGATAGGACATGTCATTGCCTGAAGGATGCGAGGGGCGGCCAGCGCCGATGGCTAATAATGTTATTTTATAACATTTTCGTCAATCGTCCCTGTCCAGTCACGGTCCCTGCATCCTCAGGCCCGGTTTGTTGGCGCCTCGCCGCGTGCCGGGCTGTCCGGAATCGGAAAGACCACGTCATAGACCCAGTTAAAGACAAAGGCGTAGACCACATAAAAGAGCGCCAGCGAGGTGACCAGCGGTGCGGCCTCGGCCAGGGTCTGGCCCAGATAAAGGGCAATCAGTGGCAGCAGCACGCAGATCAGGCCCAGTTCAAAGCAGATGGCGTGAATGACGCGCATGAACACGTTCTTGTGCACATGGCCGCGCAGGCGCTTCAGCGCGTGATCCACGCCCAGGTTGTAGACGTAGTTCCAGATCGTGGCGACCACGGCGCTGATCACGCCGACCATGCCCATGTGGCTGATGCTTAGTGAAAAGAGCAGGTGCCCCAGCGGCATGACGATCAAAAGGCCGATGATTTCAAACATCAGCGTGTGGCGAATGCGATCAAGGGTGGTGCGCATGGTGTCGAGCTTCCGGTAAGTGATGCTGCGCACTATCATTCATGAAAGTGCCAAAACCAAGTTGGAACCCATCTGTTTTGCAGATGGATCTTCGATCGATTTCTTTCATTGTGTAGAGCCTGCGATGACCCCGACGCTGGAACAGCTCAATGCCCTTGTTGCCACCGCCGAAACCGGATCGTTCTCGGCCGCGGCGCGCCGCCTTGGCAAGGCGCAGTCGCTGGTCAGTACCCACGTGGCCAATCTGGAGCTGGATCTGGGCCTGACGCTCTTTGATCGCAGCGCCCGCCTGCCGGTGCTCACCGAAAGTGGCGTGCGCATGGTGGAAGAGGCGAGAGGCGTACTGGCCCGGCGCGAGCGCTTTCTGGGCGTGGCGCGCCGGCTGGAAGCCCATATCGAGCCGCGTCTGAGCCTGGCCATCGACGAGTTTTATCCCGAGCACCTGATCGGCGGACTGATGCAGGATTTTGCCCGGCAGTTCCCGAGCGTGGAGGTAGAGATGCACTTCCCCCTGCTGGAGGATGTCGGGCGCATGCTGGAGTCGGGTCAGGCGGATCTGGGCGTGATCTGCCGCCCGCAGCCCCTGTTTCCGGCGCTCGAGACCCGCCCGCTGGGGCGCGTACCGCTGCGGCTGGTGTGTGGTCGGACGCACCCGCTGACGGATGAGGCAAGCGTGACCCCCGAGGCGCTGCGACAGCATCGCCAGCTGATCGTGGCCACCCGCGGCCAGCCCGGTTCGCGGCTGGCCGAGCGCGTGGGCGCGGATGTGTGGTGGGTGGAAAGCCACTTCGTGATGCTGGAGCTGGTCAAGCACGGGGTGGGCTGGACGCTGATGTCCGATCACGTGATTGCGGCCTCGCCGGCGCGCCCGTCACTGGTCACGCTGACCGCACCGGCGCTTGAGCGCTGGGTCGCACTCGAGCTGGGCTGGCATGCCAGTCGCGGGCTGGGCGTGGCCGGCAGCTGGCTGCGCGACCGCTTCCTCGCCCAGCCCCTGACGCCGCCGGTCGTACTCGAACGCGGCTGAGCGTTTCAGTAGGGCGCCAGGCCAAAGCCTTCGGGGCGCATCAGGCTTTCCAGCGTCCCCAGCTGGGCAAAGTCGACCCGGCTCAGAATGTCATTCATGGTGCGATCTTCGCGTTTCAGGTTGCGCACCACGCGTACGCGGCGTGGCTGGCCGCTGTCATCCAGCTCCATGACCCAGGCCAGAAAGCCCCCTGAAAACTTCACCAGGCTGCCGATCGGGTAAAAACCGTGACGCTGGATATAGCGCGTCACCCACTGCTTGTCGAAGCACTCGGGGCGGTGATAGAGATAGCGGTAAGCCTCGATGGCCGTTTTGCCGCGCCGACCGCCCCGTGCGCGTGTCATGGCATCCACGGTATCGACCACGGCCGCCATGCGCGCGATGGGGGAAAGCGCGTCTCCCTTGCAACCCTGCGGATAGCCGCTGCCGTCCAGACGTTCGTTGATACACTGGATCACGTCATGGCGCATGGCCGGTGCGAGCCAGTCAATACCCTCAAGCGCTTCCATCAGTACGGGCACATGGCGGCGCAGGTAATCGCGCTGGCGGATATCGAGCGTGCCTTCAATCGAGGGCAGCGTATCGTCGATCAGCATCGGCTTGCCCATGTCATGGACCAGCGCGGCGATTACCACCTCACGAGCCCGAGGGGCGTGATCGGATTCGCTCAACACCAGATCTCCCAGCCGCACGGCCACGTTCAGCGAGTGCTGCACCCAGGTTGGCTGCTGGTGCAGGCAGTGCAGGGCGTAAAAAAGATTCTGGCGCTGCTTGTTCAAAAGCGTCAGTAATATATCGGCACTATCAAACAGACAGTTCGCTGGCAGCGGGCGCTGGTTCTGAAGGGCCAGCAAAAAGATATGCAGCTGGCGGGCTACCTCAAGCAGGGTGCCCACCATGGGAGCTTCTTCGGACTTTTGTCGCTTCGCGTTGCGCCTGTAGCCGGGGTCACTGGAAGAGTAGAGCGGCGACGGGAAGCTCATGCGCCCGCCCTCACCGGTGCGATAGGCCGTTTCGCGCTCGGTCTCGTTGACCAGATATATCAGGCGCTGCTCGTGCGCGCGGTCCGTGTTGATGAAGATCACGCCAATGGCGGCGAAGTGCGAACGCCCGGCCGGGTTGACGTGACGAATCTGGCCCATCGTGGTGAACACTTCCCCGTTGGGAAAGGAGAGTTCGAGTTGGGCCATGAACTCATCGGTTTTCAGCGGCGCGCTGTTGGCCAGAGGCACTTCCAGCAGTGCCCCGCCAATGGAAAGATTGCGCAGCCGCCCGATGATGGGCGGCTGGTTTTCATACAGGGTTATACCGGTTTTGACCTGCATACCCTCCAAAAGAAACACGCGCGTACTGTTGCGCTTGGAGGTGGTATGAAGCGTCCCTGGCAGCGAGCTGCGTATCTCGAGGCGGTCGTTATTGCGCACCACCTCAAGTGCCACCATGCCCTCAAAAAGCAGCGTCTCGGTATCGCCTTCGGCGCTGAGTGTCAGTGGCTGATTGACCAGCTCGGCGGCATCAAGGCTCTGGGCATCGAGCAGGGAAAGTGACAGGACCCGGCGCTCATGATCCAGCCCGCGCAGCGTCACCGGACGGGAGACCGAGGACGCCTCTACGCTGATCGACAGCGCATGGGTGTGATAGCTCAGTGCCTCCACGACGCTGGCGATCTGCTCGGTATCGTGAATTTCGATCTGGGGTGATGTTTCCGACGCCAAACTTTCCATCGAAAGGCCTGCTCAATATAAGTAGTGCGCGACTCAATAGCGTAATCGTGACGTTAGTATCGGCAGCAGAGCAGATTAATTTAGATTAGCGCGATGACTTGAAGGCCAGGAGGGCAATACTCTTGGAAAGATACCGGGCAGAAAAAGGCGGCAGTTTCCGCGCTGCCTGTGCGGCATCCAACCAGCGTCATGGTTTGCTCGATGTCATCGCGCATTTCTGAGCTGCCTGGGCGGCAGCCAACGTGAATCGCTCGTTGCGCTTGTTCTGCGCCATTTCTGAGCTGCCTGGGCGGCAGCGAACAATCTGATGCTATGATGACAACTGCCAGAATTTTTCTGAGCTGCCTGGGCGGCAGCGAACTCGTGATACTGCAGGCCGCATGGTGACGTATTTTTCTGAGCTGCCTAGGCGGCAGCGAACTTTGGTCTGTAATGTGCCTTGATTGTATCAATTTTCTGAGCTGCCTGGGCGGCAGCGAACGGCACCTCGGCCTCGGGGTTGGATCGATACGTTTTCTGAGCTGCCTGGGCGGCAGCGAACTTGGTGCCCAAAAAGTGCAGCTCGGCCCCATTTTTCTGAGCTGCCTGGGCGGCAGCGAACTCGAGAGAAGAACCAGAAGGAACAGAAATCGTTTTCTGAGCTGCCTGGGCGGCAGCGAACCGTATCTGCCGCGCGGAACGCGCATTGAGCTATTTCTGAGCTGCCTGGGCGGCAGCGAACAAGCACTAGAGCAACACTTCCCCAACCATATCTTTCTGAGCTGCCTGGGCGGCAGCGAACTCTTTGTCTGGCCGTCATCTTACATGCGAGATTTTCTGAGCTGCCTGGGCGGCAGCGAACTTGCTGGGATCGCGCACCGGCATCGCCCTGCTTTTCTGAGCTGCCTGGGCGGCAGCGAACATGCCGGAGAGCGTGCGCGACCGCTGCACCAATTTCTGAGCTGCCTGGGCGGCAGCGAACCAAAACAGCGGCGGCACCTATGCATTCGATCGTTTCTGAGCTGCCTGGGCGGCAGCGAACTCGATCGTCATGACTTACGCCCAGCTGCCGATTTTCTGAGCTGCCTGGGCGGCAGCGAACCTTCTGCGATTCCACGTCATCAGCGATGAGCATTTCTGAGCTGCCTGGGCGGCAGCGAACACGCATAGCGATGAGCTGTTCGGCCTTGAGCGTTTCTGAGCTGCCTGGGCGGCAGCGAACCCTACTATCGGGTACACGAATGACGTTATCCATTTCTGAGCTGCCTGGGCGGCAGCGAACTAGCGCATAATGCGCTCAAGCGTATGTTTTTAAATAGCTTTCGGCATATTCACCTCAATATACCCTTTTTTATCGCGTCTCCATAAGCCATTGATTTTGCGAGCGCCGTTATGGCGCCCGCAAAAAAGGGTTAAAACCAGGGGATGGTGGCTTCCCGGCTTAGCCCATACTGGTTGAAGCGTCCCGAGGCGGGGTTCGACTGCAGCTGGCCATGCTCGATAAACAGCGCGAAGCGTTCGCCCGTGGAGCGGCTGGCGATCTGCACAAACGGCAGTTCGATGCGTCGCTCGGCGGGGGCGCTCATCAATTGCTGTGCCTCGGCCTCCGACACGTCATGGCGGCGAGCGTAGCGTCTGGCGCGACTGGGACTGCCGGTATTGAACTGCCGCCGCTGAACCACCCGGTGCTGTGCGCTCTCCGGCACGGACGTAATGCCACCGTGTTCGACAAGCTCGCTCAGACCGGCCAGCCATGGCAGTGCCATCAGCTGTTCGAGCCGGTCCTTCTTTCCGTGGAGGCGAAGGCGATCGCCGGGCGTACGCGCGTTCACGCCGGTCCTGTGGTCAGGAAAGCTCACGCCGATATCCTCGGCCTGAAGGTCGAACAGCGCACGGTGCAGTTTGGCGTAGAGCGCCCCCATCAGCATGGATGGGGGAAAGTCCGGGTCGGGGCGCAGCCGAAGATCGAGATAGTGATCCATGCCTCACCCCGCATCGCCGAAGACGCCGCCGCGAATCAGGGTCGCCATCACGAAGTGCTGATTCTCGGTGGCGGGCACCTGATCCTTCAACAGCCAGTTATCCAGCAGATTGTAGAAATCCACTTTCTGCTTCGGCTGGCGGTAGGCGGCGCCCTGCGTGGTGACCGAGCCGTAGGGCTCCACTGCAATAGGCCCGAGTTCGCTGCCGTCTTCCGGCGTCGGGTACCAGGTGTCGATGGTGCGCAGGGCATTGCCCAGCTTCTGGGAATGGATGGCGGCATTTCTGTCGTCGCCGATTTGATAGAGCGTTTTGCTTTTGTCGCCGCGCGAACGATCCAGGATCAGTTCCTGTGACGGGAAGACCTCCTGACCGGCGCCTACACGGGCAAAGGCCACTACGTCCAGCAGCAGGTACTGCTCACCGGCCAGCGCCGCAGCGATGGTCTCGCCCAGCTCACGCGTCTGGTCGGTGCCGGCGAAATCACGCGTCGAGTGCTCGAGCGCATCGAACGTCCAGCTTTTTTCTGGCTGGCCCTGCTTCATCTGGCTGACGACGACTTCAATCTGTTCGGCCCCCATGCGATTGCGCCAGAGGAAGCGGCCGTTGGCGAGGTTGCAGGCGTAGCGGTGCGCCAGCTCGCTAAAGCCCTGCTCGCTGACGTAGCCACTGACCGTCTGCTTGAGCTTCTGCTGATACGCAGCGTTGTTGCAGGCGGAGGGGTTACCCGCGCCGGCAAGCACACGCAGCGTAAAGCGCACCGCCAGCGTATCGGCGTCATGGGGCAGGGCGGCGACGTCCACCGTCTGCAGGTTGGGATTTTCAATCGCGGCGTCGAGTTTGGCCGGGTCCTGATCCTTCGTCTTCAGGCGGTTGGAGATGGTGCCGCGTACGGATTTCTCGCGAACCGGAATGCCGGGCCACGTCTGAACCTGATCTCGCGCGTCCCACGAACCGGCGCTCAGCAGCGCATCAGAGGGGTCGAGCTTGCGCTCGAAGGCGAGGACGGAAGCGGTCTTGAGGACGTCGTTCTTGGCCATGGTGTTCTCCTTGATGATCAGTCGTTTGTCGAGTGGGTCAGGGCGTAGTCGTTGGTAAGGCGGTAGATGCCGCGCTCGAGGTCGTTGTCGACGAACCAGAGCAGCGCATCGGGGCTTCGCAGGCGATGCGGGCTGACCCACTCACCGATGGAATAGAGGCTTTCGACGAACTGGAACGGCACGCTCGGGTCGCGGGCGTTGGCGACTTCGCCGGGCTCGAACAGGTCGGAAATGGCGCCGTAGCCGACCGGAATCGGCACCAGCCAGCCGGGGTAGGGGCGGCGGATTTCCCACGTCGCCACCTCTTTCGTCCGGCCTTCTCTATCCTGCTGGGTGTCGACTTGGCACTCGTGGTTGAGCCGGCAGAGATCGAGCCAGGCGTCCAGCGCCGTGGCGCTGTCGTCCTTGGCCTGGAGCGTTGCGGTGTGCTCGGTCAGGTAGTCATCGCGCAGCACCAGCGCAAAGCCAGGCAGCAGCCGGCGCTTGAGCCGGCGCCACTGTTTGGCGCGCTGCGCTTCATCGGCATCGAAGGTGATCAGTTCGGGGCGCTGCCGGCTCGACGCATTCAGCGGCGGCATGACACTGCCGCCGGCAATGCGCATGCCCTGCACCTGCTCGAACAGCTGGCAAGCGATGGTCCGGCGGCGCTCGGCGCTGCCCAGATCATCACCATCGGACTCGATGCCGATCAGTAGCGTCACGTCCAGATGGGCGCGCCCTTCTTCGACGATGGCGGCCGTATTACCGGCTTTATCCACCGGGTTGCGGGTGAGATGAAACGCTCGGGTAAAACCGCCCTCGGTGACCTGCGGCTCGATGTGATGACACACCACGCCAACGCCGTCGAAGACCACTCGAATGTCGTCGGGCAGGTTGCGCTCCAGCGCCTGAACGCCGCCCATGAAGGCGCTCATGGCGGGAAAGCCCCAGGTCATCGAGCTCGAGATGGCGTTGGCGTTCTGGATGCGCAGCCGCGGTAGCACGAGCAGATGCGGTGTGGAATCGATCATGCCGCGGCTCCTTCGTCTTCGTCGTCATCGCGCAGCGTGTCCTGCAGGTCATCAAGCTGGCGGCGAAAGCTTTTGAGTACGCTGTCGAATCGCCCTTTCCAGTGTTCATGCTCGACGTCACCGAGATTGAGCGGGCTATCACGGTTGAGCGTGCGATTGAGCCACTGGGCGGCGCGCGCGCTGATCTTGTCATGCCAATCGGACTGACGCCGCGCCTCGGCGAATTCTGCATCGAGTTCCGCGCGCCTCGGATCGAGCCAGTACTGCTCCTCCGCCGCCAACTGACAGCGCTCATCGGTCGTCCAGCCCGCTGGCACCGAGTGAATGTCGAAGATGAACAGCATCAGCTCATCGACCAGCATGGCCGTCAGGTCATCGCGCCGATCGCGCGTGTGCCTGTTGGCGGCGGGGTCGGATTCGAGAAATCGCTTCAGATCATCGAGCGTGCGCCGTACTTCCTGACGCCGGCCGAAGGTCTGAAGCGCATCGCGCATGGGTGGATAGACGTCGCGCGACTGCCAGTGGGGCGGCAGTGAAGCGAGCAGATAGTTCTGGCCGCCGCGCTCGCTGTTGAGCTGGGAGATATTCTGCGGCTTGGTGCCGCCGAACTTCTGAACGGCCAGATTGAGGTAGTCGGCATAGCCGCCTTCAAACGCCGCATTGTCTCGTCGCGCCTTGCGCCCGGTTTTGGCGTGTTCGCCAAAGCGTGCCTCGCTCACTCGTGCGTGAAATGGATGCGCCAGCGCGGTGGCATAAAGCGGTGCGAGCAGGTGGTAATTGGCGTTATCGCCTGGCTCATCACCGACCAGCCAGTACAACTGTTTGCCGCGGGCGTGGGAACTCGGCGTGCCCTTGGGCTCGACGATATTGGCAAAGGCCTGCACCCAGGACTGGGCTTCGGCGCGGTCATCACTGAGCGCCTCGATCAGTGCTTGGTCACCTTCGAGGGCTCGCTCCAGCAGAGAGCGCCCCTCCCACTGCAGTTTCAGGAACTTGTAAACATCCAGAGCGGCCGCATTGCCGACCACATCGCCGTCGAAATCGGCAGGCAGACAATGGCTGCCGACCAGCTCGTTGCGCTTGAGCTGACCGGGCTCGACGTACAGGTTGGTGCCCTTGGCGTCGGGATGAATCGCCTTGAGCGAATGGGTCACGACCTGGAGCTGGCTGACACGATGTGCAGCGTCGGCAAGCCAGGTCTGCGGCTCGAACTGCTGTTGCAGTTTGAGATAGACGGGGTCATCCGGCGCTAGCTTTTCCGTTTTGGTCTGAAAACGGTCATGCATGAAGCCATGAATCAACGCTTCCAGTGATGGCGGCGGACTATTGATGTGTTCTGACATGCTCCCCCTCGTTTGTAGAGTTGTTGGTCATTTTTTCCTCACAAACCCCAGCGCGGGATGGAAGTGCCATCCCTGCGGGGCGCGATCCGGTTTCAAACGAATGCGGCCGAAGCGCCTCGCACAGCGCTCCAGCGTCATGTCCATGGCGTCGGCCTGCTCACTCAGGGCGGCCATGTAGTCCGGCTCGTTCCAGGGCGACACGCGCGGGTTCGCCAGCGCCTCATCCGGCAGACGAGCCAGCTCGGATTCCACCGGTGTCAGTTTCTCCTCGCGACCCTCCTGATCCACCCGGCGGAAGCCGTAATCCTCATCAAGCTCATCCGGATACAGCACGAATTCGGCGTCCGGTTCGTTGTCCTCGCGAAACGGCTGCTGTTGGCTGGCGATCGCGCTTAGCGACATCGCCGTGGGGCGATAGAACAGATAGGCGCCCAGAAAGAGCGGCTTTCGACGCCGGGATCGTCGCTGCCCGGGCAGTTCGGCACCTTCTACCATCAGCATCCTGAGGCGCGCGTGCTCCAGATCGACCAGTCTGCCGGTGGGCGCCAGGGTGTCAGTCGGCAACAGGCGCGGGCGCGAGTCGATGGTGTTGATTTCCTCACCGCGCAGGAGGGTGGCAAGCCGGTGTTTGGCCAGCGGCCACGTCTGCTCGGTCTCAAAGCCCGGACGGCAGAAGGCCGGGCATTTGCCTGCAAGGTGGCGAACGTTGGTGTCGAGCAGGGCAATATTGGGTTCAGTGACAGGCTCATGGCGGTGGCGTCGCACGCGCCCGGCCAGCTGGATGATCGAACGCATGGAAGAAGGCTCGACCACGGCCCAGTCGTAGTCGTGATCGCGGCCCACTTCGGTCACCGGCGAGCCCAGCACGATAAACAGGTGGTCCTCGGCGTCACTGCCCAGCCGCTGGCGAATATCGGTCAGCTCGAACACTGCATTCGGCTCGCGCCGGTCCAGCGTCTGATCCAGCCGGTTTTCCAGCCGCGAGCGCAGCAGCAGCGGAAACTGCGAGTGATAGACGCAAAGATGAACCCGCGTACCTTCAGGAATTTCTGAGCGATAGATCGCCTGCGCTACGGCGACCAGCGGCTCGATGTTGGCCATGCGCACCAGCCCGAAACTGACGCGCCTGCCGTTGTGCGGGTCGATCGAGTGGTGCTGCGCGTGCAGTGCGAAAGCTTGTGTCAGCACGGTCTGCGCCACCGCCTCATGAATGGCGTCCGGATGTTTGGAGGGTGTTGATACGGGTACGAGATAGCCCCGTCGCAGCGGGTCGAGAGCGGCAAGCCGGGCCGCGCGTTTGCGAGCGAAAGCATCATGGGCAGTATCGAACGCGGCGCCATCGGCGCAGCTCTGATGCGTACAGCCGTGCTCGTCGAACCAGGCGCAGATGGGATCAACCGGGGCGCCGGGCACGCCGCGATGACGCTGGTACTCGGCTCGGCCTTCCCGGTAGGCGTCGAACAACCCGCGCACCAGCGCCGGTGGCAGGGTGGCGGAGGAGAGCAGTACACGGGCACCCAGCAGGCCGGTCCAGTAGACCAGGCGGGTCAGTGCGGGCAGGTCGTTGATATCGAAATCATCCGGCTCGTCGAGTACCAGATCACCGCTCATCAGTCTCAGCATCGGGGCAATCTGGCTGCCGCCACGCAGGCTTTCGGTGGCCGGCATCAGATGATCAATGGTGCAGACCAGCACCGGCGCCTGGATCAGCGCGCGGGCATGCGGGTCGGCGACCGCCTTGCCCAGCACGCGATGAGTCTCAAGGTCGCCCTCGAAAACGACATGAGCCTGATCGTCGAGCAATGCGGCGCTGGATTCGGAACCGCCGCTGCCCTGCTGGTGCTCGAAAAGAGTGCGGCTGGCGCTGCCGCCCACCCGAATCGCCAGCTCATCACTGCCGAGCCCGAGCCGCTCGCGGTAGGCCTGTCCGGTCTGTAGTGTCAGGGTGCGAAGGCCGAGCGCAATCGAGAAACGCGCGCCGGTTTCCGGGTCGGCCAGCGCATAGAGAATACGGCCGTTGGCGATGGTCTTGCCGCAGCCGGTAGAGGCCATGTTGATGCCGAAGAAGCCCTGCTCACGGCTTTTGTCACGCAGGCCAGTGGCGAGATCGAAGGCCTTGTCCTGCCAGCGAAAGCGGGCATTGCGGCTGCGTGCCCGGAATCCCTTATGGCGAGCGATACGCGGCAGTGCTGCTGCCATGTCCGGCAGGTGATGGATGATCTCACCGGTGGCTCGAACGACGCCCAGCAGATGCTCGGTCAGCGGCTGGCAAAGTTCGCGCTTGCCGTGACGTGTGGTGGTATTGGCAAACAGCGGCCCCTTCCACGAGCCATCCAGCCGCCCGGTATCGACAAGGCTTGAGTAGTGATGGTCGGCCAGCATCAGCGCCAGACGCGCCAGATGCATCAAATACGGTGATTCGAGCGGTGGCGTCACCCAGCGGCATTCGCTTAACTGACGCGCCAGTCGAGCGGCGCGGGATCTCCAGGCGTCATCCGTCACCGGCAGACCGTGGGAGAGCTGCCACCAGGGAGTGAGCGTTGCGGCATCAGCCGGTGTGATGCACTCGTTCCACGCCGCGGTAATGGCCTGCGGTAGCGTAGGGAGGGCGCCGGCATTGAGTATGGCCCGGGCGCCTGCCCATTTTTGAGTACCGTCTTCCTGGTAGGCGGGCAGTGCCGGCAGGCGATGATGGCTGACGATCAGCCAACCGATGGCGGCAGCCAGCGGCGGCAAATGATGAAAGGGGGACTCATCGGCTGCGGGAGTATCCAGGCCGTCGCGCTTGAGCCGTGACAGCCAGCAGGCATCATCGGTAGCGTTCGGATGTTGCAGGCGTGCCAGCCAGTCGGCATCGTCATCTTCACCAACAAAGGCCTCGAGCAGTCGCAGCGATACCCATTCGTGACGGTAGCGGTTGCGCCCTCCCAGCTCGCCTTTCAACCGTTGTTGAAAGGCATCGGTGGCCTTGCCGAGGTCGTGAAACAGCGCCGCTATCGAGGCCAGAAGATGCATCAAACGCAGCGAGTGCCAGTCGTTTTCGTCCTCGCGTCGCAGCACATTGCGCCGCGTGGTGTTGGTGGGCGTGGCGCCGCGGGCGTTGAACTGCGACGCGTCGCCGACGATCCACAAAAGCTCGCTGTGGTCGTGGCCGCGAATCCAGTGGCAGGCCACGGCGGTATTTTTACGGGCCTTCTGGCGTAGCAGCTTTCTAAGCGTATCGAGCCCGGCCTGGGTGATGGCGGTCTGCCAGGTGCGTTCGCCGCGGCGTTCGGCGAACTGATCCAGAATGCGCCGGGTCTCCTTGAGCGCATTCTTGTGGCACTGCGAGACGATCAGCACGTTCATCGCGCGGCCTCGTTGCCAAGCTGCTCGGCAACGCGTTTTAACGAGTCGATCATCGTGTCGAGCGCCTCGACCTGCGTCAGACGCTCGATACAGGCCTGGCGAAACTCCTGCTCCTCATCGCCGCGACTGGCGGAGATAAACGCCTGCGGCAGGATGACGGCGTCCTTGATCAGATCGGCCACATCGAACACCAGTCCGCCGCGTCGGGTCTTGCCGTGCAGCACTGCCAGTCCGTGGGGCAGCCCCAATACCCAGGTCGCGGTGGCCCCCAGCCCGTAGGCCAGATAATTACCGTGATCGAGAAAGCGATTGGCCGGGTCGGCACCACTGCCAACTTTGGCGCGGGTAAAGTCGCCGTAGTCGCTCGCCTGTGAGGCCAGTCGGAACAGCTGTTTGGTCAGTCGCGCCTCTTCGGTGAGCAGGGCAGTGGTATCCGGCGCCTGAGCGATGGCTGCGCGGCTACGTGTCAGCAGGCCACCCAGTTCCGTACTCGATGGGGCAAAGTCAGTCGCGCGCTGGAACCGCGCTTCTCCCCAGAGACGTTCAACCTGTTTCAGCCGTTCGATCTGAAAGGCGCGGGCGGCTTCCAGCCTGAGGGTATCGTCGAACCAGAACCTTACCCAGTGCTGCAGGTATTCGGTGGGGCGGTACTCGCTCTGCGGATTGAACCAGGCAACCTCGACATCGATCTCGTTGGCCGAAAACAGCGGCGTGCCGCCACCGCCGCAAAACCCTACCAGCACACCGGCCTTCGCCAGCTCCCGCATCGCCGCCTGAGTAATCGAGGTGCCCGTGCCCAGCAGCAGCGAGGTGGTGTTGGCAATGGGAATGTTCCAGTACTTCGAACGCTTGCCTTCATCGGTCACGTACTCGACGCGCCCGCCGTTGACCAGTACCCGACAATGCTGGAGGTAATACAGATTGGCGCGTTTGGAGTGCAGAATCGTTTTCAGATCGCTGGCAGAAAGATCGTCCATGGCGCACTCATGTTCTGTTGGTTTTAGACGTTATCGTCAAAGGCAGGCTGCACATTAGTGATAACTGAAAGTAATCACGCGTGGAAGTAGAACAGGACGCTCGACAATCGAATGATTACAATGATGGCATTGCAATCATCAGGAGGTGGCCCATGGCCAACATCACGATCCGCAATCTGGATGAGTCCCTGAAGGGGCGCCTGCGCATGGCGGCGGCGCGTCACGGACATTCCATGGAAGAAGAGGTGCGCATCATTCTGCGCCAGGCATTGGCGCCGGCCGAGGAAACAAGGGGGCTGGGAAGCCGAATACGACAGCGCTTTGCCGAAGACGGCGTAGCGCTCGAGCTGGTCCCGCGCACCGATTCACCCCGGCCCGCGACGTTTGAAGAATGATCGTTCTCGACACCAACGTACTCTCCGAGCTGATGCGCCCGGTACCAAATGACGAGGTGGTGCGCTGGCTGGATGAGCAGGCCAGCGAGGCGGTGTTTGTAACGGCCATTACCGTGGCAGAGATTCTTCACGGCATCGCTCGTCTGCCGGAAGGCGCTCGGCGTCGTCGGTTGGCGGATGCTGCAGCCGGGATGCTGGAAGAGGATCTGGCGGGCAAAGTCCTGCCCTTCGATACTGACTCGGCGGTAATCTACAGCCGGTGTGTGGCAGCGCGCGAAAACAGCGGTCGACCGATCGGCATGGCCGATGCTCAGATTGCTGCTATCTGCCTGCAACATCAGGCAATGCTGGCCACGCGCAATCTAAAAGACTTTGAAGGACTGTCGATGACACTGCATGATCCATGGCAGGCGCATCAGGCAGGATGACCCTTTTTTGATCGGCTGCTGTCGCTCTTTAAAAATCAACGCGTTAAAAGCAGGCTGGAAAAAGGGTTTTTGGCGGATTTCGCCGGTGAGCCCGGTAGACCAGGGCTTTCCGGCGACATAGCCTCTAGTTCGCTGCCGCCCAGGCAGCTCAGAAATATGGAGCAGGGTAGTATGATAACCGCTTATAGTTCGCTGCCGCCCAGGCAGCTCAGAAATCGGTCGTCAGCGTATACGTATTGGTCTTGGCGTTCGCTGCCGCCCAGGCAGCTCAGAAATGTCTCGCCTGGGGCATGAAGGTACAGCAGAAGTTCGCTGCCGCCCAGGCAGCTCAGAAATACAGTTAAGACACGCTTCCATTTACCCCAGCGTTCGCTGCCGCCCAGGCAGCTCAGAAATTGAATCGGTCAATCGCGACCTTAATGAGGTTGTTCGCTGCCGCCCAGGCAGCTCAGAAAAGCAGGCGGGCCAGGCTATCAGCCTGTGAGTTGTTCGCTGCCGCCCAGGCAGCTCAGAAAAGCCCGGCAGTGTCAGCGGAAACTGGGACTGGGTTCGCTGCCGCCCAGGCAGCTCAGAAAACATCGAGGCGATCGAGTTCATCACGAATGATGTTCGCTGCCGCCCAGGCAGCTCAGAAAACACCAGAGCAGGAGCGCACGTAAACGTTCCCGTTCGCTGCCGCCCAGGCAGCTCAGAAATATACCGGGCAGCGCATCACGCTCGAGGAGCCGTTCGCTGCCGCCCAGGCAGCTCAGAAAAGTTTGCGAAAGGCGTCGACGGTGGTGTCGGCGTTCGCTGCCGCCCAGGCAGCTCAGAAAATGCCGACGCGACGGTTGTAATCACCGGTCGAGTTCGCTGCCGCCTAGGCAGCTCAGAAAGATGATGAGGCCGTACTGGCGCAGGCGC
This sequence comes from Kushneria indalinina DSM 14324, assembly GCF_003385845.1. Taxonomy (GTDB): domain Bacteria; phylum Pseudomonadota; class Gammaproteobacteria; order Pseudomonadales; family Halomonadaceae; genus Kushneria; species Kushneria indalinina. The sequence goes on along the minus strand of NZ_QRDJ01000007.1, from coordinate 205,797 downwards.
CCCGGTTCGCTGCCGCCTAGGCAGCTCAGAAATGGAGCGCAAGCGGGGCACCGTCGAGGCCGAGGTTCGCTGCCGCCTAGGCAGCTCAGAAAAGATGGCGCGCCCGTCTTTCTTCAAACGCGACGTTCGCTGCCGCCCAGGCAGCTCAGAAAATGACGTGCGCCGAGGTGTGCAAGCGGATCAAGTTCGCTGCCGCCTAGGCAGCTCAGAAAAGCGCGTGACCGTGCCGCGCTCGCAGACAAGCGTTCGCTGCCGCCTAGGCAGCTCAGAAACGGCCAAAGGCGTGTCACGCGCACAGGATAGCGTTCGCTGCCGCCTAGGCAGCTCAGAAAAGCGAGATCTCCGAGCTGGAGCACCGCGCCAGGTTCGCTGCCGCCTAGGCAGCTCAGAAAAGCAGGCGTTCTTCGGCGGGCAGCTCAAAGCCGTTCGCTGCCGCCTAGGCAGCTCAGAAAGTCCAGCACCTATAGGCGCGTAGCGCCTGAAAGTTCGCTGCCGCCTAGGCAGCTCAGAAAGGTATCGGGTCGAGGTCGAATTACGTTCGCACGTTCGCTGCCGCCTAGGCAGCTCAGAAACTCTGGCGGTTCTATCGGTGGTGGTGGCGGTGGTTCGCTGCCGCCTAGGCAGCTCAGAAAGTGGAGCCGCCCGTGGTGCCGCCCGTGGTGCCGTTCGCTGCCGCCCAGGCAGCTCAGAAAACGTGGGCCTGCGCTACGCGATCGCTCGCAAGGTTCGCTGCCGCCCAGGCAGCTCAGAAAACTGACGCGGCAATCGAAACGGCGATATTCAAGTTCGCTGCCGCCCAGGCAGCTCAGAAACGCGACCGCGCCCGCGAAATCTACCTGACGGCGTTCGCTGCCGCCCAGGCAGCTCAGAAACAGATCAGCCTCCACCATCAGCCCCCATAGCTGTTCGCTGCCGCCCAGGCAGCTCAGAAAAGCTTTCTCAGCCAGCGACGCAGCCGATTACGGTTCGCTGCCGCCCAGGCAGCTCAAAAAATAACCTTCTGGATCAGCGTCGCATTGAGCTCGTTCGCTGCCGCATAGGTAGCTCGGAAACGCTCAACACCTGCAGGAAGCGCAGCGCCAGTGTTCGCTGCCGCGCGCCTCCCGGCCTCTGGCTCGGCGCTGCCACAAGCCCTGGTGTCAGGCCGTCTCGTTGCGGGTCTCTTCGCCCAGACGTCGTCTGGCCCCCGGGGAGCGACAGGCCGCGGCGGTAAAGAGCACGTCGGTGGAGGAGTTGAGTGCGGTCTCCGTGGAGTCCTGCAGCACGCTGATGACAAAGCCAACGGCGACGATCTGCATCGCGACGTCGGCGGAAATGCCGAACAGGCTCGCCGCCATCGGAATCAGCAGCAGCGAGCCGCCGGCCACCCCGGAAACGCCGCAGGCCGCGAGGGCCGAGACCACGCAGAGCAGAAACGCGGTCAGGAAATCGACGCCCAGGCCCAGCGTGTTCGTCGCGGCAAGCGTCATTACGGTGATCGTGATCGCCGCGCCGGACATGTTGATCGTCGCGCCCAGCGGGATCGACACCGAGTAGGTGTCGCGATGCAGCTCCAGTCGCTCGCAGAGCGCCATGTTGACCGGGATGTTGGCCGCGCTGCTGCGGGTAAAAAAGGCGGTGATGGCGCTGCCACGCAGGCAGGCGAAGACCAGCGGGTAAGGGTTTTTGCGGGTATGGGCGAACACGATGAGCGGGTTGGTCACCAGCGCCACGAACGCCATGCAGCCGAGTAGCACTGCCAGCAGGTGAGCGTAGTTGGCGAGCTCCCCGAGGCCGGTATCGGCGAGCGTGTTGGCGACCAGTCCGAAAATGCCCAGCGGGGCGAAACGGATGATAAAGCGCACCAGCCCCGACACCGCATCGGACAGATCCCCCAGCGCGTTGCGGGTGGTGTCGCCCGCCTGGCGCAGCAGCAGCCCCAGGCCCACCGCCCAGGCGAGAATGCCGATGAAGTTGGCCTCTACCAGCGCGTTGACCGGGTTGTCGACGGCGCTCAGCGCAAGGTTGCGCAGCACCTCGATGATATCGGAGGGCGGGGCGCCGTCGGCGGGCGGGGCGTCGATCGCAAGCGTCGTGGGGAAGGCGAAGCTCGCCACGACCGCCACCAGCGCGGCCACCAGGGTACCGACCAGATAGAGACCGAGTACGCCATGGACCTGCGTCGGCCGGCCGCGCTGATGCGCGGCGATCGCCGCCATCACCAGCACGAAGACCAGAATCGGCGCGATCGCCTTCAATGCGTTGATGAAAAGATCACCGAGAATGGCAAAGGACTGGGCGATGCCCGGCGCCCAGAGGGCCAGCAGCGTGCCGGCGACGATGCCGATGAGAATCTGTGGAATCAGCCCCAGGCGGGGCAGGGATGAACGATGATCGGAACGGGCGGACATGGCGCTCTCTTGTAGGCCGGGATGTGTGATGCGCAGGCGCACCGCGGGCGCCAGGGAAGTTTCGGAGCGTCCGCGAAACGGCGCATTCTAGCACCGCCACGCCGGCCATACGCCATCGCTTCTGTCTGCCGCTTGAGTGATGTGGCCATCAAACGCTCGGCGCGGTCAGGAGGCCGGCATGGGGGCAGCGGCGTATGACGCCATGGCTCGCTGCCGCCCAGGCAGCGCTACTGCTTCGTTGACCAGCTGCGTCCGCCCGGCGGGTTGGCGTCGCCGTCTTCACAGGTCATTCCGGAGCTTGAGTAGCTGCGCGAGCCGTCACTGTGGCGGCAGACGTTGGCCTCCCCTTCGCTCACGCCGTCGTAGCCGTTGAGCCGGTAGTTGTCGGGCACGTAGTTGCTGCGCCAGTGTTCCAGCTGTTCGGGCGGGAGAATCACACCAATGTCCACATCGCGCGCGGGATCAAAGCGCTGCGGGTCGCGAATGCCAAAGGGTGGGTGGCGGTGCGGCGGGCGGTGATGGTCCAGGTTGGGGCGGCGGTGATCGAACATTACCGATTCGCTGGCACTGGCTGTCTGGGGCGGGCCGGCAAGCGCCACGGCGCTGACAAGACATGCCAGAAAATAACCCGGTACGGCGGGTCTGAATGGTCGGCGCTGCATGGCGTCTCTCCCTGTGCCTGATCCGCAGGAAAAGCGGGGCTGAATGGCATTATCGGCGTGGTACGCGCGTTCTGAAGCTTTCTGAAGAATATAGCGCGTCTCGGGCTCGGGTCGCACCGAAGTGCCATATTCGGCATGCTTTATCGTGATGTCTTGATTCCTGCCTGTGAGGTGGTCGTGTCTGACGACGATGTGATTGCGCTGCATCAGTGGCGCCAGACTTTGAACTCCGCCCGCCACCGCGGCCTTGTATGGCTTTGTGGTCCGGCGCAGGCGGTTCGCGCGCGCGCTGCGGCCGTGCTCGAGGCGCTGGCCCTGACGGATGTCCTGTGGGCGGGCTTGCCGGCCCGCGATGATGTCGCCCCGGCCGTCGAGCCTCTGGCGATGAACAAGGCGCGCACCCGACTGGGCACCGAGCAGGGCGCGGTGGTGTTTGATGCCTTCAACGGCTTCGACCCGGACGCCTTCGGTGCGCTGGCCGGCACCGTGCGCGCCGGCGGTCTTGTGATCCTGCTCACGCCCGATGACTGGGGGCAGGCGCCGGACGGTGACTACGCCCGTTTGGCCGACCATCCGTTTGACGGGTCACAGCTGTCTTCGCGCTATCTCGCCCGACTGGCGCGCCTTCTCAAGGAGGACGCGCAGGTGGCGCGCTGGATCGTCGGGCAGCGATTGATCCTGCCGACAGCCGAGGCACCGATCTCGACGCCGTCCGCCTCGGTTGAGGATGGCGACTGCCTGAGTCCGGACCAGGCCCGGGCGGTGGCGGCCATCACGCGCCTGCGCCGGCGGCGCCCGCTGGTGCTCACCGCCGATCGCGGCCGCGGCAAGAGTGCAGCACTTGGCATTGGCGCGGCGCAGCGGCTGATGCAGAACGACACGCGCATCCTGATCACCGCCCCGCGGTTTTCAAGCGTGGCACCGGTGTTCGAGCGCCTCGCCGCGCTGCTGCCGGACGGTGTGTTGCAGGATCAGCGCTTTGTCTGGCAGGGGGGTGAGGTCTGTTTCGTGGCGCCCGACCGGCTGGTGGAGAACCTCGAGCACTGGGGCGGCGATGGCAGCGTGCTGCTCATCGATGAGGCCGCGGCGCTGCCGGCGGCACTGCTGCATGAGGCGCTGCGCCACTTCCCGCGCGTGGTGTTTGCCACCACCGTGCATGGCTACGAAGGCAGCGGTCGCGGCTTTGCCCTGCGCTTTCGCGCCCGGCTGGATCAGCACGCGCCGCAGTGGAAGGCGCTGACGCTCGACACACCCGTGCGCTGGGCCGCCAAAGACCCGCTGGAGCGCAGCGTGACCCGGCTATTGGCGCTGGCCGCCGAGCCGCCATCTGATGACGGCACAGGCGATACGGCGTACCACCACCGCCTCGATCGGGACGCGCTGGCCCTGGATGAACCGCGGCTCGAGGGGCTGTTCGCGCTGCTGGTGCAGGCGCACTACCGCACGTCCCCGGCGGATCTGCGCACCCTGCTGGATGGCCCCGGTATCGGTATCGAAACGCTGGAGAGCGCCCCGGTGGCGGGTGAGGGCCGGCTGCTGGCGGTGGCGGTGACGGTAGACGAAGGCGGTTTCGATGATCACCTGGCCGAGCAGATTGCCCGCGGTGAGCGCCGCCCGCGCGGCCATCTGATGGCGCAGTCGCTGGCCCTGCATGGCGGGGTGGTCGAGGCCGCCACCCACCGGCTGCGGCGGATCATGCGGCTGGCGGTGCTGCCCGGACGTCAGCGCCAGGGGCTGGGTCGGCGGCTGGTCGCGCACATTGTGGAAGGCGCGCGCGCGGATGACAGGGCGCTTTTAGGGGCGAGCCTGGGTGCCGAGCCCGGGCTGATGGCCTTCTGGCAGCGCTGCGGACTTTCCAGCGTGCGGCTGGGGCTGCACCCGGAGACCTCCACCGGCGAGCATCCGGTGATGATGAGCCGGGCGCTCAACGAGCGCGGTGCGGCGCTGCAACGTCTTCTGGATGGCAGCATGGCGGCGCAGCTGCCGGGGCTACTGGCCTTTGAACTCTCAACGCTGTCGCCGGCGGTGGTGGCGCAAACGCTGCGGGATCAAAGGGTGATCGCTCCGGCATCACCGGTGGCCGCGCGGGCGCAGCTCGATCGGCTGGCGTTTGGTCAGGCGCCGCTGGTGCCGAGCCGTCAGGCGCTGGTCTGGTGCGTGCATCAGGCGCTTCACGACAGGGGTGAGGCGGCCATCTCGCCCGAGCTGATCACCCTGTGCGGCCTGCTGTGGCAGGGGCACTCGCTCACCTGGCTGGCCCGGCGCGAGAACCTGACCGGCAGCGCACAGGCGATGGACTGGCTGCGCCGACAGGCCCGCCTTCTGCTCGAAGAAAAGACGCCGTCATGAGCACCCGGGGGCCGGCAGGGCTGAAGGGGCGCGGTGAATGGCGTATTCTTGAGGGCAGCCATCGAGCCATATCGCACAGGGAGAGTCTGCGTGAACGAACATCTGGACACACTGGAACCCACAAACCTGTGGCGCCACTTTCGTACCTTCTGCGAGGTGCCGCGCCCTTCAGGCAAGGAAGAGGCGCTGGCCAAACGGCTGGAGGCTTGGGCCTCCGAGAAGGGGTTTGAGTACGAGCGCGACGAGGCCGGCAACCTGCTGATCCGCAAGGCCGCCACTCCCGGCCATGAAGACCGCCCCGGCGTGGTGCTGCAGGGCCATCTGGATATGGTCTCCCAGGCCGCCCCCGGCGTGACCCACGACTTTGATCACGATTCGATCGACACCGAGATTCGCGACGGCTGGCTCTACGCCCGCGGCACCACGCTCGGGGCGGACAACGGCGTGGGCGCCTGCGCCGCGCTGGCGATTCTGGAAGAGGAAGGCCTCACCCACGGCCCGCTCGAAGCGCTGATGACCGTCGAGGAGGAGGCCTCGCTGGTCGGCGCCATCAAGCTCAGGGAAGGCTGGCTCAAGGGCAAGTATCTGCTGAACCTGGACTCCGAGGACGAAGGTCAGGTCTACATCGGCTGTGCCGGTGGCGCCTCGGTGCGCACTACGGCCACTCTGCCGGATGCTTCCATTGATGGACCCATGGAGACGCTGGTCATCAGCGTGCACGGGCTCAAGGGCGGCCACTCGGGGCTCGACATCCATCAGGGGCTGGGCAACGCCAACCGGCTGCTGTCGCGTCTGCTGCATCGTCTCTGTGAGCACGGCCTGCGGCTGGTCGACTATGACGGCGGCACCATGGGCAACGCCATCACGCGCGAGGCGCGGGCCACGGTGGCGCTGCCGGAGCAGCAGCACGAGGCGGCGTTGGCGGAGATCGAGCGCTATCAGGCGATCTATCGCGAGGAGCTGGCAGGCCTTGATGACGGCGTGACCGTCAGCGTCGAGTCGGCCTCTGCCGATCGCGCCCTGACCAGCGAAGACACCTATCGGGTCATGGGTCTGATGCACGGCCTGCCCTACGGCGTGGCCGGCATGAGCCGCTCGGCGCCGGGTGTGGTCGAGACCTCCAACAATCAGGGCGTCGTGCGGCTCAAGGACGCCACCTTCTCGATCCAGCTGATGGTGCGCTCGCTGCGCGATTCCACCCGCGATGAGCTGGTGGCACGCATCGCTACCCTGATGCGCCTGACCGGTTTTGAGCCGAAAATCAACGAAGGCTATCCGGGCTGGACGCCCGAACCGGAGTCCGAGCTGCTGGCGCGCTTTGAGCGCGTTCATGAGACCGTCACCGGGGAAGCGCCCGAGGTTCGGGTCATTCACGCCGGGCTCGAGTGCGGCCTGATCGGTTCGAAAAACCCGGGGATGCAGATGATCTCGTTTGGCCCCACCATCCGCGGCGCCCATACCCCGGATGAGCGCGTGGAGCTCGGCGCGGTGGAAAACTTCTATGGCGTGCTCCGGGCCATGGTCGAGGACCTGGCGCAGCGCTGAGCCATCATGACCTGTCGATCAAGAGAGGGCCTTCGGGCCCTCTTTTTTATGTCTGTGGCCGGGGCACCTCGGGCTGCTCCGGCAGGACAGCCTCCAGCGGCCTCGCTAATATGGTCGGAGCCGGCCATCGTCACGGTCGCAGCATCGCCCTCAACAATGACAAAAGGGCCTTTCATGCGAACCCATTTTCTCTCCTGCCGGCGCCAACTGGCCACGCTCATGACCCTGGGCGCCGGGGCGCTTCTGATGGCTGCCCCGGCCCCGGCCTCGGCCTCGGCCGACAGCGATCGTACGGCGCGCACCGCCGACTATATGGCCGATATTCGCGACCGGCCGCCCGAACTTCGCATGTTTTTGCAGCGCATGCCCAAGGGCGGCGACATCCACCATCACCTGTGGGGCGCGCCCTGGCCGGAAACCCTGCTGGAAGAGGCTGGAAAGACGGGGCTTTGCGTGCACGCCGATGGCTCGGCGATCGCGCCGCCGCCGTGTGACGGCGACGCGCTGGTGCCCGCCGAGGGTCTGGCACAGCGCGACAGCGTGCTCTACGCCGATCTTTTAAATGCGCTGTCGATGCGCAACACGCCCATCGGCCCCGGCACGCCGCCCATCGAGGGCCATGATCACTTCTTTGCCACCTTTGACCGCTTCGCTCCGGTAGCGGCCGGCTCGCCCGGGGCGCTTTTGAGCGCCTCGCAACGGCTGGCGGCACTGGATCATCAGCGCTATCTGGAGACCATGTCCAACCCCGGCGCGCTGCATGCTTTTGGCGCCATGGCGCAGTCGCGTGATCTCGACACTGATGATCTGGACGCGGCCTTCAAGGCGCTTTCGCCGGCGCTTGAATCGCATCTGGCAGACGCTCGTGAGGAAGTCGATGAGATGTTTGATGAGGCCGCCACACGGCTGGGGTGTGACAGCGAGGATGCCGCGCCGGGCTGTGACGTCACGGTGCGTCTGCAGGGCTTTGCCGTGCGCACCCAGGCGCCGATGGCGGTGTTTGGCGAGCTGATGATGGCCTTTGCGCTGGCCGATGCCGACCCGCGCTATGTCGGCGTCAATATCGTCGCACCCGAGGATAATCCGGTGGCGCTTGCAGACTACGACCGCCACATGCAGATGCTGGCCTTTCTCTCGAAGCACTACCCCGAGGTGCCGCGGGCACTGCATGCCGGCGAGCTGGCACTCGGGCTGGTGCCGCCGTTCGAGCTTCAGGATCACATTGACAAGGCGGTCGAGGTCGGCGGCGCTCGACGCATTGGACACGGCGTGGACATCGCCCATGAGCAGAACGCGCCGCAGCTTTTGCAGGCCATGGCCGAGCAGGACGTGGCGGTGGAGATCAATCTGACCAGCAACGACGTGATTCTCGGCGTGCGCGGCGCCGATCACCCGCTCAATCTCTATCGCGATGCGGGCGTGCCACTGGTTCTGGCCACCGATGATCAGGGGGTCTCGCGCATCGACCTGACCCATGAATACGAGCGTGGGGTCACCGAGCACGGCCTGGACTATCCGGCGCTCAAGCAGATGGCGCGCAACAGCCTCGAGTACAGCTTTCTGGACGGCGAGAGCCTGTGGGCGGACGGTGACGTGGGGGATGCGCGGGTGGAGGCCTGTCAGGACGTCGCGCTTGAAAATACGCCCGAGGGTGACTGCGCCCGCCTGATCGAGGCAAGCGATCGTGCCCGGCTGCAGTGGCAGCTCGAGCAGGATCTGGTGGCCTTTGAAGACGAGGTGGCGCAGTGGCCCTCGATGCTCGGCGCCAGCGAGCGCTGAGATCAAGAAGAGCAGCGGCCCGGGTTACGACGCCGGGTCCGCCGCCACCGGACGGCGCAGCACGCTGACCAGCACGCTCAGCGAGAGCAGCATCACGAAAACGCCGTAGACATAGATCGTGGCTTCCAGGCCGAATCGCTGAGTGGCCATACCCGCGGCCAGCGCCGGCAGGCTGGCGGAGAGATAGCTCACCACGTAAAACACGGCCATCAGTGAGGAGCGCTCGCCGGCCGGCGCCAGTGGCATGACCGCGCGCAGGGCGCCCATAAAGCCCGAGCCGAAGCCGAGGCCCGCCACGGCGTAACCGGTGATCAACAGCGCCAGGCTTGGCAGGTAGACGCTGATCAGCACCAGCACCAGCCCGGCGGGCAGCAGGGTGCTCGAGAGCAGCAGGATGGTTCGGGTCGTAAAGCGGCGAAAGCGCCAGACGCTGATACCGCCCATGACCGATAAAATACAGGCCAAAAGCCCGCCCATCAGGCTGCTGTGAAACCCGGCGACCTGCTCGGCCAGCGCCGGGCCCAGCGACAGGCTGAAGCCCCCCAATGCCCAGGCGGCCACATTGGCCGGCATGGTGCGCACAAAGGTGGGCAGCACCGTGGCCGGGACCCGGGCACGGGGCGTCATCGATGCCAGTGCGCCCGGACGGCGCGTCACGCTCTCCGTCATGCGGCCCAGCCCCAGTACCTGCCAGGCAAAAATCACGATCATCACGACATAGACCAGCCGCAGCGGCCAGGGGGCGCCTGTGACCAGCAGGCTGGCGCCCAGCGCGCCCAGACCCATGCCGATCATGGGGGCCACGCTTGCCATGACCGGGCCGCGCCGGTGGTCGCTGTCCATCAGCGCCGCACTCAGGGCGCTGGTCACGATGCCGGTGGCTACTCCCTGCAGAATGCGGGCGGCGAACAGCCAGGCAAGATCGGTGGCCATGAGAAAGCAGGCCATCGAGGCCAGCTCGATCACAAGGCCGGTGAGGATCACCGGGCGACGGCCGAGATAATCCGACAGCGCGCCGGTGAACAACAGCGTCAGCAGCAGTGCAAACAGATAGCTGGCGAACACCAGGGTCAGCATGAACGGCGAAAAGTGCCAGCTCTCCTGATAGAGCGGATACAGCGGCGTCGGCACGCCGGAGGCGGCCAGAAAAGCCATCAGCACCAGGGTATAGAACGCCAGCTGGCGCGGGCGTGGCGCATCCGGGGCCGTGACATCACGGGGCATGGGGGGCGACCTTGAGATAGATATCTTTTGGAATGGCGCCAGTGTAGGGGATTGCCCCGGCAGGGTCAGGTTTATGTTGCCGGTGGCGCTTGCCTGCGCCGTGCCCTCGGCGGTGTGGCAGAAAACTTTAGGGTGACGGGTGAATAAGGCATGAATTTATCGTTATTCCGATTGATCGATCCGGGTGCGCGCGTGGCACCCTTGGCGCCATGACATGAAGGCGGCAGTGGGAGGCGATTCCCTGCGGCCCGCATCATTGCCGTCGATCAGGAGAGCCAGGCATGGGGGTACACCGTTTTATCGGCGTCAACGCGCGCGACGCCATGCGTCAGGTGCGCGAGTCGCTGGGCGATGACGCGCTCATTCTCTCCAACCGCCAGGTGGACGGCGGCGTTGAGATCGTGGCGATGCTCGATGCCGATCAGGAAAGCCTGACCGGTCACCCGGCCGAGCCTGCCCCAAAAACGCCCGAGCCCGCCGCACCGGCGCCGGCGCCCCCCGAGCCCGTGCCCGAAGCGCCACCGCGCCCGAGTGGGGCAGCACCGGAGGAGATGCAGGCCTTCAGCGCGCAGCTGATGGGGGAGCTTTCCGCCATGCGCGATCTGCTCAATACCCGGCTCACAACGCCCCCCACCGCCGAGGAGGAGAAAGCCACCCCGGCCACCCGCCTGCGTCAGCGCCTGATCGGCGTGGGGTTCAGCCAGACCTTGGTACGTGAGCTGATCGCACTGCTGCCGGCCGAATTTGCCGACACATCCGAGACCGACATCGACGAGGCGCTCAACGGCTGGATCAGCCGTCAGCTGGCCGCCCGGCTGGAGATCTCGGATGTGAACAGCGACCTGCTCGCCGAAGGGGGCGTGATGGCGCTGATCGGCCCGACCGGGGTGGGCAAGACCACCACCACCGCCAAGCTCGCCTCGCGCTACGTGATGACCCACGGCAATCGCGACGCGGCACTGATCACCACCGACAGCTACCGTATCGGCGCCCAGGAGCAGCTGCGCATCTATGCGCGCCTGCTGGGCGTGGAGGTGCACGCGCTGGAGGGCGACGGCGATCTGGGCGCGCTGCTGGGACGGCTCATGACGCCGCGCCGGGCGCTGCTGCAGATGCAAAGGGCCACGCCCAAGCGCACCATCCTGATCGACACCCTGGGCATGAGCCAGCGCGACCCGCGGCTGGCCACCGAAGTGGCCCGTCTGGGCGAGGCGGGCGTGCCCATTGCGACCCTGCTGGTGCTGGACGCCGCCAGCCACGGCGATACGCTTGAGCAGGTGGTGGCGGCCTATCAGCAGGCTGCCGCCCAGGCCGGCACGCCCATCCGCGGCTGCATCATCACCAAGCTGGATGAATCCGCCCGGCCGGCGACCGTGCTGGACATTCTGGCCCGTCACCGGCTGCAGGTGCTCTTTATCGCCAACGGCCAGCGGGTGCCGGAGGATCTGGCGGCGGTGGACGTGGCGGCGCTGGTCAATGAGGCGCTGTCGGTCGATAGCGCCTCGCCGTTTGGCTATGACGCGGCAACCCTTGCCGAGATGGCCGGGCAGACGCGTCAGTCGAAGGCCCATGCCCTGTCGCGCGATGTCGTCAGCCACGGCCGTTCACTGCACGCCATGTTCGATACCCTGGGCCGCCGGGCGCCGGGGACCCCGCTGCTGGAAAGGCTCTGGGCCCACGGCGTCAGTAACGCCCCCAATGAGAGTTTTGCTGCCCACATGGCGGTGCGCGCGCCGCTGACCGTGGCCCCCAACGAGGAGCACGCCCTGTGGTGGTCGAAGGAGAATGGCTCGCGCAAGCAGGACTGGGCCATGCCGCTGGTGTCGCTGGATGACCACGGCCTGCCGCTGCCGCAGACCTGGCTGCGCCACCGCCTGCCGACCTCGGAAACCGCGCGCATGGCCTGGGCGCGTGAGACCCATCAAAGCGCCTGGCATCTGATGGCAACACTGCCGGCGGTTGAAGAGATGCATCGTCTGGCCGCCGATCGGCAGCTGTGGATGGCGGCGGCCACCGCCGCGCGCCGGGTTCGCCATCAGGGCGAGCGCCAGCGGCTGGTCGATCTGGCCGGTCTTGCCGAGGAGATCGATCAGCGCCAGTGTCGCTGGCGCGCCCGTCCGGTCAACATGGTGCTCTCCTGCCTGCCGGCACTGTACGAGACGCGCGGCAGCGGGGCGCCGGTGGAGGTGCTGGTGTGGTTTGCGCGTCTTCACGATGTCGATGACAACCGCGTGCTGGCGCGGCGCTACTGGCTCTCCAACGCCGTGACCGGTCGCGATGTGGCCTCACGGCTGGCCCGTGCGGTGGCGCTGGAGGGCCTGGAGGGGCTGACCCGCCAGGCGATGCGTCGGCTGGAAGAGAGCGGCGTGGCGCGCAGCGATCGCGAAACCCGACTGCAGCTGGCCTCGGGACTCGCGGCGCTGGCGACCCGGCTGGAGCTGTGCGGTGAGGACTGGGCCATGGATGTGCGCGCCCAGCTGTTCAATCTGTCCGGCGGTGCGCGACGACGCACCGGCACCGTGCTGCTGGAAGCCCTGCTGCAGGCCTTTACCGCCCGTGATGCGCTGATGGATGCCCGCGGGGAGCGCGCGTGATGGCGATTGATGCCAACGGTCGTCGTCATGTCGGGTGATCAGGCCAGCGGCCTGCGCCAGTGGTCGCAGGCGCACGCCTCGAGAAACGATACGGACGGGGCGCCGGCCGAGCTGGTGGTCATGGTATGGGGCGAGACGGGCCCGGGCATTGAGCAGCTGTCGCAGCGTCTGGCACTGCCCGATGGCGTATCGCACTGGCAGCCCCGGCCCGTCGTGCTGTCGGCGTCACTGCCCGACGCGGTACCGGACACTTCCTGGTGGATGCTGCAACTGGGCCATTTGTCGCCGCGGGAGGCGCCGAAGCTGGCCGAGGCGCTGCGTTCATTGCACCGCGCCGGCATGCCACAAACCGTGCTGCTGGATGCGCCTGAATCTCTGGCGGTCGCGGGGCTGATCAGTGCGGCACGCACCCATCTGGGCGTGCGGCTTTTGCAAAACGAGCGCACCTGGCATCACGCTGTCATGGCTGCGCCGGGACCCGGTTAAGGTAGACGTCAGCTCATTGTTGATGAAATACTTTGCGTCCTTACGTTTTTCTTCACGCACGTCGTTGTCTGCCTGTGGGCCTTGCCGCTAACCGGCGGCGTGCGTCGTTCATGATGCTGATCATTCCCGATGAGAATTGTCTCGAGTATTACCGGTGACCACTGGGTGCTGGCGCTGCGGACCGTGCTGGCCGTCTGGCTGGCGCTCTATGTGGCGCTGCGACTGGATCTGGCCCAGCCGGCCTGGGCGATTCTGGCCGTCATGATCGTGACGCTCCAGCCGGTCATGTTCTCGGGCGGCACGCCGCCGCTGGGCATCATCATTCATCGCTGTATCGGCCGCCTGATCGGCACCTTTCTGGGTGCGCTGATGGGACTGGTGCTGATCGCGCTCTTTGCCCAGCAGCCGATGCTCTATCTGCTGGCCGCCGGCGGCTGGCTGGCCTTTTGTACCTTCTGCGTGATGCTGCTCAACGACGAGCCGGCCAGCTACATCATGATGCTCAGCGGCTATACCGCGACGCTGGTCTCGCTGACCGCGATCGGCACCGGCGTGGACAACATCTTTGATCTGGCCGTGGCGCGTACCACGGAGACGGCGCTGGGCATCGGTGCCGGCTTTTTGATGCATGTGCTGATCAAGCCGCGCTTTGGCAGCCACGCCCTGCCGACCACGCTGGACGGCCTGACCGGCGGTGCCGCCGCCGAGGTGCGCATTGCGCTGGTAGAGCGGCGAACGCGTGCCGAGCTCAACGAGCGGCTGCGTACGCTGATGGGCAAGCACAAGCAGTTCGAGACCCAGCACGGGCTTGCCCGCTTCGAGTTTCGTCGCTTTCGTCGGCTGCTGCCGGCGCTGGATCGTTTTGCCGGCGACAGCCTGGCGCTGATGACCGGGCTGCGCGAGCTCGAGGAGGCCGTCGACCGACTGTCGCACTGCGAGGGCGCGGCAATGATCATGACGGCCCTGCGCGACCCGACGCTGCCCTTTCTGGACGCGCTGGCGCAGGGCGGCGAGCTGCCCGAGCAGCCGGTATTGCCCGACATCGACGCGCTGGTCACGGCCGAGGCACGGGTGACCCGGGTACGTGCCGAGCTGGTGCGCGAGCGTTTGAGTGAGGTGCTCGCCCTGTTGCATCACGGCCGGGCGCTGAGTCTTGCCATGCAGCACCACCAGCATGCGCGACTGGTGCGCCTGACCGGGCGACGCCCGCGGCGCGCCTGGCATCCGGAATATGGCGTGGCGCGCTACAACGCCTTTCGCGTGTTCATCGCCTTCGAGCTGCTGGGGCTTTTCTGGATTCACAGCGGCTGGCCGTCGGGCTATCTCTCCATGATGCTGCTGGGCGTCTTTATCGTGCTTTTTGCCAAGGCGCCCAATCCGGCGGCGGTGGTGCGACAGTTTCTGACCGGCACGATCTGGGCGGTGATCATCGGCTGCGTGTTTTCCTACGTGGTCTTTCCGGCCATTACCGGTTTTCCGCTGCTGGCGCTGAGCATCGCGGTGCCGGTGGTGATCGGCACGCTGATGACGCCGCACATGCGCTACTCGGCGATCGGGCTGGCCGGGGCGGTCACGCTGATGACGCTTTTGAACCTGCACCGCACCTACGAGTTTCACCCCACCCAGTTCATCAACGGCGGGCTGGCCTCGATTCTGGGCACCATCGTGACCATGGTGACCTATTCGCTCTTTCGCCAGCGCACGCCCGGGGAGCGTCTGGAAACCCTGGTGGCGGCCTACTGGCGCGGGCTTGAGCGGGTCACCCGGGCGCGGCGGCTGCCCTCAAGAACCTGGATCGAAAGCCGGCTGTATGACCGGCTGGGCCGGTTGCTGGCGCTGGGCAGCGGTGAACTGATGCTGCGTGAAGCGGTGGATCTGCACGCGCTGGCCATGTGCCTGTGGCGGCTGCGGCGCCTGGCCCGGGACAGCGGCCCCCATCAGCGCGACATCGAGCGCTGGGTCGCTGATCTGGGCCGGCAGCTGCCAGGGGCGGGTCGGGATGCACAGGCCTGGCAGCGTCTGGCCGCCGATAGTGAAGCCCGGGCCACGGCGCTTTACGATCTCGAGCCGCTGCCCACGGCGTTGATCGGCGAGTTCGAGATGCTCTCGCATCTGCTGCGGGATCTGCCCGGCGCCGAGGCGCAGGCCCGTGAAGCGCTGCAGGGCGCTGATGACGAACAAGGAGCCATGGATGCTCGATGAGTGGTCATTTCTGGGGTTTCTGACGCCACCCCTGTTTTTGCCGGTGTTTGTGGCACTTTTGCTGTTCTGGGGCGTGCGCCATGTGATGTCGCGCCTCGGGCTGTATCGATTTTTATGGCAGCCGGTACTAGCGGACATCGCCATTTTTACGCTGCTGTTGTGGGCGGTGCTGATGTTGAGCGGGGCACTGCCGGCCGGAGGAAGAGCATGACGGACAAGGAGTCGGGTATGAAGGGCGTGTCGGCAGTGGTGGGGCGCACCCTGCGCATTGTACTGACGCTGGCGCTGGTGGCCGCGGCACTGCTGGCCGCCTGGTGGATCTGGCATCACTACATGCATGATCCCTGGACGCGCGATGGCCGCATTCGCGCCGACATCGTGCAGGTCGGGGTGGATGTCTCGGGGCTGGTTGACACCCTGGAGGTGCACGACAACGATCTGGTCGACAAGGGCGAGGTGCTCTTTACCATCGACCAGGCGCGCTATCAGCTCACCCTGGATCAGGCCAAAGCGGATCTGGCGCGTTTCAAGGAGCAGCGTGACGAGGCGAAGGCGACCAGCAGCCGGCGTGATCGGCTCAACAACTACGTCTCCCAGGAGGCGCGCGACAACGCCCGCTTTGAATACCGCTCGGCCGAGGCAGCGGTACAGAACGCCGAGGTGGCCGTGCGGGCCGCACAGCTTGATCTGGAGCGCTCAACCGTACGCGCGCCGGTGAAAGGCTACGTGACCAACCAGCAGCTGCGCCCGGGGCAGTACGTCAGCTCCGGCACCCAGGCCATGACGCTGGTGGATGAGCAGAGCTTCTACGCGCTGGGCTATTTCGAGGAGACCAAGCTCGGCGGGATTCACCCCGGCGATCCGGCGCGCGTGCGCCTGCTGGGGCGTGATCGGGAGCTTCATGGCCATGTGGACTCGATTGCGCGCGGCATCGTCGACAACAGCCTGACCGGTCAATCCGGCCAGGCCGGCGGGCTGGCGGCGGTGAACCCGTCGTTTGACTGGGTGCGCCTGTCCCAGCGGATTCCGGTGCGCATTACACTCGATGAGATTCCCGCGGATCTGGTGCTCTCCGCCGGGCAGACGGCCACCATCTATGTCGATGCCCCCGGCCATGAGCCGGCCGAGGATGGCTGGGGAGCAGGGCTGCGGCGACAGCTCGAAAACCTCTTCGACCTCTAGACGCCCGCCCGGGCCTAACGGCTGTAGGGCGTGGCCGGTGCCGGCCCGCGCGGGTCCGAGTAGAGGTCCGCGCTCCGGCCCGGGTCGTTGAAGGCCGGCGGTCGTGACTGACCGGGCAGCGGATAGCCGTGCGGCGGCAGGGGATAGCCGGTCGATGGCGGACGATAGCCCGGTGGCTGGCCGCCGGGGCGGTGCCACCGATCGGGCCCGTAATAGCCGTTGCCACGCGGTGCATTGCCGTAGACGGTGGCCCGCTGTTCGCGCTCGAACTGACGACGCTGGCCGTCATAAAGGCGCTCATAGTCACGTCTCAGCCGCTCGTCGGGGTCGATGGGCTGTGGCCGGTGCCAGCCAAAGCCCGGCCGGCCGTCGTAGCCCCACTGACTATCAGGGCCGGGGCGCCCGTCAAATCCGGGGCGGTTGTCGAAGCCGGGTCGTCCATCAAAGCCGGGACGATTGCCGGGGCCGGGACGGTTATAAAAGCCCGGCCGGTTGCCAAAACCGGGTCGATTGGTGCGGTGCCAGTGGCGTTCAACGCCGCCGCTCCCCTGGCGAAACTGCGATTGATTCTGCGAAAAATGCGATCGATCCTGAGAAAAGTGTGAGCGTACTGGTCCCTGATCATCGGCCAGTGCCACACTGCTCAACGTTGACGCAACAAGTCCTGCGACAAGCCCTGCCAGTAATGGTGTCATGACGGCCCCTCCCGGGAGTCGTTCCTTGCAGCCTTCATTCTAGCCTGGCAGGGGGTGTACCGCGCCATGCCGGGATTACTCTTCGGCCCTGTTCCCCTGGCGGGCCTTCTTCTCGAGCTGGCGGCGCAGCTGCGGTGTGGCAATGCGCAGGCGCCAGGGCGCGTCACGATGCTCGGGTTCGGCGTAGTCGATGCCGATACGCGGCCCCAGAATAATGTCGTCATCGCTTACCGGTGTGCCCGGCTCGATCCAGAGGCCCTCACCGCTACACAGATCGAGGCGATTGTGGGCCGTTTTGGTGATTGCCATGGCGCGGGTCATCTTGCCGGGACCGTTCAGCATGTCGCGGCCCCGCTTGCCGTTGCGGCGCGCGATCATGGTCTCTTCACCCTGAACCGGTTCAATGGCGCGAATCAGTACGGCGCAGGGCTCGCCCACGGCCTCGGTCACCAGATTGAGCATGTCGTAGATGCCATAGATGATGTAGACATAGGCATGGCCCGGCGGACCGAACATCACCTCGGTGCGCGGGGTGCGCCCGTTCGAGGAGTGACAGGCGGTGTCCATGAATCCCAGGTAGGCCTCGGTTTCGGTGATCCGGCCGATCAGGCGCTCCTCGCCGTCATCGACGATGAGATGACAGCCCAGCAGGTCACGGGCGACCTCGAGGGTGGGGCGGTCGTAGAAGTGCCTGGGCAGCGGCGCCGGCGCGGGTGTTGCGGACATTGAACCTCCTTGTGAATGCGCCTGACACGGGGACAGCGTTGCCTCCCGGGTCAAATGATGCGATAGCATGGCCCCCAATGATGGACGAGCCCGGCGGGTTTCGCCGGTCCGGGGTGTCCGATATTTCCCTTATCCCGTGGTTGAACGCCCATGTTGCCTGAACCGCACGACTTCAATCAGATGCAAAAGCCCGGCTGGCAGGGCGCGCGAGGTGCCTGCCCGTCGCTGGCCACGCCCATGGAGACCGGGGACGGCTGGCTGGCGCGCCTGCCGCCGCTGATCGCACCGCTTGAGGGTGATGATGTCATCACGCTGTGCGAGGCCGCCGAGCGCTTCGGCAACGGGCTGATCGAGGTCACACGGCGCGGCAACCTGCAGCTGCGTGGTCTGGCCGAAGGCGCCCATCGGGGGCTTGCGGACTATCTGATCCGTCGCTTGTCGCGCCACTGGCTGGAAAGCGGCGTGCCGGCAGTGTCGATCGACCCGCTGATGGACGTCGATGAGGCCATCGATGCGCCCACGTGCGCCCTGGCCCGCCGGCTGCGCGGTCAGATCCTGATCGGTGCCCCGGCCGGGCTCGCGCCCAAGTGCGCCGTGGTGATCGACGCCGGGGGCTGGGCCGGGCTTGCCGGGCTTGCCGGCGATGTGCACGTGCGCCTGGACGGTGACCGCGGTGGCTGGATCGGCGTGGCGGGTGATCACGGCAGCGCCACCTGGCTGGGCTGGATGGTGGCCTCCAAGCTGTCCAGCGCCGTGCTGGGCCTTTTGAGCGAGATCGACATGCTCGGGTCCAGGGCGCGCGGCTATCATCTGCTCGCCCATGTCTCGATCTATACGCTCTGCGATGTGCTGGGCTGTCGTCCCGGCGCGCCACCGCCGCGCAGCGGTCTGTATCAGGGCCCGGACGCCGGCGCCCGGCGCCAGCGCGACGTGCTGGATGTGGTCTGGCCGTTCGGCCAGCTGCCGGCGCTGAAGCTTTTGCGCTTTACGCGCGAGGCGCTGCGCTGTGGCGCTCTGGCCTTTGCTGCTGCACCCGGGCGTCACTGGCGGCTTCTGTGTCGCGAGCATGCCGATGTCGATGCCATCATCCGGGCCGCGCGCCAGGCCGGTCTGATCGTGGCAGACGATGACGCCCGTCTTGCGATTGTGGCCTGCACCGGGGCGCCGGGCTGTGCCAGCGCCTTCATGCCCACCCACGACACGGCCCGGGCGCTGAGCGAGCGCTGGTCGCAGCTGTTTGATGACTCGGTCCGGCTGCACCTGTCCGGCTGCGCCAAGGGCTGTGCCAGCCTGGATCTCTGCACCTTCACCCTGGTCGGGATGGCGCAGGGGGTCGGGCTGGTCTTTCAGGGCAATCCGCGCGGCGTGCCCCGCCTGATCGCCGAGAATCCTGCGGCCCTGACGGCGGCGTTCGAGCACCTGGCGCACACGCTGGCCCGGGAAGGTCATGCCCTGCCGCTGGATGGCGACACCCTTGCCCGCATTGGAGAGGAGCGCCTCGTGGCGCTGCTGCGTGCGGGCAGTGGGCCCACCGGTAGCGCGTAAGGCAGGGCGCTGACGCACAAGGGCGGACGCTGTCGCATCGCCAGGGTAGAATGGCGCGCCTGACCGCCCTGATATCCACCTAAAAAACGAGGGAACCAATGACCGATCGCCATGGCACTCATGACGCACCTGCCAAACGTTCCCTGTATGACTACGAACATGACGGGCAGGCCATCTATCGTCAGTCGTTCGCCATTATCCGCTCGGAGGCGGATCTGGCGCGCTTTTCCCCGGTCGAGGCCGATGTGGCGGTGCGCATGATTCACGCCTGCGGCGTGGTGGCGCTGGCCGAGCAGATCGTCTTTGGCGGTGGCGATATCGTTCGGGCGCGCGAGGCGATACTGCAGGGTGCGCCGATTCTATGTGACGCCGGCATGGTCGAGCGGGGCGTGACGCGGGCGCGGCTGCCGGCCAACAACGAGGTGGTCTGTACCCTGCATGATGCGCGCACGTTTGATCTTGCCGCACACATTGGCAATACCCGTACGGCGGCGGCCATTGAGTTGTGGGGCGAACGGCTTGACGGCGGGGTAGTGGTGATCGGCAACGCGCCGACCGCGCTCTTTCATCTGCTGGATCTGCTCCATCAGGGCGCCCCGAAACCTGCGGCCATTATCGGCGTGCCGGTCGGCTTTGTCGGTGCAGTGGAGTCCAAGCAGGCCCTGATCGATGCCGGGCTCGACATTCCCTTCGTGACGGTACGCGGTCGCATGGGCGGCAGCGCCATTGCGTCTGCCACCATCAATGCGCTGGCAAGCGACCGACTGTGATGCGATCAACTCCCGAATTTTCCGCGTCCTCCGGTGGTAACGCTGCCAGCGGCGGGCGCCTGTACGGCGTGGGCACCGGCCCCGGTGATCCGGAGCTTTTGACCCTCAAGGCCGCGCGGGTACTGGCCCAGGCCGACGTGGTCGCCTGGTTTGCCAAGGCCGGCAATCAAAGCAACGCCCGCCGCGTGGTCGCCGAGCATCTGCGCCCCGGCCAGCCGGAGCTGGCGCTGTACTATCCGGTCACTACCGAGCTGCATCGCCACTCCGAGGGCTATCGCAGCGCCATTGCCGAATTTTATACCGACAGCGCCGAGCGGCTGGCCGTCGAGCTGGCTGCCGGGCGCAGCGTGGCGGTGCTCTCGGAAGGGGACCCGCTCTTTTTCGGCTCCTGGATGCATCTTCACGTGCGCTTGAAAGACCGCTTCCAGGTCGAGGTCATCCCCGGCGTGACGGGTATGGCCGGCGGCTGGTCGAGCGCCGGGGTGCCGATCTGCCAGGGCGATGACGTACTCACCATCCTGCCGGGCACGCTGGACGAGGCGGCGCTGGTGGATCGACTGTCGCGCTGCGAGGCGGCGGTGATCATGAAGGTGGGGCGCAACCTGCCGCGCATTAAAAGCGCGCTGGCGCGTGCCGGCCTGCTGGAGCGGGCGCTGTATGTCGAGCGCGCCACCATGGCCGGTGAGCAGATCATGCGGCTTATCGATCGCGATGACCGGCCCGCGCCGTATTTCTCGATCGTGCTGGTGCCCGGCTGGGCCGAGTGCGCCCATCCGGTCACGCTGGATGCGCAGGTGTCCTCATGAGCGGCCGGCTGATCGTGATCGGGCTGGGACCGGGCGAGGCCACTTATCTGACCGCACAGGCGCTCGAGGCACTTGAGCGGGCCGACTGGTTCTACGGCTATGGCCCCTACGTGGATCGGGTGGTGGCCGTGGACGACCCGCGCCGGGTGGTATCGGACAACCGCGAGGAGGGCGCCCGGGCCCGTGAGGCGCTCACCCTGGCCGAGCGCGGCGAGTGCGTGGCGATGCTCTCCGGCGGTGATCCGGGCGTGTTTGCCATGGCCTCGGCCGTGTGTGAGCAGATCGAGCGCGGCCCGCAGACGTGGCGTGAACTCATACTTGAGGTCGTGCCCGGCGTGAGCGCCATGCTGGCGGCAGCCGCCGCCTGTGGCGCGCCGCTGGGCCATGACTTTGCCGCCATATCGCTGTCCGACAATCTAAAGCCCTGGGCATTGATCGAGCGCCGGCTGCTGGCCTGCGCCGGCGCCGGGCTGGTCATGGCTTTTTACAATCCGATCTCGAAGGCGCGCCCCTGGCAGCTGGGCGTGGCGCTGGAGAAACTGCGTGACGTGCTCTCGCCCGACACATTGGTAATCTTCGCCCGCGCCGCCGGCCGAGTGGATGAGCAGATCACGACCACCACGCTCGACCAGGCCCGCGCCGAGCAGGCCGATATGGCCACGCTGGTCATCATCGGCAGTGAAGAGACCCGCCGGGTCGAGCGGCCCGGGCAGTCGTCGCTGATCTACACGCCGCGCTTTGCTCCCGGTTGCGACCCCGAGGCCGCCGGCTCACAGGGCTGATACCCACTCGACCAGCCGCACCATGCCCGAGTCATCCAGACCCTCCACAACAGGTATGTTCGGCATGGCCGGACGGCGCATCATGATGACCTCAACGCCAAGCTCCCGCGCCGCAACCAGTTTCGGGAAGGTCGCCGCGCCGCCGCTGTGCTTGGTCACCAGCACGTCGATGGCGTGGCTTCGCAGCAGCTGGCGCTCTGAGGCCAGCGTAAAGGGCCCGCGTGCAATCAGATTATCCACATGGGGCAGGGCCAGCGGCGGATCGATGGGGTCGATACTGCGGATCACGTAGTGGTGCATGGGTGCGGCTTCAAAGCAGGCGGCCTGCTCGCGGCCGAAGGTGAGCAGCACCCGACGCGGCGTGGCGCCCAGCAGGGTGACCGCCTCGTCGGTGGTGTCGCACTCGCGCCAGCAATCCTCGGGAGCGCGCTGCCAACCGGGGCGTGCCACCCGCAGGATGGGCAGGCCGGTCTGGCGCGCCGCCTCACTGGCGTTGTGCGCCATCTGCGCGGCAAAGGGGTGAGTGGCTAGAATCACGGCATCAATGTGATGGTTTTTCAGCCAGGCCACCAGCCCCGGCACACCGCCAAAGCCGCCGCTGCGGGTGGTGACGCCGTTGTCGATGGGCGCTCGCGTGCGCCCGGCCAGCGACAGCGTGACTGAAATCGCCGGCAGGGTGGCCAGCCGCGCGGCAATCCGGCGGGCTTCAAGCGTACCGCCGAGCAGCAGGAGGCGTTTATGATGGGAAGCAGTCGGTAGACACATGGTCTGTCAACGCCGTGATCAGTGGTGATGAATATGTCCCGGTCACTGTACACCCGATGGCGGTGGCGACGGGTAGCGCAATATAACAGGAGAGAGATGCATGAGCCCCAGTGACGCCCCCTCCGACGCAGCGAGCGAGCCCTGGCTTGCCATCGTGGGCATTCAGGAGTCCGGTCCCGAGGAGCTGTGTGACAAGGCGCGTGAGGCGATCAGCCGGGCCTCGGTGGTCTTTGGCGGCTCGCGTCATCTGGCGCTGACCGCCACGCTGATTCAGGGTACGCCGATCGCCTGGCCCTCGCCGCTGAGCGAGGGCATCGATCAGCTGCTGGCGCTGCGCGGACAGCGGGTGTGCGTGCTGGCCTCGGGCGATCCCTTTCACTACGGCATCGGTTCGACGCTTTCGGAACATGTGCCGGCCAGCGAGATGGAAGTCTTTCCGGCACCGTCGGCCTTTTCGCTGGCCTGCGCTCGCCTGGGCTGGCCGCTGCAGAAAAGCCGGCTTTTGTCGCTGCACGGGCGGGCCATGAGCCGCCTTAACGGTCACCTGCACCACGGCGTGCGCATCGTGGCGCTGACCAGCGATGGGGACGCACCGGCCCTGATGGCCGGCATGCTCACCGAGCGCAACATGGGCGAGAGCCGCATGACCGTGCTGGAGGCGCTGGGCGGGCCGCGTGAGCGCATCGAAAGCTTCACGGCGCAGGCGCTGGCGCGCGAAGAACAGGCGTTCGATGCGCTCAACGTGGTGGCGCTCGAAATCGTGCAGCACGGCGAGGGCGCCGTGGCCGGGCTGGCCCCCGGACGCAGCGATGTGCTCTTTGAACACGACGGCCAGATCACCCGTCGTGATATTCGCGCCATGACGCTGGCACGACTGTCGCCGCGTCCGGGGGATCGGCTGTGGGACATCGGTGCCGGTTCCGGGTCGGTGGGTATCGAATGGCTGCTGCTGGATGACTCGCTCGAGGCGGTAGCGATCGAGCGCGACGAGACGCGCTGTCAGCGCATTCGCCGCAACGCCGAAACGCTGGGCGTACCGCGACTGGAGATTACCCCGGGCGAGGCGCCCGACGCGCTGGACGGACTGGCCACGCCGCAGGCCATCTTCGTGGGCGGCGGAGTGAGCAACATGACGCTGATGGCGCGCTGTTTTGACGCCCTCGCTCCCGGCGGCCGGCTGGTCGCCAACGCGGTGACGCTGGAAAGCGAACTGGCGCTGGGGGAGTGCCACCGCCTGCTGGGCGGCGAGATGATGCGCCTGAGCCTTGAGCAGACCGCGCCGTTGGGCAGCATGATCGGCTGGACGCCGGCGCGCACCATTACCCAGTGGGTCTGGACCAAGCCGCTGGACTTTCAGGGGGTGTCATGACGGTCCACTTCATCGGCGCCGGTCCGGGGGCGGCCGATCTGATCACCGTGCGCGGCCAGCGTCTGCTCGAGCGCTGCCCGGTGTGCCTCTATGCCGGCTCAACGGTCGCCACCGAGCTGCTGGCGTATTGCCCGAGCGATGCGCGAGTGATCAATACCGCATCGCTGGATCTCGAGGCGATCGAGGCCGAATACCTTCGCGCCAACCAGAGCGGTGACGAGGTGGCCCGGCTCCATTCGGGAGATCTCTCGGTTTATAGCGCGCTGGCCGAGCAGCTCAGGCGCCTGAAACACCACGGCATCGACTACACCCTGACGCCCGGCGTGCCGGCCTTTTCGGCGGCCGCGGCCCTGATCGAGCGCGAGCTGACGGTACCGGAGGTGGCGCAGAGCGTGGTGCTGACTCGCCTTTCCGGCCGGGCCTCGAAAATGCCCGAGCGCGAGCAGCTGGAAACCTTTGCCGAGACCGGGGCGACGCTGGCCATCCATCTGGCGATCCATCGTCTTGAAGAGATCGCAACGCGCCTGGTGCCCTTTTACGGAGAGACGTGCCCGGTGGCGGTGGTCTATCGTGCCAGCTGGCCGGAAGAACGCCTGGTTCAGGGCGTTCTGAGCGATATCGTCGAGCGCCTGGTGGACAATCCGATCGAGCGCAGCGCGCTGATTCTGGTCGGCCCGGCGCTGGCCGACAGCGATTTTCGCGACAGCGCGCTGTACGAGACCGGTTACCGCCGACGCTTTCGTCACGAGGGCGATGACGCGTCAGTGGTTGAGAGGGGATGAGGAGACAACATGCAAAACGATCTGCCCGACAGGGGCGCCTATAGTGAGGCGCTTTATGCCTTTCGCGAACATCGGCTCTCCTGGGTGGCCTATCTGGATGCCGTGCTCAAGGGCGTGGTGGGCATCGCCATCAGCGTTGCGCTGATGCTCTCGCCGCGCTGGATCACGATGGCGCCCATCACCGCGCAGATTCTTTTCTACGCCGGCATCGCTTTTGCGCTCTGCGCGCTGGGGCTGTCGATCTATCGGCTTTTTTATATTCGCCGCGTGCGGCTGTATACCGATCAGGATGGGGTCTGGTGCTATCGCGGCATTCTGCCGTGGCGGCGCGGCATCGTCGGCACCAACTGGCGCGACGTGCGCCAGGCCAGCTACGGCACGGGCTTTGTGCGCTGGGCGACGAAAGCTTACCCGGTCAACGTCGATAACCGCTTCACCGACACCGACCCCATCACCCTTGCCCACGTCCACCGCGGCCACGAGTTTGTGGGGCATGTGAATGCCTGGCGCAACCGGATGCTGCGCCAGGACGGGGAAACGCTGCGCTAGGCTTTATCAGGCTCAGGCTCAGGCTCAGGCTCAGGCTCAGGCTTCGACCGGCGGGCGGCGGTCCTCGATGACGCGTCGTCCGCGAATGCAGTCTTCTTCGTGAAAGGCCTCCCGCCAGGGCTCCTGAATGCCGGCCTCGACCCACTCGGCCACGGCCGGGTGAGCAAGCAGCCGGTCCACGTAAGCCATGGCCTGCTCACCGGGATCGAGCCGATAGTTTTTGAGGCGCACCGCCACCGGGGCATAGAAGGCATCCACCGCGGTGAAGGCGTTACCTGCCAGCCAGGGCCCGCCAAAATGCTCAAGCCCCGCCTCCCAGAGCGCTTCCAGGCGCTTTAGATCACGCGCGAGCGCCTCGCTCGGCGTGCCGAGCTCGATGGTCAGGCCGCAGTTCATCGAACACTCATCGCGCAGGGCACCAAAGCTCGAGTGCATCTCGGCGGTCGCGCAGCGGGCAAAGGCGCGGGCCGCGGGGTCCTTCGGCCACACGGCCGGGGTGGCCTCGGCCAGGTACTCGCAGATCGCCAGCGAATCCCACACCGTCAATGCGCCATCTACCAGGCAGGGCACCTTGCCGGTCGGAGAAAAGGCATCAAAGGCCGGCTGACGTGCGCCGTATTCAAAGGGCGTCAACACCTCCTCGAAGTCGATACCGAGGGCGCGCATCAGCACCCAGGGGCGCATCGACCATGAGGAGTAGTTCTTGTTGGCGATATGAAGCCGATAGCGCATGGTAACTCTCTCCGGGAGATGATCAGATCACGCCCAGCATACCCAGAAATACCCGCAGCGCCAGCAGACAGACGATCAACATGACCAGGCCATAGACCAGGTTCTGTCGGAACGTATTGGCCAGTCCGCCCAGAAGCGTTTTCTGGTTACACAGCACCCAGATCGAGCCCACGATCGCCGGCAGTAGCAGTCCGTTGATCGCCTGCGCCGTCAGGATCAGCTCGATGGGCGTGCTGCCATAAAGCGCCACGATCACCACCGGTGCCAGCGCGGCCAGCAGCATGACGCCGCGGTTGCGCGTGCTGCGGGCACTCTCGTTGCGACCGGTCGCCTCGCCCAGCAGCGGCGGCTGCACGGCGATATTGAAAAGCCCCGACGAGAAGCCGGCCGCCCACAGGCCGAGCGAGAACAATACGCCGGCGTACTGGCCCAGTACGGGCGTAAGCTGACCGGCCATGTCGGCGGCACCCGATACGCCGGTGCCCAGCGGATAAATCGCGGCCGCTGAGCACAGCAGAATGGCGATCATGACCACGCCGGTGATGACCACATTGGTGGTGTGATCAAAGCGTGACAGGGCCAGGCGCTTGTCCAGCGGCGTGGTGGTGTCACTGGCGTACTTGCGCTTGATGAAGGCTGACAGTCCCAGCACGGTGTTGGGCGGCAGCGTGGTGGCGATCAGGGCCAGGATCAGCCAGTAGTTGCCCTCCGGAATCTGAAACGAGAAGCCGGTGGCCGCCACCTCGCCCGGATTCGGGCCGGCCAGTGCCAGCGTCAGCACAAACGACAGCACGATCAGGGCGATGATGACGCGGTTGATGTTTTCCAGCAGTCGATAGATGCCGACCCAGCACATCAGCAGCGCTGACAGGGCCAGGATGCCCACCCAGGCCAGAATCGGAATCGAGGGCAAAAGAAAATTGAGCGCCAGCGCCGCACCGGTGAAGTTGCCGGCCTGAAAGGCGACGGCGCCCAGAAGTAGTGCAACGTAGAGCGTGATCGCCCACTTTCGGCCCATGCGCTGGCGAATGCCCTCCATCGCCGACATGCCGGTGGCCAGCGTGAAGCGAATGACCGGGCGCTGAAAGCAAAAGGCCACCACGGAGGCGGCCATCACCGCCCACAGCAGCGCGAAGCCGTACTCGGCGCCGGCGACGGATAGCGTGGTGATCGAGCCGGGGCCGAGAATGCAGGCCGCTACCATGGCGCCGGGGCCCAGGGCCCGAAGGCGCTCGGCGATCCCCAGTGACGCCGGTGCCGGGGTAACAACGCTCTCGTGCGTGGTCATCGTTTTCATGTCGGGCCTCGTGGCAGATGGGCATGTCCTTTTCTGTTTATGCAAAAGGCGTGCCTGATGCGGTCGGGACCCGATATTTCGATCCTGCCTGGCGGTGTGGGGGCTGGCAATAGACCAAAAAAAGCCCTGCGCGAGGCAGGGCGAAGGAGAGAGCGGGTAGAACGGAAAGAAAGGGTTAGTGGGCCACGCTGCCCGAGGCACCGATGCCGGTCTGGGAACGTACGAACTGGGCATCGAAGAGTTCCCGCTCGCGTGCGGCAGAGGCAGATTTGTCGGTCACCGAGAACAGCCAGATGCCGATAAAGGCCACCGCCATCGAGAACAGCGCCGGATAGTCATAGGGATAGATGGGACTGTCATTGCCCAGCACCTGCACCCAGATGGTCGGGCCGAGGATCATCAGCACGATGGCCGTGGCCAGTCCCATACCGCCGCCAATGACCGCCCCGCGGGTGGTCAGTTGGCGCCAGTACATGGAGAGCAGCAGCACCGGGAAGTTGCAGCTCGCCGCGATCGAGAAGGCCAGGCCCACCATGAAGGCGACGTTCTGACTCTCGAAGGCGATTCCCAGCACGATGGCGACAATCCCCAGCACCAGCACCGAGATCTTGGAGATGCGCACTTCCTTTTTCTCATCGGCGTTGTCTTTCATGATGACGCCGGCGTACAGGTCATGCGAGATGGCCGAGGCACCGGCCAGCGCCAGTCCTGCGACCACGGCAAGGATGGTGGCAAAGGCCACTGCCGAGATGAAGCCCAAGAAGATACTGCCGCCCACGGCGTTGGCCAGATGCACCGCCACCATGTTGGTGCCGCCGATGATCGCCCCCGTGCTGTCCTGAAAGGCCGGATTGGTGCTCACCAGAATGATGGCGCCAAAACCGATGATGAAGGTCAGGATATAGAAGTAGCCGATGAAGCCGGTCGCCACGAACACGCTCTTGCGTGCCTCCTTGGCGTTGCTCACGGTGAAAAAGCGCATCAGGATATGTGGCAGGCCCGCGGTGCCGAACATCAGTGCCAGCCCCAGCGAGATTGCCGAGATTGGGTCCTTGACCAGCCCACCCGGGCTCATGATCGAGGCACCGCTCGAGTGCACGGCCACCGCTTGATTGAACAGTCCCTCGATACTGAAATCGACGTGCATCAGCACCATCAGGGCCATGAAACTGGCCCCGAATAGCAGGATGGCCGCCTTGATCATCTGCACCCAGGTGGTGGCCAGCATGCCGCCAAAGAGCACGTAGCAGACCATCAGCACGCCCACCACCACCACCGCAATGTGATAGTTGAGGCCGAACAGCAGTTGAATCAATTTGCCGGCACCCACCATCTGCGCGATCAGATAGAGCGCCACCACGGCCAGCGAGCCAAAGGCGGAGAGAATGCGCACCGGACGCTTGCTCAGACGAAACGAGGCCACGTCAGCAAAGGTATAGCGCCCCAGGTTACGCAGGCGCTCGGCGATCAAAAACATGATCATCGGCCAGCCGACCAGAAAGCCCATCGAGTAGATGAGGCCGTCATAGCCGGAAGTGAACACCAGCGCCGAAATGCCCAGGAAGGAGGCCGCCGACATGAAGTCGCCCGAAATCGCCAGGCCGTTCTGGAAACCGGTAATGTTGCCGCCGGCGGCGTAGTAGTCCGACGCCGACTGACTTTTCTTTGACGCCCACCAGGTGATGTAGAGGGTGATGCCCACGAAGATCATAAACATGATGATCGCCGGCACGTTGAGTGACTGCTGTGTTACGGGGCCGGTCAGGGCGTCGGCCACGGCAGTGGCACCGGTCAGCAGGCTGCCTGCCGCCACCAGTGCCAGTTTGGCAAGCACGATGTTCATCGTTCGATCTCCTCGAGCACCCGGGCATTGAGGCGGTCGAATTCCCCGTTGGCACGACGCACGTAGAGACCGGTCAGCGCGATGGCGACCACGATCAGGCCCAGACCGATGAGGATGCCCCAGGTCGTGGTCATGCCGCTGGCCAGCGGTGTGCCCAGCACGCCGGGCGCAAAGGCGATCAGCAGGATAAAGGCCATGTAGAGGCTCAGCATGATGATGGCCAGTGTCATGGCAAACCGGCTGCGTTTTTGCACCAGCTCCTGAAAGCTGGCGTTGCGCTGAATATCGCGCCACTGGGTATCGTTGTGCGTCGGTCGATTCATGGCTCATCCTTGTTGTCCCGGCGAATTACCATTTTTATGTGCATGGCCACTAATACTTGCCCGGAATCGGGGCAAAAGAGCAGAGCACTTTAGTCGTGATTCGACCAAAGAGAAGTTCAGGGCGCGAAGAGCTCGCCGGTCGCGATGGCGGCGGATATGCTTTAAAAAGCAGGAACATCACAAGCCGTTGGTCGCCCACGCGATCCGCGGCAAGGCATGACAGGGAGCAGCAGGGACATGGATATCGAGCAGCTGGAAATTCGCCAGCACATGGCGCAGTTTGCGCCCTTTGAATATCTCGGTGACGAGTTGCTGGACCAGGTGGCCACCCGGGTCGAAATCAGCTATTACCAGGCCGGTACCGATATTCTGACACTGGATCAGGACGTCAACGAGCTCTGCTATGTCCGCAGTGGCGCCGTCGAAGTCTCAAGGCGCAGCGGTCAGCTGTTTGACCGGCTGGTGGAAGGCGACATCTTTGGCTATTCGGACATCATGCGTAATCGCCGCGTCCGGTTTCCGGTGCGCGCCATCGAGGACACGCTGATCTACTTCGTGCCCGCCGAGCTTTTTGACTCGCTGCGCGCCAACAATGACGATTTCGCCGACTTTGTCGAAACCGGCGGCGACCGGCTCAAGGCCACGATCGACCAACAGCGCAATGACAATCAGATGAGCAGTACCCGGGTGCGACGGTTGATTCGGCGCAAGCCTACCATGGTCGATATCCAGACCCCGGTGGGGCAGGTGGCTCGGCTCATGCGCGAGAACAACGTGACCTGCGTACTGGTGCTCAGCGAAGAGGGCGAGGGCGCCAACGGTCCGCGTCACTTCACCACCCAGGAGGGCCAGGTGCGCCGTCTGGCCGGGCTTTTGACCGACCGTGACTGCTGTGTGCGGGCGCTGGCGGAAAACCTCAGCGGCGATACACCGGTCGGCGAGGTGATGTCGACCAGCCTGATGACGGCTCAGTCGGATGCCTCGATCTATGAGGCCATGATGACGATGCTCAATCACAATATTCAGCATCTTCCCATCCTGTACCGGCGCCGGCCGATCGGCGTTTTGCAGCTCAGCGATGTCATGCGCTATGAAACCCGCAGCAGCCTCTATCTGGTCAGCTCGATCTTTACCCAGTCGGGCCTGGCCGGTCTGGTGCGCCTGAGCGGTGACGTGCCACTGGCCTTTGCGCGACTGGTGGATGAGGGGGCCGATGCCCAGATGATCGGTCGGACCATGGCCACGATCTGTCGAAGTTTCATTCGCAAGCTGCTGGAACTGGGCGAGGCCGAGCTGGGGCCGCCGCCGATCCCCTACTGCTTTATGGTACTGGGCTCGTGCGCGCGCGATGAGCAGACGGTCCTTGCCGATCAGGATCACGCCATGGTGCTGGACGACAGCTTTGTGCCCGAAGAGCACGATGAGTATTTCCAGTCGCTGGCCCGCTTTGTCAGCGACGGACTGGCGGCCTGCAGCTATCCTCTGTGCAAGGGTGATGTCATGGCCACCAATCAGCGCTGGCGTCAGCCACTGTCGGTCTGGCAGGGCTACTTCCGCGACTGGATCGAAAACCCCGATCCGGAGGCCCTGCTGCACAGCGCCATCTTCTTTGATCTGGGCTATGTGCACGGCGAGCTCAACATGATCGAAAAACTTCAGGCTTTGATCTGTGAGCTGGCGCCCCAAAATCCCTTCTTTCTGGCCGCCATGGCCCGCAATGCGCTCAACCGCACGCCGCCGCTGGGACTTTTCCGCACCTTCATTCTGGAAAAGGACGGTCAGCACAACGATGCCATCGACCTAAAAAGACGGGGTACGGCGCCGCTGGTGGATCTGGTGCGGGTCCATGCGCTGGCCTGTGGCTCCGGCTCGCACAACACCATTGATCGCTTGAAGGACATTGCCGAAACGCGGCTGCTGCCCGAAGGGGTCAATGATCGTCTGCGCTACGCCTTCGAATTCATCTCGATGGTGCGTATTCGCCACCAGTCGCTGGCCATCGAAAGCAACGAGTCGCCGGACAACCGTTTGCGGCCCGACAATGTCGAAAGCCACGAGCGGCATAACCTCAAGGATGCCTTTGAAGTGCTCAGCCACGCTCAGAAATTCCTGAAGTTTCGCTATCACGCGCCCTCCAGAAAGGAACGTCGACGGTGATACAGCAATGGCGTCAGCGACTACAGAAACACATCAGGCGATGGCAGTGGCACCGCCGAAGCCGGCTGGTGTCCGAATGGCCGGCCTATCTGGCGGATCGGCAGAGCAACACGCGTGATGACCGGCTGGCGCGCTATTTTGGCGCCGGCACCATGGATGCACAGACGCCGATCAGTGAGGTGCCGCTGGTGGCGCTGGATATCGAGACCACCGGTCTGGATCCTGCGCGTGACAGTATCGTCAGCATCGGGGTACAGCCCTTCACGCTCGGCCGCATTCGGGTCGCCGACAGTCGCTACTGGACCGTCAAGCCCCGGCGGGCGCTCAGCGGCCGTTCGGTGGTCTATCATCGTTTGACGCATAGCGATCTGGCCGAAGCGCCGAGCTTTGACGAGATTATCGGCGAGGTGCTCGAACAACTGGCCGGACGTCTGGTGGTGGTTCACTACACCCGGATCGAGCGCGAGTTTCTGGATGCCGCGGCCCGGCACTATCTGAAGGAATCGCTGCTGTTTCCGCTGATCGATACCATGGCGATCGAAGCCTATCAACATCGTCGGCTGCCCTGGTTTCAGCGTTTGATCGGCCGGCGGCCGGTATCACTGCGGCTTCATCCGAGCCGGGAACGCTATAACCTGCCGCCCTATCAGGCGCACCATGCCCTGGTCGATGCACTGGCCACGGCCGAGCTTTTACAGGCGCAGATCGCCCGGCACTACGAGCCTGATACGCCGGTCGGAGTGCTGTGGGAATAACGATGTTGCCATGCACCTGTCACGGAAAAGGCGGCCCGCGGGCCGCCTTTTATATGCGCTTGAAATGCGCTGACGTTTCAACTCGCTTCAGTAGCGCGGCTCCGAGCGTAGCCCCTTGATGATGGCGTAACAGGCGGCCAGCAGCACAATGGTGAAGGGCAGCCCGGTGGTGATGACGGCGGCTTGCAGTGCGGTCAGACCACCCCCCAGCAGCAGGGCAATGGCGATGGCGCCCTCGATCAGCGCCCAGAAGATGCGCTGTGGTTTGGGGGCATCGACCTTGCCACCGGCGGTGATGGCATCAATGACCAGCGAACCGGAGTCCGAGGAAGTGATGAAGAACACCATGACCAGCACAATGCCGACAAAGGAGGTGATCGACGACAGTGGCAGCTGGCTCAACATGGAAAACAGCTGAAGCTCCAGTGCGGCATCACGCGCGCCTTCGAAGCCGTTGGTCAGCTGCGCGATGGCGGTCTCGCCAAAGGCGGTCATCCAGATCACGGAAACAATGCTGGGTACGAGCAGCACGGCGATCAAAAACTCTCGTACGGTACGACCGCGGCTGACGCGCGCGATGAACATGCCCACGAACGGGGACCAGCTGATCCACCAGGCCCAGTAAAAGGCCGTCCAGCCATGCATGAAGTCAGTATCTTCACGGCCGAAGGGCATCGACAGTGCCGGCAGATTCTTGAGATACGCTCCCATGTTTTCGATAAGGCCGGTGGCGATGAGCATCGTCGGCCCGACGATGATGACAAACAACATCAGCAGAAAGGCCAGTGCCATGTTGATCTGCGACAGGCGCTGGACGCCCTTGTCGACCCCCAGCATGACCGACAGCAGCGCGACCAGGGTGATGCCGATGACCAGAATGACCATGGTGACGTCAGTATTGGGCACGTCGAACAGGAAATGCAGGCCGGCGGCGGCCTGAGAAGCACCGATGCCAAGCGAAGTTGCAAGGCCGAACAGCGTCGCAAATACCGCCAGAATGTCGATGATGTGGCCCGGCCAGCCCCAGATGCGCTCACCCAGAATCGGATAAAAGATCGAGCGCATGGTCAGCGGCAGGCCCTTGTTGAAGGAAAACAGCGCCAGCGACAGGGCCACGATGGCGTAGATGCCCCAGGGATGCAGGCCCCAGTGGAAGATGGTCGCGGCCATCGCCATGGACTTTGCCTGATCCTGATTGCCTGTCGCACCGCCCAACGGGGCCCACGAATCGCCGGTAATGGACGTGCCGTAGTGGGTAAGCGGTTCTGATACGGCGTAGAACATCAATCCAATGCCCATCCCGGCGGCGAACAGCATGGCCAGCCAGCCGGCATAGCTGAAATCCGGCTTGGCATGCATGCCGCCAAGGCGAACCCGGCTTAGCGGGGTAAAGATGAGTACCACCGCGAGGATGACAAAAATATTGGCTGCCAGCAGGAAGAGCCAGCTGAGATTGTCGGTCAGAAAGCTTTTCGCACCGTTGAAGACCGGCTCCATCTGCGCCGGCAGTGCGAGTGTGACAATTACGAACAGCAAAATGACCAGTGAAGAGACCGTAAAGACCTTGCCGTGCAGGTCGACATTGAAACCGAATCGATTGGTTTGAATATTGTCCTGGCCAATAACGTAGTCGGTGTCAATCAGGTTGGCCTTACCGCTGGGGGCGGGAATGCCCTCGCTGCCCTGATCCCTATCGTTGTCGTTGTTTCCGGGTGTCTGACTCAATTTTTTTCTCCATTACAGCTTCGAAGGCGCTGGCAGGTTGAGCAGTGAATCTCCACAGTACAGTAAAGGGTATGACGGAATGAACCGGTGCTTGAGAGCCCAGGCACGACCTGGCGTCAATAGGGTCATCCAGGTCGGTTGAGCACCATGTGTCCCCGTTTGACGACATGAACCTGCACTCGGGCTCGATCACCAGCGAGTTACGTTTTATCACATCGGGCGCTCGAATCCATAGAAAAAGGGTCATTTCGGCCCCTTGACGTGTGCACGCAGGGCCCTGTTTGACGGGTCGCCGGCAGAGACATCAGTCGCCGGGCCGGCCTTGGACAGGCGTCGCGACGCCGTTACTGGCACAAAAAAACGGGGCGATCCCATGGTCGCCCCGTCATGCACGTCTTTTTCAGGACAGTACGACGTCCGGCGTCGTACTGTCCTGCCCGGCAGGATCATTTTGCCCGCGGTTCCGACATCAGCCCCTTGATGACACCGAAGCAGCCAACCAGCAGTACGATGGCAAAGGGCAGACCGGTCGAGATGACCATCGCCTGCAGGGCGCCCAGACCGCCACCCAGCAGCAGAGCGATGGCAATGACACCACTGATCAGTGCCCAGAACAGGCGCTGAGAGGTCGGTGCGTCGATCTTGCCACCGGCGGTGATGGTATCGATGACCAGCGAGCCGGAGTCGGCAGAGGTGATAAAGAACACCATGATCAGCAGCAGACCGATCAGAGAGGTGACCGTCGACCAGGGTAGATTGCCCAGCATGACAAAGAGCTTGAGCTCCAGTGCCGCCTCGGAAATGCCCTGCATGCCGGAATCGACCTGAAAGATGGCAGCGCCGCCAAAAACGGTCATCCACAGTACGCAGACAATGGTCGGCACCAGCAGCACGGCGATCAGGAACTCACGCACGGTACGGCCACGGCTGACACGGGCGATAAACATGCCCACGAACGGCGACCAGCTGATCCACCATGCCCAGTAGAACGCCGACCAGGACTGGCTGTAGTCGACATCTTCACGCCCGAAAGGCATCGACAGTGCCGGCAGGTAGGTCACGTAGGCCCAGAGATTATTGAAGAACCCGATGATCAGATCCATCGTCGGACCGGTGAACAGGATAAACAGCAACAGTGCAAAGGCCAGGCCCATGTTAAGCTCTGAGAGATGCTTGAGGCCGGCATTGACGCCTGCAGCGACCGAACACAGCGTTACCGTTGTGATCGCCACGATCAACAGGACCCGCGTGGTATCGGTATCGGGGATATCAAAGAGATAGTTCAGACCGGCTGCGGCCTGCTGGGCGCCCAGACCCAGTGAAGTAGCAAGGCCGAACAGGGTGGAAAATACCGCCAGGATATCCACGATGTGCCCGGGCCAGCCCCAGATGCGCTCCCCCAGAACCGGGTAGAAGATCGAGCGCATGGTCAGCGGAAGTCCCTTGTTAAAGGAGAACAGCGCCAGCGACAGGGCCACCATGGCGTAGATTGCCCAGGGGTGAAGTCCCCAGTGCAGCATGGTGGAAGCCATGCCGAGCTGGCGGGCTGCGGCCTCATCGCCCATGGCACCGCCCAGCGGTGCGCCATCAGTGCGGATGCCGTTTTCGACCGTGGTACCGCCCAGCGCCGCCGTATAGTGCGAGATCGGCTCGGAGACCCCGTAAAACATCAGGCCGATGCCCATGCCGGCAGCAAACAGCATGGCAAACCAGCTGATATAGGTATGGTCGGGCCTGGCCTCGGCGCCGCCCAGGCGCACCTTGCCCAACGGGCTGAAGACCAGACCGATGGCCAGTATCACGAAGATGGCGGTGGAGAGCATGAAAAACCAGGAGAGGTTACCGGTCAGCCAGTCCCTCATGCCGTTGAAAAACGGCTCCATTTGCGACTGCATTGTTAGTGTGAGTACTACAAACAGCAGCACCAGCAGCGACGAGATGCCAAACACCTTGCCGTGCAGATCCACATTGAACAGCATGCGGCCCTGGAAGTTGTCCTGACCGATGACATAGTCGGTATCAATCAGGTTGGATTCACCTGTCGGCGCCGGTATCCCCTCTCCGGCGTCGCTGTCCTCATCCTTGTTCTTTTTTTCGTTTTCCGATTCTTGCGTCAATGTCGTTCTCCATCATTGTCGCCGGGTAACGTCGCGGGACGAAACGGGCTGAATGAATGTCAAGTCGGGTCTGCCCCGGGTGTTTTTTGTGGCGTCGGTCAGGAGGGTAGACGTTGTTAAAAAAACCTCATAATTCTGGGCGCTTTTCGTCGATGAAATTTGCAATGAACGCCTGCAGACATCAGGAGGACATCACCTCCAGGCCCTGGCCGAGGCTGCTTTAGCAGGTGCGTGACCTGCTCTGGCCGACACAAAGACCATTGCGGTCAAACACCATGACATCAAGTGCGATACCACTGTGGCGGATGACCTCTGCTGCACGCTCCAGAGCACTTTCTGCCAGCCGGTCGCCCAGATTGATGCCCGCCTCACTGGCAAGTTCAAAGGCCTCAAGGCCCGAGTTGGCGCCGGTGATGCGCTCAAACAGCCTGTCATCACCGCCGGCTTCGCGTGTCAGATGCGCCAGACGGTCAAGGTCAATGGCGCCGCGTTTGGAGTGCACATCCAGCATGCCCTGACCGAGCTTGGCCATCTTGGCGATGCCGCCGGCAACGGTAACCTGCGGCACCGGATGCTTGCGCAGGTACTTGAGCATGCCGCCAACAAAATCGCCCATCTCGATCAGTGCGCTTTCGTCCAGACCGTAATGCGTCTGGACCGCCGCCTCCGATGTCGAGCCGGTCGAACCTGCCACGTGAGAAAGACCGCGGGCCCGGGCGACGTCGATGCCCCGGTGGATGGAATGAATCCATGCCGAGCAGGAAAACGGGATCACTACCCCGGTGGTGCCCAGTACCGACAGCCCGCCGATGATGCCCAGTCGACCATTGAGGGTGTTGAGTGCAATGCGCTCGCCCTCGTCGATGGCGATGGTGACTTCCAGATCCACCTGATGATGGCCCGAGGTCTCCTGCGCGACTGTTTCCAGTGTCTGACGAATCATGCGCCGGGGCACCGGGTTGATCGCCGGCTCCCCGGGCGGTATGGGCAGACCCGGGCGAGTGACCGTGCCCACCCCGGGGCCGGCTTTGAACACCAGACCGGAGCCTGCCTTTAACGGTCGAACCGTGGCGCGCACCAGCACGCCGTGTGTGGCATCCGGATCATCGCCGGCGTCCTTGACGACACCAGCCATGGCCCAGCCGTTGCCGCGCTCATGCACGGCAAGCGCAAAGGCTGGCGTTTGCCCTTTGGGAAGCGTGATGCTGACCGGATCAGGGAACTCGCCGCTCAGCAGCGCGACATAGGCCGCCCGGGCGGCTGCGGTCGCACAGCAGCCGGTGGTCCAGCCACGCTTAAGAGAGGCACGATCGTCGCTCATGAAATTTCAGGGTCGCGAGAGTAGGGCATCAGAATAACATGTTCAAATGCGGTCACCGGGGCGCGGCCACCTTCATGACCCTTAGTCCGGTAGATCAGGATGGCTCAAGGGCATTACGGCAGGGTCGCAGGGTTATGGCCATGTGCCAGGTTAATAAACCGGAAATTGACAATGGCGCGTTCGATATCGACGTCAAGCCATCATGAAGTCTCCAGCCCGGCGCTCTATAGCGCCGGGTTTTTTTATGGCGGCCTCCTGTTCATGGACGGCCTCCAATTGATGAGCGGCCTCCGGCGCCGAGTATTTTCCCCATGCCAGAACAAACCTTGAGAGGTAGCGCGTAATCGGGCCACTTGCGGCGCAGCCACCTCAACCTCGCCATGACGTGCGCGCCGGCTCAAGTTCTGGCTACGCCTGCCGTCAGACAAGGATATCGGCTCGATAGCGAACACTGTTTGCTATGGGTGTTAAAGGTCATTTAAGATTTCGTTAACATTTCCTTAATGCCTGTGGGGCTCACTCAGGTGGGCAGACCACGCTGCCATGCAATGAGTTACCTGCCATGAATCACGTTACTGCTTCCCTGCACTGGGAGCGCCTGTCTTCCTGGCATGCCGCTCGCCACGTCTACCCCAGGCGGCGAGAGTGGAAGATGCGCTACAAGATGTTCATGCGTGCGTCACTTCATCGAAGTGTGCATCGCTCCCTGTTGATGGGCGTGTCACTGAATCCGCTGCTTGAAAAGGCAGTGACCAGTCGTGCCAACCTGCTCAACAAGCCGTTTCGACCCTATATCTCGATTCGCTACGGCCATGTTGAGCGCCTGCGCCATCTGCTGCTGCATTATCAGATGCAAAGGCAACTGCTGAGCGAGGACATCAGCGCCCGCATCATGCAGCGCCCGGGCGTGTGGCTGGGAGAGTGTGTGGTCGGCGGTGAAACGGCCAACATCTATCTGGGCTATCGCGGGGCGCACGACAAGGAGGGCGAGATGATGCTGATGATCATCCGGCCGCCCAAAAAGCGTCTCTACAGTGCGGCGCTCTCCTTCATGCGGGATGCTCAGGGGCATCCGGCGCTGTGTCTGGGTACCGTGCAGGGCTCGCGCCAGCAGTCGGACTGGAACCGTCAGTTCACCCGCGATCATTTCGGTTTGCGGCCGCAGTCGCTGATGGTCGAGCTTACGCAGATGCTCGCCCGTACGTTGGGCATGGACGACATCTACTGTGTGGACAACGCTCACCACATTTATCGCGCACGCCCCAACGGCAGTCGCCAGCGTGGCTTTGACCTGGATGCGCTGATCATCGAACACGGTGGCGAGGTCGACGCACCCGGCTGGATCGCGCTGCCCGCCGAGCAGCGGCGCAAGCCCGTCGAGGTGATCGCCTCCAAAAAGCGCAGCATGTACCGCAAGCGCTACGCCTGGCTGGATGCGCTGGAAACGCAGGTCACGCAGGCCCTGATCGGCGCCCCCGAAGCAGCGCCGAGCGGCGAGGGCCCGAAAGCGCCGGCGGCCCACACACCGCCATTAGCCATGGTCGATGTGCGGGAGCGGGCGGGCGAGTCAGTCGCGCTCTGAGCGCGCCTCGCCGATGCTGACCGGGATGCGATAGAGGCTGCTGGTGGCGGTCACGAAGAGATAGTGCTGACCGTCGTGCTCGGCAAAGGCCAGGTTGGCGGTGCGCTCGGGCAGGTCCACGCGGCCCAGGCGCTGGCCTTCGGGATTAAAGACCTGCAGGCCGCTGTCGCTGCTGGTCCAGACGTTGCCATGTTCGTCGACCTTGAGGCCATCCGGCACGCCGGGGGAGACCTCGGTGAAGATGCGTTCGTTGGATAGCGCGCCGTCATCCCCCACATCGTAGGCGACGATATGGTGGTTGAGACTGGCATCCTCGCGGTCGTGACCCTGCTCGGAGTCGGCGATATAAAGCGTTGTCTCATTCGGGGCAAAGGCCAGTCCGTTGGGCGTTTTGACCGCAGGCGTGGAAAGTCGGGTCAGCTCGCTGCTGTCCGGGTCGAAGCGGTAAACGTACTCGCCGCCGGTCACTGAACGTCCGCCGTAACCTTCTTCGGGCTCATCAATGCCAAAGGTCGGGTCGGTGAACCAGATGCGCCCGCGACGGTCCACGACCAGATCGTTGGGGCTGTTGAGCTTGTTCTCGCCGTCCAGGTCGACCAGCACTTCCCACTTGCCGTCCTCGTTTTGTCTCTCCACCGCACGCTTGCCATGTGACGCGGCCAGTACTCGACCGTCATGATCGAGGGTATGGCCGTTGTGGAACTGCGCCGGCCTGAGCCACTCGCGAACCTCTTCCCCCTCTCGCCAGATCATCACGCGATTGTTCTTGATATCGCTCCAGATCACGCTGCCATCCGGCAGGGCCAGCGGCCCCTCGCTCCATTTGGCGCCAGCGTAGAGCTGCCGGATATCGGCACCCTTGTCGACCAGATCGGCAAATTCCGGCGACTCCACGACGACCTCCGGGGCATCACCACTTGATGCCAGCGCACTGCCTGCCCCCATGCCGGCCATCAAAAGGCCGGTACACAGCGAGCGCGAGAATTGTTGAAGCCAGCGGGACATGAGCGTTTTCCTTGTGCCTGAATGATGCCACCAGCCTGACGGTTTAAACCCCTTTCGCCAATATGACCTTTTGCGATTGACATGTACGAGCAGGGATTGCTCGAGTAGCGCTTGCGAGCTAGTCTGATCCCGATTCGTTTTTCGAGTCAGATCCTCAGGGCGGGGTGAAAGTCCCCACCGGCGGTGATGTCGAGGCCAGTGTCCTGATCTGGCCGAGAACAAGCCCGCGAGCGCATGACGCGCAGGAATCGGTGAGATCCCGATGCCGACGGTGATAGTCCGGATGGGAGAGGATCGGCGCCTGATTGCCCCTGTTGGCGGTGAGGCGTCGCTGTACATGTCGTACACGTGCTCCTGTCTTGCCCTGTTCCTTGTTTCTCGCCACTGATGGCGACCCTGGAGCAGCCTTTTATGTCTCACAATATCGAAAATGATGGTTTCCCCTCTGCTGACAACGCTCAGGCGCGCGTGCGTCTGGCGCTGGACAGTCTGTCGCGCGGCCACGGCGTGGTGGTCACCGACGACCCCGACCGCGAAAACGAAGGCGATCTGATCTTTGCTGCCACCACGCTTGACGAGAAGCAGATGGCGCAGATGATTCGCTTTGGCAGCGGCATCGTCTGTTTGTGCCTGACCGGCGAGCACGCCGACCGGCTGGAACTGCCGCCGATGGTGGCCAACAATGAAAGCCCCTACTCGACCGGCTTTACCGTCACCATCGAAGCCAGAGAAGGCGTCACGACCGGCGTCAGTGCTTATGATCGCACCGTGACCGTGCGGGCCGCGGTCGCAGACAACGCCCGGGCCGACGACCTGGTTCGCCCCGGTCACATTTTCCCCCTGCGCGCCCGTGACGGCGGCGTGCTGGCCCGCCGTGGTCATACCGAGGCGACGATCGATCTGGTGCGCCTGTCAGGCCATGCCTCGACCGGCGTGCTCTGTGAGCTGATGAACGATGACGGCACCATGATGCGCGGCGAGGCACTGGAAGCCTTCGCGCGCGAGCGTGACTACCCGATGGTCTCGATTGCCGAACTGGTCGCCTGGCGCGAGCAGCATGACCCGGCCGAATCCTTTGATGTCGCAGCGTTTGCCTCGATGTAGTCCATTGGCCGACAGCACGCTCTGTGCTGTCGGCCTCATGCAGGGAGCCGGTCAATGAAGACATTTCATGAGGCGAGCTTTTTTATGCGCCATCATTTTGATGCTTCGCCGTTTTGCGGGAAGGCTGCGCCTGCTGCCGAGCTACTGCCCGGCTTCTCCCTGACCGCGATCTGACCCTTCTCTGTTTTCGGAGCATTGCATGACATCCAGTACCGCTTATCAGCAGCTCGAAGCGTGCTTTACCCGCCTGCATCGCTACGCGCACCTGGGCGCCATGGCCGGCTGGGATCAGCTGACCATGATGCCGGAGGGCGGCAATGAGGCCCGTGCCGAGGCCATGGCCGAGCTGAGCGTGCTGATGCACGAGACGTTGACCGCACAGGAGACGCGCCGACTGCTCGATGAGATCGACCCGGCCTCGCTTGAACCCGAGCAGCAGGCCAATCTGCGCGAGATGACGCGTGAGGTGCGAGACGCCACCGTCATGCCGCCGGAACTGGTCGAGGCGCAGTCGCTGGCTGGTGCGCGCTGCGAAAGCGTCTGGCGGCGCTGTCGTCCCGCCAACGACTGGGAGGGCTTTCTGCCCACCTTCCGGGAAGTGGTACGCCTGTCCCGCGAGGAGGCGCGTATCCGTGCCGAGGCGCTGGGCTGTGGCCGCTACGAGGCGCTGCTGCAGAAGTTCGAGCCGGGGCTGAACCTCGAGACGCTGGAAAGTATCTTTGACGACATGCGTCAGTGGCTGCCTGGGCTTTTGAGCGAGGCTGTTGCGCACCAGCGCGGCGGTGAACTCGTCATGCCCCAGGGGCCCTTTGGCGAGCGTGATCAGCGCCGCC
This sequence comes from Kushneria indalinina DSM 14324, assembly GCF_003385845.1. Classification (GTDB taxonomy): domain Bacteria; phylum Pseudomonadota; class Gammaproteobacteria; order Pseudomonadales; family Halomonadaceae; genus Kushneria; species Kushneria indalinina. Next base: position 163,801 of record NZ_QRDJ01000007.1, on the reverse strand, counting down.
TTGGCGAGCGCGTCATGCGCTGGCTGGGGTTCGATTTCGAGCATGGTCGGCTGGATGTCAGCCTGCATCCCTTCTGCGGTGGCGTGCCGGATGACGTGCGCCTGACCACCCGCTATCGGGAAGATGAGTGTCTCACGGCGCTGATGGGCATCATCCACGAGACCGGTCACGCCCGCTATGAACAGAATCTGCCGCAGCAGTGGCGCCGTCAGCCGGCGGGCCGTGCCCGCTCGATGGCGGTGCACGAGTCACAGAGTTTGAGTCTTGAGATGCAGCTGGGACGCAGTGCGGCCTTCGTGCGCCAGTTAAGGCCCTGGCTGGTCGAGGCGCTGGGCGACCAGCCGGCCTTTGAAGCCGACAATCTGATTCGCCTGGCGCAGCAGGTCGAACCGGGGCTGATTCGCGTCGATGCCGATGAGGTGAGCTATCCGGCCCACATCCTGTTGCGCTATGACATCGAGCGCGCCCTGATCGAAGGCGAGATCGAGGTGGAAGACATTCCCGTGCGCTGGGATGAGTCCATGCAGCGTCTACTGGGGCTCGATACCCGCGGCAACTACCGCGATGGCTGCCTGCAGGACATTCACTGGACCGACGGGTCGTTTGGCTATTTTCCCACCTACAGCCTGGGTGCCATGCTCGCCGCGCAGCTGATGGCTGCCGCCCGACGCGCCGAGCCGCAGCTCGACGCACGCATTGCCGAGGGCGACCCGGGCCTGCTGCTTGACTGGCTGAAAACCAACGTCTGGCAGCAGGGCAGTCTGCTGGAGACGCCCGAACTGATTCGACGCGCTACCGGCGAGGCGCTCAATCCCGAGCACTACCGGCATCACCTGCGTGAACGCTATCTGGGTTGAGACGATCACGCCCGCCTGCGAATGGCTACTTTCCCGGGGCCGCATCCTGCGGCCCTTTTTATTGTTGAGCAGGCACTGTTTCGGTCGCCTTGATGAACTGTTATCACGGCGCGTCCTGATGGTGCGTCCATGTATTTCATGCCCCGGCAGGTAGCAGAAATCTTCGACCATGCTCTTTTTTTAAAGGGCCAGACGGACATCGTGCCCTGAAAGTCAGACGCTTATCCTGAGTTGGCACACTTCCTGCAATACCGTCTTGTATACAAGTCGATATATCAGCAGGACGTGATCATGACGCAGGGAATCGAAAGCGGGGGCTGGACGCTGACCCAGTGGTGCAGGGTACAGCAGGACGGCCAGGGCCGGGAGCGGCTTCAGGCGCTGGCCGCGACACTGGCAGATTCGGATACGGCATGGATTGTTCGTGCCGACGCGGCGCTGATCGATAGTCAGTGGGCCGAGCTTGAGCGCCAGGCCGAAAGCGTTGGTGTAAAAGCGCTGCCGCTTTACGGCGTGCCGTTCGCGATCAAGGACAATATTGATGCCGTGGGCTGGAAGACCACCGCTGCCTGTCCGGCGTTTGCCTATACCGCCGAGCAGGATGCCACCGTGGTGTCACGTCTCAGGGCGGCCGGCGCGATCCTGGTGGGCAAGACCAATCTGGATCAGTTCGCCACCGGGCTGGTTGGCACTCGCTCACCTTATGGCGCCGTACCCAACAGCTTTGATCCTGCCTATGTGTCGGGTGGGTCAAGTGCCGGCTCGGCGTCGGTCGTGGCGCGTGGGCTGGTGCCTTTTGCGCTGGGCACCGACACGGCAGGTTCGGGGCGGGTGCCGGCAGGCTTTAACAACATTGTGGGGCTCAAGCCCACCCGCGGCTGGCTCTCCATCGGCGGGGTCGTGCCGGCCTGCCGCACGCTCGACTGCGTCTCCGTTTTTGCCCTGACGGTGGAAGATGCCCTGGCGGTCACCGAGATCGGCGGCAGTGCGCCGGATGAGCGCGATGCCTACAGCCGTCAGCACCCCCATACGGCGCCAGTGGCGATGCCGGAACGGCCGCGGCTGGCGATACCGGCAGCGCTTGAATTTCATGGCGATGACGTCATGGCCCGGGCCTTTGATCGGGCCCGCACGCAGCTTGCGCGCGTCGCCGAGCTGGTGCCCATCGATTACACCCCCTTTGCCGAGCTGGCCGCACTGCTTTATCAGGGGCCCTGGGTGGCCGAGCGCACCCATGCGGTAGGGCCACTGCTGATCAATGATCCGGACGCCATCGATCCGACAGTGCGCGGCATCATTGACAAGGGGCTCGATTATTCGGCGTTGGATACCTTTGATGCTGAATATCGTCGCGCTGAACTTAGTCAGCGCATTGCTCGGGTGTTTGACGACGTGGACGCCTTGGTGGTGCCCACATCACCCACCATCCGCACCATCGCCGAGATGGCTGAGCAGCCAGTGCAGTACAACAGTGAGTTTGGCACCTATACCAACTTTACCAACCTGGCTGATCTCTGCGCCCTGGCACTGCCGGCGGTGATGCGCGATGACGGCCTGCCGGCCGGGATTACCCTGATCGCACCAGCCTGGCACGACCGGGCGCTGGCAGATGTTGGCCGCCGCTGGCAGGCGCTGTGCGATCTGCCACTGGGGGCCACCGAGCAGCCGCTGCCGGTCGCTGATAAAGAGGTGATCCCGCCACCGTCATCGGCATGTGTGCGCCTGGCGGTGGTGGGGGCGCACCTGCGCGACATGCCACTCAACTTTCAGCTCACCACGCGCCGCGCCACCTTTGTGGAGGCGACCCATACCGCACCGGATTACCGCCTTTACGCGCTGGCCAATACCACCCCGCCCAAGCCGGGGCTGGCCCGGGTCGAGACGAATGGGACGGCCATCGAAGTTGAACTCTGGGATATACCGCTGGCGCGTTTTGGCGAGTTTGTCGCCGAGATTCCGGCCCCGCTGGGGATCGGCTCGCTGACGCTGTCCGATGGCCGCGTGGTCAAGGGCTTCGTCTGCGAGCCCTGGGCACTGCCCGCGGCGCAGGATGTGACTGAGTACGGCGGCTGGCGGGGTTTCATGACGGCGCTGAAGAGTGCTGCAACCGGAGGTGAGGCATGAGTGCGCTTTCTCTGACGCGGGTGTTGATCGCCAACCGCGGCGAAATCGCCTGCCGCGCCATTCGAACGCTCAAGCGCCTGAACATCGAGAGCGTGGCCATCTACAGCAATGATGACCGCAATGCGCTGCACGTGCGTCATGCCAACCACGCCGTGGCGCTTGAGGGTGAGCGTGCCGATGACACTTACCTGGCAATCGACAAGGTGATCGCCGCCGCGCGTGACAGCGGCGCGCAGGCGATCTATCCGGGCTATGGCTTTCTCTCCGAAAGTGCTGCGTTCGCCGAGCGCTGTGAGGCAGAAGGGATCATTTTTATCGGCCCAACGCCTGCGCAGATTCGCGATTTTGGTCTCAAGCATCGAGCGCGGGCGCTGGCAGAAAAGGCTGGGGCACCGCTGACCCCCGGCAGCGGACTGCTGGATGATGTTGATCAGGCCATTCATGAGGCGACACGCATCGGCTATCCGGTGATGCTGAAATCCACCGCCGGCGGTGGCGGTATCGGGATGACCCGCTGCGCCGATGAGGCCGGACTGAAGGGCGCCTTTGACAGCGTTGTGCGCCTCGGCCAGCAGTATTTCAGTGATGCCGGCGTTTTTCTGGAACGCTGCATCGATCATGCCCGCCACATTGAAGTGCAGCTGCTGGGCGATGGTCAGGGCCGGGTGGTGGCGCTTGGCGAGCGTGACTGCTCGCTGCAGCGCCGACATCAGAAAGTGGTGGAGGAGACCCCGGCACCGCATCTGCCGCCCGCGATTCGTGAGCAGATGCTGGCCGCCGCCGTCAGTCTGGGAGAATCGGTCCACTATCGCAGCGCCGGGACGGTGGAGTTCATTTATGACGCGGGCCTTGAGCATTTCTATTTTCTCGAGGTCAACACCCGCCTGCAGGTTGAGCACCCGGTCACCGAATGTGTCACCGGGCTTGATCTGATCGAGTGGATGCTGCGCATTGCCGATGGCCAGCCGCTGACTGAGGCGCTGGAGGCCATCACGCCGGAAGGTGCGGCGATCGAGGTGCGCCTTTACGCCGAGAATCCGCTGAAAAACTTTCAGCCCAGCCCCGGCGAGCTGGACGCCGTGCATTTTCCCACCGAGCTTCCGGGCGTGCGTGTGGATACAGGCGTTGAGAGCGGCAGCCTCGTGTCGGCGCAGTTTGATCCCATGATCGCCAAGCTGATTGTGCAGGGCCGTGACCGTGACGAGGCGATCAACCGGCTGACCGCGGCACTTGACGCCACGCGCCTCTACGGTATCCCCACCAATCTGGATTATCTGCGTGCCGTGATTGGCTCTGACGCCTTCAGGCGCGGCGAGGTCTCCACCCGGGCCCTGTCACGATTCACGTTTACACCGCACTGTCTGGAGGTGGTCTCTCCGGGGACCTGGACCAGCGTGCAGGACGTGCCCGGGCGGCTGGGCTACTGGGACATTGGTGTGCCGCCATCAGGGCCGATGGATGACATGGCCTTTCGCATGGCCAATCGCATTGTGGGTAACGCGGCTTCGGCGGCAGGGCTTGAATGCACTCTGGTGGGGCCGGAGCTGGTGTTTCACCAGGCCGCGGTCATTGCACTGACCGGTGCGCCCTCCGAAGCACAACTTGACGATGAACCGGTGGCGTTCTGGCAGCCGGTCAAGGTTCGCGCCGGCCAGCGGCTGAGGATTGGGCAGGTCAGCGTCGGCTGTCGCTGCTATCTGGCCGTACGTGGCGGAATCGATGTGCCGGTCTATCTGGGTAGCCGCTCGACCTTTGCCCTGGGGCAGTTCGGCGGCCACGGTGGGCGCGTGCTGCGCAGTGGTGATCTGCTCTCATTGATCCATGAAGACGATGCTCTGGAAACCCCAGCGGCCGTTCCCGCGGCGCTGATCCCCGACTACGGCCATGAGTGGCGTATCGGTGTATTGGTGGGGCCTCACGGTGCGCCGGACTTTTTCACCCAGCCGGCATTTGAGCAGCTGCTGGCCACCGACTGGGAGGTGCACTACAACGCCAACCGTCTCGGCGTACGGCTGGTCGGCCCGACACTTGAATGGGCGCGCAGCGATGGCGGCGAGGCGGGTCTGCATCCGTCCAACGTTCATGACTGCGAGTACGCCATTGGCGCGGTCAACTTTACCGGCGACAGCCCGGTGATTCTGATGCGCGATGGCCCAAGCCTTGGTGGCTTTGTCTGTCCGGTGACCATCGTTCGTGGAGAGCTCTGGAAAGCGGGTCAGGTGCGTCCGGGCGACACGATTCGCTTTGTCCCGATCACCCTTGAACATGCTCTGGCGCTGGAGACCGAGTGGCTGCGCGCCATCGAGACCCTGAGCGCGCCCGACCCGGAGATCATGGCCCTGCCGGCGCGGGTTGACAGCGCCCTGATTGCCGCGACGGGGGCGACGCCAGAAGCCGAACACTCTCCCTGTGTGCTGGCCACGCGAGCGGCCAGCGAGGAGCGCCCGGCGGCGGTCTATCGTCAGGCCGGTGATGGCTACATTCTGCTGGAATACGGTGAGAACGTGCTCGATCTCACCACCCGGGTGCGGGTGCATCTGCTGATGGCAGCGATCAATGAGGCGGCCATCGAGGGCGTTGAGGAGCTCGCTCCCGGCGTGCGCTCGCTGCAGATTCGCTACAACGGTCATGTGGTCGCTCAGGATACGCTCATCACGCAGCTGCTCAGCCTTGATGACGGCCTGGGCGATGTACGCACGCTCAAACTGCCCACCCGGGTACTGCACCTGCCCATGGCCTTTGAAGACAGCGCCACGCTGGATGCGGTGACGCGCTACAGCGAGACGGTGAAGGCCGACGCGCCCTGGCTGCCCAACAACGTCGATTTCATCGCCCGCATCAACGGGGTGGATCGCGAGACGGTCAGGCAGACGTTGTATGAGGCGCGCTATCTGGTTTTGGGGCTGGGGGATGTCTATCTGGGCGCACCCTGCGCCGTCCCCGTCGATCCTCGCCACCGGCTTTTGAGCTCCAAGTACAATCCCGCGCGTACCCATACCGCAGAAGGCACGGTGGGCATCGGCGGTATGTACATGTGCATCTATGGCATGGATTCCCCCGGCGGCTATCAGCTAGTGGGGCGCACCGTGCCGATCTGGAATACCTGGGGCAACAATGCACGGTTTGCGCCGGGCGCGCCGTGGCTTCTGCGCTTTTTTGATCAGGTCTGCTACTACCCGGTCAGCGAAGAAGAGCTGCATACACTGCGTGAGGACTTTCGCCACGGTCGCTTTGAAGTGCGGGTGGAAGAAGAAGTTTTCGATGTCGGTGCGTATCTCGATTTTCTCAAAGCTCATCGCGAGAGCATTGAGGCCTTTCAGGCGCGCCAGCGTGAGGCCTTTACCCAGGAGGTCAGCCGCTGGAGTGCGGCCGACATCGCCCCGCCGGCGATTGAAACTGCGCAGGCTGCGCCATTGGACAGCGAAACACTCGGCGCCCATCAGTGTCCTGTACAGGCCGATATCGCTGGCAGTGTCTGGAAACTGGTAGCCGAACCCGGCGCCCGGGTCGAGGCCGGCGATCCATTGGTGATTGTCGAGGCGATGAAAATGGAGGTGGCAATCACTGCGCCGCAGGCGGGCACGCTCAGTGCCTTTCACTGCGCGCCCGGGACGCCGGTACGCGCCGGTGAGCTGCTGGCGGTGCTCGATACCGGATCGGCGTCATGACGCGCGCCTCACCCTTTCGACAGCGCGGCAGCATGCGTGGGCAGAGTCTGGCCGAGCGCGTCTACGCCACCCTCAAGCAGATGATCTTTGATTTTGAGCTGCTGCCCGGCGACTACTTCAGCGAAGCGGAGGTGGCCGAACGTACCGGTGCTTCGCGTACGCCGGTGCGTGAGGCGCTGCATCGTCTGCGCCGTGAAGGGTATGTGGAGGTGCATTTTCGCAGTGGCTGGCAGGTGGTGCCCTTTGATTTTGATGTTTTCGAACAGCTCTACGACGTGCGCATCGTGCTGGAGTGCGCCGCCGTTGAGCGCCTGTGTGCCATGAGCGAGCCGCCGCCGATGCTTCAGGCGCTGCGCGATATCTGGTGCGTGCCAGGCCAGGCGCGCTCGTTTGACCCCGCGATGGCCGAGCAGGACAAGGCGTTTCATACCGCGCTGGTCACGGCATCAGGCAATCAGGAAATGGCGCGCATTCACCGTGATGTAAGCGAGCGGATTCATATCATTCGCCGGCTCGATTTCACCCAGGCCACACGGATCGAGGCCACCTATGACGAGCACGCCGTGATTCTGGAAGCACTGGCGCGGCGGCGTACGGCTCACGCCCAGCAGTTGTTGAGTGCCCATATTGCGCTCAGTCGCAACGAGGTGCGCAAGATCACGCTGCACATGTTGCACGAAGCCCGCAGTCGCCACGCGCAGGGCCCACCCGAGGCGTAGCAACTGGATGCGCCCCGCACATCAGCGTCATTGGTGCCCTTGATGCTGTATCCCTGCTGTACCTGCCCCGCGGCACAGGCCCGGGGCACCCTCACCAACAATGACAATGAGGTATGCCATGAAAGGATTTTCAATGGGGTCACTGGCCCTGTCCCGTCCGCTGCTGGTGGGCGCGCTGTTGAGCGCAGGCGCTGCTCTGGGTCTGAGTGATGACGCGCGCGCCGAGGCTGACAGCGATCCGATTCGGGTCGGCATTCTGCACTCGCTCTCCGGCACCATGGCGATCAGCGAATCGACCCTGAAGGATGAAATGCTGATGCTGATCGAGGAGCAGAATGAGCACGGCGGTCTGCTGGGGCGCAAGCTTGAACCGGTGGTGGTTGATCCGGCCTCCGACTGGCCGCTGTTTGCCGAACAGGCCCGTGACCTGCTCTCTGGTGATGATCGGGTCGACGTTATCTTTGGTAACTGGACCTCGGCGTCGCGCAAGGCGGTGCTGCCGGTGGTCGAGGAACTCAACGGGCTGTTGTTCTATCCGGTGCAGTACGAGGGCGAAGAGTCATCGGAAAATATCTTCTATACCGGCGCTGCGCCCAATCAGCAGGCGATTCCGGCCGTCGAGTATCTGCGTGAGCAGGGCGTCAAGCGCTGGGCGCTGGTGGGGACCGACTACGTCTATCCCCGCACCACCAATAAAATTCTGGAGGCCTGGCTCAAGGATCAGGGCGTGAGCGATGACGACATCATGGTCAACTACACGCCGTTTGGTCACAGCGACTGGCAGTCGATCGTTTCCAGCATTGCCTCGTTCGGCAGTCAGGGCAAAAAGACTGCGGTGATCTCCACCATCAATGGTGATGCCAACGTGCCGTTTTATCGCGAGCTTGCCAATCAGGGCATCTCGGCCAGCGACATCCCGGTCATGGCCTTCTCGGTAGGGGAACAGGAGCTGACCGGCATCGATACTGCACCGCTGGTGGGTCATATGGCGGCGTGGAACTACTTCATGAGTGTCGACAGCGATGCCAACTTCGATTTCATCGATAGCTGGCTGGCGTACAAGGACGATGACAGCGCGGTCACCAACGATCCGATGGAGGCTCATTACATCGGTTTCAACATGTGGCTGGAGGCGGTCAAAAAGGCCGGTACACCGGATGTTGATGCGGTGAAGGACGCCATCGTCGGGGTTACCGTGCCCAACCTTTCCGGGGGGGGCTCGGCGATGATGCCCAACCACCACATCACCAAGCCGGTCATGATTGGCGAGATCCAGAACGATGGCCAGTTCAGCGTGGTCTGGCAGACCCCCTCCAATATTGCAGGCGATGCCTGGTCGGACTATCTCCCCGACTCGCGCAATCTGATCAGTGACTGGCGCGCGCCGCTCCACTGCGGACGTCTCAATGTCTCCAGCATGACCTGCGAGGACGGCGAGCCGGTCGTGTCGCAATAGGTGCTGAGGCATACGGCCCCGTCGTTGTGAAGTGACGTGGTGAAGTAACGTCGTGCAGGGACGCCGGGTTGCTGGCAGCAGGCGAGCAGCCCGGACGTTTTGAAAGTGGGGGAGAGAGCATGTCAAGACGCGCAATACGTGACCTGTGGCGGGCCGGGATCGTACTGGTACTGGTAATGATGGTGCCGGTAATGATGGCGCTGCCCGGGGTCGTTCATGCCGGCGATCAAATCAGCGATGAGCAGGCCCGTACGCTACTGGAAGGGCTGGATGCCTCGGGGTTTGAAGCAAAGGGCGAGGCCGTCGAGCGTGTCGCGGCCAGCACGGCCTCCCAGCGTGAGCGCTGGCTGCAGGCGCTGCTGGAGGGGCGGCTGGCCCGTGAGCGCCGTGGTGATCACTTCTACATCATTACCGATGATGGCGGCCGTGAATGGCCGATCATCGATGCCATTACGCTGGAGGATGTCGGTACCGGCTCACGGCGTACGATCAACACCATTACCATTAACAACACGCTGCGCACGCAGATTGAGGGGGCGCTGGCGGCGATGTCACTGACGGCGGGGGACGTAAAGGCAAGACTTGCGGCGGCTCGGGCGCTGGTGGGGACGGTAGATGCGATCAGCGTGGCGCGGGTGGAAGACACGTTGGCCGAGGAGGAATCCCTAGCAGTACGTGAACAGCTTGAGACGGCACTGGCGCTGCATCGTGTGCAGCAGGGGGATGTAGATGCCCTGGAGACGCTGCGCGGTCATCTGGATACCCGGGTGCGCAACACGCTGGTGCCGCTGGCCGAAGGCGACGGCGAATTGGCGAGTGAAGCTCGCGGGGTATTGGCAGGCATCGAGCGCAAGCGCGAATGGCATCAGCGGGTACAAACGCTCTTTTTTGGTTTGAGTGCCGGCTCGATTCTGGTGCTGGCCGCGATTGGTCTGGCGATTACCTTTGGCGTGATGGGGGTGATCAACATGGCTCACGGTGAGCTGATCATGCTGGGCGCCTACAGCGCCTGGTGGCTGCAGCAGCTGTTGCCCGGTCAGCCGGGGCTGGCGCTGATACTGGCCATCCCGTTCGGTTTTCTGGTTGCCGCAGCCTTTGGCATTGCTATCGAGCGCAGCGTAATTCGCTTTTTGAAGGGGCGTCCGCTGGAAACCCTGCTGGCCACCTTCGGGGTGAGTCTGATCCTGCAGCAGCTGGTACGCACCGTGTTCTCACCGCTCAACCGGGCGGTCGCCTCACCGGAGTGGCTGCGCGGCAGCTGGCAGGTCACCGAGGCGCTCTCGATCAGCTATAGCCGGCTGGCGGTGCTGATCTTCTGTCTGGTGGTGTTTGCCGCGCTCTGGGCGGTGATGCGCTTTACCCGGCTGGGACTTGAGGTGCGCGCGGTAACGCAAAACCGTGACATGGCACGCGCCATGGGGGTAAGGGCGGCACGGGTGGACATGCTGACCTTTGGTCTCGGGGCCGGGGTGGCTGGTCTTGCCGGTGTGGCGTTGTCACAGATTACCAATGTAGGTCCCAATCTGGGACAGAACTATATCGTCGACTCCTTTCTGGTCGTGGTCTTCGGGGGTGTGGGCAATCTGTGGGGCACGCTGGTGGCCGGCATGACCCTGGGGGTGCTCAATCAGGTGCTACAGCCCTGGGTCGGCGCCGTGCTGGCCAAGATTGTGGTGCTGGTGGGCGTGATTCTATTCATTCAAAAGCGCCCGCAGGGGCTCTTTCCACCGCGCGGGAGGGTGTCATGAGTCAGGTATGTACGGGATCATCCGGTGCTGGAGGAGTACGGCGCAGCATGGGCCATTTAAGTGACCGTACCACGATGCTCACCTGCGCGGTGCTGGTGAGCGCTGCGGTGCTGGTGGTGGGGCTCAACCTGCTGCCATCGGATCATGCGCTGCATGTGGGAGACGCGACGGTCAGTCTGCTGGGTAAGTATTTCTGCTACATGCTGCTGGCACTCGCCGTGGATCTGATCTGGGGGTATCTGGGGATCCTGAGCCTGGGTCATGGTGCGTTTTTTGCCCTGGGAGGGTACGCCATGGGTCTCTATCTCAACGCCCAGGGGACAAATATCGATGGCTGGCAGGCCTGGCTGGGCCATTTTCCTCTGATGGCACTTGCAGTCGTGCTGGCGCCCGGCTTGCTGGCGCTGGTCTTTGGCTGGCTGGCCTTTCGTTCGCGTGTCACCGGCGTTTATTTCTCGATCATTACCCAGGCGATGACCTTTGCGCTGATGCTGGCGTTCAACCGCAATGAAATGGGGGTGGGCGGGTCGACCGGGCTGACACGTTTTAGTGAGCTGCTGGGTATGCCGCTCAACAGTCACGCCATGACGGTGGCGCTGTTTGTGGCTTCCGTACTGGCGGTACTGCTGGCCTTTGTAATCTGTCGCATGATGACCACCTCGCGCCTGGGCCGGGTCTGTATTGCGACTCGTGACGCCGAGGCCCGGACACGCTTTCTGGGGTATCGGGTCGAACACGTCAAGCTGGCGGTCTTTGTCGTATCAGCCGTGATGGCGGGTATCGCCGGGGCGCTTTATGTCCCGCAGGTGGGCATTATCAACCCCGGCAGCTTTGCACCACTCTTTTCCATTGAAGTGGTGGTGTGGGTGGCGCTGGGTGGACGCGCAACGCTCTTTGGCGCGCTCATCGGTGCGCTGGTGGTCAACTGGCTCAAGACAGTACTGACCACCGAGATGCCGGATGCCTGGCTCTTTATGCTGGGCGGACTTTTCGTGGTGGTGACCATGGCCCTGCCCCAGGGCATTGCAGGCCTGGCGGCCTCAATGCGCCGCCAAAAGGGAGGCGCTGTCCATGAGTGAGACTCTGAACAGACTTCGCGACATGGCCCGTCCTGATCGGGTATTTGATTTCATGGTGCCTGATCGGTCACCGGTGGATGTGCGTCACGGGCCGATACTCTATATGGAAGATGTCACGGTGAGCTTTGACGGTTTTCGCGCCATCGACCGGCTCAACCTGACCATCGATGACGGTGAGCTGCGCTGCATTATCGGCCCCAATGGGGCCGGCAAGACCACCATGATGGACATCATTACTGGCAAAACACGGCCCGACAGCGGCCAGGTGTGGTTCGGTTCGCGCCATAATCTGCTGCGCCTTTCAGAACCGGAGGTGGCAAGCCTGGGTATCGGGCGCAAGTTTCAAAAGCCCACCGTGTTTGAGGCGCTCACCGTGTTTGAAAACCTGGAGCTGGCGATGGCCGGTGATCGGCGCGTATGGGCCACCTTCATGGCGAGACTGGATCATGAGGGGCGTGCGCGTCTTGATGAGGTGCTGGAGACCATTGGGCTTGAGGCCGAGCGTGACCGGCGCTCTGGGGTGCTTTCCCACGGGCAGAAACAGTGGCTGGAGATCGGCATGCTGCTGATGCAGCGTCCGCGGCTGCTTTTGATTGATGAACCCGTGGCCGGCATGACCGAGCAGGAAATGCACCGTACTGCCAATTTGTTGAATCGGCTGGCCGGGCAGCAGTCGGTGGTGGTGGTCGAACATGACATGGGCTTTGTGCGCTCGATTGCCCGTCATGTCACCGTGCTGCACCAGGGTAGCGTACTGGCCGAGGGCAGCATGGACGCCGTGGCCGCTGACTCACGGGTCAGAGAGGTGTACCTGGGCGCCGAGGAGGAGCGTCATGCTTGAGATCGAAGAGCTTGATCAGTATTACGGCCAGAGCCATACCCTGCGGGGGCTGTCGCTCTCGGTACCCACCGGACAGTGCACCTGCGTAATGGGGCGCAACGGCGTGGGCAAGACCACGCTGATGAAAACGATCATGGGCGAGGAGCCGGCCCGGGGCGGGCGCATCCTGTTTGAGGGCGCTGACATCTCGCGCGCCAGGCGTGAGGCACGCGCCGGGCTTGGCATTGGCTACGTGCCGCAGGGGCGACAGATATTTTCGACCCTGACGGTCGAGGAGAATCTGCGTATCGGCCTGCCGGCGCGGCCTGATCGCCTGCGACGTATTCCCGAACGCATTTATGAGCTCTTTCCGGTACTTGAGGAAATGAAACGTCGTCGTGGCGGCGACCTCTCCGGTGGCCAGCAGCAGCAGCTGGCCATCGGCCGTGCGCTGGTACTGGCGCCCGGGTTGTTGATTCTTGATGAGCCGGGAGAGGGCATTCAGCCCAATATCGTGACTCGGATCGGCGATGTGCTGCGACAGCTCAATCAGGAAGACGGGCTGACGGTCCTGCTGGTGGAACAAAAGCTGCCCTTCGCGCGCCGCTACGCTGATCGTTTCATGCTGATGGACCGCGGTGCGCATGTGGCCGAAGGTGGCATGGCCACGCTGGATGATGAGCTGGTGCAACGCCATCTTACGGTATGAATTCCTGAGTGCACGAAGTGTTGCAACAGGCAAGCCATAAAGGCGATTTATTGGTGTGACATTCGTGCTGCCTACCACCACACTTGGGCGTTCAAACTACTGAATGTCGAGTCCTTGGTCGATGGGTGTACAGGTACTTTTTCACGGCTGTCTCGATGATTTCCTGCCGTCTTCCGGGCGAGGGCTGCCGGTCACACAACATACACCACGGCGTACCTCTCTCAAGGACCTGGTAGAGTCCTTTGGCGTTCCCCACCCCGAAGTTGCCGCGCTGACGCTCAATGATCATCCGGCGGCGTTCGAAACGCTGATCGAACCGCTGGAAAATGATCACTACCTGATCAGGGCCTGGCCGGTCCGGGCCCTGAGTGATCTGGTGATGGGGCACGCCCTGCAGCCGCCGCGGCCGCGCCCGGCACGCCTTGTACTGGATGTGCATCTGGGTCGGCTGGCACGTTATCTGCGCCTTTTGGGGTTTGACGTGTGCTGGCGCAACGATTTCAGCGATGAAGAGCTGGCAGACACCTCGGCCGCGCAAAATCGTATTCTGCTCACCCGTGATCGGCGCCTGCTGTATCGCCGCCAGATTGTGCACGGCTATTTCGTGCGTGCCACGGACCCTGCTCAGCAGGTTGAAGAGGTCTGCCGACGTTTTGAGCTGCATGACGAGATCGCCGGCTTCAAACGCTGCGCGCGCTGCAATGCTCTGTTGGTGAAGGTGGACAAGGCTTCGGTGGCCCGGCGCCTGGAGGCGCGCACCCTGCTGTATTACAACGACTTCTACAAATGCAAAAAATGCTGCCATGTCTACTGGCAGGGCAGCCATTTTGCACGCATGTCGGCCTGGATCGAGGCGCTGAAACAGCAGGCCGCCTGACCTGCTGCGGTGTCCGACGACGGATCTGGTCGCCCGGCGCGGTTCAGATCGTGGGGTCGCTCACATCATCGGCAGTCGGTCCCTGCGCCACGCGTGTGATCATGCGACGCACTTCCTCGGCCACGATGTCGGGGTGGTCTTCGGGGTTGAAATGATATCCGCCCTGAATACGCCGAATCACCGGAACCGAGATTCTGGCGGCCAGTCGTTCTGCCGAGGCAAGCGACAGCGGGTCCTGATCGCCCCAGACCATGGCGATGGGCATGGTGGGCGACAAGGGCAGCCGGGCCGCGATCGATGCGGTATCCGCGGCGCTCATGCAGCGTGCCTGATGGGCAAAGCCGGCAGGACCGGTCGGCTGACTGTAGGGGGCCCACAATAATGCCGCCGAGCGCGTTTCACGCCGGGTGTTGTCATGCCCCAGACTGGTCAGCGCTTTATGAAAGATGGGTCGTAACAGTGCCGGCGGCAGCTTCCCGATGACACCGGCCATCTGTGCGGCGGTAGCCACCGCCGGAACCGGCCAGTTGTCAAAGGCCACCGAATCCACCAGCACCAGCCCTGCAATGCGTTCGGGATAAAGCGCCAGCAGCGCCTGCAAAACCCCACCCCCGATGTCGTGGCCGACAAAGGTGGCCCGCTCGATCTGCTGGTGATTCAGCCAGGCGATCAGATAGTCCACCTGTGCGGCCACCGAGATGTCGCGCTCCAGCCCTTCATTGATCGACCAGCCAAAGCCGACCAGCTCCCAGGCCAGACAGCACGTTCCGGTATCGACAAGGCGTGGGATCACATGACGCCAGAGGCGTGGGTTGGTGGGGATACCATGGAGCATGACCACCGGCGGCTGCTCGCTGCGTTCGCCGTGTTCTTCCCAGCGCATCAGGATGCCGTTGACCATGGCGCTGCGCGAGAGCTCCGGCGCCGTATTGAGCCGGTCGTGGTGCGTGGCCCTGATGGCCTGACGCTTCTGCCAGCTGGCCCAGGCCATGCTGGCGGCCAGTCCTGCCAGCGCCCAGCGGCCCTTGTGTGAACGTCTGCGTGAATGCCGTTGTGTACGCTCTTGTGGAAAGTCACGTGCCATGATGGGTCCCTCCTCGTTAACGATGATGGCGACCTGCCCGCACCTGCTGAAGACTCATGATGAAAGATGGCCTGCATTGAAGCGTAGCCGTCCCCCTCGGAGGTGCAATTCACACCTGATGTTGCTCGGACCCTTTTTAACCTCGGTATAATTGTATTACCCTAGTGTTCTTAAGGTCTGCTTCAACGAAGAGTTCCACATGAGCGCGAGATCCAGACAGTCGGATTCGCTGCTGGGCACCGATATTGTGCCCGGCAGCATCAGTGTGCCCCGCGGCGGTAGTGCCTTTCGACGTTTTCTGGCCTTTCTGGGCCCGGGCGCCATGGTATCGGTGGGCTATATTGACCCGGGCAACTGGGCCACCTCGCTGGAGGGCGGGTCGCGCTTTGGCTATACGCTTTTATGCGTGATTTTGCTTTCCAACCTGATGGCCGTGCTGCTGCAGTCGCTTTGCGCGCGGCTGGGCATTGCCAGCGGACGTGATCTGGCGCAGAGCTGTCGCGAGCATTATTCGAAGCCGGTCAATTTGGCGCTCTGGGCGCTGTGCGAGCTGGCCATCATTGCCACGGATCTGGCCGAGGTGATCGGCACCGCCGTGGCGCTCAAGCTCCTGTTCGGTATTCCGCTGGCCTGGGGAGCGGCCATTACCATCGTGGATACGGTGGTGCTGTTGATGCTGATGCGGCGGGGATTTCGCTGGCTGGAAGCCTTTGTCATGTCGCTGATGGCCATGATCTTTGCCTGCTTTGTGGTGGAGCTGGCGCTGGCGCAGCCCTCGCTGGCCGGCATCGCGGACGGTTTTTTGACCCCCGATACCGATATCGTGACCAATCCGCAGATGCTCTATATCGCCATCGGCATCATCGGCGCCACGGTCATGCCGCATAACCTGTATCTGCATTCGGCGCTGGTGAAGACCCGCGATTTTGAGCAGAACGCCCGCGGTAAACGTGAGGCGCTGCGCTTTGCCACGCTCGACAGCACGATTTCCCTGTCGCTGGCCCTGTTCGTCAATGCCGGCATTCTGATTCTGGCCGCGGCGGTGTTTCACAGTGCCGGACAGACGGTGGTGGAGATCGAGGAGGCCTACGGACTCTTGAGCCCGCTGCTGGGTGCGGGCATTGCCGCCACGCTGTTTGGCGTGGCGCTGCTGGCGTCGGGGCTCAATTCGACCGTCACGGCCACGCTTGCCGGTCAGATCGTGATGGAGGGATTTTTACGATTTCGCATGAAGCCCTGGGTTCGACGATTGATCACCCGCGGGCTGGCGATTTTGCCGGTGCTGTATGTCACCCAAGTCTACGGCGATCAGAGCGTGGGGCGGCTTTTGATTCTCAGCCAGGTGGTGCTGTCGCTGCAGCTGCCGTTTGCCATTATCCCGCTGATCCGTTTTGTCTCGCGACGCGACTGGATGGGGGAGATGGCCATTGGCTGGAAAATAAAGGCACTGACCTGGGCGATCGCCGTGCTGATTCTGGTACTCAATGTCCGGCTGGTCATTGAAGTCTTTCAGGGCCTCTAGCGCCCTGCAGGGCGTCAGTGCTTCGTCATGGTCGAAGCGCTTTGATGTCTGTCTCAGGCATTCACATTGCGAAAGCGCGCGTTGACCAGGCAGTAGCCGCCGTAGGCAATCAGGCCAATGGCGACCAGACTCAAAAGCCAGGGGCCGAAGGGCTGCTCGGCGACGGCACTCAGAGCGCCACCCAATCCGCGGGCGTCGGAGGGGTCCGTATTGATGGCCGACAGGCACAAAAAGAGTGCCATGATCATGAACACGATACCGCGTGCCGTCAGGCCGACCCTCGAGACATTGGCGGCGATGAGACGCTGCCGGCGGCTCATCTCGTCCAGATGCCAGTTCTTTTCATAGCTATGGTGCCAGCCGCGCCAGATCTGGCGCAGCCCCACGCCCAGAAAGCCGAGTCCAATAACAAAAATGGCCACGATACCGCCGGGGTGGGACATGACGGTACGGGTATGGCTGGAGGTAGAGCTTGAGCTGCTGCCGCTGTCGAGCAGCAATTCGACGCAGTTGATGGCGATACCGGCATAGATCAGTCCGCTGAGGACATAGCCCAGCCGGGTCAGAATGCCTTTCCAGTCACGCCCCTTTTGCTCGGCGTCAAAGATGGCCTGGATCAGTCGCCAGGCGGTGTAGCCGAAAAGCCCGATCGCCAGCAGGGCAATGAGAACGCTGCCGAAGGGCTGGGTTGCCAGCTCCCTGACCGCCTCAGAAGTGCCGCCGTTGCGCCCGCCCATGCCCAGTACGGCCATCATGGAGAGCCAGCCGATGGTGATATAGATCATGCCCTTGGCAGTGTAGCCACATCGGGCAGCGATGGTCACAAGGCGCTGGGTGTTGCCGCTGGGATGGTCCAAGCCAACTCCAAATTGTCAGGGTGAACGCTAGAGTCTGGAAAACAATGCTTTCGTTTACCAGTCCTTATTGGTCGGCGCAGCACTTCTTGTATTTCTTCCCGCTGCCACACGGACAGGGGTCATTGCGCCCGGCTCGAGCCATGGCAGGCGGGTCGATGACACCATCCACATAGCGCCAGCGCCCGGCGCTGCGCCGAAAGCGCGACCGCTCGTGGAGCATGTGCTGCTGGCCATCTTCCAGATACCACGCCTTGAACTCCACCATTCCCTGGGCGCCGTGATTTTTCGTCTGCACGATCTCCAGGTGCTGCCAGTCGACGGTGCGCACGTTGAGCATGGGCGCGTCCTGTGGCGGGCGTCCCGGGGCGTTGTCGACCCAGGTTTCAAACAGATAATCTCCCAGTCCGCCCAGCGCGAAGGCGCTGTAGCGCGAGCGCATGAGGGCTTCAGGCGTGGCGGCGATCTGTTCTTCCCGGTGCAGCGGGCCGCAGCAGCGATCGTAATGGTTCCCGCTGCAGCAGGGGCAGATAAAATCAGTGGTCATGGGGCAACCCTGTGGTAATGCTGATCAACGTCATGCAGACAAGCGTTATGCAGATAAAGAGGCAGATGACAGTGGTGCAGATAAAAAAAGACCGGCCGACAGTGTAAAGACTGTCGGCCGGATGTCGAGACGCGCAGGCGATGCGGTAATCAGGCCTGCCAGCGCGCGCTCATCCAGTTCAGGGCGCGGGAAGTGGTGGCTCGTACGCCACGTTCCAGGGCGCTTTCATCCAGGCGCGAGGTGGTGATGACGCTGTTGTCATCGCCGGCATCGCGATCGGTCAGCTCGGGATCGGTGTTTTTCTGATGCTGCTCGTCGGACAGGACCTTCTCCTGCGCCTGATCGATCGGCTCGCCCGAGTACAGCACCCACTGATTGCTTTCCCTGACGGCATAGGAGCGTACTTCACGCGGTGCTGTCACGGTCATGTCGGGCAGGTCGTTCGTGGTATCTCCCTTGAGCAGGCTGGCGAACCAGGCGTGACGCGAGGTTTCAACGGCCGGCTGCCAAGGCGTGCTTTCCTGCGGCGTATGCTGGGGGGCGAGCTGCCAGCTGTCGGCACCCATCTGCTGCCACAGGTCCAGACGAGGAGACTGTTGGGCGAATACGCGTGTTTCTTCCTGCGCCAGGCTGGTGGCCTGGACGGCTTCCCGCGGTGCCAGCGCCATGGTGGTCGCTTCGCGCGGTGTCGGACGGCTCTGTGCCACCTGTGCCGGAGCTTCCTGAGCGGTGGTCTGCTGTGCCGGGGCCGGCGCGGCGGCGACCTCGCCGGTGGCGATCTGATCGTTCAGGCCGATCGGTGCACGTGTCGGTTCGGCAGTCGGTGCCTGAGCAACGGTGTTGGTCGGGGCAGGTGCTAACGTGTCACCGGTGCGGATCTGACCGCCAAGGCCGATGGGCGTGCGCTCGGGGGCGGTGTTGATCGGCGTGACGGCAGGGGCCTGAGCCACGGTGCGAACCGGTGCCGGGGCCACCGTGTCGCCGGTACGAATCTGACTGTCCAGACCAATGGAAGCTCGCTCGGCGGCGGTGTTGATCGGCTCGACGGCCGGTGCCTGAGCAACGCTTCGAGTCGGGGCCGGTGCTACCGTGTCGCCGGTGCGGATCTGACCGTCAAGACCGATGGGGGCACGCTCGGGCGTGGTGTTGACCGGCTCGACGCTGGGGGCCTGAACCACGGCCCGTGATCGGGCGTTGGTGACCGGTGCGCCGACCTCCACCTGGCTGTAGAACTGAAGTTTCGGGCGCTCGGCGACCGGCTCGGGCGCAGGCTGTTGCGGTGCCGGCGTCGGGGCCACAGCCGCCGTCTGGACCGGCGCCGCGGCAGCGGGTGTGACGGCGGCCGGCTGTGCCTGCGCACGGCTTGCTGGCCGGGTCGTCGCCTGTTCACGGGTTTCGCGCTCGATGGCGCGATCCATGGCCAGGGCGCTTTCGCTGTCGCTGGCATCAGGGCTACGCCCGGCCGGATTCGGGCCAAAGCTTGCGTGGGTCAGCTGCGGGTCGGTGTTGGTGTGGACGACCACGGCGTGAACGTTGTCACGCAAAAGCCACATGTCACCGGTCTTGTCGAGCTTGGGCCCGCGCTTGAGGAACTCGGCAAGGACCTGCTCGCGGCGGTCGTCCGAGGGCTGGCAGGCCATGTCGCTCGAGGCGATGTCGCCGACCTCCAGTGTGGCATCACTCTGGCGCGCGTTGGCACTCAAGTGGTTGCAGCCCACCCAGGCATCGAGGCGGTTGCCGGTCAGATTGACCCTGGCGCCGCTGATGTTGGTCAGTGCCGTGGCGTAGTAGCCTGAAGATGAAGACCCGGAACTGGCGCATCCTGCCATCAGGGTGGCCAGTGCCAGCGTAGTAAGCGTTGGCCTGAATGCGTGTCGCATGGAAACTCCTGTTGCGTTGATCATGCTACCTGTTCCGGGTAGACGGTCGGTCCTGATGAAAACATCGGCACATATTGGTAATAGGGCGCAAGCATACCCTGGTGCGAGGGTGAAGATGTGATCAAAGTGATGATTGTTACATGCTGTCGCATCACACTGTTATCCTTCGCCTCTTTTTTGGTTGACATGGCTTGCCCCAGGGGCGTCACATCAGGACAGGATATGGCTGACAATGATATCGGCCCGGACGCGCAAAAGTTGCGTCATCGGGTCATCTTGCCTCGCAGTCGTCGCGCGCGCTGGCTGCTGGTGGCCTTTGTGCTGCTTTTGGCCGCCGGCTGCTGGCCGGTCATCGTGCTTTTCAATCGGTCCGTGGTCGTTGCCGGCCTGCCGCTGATGGCGCTTTGGAGCTACGTCATCGTGTTTGCCAGTGTTGCGCTCATGGCGCTGGCCAATCGACTGTTGGCGGGTGACAACGATGCGTCACAATCCGGGCATTATCAGGCATCAGAGGAGCCCCGGAAACCATGACCGGCATGATACCGCTGTGGCTGACCCTTCTATATATAGCACTGGCGCTGTGGCTTGGCATTCGCGCCCGCCGCGGTCATGCCATGACGGCGCTTGAGCAGTGGGGCGTTGCCGGGCGCAGCATGAACGCCATGATGCTTTATCTGTTGATCGGCGCCGGCAGCGTCAGTGCCTACACCTTCATGGGGGCACCGGGCTGGGCCTTTTCGCGCGGCGTGGCGGTCTTTTATGTGGTGGTCTATCTCTCCTATCTGGCCGTCGTCGCCTGGTATTTTGGCCCGAGAGTATGGACGCTGGGGGCGCGCTTTGGCCACGTGACACAGGGTAGTGCCATTCGCGATCGGTTTGAAAGCACCGCACTTGGGGCTCTGTCGGCGCTGGTCATGGCGATTGGCACCCTGGCCTACGCCGTGCTGCAGACCATGGGGGCGGCCTATATCCTGGGGGTCATGAGCGGCGGCATGATCCCGGTGTGGGTCGGCGTGCTGGTAGTGCTGGGCGTGATGGGGACCTATCTGTATATCAGCGGCCAGCGAGCGATCGGCATGACCAACGCCTTTCAGGGCGCCCTCATGCTGTTTGTGGCCTGGCTGGTGGGCATCTGGGCGGTGCACGATTTCACGGGGGGCTGGACCACCGGTGCGCTTTTTGACCGTCTGGCCACCGAGCGCCCCGAGTTCATGACCCTGCCGGGGGCCAGCGGCAACATGGGATTTGCCTTCTGGACCACCTCGATCATCGTGTCGATGCTCTCCTTTCTGCCGCCGGTCTGGACGCAGTGGATGAGCGCGCGCTCGCGCGAGACCATTCGGCGCAGCGCGACCTGGCTGCCCACCTACTATGTGGTCATTCTGCCCATGGTGGTGGTCGGTTTTATCGGCATCTTTACCCTGCCGACCCTGTCGCGGGCCGATACGGTAGCGCTCGAGATGGCGATGCAGACCATGCCGGTCTGGCTGACCGGGCTGCTGGGCGCGGGCACGCTGGCGGCGGCCATGTCCTCGTGCGAGCCCTTTATCCATTCGGCGGCGCTGTCGATCACGCGCGATGTCATCCAGCCGGCGCTGCGTCTCGGGGACGACGTGACCGGGCGTCTGGCACGCTGGATGCTCTTTCCCGTGCTGGCGCTGGTGGCCGTGCTGGCAATCAGCGAACCCGGCAATCTGGTGATGATCCTGCTGGTCGGTCTTGGCTTTGCCGCCCAGGTGCTGCCAGCGTTTATTGGCATGTTCTTCTGGTTCGGCGCCACTCGAAGCGGCGTCATGGCGGGGCTGCTGGCCGGATTCGTGGTGACGTTTGCCTTTACCGTCTTCTGGCCCAATCCGCTGGGCGTGCATGCCGGCTTCTGGGGACTTTTGCTCAACCTGCCGCTGTTTGTTGCGATCTCCCGTCGTACCCGTCCGGCATCGACACCGACGCTGCAGCGCTTTTATGAGGCGGTACGCTGATACCGGCGCGGGCCCTGACAGCCTGATTGATGCCGTGAACCGACAAGGAGAGGGTTATCTCGATACGCACGGATTTTCCCGATCTACCGCCCGTCTGGGCGGCAGGCACTGGCGCCGCCGCCTGGCTGGTGGGTCGTTTCGCGCCGCTGTGGCGACCCGAGTTGCCGGCGCTCAATGTCGTGGCCCTGCTGCTGGCCGGCATGGGCCTGGCGCTGGCCGGCTGGGCGATTCTCTGGTTTGTGCGCCGTCGTACGCCCATCGAGCCCCATGAGACACCGACCTGCCTGATCGTCGAGGGGCCTTTTCGGCTCAACCGCAACCCCATCTACAGCGCCATGACACTGCTGCTGCTGGCCCTGGCGCTATGGAACGGCGCGCTTTCGGCCCTGTTGACGGTGGGGCTCTTCCCGTGGGTGATCACCCGCCGCTTCATCCATCATGAGGAGCGTGCCCTGCGTGATGTTTTTGGAGCACAGGCCGAGCGCTATTTCGCGCGTACCCGGCGCTGGTAACCCATGACGTTCTACCCGGGCGCGCCCTGTCTTGATGGCCTTTGTGTCGCCGGGGCATGGCTGGAGGGCAGGGGAGCACAAAAAAGTGCGCCACAAGCTGTGATACAGTGAGTTTCGCTTCGACAGATCGGTATTGCGCCCTGTTACCTGGTTTGACAGAGCAGTACCGCTGTCCTTTTCTGAAGTCGGATAAACAACTACTAAAGGTATCCGTATGCAGATTCGTAATGTCGTGACCGGCGTGTTTGCCCTTTCGATGATGGGGGCGGCTTCCTCGGCGCTCGCCGACACCTGGCGCTTTGGCCTTGAAGAGACCGAGGGCAGTGTCCAGTACGCCTACGCAGAAGCCTTCAAGGATCTGATCGAAGAAAAGAGTGACGGGGACATCACCATCCAGATCCTCCCCTACGGGGTCTGGGGCTCGAACTATTCGGCGCTGTATGACGCGCTGCAAAGTGGCGCCATTCCCATCTCCTTCGGGTCGGGCTTTCTGGGCGGCACGGTGCCGGAAAGTCAGTTGATGAGTCTCAACTACGTCATGCCCAACGATCAGCTGGAAACGGCGGAGATTCTCAACTCCGATGCGTTCATGCAAAGCGACGCGTGGCAGCAGTCGTTTCGCAGCCGTGGGCTGGTGCCGCTGGCGGCCGTCCCTGAAGGCTTCCAGGTGTGGACTGCCAACAAGGAGATTCGCACCCCCGAGGACATGAAGGGCCTGCAGATTCGCGTCATGGACAACAGCCTGCTGCGCGCCACCTATCAGGCCTACGGCGCCGCGCCCATTACCATTGCCTACGGCGAGCTTTACAGCGCGCTCCAGCAGGGCCAGGCCGAGGGCAATATCCAGCCGGTTTTTGCCCATGAAAACATGGGCTTTTACGAAGTACAGGACTACATGATCTTCGCCGAGCAGGCGCAGTTCATCGGCAATCTGATCGCCAATCAGGACTGGTACGAAGCGCTTCCCGATGATCAGCAGGCGGTGCTGCAGTCCACGCTGGATGAGATGGTACACAATGGCCACGACATCCAGACGCAGTTCAACGCCGAGCGTCTTGAAACCATCCAGGACAACAGCGACATCAATATCATCCGCCTCAATGGGGAAGAGCGCAGCCGCTTCCGCGAGCTCGCCCGCCCGGTGCGTCAAGAGTATGTCGATATGGTCGGTGAGCGTGGCCAGCAGGCACTGGATATTCTGCTCAAGCAGGTCGAGGAGAGCCAGTCCGGCTCCAGTGACACTGACGACAGCGATCAGACGTCCTGATAGACCAGGTACCTGAGCGTACAAAACGCCCGCAGACTCTGTCTGCGGGCGTTTTTTTACAGTGCGATCAGCCCCGGGTTTGCTTTCCTTTTAAAGACATGAAAAAGCAGGCCTGGAGCCTGCCCGAAGAGATCAATCACGGTGTGGTATCAACCACGGTACGGCCGGTATTCAGTCGCCGCCCAGCGAGGGCAGCAGCAGCGAAATCTGCGGAAAGACAATCAGAATCAGCGTGGCCAGCAGCAAAATGAGGATAAAGGGCGGCGTGCCTCGAATGACCTCCAGATAGGGGCGGCGAAAGACGGCAATGGCGGTAAAGATATCGCAGCCAAAAGGCGGCGTGGCTGAACCGATGGCCGCCTGCAGGGTCACGATGACCCCGACGTGTATCGGGTCCAGCCCGGTCGACTGCACCAGCGGCTTGAAGATGGGGACCAGAATCAGGATCACCACGATGGGGTCGACAAACATGCAGCCGATGAAAAAGGCCACGGCAATCAGAAGCAGTGCCAGAAACTGATTGTCGCCGATACTTTCGATCATCGGTGCCAGTATCTGCTGCGGCACGCCGGCGGTTGCCAGCGCCTGGGAAAATGCCGCCCCGACCGCCACCAGAATAAAGACCACGCCGGTAATCATGCCGGTCGAAAGTGCCAGGCTGCCCAGATCGCGAATCGAGACCTGACGGTAGATCACCACTTCCAGCAACAGGGCATAGGCCACCGCTACCGCCGAGGCCTCAACGGCGCTGAAAAAGCCCCCATAGATACCGCCGACCACCAGAATTGGAAAGCCCAGCGGCAGGATGACGCGGCGAATGGCAAGCCCCCGCTCGCGCCATGATGCCTTCGGGTCCGGCTTGATGCCCTTCAGGCGAGCGTCGATCCAGCAGTAGATCGCAAACATCGTCATGATCAGAAGTCCCGGCAGAATACCGGCCAGAAAGAGATCGCCGATCGAGGTCTGCATCGCCACGCCATAGATAATGAAGCCGATACTGGGCGGGATCAGCAGGGCGACATCACTGGCATTGATGATCAGTGCCAGCGTAAAGGAGTCGGAATATCCCTTTTTGAGCAGGCGGGGGCGCATCGGCCCGCCCATGGCCACCACGGTGGCCTGGGTAGAACCGGAAACGGCACCGAACAGGGCGCAGGACGCAGCGGTGGTAATGGGCAGACCGCCGCGCAGATGGCGGGTGAAGGCATCCACCACGTCCAGCAATCGATTGGCCGTATGGCCCTTGGTCAAAATATCGGCGGCAAAAATGAACATCGGTACGGCCGCCAGTACCCAGCTGCCGACACCATTGATCATCCAGCTGACCGCCTGATCCGGCCCGAAAAAGGTCATGCCGGTAAACATCATATAGAGCGTGCCGGCTGCCAGGGGCACCATCATGGGAAACCCCAGCAGCAGCAGCACGAGCATGAGCACACCAAGCCCTGTCAGCATGATCTCTCCCCTCGTATTGTTGTCATCAGCTTGTCGCTATCGAATTGTCGTTATCGAGCTGTCGCTATCGAATCATTGTGATCAACGCCACGCGCGTGATTATCGATCGCGTGTCGTGCTGGCGCCTTCGGCTGCGCTGCCGGCCACCGGCACATCGCTGTAATCCTCCTGTTCGGTAAGAGAGCGCCAGATGCCGGGGCTTGTCAGATTACGAATAATGGTCAGCACATACTGAATGCCGGCCAGCGCAAAACCGGCGGGCAGGGCGAGATAAATGATCCATAGCGGCATCTGCAGCGAGGCACTGGTACGGCCGCGATCGTGGATCGTTGCGACGTACTCGATGGACTTGTAGCTGAAGTAGAACATCAGAACCGCCGTGCCCAGACAGATCAGCACCAGCAGTGCCTTGCGGCGTTGGCCGCTGAGCTGTTCATAGAACGCCGACATGCTGATATGACGAGCGTGACGTGCGGCGTAGCCCACACCCACAAAGGTAATGATCACAATCAGCATCTCGGTGATTTCATAGGTGCCGGTGATGCCCTGACCGAAGACAATGTTGCCCACGACGTGAGCGCTGACCAGAAACGCCATGAGTAGGATGCTGCCGGCAACAATGGTGCGTTCGATCAGGCCCAGCGCGCGATCGAACAGCAGCAGTGCCCGCAGCAGTGGGCTCAAGCGTTGATCACTGCTGCGCGAGGAAGAGAGCTGGTTCATGAGGTTTTATCCTTGTTGTAAGGAGCGCATGACAAAACATCAATACAGTCCTGCCCCTTTATAGCAAGGGACAGGCGGATATCACCAGCATCGTCCTACCTGGCGCTTGAGGCCAGCGCCATCTCGACCAGATCCAGTTCGCGCACCAGTCGTCGCAGCGTGTCGTCATCGATCTGGTGGATCGAGCGCAGACGGTAGTACTCGCGTCGCTCGGCGCGTATGGCTGTCAGGCGCATCTCGCGGGAAAAGCGCTGGTCATACTCGTGACGCTCGGAACTCGAGCGCTTGTCATTGATGGTCATCAGGTTGCGGTAATAGCTGATCATGCGGGCGCTGACCTCGGTCAGTGTCGAGCGCTCGATCTCCGACTCATGCGTTTTCTGCGCCTCGTGATACCAGCTTTCGATGGCCTCGATGGCCGCAAGTGAGGCGGCGTGGCGCGCCGAGCGAGCTTCTTCATCGCGCCAGCTGTCATCGGGCTTGTCCATGCGTCGCAGCAGCAGGGGCAGGGTGATGCTGCCCAGCAACAGCGTGAAGAGGATGACGCCGGTGGCCAGAAAGATCACCAGATCGCGGCCCGGGAAAGGCTCGCCGCCGGGCAGCGTCAGCGGCAGCGAGAGCGCCGCGGCCAGGGTAATGGTGCCGCGAATGCCGGCCATCGTGCCCACGGCCATGACGCCACTGGAAAGCGGCACGTGTGCCGAGCGACGCCGCCGTGATGAGAGCCTGGAGAGATAGACCGCCCCCATGATCCAGAAAAGGCGCAGCAGCATCAGGGCCAGCGAGATCACCACCACATAAAACACCAGTTCCGCCAGGCTGAAGCTGCGGGCGTTATTGAGCGAGACTTCGATGGCCCCGCCGATGATGTCGGGCAGCTGAAGGCCCAGCAGCAGAAACACCATCGCATTGAGCAAGAAGGTCAGAATTTCCCAAAAATGGTTCATCTGCATGCGGGTGCGGGTCTGGGCGTAGCGCTTGAGCTCGGTGCGATTGATGGTAATGCCGGCCGAGACGGCGGCCAGAATACCCGAACCTTCCAGATGTTCGGCAATCAGGTAGGCGGCAAAGGGGATCATCAGCATGACCAGCAGGATTTCGGTCGAGGATTCGGTCCCGCGTCTGTCGATCAGCTTGCGACGGATGGTCGAGAAGATGAAGGCAAGACCGATACCGACCGAGATACCGATGAAGGTGATCAGGGCAAACTGCAGGCTGACCTGGCCAAACGAGAAGGCGCCGGTCATGGCCGCGGCCACGGCAAACTTGAGTGATACCAGCGCCGAGGCATCGTTCATCAGCGACTCGCCCTCAAGGATGTGCATCAACCGCGGCGGTACACCCAGCTTGCCGGAAATCGCCGATACCGCCACGGCATCGGTCGGTGACAGGATGGCCGCGAGGGCAAAGCACACCGCCAGCGGCAGGTTGGGCAACAGCCAGTGGATCAAAAAGCCCGCGCCCACGACAGTAAACAGCACCAGTCCCACGGCCAGCGCGATAATCGGATGGCGCAGCGAGGTCAGCTCACGCTGGGGAAACTGCCAGGCGTCAGCAAACAACAGCGGCGGCACGAACAGCAGCATGAAGGTTTCGGGTTCCAGATTGATATCCAGCGGGGTGTTCAACCCGGCAAGCAAAGCGCCGATCGCGATCTGTAAAATGGGCAGGGGAATGCGCGGCATGAACCGGGCCAGTATGCCGCTGCCGGCGGCGACCAGAATCAGTGATAAGGCCAATAACACGATATGCATCAATGACTTCCTGTCATGTTGTTCCTGGTTTTTGATGGGCGCCGAGGAAAATGGTTGCATCCGTGCCGACATGAAATGAGGTAATACTACCCGGTGTGGTCATGGCCTGAATCGATGGGAAGTGTTCTGCATTGTTTCAAACAAAAAACCGGCACCTCGTTTGAGGTGCCGGCGGATGCTCACAACCCGTGCGCGTGGCACGTGATGTTGCGGTATCAGGCGTGCTGCTTTTTGTGACGCCCTTCCTTGATCTCTTCAATCAACTTGTTGTTGAAGGCGTTGAGATCCTTCGGCGTACGGCTGGTGACCAGTGCGCTGTCGCAGACCACTTCGCTGTCTTCCCACTGGGCGCCGGCATTTTTCAGATCCTGCGCGATAGTGGGCACGGACGTCATGCGACGGCCGTCGACCACTTCGGCGTTGATCAGAATCCAGGGCGCATGGCAGATCGCACCGACTGGCTTGCCGGCCTTGAAGAAATCGCGCACAAAGCTCAGCGCCTTGTCATTGGTACGCAGCGTGTCCGGGTTGAAGTGGCCGCCGGGCAGCATCAGTGCGTCGTAGTCATCAGCGCTGACTTCCTCGAGGACCTTGTCGACCGGATACTCATCGCCCCAGTCGGTTTCCGCCCAGGCCACGATGCCGTGCTTTTTGGGCGAGACCACGTGAACCTCGATGCTCTGGGCTTCCAGCGCCTTTTTCGGCGAGGCAAGCTCGGACTCTTCAAAACCGTCGGTGGCCAGAATGGCGACCTTCGTGCCTTTCAATTCGCTCATGTCAGAACGCTCCTTATCCTGGACATTGAATGTTGGCTATCGGGCGCGTCTTACGCGTGCTGCTTGCGATGACGGCCTTCGTGGATTTCCTCGATCATCTTGTTGCAAAAGGCATCCAGATCCTTCGGCAGGCGACTGGTGACAAACGCGCTGTCGCAGACGACTTCGCTGTCTTCCCACTTCGCGCCGGCATTTTCCAGATCCTTGCGCAGTGCCGGAACCGACGTCATGCGGCGGCCATCGACCACGCCGGCATTGATCAGCGTCCAGGCACCGTGGCAGATGGCGCCGACCGGCTTGCCTTCCTCGAAGAAACCGCGGGCGAAGGTCAGTGCCTTCTCGTTGGTGCGCAGGTTGTCGGGGTTGATGACACCGCCCGGCAGGACCAGCGCCTGGTAATCGTGCGAGCTGACTTCATCAAGGCTCTTGTCGACCGGATACCCCTCGCCCCACTGGGTTTCGGCCCAGGCACGAATGGTGCCGTGCTCGGGCGAGACGACGTGGACTTCAATGCCCTGTGCGGTCAGTGTGGCCTGCGGTACGGCAAGCTCGGACTCTTCAAACCCGTCGGTGGCCATGATGGCAACGCGGACACCCATCAGATCCTGATTCATGTGCTTCCCCCCATTCCTTTGGTGGTTCATGTGATAACGATCTACCCATTGACCTGCGGTCGACGGGAAGAACTTTCAAGAGGCGCGGATCTTTTGCACCTCGTTTTTCATCGGCGGCGCCATCCCTTTCGGCGCCACCGTCGTGTTGCCTTGCGCCCCGTCGCCTTATGCCTCGTTCCTCGTCGGCGGCGCCATGAATTCCGGCCCGACCGGGTCGGTGATGCACTCAGAGAGGATGGCATCGATGTCGCGCATTGCCTTGTCATCAAGCGACCAGCCCATCACTTCGTTGGCCGGGTCGAGCTGGTCCGGGCGGCGAGCACCCCACAGCGCGACCGAGACGCCCGGTTGGTCGAGCAGCCAGCGCAGGGCCAGGTGCAGTACGCGCTTGTTGTAGTGCTCCTGGGCGTAGGCGTCGAGTTTTTCGACCGCACTGATGTACTGCTCAAAGCGCGGCGACTGAAACTTGGGATCACTTTTGCGCAGGTCGTCACCGTTGAAGGTGGTGTCGCGATTCATCTTGCCGGAGAGCAGACCGCGGCACAGGGCGCCGTAGGTCAGCGTGCCCACGCCATCTTCACGAACGGCCGGCAGGATGCTGCTCTCGATGTCGCGCTCGAACAGGTTGTAGGGCGGCTGCATGGTCGACAGCGGGCAGATCTTCTCAAAGGCCCGCATCTGCTCGACCGAGAAGTTGGACACACCGACCGCCCGGATCTTGCCGCTTTCCTTCAATTCCTTGAGCACCGTGGCGGCTTCCTCGACGTCAACGGTCGGGTCCGGCCAGTGCAGCTGGTATAGATCGATGTAGTCGGTCTGCAGCCGCTTGAGGCTGTCGTTGATCTCCTGCTCGATACGACCGCGGCTGGCATCACGGTACGGGCCGTCATCGTTCCAGTTCAGGCCGCACTTGGTGGCCAGCACTGCCTGATCGCGAATGCCGCCTTCCTTGAGGGCCTTGCCGACCAGACGCTCGGATTCACCAAAGCCGTAGACCGCGGCGGTATCGATACAGGTAATACCGCGCTCCACGGCGCTCTGGACAGTGGCGATCGACTGCTTTTCGTCAGTGCCGCCCCATTTCCAGCCGCCGATGGCCCAGGTGCCCAGCGCAATGCGCGACGGCTTGAGATCGCTGTTGGGGAGTTGAATCGTTTCCATGGGGACAATACCTCCTTGAGAACCTGATTCCTGCAGCAGGGCCATGTCATGGTTAGGCCGCTACGAAAACGTGACTCAAGCGTAGACGCCGCCTTGCTATCGTGCATGCAGTACCTGCTAATCAAGCCGTTTTGTCACGGATGCACAGGCGTTGGGGCTCGGTTAAGCTGGCCGCTCCGATGTTGTTCTGCCTGGTCGGAAGCCCTCATGACCTGTTGGAAGTTCTCATGACTCGTTGGAAATGCTTATGAATAGTGCGCTGCTGATCTCCCTGATGGTGATGACCGCTGCCCTCGTCGTGGCCGCCGGGCTGTGGTGGCGTGGTCACAGCCATAGGGCACTGATGGCAACGCTTGAAGATGATCTGGAGCGTCTGCGTGAGCAGTACGGGGAAGCCGAACGCATGCTGGCCGAGCGTGAGGCGCTGCTTGAGCGCGAACAGACCCATACCCAGGAGCTGCGAGCGCAGCTGTCGCAGCGTGAGCAGCGCCTGGCGGAGGTGAGCGATTCGCTGCTGGATTACCGCGAGCGCTACACCCGACTGGAGGCCGAAAAGCAGCGGGATACGGTCCATTTCGAGGAGCGCCTGAGCCTTCTGGGCAGTGCCCGACAGGAGCTGACCCATGAGTTCGAGCGCCTGGCCGGGCGCATCTTTGACGAGCGTCAGCAGCAGTTTTCCCGCCACTCTCAGGAGAGCGTCAGCGCGCTGATGGCGCCAGTACGCGAGCAGATCGAACAGTTTCGTGCCCGGCTTGAAACCCTGCACGGCGAGCAGCAGCACAGCCGCACCCAGCTCACGACGCAGCTGGAGTATCTGGCCGGGCTCAATCGCCAGATGAGTGAGGACGCCAGCAACCTGACCCGGGCGCTCAAGGGCGATAGCAAATCGCAGGGCAGCTGGGGCGAGCTGATTCTCGAGCGGGTGCTGGAGCGTTCCGGGCTTAGACAGGGCATCGAGTACGAGCGCGAGGTGGTCCTGACCCACGACCAGGGGCGGTCACGCCCGGACGCCGTGATTTATCTGCCCGAATCGCGCCATTTGATCATCGATGCCAAGGTGTCGCTGACGGCTTGGGGTGAGGTGGTGGCCGCCGACAGCGACGCGGCCCGCGAGCAGGCCATGCGCCGGCACCTGCGCTCGGTGCGCAGCCACATCGAGACGCTCTCCGACAAGGGCTATGCGCGCCTGCCCGGTCTCAATGCCCCGGACATGGTGTTTCTGTTCATGCCCATCGAGCCCGCCTTTGCTGCGGTGTTCGAACACGATGACCGGCTCTTTCATGAGGCCTTTGACCGCCACGTCGTGCTGGTCACGCCCTCCACGCTGCTGGCCAGCCTGCGCACGGTGGCCGGTCTCTGGCGGCTGGAGCGCCAGAACGACAACGCCCGGGAAATCGTGGCGCGCGCCGAGAAGCTGCTGGAGAAGTGCCACGGCTTCGTCACCAGCATGGAGGAGGTGGGCACCCAGCTTGAGCGCGCCACCAACAGCCACCGCCAGGCGATGAACCGGCTGCGCGACGGGCAGGGCAGCCTGATCGCCCAGGCCGGGCGGCTCAACGCGCTGGGGGTGCGCAACCGCAAGGCCTGGCCGGAAAGCGTCAGGGAAAGCGCCCAGAGCGGACGCGAGGCGCAGCAGACCGAGCATCACGCGCCGTTTGTGTCAGCAGACGAGCCCCCCGGGCCGCTGCGCTTTGACGAGGAGTGAGTCGGGAGGGGCGTGGGCTCAGCGCCCGTGACGGAACAGCCTGACGATCGAGGCGCTGCGCGCGCTCAAAAGCTCCGGCGCGCGCTCAAGCGCCTCTTCCAGCGCCATCGGGCCATCGGCGAGGGCAAAGGCCGCCGTTACGCCTTCATCGAGGGCCTTCTCCCAGCCGCTGTCCAGCTTGCCGGCCAGTACCACACACGGCACCCCCTGACGATGCGCGGCGCGGGAGACGCCAATGGGCGTCTTGCCGGAGAGACTCTGGCCATCCAGCCGACCTTCGCCGGTAATCACCAGATCAGCGCGCTCAAGCGCCTGGTCAAAGCCCACCTGCTCCATCACAAGTTCGATGCCCGGGCGCAGGGTGGCGCTTAAAAAGGCCAGGGCCGCAAAGCCCATGCCGCCGGCCGCACCGGCCCCGGCGCTGTCGCGATGATCCTGGCCGGTGGCGTTGGCGGTGACCTCGGCAAGCCGTGCCAGCGCTTGATCAAGCTGGTTGACCTGCGCTTTGGTAGCCCCCTTTTGCGGGCCGAAAATCGCGCTGGCCCCCTGGTCGCCGCACAGCGGATTGTTCACATCCACGGCGGCCTCGACCGTCAGCCCTGCAACGCGCGAATCGATGCCGGAACAATCGATACGCGCAAGGTCGGCCAGCGCCGCGCCGCCGGGGGCAAGTACCCGGTCACTCTTGTCCAGAAAGCGCACGCCGAGTGCGCTCATCATGCCGGTGCCGCCGTCGTTGGTGGCGCTGCCGCCCAGCGTCAGAATCAAATGTTCGGCGCCTTCCTCAAGCGCGGCATGAATCAGCTCGCCCACGCCCCGGGTGGTGGTGTGCAGGGCGTCGCGTTCCTCGTTGGTGAGATGCTGTAACCCGCTGGCTTCGGCCAGTTCGACAATGGCGGTGCGCCGGTCGGCAATCCAGCCCCACTGCGCCGTGCGCGGCCGGTTCAGGGCGTCGTGAACCTCAAGGCTTCGCGCCTCGGCGTTGCTGGCGACCAGCAGCGCTTCCAGCGTGCCTTCGCCGCCATCGCCCAGCGGGCACAGGGTCCAGTCGGCATCGGGCGCGGCCTGACGCACACCCTCGGCGATGGCGTTCGCGGCGTCAGTGGCGCCCAGAGCATCCTTGAAGCTGTCGGGGGCGATCAGAATGTGCATGCAGACTCTCCGGCAGGAACTGTGAACCCCGAGCATAGCCCGGCAGGCGTCACGTCGGCCAATGGCGCCCGGCGTGCAGGCATAAAAAGGCCCGCACTGTCATGCGGGCCTGACCGTGCGGTGATCGCCATCAGCGCATGATGTGCAGGAAATGCAGGTGCTTCTCGTACTGATCGAGAATGTCACCGATCACCTGCTGCTTCGAGTAGCCCATGATGTTGTATTTCTGACCACCTTCGCGCAGAAAGACCTCGGCGCGGTAGTCGTTGTTGTCCTTCGAGTGCCCCTTGCTGCGCATGCCGCTCATGGCAAAGGAGGGCGCGGCGTAGCGGCGAATCCGCACGCCATAGACAAAATCGTTTTCTTCGCCGTGATCGACACGGAGATAGCAGCGGTCGTCTTCATCGGTGATTTTGATATCCAGCGACTGCTTTTTGAACTCTTCACCAATCTCTTTCATGGCGACCTCGACGGTCTCATGCAAAAACGTCGAGACCTGCTGATGCCGTGGCGAGGTCACCAGCGTCTGCAGGCGCGTCTGCCAGTAGTCGGTCCTGCCGGGCGTATTGCCGGCGGCCACGCGCGAGACGTTGCCGGGGGTGTTCATCAGATGCTGCAGGCTGTCCTGCTTGACCGCCTCGACTTTCAGCGCCTTGAGAAGCCCGTAGCAGATGACCATCAAAATGATCGAAAAGGGCAGCGCCGCGAGCAGCGAGGCCGCCTGAAGGGCTTCAAGGCCGCCGGCCATCAAAAGCGCGACGGCCGACACGCCGGCGCTGACCGCCCAGAACACGCGCTGCAGAACGGGGGATTCGTCACCGTCCTTTGAGGTCAATAGATCCATTACCAGCGAGCCCGAGTCTGCCGAGGTCACAAAGAAGGTCGCCACCAGCAGCACGGCGATGGTGGAGGTCACCACCGACAGCGGCAGCAGGTTCAAAAATTCGAACAGGGCGATCGAGCTGCTCTCTTCGACGGCGTCCGACAGCTGGCTCAGCCCCTCGGTGGCGATCATGTGGATGGCACCGTCGCCGAAAAAGGTCATCCAGATGAAGTTGAAACCGGTCGGCACAAACAGCACGCCCATGACGAACTCGCGGATGCGGCGACCGCGCGAAACGCGCGCGACGAACATGCCGACAAAGGGGGACCAGGCGATCCACCAGCCCCAGTAGAACAGCGTCCAGTTGCCCAGCCAGTCGTTGGTGTCTTCATTGCCGAGATAGGCATAGATATTGAACGTGCGATCCACAACGCCGGAGAAATAGGAGCCCACGTTCTGGGCCAGTGACTGGAAGCTGAAGAGTGTGGGGCCCATCACGATTACGAACAGCAGCAGGATAAAGACCAGCCATAGATTCATCTCCGACAGCCGTTTGACCCCGCCATCAAGGCCCAGCGACACCGAGCAGGTCGCCGCGGCCGTAATGGCGGCAATCAGGATGATCTGGCTGACCAGCGTGTCGGGAAAGCCAAACAGGAAATTGAGCCCTGAGCTGATCTGCATGACGCCCAGCCCCAGTGAGGTAGCCAGACCAAACATGGTGCCAAAGACGGCGAAGATATCGACGGCGTAGCCGATCGGTCCATGGATACGCTTGCCGATCAGGGGGTAGAGCGCCGAACTCAGGCGCAGCGGCAGGCCATGTCGAAAGCTGAAATAGGCCAGCGCCAGCGCCACCACGGCATAAACACCCCAGGGATGGAGCCCCCAGTGGAAGAAGGTGATCTCCATGGCTTCCTTGGCCGCCGCAGGGTTACTGCCCTCACCATTCGGCGGGCTCATGTAGTGCGTGACAGGCTCGGCGACCCCGTAATACATGATGCCGATGCCCATGCCGGCGGCAAAGAGCATCGCAAACCAGGAGGCGTAGCTGTACTCGGGCTCGCTGTGATCCGGCCCCAGGCGAATCCGACCGTGCCGGGACATGGCCAGATAAAGGGCGAAGATGAGATAGACCCCCATGGCGAGCAGATAAAACCAGCCAAAGGTGTCGATGACCCAGCTCTGGGCCTGACCAAAGGTCTGACCGGCAAGCTCGGGTGCCACGACGGCAAACAGGATAAAGGCAACAATGATGCCCGCAGCGGTATAGAAAACGGGTGGGTTCAGTTTGGCAACTGTGGGTGGATTGGCGTCATCAGCCATAAGCTTTTGTCCCTGTTCTATAGTTTGATCAATAATACTAACTTATAATTTTGTGACGGCCAGGTGCCGTCGACATTCGGCGGCCGACGTTGCACAAAGTTGATGGCCGTCGGGTATCAAGCGTCGGTGACGGTTAAACGTGCCGTGCCTGCACGCTGTCGGCCGCATCATGCAGACATTGCGGGCCTTTCGTATTCGCTCTACTGTCTAAGAAACAAGGGCAGCGGTTGGGCGCCTTTTCTCATGGGACCACCCGCGGGTGTCAGGGATAGTTCACCGGGGATGCGTGCCATGTCATCCATTCAGTTGCTTATAAAGATGTCCCTGCTGGGCCTTGCGCTGACAGGCTGTAGCGCCCTGCCGTCGTCGCAGCCGCTGGGCGTCAATGAGCACGCCCTGCCGGCATCGTGCTACGCCGAATACAGCGGCACGCGCCTGGCGCAGGTCCGGGCCATCGCCAGCGCGCTTGAAGCGCAGGGCTACGAGGTTCGGACCAGCGATGTCGAGCTGGGGCTGGTCAGCGCCGAGCGCATTCGGCGTCAGCCCGGGCTGGGCGCCACGCGACAGTGGCGCAGCAGCATGGGGTGGTTTGGCAGTCGTCGCGGCGGGGTCATGCTGGGCGGCGGGTTCGGCGATCCCTTCGATACCTTCCGCTCCGATCCCTACAGTCGCGAACAGGTAGCGGTCAGTGCCGATGGCCAGCGCTATCTGGCGGTACGCAGCATGATGATTGTGTCACCGGATGGCTTTGTCATGGATGCCCGCCCGGCCTCACCGGAACCCTTTTGTCAGCAGACACATGCGGCCATCGAGCAGGCGCTGATGCGCTCGGGAGCATCCTTATGAGACCGGGACACCAATACACCGCGCATCGAGTGGTGCGCGGACTCGTGATGGCCATGCTGCTGGGGATGGTGACCGGTTGCGCCACCACGACCTCGCTGCCCCCGCCCGAACGCCTGGAGCATTTCGATGCACCGCCCGAACGGGTCATGCAGGCCACTATGGCATCGCTTGCCGAGCGCGGCTTCGTGATCCTCTATGGCGATCACGCCCTGGGCGAACTTCGCGCTAGCTACGCTGCGCGTCCGGAATGGCGGGTCGAGGCACATGTGGCAGCCGAGCAGCGTGGCAGCGAGCTTCGGCTCAGGGGCTGGCGGGGGGAGGCAGCACTGGGCGTGGGGGAGTTTGATCGACTGGCCACGTCCATTGCCGAGCGTCTCGGAGAAGGGCCGCTGTCAGGGTCTGGTGTCGTGACGCCCTGAGCGGTTGTGTTTGGGCGGCCCGGCTTCACATGCTGTGATTAGGTGCCCTTGATCTCGTCTACAAAGCGCTGCAGCAGCCTCAGGCGTGCCTGTCGAGCATCTTCCTCCAGCGGCTGCGCCTGACCTGCGCCCCAGACCGGTCCGGGCCAGGCCGCATCCTCTCTTGAGCGCGCGATTACATGCACATGCAGCTGCGGCACCATGTTGCCCAGTGCGCCGATGTTCATCTTGTCGGCACCGGTGTGGTACTGCATGAATGCACTCAAAAGGTCGACCTCCTGCCACAACTGCGTGCGCTCGTGCTCGGGCAGCTCAAAACTTTCGCGAATGTTGTCGCGCTGCGGCACCAGCAGTGCCCAGACAAAGCGGGCATCGTTCATCAGGCGCAGCTCGCAGAGTTCGAGCGAGGCAACAAACAGGGTGTCAGCGGCCAGTCTTTCGTGCAGCACAAAGGCCATTTTTTAACTCCATGGACGAAGGGCAAAAGGAGAGGGTGCCGGCGCATTGGAGGCGATCGCCGCTGGAAATGCAAACCGGTTCAAAAAATGCCAGACTCCTGCCGTGGGTTGCGATGACGAGCTCCGCGCTCCGGATCATCGCAAACCATATATTCCCATCAACAAGGAGTTGTTACATGAAAAAATGGATGAGCATGACGCTGATTGCCCTCTTTTCCGCTGCGGCACTGTCTGCCTGCAATACGGTTGGCGGCGCAGGTGAAGATATCTCCTCAGGTGGTGAGTCCATTCAGGACGCGGCTGATTGATATCGCTTTCTCGGGCAGGGGCGCAACGCTGCCTGCCCGTGGCATCCAGTGAAGTCTTCTTCCTTTCCTTCTTCTCCTTCCTCTCTTTTATACGTTTCTCTCGCTGTTCCTTTCAGCTTCTGCCTGCCTCTCCTGACGCTGCCGTATGCCTGACGTGTCGGTCTTTTTTATCCTTTCTGCCCGAAACCCGTGCGTTTTCGAATAGACTCTGCGCCCGCAGTGACAACAATCGGGCGCCCGAGTTCAAATGATATGGATATACACTTGATAATCCTTATCATCCAGCTTACTGTGACCTCGCTCGGCCTGGCGCCTTTACATGCCTGAGCGCGGCCTTCAGCGCCGATCAAAAAGACGGTAGTGATCTATAACAGTCAGGGGAACAGTCATGAGTCGAACGGGGAAATTGTCTCCCGGGGCAGGGGAAGTACGTTATCTGACCTCGCTGCTGGCAGGGGCAGTGTTGTTGCCGGTCGCCGGTGGGGTCTGGGCTGCCGAGCAGCAGGGCGATGGCGCGGCAGAGACCACGACGGTCACCACGACCACTGCCACGGCTTCCAGCGGTGACGACTCACGCCTTGACACCATTACCGTGGAAGGCAATCGGCTCTATGACATGCTCCCCTCCGAGCAGACCGGCGGCTACGGCGTGGATGCCGCCACCGTCGGCACCAAGACGCCGGCGGCCCTGCGTGATATCCCTCAGTCGATCAGCGTGGTAACCCGCGAGGCGATCGAGGATCAGAATTTCGACACGCTCGATCAGATGGCCAAACGTACTCCGGGGATGCGGGTGCTCTCCAACGATGACGGTCGCTCTTCGATTTACGCCCGTGGCTACGAGTACGACGAATACAACGTTGACGGTCTTCCGGCACCCATGGCCAGCATCAATGGCACGGTACCCAACCTGTCTGCCTTTGACCGGGTCGAGATCATGCGTGGACCGTCCGGTCTCTTCAACAGCACCAGCGAGATGGGCGGTATTGTCAATCTGGTGCGTAAGCGTCCGACCTACGACTTTCAGGGCCACGTGACCGGCCGTTACGGCAGCTGGGACCAGAATTATGTGGAAACAGATCTGTCCGGGCCGATCAACGCTGATGGCAGCGTACGTGGTCGCCTGGTGATCGATAACAGCGACACCAACGGTTTTGTCGATCACAACGATAATACCAACCAGACGTTTTATGGCGCGCTGGATTTTGACCTGGACGAGGACACCACGTTGTCGCTGGCATATCTTCGCCAGCACAAGGACATTACCGTCAATAATGGCCTTCCGACCGGTGCCGACGGAAACCTGCTGGACATCAAGCGTTCCACCTTTGCCGGAGCGGACTGGAACAGCTTTGAAATGCAAAGCAATGACTACATTGCTGATCTGACCCACCAGTTCGATAATGGAGGCTACGGCCGATTTGCTGCGCGTTATTCCACCCGACAGGCCAATTATAACTATGTATTTGGCGGTACCGGCGTTGACGCAAATGGAGGCTTTGATGCCAGAGGCACAGGCGGCGATGTCGATCAGCAGTCGTTATCAATGGATGCCAGCTACAGCCAGCCCTTTGATGCACTGGGCAATGTCAGCGAATTCGTTGTAGGTACGGATTACAAGCGCTATGAAACCGATACGCTTCGTAGCTCGGTGGCTGCAAGAGGAGGTCCCGACAATACTTATTTCGATGACGGTCTTGGCGATGGACCGACGTCATTCGATGGAATCAGAAACATTACTGAGATCGATTTTCTTGCTCCCGGTCGAGCTGGTGCCCGAATTTCCGATCAGCGTGAAACGCTTGAAGAATACGGCCTTTATTCCAAGCTGACCTTCCGGCCGATTCAGGATCTGGCCCTGATTGGTGGTGCCCGGCTGAGTTCCTATCAGGCTCGCGTCACTGATCATGGCAACAACGATGCGGTCAGTAGTCGCAGCGATGACAGCAAGTTAACGCCTTATGGTGGTCTGGTTTACGATCTGGATCGTCATCACTCGCTGTATGCCAGCTACTCCGAGGTGTTCAAGCCACAAACGCAGACAGATGCCAATAACGATCTACTCAAGGCGCGCGAGGGCACGCAGTATGAAGTAGGCATCAAGGGCAGCTATTTCAACGGTGACCTCAATGCTCGCATGAGTGCCTTTCGCCTGTACGATGAAAACTACGCGGCCGGCGTTACCGGACAAAACTACAGCGCTGATACCGGCAAGCGTCGAATCCAGGGGGCAGAGCTTGAGCTGACTGGCAGCATTACCGACCAGTGGGATGTGATCGCCGGGTACACTTATCTGGACACCGAAGTGAAAGACGGCGATGAAGAAGCCACTTTCCTGCTGATGCCGCACAACATGGTCAATCTCTGGACCCAGTACGGCTTTGAAGGCGGGGCGCTGGATGGTTTCCGGATTGGCGGCGGTGTGACGGCGATGGACGGTTTCCACTCCAGTCAGGGCGTTGAAGCGCCGGGTTATGCCGTGGTCGATGCCATGGTTGGTTACGACTTTACCCCGAGCCTGTCGGGTCAGCTCAACTTCAACAACATCCTCGACAAGAAGTACTACGAGCGTGTGGGTAGCACAGGTACCTTCAACATGTACGGCGCGCCCTCAAACGTGGTGGCCTCGCTGCGCTACGACTTCTGATTGATCCGGCGCCGGTCATGCCGGCGCCGCGTTTCAGGATGGAAAAACACCTTTGAAGCACTAAAAAACCCGGCACATGGCCGGGTTTTTTGATGCTTCTGAAAGGCCTCCAACGTCTCAGCGAATGCCCAGCGTGGCCCCACCGTCGATGCGCATGTCGTGCATGGTGATGTGGCGCGCGCGATCACTGAGCAGAAAGCGAATCGCCTCGCTGACGTCTTCGGGTTCGGCAATGCGCTTAAGCGGAATGCCCAGCTTCCAGCCCTCCAGCGAGCCGCGAATCACGTTGTCGCGGCCGCTGTCATCGACCCACATGCCGCGCTGCATGTCGGTGTCGGTGGAGCCGGGGGATACGATGTTGCAGCGCACGTTGTGCTCAGCCATTTCCAGCCCCAGACAGCGCACCAGCTGATGGGTGGCCGCCTTGGAGGCGCAGTAGGCGCCCATCGCCTGGCGCGGGGTATCCGCGGCGTTGGAGCCCACCACCACGATGGCACCGTTGTCACGCTCGGCCATCCGTCGCGCCACGGCGCGGGTGACGTTGAACACGCCGGTGGTATTCACGTTCATGGCGTGCAGCCACTGCGCGTCGGTCAGCTCCGTAATGCGCCCCATCTGCAGTACGCCGGCCACGTGCGCCAGACGCGTGATGGGGGCTCGAGCCTCGATCTCGGCAATGGCAGCCTCTACTACGTCTGAGTCACTGACATCGACCACGTGTGCGCTGACCCGCTCGGCGCCGAATTCACGGCCCAGCCGGGCGGCCGTGTCGGCAAGCGCCTCGCCGAGGCTGTCGAGCAGGGCCACGCTGGCGCCTTCCCCGAGAAGATCATGCGCCAGCGTGGCGCCAATCCCGCGGGCGGCGCCGGTAATTACGATCCGTTCGCCTTCAAACTCACCGCTCATTTGAGTTCATCCATGATGCGATGACGCTCCTGGTGGTAGCGCTCTTCGTTCCAGCAGTGGCGCCAGTAGGGCACCGCGTAGAGCTGACGCTTGGTAAGACCGCGAATGCCCATCAGGTGCTCACGCAGGGAGAGCACCGCCGAGTTTTCACCGCCGACCCAGGCGGAGACGCTGCCGGTGTCGGGAAAGTCCATGGCGCGCACCGCATCGACCTGCAGGGTCGACAGACACGACGGCATGTCGCCGCGATAGAGCCAGTGCACGTCCATGCCCGGCGGATGGCGCAGCGTCTGGCGCTCGGCCTCGTGATCCACCTCGATCAGCACCACGCCGCGGGCCTGCTCATCCATCGCCTCGAGCAGGGCGCTGATGGCCGGCAGGGCCGTCATGTCGCCGGAGATCAGCGACCAGTCGGCCGGCGGCAGCAGCGGATCGGGGCCACCGGGGCCGCTGATGCCGATCATGTCGCCGGGACGGGCGGCCAGCGCCCAGCGCGAGGCTGGGCCTTCATCGCCGTGGGCCACGAAATCCACGCTCAGCTCGCGCCGCTCGGTATCGAAATGGCGCACGCTGTAGGTGCGGGTAATCGGCTTCTCTTCCGCGGCGGGCCAGACCACGCCGGCCTCGGTCAGCTGCGGCAACACCGGTGCACTCTGATGTTCCAGCGGTAGAAAGACCTTGATGTGACCGCCGCCACGGCGGGCAGGAAAGCCTTCCAGCGCCTCACCGCCGAGCACGATACGGATCATGTGCTCGGTGATCACCTCGCGGCGCACCACTTCCAGAAGCATCGGCGGGCGTTTCTTGCCTTTCGGCGGCGGGGCAGTCTGAGCTGCCTGGCCGGTGGTCATTTCGGCGACACTCATGCGCTGACTCCCTGACGGTTGAGCAGTGCGACCCAGTCAATGATGGTGGGTGCTTCGACCAGATCCATGAAGCTGACATCAAAGCCTTCCCGGCGCAGCTCCTCGACAAACGTCATCATGCGCATCGAGTCCAGTCCGTAGAAGAGCAGGTTGTCATCCGCCGGGATCTCTTCGGCGCTGACGCCGGCAAGGGCGGCTACCCGATCGGTCAGCGCGGCCTGCGTCATGGCGCCGGCGCTGTGCTGATCGCCCTGTGCGGACTCGAGCGCCTCAAGGGCGCGGGCGCTGGTGGTCACCACGCCGCAGCGTCCGGCGACGTATTCAAGGGCCATGTCATGACGGGCGCGCGAGAAATCGGCCACGCCATCGGTGAGCATGAAGCACTGTACGTCCTGCATGAAGCCTTCCAGCGCCGTGGCCATG
Organism: Kushneria indalinina DSM 14324; assembly: GCF_003385845.1. Classification (GTDB taxonomy): domain Bacteria; phylum Pseudomonadota; class Gammaproteobacteria; order Pseudomonadales; family Halomonadaceae; genus Kushneria; species Kushneria indalinina. The sequence goes on along the minus strand of NZ_QRDJ01000007.1, from coordinate 121,737 downwards.
CAGCCGATGTGGGCATATACCCCGCCGATGACCAGCTGATCGCGACCCCATTCGTGCATGCGCTCGCGCAGGTCGCTGCGCTGAAAGGCGCTGTAGCGCCACTTGGTCAACACCACATCGCCGTCCTGAGGGGCCAGTTCGTCCACCACCGGATACTGCTCGGGGTGGGCCGGCAGGCCCGGACCCCAGAAGTCATTGAGCAGGGCGCGATCATCATCGGGCTGATCGGTCGGCTGCGCGGTATACACCACCGGGACGCCCGCGGCGCGAGCGGCCGCGATCAGCGCAGCCAGATGTGAGATCACCTCGGGGATGGGTGCTGCGCTCACGTCATATTTCGCCAGGAAATAGCGCTGCATGTCGTGGATCAACAGCACGGCGCGTGCGGGGTCGACCTGCCAGCTGACCCGGTTGTCGGGCAGCTCATCGGTCGTGGGTAGTGAATAGCTCGCGATGGCGGGAATGGCCATGATACTTCTCCTGTAATCCTTCAGCGCTGCCGGCAGCCGTCAGTGACCCGCGGGTGCATCGGCGGCAAACCAGTGTTCCTTGAGCGTCTGGCGCAGCGCCTTCTTGCTGATCTTGCCCACCCCGGTCTGGGGGAAGGCCTCGAGAAATTCAAAGCGCTCGGGCACCTTGTAGTTGGCAAGGCCCCGATCGCGCAGAAACCGGGCCAGTACCAGCGGCTTTGGCGTTTCGCCGCGCGGTACGACAAAGGCGCAGACCCGCTCACCCAGATAGGGGTCGGGCATGGCCACGACCGCCACGTCATGAACGTTGTCATGCGCCAGCAGCTGGTTTTCGACCTCCTCGGCCGCCACCTTCTCGCCGCCGCGGTTGATCTGATCCTTGTCACGCCCTTCGACAATCAAATAGCCATCCGGTGTCATCTGGACGCGATCACCGGTGCGATAAAAGCCCTCACGCGTGAAGGCGCGCTGGTTGTGGGCACCTTCAGGCTCATCGCCGCCGGCGGGGGCCACAAAATAGCCCGGGATGGTATAGGGCCCGCGGGTGATCAGATGGCCCACGCCGCCCGGCGGCACCGGCTGATCGTCGTCATCGACCACCAGCACTTCATCAAACGGTGACATCGGATGGCCCTGGGTGGTGTTGATCAGCTCGATGGGGTCATCAAGGCCGGTGTAGTTGACCAGCCCTTCGGCCATGCCAAAGACCTGCTGCAGCCGACAGCCCAGCGCGGGTGCCACGCGGCGGGCCGCCTCGCTGACCAGCTTCGCCCCGCCCACCTGCAGGATGTCGAGACTCGACAGATCGGCCTGTGCGTGGGCGGCGCTGTCGAGCCACAGCATCGCCAGCGGCGGCACCAGCGAGGTCATGGTGACGCGCTCGCGCGCGATCAGAGCAAAGCATTCGTCCGGACTGGGGCGGGGCGCAATCACCAGCCGGCCACCGCCGAGCAGCACGCCGAGAAAGCCCGGCGAGCTCATGGGGAAATTATGCGCAATCGGCAGCGCGATCAGGTAGACCGTCTCGGACGTCACGGCGCAGGCGCGATTGCTCTCGCGCAGGCTGTAGTGATAGTCGTCATGACGCCGCGGAATCAGCTTGGGCACGCCGGTGGTGCCGCCGGAGAGCTGGAAAAAGGCCAGATCGTGGGCGCTGGGCACGTCCTCGACCGGCTCGCCTTCATGCTCATAAAGGCTGTTAAAGGCGGTAAATTCCTCGGCCTCGCCACAGACGATGACCTGCTCAAGCGTCGGCACCGTCTCGCGGACCTCACGGGCCATGGCGCGATAATCAAAGCCGCCGTCGCGATCGCAGATCAAGAGCGCGCGTGCCGTGGCCGCGCGACAGAAATGCTCGACCTCGAAACGGCGATGCGCCGGCAGGGCGAATATCGGCAGTGCACCGAGGCGAAAGAGGGCAAAGCAGGCCACCACGAACTCATGGCGGTTGGGCAGCTGAATGACCACGCGGTCACCGCGCTCGATGCCCGAGCGCGAAAGGCCGCGGGCGAAGGCGTCCACGCGCTGATCAAGCTCGGCGTAGCTCAGGCGCAGGCCGCCATCGGCCAGCGCTTCACGCGAGCCGTGCTCGCCGGCCAGGCGGCGCAGCATGGCGCCGAAGGTTTCGTTGATCCAGCAGCCCTTGTCGCGGTACAGACGCTGGCGCTCAACCGGGTAATCCGGGCAGCGGGCAATAATCTCGTCAAGCGTGGCGCGCCGGGTAGGCGCAGGTGTCGGGTTCGTCATGATCAGGCAGTCGTATTCGTTGAGCCGCAGCTGCTGTCTGAGACAGGTAGCGCATCGTCTTCGTAATCAAGGCCCATGGCATCCAGCATGGTCCGCATCTTGGCCGCTGTTTCTTCCAGCTCGCCCTGCGGGCTGGAGCCCGGCACGACGCCGGCGCCGGCAAACACGCGCACATGCTCGGGGGCCAGCTCGGCGCAGCGGATGGCAATGGCCCACTCGCCGTCGCCGGCTTCATCACACCAGCCGACCAGCCCGGTGAAATAGCCGCGCTCGAAACCTTCCAGTGATTTGATCGCCTGATGGGCATCCTGCCAGGGCGCGCCGCAGACGGCAGGTGTGGGGTGCAGCGCGGCGGCCACGCCAAGCGAGGTCAGGCTCGGGTCGGCCAGTTCGCCTTCAAGGGTGGTCGAGAGATGCCACATGCGATCGGTGGCAATCACCTCGGGGCCTTCCGGGATATCCAGCGTGCGGCACAGCGGGCGCAGGGCAGCAACGATCGCATCCACTACCAGCGCATGCTCGCGCAGGTCCTTGTCGGAGACGCGAAGCCCGTCGGCGCGACGCTGATCTTCCCCTGCGTCACCGTGACGCGGGATGGAGCCGGCCAGCGGGTTGGCAATCACGCTATTGCCCACGCGGCGAATCAGAAGCTCGGGGCTGGCGCCCACTAGGCTTTCGCTGTTGCCGGTCGGCAGAGCAAAGTTATAGCCCTGCGGGTTGATGCTCAAAAGGCGCTTTAACAGGGCCAGCGCGTCCACCGGGCCCTGGGTCTGCACGCGCAGCGACCGGGCCAGTACCACCTTATTGAGCGCGGTGGTATCGAAAAGAGTTAGGGCACGGTCCACGGCGTGGCAGTAGTGCTCGGGGGCCGGCTCGGGTGTGATCGAGCGGGCCCGGGTCTCCAGCGGTGCGCCGGTCGGGCGCTGCCCGGACGTATCGGGCGCGGCGCGCAGCAGCTCCGAGGGGATGAAAAGGCGTGCGCTGTCAGCGTGATCAAACGGGATCAACCCCATGATGACGGGATCAGGATGCCCCTGGCGTCGGGCCGTATCGAACAGCTCCCGGGCCGTGTCATCCAGCGTCTGCGGCCGGGCATCCGGCGTCTGGCGTTGATGGGCCATGCCGCGGCCGAGCAGGGTCGTGGCCGGTGAAGAGAAAAAGGCATCATTCGGTTTGAGGCCATCAAGCAGTCCCCAGGGGGCCTGGGCAAGCGGTAACCGGGAAGGGAAAGGCTGATTCACGTTGACTCCTGACAAGTCGCGTTGTCAGTGGACGGGCACCGGAAGAGGTCATGCGGTGCAGTAACAGAGCGCCACTCTAGCCCAAATGAGAAGCATTATCAAAATCATTTGTGCTGACAGGAGGACCTTCCCGGGTGGCTTCACAGGCCCGGCGCAGGCGCCGGCACGATCGGCTATGCTTGCCCCCACGTCAGAACACGCTGGTCAATGCGACCCATCACAGGAGTGCCCAATGCAGGACTTCCCTCGCCATTTGAGGCCCGCCGACAGCAGCGAATGGGCCGATCGGCTGGCGGCGACCAGCTTTTTCAACGCGCTGCTGCGTGAAACCACGCACTGGTGGCTGGAACAACAGAGCAGTGACGAGATCGCCGTGATCCCCCTCACGCGTGCCCGCGACATCTGTTTACGCGTCTGTCTTGAGCATCGAAGCCTGTCGGGGCGCTGCCGGGTCAGGCTGCCCCTGACGCTGGCAACGCCGGACGACCTTCAGATCATCTCCCTTGAGCAGGCGGTTGAAGCGCTGCTGGAAAGCCCCTGGCTGAGCGATCATCCGCTGGTGGGCACGCTGGACGCCACGCGGCGCGAGACGTTTTTCAATAGCGTGATGGGCAGTCGCAACACCATCGCGCAGGCGCTTGCCGGGCGCGATGACCTGGCACATCTCATTGAAGGGCCGCTCGGGTTTCTCGACGCCGAGCAGGGGTTGCTGGTCGGCCACGACTTTCATCCGGCGCCCAAGTCGCAGGCCCCTTTTGATGCCGAGCAGGCGCGGGAGTATACCCCCGAGCATCGGGCGAGCCTTTCACTGGTCTGGTGGGGCGTGTCGTCGGCGCGCGCGGTGGGCCATTCCAGCCGCGAAACCGCCGCGGCCGCCCTGATGTACGACCTGCTGCCCGAGACGCTGGCGACCCGGCTGCCGGTGGGCTTCAGCGCATTGCCCATGCACCCCTGGCAGGCCCGCTTTCTGCAGCAGCGTGAGGATATCGCGGAGCTGATCGAGGCCGGAGAGCTGATCGTGCTGGGCGAGGAGCGTGATGACGGTGGTGACGCGCGGCGCTGGCACCCGACCTCTTCACATCGCTCGCTTTATTGCCCCCAGGCGGATTGGATGGTCAAGGGCTCGCTGTCGGCGCGGCTGACCAACTCGCTGCGGGTACTGCACGGCGATGAGGTGATGCGCGGGCTGCGTCTGGATCGCTGGTGGCCGAAGGTCAGCGAGACCATTCGCGAGCACTTTCACCTGATGCAGGAGCCGGCCTGGCTGGGCTGGAAAACCGATGACGGTGATATCGACGAGGGGAGCCTGGCGCTGTTGCGGGAAAATCGCATTGCAGGCCCGAATGCTTCCAGCGTGGTGCTTGCCACGCTCACCCAGCCGCTGGGAGAGGCCGGACAGACGCTGCTGGCCAACGGTGTCAGGCGCCTGGCCGCGCTTGACGGTATCAGCGAGCGCGAGGCGGCGCTTGTGTGGTTTGACGCCTTCTGCGAACGGGTGCTCTCACCGCTGATTCGGCTGGTGGTCGAGGAGGGCATCGTGCTGCTGGCCCATCAGCAGAATATCGTGGTGCGCCTGGAAAACGAGCGCCCGACGGGCGTGGACTATCGCGACTGCCAGGGCAGCGGCGTCACGGATCATTTTCTGGCCCGCCACCCCGAAGAGCTCGTCAGTCAGGACCATCGCATCAGCACGGCGATGCTCAAGCGCTATTTCCCCTACTATGTGCTCGTCAATTCGACACTGGCGGTCACGGCGGCGCTGGCCGAGGCGGGGCTGGTCGACGAGCGTGTACTGCTCACGCATCTGCGCGATCACCTGACGGCGCTGCGCCGCCGCTGCCGTGACGGCGATACCACGCTGCTCGATCACCTGCTGACGTCGACAACGCTTGAGGTCAAGAGCAACTTCTTCTGTTATCTGGCCGGCATCAACGAATCCACGCTGGATGATCCGGCGAAGATCTATCTGGACATGTCCAATCCGCTGATCGAGACACCCACACCCTGAACCATGACTTTGATATCGCGAGAAACCACCATGTCCAGCCGTGACGATCTGTCGGCCAGCGAGACGCTGGCCCCTTCACCGGCGCGAACACTTCTGGAAGCCATCGATCACCATTTCGCGAGCCATCCGGCGTGTCGCCTGCTGATACTTGATGACGCTTGGCGCGCCGACCCGCACTGGTATCCGCTGTGCCAGGCCATGGGTGCTGCGCGGGTTCTGCGTGAAAGCTTCTATCAGCGGCCGTGGCATTGGCTTAAGTCCGACTACGCCGCCCAGCCCTTCGAGATCGAGCTGGGCCGGCCGTGGCGTCCAGTCAAGCCGCGGGACGTGGTGTATGAACGCATCGACCCGCGGCTGGGGCAGCGCCTGACCCTGCGGGCCTGTGACCACGAGCACGATCTCGATCGTGTGCATCAATGGATGCAGCGCGAGCGGGTGGCGCGTTTCTGGCAGCAGAACAAGCCGCGTGACGAATTCAGCGACTGGCTGGACCAGCGGCTGGCCGAGCCTCACCGCCTGTCATTGATTGCCGAGCTGGACGGCGAGGCGTTTGGTTACTTCGAGCTCTACTGGGCACCCGAAGACGTGCTGGGTGAGTATTACCCCTGGCAGGCCTTTGACCGCGGCCTGCACGTGCTGGTCGGTGAGGAGCACTTTCGCGGCGCGCACTTCGTGGATGGCTGGCTGACCGCACTGCAGCACTACGCGTATCTGAGCGAGCCGCGCACCGAGCGCATCGTGCTGGAACCCGATGCCGGCAACGAGCGCATCTTCCGCCATCTCGAGCGGCTGGGTCTTTTCAGCCAGCGGGAATTTGATCTGCCCGACAAGCGCGCCATGCTGGTCATGGGCTGGCGTCATCACTTCTTTGGCAGGGTCATGTGATGTTGTCTGAACCTTCCCGGTCGACACCGGCGGCATCGATACTGCCGACGCAGCTTGCCGCCATCGACCCTGACGAGGCGATCCGCCGGCACTGGGCGCGCGCCAATCGGGCGCTGATCGCCAAAATGATCAGCGAACTGGCGTACGAGCAGGTGCTGCTGCCCGAGGACGATGGAAAAACCGAGCGCGATAACAAGGGCTGGCGGCTTGATATCGACGCGGTCGGCTCTGATGAACGCAGCACCTCGACGGGGAGTCACGCCTGCGGGCGCTGGCATTTTCAGGGCCGGACCAATCTGTGGGGGCAGCTGCTGATCGACCCCGAGAGCCTGTGCGGGCCGACAGGCGCGGGCGAGGTGCCGGAGGCGGCCGAGTTTCTGCTGGCGCTCGCCCCGGGTATGGGCATGAACGATGCCCAGCTGGCCGAGCATCTCGAGGATCTTTACAACACCCTGCGCGGTGACTGCTATCTCATCGAGGTGCATCAGCGCCTGGGCGCCGACGCGGCGATTCGGCTTGCCGAGCCCCAGCGTCAGGCCGTGCTCGATGGCCACCCCAAATTCCTGTTCAACAAGGGACGACGCGGCTGGGGCGTTGAGTCGCTGATGCGCTACGCCCCGGAGTATGCCCACCCGTTTCAGGTCGAGTGGCTGATGGTGCGCCGCGAGCGGCTCAAAAGCAGCCGCATGGCCATTGATGAGGCGGTGCTGCTCGACAGCGTGCTGGAAGAGGGTGACAAGCGTGCCCTGCTGGCGGCGCGTGATGGCAAGTGTGCGGTGCTGGGCGAGCGGGCCGAGGCGTTTGCGCTGATGCCGGTTCACCCGTGGCAGTGGGCGCGCATGCTCTCCATGCTGCATGTGGGTGATATCGGCCGCGGCGACATGGCCTGGCTGGGCGCCTTTGGCGATCACTTTGTGGCCCAGCAGTCGCTGCGCACGCTGACCAACGCCAGCCGCCCGGGGCGTTATGATCTGAAACTGCCGATCACCATCATGAACACCTCGAGCTATCGCGGCATCCCGGGGCAGTACATGCTGGCAGGCCCGGCCGCTTCCCACTGGCTGCAGGCGCGCGCGGGAGATGACGAAGAGTTTCGCCGCGCCGGGCTCGAGGTGCTGGCCGAGCCGGCGTCTGCCGTGGTCGAGCACCACCAGTACGGCCGGCTGGATGAGGCGCCGTATCGCTTTCGCGAACTTTGTGGCGTGATCTGGCGCGAAGGGCTGGCCCCAAGGGTGGGAGAGGGCGAGCATGCCCTTTTGATGTCGGAGCTGATGCAGTGCGACGCCCGCGGCCGGGCCTGGCTTGCCGCCTATATCGAGGCCGCCGGCATGGAGGCCGAGCAGTGGCTTTCCCGCATGTTCGAGGCCACGCTGATCCCGATGTATCATCTGATCTGCCGGTTCGGGGTCATCATCATCGCCCACGGGCAGAACCTGACCCTGATTCTGCGCGATGGCGTGCCGCATCGGCTGGCGCTCAAGGACTTTCAGGGCGATCTGCGCCTGGTGGACGAGGACTTTCCCGAGGCCCGTGACCTGCCCCGTGAACTGGTCGATGTGACCGTGCGTCTGGGGCCGGAAAAGCTGATTCACGATCTTCAGACCGGCCATTTCGTGACGCTCTTGCGCTTCGTGGCGCCGCTGGCCGAGCAGGCAGGTGTGAGCGAAACGCGCTTTTATCAGCTCTGTGCGAAAGCGCTGGGAGATTATATGGCGCGCCACGAAACACTGCAGTCCCGCTTTGACATGTTCAGCCTGTTCAAGCCGCGCATCCTGCGCCTGGGGCTTAACCGCTCAAAGTTTCTGCATGCCAATGACCGTTCGGCGGCACGCATGCTGCCGGACATGGATCACTTGATCGACAACCCGCTCTATCACTGCCTGAGTGACGATGACCCGCTGCGCCGCCATGGTGAGGCGGCGCTGTCACGTCAGGGAGCGTAATCACCCGAGATATTGCCCAACATGGCTGATACCCCCGAGCTTCTGGATCTGGCCGGCATCGGCGCCGGTCCGTTCAATTTAAGCATTGCTGCACTTGGCGCCGACCATCTGCCGGCGCTCTCCCTGCGCTTTTTCGACCGTCAGGCGCGCTACGCCTGGCATGAGGGCATGATGCTGCCGGATACGCATCTGCAGACCGGTTTTCTCAAGGATCTGGTCACGGCGGTCGACCCGACCAGCCGCTGGTCGTTTCTCAATTATCTGGTCCAGCATCGGCGCTTTTATCGCTTTTTGAACGCCGAGCTCTCCACGGTCTCGCGCGCAGAGTTTTCCGACTACCTGCGCTGGGCCGCCGAGGGGCTTGATAACGTCTGGCTCAATCACAGCGTGCGCGAGATCGATCATGACGGTGAGCACTTCCGGCTTCAGACCGATACCCGCACCTTCCGGGCGCGGCATCTGTGTCTGGGCGGCGGCAAGGCGCCCTGGCTGCCGGCCTTTGCCCGCGATCATCAGAGCGAGCACTGCCTGCACGCCGAATCGATTGCCTGGCGCGCGCGCGATTTCACTCACCAGCGCGTGGTGATTGTCGGCGGCGGCCAGAGCGGAGCGGATATCTTCATCAACGCCCTGCGCGGCCACTGGGGGCCGCCGAAATCGCTGCACTGGCTGTCGCGTCGGCGCAACTTCCAGCCGCTGGACGAGACCGCCTTCACCAACGAGTACTTCACGCCCGGCTATACCACGCAGTTTGCCGAGCTGGATGATGACGTGCGCCGGCGCGAGGTCAGTGCGCAGAAATACGCCAGCGACGGCATCACGCCCGCGGCGCTGACCGAGATCTATCAGACGCTCTATCACCGCTTTGATGTGATGCACGAGCCGCGCTGGGCGCATCTATTGCCCCACCGTGAGGCGGTGGACATGACGCGGGCGGGGGGGGCCTTCGTGCTGGAGGCCCGACACGGCACCACCGGCGTGCTTGAGCACTTTGACGCCGATGTGGTCATTTTTGCCACCGGCTTTGAATCAAGTCTGCCCGAGTGCATGGCCCCGCTGGCCGATCGGATCGGGCGTGATGCGCGCGGCGAGCCGACCATGGGGAATCATTTTCTGCTCGACTGGCAGGGCGGCGGCGACAGTCGCATCTATGCCGTCAATGCCGGACGCACCCGCTACGGTATCGCCGAGCCGCAGCTGTCGCTGATGGCCTGGCGTTCGGCGGTGATTCTCAACCACCTCAGCGGTGAAGCGCACTTTGATCTGGAAGACGACCCCGGTCCGATCGACTGGTCGCCGCAATCAGCATAACGGCAAGGTGAGCGCGAGCCATTCAGGGCACACTGTGGCCCTGTTCGTTCGTCAGGGGTGCCTTTCGAAGGGCACGCACAGCAATGAACCAACCCATCGGCGCCGATGTCACAACCATCGACGACCTTCGGACAAGGCAGTGCCGGGCACTGCGCCACCGACCAGACAGGACATGAGGACCATGAACAATCAGGCGTTACGCAAGCGGGCAATCGTGATGTGGGCAGTGGTGTCACTGCCGATTCTGTGGCTTTTTGCCGTGATTACCAGTCCTGCCTTCGGCATCTTCCAGATCGTGAGCTTCGCGCTCTTGCTGGTGTCGGCCGCGGTCACCTTTCACGTGCTGACCGATATTCTCTGGCGTCGGGGCGTGGGCTATAGCCAGAACACGTTCTGGCAGCGGCTGGATAAATCACTGCGTCGCGCCGTGGGTGGCTACGTTTTCTGTCTGGCAGCGGCGGCGCTGTATGCCCTCTTCCAGAACCCCTTTGTGGCGGCTGTGGCCTTTTTGCTGGCCATCTTCGGGGTCTGGTGGATTCTCGGCGGCATGCTGCACGTCATGGAGCAGATGTATGAAGACGAGCTGCGCACGCGCCGTGAGGCCAGCATCGCTCGTCGCGAACCCACCAAGGACACTGCCGAGCAGGACAACGCTCAGGCCTGAGCCGGCTGCTCATCCGCTCGGGTGGTTTTCAGTCGCGGACAGTTGCCGCACAGCCCGAGCGAATCATCGAGATACCGCAGGCAGCACATGCGACGACAGCGCCACGGCTCGGCCGCGCCGCTGTCGTCGACCACGTCGATATAGTCCACCGGGCGGTAGAACGGGTTGCGCTGGCGGTCCGGCAGCTGGCGCTGCGCCATCATGGCCCGGGCCCCCTGAATCTCGAAGTCGCTCGCCAGCCCCTGGCGTTCCAGCTCGTTAACGGCAAATTCGAAATAGACCGCGGCATTGCTCCACAGCACGCGAGGGGAGAAGTGCACCTTGCGCGCCAGGGTGTCGATCAGCGGCGTGAGATGGCGTGCGATCAGCGGACAAAAGCGCGCGCAGCCGTTGTCCAGACTGATGGTCCCTTCATGCGGCAGCACGAATCGTTCGGGCGTGCCGTCCTCGGCAAGCACCACGCCCATGTCATCAAGGCTGGTGGGCAGGTGAACATCCCGGCAGAGCTCGACCACCGTAACGGGGATGATCAGCTGGCTAAGGTAGTGCTTTGACCACTGTGTGGCGACCGCGCGGCGCTCACAGGGGCCGTGATGGTCGCTAAAGCGCGTCAGTACCCCTTCAAGCACGTCCTGCTCCAGCAGCCGGCGCACGGGCATGACCCCTTCCACGCCCGCCCCTCGACAGGTCAGGGCAGCGCCAAAGCGCGCCAGTCGCTCATTGAACAGGGCGTCAAACATGACGGTTTCCCTCCGGGGGTGCCGACTTTAGGTGAGTCCGGCATTCATGTGTGAATGAGAATTATTCTAGCAATGAAACCGGGGGTGTGCAGTTGCTCAAGTGCGCGTGTTGCTGGACCATGGTCAGTCATTGCCACCTCACAGGAAGCGCCTGCATGCAGTCATCCGGGAAGTATCGCGTCGTATTGTTTGATTTTGACGGCACGCTGGCCGATTCCGAGAGCGCCCACCACCGGGTATGGAACGAGATTCTCGGTGAGATGGGCGCCCATATCGATGATGAAGAGTACAAGCGGGAAAGCTCGGGCACCCCGGTCACCCAGGAGGTCGAACGGCTGATTCGTACCCGGGGACTTGAGATCTCGCCGCAGGCGCTGGTCGATCTCAAGGTCGAGCGTACCGTGGCAAGCTTCACCGAAACGCCGATCGCGCTGATGGAGCACGCCCTCGAGATCCTCGAGTGGTGTCGGGCCCGTGGCCTGGCCACGGCGCTGGTGACCGGCAGCGGCCGCGAGGAGATCGCCCCGACCATCGAGCATTACGATCTCGCCGGGTTTTTTGACCACGTCGTGACCCGCAACGACGTCACGCACTCCAAGCCCCATCCGGACTGCTATCTGAAGGCGCTGGGCCTGTGCGGCATCGAGGCCGCTGAAGCCGTGGCGATTGAAGACACCCGCCACGGCGTGGACGCTGCGTGCGCCGCCGGTATTGACGTGATTGCCATTCCCAACGCCTATTCGCGCGGTCAGGATGTCAGTCGTGCCACGGCTCGGCTGGAGAGCCTGGTGCAGGCGCGTGACTGGATCGATGCGCGTCGCGCGCCGCGCTGACCCGGCATGGATCATCGACAGCTCGGCTTTCTGGTGGCGCTGGCCCGCGAGCGCCATTTCGGCCGCGCCGCCACCGCCTGCAACGTCACCCAGCCCACGCTTTCGGCGCGGCTCAAGCAGCTGGAAGAGGAGCTGGGCTGTGCGCTGATCATTCGCGGCCACCGCTTTGAGGGGTTTACTCCCGAAGGCGAGCACGTGCTGAGCCACGCCCGGCGCATTCTCGCCTCGCTCGATGAGCTCAACGCCGAACTCGACCCCAAAAGCCCGCCCAGCGGCTCGTTGCGCCTGGGTCTGATTCCCTCGGCGCTCGGCGCCGTCAGCCGCTGGATCGTGCCGCTGCGCGAGCAGTACCCGGCCCTGTCGCTGCGGCTGATGGAGCGGGCAACCCTGCCGCTGATGCAGTCGCTGATGGAGGGCGATATCGACGTGGCGGTGGGCTATCTCGATGTCCCGGCCGCCGAGCCCTTCGTGGCGCGGCGGCTCTATATCGAGCGCTATGCGCTGCTGGCGCGCGAGGACCGCTTTACGCTGCCGGACAGACCCGTCTGGGCCGATATTGGTGCCTTTCCACTGTGTCTTCTGACACCGGACATGCAGCAGCGCCATCGGGTGGACATTCATGCCCGCCGCGAGGGCGTGACGCTTGCGCCGGTGCTGGAGACCGAATCCATGGCATCGCTTGAGCGGCTGGTCGAGCAGGGCGCCGGTGTCGGCATCGTGGAGCAGCACAAACCCGCCGCCGGATACCCGCCGGGGCTGATACACCGCCTGCTGCCGGCCACCGAGGAGGACCCGCCGGTGGGGCTTTTGTGGCGCGCCGGGGCGCCGCCCTCGCGCCGGCTTCGGGCGCTTCTGGAGTGGCTGCGCGAGCCCTGAGCGCCTCCTGCAAATTCATCGTCGATTGATGATGCTCAAGAACTTGATGACGTTGACGGATTTGATAGACGCCATCGATCAATTCATGTCGCGGCTCCATTGGAGCGCGCCGCGAGCGCGGCGTTAAACTACCCCCACTCGCCATCCCGTGCAGCGCCATGCAGGACGATGTCCCGTTGCGGGCATCGCATTCATTGTCATGATCGTCTGCCAGAGGAGTCGTATTGCCATGTCGCTTTCCGAGTACGAGGACGCTACCAAAACCCCCGGCGAGCAGCTCAACGGGCCGCCGGAGCTGCCGATCACGCTGTCCTTCAACGAGACCGCCTATGCCTCCGTGCTGGCCACGCCCGAGGCGCTGGAGCACTGGGCCATCGGCTTTGCCTTCAGCGAAGGCATGATCACCCGCGCCTCTCAGGTCAGCGAGATCACCACCGATCGATTGCGCCATGGCGTGCGGGTGCGTCTGAACGTGGCGGCGCACATTGAACGCCTGGCCGGCGAACGCCGCCGCGTGACCTCGGCCTCGTCAAGCTGCGGGCGCTGTGGCAGTGCCGAGGAAGCGCAGATGATGGAAGGGCTGCAGCGTCTGCCCGCCAGTACCCCGCCGCCGCCGGCACAGCTTGAAAGGGCGCTCGAGCAGCTCTCGAGTGAAGGCCAGCCCGGGCTTCACATGGCGCTGGGCTTTGACGGTGACGGTCAGCGGCTTGGCACCGGGGTCGATATCGGCCGGCACAACGCACTCGACAAGCTGATCGGTGCCTCGCTGGTCGAGGACCGCCCCCTGTCGATGGTGCTGCTGTCGAGCCGCTGCAGCCTGGAGCTGGTGCAAAAGGCGGTACGCGCCGGCATTCCGACGCTGGCCACGCTGTCTCATCCCTCAACGCTGGCGGTCGATATCGCCCGCCTGTGCGCGCTGAATCTGATCTGCTGTCATCGAGGCCGGCGTCTGACCCTGCTCAGCAGCGGCTGATGCCGCGTCTGCCCGCCCTGGGCGGCCTGTATCGATGTCTTGTGTGACCTGTCTGCTCAAACCGTCTGACATAAAGAGTTTTCCGTGACCCAATCCAGGGAACGCATTTTCGAATATACCCACCCGGCCGCCGGCTGGGGCGCGCTGATCTCCGTTGGTCGGCATCTGCGTCACAGTCGTGCGCCTATCTCCAACGTGCGGGCGCTTTTAAAGCTCAATCAGCCCGACGGCTTTGACTGCCCGGGCTGTGCGTGGGGCGACCCCGAACACGCCTCGTCGTTCGAGTTCTGCGAAAACGGCGTCAAGGCGATCACCTGGGAGACCACCGCCAAACGGGTCACGCCGCGCTTTTTCAGACGCTGGTCGGTCAGCGAGATGAAAACCTGGGACGACTATCGCCTGGAGGATCAGGGGCGTCTGACCTCGCCGATGCGCTATAACCCTGAGACCGACCACTACGAGTCGATCGACTGGGAAGCGGCCTATCGCCTGATCGCCGATCGTCTCAAGGCGCTGGATCATCCCGACCAGGCGCTTTTCTATACCTCGGGCAAGGCGTGCAACGAGTCGGCCTGGGTCTTTCAGCTGCTGGCGCGTTTGTACGGCACCAATAACCTGCCGGACTGCTCCAACATGTGCCATGAGGCCAGCGGCACCGGGCTTTCCGAGGCATTGGGTACCGGCAAGGGCAGCGTGCTGCTGGAGGATTTCGAGAAGGCGGAAGCGATCTTCACCTTCGGCCAGAACCCGGGCACCAACCACCCGCGCATGCTGGGCACCCTGCGAGAGGCGGCCGACAACGGCTGTCGGATCGTGGCGTTTAACACCTTGAAAGAGCGCGGGCTGGAGCGCTTTGCCGACCCGCAGCGCAAGCTGGAAATGGCCACGGGCGGCAGCGGTCGTATCAGTTCGCTCTATCTCTGTCCGTCGCTGGGTGGCGACATGGCCGCCATTCGCGGCATGGCCAAAATCGTGTTCGAGCGCGACGACCGGGACGGCAACGTGCTCGATCGCGACTTCATCGCGCAGCATACCGATGGGATCGAGGCGTGGCGCGCCGTGGTCGAGGCCACGCCCTGGGCGGCGATCGAGGCGCAGTCGGGGCTGAGTCGCGAAGAGATCACCGAGGCCGCCGAGATCTATATCCGGTCCAATGCCACCATCTGTGCCTGGGCGATGGGCATCACCCAGCACGAGCATTCGGTCGCCACGGTACGCGAGATCATCAATTTTCTGCTGCTCAGGGGCAACATCGGCAAGCCCGGTGCGGGCACCTGCCCGGTGCGCGGACACTCCAACGTGCAGGGCGATCGCACCATGGGCATCTATGAAAAGCCTGACGAGGCGTTTCTGGACGCGCTGGAAGCCTTCTATGGCGTGCCCATGCCGCGCGAGCATGGCCATGACACGGTCTCGGCCATTCGCGCCATGCGCGACGGCCAGTGTCGCGTCTTTATTGGCCTGGGCGGCAACTTTGCCCGCGCCACGTCCGATTCCCACGTCTGCGAAGCGGCGCTTGAACGCTGTGACCTGACGGTGCACATGAGCACCAAGCTCAACCGCAGCCACCTGGTCACCGGGCGTGATGCGCTGATCCTGCCGGTCATCGGTCGCGTCGAGGTGGACCGTCGCGCCGATAAAAAGCCACAGCTGATCACCGTGGAAGACTCGATGAGCATGGTTCACGGCTCGGCCGGCATCCACAAGCCGGCCTCAAAAGAGCTGCGCTCGGAAATCGCCGTGCTCACCGGCATTGCCCGGGCGCTGCTGGGCAGTGACGTAGTGGACTGGGAGGCATTGAACGCCGATTACGACCGCATCCGTGACCACGTCGCAGGCGTCCTGCCGGGCTTTGAAGATTTCAACACCCGCGTGCGCCAGGAGCGCGGCTTCTGGCTGGGCAACCCCGGCGCGCGGCGCGAGTTTCCCACCGACACTGGTTTTGCCAGGTTCTCAAACGAGCCGCTGCCCGAGGCGGTACTGCATCAAAAACTCGCCCGGCGCGAGGGCTGGCTGACCCTGCAGACCCTGCGCAGCCACGATCAGTACAACACCACGATCTATGGCTACAACGACCGCTACCGGGGCGTGGAAGGCACGCGCCGGGTGATCTTTCTAAGCGCTCATGACATCCACCGTCTGGGACTGGTCAAAAACGACTGGGTCAATCTGATCGGTGAGTCCGATGACGGGATCGAGCGCCGCGCCGACGGCTTTCGCGTGGTGGCGTACGACACGCCCCACGGCTGCGCGGCGGCCTACTATCCCGAGACCAATCCGCTGATTCCACTGGACAGCGTCGGCATCAAGAGCAACACGCCCAACTCCAAGTCGGTGGCCGTTCGTCTTGAAAAGAGTCAGCGGCTGGCCTGATGGATCTCGAGCAACTGACCCCTGAGCAGCTGTCGCGCCTTGAGCGCTGGCTGCAGCGCCACCCGGACCTTGATGGCCTGGAGGCGCTGCTGCTCGAGCGTCTGGAGGCCGGCGAGGCCGTCGGGAAAGGGCACCAGGACAGTGGCCGGCTCTCCCGCGAGCTGGATATGTCGCATGCGCTGGTGCGGCGTGCGGCGTCTTCTCTCGAGGCGCAGGGTCTGGTCGAGACCGCTTCGCGCCGCGGAGCCGGCCCCGGTCTCTGGCTCGCACTGATCCATGAGAACGCCGCTCCCCGTCCCTGAGTCTTTGCTGACATGTGCAATTCAAGGCCTGGCCGATCCCGCTTGATCTCCCCGCCTTGATTCTGCCAGCACCAGAAAGGCACGATGCAGGACATATCCAGCGTGTGGGGAGCATGCGATGTCTCGGCTCGGGTTCGGCCGGCGTCTCTGGGGGGGTGCGGTATCCGGTATGCTGATGGGGCTGATTCTGGCGTCATCGTCCAGTGCCGACGAGCGGCCGGTTCCTCCAAACAGGGATCGGTCACTGCATCTTGAACAAAAAAACCTTCCCCAACTGCGCGACATGCTTGATCGCGGTGAGGTGACTTCCGAGCAGCTGACCCGCTTTTATCTGGCCCGTATCGGCGCGCTGGATGACCGGGGACCCGCCATCAACGCCATGCTGGATCTGGCGCCCGGCGCCATCGCCCGGGCCCGCGAGCTTGACCGTCGCCGCGACGAGAGCGGTCACGGGCCGCTCTACGGCATTCCCTTTGTGGTCAAGGACAACATCGACGTCATGGGGCTGCCCACCTCGGGGGGCTCCATGGTGCTTTCGCACGCCTATCCCGAAGACAGCGCCCACGTGGTCCAGCAGCTGGAGCAGGCCGGGGCCATCCTGCTGGGCAAGACCAACATGACCGAATTTGCCGCCAGCTACGGGGATACCGGCTACAGCTCTCGCGGCGGCATTACCCGCAATCCGTGGCGGCTCGATCGCAGTGTTCTGGGCTCGAGCAGCGGTTCGGCAGCCGCCGTGGCAGCCGGATTTGCCCCCTTTGCCATCGGCACCGATACCGAGGGCTCCGTGCGCGGACCGGCCCATGCCACAGGGCTTGTGGCGATGCGCCCGACGCTGGGCCGGGTCAGCCGTGACGGCATTATTCCCCTGGCGATGTCCTTTGACACGCCGGCCCCCATGACACGCACCGTGCAGGGCAACGCCTGGGTGCTGGCCGCCATGACCGGTCGTGACGACGCGGACGAAGCCACCTGGTTCAACGACCGCGCGCCGCTGGAAGGCCTTGAGTCCCTCCCGGCGCCGGCGTCATCCACCCCGTTTGAAGGGCTGCGCGTGGGCGTGATCGAACATCGCGAGGCAGGCAATCAGCAGATCGAGGCCCACTTTGGCCAGGCGCTGCAGCGTCTTGAAGCGCTGGGCGCCACGCCGGTCAAAACCACGCTGGCGTCGCACTATCTCGATCTCTGGCCCGGCGCCGTAGGACCGGTCCATGAGGCGGAGTTTCAGCCCCAGCTGGAGCGCTATCTGCGCCAGTTTGACGAGGGTCAGCCCCATACCCTCAAGGAGATCCTCGAGCGCTGCGAGTCGCTCAACCAGTATGCGGGCGATGATCCGCCGGTCACACCGCGGCGAATTCGGGGCATGCAGTATCGACTGGACAAGCGTCTGGAAGGCTCTCCGGAGTACCTGGAGGTCATTTCACGGCGTATTCCCGAGCTTCGCGAGCATCTGACGCAATTCATGGCAGACAACGAACTCGATGCGCTGGTCTTTCCCACCGAGGCCTGTCCGGCGCCGCCGTTGGAGAGCAGCGAGCGCGAGGATTACGAGTGCACGGCCGGCGAGCCGTTTGCGCTGGGCTACATTGCCTCCGCCACCGGGTTTCCCGAACTGACGCTGCCGATGGGCATGACCAAGGCCGGTGTGCCGATCAACGTCTCGCTGCTGGGCGGCGAACGCCAGGAGGCGGCGCTCTATCGCCTGGGACTGGCCTTCATGCAGGACATCGCCGATGATGAAACGCTGGCGCTGCCTGCCATGGCGCCGCTGACCCTGCCCGGGCAGAACGCTGCCACTTTTGATCGGAGATCGCCATGAAACACTCGCTGCTCACCGCGCTTGCGACAACGGTTTTGCTGGGACTGGGCGGCTGTGCCTGGTTTGGTGGAGGCGGTGACGAGACCGCTTCAGCGTCAACGGATACTGACGCCGCCACACAACATGCCGCCAATGACGGCGTCGGCTCGGATGAGGCGAAAAAGGCCTGTGGCGCCAACCGTCTTGACGCGCTGACGGATAGCCTGCTGGATCAGGACATGCGCCAGCAGATCGTGGACCAGAGCGGGGCTCAGCAGTTTCGCGTGCTGGCAACTGACACCATCCGCACCATGGATTACCACGAGGATCGCCTCAACATTCACGTCAACGAACAGGGCGTGATTCAGTCGTTTGACTGTGGTTAATCGGTGTCGAGCATGTTGGCCAGACGCTGGCGTGCGATATGGCCGATCTGGGTCAGGCTCTCAACGATTTCGGTATCGCTGTCGCGCGGCAGGCGCGCCTCGAGCGTGGACAGGATGGTCTCGGGGCGCAATCCGGCGACGGCCAGCACAAACGGGAAGCCGTGACGCTGACGATAGGCCTCGTTGAGCGAGCGCAGCCGTTCAAGGCGTGCCTTGTCCTCGGCGAGCCCGGCGCCGCGCTGCTCGGCCTGCGACGCCGGCGTCAGGCGGGCGAGCTGGCGACTGCCCAGTTCCGGGTGGGCGCAGATCAGATCAAACTGTTGTCGAGAAGACGCCTGCCGGATATGGGCCTGGGCGGCATCGATCAGGGTATCATTGCTGACAAAGGGACGCTGCGCGGCAATGGCGCGTACGATCCAGGGGGAGTGTTCATAGAGCCCTTCCAGATGCGCGACGAATCTGTCTTCAGGCAGATGGTTAAGGGTTTCCAGCGTAACGGACATATTGGACTTTCCTTTGGTGATGAATCCTGGCAGTCTCGAGGGACAGACAGTTTGTTTTCCCCAACCCGGTAATGGCAATGAC
This sequence comes from Kushneria indalinina DSM 14324, assembly GCF_003385845.1. Taxonomy (GTDB): domain Bacteria; phylum Pseudomonadota; class Gammaproteobacteria; order Pseudomonadales; family Halomonadaceae; genus Kushneria; species Kushneria indalinina. The sequence continues at coordinate 102,603 of NZ_QRDJ01000007.1, read as the reverse complement.
GACTCTGAGTACCCACGTTCTTGATCAGCACGGCGGTCTGCCGGCCGCCGGGCTTCACGTCGACCTGTTCGCCCACGACGCCACGACCCCGTGCGCGCATGGGGTCACCAATCAGGATGGCCGCCTTGATGCGCCCCTGCTGGAGAGCGGTGAGGGCGGGCAGTACACCCTGCATTTTCACGTGCGCGACTATTTTCTGGCCCGCGGCGTGGACTCGCCGTTTCTGGACCGGGTGCCGGTCAGCGTTACCCTGGCCAATGGGCAGTGTTACCACGTGCCGCTGCTGATCACGCCCTGGGGTTATAACGTCTATCGCGGCAGCTAGCACGCTGGGCAGCCTCATCCGGTTTCCCGCCGGGCCGCGGCAGCCGCTTCAAGGCGGCTCAGCGCCTCCCGTGGCAACCCCCGCAGTACAGGGGGCGGCGACGTCTGATCCAGCGTCAGCAGCTCGGCGACAATAGCGATGGCAATGGCCTGCGGCCGCTTGTCGCCACCGCTGTTGCCCAGCGGACAGCGCAGGGCGTCGATACAGTGCTCGGCCAATCCCCGGTCGCGCAGACGGCGGGCAAAGCGTGCCCGCTTGCTCTGCGAGCCGATCAGACCCAGTGAGGCCTGATCCTCCCGCGCCATCATGGCGGCCAGCAGGGTTTCATCAAGCGCGTGATCGTGGGTCATGATCAGACAGTGGCCTCCCGTGGGCAGCCGGGTTATCTGTTCGTCAACGCTCAGTCCGAAATGGCAGTGCGTGGTCGGGGCATGTGTCGTGATCTCCAGCGATGTCGTCGGGCGTGTATCAAACCAGTCGACGCGCCAGCCCAGCCCGCCCAGCAACGGCTCCAGCGCCTGCGCCACATGGCCGGCGCCAAAGAGAGCGATCTGCATGCCGGGCGCCGGGTAGAGTGTCAACAGCACCTCCACATGGCCGCCGCAGCACTGGCCCGAACGGGTGCCCAGCGAGAAACTCTCCAGTCGACAGCCCGATTCACCGCACGCCAGTGCCTGCCGCGCGGTCTCGATCACTTCCTGCTCAAAACGCCCACCGCCCAGGGTGTCAAAGCTCTGCGCGTCGGTCACCACCAGCTGGCTACCCGGTTCGCGAGGGGTTGAGCCGGCACTGGTCACGATCTGGGCACAGGCGTGTGATACGCCGCGGCGCTGGCAGTCGGCCAGCGCCTCGTACCAGCGCAGCCCCGGATAACCGAACTCACTTTTCAGACAGGGCATGGGTCATCTCCTTTCGCGTGGAGGGGGCGTCGTGAGCGTGCGCCTCGCGTATCGCCCGACAGGCCATCAGCACCCGCTCGGGCGTGGCCGGCGTGTCCAGCCGCGGGCTGGTATGGTCATCTGCCAGGCTTGCGATGGCGTCACGCAGTGCCGACCACACCGAAATGGCCAGCATCAGCGGTGGCTCACCGACTGCCTTGGAGCGATAGATCGTTGCCTGCGAATTGGGATGACCCTCCAGCAGGGCGACCCGGAAGTCGCGCGGTGCGTCGCCGCAGGCGGGAATCTTGTAAGTGGCAGGCCCGGTGGTAAGTAGATGGCCCTCGGCGTCCCACCTGAGCTCTTCGGTGGTCAGCCACCCCATGCCCTGGACAAAACCGCCCTCGATCTGGCCGCGGTCGATGGCCGGATTGAGCGAGTCCCCCACGTCGTGAAGGATATCAACCCGTGCTACCCGGTACTCACCGGTGAGGGTATCCATATGGACTTCGCTGACCGCTGCGCCCCAGGCGTAGTAAAAAAAGGGTCGCCCGCGCCCGGTTTTTCGGTCGTAGTAAATCTCGGGTGTGGCGTAGTGGCCGGTGGCTGAAAGCGATACCCGCCCCAGATAGGCCTGCTGGATCAGCTCTGACCATTCGATGCGCGTTTCCCCGGCACTGAGTCCGTCGGCTTCAAGCGTTAACTGCTCGCGCGGCAGGCCGCGCCATCCGGCGGCGAAGTCGACCAGGCGCTCGCGCAGGGTAATGGCAGCGTTGCGGGCGGCCATGGCGTTGAGGTCGGCCCCTGATGAGGCCGCCGTGGGTGAGGTGTTGGGCACCTTGTCGGTGCGTGTGGCGCTGATGCGCACTCGGTGATGAGCAATGCCCAGCTCTTTTGCCACGACCTGGCACACCTTGGTATGCAGTCCCTGGCCCATCTCGGTGCCACCGTGATTGATCAACACGCTGCCGTCGGTGTAGATCATCAACAGGGCGCCGGCCTGATTGAGGTGTCTGGCAGTAAAGGAGATGCCAAACTTGACCGGCGTCAGGGCCAGCCCCTTGCGGATCACGGGGCTTTTGGCATTGAAGGCGGTGATCTCGCGTCGCCTTGTACGATAGTCACTGGAAGCTTCAAGCGTCTCGATCAGCTCGCCGATCAGCGGTTGGTCGATGTGCTGACCGTAGTGGGTTTCACAGTGCGCCTCGTCATAGAGATTGCGCTTTCGCACGTCCAGTGGGTCGAGCCCCAGAGTGCGGGCGATGTCATCCATGGCGCCCTCGATCGGCATCATGCCCTGCGGGCCACCAAAGCCGCGAAAGGCGGTGTTGGAGGCGGTATGGGTCATGGCCCGATGGCCGGTCACGCGCGCATCGCCCAGATAGTAGGCGTTGTCGGCGTGAAACATGGCGCGGTCCACCACCCCCTCGGAGAGATCCGGCGAGTGGCCGCAGTTGCCGATCAGGGTAATATCGGCCCCGGTCAGGCGTCCGGTGTCGTCAAAGCCGACCCGGTAACGGTTGTGAAACGGGTGTCGCTTGCCGGTGGCCTGCATGTCATCGGCGCGCGGCAGGCGAAAGCGTACCGCACAGCCGTTGCGATGGACGGCCAGGGCCGCCATGGCGCCCAGCGCGGCGGCCTGGCTTTCCTTGCCACCAAACCCGCCGCCCATGCGGCGCACCTCGGCGACGATGGCATGCAGCGGCATCGCCAGTACCTCGGCGACCAGCTTCTGGACTTCGCTGGGGTGCTGGCTGGACGTCAGTACCCGCAGCCCGTTGTCGTCCAGGGCTTCGGCCTGGGCAATCTGGCCTTCGAGATAAAAATGCTCCTGCCCGCCGATGAACTGCTCGCCTTCGAGTACGTGGGGGGCCCTTTGCAGGGCCTTGTCCACGTTGCCGCTGGTCTGGGTGTCATCGCTCATGGCGGCGCCGCGATCAAGTGCCGGCGCCGGCAGTGGCCGCTCATGGATGTGTTCGGGCAGCACGGTCAGGCCGGCCCGGATCGAGGCAGCCGGGTCCAGCGCCGGTGTTTGCAGGTGATAGTCGATGCGGGCGTGGGCCACGGCGCAGCGGGCGTTATAGAGCGTGTCGGCCACCACGGCAAAGACCATCTGGCCGGCGTAGCGCACTTCCTTTTCGGCCAGCAGCGGGTCGCCCGGGTAGACGGCGCCGACCTCATTGTGCCCCGGGATGTCGGCGGCGGTGATCACATCAATGACCCCGGGCTGGCGGCGCACCTCGCTCAGATCCATGTGCAACACCCTGGCGCTGGAATGTGGCGAAAGCCCCACGGCCAGATGATGCATGCCCTTCGGCCCTGGCAGGTCATCGATGTAGGCGGCCTGACCGGTAACATGGCCGATGGCGCTATCATGCCCCGGCACTGCTGCGGTCGCCGTCGCACTCGGTAGACTGCCAAATTGAATCAGCTTGCGCATGATCAGACCTCCTCCAGCGTCATGGGGATCGCGTCGTGACGGCTCGTGAGCCGGTGGCAGGCCCGTGCCAGCAGCCCGGCGGCGCCCGCCAGACGGTAGTCGCGACTGGCGCGGACATCGTCGATCGGTGAAAAATCCTCGGCCAGCGCGTTGCAGGCATCGTTTAAAACCTCATCATCCAGAACCTGTCCCTCCAGTGCCGCCTCGACATGACGTGCCCGCTGCGAGGTTTCCGCCATACCACCACACGCCACCCGGACCTCATGGAGTCGTCCGTCCTCGCCGATCACGGTCCGCAGGGCCAGCATCACGGCAGAGATGTCGTCATCACGACGCTTGCTAAGCTTCCAGGCCAGCAGCTGCTCGCCATTACGCAAACGAGGCAGATAGATGGCGTCCAGATACTCGCCCTCGGTCAGCACCGTGCGTCGATAGCCGGTAAAAAAATCATCGATGAAGACTTCACGGGCGCCCCGGATGCCGTTGATTCGCAGTCGAGCGCCCAGCGCAAGCAGGATCGGTGGCGTGTCACCGATGGGGGATGCGTTGGCGAGGTTGCCGGCCAGGGTCGCCCGATGGCGAATCTGCTGCGATCCGAGGCGCTCCAGCAGGGTGTGAAAGGCCGGGTAATGTTCGGCCAGCAGCGACGTTAGCTGGTGATAGGTGACGCCGGCGCCGATCCACCAGCCGCTTTTCTCTTCCTTGATGTGCTTCAGCTCGGCGACGCTGGAAAGATCGATCAGTTCGGGCAGCGGTTTGAGGGCCAGCGTGTGCTCGAGCATCAGATCGGTACCGCCGGCAATCAGTCGCGCCTGCGGATGCTGCGATAAAAGCGTGATCAGTTCACGGCGGCTTTCAGGGCGATAAAAACCATCCGTTGTGGACCGGGCGGCGGGGGCGATATCGACCGTGTCGTCACTGACCGGAGAGGGCAGGGCATGCATGGCCCGGGCCGCGTCTCGAATGGCGCGATAACCGGTGCAGCGACAGAGGTTGCCGCCCAGTGCGGCATCGATGGTGTCATCATCGGGTGGGCTATCAAGCCCGTGATGACGGCGCTCATGATCCAGACAGAACAGCGACATGACGATGCCGGGGGTACAGAAGCCGCACTGGCTGCCATGGTGGTCGACCATGGCCTGCTGGACCGGATGAAGACCGTCACCATGGGCGAGACCTTCCACCGTCACCACATGACATCCCTGCAGCTGGTGGGCCGGCAAAATGCAGGCGTTGGCACCGTGATAGTGCAAATGGCCTGCATCATCGCGCGTACCGATGGCGATGGTGCAGGCGCCGCAGTCACCGGAGGCGCACCCCTCCTTGGTGCCGCAGGTAGCGAAGCGGTCGCGCAGCAGGGCCAGGGCGGTGGTCTGCGCCGGTATATTGTCCAGCTGTCGGGGGTGTCCGTTGAACGTCAGGGTAAGCATCGTGGATTCTCCATGGTATCCGCTGGTCATTACCATGCAATTTCCTGACCAACTGTTCAGGAAATGCGCTCGATTGTCGATTCGACCACCGGCCGGGAGTCAGGCACTATCGCGCTGTCACATGAAAGCGCCACGAGCATCGGTTCGAGCACAAGGGATGGGAATGGTCAGCAGACAACAGGACAACATGACGTCCGGAACATCCGGGGCAGGGGCCATTCGTACACGCAACCAGAGCCGCATCCTGGATGCGGCCGAGGGGGTATTTGCCGCCCACGGCTATCGGGGCGGCAGCCTGAGCACCATTGCGCAGGAGGCCGGGCTGCCCCGGGCCAATCTGCTGTATTACTTCAAGAGCAAGCGCGGGCTCTACGTGGCGCTACTGGAACGCACCATGATGCGCTGGAACCAGCTGCTCGAAGAGATCAACGTTGACGATGACCCGGCGCAGGTGTTGACATCCTTTATCCGGGCCAAGCTGGCGCTGGTGCGACGCCATCCGCAGGCGTCGCGCCTGTTTGCCGCTGAGGTGCTGCAGGGGGCGCCGATGCTGCAGGTTTATCTGCGAGGCCCGGTGCGTGACTGGGTAAATGCACGGGCGGCCATCCTCACGCGCTGGATCGAGCGCGGGCAGGTGGATGCCCGCGTTGATCCGCATGCGCTGATCTTTCTGATCTGGTCGACCACCCAGCACTACGCCGACTATGAGGCACAGGTACTGGCACTGACCGGGCGCGACGCGCTGGATGACGACGATGAGCGGCGTATCGGTGACTTCCTCTGCCACATGGTGCTCGCCGGCTGTGGTCTGACCGAAAGCGAGCACACGACTGACACCCTGTGAGTCAGGCCAGTGGTCCCCCCTCGATGGTCTTTTGCATGCCTGCCATGATATGGCGACCATCTTCCCGAGCGAGTTCCTGATACCACTGATCGGTCGCGGCAGGGTCCTGGCCATGGGTCATGTCGGCACGCTTGCGCGCGCGTAGTATGATATCGCTGACGCGGTCGACGCGGGCCTGATCATAGGCGTTCAAAGCGCCGGAAAGATCGCTGTATTCACTCAGGGCCTTTGCCAGTACCCAGGCGTCCTCCATGGCCTGACAGCCCCCCTGGCCGAGGTCGGGTGCCATGGCGTGAGCGGCATCTCCCAGCAGGGCCACGCGTTCTGCGACCAGTGAATCGAGCGGATCAATATCATGAATCGGCACCCGCGCCATCAGCGCCGGATCAAACCGCTCGATCAACCGCATGACCTCAGGCGCCCAGCCAGAGAAGTGATGTCGCAGCTCGGCCCTGTAATCGCCGCTGTCATCAAGCGCCTCCAGCGGCAGGGGCACATCAAAAAAGCAGTAGAACTCGGGCTGATGCTCGCCGTTGCCGCCGCGGCCCATCGGCATCAGCGAGACGCGTTGGTGGCGGCCGATGTATTGATCCCAGTGGTCCAGCGGGGCGAGATCATCCTGTGCCGGCACCCGAACATTCCAGTTCACATAGCCGCAGTAGCGCCGCTCGATCGTTTTCCCTGCCACGCGATCGCGAAGCCTTGAGTGGGTGCCATCGGCCACGATCAGCAGATCGGCGCGACGCGTCTGCCCATTTTCGAAACTGACCGTCACGCCATTAGCGTCCGTTTGAAAATCAACGCAGTGCTCACCGAGATGAACGTTGTCGTGGCCCACGGCGGCCAGCAGCTGACGCTGTAGCTCGCTGCGGGCAATCGGACAGGCCGGCTGGCCGACGGCGCCATAAAGCGGCGCCAGACTGAACCCGGTCAGCAGTGCACCGTCATGATTGAAATAACGCATCGCTTCCATGTTGCCGCTGGCCTGTTCGATGCTGCGCCCGAGCCCCAGCTCGTGCAGGATCTTTGCTCCGTTGGACCAGATCGACAGTGCCGCGCCTGCCGGTCGCAGTTCGCGGACCCGGTCATGCACGCTGACCTGGTGGCCTTGCTGCTGCAGGGCCAGTGCGGCGGTCAGACCGCCCATGCCGGCCCCGATAATCACGATATTCATGGTATTACCCGCTGTTATTGTTGGAAGGTAATCGGGACGCTTCGCCCCCGGTGACGTTTTCAGACTAACGTGGGTGAGTCACTTTGGAAACGGCCCTTACGGACAAAACGGCAGGCGTGCCTTTCGAGGGCATGAGCGCATTGTCATGGTGCAATAGCGCACCTCAAAGGCGCATCAAAGGCGTGATAAGGCCGTATAGACGTGATGGCTGTCGTGACGCCTGTTTCGATAGCTGACCAATCGGTCAGGTGTCGTGGCCATTTGGCCGGACTCTTGCATGGCAGCTCATGTCTTCGCTTTCAAGGTGATCCGACCATGTCGCAATCCAATCCACCGCCAGATTCCCGGGATGATCTTATTCATGCACTCGATGATCGCCCCGCGCCGGGGCCGGCACTGCTGGCGGCCGTTCAACATGTACTGGCATGCTTTATTGCCATCGTCACCCCGACGCTGGTGATCGCAGGCATTCTCGGGCTTGATCGGCAACTGCCCTATCTGCTCAGCATGGGTCTGATGGTATCGGGGGTGGGCACTTTCCTGCAGGCCCGAAGGCCGTGGGGCATCGGGGCCGGCATGATCTGTGTTCAGGGCACCAGTTTCTCCTTTCTCGGTGCGATTACGGCGGCCGGTCTGATGGTGCAATCGCGTGGCGGCAGCCCGGATGACATGCTCGCCATGATTTTCGGCCTCTGCTTTTTTGGCGCGTTCGTCGAGATTTTCCTGAGCCGGTTTCTACATCAACTGCGCCGGATATTTACACCGCTGGTTACCGGTATCGTCATCACGATCATCGGCATGAGTCTGATCCCGGTCGGTATGACAAGTCTGGGCGGCGGCGACGGCGTCGATAATTTCGGCGACCCCGGCTATCTGGGTATCGGCGCACTGACTCTTTTGATCATCGTGATTCTCGGTCACGCGCGTAATGCCTGGCTGCGGCTTTCGGCCATCGCCGTTGCGCTGGCCATTGGTACGCTGGTGGCATGGCTGACCGGTGTGGCCGGTTTTACCTCGCTTGAAGAGCAGCCACTTATCAGTCTGCCCATTCCATTTCGCTATGGTTTCGATTTCGAGTGGTCGGTGTTTTTGCCGATTGCCATGATCTATCTGATTACCGCGATCGAGTCGGTCGGGGACCTGACGGCCAACTGTCTGATCTCGCGCCAGCCGATTGAAGGGCCGCGCTATCTCGAACGCATCAGCGGTGGCGTGCTGGGAGACGGGGTCAATTCGATGCTGGCAGCGGTGTTCAATACCTTCCCCAACACCACCTTTTCCCAGAATAATGGAGTGATTCAGCTCAGTGGAGTCGCGAGTCGTCACGTGGGGCAGTATGTGGGCGTGATTCTGGTGATTCTGGGGCTTTTCCCGACGCTGGGGGCAGTGCTGTCGCAGATTCCCCAGCCGGTGCTGGGTGGGGCGCTTTTGATGATGTTCGGCAGCGTGGCCGCCGCCGGCATCCGTATTCTGGCTCGCGTTACCCTGAACCGGCGTAGCCTGACCATTATGGCGGTTGCCTTCGGTGTTGGTCTCGGGGTGGCAAGCAGTCCCGAGATATTCGATCAGCTGCCAGAAATGGTGCGTCTGCTGCTTGGGTCGTCGATCAGCGCCGGTGGTCTGGTGGCCATCGTTTTGAATCTGCTGCTGCCAGACCACGCAATACGTGATCAGGTCCCTTCGAGGGCTGAAACGGAACGTTCCGCATCCTGAGTGCCGGGGACGTTGCTTCATGCAGCCTGCGACGCTCGGCGCGGCGGCTTGAGTCGGCGGGAGAGCTGTTTCTCCAGCAGCTCGAAGCTCGCCCACGAAAGCGTCGCAATGATGACCAGGCTGATGGCCAGCGTCAGCCAGACGGGCAGGCCCCAGTGCTCGTGTAAAAATGCATGGGCCAGCCACAGCACGATGACATGGACCAGATAGACCGAATAGGACTGATCGCCCATTTGGCGCAGAGCATGGCAGCGCGTAAAGATGGGTTCCAGCCGAATCATGGCAATGACCAACAGCGCAGCCGGCAGCCCCCACACGGCCAGTCGCCAGGCCGATTGATCGGTAAAGCAGAGCATGAGTGCCATGCAGCCCAGCGCCAGAATGGCCCAGGGCGTGCGTGTGGTCGCCGGTGACAGCTTGCCGTGGTGATACAGCATGCCCACGCCCAGGCCCAGCAGGAATTCGTAAATAATGGGGTCGGTGTAGAAGCTGCTGATCATGTCCAGACGTGGCAGCAGTAGATTGAGCAGCGCGATCATCATGATCACGATCCACATTCTGGCGCGCGGCGGCAGCAGAAAGGAGAGGGCAAAGACCAGATAGAACATCATCTCGAAATTGAGCGTCCAGCCCACCGGCAGTATGGGATAGTCGCCAAAGCCTGCCGGGTTTTCGTTGGGAATGAACAAAAGTCCCATGATCAGCGAGGGCAGATCCAGCCCGTAATCCGGCATCAGGTCACTGGCAAAAAAGAGAATGGCGGCGGTGACGGCCGTATAAAACCAGTAGACCGGCACGATGCGTGCCGCGCGCTGCCAGAGAAAGCGCAGGGTTTTCATCGAGCGGTCGGCAGTGGTGATGTAGATCACAAAGCCGCTGATGACAAAAAAGAGATCCACCCCCATCTGCCCCCGGGTGGAGAGCAGGTGGCCGGCCGGATTGTCGGTGTCGAAGCCGAAAAAGACCTGCATGAAGTGGTGAAAGACCACAAGCCAGGCGGCAAATGCGCGAAGCGCCTGTACGGAGACCAGCATACAACGTTCCCTGTCGTGCCGTGGGCAGTGCGTCCCTGCCTGAATCAGGAGGGCAAGTGTAGGACACCGCGTCGGCGACAGGATTCACCGGGCTGAAATATTTCGAAAAGCGGTTCGGTTCGGGAGGCGTCACTTGTCCCGATTGGCACGCATCAGCGCTTGCTGATAGGCCCCGGCGACCTGATCGGGTGACAGCCCCAGCTCTGCCAGATGAGGCCAGTCGATCCTCTCCCACTGGGCCCTTTGATAGTCGATGGCCGTTTGCAGGATCAGACCCAGCGGGCCGGTGCGTCGCATCAGGGCGGCCTCGATCTCGGGATGCACGGGGATCTGCGCCAGGATCTCTTCCAGCGGCTGATCCATGAAGCTGTCAAGACACGAGAACAGGCCCACGGTAAAGCCCATCTCGCTGGTCTGACCGGGGAGCTGACTGGCCAGCTGATGGCAGAAGTGCCCCAGCATCATGGCCAGCTGCTGCAGGGCGTGCGGCTTGTCATCAAAGCGCGACAGCACCAGAAGACTTGCCAGGCTTCGAATACGCGACAGTCCCAGCGCCATGACAGCGCCGTGCAGGGACGTGACCGGGCGGCTTTGCTGGGCAAAGGCTGCGTTGGCCATGCGCAATAGACGCACGCTCAAGAAGGGGTCGCGCTGGACGATCTCGGCCATGTCACGCATGGAGATATCGGCGGCGTTGAGTTCGGCCAGAAGCCTCAGGATATTGAGGCGATTGATCGGCATGACCCGGCCATAGACGGGCTCCGGACGGGCCAGAAAATAGCCCTGAAACAGCGTGCAGCCTGCGTCCATGGCGATACGGTAGTCTTCCTGCGTCTCGATCTTTTCGGCCAGCAGCTGAAGGTCGGGATATCGCGCCAGCAGGCTCTGAATAGTGTCTGCAAGTGTCTCGGCGGTATAGAAGGGATAGTCGAGCTTGACGACATCGACAAAGGGCAGCAGCGGGTGACTGGCGTCCGTCAGAGTGTAGTCATCAAGCGCCATGACATGGCCCTCTTCACGCAGGCGGACCAACGCCTCGATGACCTCCGGGGTGTCGGTAACGTCTTCCAGAATCTCGATGATCAGGGCGCGGGAATCAAAGGGGATGTCCCGGATCAGACTGTCGGCAGTGAAGTTGACGTAGGCAGGCTGGTTGTCGCATACCTCACGGATATCGGCCGCCGTAAAGGCATTGATCAGCACCTGGCTGGTAGCGCGATTGCCATCGAAATCGGCGGCCACGATCGGGCCGCCGCCATAGGGGCGAAACAAAAGCTCGTAGCCGGCCAGCGCCAGCTTTCGATCATAGATGGGCTGTCGGGCAAACAGGACGCCAGCGCTGTCGTCGGAGGTTTCGCTCATATGATGTCTTGGGCTTCATTGAAATAGCGTCCACACCGTGGCTTTGACAGGCCATGACACCTGTTGCCTCAATCAGTGCCTGCCTGTAGTGCTCTAACCTTATCGCCCGGTATCCACATGACTTGAGCGCGGGCCCCTGAAACGCTGTCCACCCGGTCGCCCTACGTTATCGACGCGCGCGTATTGTCATCAGGAACGTGCTGCATCGAGACAAAGCCGGAGATCTCCTCGATGCGTCCGCACCACTCCACCACATGGGGCCAGTCCAGCAGCAAAAGACCGGCCTGATCGGCGATGTGGGTGTGGGCAAACAGGGCAATATCGGCCAGCGTCAACGTATCGCCGGCCAGAAAGGGCTGCAGGCTCAGCGTCTGTTCCATGATATCCAGCGCCTGACGGGCGCTTTCCTGACGCGTCATCAGCTCTTCAAGGCGTTCACTCGGGTCGCCCTGATACCAGTGAATCAGGCGGGCGACCGACAGGGAGGGCTCATGACGATGCTGCTCGAAAAACATCCACTGCAGCATGCGGGCACGATCGAAATCATCGTCGGGCACCAGCGCACTGTTGCTTGCCAGGTAATAGAGAATGGCGTTGGATTCCACCAGCGTGCGCCCGTCGTGGCGTTCCAGCAGGGGAACACGGCGGGCAGGATTGCGGGTGGCAAAGTCGTCGCTGCGGGTTTCGCCGGTCAGGAAATCGACATCGAACCAGCGATGACTGATCTCCAGCAGTGCCAGGGTAAGCCTGACCTTGTAGCAGTTGCCTGAGCGGTAGTCGCCGTAGACGGTCATCATGGCATCGTCTCCGTGATCTGTTGGCAAATAAGGAGGATGCAGACAGTGTGGCACAAGGCTTCGGGACCATCCTTAAGCCTTTGGCAATGTAACGTAACAGGGCCCTGCCACCATGGTGGCAGGGCCCTGCAGGTCACGGATCGATACTACCCCGGTCAGGCGGTGGCAAGCATGCCGGTCTGACGTTGTACCTGCTCGGTATCCATCAGATGAATGGTCACCGGCACCGATTTGGCCGCAATCGTATGGCTGCGCTCGTCACGATTGGCAATCGGTATCAGCCCGTTGGTTTCGGGATAGTAGGCCGCCGCGCAGCCTTCGGGCACGTCATAGGGCATGACCCGAAAGCCCGAGGCCCGCCGCTCGATGCCATCTTCTGCCACGGCGCGAAACTCGATCATGTTGCCCTCTTCAAGGCCGAGCCGCTTGATATCGGCCGGATTCATCATCACCACCATGCGTGTGCCGTAGACATCGCGGTAGCGATCGTCGAGCGAGTACACCGTGGTATTGAATTGATCGTGGCCGCGGGTCGTGATCAGCTGAAGGTAGTCGGCCTCCGGAGAGGTCATGCTCGAGTCCAGCGTGTCCTCCGGGAAGAGGAAGTTGGCGCGGCCGCTGTCGGTCTTCCAGACCCGCTCGCGGGCGGCGTTGTAGAGATGGAAGCCGCCAGGTTCACCCACGCGAGCGTTGTAATTCTTGAACATGTCCGGAAAGACCGCCTCGATGCGATCACGAATGCGCGTGTAGTCCTCGCTGAGCCACTCCCAGTCCACTTTGGTATGCGGTGGCAGGGTAGCGCGGGCGATGCCGGCAATGATCGCCACCTCGGATTTGAGGTGGGGCGAGGCCGGTTCGAGCTGGCCGGTCGAGCCATTGACGTTGCTCATCCCGTCTTCAAGGGTCACGGTCTGCAAAACGCCGGCCTGAATGTCTTTCTCGGTACGCGCCAGGCACGGCAGGATAAAGGCCTTCTTGCCGTGGATCAGATGGCTGCGGTTGAGCTTGGTCGAAATCTGCACGGTCATCTTCAGCGTATTGAGCGTCTTCTCGGCGACCCGGTCGATATCGGGAATGGCGCGGAAGAAGTTGCCGCCAAGGCCAATGAAGGTGTCTACCCCACCGGCCAGAATCGATTCACAGCAGGCCGCCACGTCGTCACCGTGCTGGCGGGGTGACTCGATATCAAAGACTTCGTCGAGCTGGCTTAGAAACGCTTCGGTCGGCTTTTGATAGATGCCGACGGTGCGGTCGCCCTGCACGTTGGAGTGACCCCGCACCGGGCAGGCACCCGCGCCGCGTCGGCCGATGTTGCCGCGCAAAAGCAGCAGATTGATGATCTGCTGCACGCCGTCGCCGCCATGCGCCTGCTGGGTGATGCCCATGCCCCAGCAGCAGATCACGCGCTCGGCGCTCATGTAGACCTCGGCGGCCTGCTCGATCGCCGCCCGGGTCAGCCCCGAATGGCGTTCGATGAGGTCCCAGTCCAGCGCGCGGCAGTGATCGGCAAAGGCCTCGAGACCGTGGGTATGGGCCTCGATGAACTCATGATCCAGCACGCGCCTGTCGCCGTTCGCCTGTGCCCGATCGTCGGCTTCGATCACGACCTTGCACATGCCCTGGATGGCCGCGATATCGCCGCCAATACGCACCTGGTGATACTGCGAGCTGATGGTGGTGCCGGAAGGCTTGAGCATGTCCATCGGGCTTTGCGGATTGGCAAAGCGCACCAGCGCCTTCTCGCGCAGCGGATTGAAGGTCACCACGGCCCCGCCGCGGCCGACCAGTTCATGCAGGTTGCCCATCATGCGCGGGCTGTTGGTGCCGGTGTTCTGGCCAAAGATGAACACCGCATCGGTATGATCAAAATCGTCCAGCGTGGTGGTGGCCTTGCCCACGCCCAGGCTGTCGGGCAGCGAGACCGTGGTGGTCTCGTGACACATGTTGGAGCAGTCGGGGAAGTTGTTGATGCCATACATGCGCCCGAAGAGCTGATACATGAAGGCCGATTCGTTGGGTGCATGGCCCGAGGTGTACAGCTGTACCCGCCAGCGATCCTCCTGTGCCTTGAGCTCTGCGCCGATCTCTTCAAAGGCGGCTTCCCAGCTGACCGCCTCGTACTTGTCCGTTTCGGCGTTGTAGCGCATCGGGTTTGTCAGGCGGCCCTGGCTTTCCAGCTCGTGATCGCTCCAGTCCGAGAGCTCGGTGACGGTGTAGCGCTCGAAAAATTCCGGGCGGACGCGCTTGCGGGTCGCCTCCCAGGCCACCGCCTTGGCGCCGTTTTCGCAGAATTCGGCCATCGCCGGCTTGACCGGGTCCGGCCAGGCGCAGCTGGGGCACTTGAAGCCATTGTGCTTGTTCATCGACAGCATCAACCGGTTGCCGATAAAGGGCACTTCCTGGCGCAGCATGTGCTGCTCGACCGCCTTGAGGGCCAGCCAGCCGCCGCCGGGAGAGCCTATGTCCTGTGTGCCGTAAACGTCGCTGTTACCCTGATGCGCAGTGTGTTTTTTCACCATGTGGCCTCCGTGCCAATACGGTTGAAAGATGACAGGCAGCGCTGACGCTACCGTGACAGTCCGCAATGATGACAACACTCATCGAATGCGCTGCCCCGGCTGGATGGAAGGGGGCCGGATAGCGTCAGCGCCGGAGATAATCGATTGTTGTGAGCCTGGTACACGAACTTAACTTGTGCTTAATAGGAATCAGGCAAACCCTCGATAAGTTCAGTGCATCGGGCCGCCGGCGGGGAAGGGCGGGCGCGCCAGCCAGATCAGGCCGATGGCGACGATAAAGATGATCCCGAACAGCCAGATAACATCGTTGAACGCCATGGTGGCGGCCTGAGCGTTGACGACCTCGTTGATCATCATCCAGGCGCGCTGATCCTGCAGTCCCAGGGTGCCCAGCTGATCCAGATAGTGCTCGGTGGCCGGGCTGCCGGGCACCACCGATTCGGTCAGGCGCGCGTGATGATAGATGCTGCGATGGTCATAAAGCGTCACCGACACCGCCGTGGAGATACTGGTGGCCAGCGTTCGGCAGAAGTTGGAAAGGCCCGAGGCATCGGCGATCTGATCGTCTCTGAGCCCGGCAAAGATGATCTGATTGATGGGCACAAAGAAAAACGCCACGCCGGCACCCATCACGAAGCGGGGCATGGCCAGCTCACTGTAGGCAATCTGGCTGTTGAAGCCTGCCGCCCAGAACGAGCAGAAGGCAAAGATGCCAAAGCCCACGGTGACCAGCACGCGCAGGTCAAAATGGCCTTGAAAGCGTCCGACCAGCGGGGAGGCAAACAGCGCCAAAATACCGATGGGTGCCACGGCAAGCCCGGCCCAGGTGGCGTTGTAGCCCATCACCTGCTGCACCCAGTTGGGGGTGATCACGGTATTGCCGAAAAAGGCGAACATGCCCAGTGACAGACACAGCGTACCGATGGCGAAGTTGCGCTGGCCGAACAGGCGCAGGTTGACCACCGGGCGGCGGTGCATCAGCACCCAGGCCACCAGAAAGGTAATGCCGACCAGCGCCACGATCCCCAGCGTCACGATCATCGGCGAGGCGAACCAGTCGTGGTCATTGCCGTTGTCGAGCATGAACTGCAGCGCGCCCACGCCAATGATCAAAAGCCCCAGCCCGATGACGTCCACCGGCACCCGGGTGGTTTTTGATTCGCGCCCGCGCAGCAGCCACAGGCTTAACACCAGCGACAGAATGCCGACCGGGATGTTGATGTAAAAAATCCACGGCCAGGAGTAGTTGTCGGTCAGCCAGCCGCCCAGAATCGGCCCGCAGATGGGCGCGACCACCACCGTCATGGCCCACAGACCAATCGCCATGCTGCGTTTCTCGGCAGGATAGTTCTTCAGGAGAATGGTCTGGGTCAGCGGCACCAGCGGGCCGGAGACCGCCCCCTGCAGCAGGCGAAAGATCACCAGCATGAGCATGCTGTTGGCCAGCCCGCACAGCGCCGAGAAGACGATAAACAGTGATATGGAGGTGCAGAACAGGCGCACCTCGCCAAAGCGGCGCGCCAGCCAGCCGGTCAGGGGCTGGGCAATGGCACTGGAAAGGGCATAGGCGCTGATCGCCCAGGTGCCCTCGCTGGTACTCACTCCCATGTCACCGGCAATGGTATGTACCGAGACGTTGACGATGGAGATGTCCAGCACCTCCATGAAGGTGGCAAGCCCCATCGCCAGCGTCAGCAGCACCAGGCGAATGCCGCGCATCGGCGGCAGCGCCTCCTGCTGGGGGGAGGTGGTCGCCGCTTCACTCATGGGGTGGCGCTGTCGGCAGCGTCGGTGAGCAGCTCGCCGGCGTTGTCGCGAATGATGGCCATGGCGGCGGCATCGGCCTGCTGCTGGCGCGCCTCAAACACCTCGGTGTGCTGCGGCGGTCGCACCCGGGGCGCCTCGGCCAGCATGGGGCCATCGGCGTTATCATTCAGCTCGATGCGGGTATAGGTGGAAAGCCCCATCCGCAGTGGATGAGATTCAAGCGTGTCGTCATCGAGGGTGATGCGCACCGGCACGCGCTGTACCACCTTGATCCAGTTGCCGGTGGCATTCTGGGCCGGCAGCAGCGAGAACGCCGCCCCGGTGCCCGCCGAAAGCCCGGCCACGTGACCGTGATAGACCACGTCCGAGCCATAGAAATCGGTGGTGACGGTCGCCGCCTGGCCGATGCGCACCCGCCCCAGCTGGGTCTCCTTGAAGTTGGCCTCCACCCACAGATCATGGAGCGGTACAACCGTCAAAAGCGGCTGACCGGCCTGCACGCTCTGGCCCAGCTGCACCTGTCGGCTGGCCACGAAGCCGTCGACCGGGGCGATCACCTGCGTTCTTTGCTGGGCCAGCCAGGCGTTGCGGTAGGCGGCGCGCGCCTGCAAAACGCCCGGGTCGTGCCACACATCGTTGCCGTCGATCAGGGCGTGGGCCGCACGTGCCTGGGCCTGGGCCTGTTCGAGCTGTGCCTGGGCGGCATTGAACTGCCGCCGGGCGCTGTCGACCTCTTCCTTTGAGGCGGCGCGCTGCGCCAGCAGCGGCTTGCGGCGTTGATACTCGTCGCGGGCGCGTTCGAACTGCGCACGCGCCGTGACCGTGGCGGCATCGAGCTGGACGGCCTGTGCGCGCTGCTGGCGATACCGGCGCACGGCCTGTGCCAGCTGTCCGGCAGCCTGGTCAAGAGCATTGCGGGTATCGCTGTCATCGAGTGTGATCAGCACCTGCCCGCGCTTGACCGGTTCGGTGTCCTCGACATTGATGGCAGTCACCGTGGCGTTGATCTGTGCGGAGACATTGACCTGATCACCCTGCACATAGGCGTCATCGGTAATGACCCGGGTGCTGAGCACCAGCGTGTCCAGCAGATACCAGCCAATGCCGGCCAGCGCGAACACCAGCGCGATGACAAGCAAAATGATGTTGCGCTTTTTGCGCGACACCGGCGCCTCGGGATAGTCGCCTTCAGCGGGCGGTTGACCGGCGTCGGCCGTGTGATCGGTCTCAGTGGCCATCGGTTGTACTTCCACTTGTTAGATAGCGCGCATCACGCTCGGGTACGCGGCCATGATAACCGCCGCCCAGAGCATGAATCAGCTGTATTCGGGTATCGAGCAGCTCGCCATCGAGCGCCAGGCGGTTCATTTGCTCCCGGACCAGCCCCTGCTGCGCCTCGATCAGGGCGCGCGGGTCCTCGACCCCACGCGCGTCGCGCTGGCGTGCAAGCTCGAGGCGATGCTGAAAGCTTTGGAGCGCCTGCGTCTGTGCGGCACGCTGCGCCTCGATTTGATCCATGGTGACGGTCTGGCGCGCCACGTCCTGGGCGGCGTCCACGACGCGCTGGTTGTAGTCGGCAATGGCACTTTCAAGCTGTGCGCGGCTGGCGTTATAGCGCGCATCGAGCCGGCCGCCTTCGAAAATGGGCAGCGTGACCGCCGGGCCGAACGAGGCCACCGCGACATCTTCGTTGCGACCGCTGCCCAGCGGGTGCACGCGCAGAAACCCTGCCAGCGCCGACAGGCTGACATTGGGGTAGTAATCCGCACGCGCCTGATCGATACCGCGCATGCCGGCCTCGACCTGCCAGCGGCTGGCCATGATGTCCGGACGGCGGGCGATCAGTTCGAGCCCGGCATCGCGTGGCAGGGCCGTTTCCAGCTGCGGCAGCGGCCGTGGCGTCAGGTCATCAAGCTGATCCGGGGAGACGCCCATCAGGGCCGCCAGCTGCACCTGATCCAGGCGGGCGGCGCCGTTCAATTGGGCGCGCTGCTGCTCAAGCAGGGAGAGCTGTTCGTGGACCTGATCCAGTCGTGCGGGGTTTTCGATCTCGCGTTCAACGCGCAGGGCGGTAATCCGCAGGCTGTCGCGCGTCGAGGTCAGCAGGGCATCAAGCGATGACAGCTGGGCCTGACGCAGCTGCCAGTCCATGTACGCGCGCGTGATGCCCACCTGCATGGCGCTGGCGGCGGCGGCCTGCTCCAGCCGTGCGGCGTGGCGCTGGTCGACGGCAGCCTCGATGGCAGCGCGTTTTTTGCCCCACCAGTCGACATCCCAGCCAAACGAGAGCGTGGCCAGGCCTGCGTTGCTGCGCTGACTGTCTCCGGCGCTGCCGGTCTCGAATCCGGGCAGGCCGAGCGCCGGGTACTCAAGGTCGGTATGGCTAACGCTCTGATTGACCCGGGCGCTGCCTTCAAGCTGCGCGCGGGTGTCTGCCTGGCGGCCCTCGAGCTGGCGGGAGGCGGTGTCAAAGCGGGCACGGGCGCTGTCCAGCGACGGTGCCCCGGCCATGGCGCGCTCGATTAGGGCGTTGAGCTGGGGATCGTTAAAATCGTGCCACCACCGGGCATCCGGCCAGTGTCCGGGCGTGTCCTGATCGGGCTCAAGCCCTGCCAGCGGGGCGTGTTCGCGCAGGGTCAGTTCGGCCGGCGCCATGGCCGGTGCGCCACAGGCGCTGAGCAGTGTGCAGACCAGCATCAGACACAGCAGGAGAGCGGCAGGACATCGCGGGGAGAGGGCTGAAAGCTGGTGCATCATGTTTCCGATGAAATGGCAGGCAGGCGATATGGTAATACACATTAACGGCACTGAAGGGTGAATGCTTTCAAGGGCATATTTCAGCACCAGACAAGCCCGCTGCACTAATGTAGGCCTGACTGTCGCGCGTGTCGCGTGGCCCACGTTCCAAGGAGCCTTTCGTGCCTTCCATCGCCTGGCGAGATACTCGTGAATATTATGGGCGGATCAGCCGTCTTTTTCACTGGCTGATGGCGGCACTGCTTCTGTGGCAGTTCTCCGGCATGATCGCGGCCAATCTGGTCGGTCGCGCCCCCTGGGTCTCCTTCATGGTGGGCAGCCACAAGAGCATCGGGTTTGTTTTGATGCTGCTGGTGGCGCTGCGCTCGACCTGGGGGCTTTGCAATCTTTCCAACCGCCCACCCCATGATCGGGGTGCCGAGATGCTGGTCGCCTTCGGCCAGCTTGTGTTGTATCTGCTGATGATTCTTGTGCCGCTGCTGGGCCTGACCATGAACTGGGCTTCCGGCAAGCCGTTGCAGGTCTTCGGAGCCCAGCTCATGAGTGGCGGTCGCGAAATGTCGGGGCTGGCAGAGCTCACCGCTCAGTGGCATGTCTGGATGGCCTGGACGCTGGGGGGGCTGATTACCGGCCATGTGCTGCTGGCCGTGGTATGGCACGGCCTGATCCGGCGCGACAACACCCTGCAGAAAATGGCAACCCGCCCGGATCACCTCTCCCGCTAGATAATGTCACACCTCGGATGCCGGCTCTGCGAGGGGTGCCGGGTCTTGCTGAAACCTTATTGAAGCCAGTGGCGGGGTAGCGGTTTTCAACGCACGCTGAATGAGCATTACGAACGTCCCTTCTGATAAAAATGCCAAGGAGTCTGTGAGTCATGTCCTTCAAGCCTTTCAACAAGTATAAAAAGCATGCCGTACATGCCGTGGTTGGCACCGGACTGCTGATGACCACCCTGGGTCTGGCCACGGTAGCCCAGGCGCAGCAGCAGGCGGCCGACAATGTCGAAACGGCGGCCAGCATCGAGCTTGATGTGCCCTATGTCCCCACGCCGCAACCGGTGGTGGCGGGCATGATGGAGATGGGCGAGGTCAGCGAGGGCGACCGCGTGATCGATCTGGGCTCCGGTGACGGGCGCATCGCCATTGCGGCTGCAAAGCTGGGCGCCGAGGTGCTGGGGGTGGATATCGACCCCGAGCGCATTGGAGAGGCCAACGACAATGCCGAGCGTGAAGGCGTGACCGACCGGGTCGAGTTTCGCCAAGAAGATCTCTTCGACACACCCATCGCCGATGCCGACGTTTTGACCCTGTATCTGCTGCCGACCATCAATCAGCAGCTGCGCCCCAAAATCCTGGCCGATATGGCGCCGGGTACACGGGTGGTGTCGCATGCCTTTGACATGGGGGACTGGCACAGCGATGAGCAGCGCACCATTGATGGACGCACCGTCTATCTCTGGCACGTGCCGGCGCGAGTCGAAGGTGAGTGGCAGATGATGCAGGGCGACACCTCCATCACCCTGACGCTGTCGCAGCGCTATCAGGAAGTTCGCGGCACCGCGCAGCGCGATGAGCAGGCAGTGACCGTGGGCAATGCGCGACTGCTGGGTGACCGGATCGCCTTTACTCTGGCCGACGGCGAGCACCATCAGCGCTTTTACGGGCGCGTCACGCAGGATCGCATCGAGGCCGTCGAGCCGATCGAGGCGCTGGAAGGTCCGGGAGAGCCAATGGATACGGACTGGCAGGCCAGCCGTGAATCCTGATTCTCCATGAGCGCAAGCGCCGCGACCGGCGTGCGTCGCTATCTGGGCGTGCCCGACGCTGTTGCCATCATGATGGGCGTGGTGATCGGCGTGGGCATCTTTCGCACGCCGCCGCTGGTCGCCGGTCACGTTGACAGCAGCTGGGCCTTTCTGGGGGTATGGCTGGCCGGCGGGGTCGTGATGCTAATGGGGGCGCTGTGCTACGCAGAGCTGGCCTCGCGCTATCCTGATGCCGGCGGCGAGTATCACTTTCTTTCCCGCGCGCTGGGTCAGCGAGTGGCCATTTTATTTGGCTGGGCGCGCGGCACGGTGATCCAGACCGGCGGCATTGCCGCCGTGGCATTTGTGTTTGGCGATTACGCCAGCACGCTCTTCTCGCTGGGTGAGCACGGCCCGGCAATCTATGCCGGTCTTGCCATTATGGTCTTTACACTGATCAACGTGGCCGGTACCCACCAGGGGCGCCTGACTCAGCGGCTTTTCACCCTGACGACCGTCGCACTGATGCTGGGGGTGATCGTGCTGGGCCTTGGCAGCATGGAAGGCCACACCCTGTCCCAGCGCAGCAGTGCCCCGATGGGCGATGGCTTCTCCGCGCTGGGCATGGCCATGGTGTTTGTCCTGATCACCTACGGCGGCTGGAACGAGGCGGCCTATCTGTCGGCCGACATGCGCTACCCACGGCGTGATATGGCCCGCGTGCTGGTCATGGGGTCCGTACTGCTGATCATTTTGTATGCCCTGATCAATCTGAGCTATCTGGGCGTGCTGGGCCTTGAGGGTCTGCGAGGCAGTGACGCCGTGGCATCACACATGATGCAGGTCATCCTGGGCGATGCCGGGGCGCTGGCCATGACGGTGATCGTCATTGCCGCCACGCTCTCCACGCTCAATGCGACGCTGTTTACCGGGGCGCGCGTCTACTATGCGCTGGGGCGCGATCTGCCGCCGCTGAGACGGCTGGGGATGTGGAGCCAGCGCGGTGACAATCCGGCCAATGCGCTGGTGGTGCAGGGCATTCTGTCGCTGGTGCTGGTGGCGCTGGGCGATCTGCATCGCGACGGCTTCGAGGCCATGGTGGATTACACGGCGCCGGTGTTCTGGGGCTTTCTGCTGCTGGTGGGCATATCGCTTTTGATACTGCGCCAGCGGGAAGGGGGCGACGGGGCGCGGGCGTTTCGCGTACCGTTCTATCCGCTCACGCCCATCCTGTTTTGTCTGGTCTGTGCGGGACTGGTATATGCCAGCCTGATCAACGCCGGGGCGGGCGGTGTGATCGGCGTCACGATCGTGGCGCTCGGGATTCCGCTTTTGTACTGGCGCCGCCGCGAGGCAACGACGGCGACGTAGCGCCGTCGCAGTCGTTTTCTCGCCAGCCGTCGCAGCCGTCTCTCACGCTAGTAGTAGCGCTCCTTCCAGCGCTGCACCTTCACTTCATCCTTGAGCACGTCCAGCACCTCGACCAGCACCTGCTCGAGCGCCTGATAGTCGCTGGTGCTTTTAGGCGCGCTGCGATCGATGGTGCGGTTGGCCAGCTCCTCGACCAGTGACCGGAAGTCCGGCGACCGGATGCCGATGACCGCTTCCCGGATCAGTCGACTGGCCACGTCGGCCATTGCCTCATCCATGGCCTCGACCACCTGCGCGCCCATCGGCAGCCGCTGAAGGCTGCGAATAGTGGGGTTTTCTGTCACGGCGCGGTGAATCAGACCGCTGACCCAAGTGTTGAGATCGTTGCGGTGCTCGGCATAGCTTTCGCCCAGCACACGCTGCACACGAAGCGAGACGTCATCGATGAGTTGCTGCTTGCGGGGCAGCAGGACCTCGTCGGTCACGCGCTGGGATAGATTGCCCTTGGACAGAAAGCCTTCCTGCACATCGGTCAGCATCCGCACGATGACGCGATCGGAGAGCTCCTCAAGCACGATCTCGTAGTATTTGTAGAAAAACCGGTAGATGCCCCAGGTGCGAATATCGATCAGGCGCGTACGCTGCAGGCGAATCAAGAGCCCGATAATACGCAGGACACGCAGCATGCGCAGACCGCCGACCGGGATGCAGCCGAGCACGTCATACCAGTGCACGAACGGGTAGAAAAACCAGCGGTGATAGCGCTTGTCCCAGATAGCAAAGGCCCAGCCGCCCAGCACATCCAGAATGAAAATGCCGACAAACCAGAGATCGATGGTCTCGAAGTTGGCGTTCAGCCAGGCACCGCCCTGCTCGAGAGACGGCGAAATGGCCGAGAGCATGGCGCGAAAGGGGCCGGTCAGATACAGCGTGTCAAAGAGGATCAAAAGCAGACTGGCCGAGACCAGCACCATGATGATCAGATCCCAGACAAGATAGAACTGCTCGCGCCAGCGCGGGACGTTGCGCCGGTGGTGAGGCTTGTCCTCCTCGGGGGCATCGCCGCGGGGCTGATCGGCCCAGCTGTTGGCCGGCGGGTAGCGATCGCGCTGGTTGCGATCGTCTGAAGGGGAGTCCTCTTGATGCATGTGTGCCTCCTTGCGTGAGAGGCTATCTCAGATGCTTGAGCGCTCCGCGTCAAGTCGCGGGCGCTCAAACAGGTGATCAGCATCGGGATTTCAGGATCAGTAAGGCTTACGGCCCTCGTGGCAGTTCGCGCTTATGCGCCGTGCGCTCATAGGTGCTGATGATGCGCTGCGCCGCGTCATCATCGATCTTCTTGCCTTCAAGAAAGTCATCGATCTGATCGTAGCTGACGCCCAGGGCGTCCTCGTCGGTGCGCCCCGGGGAGAGGGACTCCAGATCCGCGGTCGGCACCTTGTTGACCAGCGCTTCAGGCCCGTCAAGCACGCTGAGCAGGGCGCGTACCCGGCGCTTGTGAAGGCCGGCCAGCGGCGTGATATCGCAGGCGCCATCACCGTGCTTGGTGAAAAAGCCCATGACCGCTTCGGCGCCGTGGTCGGTACCCACTACCAGACCGTTGTGTCGGCCGGCCACGGCATACTGCGCGATCATGCGGGCGCGTGCCTTGATGTTGCCGTGAACGAAATCGCGCTGATTCTCATCGTTGAACTCAAGGCTACCCTGCTCAAGGCCTTCGAGCATGCCATCCGCCGAGGGCTTGATGTTCACATCAAGCTGCTTGTCGGCCCTGATGTAGTTGATGGCGGTCTGGGCGTCGTCTTCATCATGCTGCTCACCGTAGGGCAGACGCATGGCATAAAAGGTGGCGTTGCCGCCGCGCTCGCGGACGCGCTCCACGGCAAGCTGGCACAGGCGTCCGGCCGTGGTGGAGTCCACGCCGCCGCTGATCCCCAGGACCAGGGCCTGGGTGCCGGTGTCTTCAAGGTATCTCGCCAGGAAGTCGATGCGACGTTCCACTTCCTGTTGAGCATCGAAGTTCTGTTCGATATCGAGGGCGTCAATAATCTGCTGCTGGGTGGTCATGGGCGATCATCATCCTGCGTGCAGTGAATGTGGTACTACTGACAGCGTAGCCAGAAATCGGGATCGATAAAATTCCGGTCACGCGTCAGCCGCGTTGTTCAAACACTGCTCATGATAATGACTGACGCGCGAAAGCGCATGGCGTGCCGCGGCAAGACGCACTTCATTGCGATCGCCGTCAAACTGCCGGGTTTCACAGAACAGGTGGTCGCCTGCTTCGGTGCGAAAGGCCCAGGCAAAGCAGACGGTGCCGATGGGCGTGCCATCATCGGACGGTGCGGGACCGGCGATGCCCGTATTGGCCACGGCAATGGTAGCCTGCGTATTGTTGAGCGCCCCCTTGGCCATCTCACATGACAGGACTTCGCTGGTCATCGAGTATTTTTCAAAGATCTCTTCATCGATATGCAGATAGCGCTGCTTGGCCTCGGGGGAGTAGACCACCAGTCCGCTATCAATGAGATGCCCCGACCCGGGGACGCTTGCCAGCTCTGATAGGATCAGGCCCGCCGTGCAGGATTCTGCCGTGGTCATGACCTGCTCATGCTGCTCCATATAATCGATCAGCGCCTGGATCATGCTGTCCTTTTGGTTGGCCATGTGTTTCCTCCTGAAGCACGCCATGGGGTATGACCCGGCAGGATACGCCTTCGAAGGCGCTTGATATTTAACCGAGGACATGAAGGCTGTATTTCAGATGTAACGCCACGCAAGGGAGTGTGCACGCACGGTAGCGCAATAGCGTGGCTTGAACGCATTTATAAATATAAATCAACAATATTGTGCCTACCGTAACCCCCATCAATGCCAGGCTAAAGAGGACACTGAAGGCAATCGCCATTCATGTTTCAGATGCAGGAGACGCATCCATGACGATCGAGCAAGGACGTGACGTACACGATACCCGGGGCAATCTGCTGGGCAGGGTCAAGGCCGAAGAGGGCGACCATCTCAAGCTGGCAGATGAGTACGGCAAGCACATCTGGGTACCTGTCGATATGGTGCACGACAGTAACGGACTGACCGTGGATCAGAAGGCGGAAATTCTGAATGCTGATCCGACCATCGATAGCGACATCAGTGATGTGGATGAAGAGATGGAGGAAAGTTTTCCTGCCAGCGACCCGCCGAGCTTTACCCCCGAGCGTTGAAAGCAGGGCCCCGCCATATGGCGGGGCCTTTTGTATGCTGGCAACCTGTATATCGACAAAATGGCGCAGAGGATGAACGCAGAGTGCTACGCCAGTGTGTTGGATGATGCGGCAAGGGACAGTACACGAACGTTGTACTGGCGAAACGGGGCCAGAACCTGCTCATCAATGGCATCAGTGATGAGCGTCCATGCCGCCGGCAAGGGCGTCCAGTGCTGCTGGCTGGTTCGCCCCAGCTTGGTATGATCGGCCATGACATAGCACCTGGCACTGCGACCAATCATCAGCTCCTTGAGCCAGGCCTGTTCGGGGCTGGCCTCGCACAGACCCAGATCGGCGGTGACCCCATCAGCGCTCACGAAAACCCGATCGACCGACAGTCGCGCCAGCATGGCCTGGGCAGCAGGGCCCATGGTGGTCATGCTGGACATGCGCACATCACCTCCCAGCACGGTCACCCGGCCTTCGGGAAGCCGCTCGAGCGCCGATAGCGCGGCCAGATTGTTGGTAATGACATGCAGCCCCTGACGCTGGTGCAGCACTGCAGCCAGTGCGGCGGTGGTGGTACCGCCATCCAGCAGCAGCGTGTCGTGATCCCTGATCTGCTCGAGTGCCAGCGCCGCCAGCTGTGCCTTGACGCCTTCCTGGTGCGACTGGCGCTGTGACAGTGTCAGCTCCGGCTCGCGGGCGCCAATGTGGGCGGCGCCGCCATAGGTCCGCACGATCAGGCCCTGTTCGGCCAGCGCCCCCAGGTCGCGCCGCACGGTCGCTTCCGAGACGCCAAAATGGGCACACAGGGTCTCTACCTCGGTCATGCCGGAGAGCACCGCTTTCAGCATGGCCTCGCGACGGCGGGCAACCTTCATCCTGACTCCTTGAAGCAAACAGACATCACGACATGACTCTATCAGTTCCCGGCCGTGTTCGGCGTCTGGCTCAGGGAGGTCTGATGGCGGGCGGCAAAGATATCGGAAAGCTCCGGCACGAATTTTTCGCCATCCCCCTGGGCTTCTGCACTGGCATAAAGATCCCGAACGGCCCTGGCGACGCCGGCGTTCACGTTCATCGCCTCGGCAAGTGAGGCCAGGTAACGGGTATCCTTGTGGGCGTTGGTCAGGGTAAATCGATGGGCGTCGCGGTCACGCTCCAGCACGTACTGGAAGAAGGTGCGATAGAAGCCGCAATCCATGCGCGAGCCGCGAATGACGCTATCAAACGTCTCCGGCGTGATGCCGGCTTTGGCACCGATGGTCAATGCTTCGGTGAAGATGGCGCCATAACCCATGGACAGGAAGTTGTTGAGCAGCTTCATGGTGTGCCCGGCACCGACCGGGCCGACGTGCAAAATTCTGGCGGTCCAGCTCTCCAGCACCGGACGTATGGCCTCGAGAGTCGACTCGTCGCCGCCGACAATGGCCTGGAGTTCTCCGGCGTCGGCCTGGGTGGGCGTGCCGCCCAGCGGGGCATCCATCAGCGTGATGCCATCCTCGCTCAGCGAGGCGGCAAGCTCGCGGGTCACTGTCGGCTCGGAGGTCGAGCAGTCGACGATGACCAGGCCCTGACGGCCCGCGCTCCGGGCGCCGGCGCGAATCCCTTCATCCCCCTCGATCAGCGCCTGAACCTGCGGCGCCCCGGTCACGCAGAGAAAGATGATGTCGCACTCGGCGCCCAGCGCCGCCGCGTTGTCGGCCTCCTCGGCACCTTTGGCGACGAGATCATCGATGGGCTGGCGGTTACGATGCGCCAGCACCCTGAGTGGGTAGCCTGCCTTGAGAATATTGCCGGCCATACCGGCACCCATGAATCCGAGTCCTGCAAAACCGATGATCGCCATGTCTATCTCCCCAAAGTGGATGAGTCTCTGTTGCCGGGCCCGTGATTCAGGCTGCCCCGGCATCGTGGCGGCTGGCAAGCTCTACCGCCTGGCGCAGCGCTTCAAGCATGCTGCGTTCATCGGCGATGCCGCGGCCTGCAATATCAAACGCCGTGCCGTGGTCCACCGAAGTGCGCACGACCGGCAGGCCAACCGTGACGTTGACGCCGGCCTCCAGCCCCATCACCTTGACCGGGCCGTGCCCCTGATCATGATACATGGCGACCACGCAGTCGAAGTCACCGCGTCCGGCGCGGAAAAAGAGCGTATCCGCCGGCAGCGGGCCTTCCACATTCCAGCCGCGCGCGCGCAGCACCTCGATGGCGGGCATGATCTTCTCTTCCTCCTCACCATAGCCAAATAGCCCGTTCTCGCCGGCATGCGGATTGATGCCGCACACCGCGATGCGCGGGTTGTCGATACCGGCGCGGGCCAGCGTCTCGTGAGCACGTTCGATGGTGCGCTGGACCAGCCCCGGCTCGATACGGGCGATGGCATCGATAATCCCTAAATGAGTGGTGACGTGGATCACCTTCATTTTCGGCGTCACCAGCATCATCGACACCTCTTCGGTGCCGGTCAAATGGGCCAGCAGCTCGGTGTGTCCGGGGAAAATATGCCCCCCGGCATGCAGGGCCGCCTTGTTGAGCGGTGCCGTACAGATGGCATCGAGCTGGCCCTGCTGGGTCAGTGTCACCGTGCGGGCGATATATTGATAGGCCGCGTCACCGGCCACGGGCGAGACCTCGCCGTAGGGCAGATCTTCGGGGATCAGGGCCAGATCAATGCAGTCGATAACGCCGGGCTCGAAGCGGGCCTGATTCGGCTCTTCGATGGCGGCAATCGTCACCGGGCTGCCCAGACGCGTGGCAGCGTCGCGAAGGCGGCCGGCGTCACCGATGACCAGTGCCCGACACTGCTGGTGCACCGAGTCGTGGGCCAGACTTCTGACGATGATTTCAGGGCCAACGCCCGCGGCGTCGCCCATGGTAATGCCGATAACGGGGCGGTCTGTCATGTGTGGGGTTCCTGGTAGAGTGGTGGCCGTCTGCCGGGAGCGTCCGGCGCGCCACAGGCGGGCCAGCGCGTCCGGGTCGCCGAATCCGCCGGCCTTGGTGATGACCTCGAGCGACGTCGGGCCAGGGCCTGTCATGCGTGCCATGCCGATATCCG
The DNA here is from genome assembly GCF_003385845.1 of Kushneria indalinina DSM 14324. Classification (GTDB taxonomy): domain Bacteria; phylum Pseudomonadota; class Gammaproteobacteria; order Pseudomonadales; family Halomonadaceae; genus Kushneria; species Kushneria indalinina. Next base: position 74,181 of record NZ_QRDJ01000007.1, on the reverse strand, counting down.
GGGCATCCAGAAGTGTGAGCTCGACAATGTCGGCGGCGGTCAGGATGGCGCGAGCCGTGGCACCTCCCGTGGCGATCAGACGGGAGGCGTGAGGCAGCAGGGGCGAGAGCAGCTCGCCGAGGCGGTCGCTGAGCTGCGATGCTTCCTGCGTGTTGCGATCCTCGCCCTGCACCAGGCGCACCAGCACGTCTCGACCTGAGCGCAGCGCCTGTTCGATACGCCGCTGAAGGGCGTCATGCTCATTGCCTGAAACAGTGGCCCGCAGCAGGGCAGCTTCCAGCGATACAACTTCCAGCGACGCTCCGGCCAGCGTCTGAAGGGCATCGGCCTGACGGTGAGAGACGCCGCTCATGCTGCCGACCACGATCAGTGTCGGCCCGGTCGGATGAACTGTCGCCGGCGAGCCGGTGGCTGTCGTGGCGGGCAGCAGCCCGAGGGCTTCAGGCAGCGCCTCGCCAAGCCCTGCCGAGCCTGCCCAGAAAACGCTGGAAAGCGGCACCGAGGCGCGCGCGATGCGGGCAAGATCGTCCCCGGTCAGCGCATCGCAGACCACGGCCTGAACGCCCTCGCGCTGCCAGCTCGCCAGACGCTGCGTAACGGCCTCAGGCGGCTGGTGCAGGTCATCAAGCGTCAAAAGCGCGGTCTCAAGGCCGGTCTGTTTCAGCATGGCGACCAGGTCGGCACGGCCGGTCATCCCCTCGTTGGTCCATACCTCGCAGGCCTCGACCGGACAGTCATCGAGATACTGGCGACCCTGACGCGTCGTGCGACCGGTGGCCGGAAAGGCCGGTGCCACGATGGCCATGCCGGCCAGCGGGATCAGTGCGGCAAGCTCGGCGGCCACGTTGCCGCGCAGGGTCGAGTCCATCTTCTTGTAGAGAGACGCATGTCGACCCTGCCAGTGCTCGAGACAGTCGCGACTGCGCCGTGCGGCCTGCGCCGGCGCACAGCCCCGGGAGTCGGTATCGATGGCGATGACGTCGGCCGGGGCCTCGGCGGTGGCGTTTAAAAGAACCTGCGTGGTCAGCCCCGCACTGCTGCAGGTCACCGCCGAGTCGGCGGTGCCGGTCAGGTCATCGGCCAGGATCAACAGCCTGGTGCGGTGACGGGGGCGGTTTGAGGCATCGGCAGAGCGGGGCATGGCAGTAACCTCAGGCCTTTTGATCGTTTCGATAATTTTAAGAGGTAAAATGATCGAAGCGATAAAAAAGGGCAAGCGTTCTATCGTTTTCAAAAGGTCTACATTTTACTCATGCTGATGAAAATAAAAGAATAATTTTTCGGAGGCGGCCGGTTGGCGGGCGTGATCGAAACGACGATAACGATCACCGCCCGGCGGGGCAGGCATCGTCGCCGCCCGCCGGGAGTCGTTGTCACCCTTATGGCTCAGGGTGTGGCACGACAGGGCTCAGTCCGACGTGCGCTGGGCCGTCTGAACGTGTTCAAGCACCCGGCTCAGCGACAGGTCATGAGCGAGCGCCAGACGGCGCACGTCTTCGTACTCCGGCGTTCGGCGCAAGACGGTGTCTCCCAGCAGACCGACCTTGATGCGCACCTCGCCCAGCGGCGTCGTTAGCGTCTCGATATGGCGCTTGAGAATGCGGCGCTCACATATCTGTCGGCGCACGCCAAAGGTGGGCGTATGGATCAGCAAAAGCCTTTCAAGCCGGTCGGCATCTTCCGTCCGGGCCAGCACGGTCACCAACACCCCGGGGCGGGACTTTTTCATGGTGACCGGCGTGTGAAAGACATCCAGCGCCCCGGCATCCATCAACAGCGTCAGCGCATGACCGAGCTGCTCGCCGGTGGCGTCATCGACCTGGCAGGACAGAACCGTGATCGATTCCCGGGTAGGTGTGGGGTCGCTGCCCTGACCGGACGAGGCACCTACCGCGTGATCAAACAGGACGGCCCGCAGCACGTTGGGATGCGTCGGGTTGCGATGGCCGGCGCCATAGCCGATACGCGTGGGTGCCTGTGCCGGCAGGGCGCCAAAGCGGGATACCAGTACCCCCAGAAAGGCCGCGCCGGTGGGTGTGGTCAGCTCGCCCGGCGCATCGAAGTCAGACAGCGGGACGCCCTTTAAAAGCTCCAGCGCGGCCGGGGCCGGAATCGGGAAGCGCCCGTGGGCCATGGAGACCACGCCGTGGCCGACCGGAACCGGGCAGGCGGTGATGTCATCCACCCCCAGGTGTTCGAGCGCCAGACACACGCCGATGATGTCGATGATCGAATCCATTGCGCCGACCTCGTGCAGGTGCACGTCCTTCGGGTCGATGCCATGAATGCGGCCCTCGGCCTCGGCGATGGCGGTAAACAGCGCCGTGGCGCGTATGCGCACCCGGTTGGGCAGGGCCGACTGCGCCAGCATATCGAGAATCTCGCCGGCCGGGCGATGCGGGTGGTGATGCGTCGCGCCACCGTGTTGATGGTCGTGGTCGTGGTCGTGGTCGTGGTCGTGGTCGTGGTTGCCATGACCGTGGTGATGATCGTGATGAGACTGAGTGTGATGAGAGTGATCATGATGGGACTGGTTGCCATCCAGCTGGATCGACAGCAGCCGCGCGCTGATGCCGCAACGGTCCACGCGCTCGCTGGAAAGCCGAAAGCCATCGATGGGCAGGCGACGCAGCTCGCGATCGATAAAGGTTTGATCGGCGCCCAGATCGATCAACGCAGCCAGCAGCATGTCGCCGGCGATGCCGAAGGTGCAGTCGATGTGCAGTGTGGTCATGATCCGGACGTGTCCTGTGGCGAGGCAAAGTGAAGGGGCGTGTCCTGTACGCCGCGCGCGGCCAGGCGCAGAATGCCGGCCGCCTGCCAGGCGGCGCCAAAGCCGTTGTCGATATTGACCACGCTCATGCCGGTGGCGCAGGCCGAGAGCATGCCCAAAAGAGCCGTCACGCCCTGCAGGCTGGCGCCATAGCCCACCGAGGTCGGCACCGCGATGACGGGGCTGTTGACCAGGCCGGTCACGACGCTGGGCAGGGCGCCCTCCATACCGGCCACCACGATCAGGACATCGGCGCGGGTCAGCGCCTGACGATGCGCCAGCAGCCGGTCGATGCCGGCCACGCCCACATCACTCAGCCGCGGGGCGTGAACGCCCAGCCATTCCAGCGTCTGCGCGGCTTCTTCGGCGACCGGCAGATCCGAGGTGCCGGCGCAGACCACCGCCGCACTGCCGGGCAGCGTCTGCGGTGCCCGGCCCCAGTGGAGCAGGCGGCTGACAGGGTCGTAGTGGCCGTCAGGATGATCGCGCAGGACGGCTTCGGCGCGCGCCTCATCGACGCGGGTCACCAACGCGCGCTGATGGCGCGCGAGCAGGCGGGCCACGATCGCACTGATCTGCTCGGCGCGCTTGCCTTCGCCAAAGACCACTTCCGGCACGCCGTTGCGGGCTTCGCGGTCATGATCGACGCGGGCAAACCCCAGATCGGAAATGAGCTCGGGGGGCCGGTCAGACATGCAGTGTGTCCTCCTCATGACGCAGCAGCCGGTTCATGCTGCCGCTGCGGTAGCCGGCCAGATCCAGCGTCACCCAGGCATAGCCCAGCTCGGTCAGCGTCTCGACCACCCAGTCGTGATGTTCCAGCAGCAGCGGCATGTCCTCGGGTGTGACCTCGATTCGTGCCAGTTCGCCGTGGTGGCGCACGCGCAGCTGCGTCACACCAATGCGGCGTATGCGTCGCTCGGCTTCGGCAATGCGCTCAAGCTTTTCAAGCGTAATGCGCTCGCCGTAGGCCACCCGGGAGGAGAGGCACGCCAGCGAGGGCTTGTTCCAGGTCGGAAGCCCCATCGCCTGGGAGAGTTCGCGAATTTCGGCCTTGTAGAGATCGGCTTCATGCAGCGGGCCACGTACGCCGTGCTCACGGGCGGCCACGGTGCCCGGGCGGTGCTCGCCGTCATCATCGGCAATCAGACCGAAGACGATGTTGTGAAAGCCGGCCTCGACCATGACGGGCGCCAGATGGGTAAAAAGGCCCGTCTTGCAGTAGTAGCAGCGCCGGGCATCGTTGTCGGCGTAGCCGGGGATGGCGATCTCGGAGGTCTCGATTACCCGGTGCGGCGCGCCCAGCTGCTCGGCGAGCGTTCGCGCGGCGTCGAGCTCCTCGAAGGGGTAGGACTCGGAGTCTGCCGTCACCGCCAGTACCCGGTCCGTGCCCAGGGTGTCCAGCGCCACGGCCAGCAAAAAGGTGCTGTCCACCCCGCCCGAGAAGGCCACCACCACATCCCCCATGTCGCGCAGCATCGTGCGCAGCGTTTCAAGCTTTTGATCCAGCGCCCGGCCGTCGCTGACCGCGTGCTCAAGCTCGGGACCGGATCGGGGGGCGGCGTTGACCATTTGGCGGGCAATCAGCTGATCGCTCATGTTACTCTCCTGACGTTCAGGCGTTGTCGTCTTCCACGGTGGCATTGTCATCCACGTAGGGCACTGTCAGCGGCCCCAGCGGCATGACGGCCACGCGCATGTTCTCGCCATAACGCGCCTTGAGGGTCGCAAGCGTCTCCTCAAGATCATGGACCGGCGTCATCATGGCCAGCTGCGCCTGGTCATCGCTGAGCGTGGAGTAGAGCATGACATCCGCCCAGCACTGGATGACGGCCTGTTTCTGAACCTGCCACTGATCGAGCATGCTGAATTCCGGATTTTCGATCATCTCCAAAAGCTTTTGCGGCGAGTCGGCCATGCCGAGAATTTCGGCAAAGCGGCCGTGGTCGGGCAGACCATCCGAGCACTCGGCGGCCATGAGAATGGTGCCGCCTTCGCGAACGATCTTGTGCGCCGCGCTCATGCCCTTGACGGCCTGATAGAGATTCTGGTCCAGCGGATAGCCGGAATTGCCCGTAATCACCACGTCAAAGCGCTCGTCGCAGCGCACCATGGCGTGCTTGAGCTCATGGTCGCAGCCCCGGCGGTGCGCCTGCGTCATGTCGCCGGCAAAGACCTTCGTGATCGCCTTGTCGCGATTGAGCGTGACGTTGAGCATGAAGTGCGGCGGGCACAGCGCGTTAATCTCGCGCGTCATGGCCTGCAGCGGATTGTCTGCCATGTTGCCCCAGGTCGAGCGGGGGTCGCCGATCATGCGGGCGTTATGAAAGGTCAGAATGGTCTCAAGCCCGGCAATGCCGGGCATGATGCCCTTGGGACCGCCGGAAAAGCCGGCAAAGAAGTGCGGCTCGATAAAGCCGGTAACGATGCGAAAATCGGCCTCGACATAGCGCTTGTTGAGCCATGACGGGCAGCCGAAGCTGTTGTCGCCAACGTTGACCAGCTCATCGTAGTTGTCGCAGTGGTTGTTGATGATCTCGATGTGATCTACCACCCAGTCGCCCAGCATGGTGCGCAGTTCTTCTTCGGTCTGGTCACGGTGGGTGCCGGTGCCGTTGATGATGACGAACTGCTCGTGCGGCACGTGGCCGAGCGTCTCGATCAGAAGGGGCACCAGCACGTGATTGGGGGTAGGGCGGGTGATGTCGCTGATCACGATCGCCACCCGGTCGGTGGCCTGCACCATATCCCTGAGTGGCGACGTGTCGATGGGGGCGTCGAGGGCGTCTCGAACGGCCTGCTGCGGTGACTCAAGGGCCGGCTGTGCCGGCGGTGTCACGATAAAGGCGTCATCCGGCACTTCGAGTGCCAGCTCGCCCCGGCCATACAACAGTGAGGTCTTCATGTGCGCTCCCGACGTCATGCCGGCACGGGGCCGGCACAGGCTATAACGGATGTCATGGCATAAGGGTTGTCAGCGTAGCTTACGCGCCGGGTTCGGAAGAGGCATCCACCCTGTCGGCTGTCCGTGCCGGCTCGTCTTCCAGCGTGCCATCGATACCGCGTCGGCGCTGCCAGCGGTCGATGATGATCACGGCCGCCGGGCCGAGAATGGCCGTGGTCAGGGTGGCAATCGAGATCTGTGAGGTTGCCACGTTGACCAGGTCCTGGTAGCTCTGGGCCTCTGCAGCACTCATCATCCCGGAGCTGGCTGCTACGGCGGCGGCTGCGGCGATGGCCGCCGGGGTGCCCGCCGCATTGCCGGCCGTGGTGGCTTCGGCCACCGGGGCGATCACGCTGCGTTCACGACAGGCCCTGAAAATCAAAATGCCGGCGGCACCGGTCAGCACCGTGGTCATCACGCCCAGCAAGAGGCCCGCGCCCACGACCTGCGGGTTGAAGAACACCGCCAGATTCATGTTGGCGCCAAGAGCGAAGGCGAAAAACGGCACCGGCAGGATTTCGCCGGGTTTGAGAAAGGTTCGAACGTCTTCATCCAGATTGCCCAGCAGCATGCCCAGCGCAATGGGCAGCAGCACGGCAATAAAGGCGATCATGGGGAACTGCGAGCCTAAAAGCCCCAGCGACATGAGCGTGAAGAAGGGGCCATCGTTGAGCGAGAGAATCGCTACGGCGCCGGTGTCGGAGCGGTTGCCGTACTGGCTGGTGAGTGCGGCATACATACCGCCGTTGCCGTTGGTCATGGCGGCGATGATGGCCACGGTCGACAGGCCCAACAGGCCGTTGATGGGATCAAACATGAAGCCCAGCGCCAGACCCACGGCAAGACCGGTCAGATACTTGGCACTGACCAGCAGCAGCCCCTTCTTGAGCGCCTTGCCACCGACGCGCAGATTCATCTGGCTGCCCGAGCAGAACAGAAACAGTGCGATCAACACCAGGGCGCCGTCCTTGAACAGCTCCTGGGAAAAACCGCCGATACGCAAGAATTCATAATTGCCGCTGTCGGTCTGGCCGGCGCCCAGCCACTGCAGAACCGCCGTAATCCAGGGCAGATGGAGCTGGTCGATGGTATTGAGCGTTGCGCCAAGAATCAGCGGCACCACCATCAGACCGCCTGGAACCTTTTGTACCGTGGCAAGCAAACGCATGGGCATGTCTCCCGCTGATCATGACAAATATCTGCAAAGCGCAGACGTGATGATTGAAACGAGAGAAAAAATGATTGAATCGATCAGGATGGGCAATGCGACCAACGTGGCATCGTTATATCAGCGCAGGCTTTTCTACCTGTCAGTCCGGACGGTTACGGATCCCGGGTCAGCCTGTCGCGGCGCTTTCTACGACCAAAGAGAGGTGCGCCGCAATGAGCTGTCGAGAAACTCTTGCCGTCATCAGGTCAGCGGCAGGGCCTGATCGGCCTGGTGCACGCGCCCGCGGCCGGCATGCTTGGCGCTGTAAAGGGCCTGATCGGCCAGTTCGATCAGGGTGCTCATGTCACAGCCCTGGCGTGGCGCTTCGATCAATCCGGCCGAGAACGTGAGATGCTCGATCCGGTCATCGCCAACCGTCATGGACCACTGACCGAACTGCTCAAGGACTTCGTTGAGACGCATCATGGCAATGCCGGCGTTGGCCCCCGGCAGGACCACGATGAACTCCTCGCCGCCGTAGCGACACGAGATGTCCGTGGCGCGCAGTCGCTGGGTCAGAATCTCGCCCAGCGCCACCAGCACCTGGTCACCAGCGTCGTGCCCCCAGGTGTCGTTGAGTCGCTTGAAATGATCCAGATCCAGCAGGGCCAGCGAGACCGGTGACTTATCGCCGGCATTTTCAAGCAATCGGGGCAGCGTTTCGTTGAGATAGCGCCGGTTATACAGCCCGGTCAGCGCATCACGATAGGCGTGATCGGTCAGCTGGCTGCGCAGGCGCAGGTTGATCAGCGTCAGCGTCAGAATGCGGGCGGTTTCATCGGTCATGCGCTCGAGACGATGGCGGTCCTCGTCATCCAGCGGGGCCGCCTGCAGGGTCATGCGCCCCAGGGCACCGGTGGTCGTGGTCAGACGCTGGCGATATTCAAAGGCCGGCTGCGCGGCCAGCGCGCTGCCCCAGGTGATGCAGTGGGCCTGATCCAGCTCCTCGATGCGCAGGGCCAGCTCGCCACTGGTATCGGGAAAGCAGCGGGGCAGATACGCCTCCAGCAGCGGCACGACCCCGGTGATGTCGTTGAGCTCGAACAAATGCGTACTCAGCTCATTGAGATGCTGACGATACAACCCGTCGCGGGACAGACGCTGATTGAGCAGCACCAGCCCCTGCTCGGCCTCCTTGCGCGCCGTGATGTCATGGACCATCTCGTAGATCAGCGTTCTGCCGCCGATCACCACGGGGGCCACAAACACTTCGACATCGCGTGTGGCGCCATTGCCCATGCGATGGCGCGTCTCGAAATGCCCTTCGTGCTGTACCAGTGTCTGTTGGGCGCGCTCGCGGCGGATGGCCTGAGGGGTCAGCGAGATGTTCTGCATGGTCAGCGTCTTGAGCGTGTCCAGCGAATACCCGTAGTAGTCACTGGCGGCCATGTTGGCATCGACGATGACACCGTTTTCAGGATCCACGAGCAGCTTGATGGCATTGCCGCTTTCAAAGGTGCTGCGATAAAGGCTCGCGTTTTCGATCAGCAGTTCGGTGGCCTGCTTGCGGGCGCTGATATCCTCGATCAGCAGCAGGTAAAGATGCTCCTCCGGCAGCGCCGCGACCACCCATTCTGTCCAGAGTGGCTGATGTTTGCTGCGTCCATGGCCATATAGCGTCATGCGAAGCTCCCGGTGCCAGGTGCTTTCGCGCCGCTGCGTGGCGTCCTGTTGCTGCCATTGTTGCCAGTGGTGCAGGACGTGGTCGTGATCCTCGGCGCTTACCCACTGCCAGATGCTTTCCTCACCGATAACGATCTCGTGTGGCGCCAGCAGCTGATCCAGCATGCGGTTGTGCTGATGCACCACGCCCTGGGTGTCGATGACCAGCATGCCAATGGGGGCAGTATCAAACAGGGTCTGCAAACGCTTTCGGGTTTCTGCCAGATACTGTTCCTGCTCCCGACGCGTCTGAATGTCGATGGTGGTGCCTACCACACGTATGGCGCCCTCTTCATCTTCAGAGGCAATTATCTGACCGTTGGACTGTACCCAGCGCCATCGCCCTCGTGCATCCAGCATTCGGTACTCGCAGTGCCAGCCCTGGCTTTTGCCCGTCATATGGGCTTCAAAGGTATCAAGCACGCGGTCACGGTCATCCGGATGGACAAGACGTTCGCGCCAGGCACTGGCCGCGCGCGGCAATTCGCCATTGCGATAGCCCAGCATCTGATGAAGATGAGACGAGGTAAAGACGCGATCGGCACCGATATCCATGTCCCAGACGCCCGTGCTGGAGCCTGCCAGCGCGAGATTCCAGCGCTGCTCCTGGCTGGCCAGACGGGCTCTGGCATCGTTCAGGGCCTGCCAGGGGTAGCGCAGATGGCTTAAAAAGAGTGCGTGAAAGATCAGCAGGTAGGAGATGGCCTTGTAGATATGGCCCAGCACGTTGAACTCATCGTTGGCCGAGCCGTAGAGCGTAAAGCAGATCTCGGCCAGCGCCGTGACCCAGGCCGCGACCGTGAGCATCTCGCGGTCGCGCTGCTGACGCAGACGCGAAGAGCGCAGCAGGATGATACCGGCAAGCACGCTTATGCCGGCCAGCCCCCATTCGAGTGCGATCTTGAGCGACGTCAGACCCTTTTCGGGGATATAAAGCTCCGGCAGATGCTGCGGATAACCGAAGATGGCCACCAGTGCCAGAGCGCCTGCGGCAAGAAACAGCATCAATATCAGGCGCGAAAACCGGGCGGGCTGATCCGATAGATGGGAAAGCGACAGCAGCAGCAGGGCGCTGATGGCACTCAGACGTCCCAGCAGCCAGAAGTAGATCGCCTTGTTCAGCGTGTTGGGCGAGAAAAAATCCGCCATGCCGGGCATGGAGAACAGATGCAGGCTGTCCATCACGGCCGACAGGCCCAGCAGGGCGCCGACGCACAGATACTGGGTGGAGAGCGTTCGATAGCTGTTGAAAATGGCAAGCGTGGCCAGTACGGCCACGATGACGCAGGTCAGCTCCACCAGGGAATGAAATCCCAGATAACTCTGCATCAGGCCGAAGACCTGCTCGCCCGGCAATATGGTCAGCAGGATCATGAGTCCCAGCAGCGCCCAGAAGAGGCTGCCCAGCGGGCCGACCAGCAGATGTTTAAGGGCTGTCTTGAGCGTTGCCATTCCACCGTCCAGCGTTAAGAGGCGCAAGGCTGCATATTAGGCCAAAGGACATCAGGCGCTAATTCACGAAAATCGCGCTTTCCTGGGGTTTATTCGTTGGAACGGCCGTGGCTTGTCGGGTCCGCCCACTGCCTCCTGCGTCTGATCAGATACATCAGACCCAGCCCCAGCGAGCGCACCAGAGTGAATGTGGTAAAGGCCAGCCACAGCCCGTGATTGCCCAGTGGCTGGGTCAGCCACCAGACGGGCAGGTAGACCAGCAGGGCCAAAATGATGGTGTCGCGCATGGCCCGGGTGTCCGTGGTGCCAATGAATACGCCATCGAGCAGATAGCTCCACACGGCAATCAGCGGCATGACGACCAGCCATGGCAGGTAGTGCCCGGCCAGCTGACGAATGGCCTCGATATCGGTCAGACGCGCGATCAGCCAGGGGCCGCCAGCGCTGAAGGCCAGCGCTGCCACGACCGCCGTGAACAGTGAGAACACCGCACAGGCGCGCACCGACAGCGCAAATTCGTGCCAGTCGCGTCTGCCGGCCGCCTTGCCGGTCAGGGCTTCGGCGGCGTTGGCAAACCCGTCCAGGCCGTAGGACACCATCATGACCAGCTGCATCAGGATGGCATTGGCAGCCAGTGTCTGATCGCCCAGCTGCGCGCCCTGGGAGGTAAAAAAGGCCATCGCAAACAGCAGACACAGAGTGCGTACGAACAGGTGACGATTGACGCGAAAGAGCTCACCGTAGGCCTTGAGACGCTTGAGCGGTGTGCTGTCGAACCGACCACTCAGGGTTTTCAGTTCCCGTCGTACCAGCCACAGTCCGAAGGCCAGCGCCGTGTAATCACCGATCAGCGAGGCGGTGGCCACGCCCTTGACGTTCATGTCGAGACCCACCACCAGCACAATATCCAGCACGATGTTGACGCTGTTGGTGATCAGCATCAAAAGCAGGGTGACGCGGGCATTCTGACGCCCCAGAAACCAGCCGATGATGGCGTAATTCATCAACACCGCGGGGGCGGAGAAGATACGAACATGGGCGTAATCGGCGGCCAGCCGCGCGGTCGCCTCGCTGTCAGGCTGCAAAAGCCAGAGGCCAAAGTTGATCAGCGGCGCCGACAGTGCGATCAGGGCAAGCCCGATGATCACACCAATGAGCAGGGACTGCCCGAGCAGATTGCGCATGGTCTGATCCTCGCCGCGCCCGGCGGCCTGCGAGGTCAGGCCGGTGGTACCCATGCGCAGAAAGCCAAATCCCCAGAACAGAAAGCTGAACAGCGTGCTGCCCAGGGTCACGGCGGCCAGGTAGCGCGCGTGAGGCAAATGGCCGATCACCGCCGTATCCACCAGCCCCAGCAGCGGCACGCTGGCATTGGAGATGATGATGGGCCATGAGAGTTGCCAGACGTCGTGCAGGCGCCGTGGAAAGGTGAGAGATCGAGCAGGGGACATGAGAATACCAGCCGGTTTGTGCCCCTGGAGCTTGCCACAATGACGTCGTGGCGTCAGTAAACTGTCAGGTATCAGGAAAAATGGCATTGACCCTTTAAAGCATGGGGATATTTGCCTAAGGTAACCCCTGTTTCAGAACAGGGTTTCAAAATCCCGTGACTGCCGCAGGGGGGCAAACAGGCGCCATGCGCCTGCAGATGCCTGCATGCGAGCCTCTCATCATAACAAGCTCGATTCGGCAGGGCGGTGCAGGATCACCACCGACCTCTCAAGGGATCGACATTCGGGAAACGCCATGAACTTTCAAGGATACATGCCGCCACGCAGGTGTGCGCTTACGCTGGCCCTGTTGGGTACGGTCATGGGGACTGCCTCGGCCCGGGCCGAGGCGGTCACTGACCTGGACTATATCGACCCCGGTATTCAGCAGCCCACGGCCCGGCACGAACTTTATAACGATCGCGACAACGGTATTCGTCTCAGCGGTGGACTGACCTTTTACGGCTACGGTGCCACGACCCGTAACGTCAATTTTGGCTCATCCAGCGGGATCGATGGCGCGACGCCGACCGGCAAGCATCCGAGCTGGTGGGAGCTGTCGGCCACCCCCACGCTGCGCGGCGAGATCGATGCCGGTCAAAGCGTGGTTTTTGCCGGCGTCGTGGGCGTGGGCAGCATGACGCGCGGCAGTGCCTACGGCGATGCCTCGGGTGCCACGCCTGATCACCCGGAGGACACGCGTGTTGATCAGGCCTACATCGGCTGGCGCAGCGGCTCGCTGCTGGCCGATTCGCTGGGTGAGGATGCGCTGACCTTCTCGTTCGGACGACAGCAGTTCATGTTCGGCGAGGGCTTTCTGGTCGGTGACGGATATACCGATACCGGCAAGTACGGCGGTTACTGGAACGGCCCGAGTCAAGGCTTCAAGAACGCGGCTGTCGCCTCGATCGACAGCCACGGCTGGCACGGCGACCTGTTTCACCTGGAGCAGGATCAGTACGTGCAGGGCGGGCCCGATGAGGAAACCTCGGCCAACGGCGTCAACGCTGAATATACCTTTACCGATCGTGCCAAGGTCGGTGGCGCCTGGTTTCATACCTACGACAGCGATATTGCCGGACGCGACGGCATGGATGTCTGGAACGTGCGTCTCAAGGGCAAGCCGCTGGCCAGCGTGCCCGGACTGGCACTGGGCGGGCAGTATGTCAGCCAGAAAAATCGGGACGCCGATATCGATGATGATGGCTGGTATGTTCAGGCCACCTATACCTTTCAGGACGCCCCCTGGTCACCTGAAATCGCCTATCGCCATGCCCGCTTCAGTGAAAACTACGACACCCTGTTTTACGAATTTGCCGGCGGCTGGGGCAACTGGTTCATGGGCGAGATCACCGGCGAATACATGCTGTTCAACACCAACATGAAAATCGACATGCTGCGTGCGTCGGTATCCCCGCGCGATGATCTCGAGACCGGCATCATTGGCTATCGCTTCCGCCTCGATGACCCGCAGGCCGTCGGCGCCAGCGATTCCGACTTTGCCAAAGAGGTCAATCTCTATGCTGACTGGAATATCAGTGAGCAGGTGACCCTGTCAGGGGTATACGCGGTCGCCTTCCCGGGCGATGGCGCTCGTTCGCGCTTTGGCGGCAATGACAATACCTCCCAGCTTTTTGAGCTGTTTGCCACCTATACCTTCTGATCTCTCGGCCATGCAAAAAGGGCGGCCCGCGGGCCGCCCTTTTTTTGGATCGATCCTTTTGGAGCCATCGATGGTACCGGGGTGTCAGCTTTCGACAGCGGTGATGCGCTCGTATTTTTCCATCAGCTGCTCGCGTGATTCCTCGCGTTCGGGATCAAGCGGAATACAGTCGACCGGGCAGACCTGCTGGCACTGCGGTTCGTCAAAGTGACCGACACACTCGGTGCACAGTCCCGGGTCGATCACATAGATCTCCTCACCCGGGGAAATGGCATTATTGGGACATTCCGGCTCGCAAACGTCGCAGTTGATGCACTCATCGGTGATCATCAGGGACATGGTAACCTCCTGGTTCGCGCGCGCCGTTCATGAGCGCTGCGCGGCTGTCATCCGCCGGCCCGCGGCCGTCTGCCGAATCAGGTGCTGCGAAAGTGTTCTTCCAGCGCCTGGGCAATGCGGGGATGCACCATCGTTGAAACGTCACCGCCAAGGCGGGCAATTTCACGCACGATGGTGGATGAAATATAGGAATTCTCGACTTCGGGCGTCAAAAAAAGACTTTCCACATGGGGTGCCAGTGCCCGATTCATGTTGGCCAGCTGCAGCTCGTACTCGAAATCGGAGACGGCGCGCAGCCCACGCAGGATAATGCGTGCCCCGACGCGATCCACCAGCTGTGTCAGCAGGCAGCTGAACCCCACGACCTCGACATTCTCGAGATGCCCCAGAATCTCTCGGGCCAGGGCGACCCGCTCATCCAGCGTCAGGGTCGGCTGCTTGCGCGGGCTCTGCGCCACGGCCACGATCACCCGGTCAAACATCGAGGCGGCGCGCTCGATCAGATCGGTATGGCCGTTGGTAATCGGATCAAAGGTCCCGGGGTACACCACAATGTTCATGTACAGACTCCATTCATCCCCGACACGCTGGCCACCTTACGCCGGTAATCGCCCTTGATGATACCGTCCTGCGCCCGACAGATGGTCGGGCGGCCCGGACATGCCGGGGCCGGGAGACTACTGTAAAGCGCCATGAACGACAAATTCGGCTGCCGGACCGGCACAATGGTTCTTCCCGGTCTATTGATCGAGCGTTCCGAACGGGTTGTCAACATCAAGCGATATCGGCTTGTGGTAGCCGGGGATGCGAATGTCCCGGGCACCGACCTCAAGTTCGGGGCCTTCCAGCACGCCCTCACCAAACCGGTAGATCGGCGAGAATTCGCCCTTTTGTGACTGCGCCTCGAACTGTGCCTGGCGCTCCTGTACCTGTTCACGACGCCGACGCCACTGGGTCATGGCCGCTTCGCCATGGCGCTGGGTCAACAGCCGTTCGGTGACTTCGGGTGAGAGCAGCGGGGCGGTGGCGTTGTTGCCGCCAAAGCCCTTGGCGTTGATGAAGCTGACATCGGCGCGAAACTCGCGGTGCTCGCTGAAGATGTCCAGTCGCTCACCATGAACGTCGTCCGCCACGGCGTCCAGAGTAAAGATGCCCGGCAGCAGATCGGTCCTGAAGCTGCCCAGCGCACTCATCAGCTGATCGCCGGCCGCACTGCCCTGGGAGTGCCCCAGGTAGGCCTTGACGGCCGCCACCGGCCAGTGCTCGATGCCGTTGGCGCGCGCCACGCTGTCGAGCACATGCGATTCGGTAATGCGATTCTTGGGCGTGCTGGTGCCATGGGAATGGATATAGCTGCGCTCGCGAACGGCCTTTTCGCCCAGAATGCTGCTGGCCAGCGCCACGCTCTTGCCCAGGGTGATGTAGTTGCCGATGCCGGGCGCCGAGATGGAGCGCTTGTAGCCGTCGGCATTGATGAAGACTTCCGGCACGGCGCCCAGGATATCGGCGCCCAGCTCGAGGGCCAGGCTGTCATCCATGAGCATGACAAACTGGGCGGACTCGGCGATGGTAAAACCGCAGTTGCGCGCAAACGGTCGGCAGACGCGCTGATAGTCCTCGTCGGTCAGAAGCTCCAGCGCATCGAGCGCCTTGACGCTGGCATCATCGGCCAGTGCGCTCATGACGCGAAAGCCTTCCACGATTTCCGGCGTGATGGGCGCATCTGCCGTACCGACCATGACCAGACGGCGCCGGCCCATGCGAATGTCATCCACGCCCAGGCGCAGGTTGTACAAAAAGGTCGCACAGGCACCCTGCATGGCCCCGGTGGCGCCCACGCTGCCCAGCACGTAGGCATTGAGGAAGTCGGCCGGCATCTGCCCGTAGCCCAGCGGCATCTGCTTGGAGGTGGTGCGCTGACCGGTCACGAAACTGTTGAGAAGGCCGCCCCAGCCCTGAGCATCGAGCTGTCCGATCGAGTTGCCGGCATAGACGGCGATCTGATCGGGGTCGAGCTTCTGGCTCAGCTCGTCCCATTCGTAACCGCTCTGGCCCAGGCAGTCAGAAGCCGCAAAGATGGTCATCGACAGGGCACGCGGGTGGTGCACGCTGCGATAGAAACGGGCCGGATCAAAGCCGGTCGGCAGCTGGCCGGCACTCTTGACCAGCGCCTCGCGCCGCTCCGGCAGCAGCACGTTAAACTCGCCGGCCGGTACGGTCACGCTGACACGACGCTCGTCGATCGCTTCGATCTGCCAGTGCGTCGGCGGATTTTCGGGTAACTGACGGCGGCTGAGACTGACCCTGAGAGGGGCATCGAGCGTCAGACTGGCCTGACGGTTGGCCGGGATACCGGCGTCGGCAAAGCGCTCGTCCTCGATACGACGAATCAGGGTATGACGAAGCACATGCGCTTCGTGGCGGTCTGCCAGAGTGGCGTCATCAGGGGTGTCGCCGTGATCAGCCGTCCCGTGTTGTCCCATCAGACGGGCAATCCCCGAGAGGGTATACTGTCGGGTCTTTTCCGGCAGCGCATCGATCACGGTCCGGTAAAAGGACTGATGACCGGACGTTCTGCCAGCGGGATTGATACCGCCCATGCCGACGATCACCGGTAACTGTGACAAGCCGAAACCCTCGTGTTGATGCCTATAAAGGAAGCGATAAAGCCATGGCGACCGCGTCGCTGAAAGGATGGCGATTTGTCTCCACCACATGCCGTGATGGCTCCGCCGAAACAGGGCAATCATGATAGCATCGCCCTGGGCAGGACGTCATGTGGGCCGGTCAACGAGTTGTCATATCAAAGTGGCAGGATGTTGAGCATGCTGGCTAAAAAACAGCGGCATCCCAGGCGTGTCGCCATGATTACCTGTCGGCGTGTCGATGATGACGCCAGAGACGCACCACATACAGCAGGGCGACGGCCAGCAGCACTGCCATGACGACCCACAGGCTGCCCGAGAGCGCCGTATGCTGTAAAAGCCAGTGGCTGCCGCCGACCAGGCAGCATGCCCACAGGGAAGATCCCAGCGTGGTGTAGAGCAGATAGGGCAGCAGCGGCATGCGGTGAAAGCCCGCCGGGATCGATACCAGCGACCGCATGCCCGGTACCAGGCGTCCGAACAGTACGACTAGGTAGCCATAGCGTCCGAACTGCCTGCCCGAACGCTCGATATCGCTCGGCGTCAGCGCCAGCCAGTGGCCATGGCGGGCCAGAAAGCGCATGCACTGACGCTCGTCGAGCCACCGTCCCAGCAGATAGAGCGGCAGCGTGCCCAGCACCAGCCCCAGGGTGGCCGCCAAGACGGCCGGCGCCAGGGCCATGTTGGCAGAGGACATCATGTGTGCCAGAACGGGTAGCGTCGATTCGGCCGGCAGTGGCGGGAAGGCGTTGATGATGACTGTCAGCAGCGTGATGGCCGTATAGCCGTGCGTATCCAGAAGCTGCTGAAGCCATGCCTGCATGTGTTTCGAAATCCGTAAGTCAGGGGTTGGCGCCAGGCGGTGCCAATAATAGTTCCTTCAGTATTGTTAAATGTTGCCATGTTCGCCAACTCCACGCCGGTCCACTCCACGCAGGCAGGCCTGCATCCCGATCTTGCCCATCATGTCCAGCGCGCGCTCGACAGTCAGTGGCAGCGTCCGATTGCCGACCATACCTGCGCCGCCTTTGAGACGGCGCAGCAGTTCTATCAGGCGCACGGTGGTCCGCTGATTCTGGATGCCGGCTGTGGCACGGGGCGCTCGACCCGTCAGCTGGCTCGATATCATCCGGAGGCCTGTGTGCTGGGGATCGATCGCAGTGCCGATCGCCTCTCTCGGGATTATACCCGGGAACTGGGGGCTTTCCCCGACAATGCCCTGCTGGTGCGTGCCGATCTGGTCGATTTCTGGCGACTGGCGTACTCGGCCGGCTGGCAGCCGGTACGCCATTTTTTGCTCTATCCCAACCCCTACCCCAAGGCGTCCCAGCTCAAAAGGCGTTGGCATGCCCATCCCGTATTCCCGGTGGTGATGGCACTGGGCGGGGTGCTGACACTGCGCAGCAACTGGCAGGTCTACGTCGATGAGTTCGCCTGCGCCATCAATCTGGCCACGGGTCGACGGTCGCATGTGGAGGCGCTGTCGCTGACGCCGGAAAGCGATTTCATCAGCGCCTTCGAGCGCAAGTACTTCGACAGCGGACATACCCTGTGGCAGCTCGAGTGTGCGTTGACTTCCATCGATATCGACTACGCTTGATCCGCGCCGCGACCCACCATGGAAGGAAAACGTCATGCCCTGGCTGACCTATCTCTATTTGATACTGGCCATTTGTGCCGAAGTTATTGCCACCAACGCACTCAAGGCCTCCAACACCTTTACCCGACCGGGCCCCAGCCTGATCACGGTTGTAGGCTATGCGCTGGCGTTTTATCTGCTGTCGATGGTGCTCAAGAGTATGCCGGTGGGCGTGGCCTACGCCATCTGGGCCGGTCTTGGCATGGTACTAACGCTGCTGGTGGCCATGGTCGTCTTTGGCGAGCGACCCGATGCGCCGGCGCTTCTGGGCATCGCGCTCATCGTGGCGGGTGTGGTGGTTCTGCAGTTCTTTTCGAAGATGAACGCGCAATAAATATTTAAAGGCACCGTGGATGCTGATGTAGTGCATTGCCACGGCACAGGCATGCCCATTACTCTGAGGATTAAATAATCTGCCCGTTAAACAGGGAAATCCTTCATGCCTGTAAGGTCTACCGTCGTAGGCGATAAGCGCTTAACTGTATTACGTCTTTTGTCCTGTCTGTTGTGTTCTCCAGTGATATTGATGGTCGGACTGGCGCTGCCTGTCGAGGCGCGCGCCGACGGCTTTCCTGCCACGGCAGCGCTGGCGGACAAGGGGTTTGTGGTCGGTGCCCAGGCCCGGCTTCTGGATAGCGGTGAGTCACTGGGCAGCATCGCCCCCGATCAGCAGATGACGCCGGCATCGGTGTCAAAACTCTATACGGCAGCGGCGGCCTTGAAACAGTGGGGACCGCAAAAGCGGTTTACCACCGAGCTTCGCAGTGATGGTGTCATCGTGGACGGTGTCCTCAAGGGGGATCTGTTCCTGGATGGCGGTGGCGACCCGGGCATGACCAGCGAGGACTACTGGCTTTTGGTGCAGGGGCTGGCAAGCCGCGGCATCCGTCGTATCGATGGCCGAGTGTTGGCCAGCCAGTGGCGCTTTGGGCCGGTGAACTGTATTACCACGGATCGGTGCGATGCCCGCACACGTACCCGCCATGCCTTCGATGCTCAGCTCACCTCCACGGCGGTGGACTTTGCCACCTGGTGCATGCGCGTGATGCCGGGCGCTGCTGAAGGCGTGCCGGCCCGGATCAGCAGCTGCGCAGGGCCTGCGACGCTGACGCGGGTCGACAATCGCGTCACCACCGTATCGCAGGGCAGTACCGGCATCAGCGCCGAGCGCACCACCGTCAATGATGAAGACACCATGGTGCTCTCCGGTCAGATCCAGCTTGGCAGTGCGCCCACAAGTGTCTATCGCTCCAGCGCCGATCCGGCGGCACAGACGCTCAAGACACTCGAGTCGCTCATGAGTGATGCCGGCATTGCGGTCACGGGCGGTTTCGCCGCCACCTCGAGTCGTCCCGCCGAAACGACGCAGGTGCTCTCGGCGGTCGAGGGCAAGCCGCTGCAGGAGCAGCTGCTGCGGATGCTCAACTACTCCAACAATTTCATGGCCGATGTACTGGCACTGGATCTGGCAAGCGGTACCCCCTCCATGGCCAGTGCCGGTGCGGCGCTGGATGCCTTTGCCACCGGTATTCCTGGTCATGGTCCGGTCGATATGCGCTCGGGTAGCGGTCTGACGCCTGAAAGTCAGACCAGCGCCCGCGGTGTCACCGCGCTGCTTGATCACATGTACCATCAGCCCGCGCTCTTTCCGGTCTTCGTGGCGGGCATGCAGACCCCGGTCAACGGGCCGATGAACTTCATCCGTCGCGGAAGCCAGCGTTTTCAGCAAAGTGTCATGCTCAAGACCGGCACCCTCAACGAGCCGGTACCGGTACGCGCCGTGGCGGGCTATTTTCGAACGCAGTCCGGGCGCTGGGGGGCCTTTACGGTCATGGTTAATGGTCGGGCACCCACACCCTATATCAACTGGACGACCACCCTTGAGGCAGTCGCCAGTGATATCGATGTCATGATCGCCAGTCATTGATGCCATGCCCGACCGGTTTATCGGTCGGGCATGGCCTTTTCCTCGAAGTTGTTGAGCAGACAGCGCAGTCCGTCCCGCAGTGCCTCTCCCGACATGGCCTGACCATGACCGGTCATGGCCACCTGCGGCGCCAGTTCGGCCAGGGTCTGGACCGAGCGATGCGCCGCTTCCCAGTCCGGCGTGAAATAGCGCGGCGGCCCGCTGATCTCGCAGTGCTGAGTGAACACCTGATAGAGCGACTCCTGTTTGACGGTGACGAAGGCGTCGCCGGTCAGCAGGGCGCTGTCCTCATCGCGGAAAAGCGAGACATGCCCCGGCGTGTGGCCCGGCGTATGCAGCCATCGCCAGTCGGCAAGACAGGGAATGCTGCCGTCCTCAGGCAGTGGCCGAATGCGTTCACCAAGATCGACCGGCTCACGGGGGAAAACGCCGGCAAGAGAGGGGATGACGCCTCCGCCGGCATCCGTGTCGGGCGGGGCATAGCGGGCCTGACCGGTGAGGTAGGGCAGTTCAAGCGAATGCGCGTAAACCGGGACATCCCAGTGCTCGGCCAGCTCTACCACGGCGCCCACGTGATCAAAGTGACCGTGGGTCAGGATGATGGCGCGAGGGGGGACGTCCCTGCCAAAGCGTTCGGCGGCTTCCTTGATGATGTCGTCTTCACAGCGTGGCATGCCGGCATCAACGAGTACCCAGTTTCCCTGGTCCGGATGTCCCACAAGATACACATTCACGATCTGGACCGGATAACAGTACACATCCGGCAGGACTTCCTCCCCCTTGCCGCTGCTGACGGAGGTCAGCGGTAGATGCTTGTCATGCAGTGGGTTGTCGACCATGGTGGCGCCTCCCTTTGATGGGCTTGCCAACAGCCTGGCGGGTCAGGCGGGATGGATGCCATAACATTCGCCAGGTTTAACGGTATCTTTTGGTGTCCGGGCCGGTGCTGGTCGTGGCCCCCCGGCACACTGCTTTGGTAGGATGCTTCCTTCCCCTTAAAGATGGCAGGTTGCCTGCGACACCTGTGATCCATGGACAGGAACCCTCTGCATGAAGCCCGCGCATACCGGTATCAAGCGGCTATTTCATTCCACACGCTACTCCTGGAAGGGGCTGTCGGCGGCCTGGCACAATGAGGCAGCCTTTCGCCAGGAGCTGATTGTGACCGTGGTGCTTTTGCCGGCCACCTTCTGGCTGGGTCAGTCGCTGGTGGAGTGGCTCTTGCTGATGGGTAGTGCGGTGCTGGTCATGGCGGTGGAGCTGCTCAATTCCGCTGTCGAAACCGTGGTGGACCGCATTGGCGTCGAGCACCACGAACTCTCCGGGCGCGCCAAGGATCTGGGCTCGGCCGCCGTCTTTCTCTGCGTTTTATTTGCCTTTCTGGTCTGGGGCAGCCTGCTGGTGGTGCGACTGGTTTGACCTGTGGCTTTCCCGCTTTCCCTTTCAGAATGACGGCCCGAAGCAGTGCGCTTCGGGCCGTTTTTCATGAGCGGTTTCTGGTGGAAAAACGACCTGCCATGCACTCAGATCATGACCTTATGTTCATTTATCGATTGCAAGGCCTGTCCCAAAGGCTTTGGATAGAAAGGGTATTCCGGTGTGGCATGGCGATCATATCGCGTCAGCGATGACGCAAAATGCCTTCCGGAATATTTCGGTCATGCAGGACACATAACGATAAATTACGGGAAAACCGCGATGACACACTCCATTCGAACATGGGTTTTCTGGCCCGTATTTCTGGTGCTGCTGGCCGCCGTTGTCACCAGCTTCATTAATCTGGACGGCTTTGTCAGCGTTGCCGGCTCGCTCAACACGTTCGTGCTGAGTCACTTTTCATGGCTGTTCAGCCTGGGCAGTTTCTACCTGCTGGTGCTGGGTATCATCATCTATGCTTCCCCGCTGGGGCGTATCCGAATCGGCGGTGAAAGTGCCACGCCGCTGCTGTCAAGACTGCGCTGGTTTTCGATCACGCTGTGCACCACGATTGCCGTCGGCATTATCTTCTGGACAACCTCCGAGCCGCTGTATCACTTCCACGGTCCGGCACCGGGGCTTGGCATCGCACCCGAGTCCTCCGAGGCCGCGCGCTTTGCCATCTCCAGCATGTTTCTGCACTGGACGTTCACTCCGTATGCGATCTATGCCGTACCGGCACTGGTCTTTGCGCTGGTGTTTTATAACCGCCGCCAGCGCTTTTCGATCGCCAGCTTTTTCGAGCCGCTGTTTGGTCGTGCGAGGGTTCGCCGGGTCGGTGGACTGATCGATGCCGTAGCACTTTATGCACTGGTGGCCGGCATGGCCTCGTCGCTGGGCACCGGTACGTTGACCATCACCGGCGGACTCAACGGCTATGTCGGCGGAGAGACCAATCCCTGGAAGCTGGGCATTGTGACGGCACTGATCGTGACCACCTTCGTGATCTCGGCGGCCACCGGTCTGCAGCGCGGTATCGCCAGACTTTCCTCGCTTAATGCGTTCTTGTTGCTGGTGGTTGCCGTTTTTGTCCTGATCACGGGGCCAACGCTCTACATGCTGGGTCTGGGGGTCGAGTCGATCGGCACCTATCTTGACGACTTCTTCGTGAAAAGCCTCTATACCGGCACGGCGGCCGAGGACAGCTGGGCGCAGTCGTGGAGCATCTTTTACTGGGCGGTGTGGTTTGCCTGGGCGCCGGTGACCTCGCTGTTTCTGGGCCGCATCTCGCGCGGCTATACGGTGCGCGAATTTCTCAATATCAATCTGATCTTCCCGGCCCTGTGCTCGATGGTCTGGATCATCATCTTCTCGACCAGCGCGCTGCATCTGGACATGGCCGAAAACTCGAAGCTCTATGCCCTGCTCAACGACAGCGGTATCGAACAGGTGCTCTACAGCTTCTTTGGCGAGCTGCCGCTGGCCGTCATTACCGTGCCGCTTTTGCTGTTTATCGCCTTTATCTCCTATGTCACG
Organism: Kushneria indalinina DSM 14324; assembly: GCF_003385845.1. Taxonomy (GTDB): domain Bacteria; phylum Pseudomonadota; class Gammaproteobacteria; order Pseudomonadales; family Halomonadaceae; genus Kushneria; species Kushneria indalinina. The sequence goes on along the minus strand of NZ_QRDJ01000007.1, from coordinate 51,485 downwards.
GCGGCGGACTCCAATACCGATGCCATCGGCAATCTGTGTACCCGCGGACTGACGGCAGATTCCGACATGAGCAGTTCGCTGCTCATGAAGGTGGTGTGGGGCCTGATCATCGGCACGGTCTCCTGGGTGATGACCAGCTTTGTCGGCATTGAGGGGGTGAAAATGCTCTCCAATCTGGGCGGGCTGCCGGCGATGCTGATGATTCTGCTGGCCAGTGTCTCGGTCTGGCGCTGGATCGGTGATCCCTCCCGCATCAATGAGCCACCGCTTTTCGAGCAGACGGCCGACTATTTGTCGGAAAACGTTCTGTCGGAAAACGTGCTCTCGGATAACGGGCCGTCGGAAAATGCGTCGTCGGACAGCACGGAAGAGGAGACCACGGGGCGCCACGCCACGACGACTGAACCCACCTCCACGACCGAACGGGGCGCGAAACCATGAAGATCAGGGATGACTTCCCTCATCGCGTGCGTCATATCGACAACGCCTGGATCACGCTTTCTGACGGCACCCGGCTGGCCGCGCGCATCTGGCTGCCGGAAGACGCCGAGCAGCATCCGGTACCGGCGATCCTTGAGTATCTGCCCTATCGCAAGCGTGACGGCACGGCGGTACGCGATGAGCTGACCCATCCGTATCTGGCCGGGCACGGCTACGCCTGTGTGCGGGTCGATATGCGCGGCAACGGCGAATCCGATGGGCTGATGCATGACGAGTACGCCCCGCAGGAACAGGCTGACGGGCTTGAGGTGATCGACTGGATTGCCGCGCAGCCCTGGTGTACCGGCAAGCTCGGCATGATGGGCATCTCGTGGGGCGGCTTTAACGGTCTGCAGCTGGCCGCGCTGCGCCCCGAGCCGCTCAAGGCGATCATCACGCTGTGCGCCACCGATGACCGCTACGCCGATGATATCCACTACAAGGGCGGCAACATGCTGCTGGAAAATCTCGGCTGGGCGGCGACCATGCTGAGCTTTTCAGCCGCCGTACCGGACCCGCAGCTGGTAGGGGAGCGCTGGCGCGAGATGTGGCTCAACCGACTCGAGAACATGCCGCTGCTGGCGGAAACCTGGCTGTCTCACCAGCATCGTGATGACTACTGGCGACACGGCTCGGTGTGCGAAAACTACGGCGATATCGAGGCGGCGGTCTATGCCATCAGCGGCTGGGGCGATGCCTACATGAACGCGATCCCGCGCATGATGAAGCAGCTCACCTGCCCCAAAAAGGCGCTGGTGGGCCCGTGGATTCACAAGTACCCGCACTTTGCGATTCCCGACCCGGCCATCGGCTTTCTTCAGGAAGCGCTGCGCTGGTGGGACTACTGGTTGAAGGATATCGACACCGGAATCATGGCCGAGCCCGAGTGCACCTTTTATCTGCAGGACGGCCTGAAACCGGCGCCGAAATATGACGTGCGCCCGGGGCAGTGGGTGCGCACGCATGGCTGGCCGGCACCCGATGATGAGATCGAGACGACCACCCTGGTGCTGGGCGATCATGGGCTGATGGCGCACGGGGAACTGAGCGAATCACGGCGAATTACCTCGCCGCTGACGGCCGGGTCGCTGCAGGGCGAATACATCGGGCTCTGGTACGGCGCCGATTTCCCGCCCGACCAGCGCCGCGATGACGGCCTGGCGCTGACCTTTGACTCCGAGCCGTGGGCGGCGGGGCTTGAACTGCTGGGCCAACCGACCATTGAGGTGTCATTGGCCAGTGACACCGATGGCGGCCAGCTCAATGTGCGCCTTTGTGACGTCTCACCCGACGGCGAAAGCGCGCTGATCACCTATGGCACGCTCAACCTGAACCTGCGTAACGATCCGGGCGTGATCGAACCGCCCGTGCCGGGAGCGCCCCTGCAGATTCGCCTGGCGATGGATCTGATCGGCTATCGCCTGCCGAAAGGCCATCGACTGCGCGTGGCGCTATCGAGTGCCAGCTTTCCGCTGGTCTGGTCGCCGAAAAAACGCTCGGATCTGACCCTGCTGGCCGGTACGCCGCGTCTGGAACTGCCGGTCTCCAGGGCGGCCCATATCGACATGCCGTTTGAACCGCCCGAGGCGGCAACGCCGTGTCGGCTGGAGACGCTGCGCCCAGGGGCGCCAAAACGCACCATTAGCGAGGATGTGGGCAGCGGCGAAGTCACCGTGACCGTGGAAGATGACATGGGCGACGTGCGCTTTCTCGATCACGGATTGAGAGTCGATCAGCGCGCGCGTGAGGTCTATACCAGCCACCCCGAGGATGCCACGAAAACCCGCGCCGAGATCCAGTGGACCTACCGGGCGAGTCGCGACGAGGGGGACGGTCAGTTCTCGGTCGTGGTCGAAAGCGGCTATCGGCTTCGCTGCGACGAGGCGAACTTCTATCTCAGCGCCACGCAGGTGGCGCGTGAGGGGGATCGGATCGTCAGCGATCGTCAGTGGGCAAGCACCATCGCACGCCGGGCGATCTGAGGCGGTTCATCTGTCGACCGGGGCGGGCATGCTATGCTGGCCCGCCCCGGCCGGCAGGAGTGTTTTCATGTCTGCACGTCATGCGTTGCCGCCCCTGAACTGTCTGCGTGCCTTCGAGGCGGCGGCACGCCTTGCCAGTATCACCCGGGCCAGTCACGAGCTGGCCCTGACCCAGAGCGCCGTCAGCCGTCAGATCCAGCGGCTGGAAAGTGATCTGGGGAAGCCGTTGTTTGAGCGAGCGCTGACCGGACTGGTGCTGACCGAGGCCGGCGAGCGCTACTATCGAGTTGTCCAGCGCATCCTGCGGGAGCTGAGCGAGGCGAGCGCCGAGATTCGCCGCCGTCCGAACGAGCAGAGCCTGACCATCGCCTCGTCACCCACCATTGCCTCCTTCTGGCTGTCGCGTCAGCTGAGCGGCTTTCAGGCCCGCCATCCGGACATCAGCATCCGCATGCTGATCATCGAGGACCCCAATCGGCTGGAGCCGGGCGAGTGCGACCTGGGCATCTACTACCACCTGCCCGACGAAATCGACCCGCCCGGCATGACGGCGCAGGCGATTTTCGATCACGAGGCGGTCGCCGTGCTCTGCTCGCCGACCTATCTGGCCCGCGAGGGCCGACCTGACAGCGTCGAGGCGCTGCTGGCACGTCACGTGCTGATGGTGGTCGAGGATCACTACCATGACTGGCTGACCTGGCAGCGCTGGTGCGAGACGCTGGGGGAGATATGGCGGGAGCCTGCGCGCACGCTCTCTGCCAACAGCTACCAGCTTTTGATGAATGCAGCACTTGCCGGCCAGGGCGTGACGCTGGGCTGGACGCGGCTTCTGGAACACGAACTGCAGCGGGGGTTTCTGGTGGAGGCTCTCGATACCCGCATTGAAAGTCGCGGGCGATTGTCGCTGTTGAGGCCCGGACAGTCGCAGGAAACGCGCGCGGCCGGCCTGTTTAGACAATGGCTGATGTCACGGGGCGACGACACGCCCCCGGGCAGACACTGACCACGCCGAACTCATCGACGCGGCCTGAACCAAAAAGCGATTACCAGCTCTTGTAGGGCAAAAACTTGCCATTCATGGTGATCCTGACCCGATCACCCTTCGGGTCTTCCTCGCGTTCGACGTCCATCGAAAAGTCGATAGCGCTCATGATGCCATCCCCGAACTTTTCCTGAATGACGTCCTTGAGCGTCGGCCCGTAAACCCCGACCACCTCGTAAAGGCGATAGATCAGCGGATCCTGCGGGATGGCGCCATCCCAGGTCTTGGTCGGGTAGGCCTTCAGCGCTTCGATGAACGCGTCATCGTCAAGGCTCAGGGCGTCGGCGATTGCTTTGGCCATCTCGGGCGGGGCGCTGTTCATGCCGTAGCAGACAGACGCCACCCAGACCGGAGACCGGCCCACGGCCTCGCCCAGATCGTCCCAGCTCATCTTCTGACGCGCCCGGGCGGCCATCAGGGTGTGGTGCATTTCAATCTTGTCCATGACATGACCCTTTTGTCGATTGTTGGAAGTCACGTCACAGCTATAACACTGCATGCCGGTCAGGGCCAGCGGTGTGTCAGCGCGAGGTGGGCGCTTGCGGGTCGATCAAAAGCGCCAGCGCCGGCATGACCTGCAGCTCGATGGCCGGGTCGATCATGTTGTCGGGCGGCGGCGACAAAAGCGGCGCCCAGGCGCGCTCGAAGTCGACATCCGGATGCAGCCGGGCCTCGCCCAGCCGGGCCAGGTAGACTTCCAGCATGTCGAGCCGGCCATTTTCATCGGGGGCGGCGAAGCGCCCCAGCCAGGCGCTTTCCGGCATCGTTGAACCCTCGGCGAGCACGGCGGCCTGAAGCGCTGCCACGGCGTGTGTCAGGGTGTCGTCGTCCGCATCACGGTCGACGGTGCTTTCGGGCAGGCCGTAGCGGCTCTGAGGCGCCTGGCGTATCAGCAGCACCTCGTCGCGGACGCTGAGCAGGGCGAGTGCCACATGGCGCTGCGGCGCGCGGCGTTCGACGGTGTCAGAGGAGTCGATATCGCCCATGTCAGCCAAACCGTTTGCGCAGTGCCGGCAGAACGTCATCGCCGAGCAGGGGCGAAAGCGAGAGCGTGTCGTCATCGAGTGCCATCCAGTGCAGCGTCTCGATCTCGCCGCCCGGGGTTGCGTCGCCCTCGAAATCCTCGATCACAAAGACGTCGGCATCGGTCTGTGTGTCCCCCTCCTGGCTGCGAAAGCGCCCCAGCATGATGCATTTTTCATCCTCGAGCCCCTGTCCCAGGTAGGGTTTACAGCAGCGCGACAGGGTCGCCAGCGGTGTTTCGCCGTGCTGGGCGGAAGGCGCGCCACCGGGTAGCGTGAACAGGGACTGGTGAGTGGGTTTGACCACCAGCAGCCGCCGGGCGGTATCCAGCAGACAGCCGGCCACAATATGCGTTGAGGTCATGGAAAGGCTCCAGTATCGATGTAAGAGAGAGTGCTCGCGTTGGCCCTTTATGGCGGGCCATTTAGAGAATAGAGCACTCAGCCTGGATGACTGGACGGCTCACGGGCAAAGCGGGCAATAAAGCGTGCCATGGACGGGCCGATGAGCACCACGGTAAAGAGTCGCAGGGCCTGCAGGGCGGCCACGATCGCCACATCGGCATGAGTGTCGAGTGCGATGATGGTCATCGAGTCCAGCCCGCCGGGGCTGGTGGCCAGATAGAGCGTCAGAAAGTCGCTGTGCATCATCGGCACCAGCATCAGCGCCGACAGCGCACAGAAGGCAATCAGCATGATGGAGGCCAGCAGCATCCACTTGAAGGCATGCATGACGCTGCGCACGGCCTGGCGGTCAAAACGCAGCCCGACGTAAATGCCGATGCAGGCGTAGGCCGCCTCCAGCAGTGGCAGCGGCAGCTCGATATCGATGACGCCCGAGACCTGTACCACGGTGCCCAGCAGCATCGGCCCCAGCAGGGCGCCGGCCGGCAGCAGGCGATCACAGACGACGATGCCCACGGCAATCAGCGCGATCGAGACCGCAAGCGACAGCAGACCGTGAATATCCCACGTCATGGTGTGAGAGGGTGTGTGCTCGGCCTCCGACACGCCCAGAAAGTGACTGACCAGCGCGCCGGCCATGATCACGCACAGCACGCGCACATACTGCATGGTGGCAACGATTCTGGGGTCAGCGTTGGCCTGTTCCGACATCGCCACCATCGCCGCTGCCGCCCCCGGTGTGGTGCCCCAGGCCGCGGTGGTGCCGGGAAGGCCGCCGTAGCGCACCAGCAAAATGCCCACCACGGTGCTCAGCACCAGCGTGACCACAGTGGCCAGCACCATCGCCGGCCAGCTTTCGGCGATGGTGGAGAGGACCGTCAGCGTCATCGCCTGGGCAATCAATAGCCCGATGACCCCCTGACCCGACTTGAACAGCACCCGCGGCAGTTTTAGCCCGCCGACGGTGACGCCAAAGACCACCGAGACCGCCATGGGGCCGATCAGGGCGCCGGCCGGCATGTGCACCAGCTGCAGCAGAAAGCTTGCCAGGGCACAGGCGCTTAACAGCAGGATCCAGCGAAGCAGCAGGGAAGCAGGCAGGCGATCGGCGAGCAAGGTGGTCAGGCTCCAGCAGCGAACAAAGGGGTCATCAACGGTGTCGCAATGATACCGTATCAGGCCACGCTGTTGCTGCCGCGCGGTCGGTACAGGGCGACAGCATTGTCATGCAGGGCCAGCATGGCGTGGGTATCGCCCAGGGTGTTGTGTAAAAGCTCGATATCGCCTTCGCTGAAGGGGCGCGGCGCGCGCGTGCCCGGCAAATCGGTGCCAAACAGCAGCGCATGCGGGTTGATATCGGCAATGGCGGCAAGCGTTGCCGGCACGTCCAGCGAGACGCGTCCGAAGCCTGTGGCCTTGACGCGGGCGCCTGCCTCCACCAGTGCCAGCAGGGTCGGCAGGCCTTCCTGCGACAGCCCCAGATGGTCGATGACGATGGAAGGCAGCGTGCGCAACAGCGCCAGATGCGGTGTGAGATCACTGGCATCGGCGTAGATCTCGCAGTGCCAGCCGACCACATTGAAGACACGCTGTGCCTGACGGGCCATGGCGTCAATGTCCGTTTCAACGCCCCGCCTGAGGTTGAACCGGATGGCCCGCACGCCGGCCTCATCGAGCTCGAGCAGGCGCTCGTCACTCACCTCATCGGGCAGCTGGGTCACGCCGACGAAATCTCCGCCCAGCGTGTCCAGCGCCGCGAGCAGATAGTTCTGGTCCGCGCCCTGAAAGGAGCCGGAGACAATGGCACCGCCCCGGATATCCAGCCCGCGGGTGGCCTTGCGGTAATTCTCGACGGTGAAGGGTTCGGGGCGATAGCCCTGATTGTCGATCAGCGCAAAGCGGGGGTCGATGATATGCAGGTGCGCATCGAAGCAGCCGTGCGGCTCACGATGGTCGTGTCGGTAATGTCCGTTGAAGGGAATAACCTCAGCCATGGCAACTCCTTGATCATCCAGTGATCGCGAGACAGCGCGTTTCGTGTCCCGGACAGACCCGACAAGCATGCGGGGTGATGGCTCGGACTGCAATCTTCGTTATGCTGACAGACAACGGATCAAAGAGAGGCCCTTCCATGTCACTGCAAGCCGCCCTGACGGGCCTGCCCGAAGCACTGCAGTCCCAGGCACGTTGTATCCTCGAGACGTTTGATGAGGCGCTGCTGGCGCGTCTGGGCGAAGAGCGCCTGCGTGAACTGGTCACGACCGTTACCGCCAGCGATTTTGTCGCCCGGGCCCTTTCCCATGACGGCGTCATGCTTGATCGACTGCTCTCGCATGAAGAGCTGGTCGCCGCCCCGGGACGAGAGACGCTCGAGCACTGGCTCGACAGCGCGCTTGAAGGGGCGGCCACCGAGGCGGACATGCAGCAGGTGCTGCGCCGGTTTCGCCGTGAACGCATGGTGGCGATCATCTGGCGTGACCGTAACGATCACGCCGATGCCTGGGCGATCGCGGCGGCCGTGTCACGACTGGCCGAGGTCTGCATGGAGGCGGCCCTGCGCTGGCATGAAAAAGCGATGGCCGCGCGCTACGGTGCGCCGTCACCGGACAGCGAAGGACGCCCTCAGCGCATGGTGGTGCTGGGCATGGGCAAGCTGGGGGCTGGCGAGCTCAATCTCTCCTCCGACATCGATCTGATCTTCGCCTACTCCGAAAAGGGTCAGACCCAGGGCGGCGAGCGCACCCTGGAGCATCAGGAGTACTTCACCCGGCTGGGTCAGAAGGTCATCTCTGCTCTCGATGCCATCACGGCAGACGGCTTTGTCTTTCGCGTGGACATGCGCCTGCGACCCCTGGGGGATGGCGGGCCGCTGACCGGCAGCTTTGCCAGCCTTCTGTCCTATTACCAGAGCCAGGGGCGCGAGTGGGAGCGCTACGCCATGCTCAAGGCGCGTCCGGTGGCCGGTGATCTTGAGGCGGGCCAGCGTCTTCTGGGGGATCTCAGACCCTTCGTCTATCGCAAGTACATCGACTTTGGCGCGATCGAATCGCTGCGCGAGATGAAGGCGTTGATCAACCGTGAGGTCAGGCGTCGCGGGCGCGAGGACGATATCAAGCTGGGTGCCGGCGGCATCCGGGAAGTGGAGTTCGTGGTGCAGGCCTTTCAGCTGATTCGCGGCGGGCGCGTGACCGAGCTGCAAACGCCGTCGCTCAAGCGGGCGCTGGCCGAGCTTGAGCGCCTTGAGATCATGTCGCGCCATGACGTGCGTGCCCTGCAGGCCGACTATGTGTTTCTGCGCGACCTTGAGCATGCCCTGCAGGGGCTGGAAGATCGCCAGACCCAGTCGCTGCCCGAGGAGGATCTTCCTCGGGCCCGGATCGCCTTTGCCATGGGCCATGAGCACTGGGAAGGGCTGGTGGCGAATCTCGACGAGGTACGGCGCCGGGTGCGCGAGCGTTTCGATGAGGTCATCGCCCCGCCGGAAGAGGAAGATCATGAGTTGATCGAGGCCGGCGCGCTGGAGGAGTGGCGGGCGCTCTGGCAGGAGGCCTTTGATGACGAGGCCGCGATTGCCCTGCTGTCCGAGGCCGGCTTTCGTGACCCGCCCCGGGCCCGCGAGCGTCTGCTCAAGCTGCGCCACGGACGCGCCGTGACCGGCATGCAGCGCATCGGCTTCGAGCGTCTGGAGGCGCTGATGCCGGTGCTGTTGTCCAATGTGGCCACCACGGAGATGCCGGATATCACGCTGGAGCGTGTGCTGGCACTGGTGGAGGCCGTGCTGCGCCGCACGGCCTATCTGTCGCTGCTCAAGGAAAATCCCGACGCGCTGACGCAGTTCGTGCGTCTGTGCAGTGCCAGCGCCTGGATCAGTGAGCAGCTGGCGCGCTATCCGGTGCTGCTCGACGAGCTGCTCGACCCGCGCAATCTCTACACGCCCCCCGAGCGCAGCGAGCTGGAAGACGAGCTGCGCCAGACCCTGTCGCGTTTGCCGCCCGGTGACGAGGAGAGCCAGCTCGAGGCGCTGCGACTGTTTCGTCATGCCCGCGTGCTTAACGTGGCCGCGGCCGATATCGCCGGTGCGCGCCCGCTGATGGTGGTCAGCGATCATCTGACCATGATTGCCGAGGTGGTGCTGGAAGCTGTGGTCCATCTGGCCTGGCAGGGGCTGACGGCGCGCTATGGTTACCCTCGCCGGCGTGATGGCAGTCATGCCGGTGCCGAGGATGTCGATTTTCTGGTCGTGGGCTACGGCAAGCTCGGCGGTCTCGAGCTGGGCTATGGTTCCGATCTGGATCTGGTATTTCTGCACGACGCCGACCCGCGCGGCAGTACCAACGGGCCGCGCAGTCTCGACAACCCGGTCTTCTATGCGCGCATGGGCCAGCGCATCATTCACATGCTGACGACCACGACGCCGGCCGGCGTGCTGTATGAGGTGGACATGCGCCTGCGCCCGTCGGGCAATTCGGGGCTGCTGGTGTCGTCTCTTGAGGCCTTTGCCGACTATCAGCGTCGCGAGGCCTGGGTATGGGAGCATCAGGCGCTGGTGCGTGCCCGCGCGGTGGCCGGCAGCCCGGCACTGGCGAAGCGCTTTGGCGAGATTCGACGCGAGACGCTGTCACGGGAATCGGAGGTGACAACGCTCAAGCACGAAGTGGTGGCCATGCGCGAGAAGATGCGCCAGCACCTGGGCAGCAGTGCGCAGTCGCGTACCGCCGGCTGGTTTCATCTCAAGCAGGACCCGGGTGGCATGGTCGACATCGAGTTCATGAATCAGTTTGCGGTACTGGCCATGGGGCACCGGGAGAAAGCGCTGCTGACCTACACCGACAACATGCGCATTCTGGAAACACTGGAGTCGTCCGGCCATCTGCCGTTTGACGGTGCCGAACAGCTGCGCAAGGCCTGGCTTGCCTATCGGGATGCCAGCCATCGCGCCGCACTCACCCGTTCCGGGTCACTGGTGCCGGAAGCCGGGTTTGTGGAGCACCGTGAAGCCGTCAGAGCCCTCTGGCAGCGCTATCTTGAATCCGAGAATGAGGCATCCGAGGGGACGCAGGCTTCTGCCGATCAGTGAGCGACCGCGCTGGCTCAGTGTCTTTTGAGCCGCGGTAGCATCTGGTGTTTCCAGCCCCGGCGCACCATTGAAAGCCAGCGGGGCGCGGTTTTCAGGCGCTGCTCGGTAGGCGTCAGGCCACGCCCGGTCAGCTTTTGCTTGAACTTGAGGGTGCCGGCCATATCGGCACGGCGCAGCCGGTTCATGATGGGGCGTAGCGGGCTGCGTGGGGCCGCATGGAAGGCCGAGGCAAAATCGATCAGGACGAGGCGGCCTTCGGGAGTGACCAGAATATTGGTCCAGCGAAGATCGTTGTGCGTGACATGAAAGCGGTGCAGTTCGCCCACCATGCGCTGAATCTCGCTGTAGCGGACCGGCACGCTGCGTCGTCGGGCCTCGCCCAGATCCATCCCGTCAATACGCGACATGTAGAAGGCGTAGCGCCCGTCAGTCCCCTTGAACTCCGGCGTATGGGCCCAGCCGCTGAGACGCTGGAGCATGCGCGCTTCACGCTTCATCAGATAGCGCGCCAGTGGCGCCAGGGCCGTGCGCTGCCAGAGACGGTAATCCTTGCGTACGACCGTTTCTCCCTGATGCGTGGTCAGTGCCACGTCGGCCTTGAGAAGGCCGCCGGCCCTTTGCAGTGTGACCTCCCGACCGGCAGCATCAGACCGCGATGATCGCTCAGTGCAGCGCCAGGGATCGTTGGCGGCCGTGTCTGATGTCTCGATGGTCTGCTCGCTGGCAGGAGAGGGCGTGTGTACCTGATGGTCCGGCGTGGCGTCTTCGACAGGGAGCGTCTGTCGAGATGGGGAAGCGTAGTGAAATACCATGATGCATCCTGATACCGAATCTGCATTGCGCAGGGCAGTGTCGGGAAAGAAAAAGGCGGATACGGCAGGAAAATTAACCTGCTAACGTTTATTTTAATATTTTTTTAATGTCGGGTCGAGTTTGAGTTCGGGGGGCAGGGTTCGGGCCTGGTCTGTTGCGCTCATCGCGGCAGGTGGCGAAGGCCGTAACGAGGAGAGGCCGGACAGAGAGGGCGCGGCAGGGAGGGGCGTAGCTACGAGAAGGCGGGTCAGCATGGGCCGCCCGGAGTTGGGCGGCCTGAAAGCATCGATTGCGCGGGCGTCAGCCGTTCTGGCCGGTACGCGGGTCCCGTCCGATGGGATGGGCTTCCCCGCGCGCTTTCGCCAGTTCGATCTGACGCTGGCGTTCGCGGGCGCCGGCGCGGGTTTTCTCGGGCAGATTGTCCCAGCAGTGGGGGCAGCTGATGCCCGGCTCGTAGCAGGGGGAGCGCTGATCCTCGGCAGAGATGGGCCGCCGGCAGGCGTGACACTGATCAAAGTCGCCCTCGCTCAGGTCATGACGCACGGTCACCCGGTTATCAAAGACAAAGCAGTCGCCGCGCCAGCGGGACGCCTGCTCGGGCACCGTTTCCAGATATTTCAGAATGCCGCCCTTGAGGTGGTACACCTCCTCAAAGCCCTGCTCCAGCATGTAGCTGGACGCCTTCTCGCAGCGAATGCCGCCGGTGCAGAACATGGCGACCTTCTTGTGTTTTGCCGGGTCGTAATGCGCCTGTACGTATTCGGGAAACTCGCGAAACGAGCGGGTTTTCGGGTCCACGGCGCCTTCAAAGGTGCCGATCTCGACCTCATAGTCGTTGCGCGTGTCGATCAGCAGTACTTCCGGGTCGCTGATCAGGTCATTCCACTGCTCGGGTTCGACGTAGGTGCCGACGCGGCGGTTGGGGTCAACGCCATCTACCCCCAGGGTCACGATCTCGCGCTTGAGCTTGACCTTGGTGCGGTAAAACGGCTGCGCCTGCGCCCGGGATTCCTTGTGCTCGAGGTCTGCAAGACGCGGATCGCTCCTGAGCCAGCCCAGCAGGGCGTCAATGGCGTCGCGTGTGCCGGATACGGTGCCGTTGACGCCTTCCTCGGCCAGCAGCAGCGTGCCCTTGACGTCATGGCGGCGCATGGCGTCGAGCAGCGGTTCCCGCAGGGCCTCATAATCGGGCAGGGAGACGAACTTGTAGAGGGCGGCCACCACGATGGGGCCATCACCGGGGGTGTCATGAGGGGTCATGCTGTTCTCCAGGCAGTCGCCCTCGCAAGGGGCGGACCAGGGGTTGTTGCAGGCCCGGCCGGGCTGCGGCGCGTATTTTACGCATCCAGCCTGTCGGTTGCACCCGTTCGCCTCCATGAAGGTTATGGTCGGCACGACGGCGGAGGCTTCGTCTCATCGCGCAGCGCCCCGGCGGCACTGATATGATCAGACCACCGGGTCGTGGCCATGGCCTGAACACAATGCAACACCTGCGACCTCATGGCGCAGGACAACGTACAGCGGAAGGGCTCATGTCTCGAACAGTCTACGTCAACGGCCGGTATGTACCGGAAAGCGAAGCCAGCGTCTCGGTATTTGACCGCGGCTTTCTGTTTGCCGATGGCATCTATGAAGTGACTGCCGTGCTCAACGGCAGGCTGGTGGATTTCGAGGGGCACGTGGCGCGCCTGCATCGCTCGCTCAATGAGCTGAACATGCATCTCTCGCTCAACGATAACGCCCTGCGCGACATTCATCGCCAGCTCATCGATAAAAACGATCTGCAGGAGGGGCTGGTCTATCTGCAGGTGACCCGTGGCGTTGCCGATCGTGACTTTGCCTATCCCGATGCGCAAACACCGGTCACGCTGGTGGCGTTCACCCAGCAAAAGGCCATCATTGATAGCCCGCTGGCGGATCGGGGCCTGAAAGTCATCTCGCTGCCGGACATGCGCTGGGGGCGACGCGATATCAAGACCGTGCAGCTGCTTTATCCGTCCATGGCCAAAATGGAGGCCAAAAAGCGCGGCGCCGATGATGCCTGGCTGGTGGAGTCGGGGCTGGTGACCGAGGCGTCCTCCAGCAATGCCTGGATTGTGGATCATGACAACACGCTGATCACCCGCGAGCTTTCCCGCTCGCTTTTACATGGCATCACGCGTCGGACCATCATGCAGCTTGCTCAACAGCATGACATGAAGGTTGAAGAGCGTGGCTTCACCATCAAGGAGGCGCAAAACGCCCGGGAAGCCTTTGTCACCTCGGCGACGTCGCTGGTGTACCCGGTGGTATCGATCGATCAGCGCCCTGTAGGCGAGGGCTGGCCGGGGGAGATCTCCAGGGCCCTGCGCCGGCTTTATATCGACGCAAGTCTTCAATCGCTGGATGCCGGGCAGGGGCAGGCCTGAACGTGTCCTGAAAGTCTCGTGGCGGATTCAGTTACGTCCGGTTCGGTCGATAGAGACGCCACAGGGTGTGGGGTAACGATAACAGGGCGCCGGAGGGCTGAAGGCCGGGGGCGCTGCTCTGAAGGAGCGTTGACGTGCCGGATGGATACAGGCGTTGGAAACGGAGACAGGAAGAAAGGCGGCTGGCCGTACTGAAAGGACTTGGCGTGCTGGATACGCCACGTGAGGAGCGCTTTGACGCCATTACGCGACTTCTGGCGCGTGATTTTGACGTGCCGATTTCGATGATCTCACTGGTGGATGACACGCGAGTCTGGTTCAAATCGGAAGTCGGTCTGGAAGGCATCGAGGCGGTATCCCGCGAGGTGACCTTCTGCAGTCAGGCGATCAGGGCGTCACGCATCATGGTGGTCGAGGATGCCACCCGGGATGAGCGTTTTCGCGACAGCCCGCTGGTGACCGGCGAGATGGCGCTGCGGTTTTATGCCGGTGCCGTAATTCATTCGCCACAGCGAGAGCCGCTCGGTGCGGTCTGTATTATCGACCACACGCCGCGCAGAATGAGCTATCGCGACCGGGGTCAGCTGATCGACTTTGCCGCCCATGTGGGCCGTGAGATGGCAGGTGTCACAAAAGCGCCGTTGCAGGGGGCGCTTGAAAGAAACCGATGAGCACGCCCCGGCCATGGCCGGGGCGTGTGGCGCCCATCAGGGCGTGGGCGACCACACATGGGGCAGGAAACGATAGCCCTGCGTGTCTTCCACGATATGGCCGATGCCGGGGAAGTCCAGGTGATGGCCGGCCACCATGAGCTTCTCCCGGGCGACGCGCTCAAGAATCTCCCTGCGCGTGCTGACGGCCTGTTCGCCGTCAACATCAAACAGGACGCCGGCATCGGGTTCGGGCAGCTGGATCTGCGGCAGATGCACGATGTCGCCCCACAGCAGCAGTCGCTCACCGGCAGATTCGACCAGATAGCCGCTGTGGCCGGGCGTATGCCCCGGCAGCGCCACGCGGGTCAAGCCGTCCATCACCTGATCACTGTCGAGGCGCTCGATGCGGTCACGATTGATCTCGAGTACGCGGTGAGCGACATCAAACTGCTGGGCAAACATGTCGGAGGCCTCAGCCGGCGCCTGCTGCTGCCAGAAATCCAGCTCCTCGCCCGGCACCAGAATGCGCGCATTGGCAAACGCCGGTTGATCATCTGACGTTATCAGTCCGCCGATATGGTCCGGATGCAGATGCGTGACCAGTACGATATCGATGGCCTCAGGCAGTACGCCGATATCGGCCAGCCCCTGCGACAGACGGGCGCCTTCTTCATCGGCCAGGGCACCGAAGCCGGTATCCACCAGTACGCGCTGATCGCCGATGTGCAGCAGATAGGCGTTAAGCGTGATACGCGGCGGAGTGGGGCGCAGGCTCTGCGTCTGAAGGGCTTCGGCGCGCGAGGCGTCAATGTGCTGAATCAGCTCCAGTGATCCCTGCATGTACGCATCCATCAGCGTTGTGACGACGACCTCGCCGACACGCAGGTGATAAACATTGGCAGGCTGCTGATCGGGAAACAGGCTATCGCTCACGGGACCTCCAGTCATGAATGTCGATGGGGCCAGCATAGCGCCTCGCAGGGAGATCGCCAGCCCCCGGTGTCCAGGCGCTCGGCTGGAGCAGGCCGATATCCGGACATAAAAAAAGCGCCTGTCGGTGAAGACAGGCGCCTTGAATACTTGGTCGGAATAGCAGGATTCGAACCTACGACCTCTGCCTCCCGAAGGCAGCGCTCTACCAAGCTGAGCTATATTCCGAGTGTCACGAGTTCATCATGACGGTGCGCATTATACTGCGTGTTTCCGTGAATGCAAGCCCCTGTCAGGCATGACGATCCACGGCCTGGCGCACCAGCAGTTCCAGGCTTTCGCGATAGGGGGAGGGCGGCAGCAGCGTGAGCTGCTCAAGCGCGCGATCCACCATCTCATGGGCACGCGCTCGGGTATATTCCAGCGCGCCGGTATCGCGCACGATGGTCAGCACTTCGTCGAGATAGGAAAGACCGCCTTCGCCGATGGCCCGGCGCACCACGTTGGCCTGCGCCGGACTGCCCACGGCCATGGCACGAATCAGGGGCAGGGTCGGCTTGCCCTCGGCCAGATCATCGCCCACGTTCTTGCCCATTTCGGTGGCGTTGCCCTGATAGTCCAGCAGATCGTCGATAAGCTGAAAGGCAAGCCCCAGATAGCGCCCATAGAGCTTGAGCGCCTCGATCTGGGCCTCGCTGCCACCGGCCACCATGGCGCCGGTATGGGAGGCGGCCTCGAACAGCATGGCCGTCTTGCCCTGAATGGTATCGAAGTAGGCGGCTTCATCAATGTCGGCGTTGCCGATATTGGTCAACTGCAGGACTTCACCTTCGGCAATGATGGAGGTGGCATTGGACAAAACGGCCATGATCGGCATCGAGCCGACTTCGACCATCATTTCAAACGAGCGCGAGTAGAGAAAATCGCCCACCAGTACCGAGGGCGCGTTGCCCCAGGTATCGTTGGCCGTGGCACGGCCGCGTCGCAGGTGGGACTCGTCGACGACATCGTCATGCAAAAGCGTCGAGGTGTGCATGAACTCGATCAGCGCAGCCAGCGTAATGTGCTGATGACCTTCATAACCCAGTGCTCTGGCCGATAGAAGGGCCAGCAGCGGGCGAACGCGCTTGCCACCGCTTTCAATGATGTAGTTGCCGATCGTTTCGATCAGGGGAACGTGTGAGGCAAGCTGCGCGCGAATGGTGCGGTCAACAGCTGCAAAGTCTTCCATGACGGGTTCATGGGTCCTGGAGACGCTGGGTGAAACGACTTGGCTGTTCACAGTGAACCTCGGGCTTCTATTCCCTGCAGGCATGGGCCCGGGCCGGCAGGACAACAGGGGGCTTGGGTTTGCCGGGCAGTCTTCTCGAAGGCCCTTTGGGCGTCGAAGCGACATGGATGCCCGGTATGCTAGGTAACCCCTTCATGGGCGTCAAGATGCATCATGCCGGGCCTTGAGTTGCCTTGCGCACGCGGTTATAATTCGCGCCCTTAACTCATCGTGCTCCCTGTAAGATGGCTCGTACTCCTTGTTGAATGCGGGTTTTGGGCCACTTGCCACAGGTCGATGAAGCAGCCAACCGGATGAGTCAATTGGAGAATTCCATGTACGCAGTAATCAAGAGCGGCGGCAAGCAGTATCGCGTCCAGGAAGGCCAGCGCCTCAAGCTGGAAAAGCTGGATGTGGCCACTGGTGACAGCATTGATTTCGATCAGGTGCTACTGGTCGGCGGTGACGACGTCAAGATCGGTGCACCGCTGGTGTCGGGCGCTGTTGTCAAGGCAGAGGTCGTCTCTCACGGCCGCGGCGAGAAGGTTCATATCCTCAAGTTCCGTCGCCGCAAGCACAGCATGAAGCGTCAGGGCCACCGTCAGTGGTACACTGAAGTCAAAATCACCGGGATTACTGCGTAAGCATTTTTCCGCATTTTCAGGAGGTCATACTCATGGCTCACAAGAAGGCCGCAGGTAGTACCCGTAACGGTCGCGATTCCGAGTCAAAACGTCTCGGCGTCAAGCTCTTCGGTGGTCAGGAAGCCTCTGCCGGCAGCATCATCGTTCGCCAGCGTGGCACTCGTTTCCACGCCGGTGAAGGCGTCGGCGTTGGTCGTGACTTTACCCTGTTCGCGCTCCGCGAAGGTCAGGTGAAGTTCGAGACCAAGGGTCCCAAAAAGCGCAAGCACGTCAGCATCGTCTCTGCCTGAGATTGCTGACTGCTGAAAAAGCCCCGCTCAGGCGGGGCTTTTTTTTATCATGTGGGTCCGCAACAGGGCAGGCCCATGGGCTCTCGTGTTGTGCCGGGCGTAATATGCTCAGCCTCGGTACACATTCGAACGACAGTCCTTTATTTTTCGATAATCGGTTTTGTATACAGGGCGACGAGTCGCCGGGAGTAGTGGCATGCAGTTCGTCGATGAAGCCTCGATCACGGTGGCCGCCGGTAACGGGGGCAGTGGCTGCGTCAGCTTTCGCCGTGAAAAGTACGTACCGCGTGGCGGGCCGGACGGTGGTGATGGCGGTCACGGCGGCAGCGTCATTCTGGTCGGTGATGAGTCGCTCAATACGCTGATCGATTTCAAGTTTCAGCGTTTTCACAAGGCGCCCAACGGCCAGCCCGGCCGCGGCAGTCAGATGAACGGCCGCAAGGGCGAGGACCTGTTCGTGCAGGTGCCGGTGGGCACCACCGTGATCGATGTCGAAACCCTTGAGGTCATCGGGGACATCACGGCCGTGGGCCAGGAGCTCAAGGTGGCGCAGGGCGGGCGTCGTGGTCTGGGCAACGTGCATTTCAAGTCCTCGACCAACCGTACGCCGCGTCAGAGCGTGCCTTCGGGCGAGGGCGAGCGTCGTGAGCTGCGCCTTGAGCTCAAGCTGATGGCCGACGTCGGTCTGCTGGGTATGCCCAACGCCGGCAAATCGACACTGATCCGCTCCGTGTCGGCGGCGCGTCCCAAGGTGGCGGACTATCCGTTTACCACGCTGGTGCCCAATCTCGGTGTCGTGAAGCTGGGGCTGCACGAACACTTTGTCATGGCCGATGTGCCGGGGCTGATCGAGGGCGCCGCCGACGGTGCCGGGCTCGGGCTTCGCTTTCTCAAGCACCTGACCCGCACGCGCCTGTTGCTGCACGTCATCGATGTGGCGCCCTTTGATGAAAGCGATCCGGTCGATTCGGCCGAAAAGATCATCCACGAGCTTGAGCAGTATTCGCCGACGCTGGCCGAAAGCCCGCGCTGGCTGGTGCTCAACAAGTGTGATCTGGTCGATGATGAGACGCGCGAAGCCATGCTGGAGCGCATCGTCGAGCGCCTGAACTGGGATGGCCCGATCTTTCGTATCTCCGCCATTGCCGGGCAGGGTACGGATGAGCTGGTTCAGGCCGTGCATCGCTGGCTTGTCGAGCAGCGCCGACTTGAGCAGGAAGATGAAGATTTCGCCGCGCGCACGCGGGCCATTCGCGAGCGCATGGAAGCCGAGGCCGTGGCACGGACCGAGGCGCGCATGGCCTTCATGGCCGGTCGCAAGCGCCGCGATGTGGAAAGCAGTGATGACGACGACTTCGACGACGATGATTTCGATGTCGAAGTGGAATACAAGCCCTGAGTCCTGCCGGGCATGAGACCGGATCCGGAGAGCGCGATGATGGAGCAGGCGGTAGCGGGGAGTCGCAGTCAGGTTACACGGCTACGTCGTGTGGTGGTCAAGATCGGCAGTGCACTTCTGACCAACGACGGGCGCGGGCTGGATGAGGCGGCCATTGGCGCCTGGGTGGATCAGCTCGCCGAGCTGCATCGACGCGGCGTTGAAGTGGTGCTGGTCTCCTCCGGCGCCGTGGCCGAGGGCATGGTTCGACTGGGCTGGCAGGTGCGACCGAGTGCACTGCATGATCTGCAGGCCGCCGCGGCCGTGGGGCAGACCGGGCTGGTGCGCAGCTATGAGGATCATTTCGCCCGCTATGACATTCGTACCGCGCAGATCCTTTTGACGCACGATGATCTGTCCAACCGCAAGCGCTACCTTAATGCCCGCTCGGCCCTGCGCACCCTGATCGATCTAAACGTGGTGGCGATCGTCAATGAAAACGACACGGTCGTGACCGACGAGATTCGCTTTGGTGACAACGACACCCTGGGCGCGCTGGTGGTCAATCTGCTGGAGGCCGATGCCCTGATCATCCTGACCGATCAGGAAGGCCTTTATAATGCCGATCCTCGCAAGGATGCCGATGCGCAGCTGATCAGCGAGGGCAAGGCGGATGACCCGCGCTGGGTGGCCGTGGCCGGTGACGGCGGCAAGCTGGGTCGGGGCGGCATGGCGACCAAGATTCGCGCCGCCCGACTCGCTGCGCGTTCCGGGGCGCTGACGCTGATTGCCAGCGGCCGCCAGCCGCAGGTGCTGTCGCGTCTGCTTGATGGCGAGAACATCGGTACGCTGCTGGTGCCCGAGCATGCGCCGATGACGGCGCGCAAGCGCTGGCTGGCCGGGCAGCTGCAGGTGCGTGGCACGCTGACCCTGGATCAGGGCGCCGTGGCGCGCGTGTGCCAGCGCGGGTCGAGTCTGCTGCCGGTCGGCGTGACGGCCGTGGAGGGCAGCTTTCGCCGCGGCGATATGGTGCTGTGTGTGGATGGCGATGGCGAGCCAATTGCCAAGGGGCTGGCCAATTACGATGCTCAGGACACGGGGCGGATTCTGGGCGTGCCGACCCATGACATTGTCGCGCATCTGGGCTATATCGAGGCGCCCGAGCTGATTCATCGTGACAACATGGTGATTCTTCGCGACCCCTGATGCGGGACTGGTATTGCCTTATGGGCGCTGCTAGAATGCCGCCTCTCTTGTGAAGGTGCCCGCCCAAGAGGCGCTTTTATCAAAATTCATCAACGTCAACACTCCAGGGAGTAGACGATGGCCAATACCCGTCAGGCTCGCAAGCGCGCCGTCCAGGCCGAGCGCCGCCGCCAGAAAAATGCCAGCCAGCGTTCCATGGTGCGCACCCATATCAAGCGCGTCATCAAGGCGATCAACACTGGCGATCACAGTGCTGCCATGGCCGAGTTCAGGGTTGCCCAGCGTGTGATCGACCGCATCGCTGACAAGCACGCCTATGACAAGAACCGCGCAGCTCGTACCAAGAGCCGTCTGAACGCGCGTATCAAGGCGCTGGCTGCCTGATAACAGGGCAACGCCCTGTTGTAGACAGCAGTACCTGCAAAAAACCGGCTTCGGCCGGTTTTTTGCGTATCCGGGCAATGCCACGATGAAAGACAGGGATCATCATGTGACCCTTTTCAGGTTGGGAGATCATATCTCGTGAGTGCTGAAGTGAGCGGGACGAAGGGCGCCGGGCTACTGCGTTCGGGCATGGTCGTGGGTGTCATGACGATGTTGTCACGGGTGCTGGGGCTGGCGCGCGATGTGGTGGTGGCCACGTTCTTTGGTGCCGGCAGCGGGGCCGATGCCTTTTTCATCGCCTTTAGAATTCCCAACTTCCTGCGCCGCCTGTTCGCGGAGGGCGCCTTCAATCAGGCCTTTGTGCCGGTGCTGTCGGAGTACGCCTCCCAGCGCGAGCGCAAGGAGGTGAGGGAGCTTCTGGATGCCACGGCGGGCACGCTGGCCGTGGTGCTGCTGGGCATTACGGTTCTGGCGGTACTGTGTTCTCCTTGGCTGGTCTGGGTCTTCGCCCCCGGCTTCCATGATGACGGGCACGGCAAGCTGGCGCTGACCGCCGAGATGCTGCGCCTGACCTTCCCCTATCTGCTGCTGATTTCGCTGACGGCCTTCTCGGGCAGCGTGCTTAACAGTTACGGCCGCTTTGCCGTGCCGGCCTTTACGCCGGTGCTGTTGAACCTGTCGATGATCGGGGCGGCGCTGTGGCTGGCGCCGCTGCTGGAAGTCCCGGTCATGGCGCTGGCGTGGGGCGTGTTGATTGCCGGCGTTGCGCAGCTTTTGTTTCAGATTCCATTTTTGATGCGTCTGGGGCTGTTGCCGCGCCTGCGTCCCAACTTTCGCCACACCGGTGTGCTCCGCATTCTACGCCTGATGGGGCCGGCCATGTTCGGGGTGTCGGTGTCCCAGATCAATCTGCTGCTCGACACCGTGCTGGCCTCGATACTGGTCGGCGGCAGCGTCTCCTGGCTTTATTATTCCGATCGTCTGGTCGAACTGCCGCTCGGGGTGTTTGGCATTGCGATCGGCACCGTGATCCTGCCGGCCCTGTCGCGTCAGCATGCCAGCGATGATCCAAAGCATTTTGCCCGCATGATCGACTGGGGCATTCGTGCGGTGCTGCTGATCGGGCTACCGGCGGCGCTGGCGCTGATCGTGCTGGCCGAGCCGCTTCTGATCACACTCTTTCATTATGGGGCGATGACCGATCACGATATCGTGATGGCCTCCCAGAGCCTGCGGGCCTACGCCATTGGGCTGGTGGCCTTCATGCTGATCAAGGTGCTGGCGCCCGGCTACTACGCGCGTCAGGACACCAAAACGCCGGTGAAGATCGGCATCATCGCGATGGTGGCCAACATGGCCTTCAACCTGATGCTGATGTGGCCGCTGGCCCATGCAGGTCTTGCGCTGGCCACGGCGATGTCGGCCTGGCTCAATGCGCTGCTGTTGGGGCGCGGTCTCTTGAAACGTGACGTTTTGCATTTTCAGCCCGGCTGGGGCCGGCTCTCCCTGCAGCTTCTGGTGGGCTGTGTGTTGCTCGCCGGTGGGCTCTGGTGGTTTACCCCCGACTGGCATCAGTGGCTCTCATGGGGGATCGAGCAGCGCCTTGCCGTGCTGCTGGGCCTGATCATTGCGGCCATGGTGGTCTATTTCGCCTGGCTGGGACTTGCCGGGGTGCGCGTACGTCATTTCAAACTGCGCGGCTGATGCCTGTCCGTTGGCGGTGTACAGCGCTATAATCGAAGGTTTATCACGGCGGGCAGCAGTCGGCATGGAACTGATCAGAGGGTTACATAATCTACGCCCCCGGCATCGGGGCAGTGTTGTCACCATCGGCAACTTTGACGGGGTCCACCTTGGCCATCAGGCCATTCTGGATCAGTTGAAGACCCATGCCCGAGCGCACGATCTGCCGGCCGTGGTCGTGGTATTTGAGCCCCAGCCGCGCGAGTATTTCGCCGGCGATCAGGCCCCGCCCCGGCTGACGCGCCTCAGCGACAAGGTGCGCCTGCTGGGCCGCTATGGCGCTGATCGAGTGCTGTGCCTGCCGTTTAACCGCCGCCTGCGCGAGCTCTCGGCCCGCGAATTTATCGACCGCGTCCTGATTCAGGGACTGGGCGTTCGCCACCTGGTGGTGGGGGATGACTTTCGTTTCGGCTGCGATCGTGCCGGTGACTTTGATCTGCTCAAAACGGTAGGTGAAGAGGTCGGCTTTTCGGTCGAGCACACGCGCACCTTTCAGGTCGGGGGTGAGCGGGTTTCCAGTACCCGTGTGCGCACCCTGCTGGCGTCGGGCAACTTCGAGCAGTCCGAGCAGCTGCTGGGGCGCCCCTTCAGCCTGGAGGGGCGTGTGGTCAGGGATCGTCAGCTGGGGCGGACCATTGGCGTACCTACTGCCAATCTGCCGCTGGTGCCGGGCCCGCTGATATTGCGCGGCGTCCTGGCGGCGATCACCCGGCTCGAGGATGGTCGTGAAGTGCCCGGGGTGCTCAATGTCGGCTGGCGACCCACGGTCGGGGCGGATCGACCGGTTCTGGAAGTGCATCTTTTTGACCTTGATGAGTCCCTTTACGGACAGCGTCTGGTCGTCATGCCCTGCGCCAGGCTGCGAGGCGAAGAGACGTTTGCTTCCATCGATGAACTCAAGCGCCGCATTCATCTGGATATCGACCAGGCGCGCGACTATTTCCAGCAACACGCTTTCCAGCAGCACGCTTCTGACGCCGCGGGCGCCTTGCCCGACGCAGAAGGGGTGGATGCATCATTGCCTTCCTCCCGCTATCCCATGGCCTCGGCGCCACTGGCGGCGGAACGCAGCAAACATGAACAGTGACGGCTGACCATCAGGTTATGAGCGACTATAAGCATACGTTGAATCTGCCCCATACCGACTTCCCCATGCGCGGCATGCTGCCCAAGCAGGAGCCGGGCCGGGTTTCGCAATGGCAGGACATGAATCTGTACCAGCGCCTGCGCGAAGCACGCGCAGGTGCCCCTCTGTTCGTGCTGCATGATGGCCCTCCCTATGCCAACGGCAGCATCCACATCGGGCATGCGCTCAACAAGATTTTGAAGGACATCATCGTCAAGTCGAAGAATCTGGCCGGCTTTGATGCGCCCTATGTGCCAGGCTGGGACTGTCACGGTCTGCCCATCGAGCACCGCGTGGAAACCACACATGGCAAGCATCTGGAGCCTGAAAAGGCCCGTGCCCTGTGTCGCGAATATGCTGGCGCCCAGATCGAGACCCAGCTGGCCGATTTCGTACGGCTGGGTGTGATCGGCGACTGGGATCACCCTTATCGCACCATGGACTACGTCAATGAAGCCGGCGAGATTCGGGCACTGGCCGACATGGTCGAGGCAGGATTCGTCTTCAAGGGGCTCAAGCCGGTCAACTGGTGCTTTGACTGTGGTTCGGCGCTGGCTGAGGCCGAGGTGGAGTATCAGGACAAGCAGTCCGATGCCATCGATGTCGCCTTCCCGGTAGAGGACGCCGACAGGCTGGCCGAGGCCTTCGGTCTTAAGACGCTGGCAAAACCTGCTGCGGTGGTGATCTGGACCACCACGCCCTGGACCATTCCGGCCAACCAGGCGCTCAACGTCCATCCGGACTTCACCTATGCGCTGGTGGATATCGGCGAGCGCCTGCTGGTGCTGGCCGAAGAGCTGGTCGAGAGCTCTCTGGAACGCTTTGGCCTGAGCGGTGAGGTCATCGCCACCACTGCGGGCAGGGCGCTGGATCTGATCAACTTCCGTCATCCCTTTTATGACCGCCTGTCGCCGGTCTATTTGGCCGACTACGTCGAATCCGAAATCGGCAGTACCGGCATCGTGCACTCGGCGCCGTCCTATGGTGTGGACGACTTCAACACCTGCCGCGTCCATGGCATGAGCTTTGACGAGATGCTCAATCCGGTGCAGGGCAACGGGGTTTATACCGATGATCTGCCGCTGTTTGGCGGCCAGATGATCTGGAAGGCCAACCCGAACATCGTTGAAAAGCTCGCGGAAGCGGGCGCCCTGATGGCACACAAGCCCATCACCCACAGCTACATGCACTGCTGGCGCCACAAGTCTCCCGTGATCTATCGCGCCACGGCGCAGTGGTTTGTGGGCATGGACATTCAGGGCCATGATGGCAAAACGCTTCGCGAGCGGGCGCTCGACGGCGTTGAGGCCACGCAGTTCACACCGGCCTGGGGCAAGGCACGCCTGCACAGCATGATCGCCAACCGCCCGGACTGGTGCATCTCGCGTCAGCGTAACTGGGGCGTACCGATTCCGTTCTTTCTCCACAAGCAGACCGGCGAGCTGCATCCGCGTACCGTCGAGCTGCTGGAAGAAGTCGCCCAGCGCGTGGAAAAAGAGGGGATCGATGCCTGGTTCCGCCTCGACCCCGAAACACTTCTGGGGGCGGAAGCCGGTGACTATGACAAGGTGATGGATACCCTGGATGTCTGGTTTGACTCCGGCACCACCCACCGTCATGTGCTGCGCGGCTCGCATCCTCAGGGGCATGACAGCGGCCCGCTGGCCGATCTTTATCTGGAAGGGTCGGATCAGCACCGCGGCTGGTTTCACTCCTCGCTTCTGACCGGCTCGGCCATTGACGGCCACGCGCCGTATCGCCAGCTTCTGACCCACGGCTTCACGGTGGACGCCCACGGGCGCAAGCAGTCGAAGTCGCTGGGGAATGTGGTCGCCCCGCAGGAAGTCATGGACAAGCTGGGCGCCGATATTCTGCGCCTCTGGGTATCCTCGACCGACTATTCGGGCGAGATGGCAGTCTCTGACGAGATCCTCAAGCGCACTGCCGACGTCTATCGCCGCATTCGCAATACCTCGCGCTTTTTGCTGAGCAACCTGAACGGTTTTGATCCCGAGCGTGACATGGTGGCCCTTGAGGACATGATCGCGCTGGATCGCTGGGTCATCGATCGCGCCGCGCTGTTGCAGACGCGTATCCAGAAGGCCTTTGAGGAGTATCGTTTCCGCGACGTCTACCAGCAGGTGCATGACTTCTGCGCCCGCGATCTGGGCGGCTTTTACCTGGATATCATCAAGGATCGCCAGTACACCACCCAGGCCGACTCACTGGCACGACGCAGCTGTCAGAGCGCGCTCTATCACGTGATCGAGGCGCTGTCGCGCTGGATTGCACCGATTCTGTCGTTTACCGCCGAAGAGATCTTTGAGCATATCCCCGGCGAGCGCGGCGACAGCGTACTGCTGGAGACCTGGTATGAGGGCCTTGCCACACTGCCGGAAGACGCCACCATGGGGCGTGCGTTCTGGGATCGTGTGATCGAGGTCAAGCAGGCGGTCAACAAGCAGCTCGAGGATGCGCGCAATGAAGGCGTCATCAAGGGCGCACTGGACAGTGAAGTTACCCTGTATGTGGATGACGAGCTTCATGCACTGCTGGCACGCTTCGAGGATGAGCTGCGCTTTGTGCTGATCACCTCCGAGGCGACGCTGGCGCCGCTGGGTGAGGGCGGCGAGGCCCGAGCTACCGAGCTTGACGGTCTGAAAGTGGACATCCGCCTGAGTGAGTTTGACAAGGATGAGCGCAGCTGGGAGCGTCGCGCCGACGTGGGCGCCAATCCGGACTATCCGACGCTGTCGGCACGCTCGATTGCCAATCTGCCGGATGGGCCCGGTGAGGTACGCCGCTATGCCTAAGGGGCAATACGCGCACGCACGCTATACGCTGCGCTGGTGGTGGATGTCGCTGGCCGTCATCGTACTGGATCTGGGCACCAAGGCATGGGCCAGCATGGCGCTTGCCTATGCGCGCCCGGTCGAGGTGCTGCCGTTTTTCAACCTGACACTCCTGCACAATACCGGGGCGGCCTTCAGCTTTCTGTCCGAACACGCGGGCTGGCAGCGCTGGTTCTTTGCCCTGATCGCCGTGGGCGCCGTCATTGCGCTAAGCATCTGGCTGGCCCGGCTGCATCGCGATGACCGGCTCAATCAGGTGTCGATCACGCTGATCATCGGCGGGGCCATTGGCAATCTGTTTGACCGCCTGGTTCACGGCTATGTGGTGGATTTTCTATCCTTTCACTGGCAGGGCTGGTACTACCCGGCCTTTAACCTGGCCGATACGGCCATCACGCTGGGCGCGGTGGGTATCATCATCGCCTCGTTCAAGCGTGACAAAAGCGACATTTCACAGCCGGAGCGCCATCATGACGGATAAATCCTGCGATCAACACGGCAATGACGCAGGTCTTGCGGCCGACGATAATATGACGATCGCCATCCATTTTACCCTGCGGCTGGAAGATGGCACCGAGGTGGATACGACCCGTGACAAGCGTCAGGCCGAGTTCGTTTTCGGTGACGGCAATCTGCCACCCGGTTTTGAAAAGCCGATCAGAGGCATGCGGGTCGGCGAAACGCGCGTGAGCGACGTGGCACCGGAGCACGCTTTTGGCCCCTGGAACCCTCAGAACGTACAGATGCTCAAGCGTGCCGATTTTGAGGATCAGGAGGCGCTGGAGGCGGGCGTGGTCATGTCCTTTGCCGATCCGACCGGCGGCGGTGAGCTGCCCGGCGTCATCAAATCGGTGGATGAGCGTCAGGTGGAGGTTGACTTCAATCATCCGCTGGCCGGACGTACGCTGACCTTCGAGGTTGAGGTACTCAGCCTCACGCCTGCCACTACCCACTGACAGCATTTCACGATGGGGCCGGTCGGCCCCGTCGCCGTTCGCCCATCAGAGCCTGATGTGCGACACTGACACC
This sequence comes from Kushneria indalinina DSM 14324, assembly GCF_003385845.1. Lineage (GTDB taxonomy): Bacteria > Pseudomonadota > Gammaproteobacteria > Pseudomonadales > Halomonadaceae > Kushneria > Kushneria indalinina. The sequence goes on along the minus strand of NZ_QRDJ01000007.1, from coordinate 24,751 downwards.
ATTATTCAACAGCGAGGTGGCCCATGCAGATCAGGCTGGCCAATCCACGTGGTTTTTGTGCAGGCGTTGATCGCGCCATTGATATCGTCAACCGGGCACTCGATGTCTTCGGTGCGCCAATCTATGTTCGCCATGAAGTGGTTCACAACCGCTACGTGGTGGAAACATTGCGCGAGCGCGGTGCCATCTTCGTCGAAGAACTCGACGAGATTCCTGACGACAACATCGTCATCTTCTCGGCGCATGGCGTCTCGCGCGCCGTGCAGCAGGAAGCCGAGCGCCGCGGGCTGCGCATCTTCGATGCGACCTGTCCGCTGGTGACCAAGGTCCATATGGAAGTGCTGCGCTATGCCAGGCGCGGGCGTGAGTGCATTCTGATCGGCCATGCCGGGCACCCGGAAGTCGAAGGGACCATGGGACGCTATGACGACAGTTACGGCGGCGCCATTTATCTCGTCGAAGACGAGGCGGATGCGCGGGCGCTGAAGGTCCGGGATCCCGAAAACCTCTCCTTTGTGACCCAGACCACGCTGTCGATGGATGACACTTCAAGGGTCATCGATGCTCTGCGCGAGACCTTTCCGGCCATTCAGGGGCCGCGCAAGGATGACATCTGCTACGCCACGCAAAATCGTCAGGACGCCGTGCGTGAACTGGCCGAGCAGTGCGATGTGCTGCTGGTGGTCGGAAGCGCCAACAGCTCGAACTCCAATCGCCTGGCAGAACTTGCCGAGCGGATGGGTACGCCGGCATGGCTGATTGATGACGCTCAGTCGATGCAGGGCGAGTGGTTTGAAGGCTGCGGGATTGTCGGCGTGACCGCCGGCGCCAGTGCCCCCGAGGTGTTGGTCAAGGGCGTGATTGATCGTCTCAAGGCGCTGGGGGGACACGAGCCGGAAGAGCTTGAAGGACGTGAGGAGACCATTACCTTCTCCATGCCGAAGGAGCTGCGCGAGAAGGTGATCGTCAGCGCCTAGCAACCATCGGGAGGCCTGTATGGGAGATCTGCTGCTCTGGGGGATGCTGTTTTTGCTGGCGTTTGCCGGCATGGAGTTCATGGCCTGGTTTACGCATCGTTATATCATGCACGGCTTCCTGTGGTGCTGGCATCGCTCACACCACAGTGAGCGGCATGGGCTTTTCGAGCTTAACGATCTGTTCGCTGTCTTCTTTGCGCTGCCCTCCGTTGTGTTGATCTATAGAGGACTCAACGGCCATCCTCTTGAACTGGCGGTGGGGCTGGGTATTGCCGCCTACGGTCTGGTCTATTTCATGTTTCATGATGGGCTGGTACATCGGCGCTTTCCGGTACCGTTCAACCGCCAGCAGCGCTTCTGGAAAAAGCGCATTCAGGCGCATCGCATGCACCACGCGGTGGAAACGAAGGAGGGCGCCGTCTCCTTTGGCTTTCTGGTCACCAGACCCATCAATCGTCTGAAGCGTGAACTGGCCGAGCGTCGACGCTCCTGATATCTCCACTTCGTCTGCTTCCCATCTCCTTCCCGTGATGCAGGCGCCTGCCTTCTCAAGTTATGACCCCATCATGCCGATAGGAGCGCTGTTCAGCGCCCGGATTCGACATGATGATTCATACGCGTATTCCCGCCCAGCGGGGCTTTACCCTGCTGGAAGTACTGGTCGCCATGGTGGTGTTGAGCCTTGGCGCCATGGGCGTCATGGGTCTGGTGCTGCACGCCCAGCAGGCTAACGAACAGGCCCTGCAACGCGGCCGCGCTACACTGCTGGTCAACGATATGCTGGAACGGCTACGCGCCAATACTACCCGCGAGGCGATGTCCGTCTACAACGTGGGGGAAAGCGCTCATGCCCCCATCGGGGGGCAACAGCAGCAACGTGGTGGTGATTGCCGGCAGGCGCTTTGCGACAGTCAGGCACTGGCCCGCTTTGATCTCGCCGACTGGGAACAACAGATCATGCAGGCGCAGGGCGAGCATCACCGCCTTGACGGCCTGCCACAGGCCCATGCCTGTATCACGGTCATGCCCCGGGCGCAGCGTTTTGATGTCACCGTTACCCTGGCCTGGCGAGGTACTGGACAGGGTGGCAGCTCGGAAAACACTCCCTGTGCCAGTGATGACATTACCAGCGCTCGTCAGAGCGTCCGTGCCAGCAGTCGCTATCACCCGGTTCGCGGTTGATGACTTTCATATCCTCCTCCGAGCAAGCCCAGCGAGGCGTCACCCTGCTGGAAATGATGATCGCCATGGCGCTGGGGCTAATGGTGCTCTCTGCCGTGATTGTGCTCTACACGCAGACCGCGCGTACCTTTCATCAGCAGCACGCCATGGCCGACCTTCAGGTCCGGGGGAGAATGGCCACGCAGCTGCTGGGCGAGGAGCTGCGTCGCACCGGTTTCTGGGGGGAAATCATGCCGCCGGCCCGTAGCGATAGCTGCAGCGACATGAGCAAAGCCATCAGGATCGAGTGTGCCCTGCCTGTCTGGGGCGGCACGGCAGAGCATGCCAAAACGCTTGGTCTTGTGCCAAAAAGTGCCTTGAAATCCGATGCTCCTGCTTCACGGCCGGCTGCCGTGGTGGCCGTGCGTTACGTCGACCACGGCAACGGCACCTGCCTGACACTCGATCAGGATCGAGCGCTCACTCTTGGCGAGTCATGTCAGGGCAACTGGCGCTACCGCGACGGAATCTATTACCTGCGTATGGTCGATGACGAGTACAGCGGAGAAAGTGTGCCGGCGCTTTATGTCAATCAGCGCAGTGCCTCGGGGAGCTATTCCAGCAGCGAAATCGTGCGCCATGTCGAGGCCTTTGAGGTGGAGTGGGGTCGCGACGAGACCGGAGATGGCAGCATCAATCGCTTTTACAACAGCGAAGCCGTGGCCCACTGGCAGATAGCGGACTGGGACCGTGTCATGGCAGCACGGCTCTACATCGTGATGCGTAGCGAGAAGATGGCGCTGCCGATGCCGGCCCGCGAGTTTCTGGTGGCCGGACGCACGCTTGCCTTCGAGGCCGATCACTATCAGCGACGCCTGTTCGTGACCACGGCGACGTTGCGCAACAGTCGTCTCGGGGGGGCCTATGGCCTCTAGCCACCGCCAGGGCGGCTTTACGCTGGTCATCGGATTGGTACTGCTGGCTGCCATGACACTGCTGGCCGTGTCGCTGGCCCAGCGTGGCCTGCTGGATACCCGGCTTGCCCACTATGCCGAAACCGGCGTCCAGCGCTTTCAGCAGCAGGATGGGGAGATCGAGACGCAGCTGGCGCAGCTCGACACACTCATGCCGGCCTATCTGGCGCAGCCGTGCAGCGAAAGCGTTGTGGCACCTGCTACCGGCACGCAACTGAGTGTGCAGCGGCTGTGCCTGAGTGATGAACAGGCGGGGCTTTCAAACGCTATACGTGAACAACTCGAGCGTCGCCATGCCACCAGCTTTGCCGCCGCCGGTAATCAGGCGCTGAAACATTATCGCTATTTCAATCTGCGCATCGTGCCTGAAGGTTTTGATGCTTCCCGGGATCAGAAGCAGGGGATTTATCAGGGTGTGGTCACGCTGGGCACGGGAGGCGGAGAATAATGGATATCTGCGCGTGCAAACGCTGGCAGCGGCGGCTGTCACTGGCCGTTCTGGCGGCGTGTCTGATGGTTTCAAGCGTGATTCGAGCCGACGACGTGGACATCTATCTGCCTGCCTATCAGGCCAGCGGCGGAGGCGGGCAGCCCCAGGTCATGCTGATCATTGATACCTCGGCCAGCATGAATACCACCCTGCCTGGATCCAACAAGACCCGCATAGGCATAACCCGGGAGGTGCTGAGTAGCCTTGTTCGCCAGCATCCGGGCATCAATTTTTCGATCGCAGTGTTCAACGACAACAACTGGGTCGGCCGCAAGGATGCCTACGATAATCTTGGTGAAAATGGGGGGCGTGTCATTCAGGGGTTTCCCTTCGAGCCGCGACAGAGCGGTGATGCCCGTAACGCTCTGCTGACGACCATTAACAGCAGGATAGCAGCCAATACCACGACGCCGCTTTGTGAAACCATGAGCGAGGTCTATCGGTACTTTACCGGGTCACAAGTGCTGTATGGCAAGGAAAATACCAGGGCCAGGCCGGTACGGGATACAGGGATCGAAACAGGTAATGGCACCTATCGGTCACCCATGCGTCCCTGCGAGCAGGTCTACGTCATCTATATGACGGATGGGCAGCCGCTGATGGATACCCAGGCCAACGACTTTATAGAAAAGCTGACCGGCAAGTCCTGCAGGTTCTATGACGCGGCCGTGCCCAATACCGATAACATGGAATCCGTCAAAAACTGCCTGCCGCAGCTGACACGCTTCATGGCAGAACACGATCTGGGAGATGGGCGGGACAAGCGTCCTGACCTGGCCGGCACCCAGCGCGCCTATACCTTTACCATCGGCTTTACCACGCAGCAGAGTCTTCTCGAAGATGCTGCCCAGCCCCCGCCAGGGATCTCGCAGGGCTACTATGAGGCCAACGATCGCGATGGACTGGACCTGGCCTTCAGTCGAATCCTGGGCAGCATCATTGAAAACGAGATCCAGACGCAACGTTTCAGTACGGCCACCAACATCGAGGGCACCGAGAACCTGGGGCAGGTGTATTCCCCCGGATTTCTGCCTCGTGGCTATGTGCCCTGGACCGGCAATCTGAAAAAGTTCGCCGTGGATAAAAGCCAGCCCAGCAACCCGATAAAACGGGATTTCTGGAGTCGGGGGATCACGGAGATTGCCGCACCGGATGCCGTCGAGCAGGGAGGCGCGGGGGCCCGGATTCGAGAGCAGGTCCGTACCGGCAGGCAGATTTATACCGATATCGGCAAGGGCGCCGTTTTTACCTCATTGGCTCGGCCCGGCGCTCGGCAGGATCTTGACACTGACGGCATCGATGGCCGCGCCCTGGGCGTGCTCGAGCAGACCCGCTATACCCCTCGCCAGTTGGCGGACTGGGTGTACGGGCTTGATGTTACCAACGACAGCGAGACCGACATCAGGCCCTGGGTAATGGGCGATATCGTGCATTCACAGCCGCTGGCCATCAATTATGGTTGTGCTGAGTCGCGATCAGACTGCCCGACAGGTGATCAGCGCATTCGCATCTTCGTGGGCACCAACGAGGGGCTGCTTCACGCCATTGATGATACCAGTGGTGCGGAGCGATGGGCCTTCTGGCCGCGCGAGACGGCGGGCATGGCCGTGTATCGCATGCTCAATACCCGTCCTGAATACCCCTGGCCCAAAAAGGAGGGCGGGCTGGAATATCTTTCCCAGTCCACCCATTACGGGGTGGATGGCTCCCCCGGGGCCTGGCTTGCCTACAACACGACGCTGGATGCCGCGGGTCAGCGTCGCGTAACGCTTGAAAATGCGGTGCTGGCGTTCGGGTTCGGTCGCGGTGGCCGTGGCTATTATGGATTGAATGTCATCAATCCCGACGAGCCGAAACCGGCCTGGCACGTCCTTGAATCGGAATGGGGACAGAGCTGGTCCACCCCGGTGGCGGTCACGCTGGCCGATGGCCGTCCCGCTTTTCTGGCAGGCATGGGCCATGACATTACGGCCGGCAGCGGGGCCAACCGGGGGCCGGCCCGCTTTGGAACAGGCATGGTGGTAATTGATGCCCAAAGAGGAACCATCATTGCCTCACTCAAGGGACCCGCTGACAGCGTGCCGGCCACCATCACACCGGTGGATCGAGACTTTGACGGGACGGTGGATGGCGCCTTTTTCGGGGATACCGGCGGCAATGTCTGGTTTGCCGATCTGCGTCTGGGCGATGACGGCAGGAATAAAAAAAGAACGCCGGCAGACTGGCAGCTTCATCAGGTGGCAGCGCTGGGGCGTCATGATCAGGAACGTATTGACCGTGCCTTTTTCAACCGCGCCAATCTGGTACGTACCTATCTGGATCAAAACCCCGTGGATCTTTTGATGCTGGGCAGCGGCGATCGTGCCAATCCGCTGATCAGCGACAGCCGGGACGCCTTTTATATTCTTGAGGTCAGCCGGTGGCTTGATGGGTCCCACAATGGCAAAACGCCCGCCATACTCAACAATAACGATCTTGTCGAGGCGCCAGTGCAGGCGTCGACCTACACGCTTGGCGCTCCGGTGGATCGTGAAGGCTATCTGGACATGCAGGCCTTTCGTGGATGGCGGTTGATGTTGCCTGCCGGCATGAAGGTGTTGTCTGATGCTTCCACCATCGCAGGCAATACGCTTTTCACGACCTATCACCCCGAAGTGCCCCTGGATATGTGCATGGCCGCGCGCGGTGCTTCACGTCTGTATGGCTTTTCCCTGCCGGTCTGGCGTGATAATGGCCACCGGCACGAGCAGCGGGCCGCCACGGTCAAGAGTGCCGACATGGGGCGCTATCTGCAGGAAACACCTGCCTTTTTGATAGAAGGATTGCGCACTCGTGTACTGGACAGCAATCGGGCAGACCTGGTGGCAGACGTGCTAAAGGATGACAGAAAAGAACCCAATGCGAACGATGACGATAGCTGCGGTCAGTATGACGTCGTCGACGGCGCCTTTCGCGAGTGCCTGGTGACCGCGCCGTTGTGGTGGTATCAGCAGTAATCGCTGCGCGCATTGTGCGTTACAGCAAGGGACCGTTGCGTAATAACATAATAATGGCCCAAAGGGCTGAGTGCAGGGGACGAATGCTGGGACTCTACGAGCAGATCTTTGGGAGCGGCGATCGACGCATGGCCCGCTGGCTGCGGTTGCTGCTGTTCATGCTGGCCTATCTGCTGCTGGCACTGGGTGCCATGCTGCTGTCACGGGTTGATGTGGCCGTGGTGCCGCCATGGCTTGCCGGCCCCATGGCCATCGGCGCACTGGTGCGGCTGTCACCGCGTGACTGGGGCATCCCGCTTCTGGGTATTGCGCTGGCCGATATGCTGGCGCACTACATTTGCCATGCGCCCCACGGTATTCCTCAATATACCATCATCAACACGATTGAAATCCTGGCCGGTGCCCTTTGGCTGCGCTGGCGTCATGGCGGCGCCCTGGGGATGGCCAGCGTCTCATCGTTTGTGAGCGTGCTGCTGGTCAGTGTCCTCGTGATACCGCTGATCGGCTCGCTGCTGCTGGCATTGACGCAGCTCTGGGAGGTTTCGGGATCTCTGCATCTATGGTGGGGCCGCTATGTCTCCGGCGCGCTGGGAATGCTTGTCATGCTGCCCGTGGCCCTCAACAGCTCTATCCGTCGCTGGCGTACCCTGTTGTCTCAGGGAGCCCTGACAAAATTCAACGCCATGCTGGCCCTGACGATGCTGGCCAACGCCGTCATCATACTGTTTTTCCCGGATGAAATTGTCTGGAGTATCGTGGCCCTGTTGCTGGGGGCGCTGCTGTTTGATTTCTTTCGGAGCACCCTGCTCAATGTGGTCAGCGTTATCTCGCTGGTGGTGCTGATTTATCTTTTCCAGCAGTGGGAAATGCTTCATTTCAGCCTTTTCCACTATATCTCCATCGCCCTGACGGTATTGCCGGCGCTGCTGCTGGGCATGGCGTTACAGAGCTTTCGCCGGGAACAGGCGCAGCTGTTACAAAGCGAGCAGCGCTGGAAGTCTGCGCTGGAAGGAAGTGGTCAGGGGGTCTGGGAGATCGATCTGGTGCGCCATCAGATCAGGGCGTCTCTGGAAACGCGCCGATTGCTGGGGGAGAGCGAACTTGCTGTCTGCTCGATGACGCACTGGCGTGAGCAAACGCATCCTGACGATGTGGCCTACGTGGAAAAAGCGCTTGAAGCGCATGTGACGGGTCAGGTGCCACTGTATGTGGCGGAGTACCGCGTACGTCAGAAAGACGGTAGCTATCGCTGGTATCAATCGCGCGGCAAGGTCATGCAGTTCGATGAGCGGGGCAGGCCGCTGCAGATGATCGGTACGCTGATCGATATCCATGCCGCCCGTCAGGCCGAGTTCGAACGTGAGCAGCTGGCCCGCGATCTGCAGGAGGAAAAGGAGCGGTTACAGGTCACGCTCAACTCGATTGGTGATGGGGTCATCGCCACGGATATGGGCGGCCATGTGGTGTTCATGAACCCCGTGGCAGAAGAGATTACGGGCTGGACGCTCTCGCGCGCCAGGACATGTGCACTTGCAGAGGTATTTCCTCTGCATGGTCCGGACATGACGCCGCAGTCGCTCGAGCTGATCGAGACCTGCCTGTCACGTAATGACGTCTGCATGAGCGGTGACGATTCGGTACTGATCAACAGGCATCAGGAGACTCGTGAGGTCAAGGCAACCGCGGCACCGGTGCGGGCGTTGGGTGGCAGGACCATGGGCGCCATTCTGGTCTTTCAGGATCTGTCCCGGTCGCGTGAACTTCAGCGTCGTCTGACCTTTACGGCCAGTCATGATGCGCTAACCGGCTTGTATAACCGCCATTTCTTCGAGCAGGAGGTCGACAATGCCATCAGTCACGGTGGCGAGACGCCGGCCATTCTGGTGGTTCTGAACCTGGATCATTTCAGGGTCATCAATGATTCGGCAGGCCATCTGGCCGGCGATGCCCTGCTGATCGAGATCGCACGTCTGATCGAGCAGCATCTCGGTAGTCGAGATGTGCTGGCCCGTCTGGGCGGCGATGAATTCGCCCTGCTGCTTCATGACCGTGATATCGAGACGTCAGCGGTATGGGTGGAAACCGTGATCGAGGCCATCGGCGCCCTGCGGTTTTCATGGGCCGGGCGGATCCATGAGGTAAGCGTCAGTGCCGGACTGATTCCGGTGGACAGTGATGCCGGAACCTTCAGTACCCTGATCAGTCGTGTCAATGTGGCCTGCTATGCCTCCAGACAGTATGGACGCAACCGGGTGACCATCTATCATCCGGGACAGGAGGATATCGAGCAGTACCATCGCGATATCTTCATGGCGGCCGGGCTGCGTGAAGCCATCGATAATGATCGCTTTGTCCTGTTTTGTCAGCGTATTGTGCCGCTGCAGGGCGAGGGCCGTGACTATCTGGAAATACTGGTCAGAATGCTGGGCCGGGAAGGCGAGATAGTGGCGCCCGGAGCCTTTATTCCGGTGGCCGAGCGCTATGGCATCATGGCTGCCGTGGACCGCTGGGTGATCGAGCATGCCCTTGTCCATGACGGCGAGCGATTGAAACAGGTACTCGATGGCTGTTCGCTGAGTATCAATCTCTCGGCCAACTCTCTCAATGATGCTGGATTTCTGCCCTGGCTTTTAGAAACCATGTCGGTGTCTCCTCTCTCGCCGCAGGCGTTGATATTTGAAATCACGGAAACGGCGCTCATGAACCAGCTCGCCCTGGCATGCGACGTCATCGATGCCCTGCGCGAGGCCGGGTGTCGTGTCGCTCTGGATGATTTTGGCAGCGGGTTGAGCTCTTTCAGCTATCTGCGCAATTTCGTGGTCGATATCATCAAGATTGATGGCGGCTTCATCCGTCACGTCAATGACAATGCACTCGATCAGGTAATCGTGGATGCCATCAATCAGATCGCCCATCGGCTGGGGGCACTGACCGTGGCCGAGTTCATCGAGGATGACGCCAGTGCGCAGAGGCTTGTCAGAATGGGGATCGATTACGCGCAGGGCTATTACCTGCACCGGCCGATGCCGCTTGAAAGGCTCTGGCTCGAGTGACCACGTGAATCAACAATCCCCTTCGGTCTCAGTGGTCTGAAAGCGCATGCGTCCCAGGCGGTTAACGATCAACTGCCGCGTTTTTTGAGCGTGGCAGATATGAAAGGTGCCGTTGAGCATGCTGCTCGAAAGATGTGGGTGGAAAACAAGCGCCGATGACAGCCCCTTCCAGCGCAGGGTCAGGGGGTCATGTCGTTTGGCGTGATAACGAACCTGTCCCTCGGCGTCCAGCACCAGTAGATGCCGCCATTGACCGTCGCAGCGCAGTCCATCATGACTGCCACACAGCGTCCAGGGCCTGCCATGGTCCAGACTGGCCATCTGTGCCTGCTGCATCAGCCCCTGTACATCACGCATCTGAGCATCCAGCAGACGGTTGGCATGCCACCGTTGCGTGAACGGAATGACCCAGCCAATCATGATCGTCATGATGACCAGCGCCACCATGGCATCCAGTAGAGTAATCCCCTGCTGAGAGCGCAAGACACTATCCTTTTCGAGGAACTCTTATCATTTAACGGCCTGAGGGATGCCTTTATTTATATTTTACTTATTTAATATGTGCGCAGGCTGATCAACACATGACACACACAGCAATGAGGGGGCATGTGAAAACGAGCGATGTGATCGTGGTAGGGGGCGGCATCAATGGCATGATGAGCGCCTTCAAACTGATACAAAAAGGCTTTCATGTCACGCTCCTTGAGCGTGGTCAGTGCGCGCGGGAGGCGTCCTGGGCCGGTGGAGGGATATTGATACCGCTGTATCCCTGGCGCTACGCTGACCCCATTGCCCGGCTTGATGCCCTGGCAGCACCCCAGTGGCTTGATCTTGCCGACAGGCTGGCGGCCACTACCGGCATCGATCCGCAGTATACGCCCCATGGCATCATGCATGTCCGGGTCGAGGATGCCCACAAGGCTCAAGCGTGGTCAGCGCGCCATCATGACATGCTCACGCCACTCTCCTCATCCCGGGCGCACGAGCTTCTGGGCCGGTCTGTCACTTCCTCACTGGCGCCTGCCTTCTGGATACCGGGTCGTGGCAGTATCAGAACGCCACGGTTGGGTCAGGCGCTGCGACAGTGGCTGGTGGATCATCCGCGCGCAACGCTTGTGGAGCACTTTGAAGTCACTGCCCTGCTGACCACGCAGGGGCGGGTCGAGGGGGTGGAGGGCCCACAGGGGAAATATCTGGCGCCACGTGTGGTCATGGCCGGTGGGCCCTGGACGCGCCAGCTCCTGGTCCGTCATGTTCAGCTGCCAATCTCCCCCGTTCGTGGACAGATGTTGCTGTTCAGGGCCGAGCGCGCACTGCTACAGGCGGTGATGCTGATGAACGGCTTTTATCTGATTCCCCGGCGCGATCATCACATCCTGGCCGGCAGTACCTTTGAAGATGCAGGCTTTGACCGCGCTACGACCGCGGAAGGTTACGAGCAGATTCATGCCCGGGCACTGGAGATGCTGCCGGCGCTCAAGGAGGTCGAGGTGACCCATCACTGGGCCGGGCTGCGGCCGGGTTCACCCGACAGTATTCCCTTTGTCGGCGCGGTGAAAGATCCTGAGGGGCTTTACGTCAATGCCGGGCATGGCGGCAATGGGGTGGTGCTGTCACCGGCGACAGCAGATCTTCTGTGTGCTCACATCGCCGGCACGCCACCGCCGGTGGAGCCGGCGCCTTACGCCGTGCCCCGCTCAGGATGATCGCCGTCGTGGTTGTGGGCCGTTGCTGATAAAGCGTGCCTGATGATCCTGACAGCAAAACCAGTGCCTTTCGCCCGGCAGGTGTCGCGAGACTTCATTGACGTGAGGATCTTCCAGCGCCTCATGACGTGGCACATGAACATGGCAGTAGGCGCAGCGCACCATCGCTTCTCCGGAAGCCGGGGTCGGCGGATGAGGCTTTCGCTGACGCTTCAGGCGTCGATAGAAAAGCCACCCCAGCCAGAACAGGGCGGCCAGAATGATCAGTCGGGCCATGGAATGATTCGGACTCCTGAAAAGCAGGCAGTGGGCCCTGTCCGGTGCAGGTGATGTGCCTGCGGGCAGGGCTTGCGACGTTACGCCATGGTAGCGGGACTACCAGGGCGCTGCAGTGTAAAAGAGTATCATGAGGGGGCCAACGTTGCGCCGGGCCCGACACCAAAGCGCCCCACCGAAGGGTAGGGCGCTTTTGGCATCGATATTCGCCGTGGCGAATCAGCTGTCTTCAAGGCGCAGCGAGCCGCGCAGATAGCGCGGATTGAAGGTCTCTCCATTCAGGCGCGCATTGTCCGGATCATTGTGAATCAGCTCGGCCAGTGCCTGACGGGCTTCCTTTTGCATGTCCAGACCCATGTAGCCTTCCACCATGACGGCCAGAGCGTCACGGGTGGCCGGGGTCTGCGGATAGTGCTCCAGTACCCAGCGGCCCCGGTTGACGGCAGCCAGGTAGGCCTGCTTGCGCAGGTAAAAGTCGCCGATATGAAGCTCGTGACGGGCCAGCACGTTGCGCAGGAAAACAATACGCTGACGGGCATCGGGGGCGTAGGCGCTGTCGGGGAAGCGGCGCACGACCTCGCCGAAGTCCACATAGGCATCCCGTGTGGCGCCCAGGTCACGCTTGGAGATATCGATCAGATCCAGGCTTTCCAGACTGAAACGCCCCGATTCCCAGGCGGCCATGCCACGCATGTAGTAGGCGTAGTCGACCTGCGGATGATCGGGGTGGAGCCGAATAAAGCGGCTGGCGGCAGCGCGGGAGGCTTCCCAGTTGCCGACCTGATAGTAGCCGTAGATCAGCTCGAGCTGCGCCTGCTGGGCGTATTCACCGAACGGAAAGCGGTTATCAAGCGTTTCAAGCTGAGTGACGGCAGCGGAGTAGCGGCCATTGTCGAGCGCCTGCTGAATGTTTTGATAGAGCTGCTGCTCGGTGAGCTCGTTATCCTGCTCCTGGCTCTGACTGCTGGCGCAACCGGCCAGCATGACGGCAGCCAGCGCAAGGGCGCTCAGGGAAATGGCGCGCATTGTCGTCCTCGTCTCAAACAAACCGTGGCGGCATGATAGAATCCGCCCAACAGCTACTGAATGAAGTGTGTGGGGCCTACTATACGGACCGGCAGCGCATTACGCGAATGACGCGCTGCCTGTACCCGGTACCAATGAGCCCGCACTATAAAGCATTGTAAAGCCGTGGCGAAATGCTCGGCCCATGCTCCTGCAGAGAATTGCATGTCACAGACCATCGAACAAACACGCATTGTCCCCGACGCCATGACCGGTCTGCGTCTGGATCAGGCGGCCGCAGAACTCTTTGACGAGTTTTCCCGCGAGCGCCTCAAGAGCTGGATCAAGGAGGGCGCCCTGACCGTGGACGGCCAGCAAATGCGCCCCCGCGCGCCGGTCATGTCGGGCGCCATGCTGGCACTCAATGCCGTGCTTGAGGAGAACCGGGTCTGGGAGGCCGAGCCGATCGCGCTGGACATCGTGCATGAAGATGACGACGTGCTGGTCATCAACAAGCCGGTGGGACTGGTAGTGCATCCGGCCGCGGGCAACCAGAGCGGCACGCTGCTCAACGCGCTGCTACATCACGCTCCCGAGCTTTCGACCCTGCCGCGCGCCGGCATTGTCCATCGTCTGGACAAGGACACCAGCGGACTGATGGTGGTGGCCAGGACGCTGGCCGCGCAGACTTCTCTGGTTGAGCAGCTGCAGGCGCGCCGGGTCAAGCGCGAATATGATGCCATTGTCGCCGGGGCCATGATTGCCGGCGGCAAGGTCGATGCGCCTATCGGCCGGCATCCGGTGGATCGCAAGCGTCAGGCGGTCGTGGCCCACGGCGGCAAGCCGGCGGTGACACACTACCGGGTGGTCGAGCGCTTTCGCGGACACACCCATATTCGCTGCCGGCTGGAAACCGGGCGTACCCATCAGATTCGCGTCCACATGGCGCATCAGCGGTTTCCGCTGGTAGGGGATCCGGTCTACGGTGGACGGCTCAAGCTGCCGGCCGGTGCCTCTGAAGATCTCAAGGAGACGCTGCGTCACTTTTCACGCCAGGCCCTGCACGCGCGCCGACTGGCGTTTATCCATCCCACGAGCCATGACACCGTTGAATTCGGCATGGAACTGCCGGATGACATGTTCATGCTGCTCGACATCCTGCGCGACGATCAGGCGGACACATGACTCAGGACAATCATGATCAACCCACGCTGATCGTGCCGGACTGGGTGGCACCGGGGTCGGTAGGCGCCTTTGTGACCACGCGCGAAACGGGGCCCAGCCAGGGCCCGTATGCCGCCTTCAATGCGGCCTCGCATGTGGGAGATGACCCTGAAACGGTCGCCTGGCTGCGTCAGCTGCTGGGGGCAAGAATCGGCGATCATCGCCCGCTGTTATGGCTTGATCAGGTTCACGGCGCCCGCGTACAGCAGTCCTTCCAGACGCCGCCGCCACAGGCCGATGCTGCCATCGCGTGCGATCAGCAGTATGCCTGCGTGGTCCAGACCGCCGACTGCCTGCCGGTGCTGTTCTGTGACCGGCGAGGTACCCGGGTGGCCGCAGCTCATGCCGGCTGGCGCGGTCTGGCCAGTGGGGTGCTGGAAGCCACCGTGGCGGCGTTTGGCTGTGCCCCGGAGGAGGTCATGGCCTGGCTGGGACCGGCGATTTCCAATATGCAGTATGAAATCGGGCGCGAAGTGCATGACGCCTTCGTCAATGTGCAGCCCGAAGCCTCGGCCGCCTTCGAGGCGAGCCCTTATCGGCTGGGTTACTTCATGTGTGATCTCTACCGTCTGGCGCGCCTGCGTCTGGAGGCACTGGGAGTGACCGACATCAGCGGCGGCCATTTCTGTACGGCCTCCGATGCACGCTTTTATTCCTATCGTCGCGACAATGGTGTGACCGGGCGCATGAGCAGCGTCATCTGGCTTCGCTAGGGCGCGGCCAGCGCTCTGGTTCGGGCTCTTTTATTTAACATAATATTTTTTCCTGTCTGCTTGAAACGATTGTCGGCGCCCCCATCTTTGTTGGCAAGATACCGATAAACGCGCCTTGAAATGCCGGTTCTGCCGCTGTGCGGCCATGGCCGGGCAGGGCGCCGGATAGAGAGGAACAGGGATGCGAATCGACAAACTCACCAGCAAGTTGCAGGCTGCCCTGGCCGATGCCCAGTCACTGGCGTCAGGGCGTGGCCACAATCAGCTTCAGCCGGGCCATGTATTGCTGTCACTGCTTGATAGCCGTGACTCCGGTTTCAAGGGGTTGATCCAGAAGGCCGGCGGCGAGCCGGGTCGTGTGCGCGATGCGCTGGTCAAACATGTGGATGACCTGCCCACGGTCAGCCAGTTTGATGGCAACGTCACCATGGGTCAGGAGCTGGGGCAGCTCTTTAATCTGGCCGATCGCGAAGCACAAAAGCGCGGTGATCAGTTCATCGCCACCGAGCTGGTGCTGCTGTCAGCACTGCAGACGAAATCGGCCATCAGCCGTGCCCTGAGCGGTACCGGTCTCACCGAGCAGAGCGTACGGCGCGCGATCGATGAGCTGCGCGGCGGTGACAACGTTAATGATGCCGAAGCCGAAGAGAAGCGCGAGGCGCTGGACAAGTACACCACCGATCTGACCGAGCGTGCCGCCAGCGGCAAGCTGGATCCGGTGATCGGCCGCGATGATGAAATTCGCCGCACCATTCAGGTGCTGCAGCGCCGGACCAAGAACAATCCGGTGCTGATCGGCGAGCCCGGCGTGGGCAAGACCGCCATTGTGGAAGGGCTGGCTCAGCGCATCGTCAACGGCGAGGTGCCCGAAAGCCTCAAGGACAAGCGGGTGCTGGCGCTGGATCTCGGGGCACTGCTGGCGGGCGCCAAGTATCGCGGCGACTTTGAAGAGCGGCTCAAGGGCGTGCTCAACGAGCTGGCAAAGGAAGAGGGGCGCGTCATTCTCTTCATTGACGAGCTGCATACCATGGTGGGCGCCGGCAAGACCGAAGGCTCGATGGATGCCGGCAACATGCTCAAGCCCGCCCTGGCCCGCGGCGAGCTGCACTGTGTGGGGGCGACAACGCTTGACGAGTATCGTCAGGATATCGAGAAGGATGCCGCCCTTGAGCGCCGCTTCCAGAAGGTGCTGGTCGATGAGCCTTCCGAGGAGGACACCATCGCCATCCTGCGCGGGCTCAAGGAGCGTTACGAAGTCCATCACGGGGTCGATATTACTGACCCGGCGATCATCGCCGCGGCGCGACTGTCCACCCGCTACATCACCGATCGTCAACTGCCGGACAAGGCGATTGATCTGATCGATGAGGCGGCCTCACGTATCCGTATGGAGATGGACTCCAAGCCCGAGGAGATGGACCGTCTCGAGCGGCGACTGATTCAGCTCAAGATCGAGCGCGAGGCCCTCAAGAAAGAGACGGACGAGGCGACCCGCAAGCGTCTCGAGCTGCTGGAAGGGCAGATCGAGACCATGTCGCGCGAATTTGCCGATCTCGAAGAGGTCTGGAAGGCCGAAAAGGCCAGCCTGCAGGGCGCGGCGCAGTACAAGGCCGAGCTCGAACAGGCGCGTACCGACCTGGAAGCCGCACGTCGGCAGGGCGATCTGGGATGCATGTCGGAAATCCAGTACGGTCTGATTCCGGATCTGGAGCGCAAGATCAGCGAGGCCGGCGAGGCTGAAAGCACGCCGCTCAAGCTGCTGCGCTCGATCGTGACCGAAGAGGAGATCGCCGAGGTGGTCTCGCGCTGGACCGGCATTCCGGTGTCAAAAATGCTCGAGGGTGAACGTGACAAGCTGCTGCGCATGGAAGAGGCGCTGCATGAGCGGGTGATCGGCCAGGATGAGGCCGTGACCGCCGTGTCCAACGCGGTACGTCGTTCACGGGCCGGCATCAGTGACCCCAACCGCCCCAACGGCTCCTTCCTGTTTCTGGGGCCGACCGGGGTGGGCAAGACCGAGCTGTGCAAGTCGCTGGCCGGGTTTTTGTTCGATACCCAGGAGGCGATGGTGCGCATCGACATGTCGGAGTTCATGGAGAAGCACTCCGTGGCCCGCCTGATCGGCGCGCCTCCGGGCTATGTCGGCTATGAGCAGGGTGGTTATCTGACCGAGGCCGTGCGGCGCAAGCCCTATTCGGTGCTGCTGCTGGACGAGGTGGAAAAGGCCCATCCGGATGTCTTCAACATTCTTTTGCAGGTACTGGAAGATGGTCGCCTGACCGACGGCCAGGGGCGTACGGTGGACTTTCGTAACACTGTGATCGTAATGACCTCGAATCTGGGCTCCAGCATTATCCAGAATTACGCCAGCGAACAGGATGAGGCGGGTTATGAACGCATGCGTGCGGCGGTCATGGATGAGGTCAGCAATCATTTCCGCCCCGAGCTGATCAATCGCATTGACGAGGTGGTGGTGTTCCACGCGCTGGGGCAGACGCAGATCCAGGCGATTGCCAATATCCAGCTCGATCAGCTGCGCCGGCGTCTGGCCGATCGTGATGTGTCGCTGGCCATCAGTGAGGCGGCCATGACACAGCTGGCCGAGGCGGGCTTCGATCCGGTCTATGGGGCGCGGCCGCTGCGTCGGGCCATCCAGAGCCGCATCGAAAACCCGCTGGCTCAGGCACTGCTGGCCGGTCGCTATGCGCCGGGCGATACGGTCCGTATCGATGCCCGCGACGGTGAGCTGGTTTTCGAGGCCCGGGAACAGGCCTGAACGTTATCGGTCTGAAATGATAAAAGGGCGGCTACCCTGGGTAGCCGCCCTTTTTATGGACAAGTGACGAAACCTGAATCGGGTGGATCAGAGCGCCGTGTTTTCCAGCGTGGCCTGCGGATAGAGGGCGAGCAGGGCGCGCAGAACGCCATTGGTCCATCCAAAGCCATCCTGAGCCGGATATTCACCGCCATCAGGGGCGCCGTCGAGATCCATGACGTTGTACTTTTCCAACAGCTTGTGATCCTTCTCGAAGCGGTAGAAGTTGTTGTACATCCAGCGCCTGGCAATGGTGTCCGCCAGTCGGTCATGGCCGTAACGCTTGAGGCCCTTGATGGCCATCCATTGAAGCGGCGCCCAGCCATTGGGGGCGTCCCACTGCTGAACGGTGTCGATGGTAGACGTCATCAGCCCGCCGGGCTGGAGGAGCTGATGTTCCAGTGTATTGGCCACATGAGTGGCCTGTTCCTCGGTCGCCACCCCAAAATAGAGGGTAAAGACGATGGAGGCGTTAATGCTGTCGGTCAGTTCATTTTCATGCCAGAGATAGTCTCCGAAACGCTTCTCTTCCTGCGACCAGAACAGACGGCGCAGCGCATCCAGCCGTGAGTTGGCCGCACTCTGGAAAAGGTCGGCGCGCTGATAGTGCCCGATCCTTCGATGCGTCGAGGCCAGAATGGACTCCATGTGATACAGCAGGCAATTGAGATCCAGCGGCAATATGTCCACGGTACGGATGGTGGACAGATCGTGGGGATCGGTCAGCCAGCGCGAGCTGAAATCCCAGCCGCTTTCTGCGCCGGCGCGGATGTTGCGCCATACCTCGATATGGTCGCGACTCGAGTGACAGGCCGTTTCCATGTCCTCACGGAAGGACTCCTCGCGCGGCGTATTCAGGTCGTCCCAGTGGCGATTGAGCAGCGCGCCTTCGGAGATCTTGACGCAGCGACGGTAGGCTTCGCAGTGGTGCAGTGCCTCGGCGCCATCCATCCAGTAGGTATATTCACGCTCCATCTGGGGCAGATAGTGCTCATAGACGCCTTCGCCGTCATGCTGGGCGAGCTGGCCTACCATGCCGCAGAAAAAGGGCGGCTGGGAGCGTGACAGATAGTAGGTACGATTGCCGTTGGGGACGTGACCATAGGCATTGATGAGAAAGGCAGCGTTATTGACCATGTCTCGCATCAGATCGATGCGGCCGCTTTCTCGCAGCCCCAGCATGGTGAAATAGCTGTCCCAGTAATAGATCTCGTTGAAGCGACCGCCGGGTACCACGTAGGCATGAGGCAGCGGCAGGCGCGAGGAGTTCGGGTTATAGCGTGGCCTCGGCTGTCGTGTCAGCACGTTCCAGAGGGCATCAATATGATCACGCGCGTTGCTCTGGCGCTCGGGCGGCTGAACGTTTGCCTGGGTTTCGATACGTTCGAAACGCTCTTCGACAAACATCCGCAGGGCGTCGTTGCTGACGCAGGGCGCAGCAGAACAGTTTGAATAGCGCTCGCAGAGCCGGGCATAGTCGGCCATGATCTCTTCGACCGACTTGGTCGGAATCATGTCAACAAAGGTCTTGCTGTCACTGAACAGACCGCGGCTCTGCACATCATGAAACAGCGTGCCCCAGAGGTGCTCGGGCAATGGCGGAAGTTCTGCAACTTCCGGCGTGTCCGGCATCGAAGGTGCCGAGGCGGCAGCGGTCATGGTCATGGCAAATTCCTGAAACAATAAAGTGCGTTTCTGCCCGATCGTGACTGGCAGGTGAGAATGGCATTGTCCTGGCAGTTTCGGGACGCCTGCGGTACGCAATGCGTCCTGTCATGATGACCGGTGTTAACGCAGGATAGTTCATCCAAACGTCTTTCCCCTGGTACACACAATAACGGCAGACACTAATCGAAACTGTTGTGCTCCCATGCACTGATATCGTGCAATATGTCACGCCTTTTCAAGGTCTGAGCGCTATAAATGCGCATGCATCAGTTGACACCGGAGCATCACTGATAGAGTCTTGAAGATTCCTGATCGCAGGCATGAATTCCCCGGGCGATCCCCGGGATCATGGAGGACAGTCGCGCGGCGGCTGCCTGCCTGCCCAAGGACCTGAACAGGCGGGCCAATCTCCTGCCTGATCAACGCCCCTATATGTCGACCCGACATGAGATTGAGCAGGTCCTCGCTGCAACCCATTATCAGTCTGCAGCATCAGGTGTCGCTGGCCCCGGGCCGCGGCAGGCGGCACAGCCGTCCTCGAACGCCGATGCGTATGGCATCGTGAACGCACTCGAGACCTTATAGGGGAACTCAAACGTGGAATTGCTTTCCGGAGCCGATATGATCGCCCGCTTCCTCAAGGATGAGGGCGTTGAATATATCTACGGCTACCCGGGCGGGGCAGCGCTACACATCTATGATGCGCTTTTCCGCCAGGATGATGTCAAACATATTCTTGTTCGCCACGAACAGGCGGCAACCCATATGGCCGATGGCTATGCTCGTGCGTCCGGCAAACCCGGCGTCGTGCTGGTCACCTCGGGTCCCGGCGCGACCAATGCGGTCACCGGTATCGCCACGGCCTATATGGATTCCATACCGATGGTCGTGCTGTGTGGTCAGGTCGCCAGCCACCTGATTGGTGAAGATGCCTTTCAGGAAACCGACATTGTCGGGGTCACGCGCCCGATCGTGAAGCACAGTTTTTCGATTCGCCATCCTTCCGATATACCCACCGTACTCAAGAAGGCCTTCTACATTGCGTCTTCCGGGCGTCCGGGGCCGGTCGTTATCGATATCCCCAAGGACATGACCGCACCGACCGAGCGCTATGAGTACGTCTATCCGCGCAAGGTGAAGCTGCGCTCGTACAACCCCGTGTCACGCGGCCATACCGGTCAGATTCGCAAGGCGGTCGATCTGATGATGAGTGCCCGGCGTCCCGTCATCTTTGCCGGTGGCGGTGTCATTACCGGTCGCGCCTCCGAGGCGCTGACGGCGCTGGCGCATCGACTCAATATCCCGGTGATTACCTCGCTGATGGGCCTTGGTGCCTTTCCGCAGAATGATCCGCAGTCGCTGGGCTGGCCGGGCATGCACGGCTCCTACGAGTCCAATATGGCCATGCACCACAGTGATCTGGTGCTGGGTGTGGGCGTACGCTTTGACGATCGCGTGACCAATAACGTCAATCGATTCTGCCCTGATGCCCGCATCGTGCACATTGACGTCGATCCCAGCTCCATCTCCAAGACCGTGCATGCCGATGTGCCCATCGTCGGGGCTGCCGATCACGTGCTCAATGAAATGCTCAACCAGATCGGTCAGCGTACAGAGGCGCAGGAGCCACTCGATGAGTGGTGGGAGACGATCAACGCCTGGCGTGACGAGCGTCGTGGCAAGCTCTATGAACCTGCCGCCGCCGGTGAGCCGCTCAAACCCCAGCAGGTGGTCGAGGCCGTCCATCGGGCCACCCATGGCGATGCCTATGTCGTGACCGATGTGGGTCAGCATCAGATGTTTGCCGCCCAGTATTACAAGTTCAATCAGCCCAACCGCTGGGTCTCTTCGAGCGGGCTGGGAACGATGGGCTACGGCCTGCCGGCGGCCATGGGCATCAAGCTCAATTATCCCGATGAGCATGTCGTGCTCTTCACGGGGGAGGGCAGCTTCCAGATGATGATGCAGGAGCTGTCGACCTGTAAGCAGTTCGGCATTCCGGTCAAGATCGTCAATCTCAACAATGCCTCGCTGGGCATGGTGCGCCAGTGGCAGGACCTGAATTACAAGTCCCGTCACGCCCACTCCTATATGGAGTCCCTGCCTGACTTTGAAAAGCTGATTGAAGCCTATGGTTTCAAGGCGATCACGGTAAGTACGGCCGAGCAGCTGGAGCCGGCACTGGAAGAGGCTTTCCGCTCGAAGGATGAGCTGGTGTTTCTCGATATTCATGTTGACCCGCGCGAGCACGTCTATCCGATGCAGGTTCCGCAGGGGGCCATGTGTGACATGCTGCTGTCGAAGACGGAGCGAACCTGATGCGCCATATCATATCGATGCTGCTTGAAAACGAGCCGGGCGCGCTGTCACGTGTGGTAGGGCTCTTTTCCCAGCGCAATTTCAATATCGAAACGCTCAATGTTGCCCCGACCGATGATCCGACGCTGTCGCGTCTGACGGTGACGACCCATGGTGATGAACGCATCATCGAGCAGATCACCAAGCACCTCAATCGTCTGATCGATGTGGTCAAGCTGGTGGATCTGACCGAAGGCGCACACATCGAACGCGAGCTGATGCTGGTCAAGGTCAAGGCGCAGGGGAGTGCTCGTGATGAGGTCAAGCGTACGGCGGATATCTTTCGTGCCCAGATCGTGGATGTCACGCCTAGCGTGTATACCGTGCAGATTACCGGCGACGCCACCAAGATGGATGCCTTCCTGCAGGCGGTAACGCCGCTGGGTGTGCTGGAAGTGGCGCGTACCGGTGTGTCCGGGATTGCACGTGGTGACAAGGTGCTGAGCCTCTGATACCCGGATTTATACAATGTTTATGTCAACCGATGGCGCTGCCGTCCATTAAAAGGTGAAGGTAATGCAGGTTTATTACGACAAGGATTGCGATCTCTCTCTCATCCAGGGCAAGAAGGTCACCATCCTGGGGTACGGGTCGCAGGGGCATGCGCACGCCAACAACCTCAATGAATCCGGCGTTGATGTCACGGTCGCGCTGCGCAAGGGCTCCGGCTCCTGGCAGAAGGCCGAGAGCTCGGGTCTGAAGGTCGCAGAAGTCGCCGATGCGGTCTCCGGCGCCGACATCGTCATGTTCTTGGCGCCCGATGAGCATCAAAAGCAGATCTATTACCGTGACGTCGAGCCCAATCTGAAGGAAGGCGCTGCACTGGCCTTTGCGCACGGCTTCAACGTGCATTACCAGCAGATCGAGCCGCGCGAGGATCTGGACGTCATCATGATCGCGCCCAAGGCGCCCGGTCATACCGTTCGCCAGACCTATACCCAGGGCGGCGGTGTGCCCAGCCTGATCGCGGTCTACCAGGACAAGTCCGGCAAGGCGCGTGAGCTGGCCCTGTCCTATGCCAGCGCCAACGGCGGCGGCCGTGCCGGCATCATCCACACGACCTTCCAGGAAGAGACCGAGACCGACCTGTTCGGTGAGCAGGCTGTTCTCTGTGGTGGTGCGACTGCGCTGGTGCAGGCTGGTTTCGAAACGCTGGTGGAAGCCGGTTACGCCCCCGAAATGGCGTACTTCGAGTGTCTGCACGAGCTCAAGCTGATTGTTGATCTGATGTATGAAGGTGGCATGGCCGACATGCGTTACTCGATCTCCAATACGGCCGAGTATGGTGATTACGTCACCGGCCCGAAGATTGTGAACGAAGAGACCAAAAACGCCATGCGCCAGGTCCTCAAGGACATCCAGGAAGGGACCTTTGCCAAGGACTTTATTCTGGACCACCAGGCCGGCTTCCCGACCCTCAAGGCCAAGCGTCGTCGCGGTGCCGAGCATCAGATCGAGGAAGTCGGTACCAAACTGCGTGGCATGATGCCCTGGATTGCTGCCAACAAGATGGTCGACAAGTCGAAGAACTGATCCACAGCGGCCTTCGAGGAAAACGGATGCGATGATTCGCATCCGTTTTTTTATGCCTTTCGTTCACGGCGTTTGAAAGAGCTGCCCCTGCATGGACTCGGTAGCCCGGGGAATTACCGTGACACTATCGCCACGCATAATGATGCCGCTTCGCACGATGCGGGCCGTCATGCCGCCATGGCCTCGCAGGGCATTGTAGCCGCCGGGTCCCAGCGTCTGTTCCATGCGGCTGCAGGGCGCGCAGGGCCCGGTAATCTCAATGATGGCATCGCAGCCAATGGCCAGCTGCTGTTGTCGACAGGCCAACAGATTAAGTCCCGACACCAGCAGGTTGCGTCTGAGCTGTTCGGGGGGAAGTTCCGTTATGCCGCAAAAGGCAGCAACGACGGGTAAATGCTCGGCCTGAAAAAGCGTGACTTCACGTTTACCGCCTCGGGCGCTGTAATGATCACCTTCAATGCCCTGACCCTCGATCAGGGTCAAGGCGTCCATGACATCGATGTCATGGTGACGTTGCGGGCGTCGGCTCAACCACTCAAGACGGCCGATATGGGGAAACTGTGTCATGAGGTTTCTTAAACTTTCCATTGTCTATCCGTGTTAACACCTGGTCGTCTTCTATGCTTTGATGGTCGTATCTTCCCAAAGGACATTATTGTCATGACGCAGACGCCCCCACCGAACAATCGACCGCCGCGCGATCCCTTCTCCGAATTCAAGGATGACACGGAAGTGGTGGAAGACATCGTGCAAAACGGTGAGCGTATACGCCGACGCGGCATCTATCTGCTCCCCAACCTCTTTACCACGGCGGCACTGTTTTCAGGGTTTTTCTCTGTCGTGGCAGCGCTCAACGGCAATTTCGGTTCTGCGGCCATCGCTATTTTTGTTTCCATGGTGCTTGATGGCTTTGATGGCCGGGTAGCCCGCATGACCAATACGCAAAGCGCGTTTGGTGAAGAATATGACAGCCTTGCCGACATGCTTTCCTTCGGCGTGGCGCCTGCCATCGTGGCCTTTGCCTGGATTCTTCAGGATGTTGGCAATCTTGGCTGGATAGCGGCCTTTGTCTATGTGGCCGGCGCCGCACTGCGTCTTGCGCGCTTCAATGTTCAGATTGGCAGCACCGACAAGAAGTGGTTTATAGGATTGCCCAGCCCATCGGCGGCTGCCGTGGTGGCCGGCTTTGTCTGGACCTTTCACAGCTTCGAGGCCACTGCTTTCGGCTTCAAGGTGTTGATGGCCATTATCGTGGCTGCGGTAGGCATCCTGATGGTCAGCAATATCCGTTACTACAGCTTCAAGGAAGTGGACCTGAAGAGTCCGGTGCCTTTCGTGGCACTGCTGGCCATCGTTCTGGCCTTCGTTCTTATTTCGCTGGAACCGGCCGTCATGCTTTTGCTGCTGTTCGGCAGCTATGCGGCTTCCGGTCCGATACTGGCCATCATGCGTCGTACCGGGTATGCCAAACCCATTCATAGTGGTATCGCAACGACCGAGGAAGAGATGGAGGCAGGTACTGCCGATGCTTCTGAAACATCAGTCGCTGCTGATGAGTCAGAGGTGACGGGATCTTCAGAAACATCCGAAAATCCCGATGAAAGAAAGTAGGAACTTTTCCGAAATAAGGGGTTGCACGACCCGGAGCTGATCTATAAAGTACGCATCCGCTGCCACGGAGCACACGGCGACGAGGCAGCGGGGAAGGCAAGCAGGTGATTGTTTTGACTAGGGTTTTGGTCGCTCAATCAGGATTTCAGATCCAGCCGCTGACTTCCGCATCGAAAAAAAGAGGTTGACTT
>NZ_QRDJ01000006.1:1052706-1421887 GCF_003385845.1 Kushneria indalinina DSM 14324 | reverse complement strand
CCGATGGTAGTGTGGGGTCTCCCCATGTGAGAGTAGGTCATCGTCAGGCACCCCTTCCGAACCCCGGTCCTTAACAGGACCGGGGTTCTTTTATGTCCGCCGTCGGCCACGGCCACATGGCCGCCGCCGGCGCTGTCCCCGGCCCGACGTCTTCTGTCTGGATGCAAAGCGGCGCTCTGTCGCTGATCATGTACAATACATGCCTTCATGCACCGCCTTCCCGGAATAACATTCTCTATGTCTGCAAATGCCGATCGTGTTGCCAGCGAAATATTGCTTTATTGCCGTGCCGGCTTCGAGGCAGATCTTGCTGCAGAAATTGCTAAAAAGGCTGCCGTGCTTGGCGCCAATGGCTACCCGATCGCTTCGGCCGATACCGGATTTGTGCGCTACGTATTGGCGGATCAGCAGCCGGCCCATACGCTTCAAAGGCAGCTTTCCTTCGACACCCTGGTATTTCCGAGACAGACGCTGGTTGCCTTTCCGCCTTTGGCCAATCTGGACCGCGAGGATCGGATATCACCGATCATGGCATTGATTCGCGAAAGCGGCTGGAGCTTTGAGCATATCTGTCAGGATATACCGGACACCAATGACGGCAAGGCGCTGACCGGGCTTGGCAAGTCGCTTCAAAAGGCACTGGAAAGTGCCGGTCGTAAATGCGGCGCGCTACGGCGAAAGGCAGGTAAGCGGTGGCTGCATCTTTTCTGGACCGCCGGTGATCAGGTGCAAATAGCCATTAGCTTTCCGGGCAATCGCAGTGAGTATCCGGGTGGTATTCGCCATCTTCGCTTTCCCCATGATGCCCCCAGTCGCTCGACGCTCAAGCTTGAAGAGGCCTGGCACACCTTCATTGCGCCGGCGCAGTGGGAGGAAGTGCTTGGCGAAAACATGTGGGCAGCCGATCTGGGTGCAGCCCCCGGCGGCTGGACCTGGCAGCTGGTCAAGCGCGGCATGAGCGTTTACGCCATCGACAATGGCCCCATGCAGGCATCCCTGCTGAATACCGGACAGGTAGAACATCTGCGCGAAGATGCCTATAGCTGGCAGCCTCCGCATTCGCTGGACTGGCTGGTATGCGACATGGTAGATCAACCCGTCAGGGTGGCCAGGCTCATGGGGACATGGCTTGAAAACGGCTGGACACGACGTGCCATTTTTAATCTCAAATTACCGATGAAGCAGCGCTGGCACGAGGTCGAGCACTGTCTTGAACTATTACATCAGTGCGTTGAAAAGGCCGGGCACAAGGCGCATATCCGATGCCGTCATCTTTATCATGACCGGGAAGAAGTAACCGTCTATGTTGCTATTGTTTAACGCACGGCGACACGATAATGCGGGAGAAGACAGTGGCTGAAAAACCTGAAAGCAACGAAACGCTCGATACGACAGGGCTTTATTGCCCCGAGCCCATCATGATGATGCACAACAGGGTCAGAGAAATGGCGCCGGGGCAGGTGCTTGAAATTATCGCTACCGATCCGGCCACCACGCGGGATGTTCCCAAATTCTGCACCTTCCTGGGTCATGAGTTGATTGAACAGTACGAAGAAGAGGGGACATGGCGCTATTATGTTCGCCTTGCCCCTCCCGAGCAGTGATATCAGTCCTGCGTGACCATCATGACCGAAAGCGCCTCCAGCGTCGCGGGGTCCTGGCTGCGAATACGATTGGCAATCTGGCGCTGAAACAGATAGAGCGATTCGTGTCGGGCATGGCCCGGATAAAGACAGTCATCACCGGGTAGAATCGGCTCCTCGCAGTCCTGATCCTCATCCTGCAAAAGCGCTTCTATATTGCCATCGCTATAAAGATGCCACCCATGTACCTGCTTTAATTGCCAGCTGTCATCGTGGGCATGACACAGGGCATGGGTGCCCTGAGTATCGGGCAGGTGCTGAAGGACGCAGGGTTCATCCTCATGCTCATACTCGAAATACGCTGCAGCATGCTCAAGCTCGACCACCTTGTGAAGCGGGGGCGAGTCCATGACAAGCTCCGATTCTGGATCACGGTAACCTACAAAGCAGCCCTGATCCGGGTCTTCCAGTGTATGGCAGCGAGTCAGTCGATCCAGCCAGGGGACCAGCCCGACGACATGACCATCTTCCTGTAGTCCCCAGGCCAATACCGGCATGCCATATAGAGACTGTGCGTCGCTTGCAAGCTGATAAAGCATTTCAAGGCCATCAAGTTCAGGTGCCAGGCGCACGATACGATGCTTTTTACGCCGCTGCTGACGCACGCTCTCCAGGTCGATAACCTGCATACGATGATAAGTCGACATCGTGTTCATTGCTTGCCCCTCCGGTTATCTGTCCGGTATATCCCTGTCCTTGATCAAGCTGGCGTCCGGTCATCGAGACGCATTTTTAACTATTAGCACAGCTGCGGTAAGGAATGTCATACCATAGGTGATACTTTCACGGCTTCCGTCAGGAAACAACAATGCATGTCACTATGCGTTCTCAAGCGCCCCCTGCCGGTATCTGCCGGATGTGCGATACAAACGAAGCCCGAGCAGAATGGACGCTACGCTGAGCCCGGCAATAAGCCCCAGCCAGTAGCCGTAAACGCCCCAGCCCGAGAAAATGTCCGGCAACCCACCGCCCAGCAGATGTCCGCCACCCATGCCGACAATCCAGTAGGAAGCCAGGGTAATGAGCATGATAATACGTGTGTCCTTGTAGCCTCGCAGCGCGCCCGCCATGCTCACCTGAAGCGCGTCTGAAATCTGATAGATGGCCGCCAGCAGTATCAGGTTGGCCGCCAGAGCACGTACTTCCATGTTGCCTGAATAGAGAGCAACGATGGGATGAGCGGCAACCACCAGCACGACATCGATAAGAAGGGCCGCAATCAGCGCCATTCCCACGCCATTCCAGGCAATAAAGCGCGCTCGCTTGCCATCCCCCTGACCCAGGGTATTGCCCACGCGTACCGTCAGTGCCATGCCCAATGACAGCGGCAGCATGAACAGCAACGAGGTGAAATTGAGAGCGACCTGGTGCGCGGCGACCACGATTTCACCAAGACTTGCCACAAAAAGCGCAATCAGTGCAAAAAGGGTGACCTCCGTAAAAATGGCCACACCAATCGGTAGCCCTATTCGCAAAAGCTCCGCGGTCAGGCGCAGATCGGGCCGGCTGAACCCCTGCCATATCTGGATGGGGGCATAGACCCGGGCACGGCGGGTATAAAAGGCCATGCAACCGCACATGACCCACATGGCAATGGCCGTGGCGATGCCGCATCCGGTCGCGCCCAGGGCAGGCACGGCTTCCAGCAGGGGAAAGGAAGTCCCGGTCAGTGAGACAACGCCTGCGCCGCCAAAGATCAGCAGGTAGTTACCGGGGATATTGACCCCCAGGCCGATCAGACTGATCCAGAGCGCCGGACGCGTATGGTTGACGCCGTCTGAAAACGCCCGCAATGCCTGATAAAGCGCGACAGCAGGCATGCCGAATGCCACGGCATGCAGATATTGTGTTGACGTGGTGGCCACCGCTTCAGGGACCGACATATAGGTAAAGATCGGCTCTGCCGTCAGCCAGATCAGCATACATGCCATCAGCCCCAGCAGCAGGGCGACCCAAAGCGCCTGATGCACAGCAGGTCGAATGGCGCTTTGTTGCCGCGCGCCCAGATGCTGGGCAACGATGGGCGTCAGGCCCATCAGGGTTCCTGTCATGAACAGCATCAAGGGCACCCAGAGACTGGCGCCAACCGATACGGCTGCCAGGTCCGTGGCACTGGAACGACCGGACATCATGACATCAACGGTGCTCATGGCAGCCTGTGCCAGCTGGGCACCCAGAATCGGCAGCGCCAGGCGCATCAGGGCAGAAGTTTCAAGACGACAGGCAGTCAAATCGATGCGCAACAAGGCCGGCTCCAGCCAGAGGAAAGCGCCATTGTAGCAAAGCACTCGCGCTGTGAACCTCGTGATAAAGTGGCGCGCCGAAAGCATATCTCAGGAGAAGTATGTGACCTCTCAGCAACAGGAACAGCGCCGGGTCGAGCAACTGATGGCGCTTTTCAACCAGGTGTTCTCGTCACGCTATCAGACGCTTCTGGTGCGCGGTGACGACGAGCCCATCTACCTGCCTGCCGATGAAAACCACGCCCACCACCGTATCGTATTTGCCCATGGCTACTTCGCCAGTGCACTGCATGAGATCAGTCACTGGTGTATCGCCGGCGCGCGGCGACGTCTATTGGAAGATTATGGCTACTGGTACATGCCCGACGGCCGTGATGACAGTGCTCAGGAGGCTTTTGAATCAGCCGAGATCGCGCCTCAGGCCATTGAAAAGATGCTGACCCAGGCCTGTGACCGCCGCTTCAACGTCAGCGTGGACAATCTCGAAGGCAGCGCCGAGGTAGATCGCGAGACGTTTGCCCAAAAGGTGGAAGCAAGGCGACAGCGCTATCTCGAGGAGGGACTGCCGGCGAGAGCAGAAGCCTTTCGCCGCGCCCTAACGGCGCTTTTCATCGAGGGTCATTCGCTCGAACAGGCGGGCCATTATGCAGGTGAGTGGCTGGATCAGCACGCGGTGGCGTGCTGATCAGGCGATCGATGGCGGTTCAGTCAGCGAGCATGTCATCATCCATCCAGCGAACGTGCAGCTTCAGCAGCGTCTCCAGGTCGTGCTCGGCACGCCCCGGTTCGAGCCCCATTTCACTGAACATCTCGCTGCGCTGCTGATGCCACTCTTCCGGGTCACTATAGAGGGTACCGGCATCGACAATGGACACGAACGTTGTGGCAGAGACGGCTTCAAAGATACGGGACAGGGCGGCCTCGTCCTGGTCTGGATTGGCACTGTAGAGCGTGCTGCCGTGATAGTCGGCTTCCAGCTCACGGATCACATCGCTGACGCTCACGCCCATGGTAAGAAGCTCATCGGCGTGATAATCGCCAAGGCTTGCCACATCGTCTTCAAGCCAGGTCTCATCGGGCTGAATCAGGGTGTGCTTGACCCCGCCATCCGGCAGCGTCCAGGCGATGGCGACCGGCACATCACCTTCCCCGCTTTCCACCGCAATAAAACCGGGAAGATTCAGGGCCTCGGTGTTGGAAAACTCGTAATCATCCTGCATGTCTATGGTGTCCTGAAGTAGATGTCCTGAAACGATTATGAAGAGGCCGGAATGTCAAAGAAGCGGCGTGCATTGTCCGTGGTTTCCCGTGCAATGACGGCCTCGCTGACACCGCGACAGGCGGCAATCTCCCGGGCGATCCAAGGCAGCAGCGCCGGTTCGTGGCGCCTGCCCTTGAGTTTGGCAGGCAGGTTACGTGGCAATAGATAAGGACAGTCGGTCTCAATCATCAGGCGATCGGTGGGTATATCACCGACCAGTTCGCGCAGATGCTCACCTCGACGCTCATCGCACAGCCAGCCTGTCTGGCCGATATAAAGATCCATGTCCAGATAGCCGTACAGTGTTGGCTTGTCTCCCGTAAAACAGTGGACAACCGCAGGGCCGATGTCGTCACGCCACTGCCTGAGCATGTCCAGCATGTCGCTGCCGGCGTCACGCTCATGCAGAAACAGCGGTTTTTTTGTTCGTGCGGCCATCTCGAGATGGGCTTCGAAGGCTCGTTTTTGATCGGCCGGTGAAGAGAAGTCGCGATGATAATCCAGACCGCACTCGCCCACGGCCAGCACGCGAGGGTGATCAAGATAGCCTTCGATAAAACGCTTGAGTGATGGATCAAACTCGCTGGCGTGATGGGGGTGCAGACCGGCGGTCGCATAGAGCGCGACAGGATTTTCCCGCTGGGTCAGCTCAACGCTTGCCTCAATGCTGGCGCGATCCGTACCGGTCAGCACCATCGCCGTCAGGTTGGCCCGAGCGGCACGTTCGAGTACGTCGTCCAGATCCTTTTGAAAGCTTTCGTGCGTCAGGTTGGCACCGATATCGATCAAGGGTTCCGGTGATTGAAAGCTCAGGGCGTCAGGCAGCATGCCATCTCCGTGGGTCAGGATATGTTTGGGCGTTATTGTAGGATAC
Organism: Kushneria indalinina DSM 14324; assembly: GCF_003385845.1. Classification (GTDB taxonomy): domain Bacteria; phylum Pseudomonadota; class Gammaproteobacteria; order Pseudomonadales; family Halomonadaceae; genus Kushneria; species Kushneria indalinina. The sequence goes on along the minus strand of NZ_QRDJ01000006.1, from coordinate 1,415,866 downwards.
CCCCTTCATCGATGTCCCATTGCCTGGCAGCCACAACCCGGATGCATGAGGTACAATGAGGCCTTCGCATACGCCTTCACTAATTTGCAGAGCTCCATGACGCTTTTACGACTGGAACAGCTTCAACTGGCCTATGGCACTCATGTGCTGCTCGATGGCGCCGACCTCGTACTGGAGAAGGGCGAGCGTCTGGCGCTGGTAGGTCGCAACGGCACCGGGAAGTCCACTCTGATGTCCCTGATCGAGGGACGTGCGCTGCCTGATGGCGGCAATATCTGGCGCATGCCGGGTCTTCGGGTGGGAACGCTCCTGCAGCATCTCCCGCCGGCGGAAGGGCGCACCATTTTCGATGTGGTCGCCGAGGGGCTGCCCGAAACCGGCGAGCTTTTGAGCCAGTATCAGCATCTGATTGAATCTGCCGATCCCGACATGGACCGCCTGGCGACGCTGCAGACGGCCATCGAGGCGCGAGATGGCTGGTCCTATCATCAGCGTATCGACACCGTACTGACCCGTCTGGGCCTGCCGGCCACCACCATGATGGAAGGGCTTTCGGGCGGCTGGCGCCGTCGTGTGGCGCTGGCACGGGCACTGGTGGTTGATCCTGATGTTCTGCTGCTGGATGAGCCGACCAACCATCTGGATCTGGATACGATCCACTGGCTGGAAGAGCAGCTTCTACAGTTCAACGGCTCGGTGCTGTTCATTACCCACGACCGGGCCTTCCTCAAGCGTTTATCGACCGGCATTCTGGAGCTGGATCGCGGTCGTCTCGGGCGCTATCCGGGCGATTATGAAAAGTATCAGGCCCAGAAGCAGCATGAGCTTGAAGTCGAGTCGCGCGAGCGCGATGAGTTCGACAAGAAACTGGCCGCCGAAGAGCGCTGGATCCGCCAGGGCGTCAAGGCGCGTCGCACCCGTAACGAAGGGCGCGTACGTGCGCTGGAAAAGCTGCGGTCCGAGCGTGCCGAGCGCCGTGAACGACAGGGCAATGCCAATATCAACGTCGATAGCGGCGAGCGAAGCGGCAAGCGCGTCGTGGAGCTTGAAAACGTCAGCCACCGGTTTGGTCAGGACTGGGTCGTCCGCGATCTGTCCATCGAGATACAGCGTGGCGATCGCATTGGCTTCATAGGTCGCAACGGGGCCGGCAAGACAACGCTTTTGAAAATTCTGCTGGGAGAACTGGAACCCCAGGAAGGCAGCGTCCGGGAAGGTACCAACCTGAAGGTGGCCTATTTCGATCAGCTCCGTGCCGGGCTTGATATGGACGCCACCGTACTGGACAACGTCGCCGGCGGGCGTGATCAGGTCACCATCAACGGGCGTGACCGTCATGTCATGAGCTACCTGCAGGACTTCCTGTTTTCACCCGATCGTGCGCGTCAGCCTGTCAGGGCCTTGTCGGGCGGTGAGTCCAATCGGCTGCTGCTGGCCAAGCTCTTTACCCAGCCGGCCAACGTACTGGTGCTCGATGAGCCGACCAACGATCTGGACGTGGAAACGCTGGAACTGCTCGAAGAGCTTTTGATCAATTTCGACGGCACGCTGCTGCTGGTCAGTCACGACCGTGCCTTCATGGATAACGTGGTGACCAGCGTTCTGGCCTTTGAAGGTGACGGCGTCATTCGCGACTATGTGGGCGGCTATACCGACTGGGTTCGACAGGGTGGCAAGCTGCCGCCGGCGCCCGGAGAAATGCGTGGGCGGGGGCCGGATACCGGCGAAGATATCGCGGCCGAAAAGAAGTCGACCCCCCGCGAGAAGGCCGGCACTCCGGCACCGGCCAAAAAGAAGCTCAGCTACAAGCTGCAGCGCGAGCTGGATCAGCTTCCCGGGCAGATCGAACAGCTTGAAGCACGCATCGCCGAGCTTGAGGCCACCATCGGTTCCGCTAATTTCTACCAGCAGGACAGCGCCACCATCGATGCCACCCTTGAGGAGCATGGCAATGCCCTGCAGTCACTGGAGCAGGCCATGGAGCGCTGGCTCGAGCTGGAAAGCGACAATGGCTGAGTGTCCGAAAGCACCAGGGATCACTCATAACCGGTGATCCGATGGCCATAAAAAGGGTGCACCGTGGCTAACGATGCCCCCTTCCCTGGCAGATGCTCCCCCGATTACTCGGTGGCTTCGCCTTCTGCGCCGACTCGCACGGCCAGAACGTCACATTTCGCGCCGTGCAGTACCCCGGTAGAGGTTGATCCCAGCAGTAGTGCGAACCCGGTTCTGCCGTGAGAGCCCACCACGATCAGATCCACCTTGCGCTCGCCGGCAAAACGGTGAATCTCGGCGTCGGGCATGCCCACAACCACATGCTGGTCCTCGCGGGGAATGCCATGAGCATCGGCGATTTCCGCCAGACGGTCTCTGGCATGGCCATCAAGCTGATCCTGAATGCTGGTGAGATCCATGGGAATATCGCCCCCGTAGGCAAACCCCAGCGGCTCAAGCGTATGAATGATGGAGACCCGTGCATTCTGGTTGCGCCGTGCGATCCGTATGGCACGCGCCAAAACCAGTCCCGAATCGCGTGTCAGATCAACGGCTACCAGTACGTGCTGATAGTGTTCACTCATGTCCCTGTTCTCCCGTCATGTTATCCAAGGCGAATGGCTCTGTGGCCTGGTCCGTCGGGAATGGCCCGTCAGCGGCAATAATCTTAATTTAGCCGCTGACGAAGGGAGAGGGAAGAGGCTGGAAGTAACTACAGGAAAAAACGGGATCAGGGAGACGGTTCGCTGTCGCGCAGAGCCAGCTCATGGCTACCGTTGCTTTCGATCAGGGTCAACACGCGCTCGAAATGCTCAAGATCCTCTTCGCTGATATCCCTGAGCATGTCGCCCCGGGCATCGTTGACCGCCTTCTCGATCTCTTCAAGCAGTGGCGTTGCCTGAGTCGTGAGATACACCAGCTTGGTACGACGATCTTCTTCACTGGGGCGACGCTCAATCAGCTCCTGCTGGCTGAGCTGGTCGAGGGTGCGCACCAGTGACGGCGCTTCAACGCCAATGATACGTGCCAGATCACACTGTGCCTGGCCATCTCCATAGCGCCATAGATGGTACAGCGTGACCCAGCGCGTATGCGTCATGCCGAGCGGCGCCAGCCGTTGGTCAATAACGGCGCGCCACAGGCGAGGTACACGCGAAACCTTAAGGCAGAGAGATTCGTGCATGTTATCCGTTGGTCATGATGGATCGGACGCCGATTCTTGCGAATTACCGCGCCTCGATGCAAGTTAACTTTAGCCGGGAGGGCAGGAGTCAGTCACTGTGTTGCCTGCGCAACCAGCCGATGCCTGGCGTTCTTTCAAGACGGCCATCGACCCTGCGAGCCTGGTCGACATCGTCAACAACGCTAAAGCGTATCACGCCCAGCCGCTGTCCGGCATCCGTTACGACATCAACCTGCCACTCTCCTTCAGTATCAGCGCCAAAATGCTGCTTGCGTGACCAGGCACGATAACCCTGATCACGGCCACCCTGAATGGTCAGATCGATTTCATCAACCACACGACCTTCATGGCGCCAGACATGACGAATGTGTTCGTTGAGCCCCAGCGGTGCATGGATGGCCGTAAAGGCATAAAGCCCCTGGGCGCGGAGGGCATCGGGTGTCATTACCATGCTGCCTCGCGGCTCGCGAGCGGCCGTATCAAACGAGGGGGAAAGGGCGCTGGCATCGATCCAGAGCGTGGCCGGCGGGATAAAGGTGCGCATCGCCCAGGCACCGCCGCTGATGGCCGCTGCCAGCATGACCAGCGCCAGCCATCGCCATGCCCGATCGGGGCGCAAAATGCTGATCAGGCTGGGCAGCGCGACCAGGGGAAAAGCAATGGCGGCCATTAAAAGGCTGGTACCCGTGGACAGTCGCAGCAGCAGCGGCCCGACTACCAGAAGCACGGCAAACACGCACAGGGCGTGATAGCTGAAATAGAGCCATCGGCGCTTTTCGGCAATGCGAAAATAGAGCGGATCGACAATGGAAATAATGGCGCAGACGACCAGAAGCCCGGTGAAGAGGGCCTGCCCACTGCGCCATACGGTCGTGATCAAGAAAAAGGGCAGGCAGAAGAACAGGGTCTCCTGATGGGTCAGCTGGGCGCAGAAGGTCGCCAGAAGTCGTGGCAGCGAAGAGTGCTCGCGATGGCGGTGCCACCAGCTCCAGAGGCTTTCAAGCGACAGCAAAAGCCAGGTGAGCATCAGTGCCAGAGCCAGCCATGCCCCGAGCGTCTGCTGCCGGCTGATCAGAAAAAAGCTGAAAAGGCCGCTGCCAAAGCTGATCAGCGGCCATAGCCAGTAGTAGCGACGCAGCCAGTGATAGAGCCGCTCCAGCCGTGCGGGAACAAGATTGGAGGCGCTTGTCATGGGGCTAGCCCCGTCCGGGCAGGGTGATGCGATAGCTGTCCGGCATCTCTGCCAGCATGCCACGGCCACCGGCGAGCGTCAGGGCAAGATCAGCAAGGCTTGCCCAGGTGGGCAGGGGCGCTGCGCCCTTGATGGCCTGATCGATACGCTGTGACAGCAGCAGCAGCTTGTGCAGACGCTTCAGGGGGAGTCTTTTCAGGGCCTGCTGATACTGAGGGCGGCGCTTTTCCGGAATCATCGGTCTTTGTGCCTTGCAGGCATGTTCAAGGCTCTGGCCCTGATCCATGTGTTGCCGAACGGAGAGCAGCGTACGCAGCTCACGAGTCAGTGCCCATAGCACCACGGGCGCCTCGATGCCTTCTTCTCTCAGCCCTGACACGATCCTGACCGCCCGGTCACGTTCCCCGCGCAGGCAGGCATCCGTCAGGTTAAAGACATCAAAGCGGGCACTGTCCTCTGTATCGGCAGCAACAGCCTGCGCATTCAGTCGCGCCCCGGCCGGATGTACCAGTGCCAGCCGGATCAGCGCCTGATCCGCGGCCAGCAGATTGCCCTCGGTGCGCTCGGCCAGCAGTCGCGCCGCCTCCTGATCAAGCTCCAGGCCGTGACGCCCGGCGCGATCGCGTACCCAGAAGTGCAGTCGCTGATGATCGACGGGCCACACCGGCACATGGACACCCTTGCTTTCGAGCGTCTTGAACCACTTGCTCTGCAACAGGCGCCGCTCCATGCGCCCGGCACTGATCAACAAAATATCGCTGCTGTCATCGGCCTGCTGTGCGTAGGCTTCCAGCGCACGGGCGCCCTCCTGGCCGGGCGACTGCGACCCAAGGCGCAGCTCGATCAGCCGGGACGTGGCAAACAGGGACAGGTTATTGGCGCTTTCCATCAGCTGATGCCAGCCAAATCCCTGTTCCACCTGCAGAATCTCGCGCTCCTCGACCCCTGATTCACGCGCACGGGTTCGGATCGCATCACAGGCTTCCATATGCAGCAGCGGCTCTTCGCCAGCCACGATATAGATGGGCGCGAGCTTGCGTGCGAGCTGCTCGGCAAGCTTGTCCGGGTAGACCCTCATTCAGACCGGTCCTTCAGGATGACGGGGCAGGCGATGCGGGCTGAACCGTCCCGGTGCTGTCGGGCTGAAAGGTCTGTAGCCGGTCGATCAGGCGACGAGCAGCATCCTGACGAAGCTGGCTTTGCAGGGCTTCACGGGCATCGTCACGCGTCAGCAGCTGGTCACTGCTGGTATAGAAGGTTCCCGATACAGTCACGTCTTCCTGACTGGCCAGGTAGGCGCCATCGTCAACCCGCTGTAGCGACCAGGGGACGGTCAGCGTCAGTTGGCGCTCCTGGGTGCCGGCATCACCATAGGTCAACTCCCGCTCCCGGAGCTCCTCCGAGCCCAGATTGAGTCGCAGGGGCGCCTGATCGTTGAGGGCGACACCGGCGCTATTGAGCTCCTGGCTCACCTCGCGGGTCAGTTCACTGGTCGGGCCACCGGCACTGTCCAGCGCCAGATCACCAAGGGTCAGTGTGCTGCCGGGGCCTGTGCCGCGAAGCTGGAAGCCGCAGCCTGCCAGTACCAGTACAAGGCCGGCACCGGCCAGGCCTGCAAGAAACGAACGTCTTTTCACCTTGAACTCCTTGTGCGCCATAACGATAGCGCAGGGAATATTGTTCTGTTTCCCGCCAGGTGCTGGCGGGAGTTCGCTGGAAGGTCGGGGTCAGCCGACCACGATATTGATCAGCTTGCCGGGCACCACGATCACCTTGCGTACCGTCTTGCCCTCGATATGGCGCCCCACGTTGGCATCCGCCATGGCTGCCTGCTCGATGTCATCACGCTCGGCGTTGCTTGGCATGCTGATACGCCCGCGCAGCTTGCCATTGACCTGCACGGCAAGCTCGACGCTGTCACGCGCCAGCGCCTGATCGTCGACCTGCGGCCAGTCGGCATCAATCACGGCTGTGTCATGTCCCAGCTGCTGCCAGAGGGCATGCATGGCGTGCGGGGTAATGGGCGCCAGCAGGAGGACGCAGGCTTCCAGCGCTTCGCGAGCCACGGCCAGGCCCTGCGTACTGCTGTCCTCAAAGCGCGAGATCGCGTTGGAAAGCTCCATCACCGCAGCGATCGCCGTATTGAACGTGATGCGTCGCCCAATATCGTCACTGGCCTTGGCAATGGTCTCGTGCGTCTTGCGTCGGAGCGCGCGTTGATCATCATCGAGGCCTTCGGGATCCAGGCCCTGCGGCGTGCCGACCTCGGCATGCTCGATGACCTGGCGCCAGAGGCGCTTGATAAAGCGGTGTGCGCCTTCAACACCTGAATCTGACCACTCGAGTGACTGCTCGGGCGGGGCGGCAAACATCATGAACAGTCGCACGGTGTCGGCACCGAAGCGATCAATCATGGACTGCGGATCAACGCCGTTGTTTTTCGATTTCGACATCTTCTCGATGCCGCCCGGCGTGACAGGCTCGCCATCACTGATCAGACGTGCGGTGAGCGGGCGCCCGCGCTCATCACGATCCACCGTAACCTCCAGCGGATTGAACCAGTCACGGCCGCCATTGGGCAGATCGCGGTAGTAGGTTTCGGCTACCACCATGCCCTGAGTCAGTAGCCGCTTGAAGGGCTCATCGCTCTCGACCAGGCCAAAGTCGCGCATCAGCTTGTGGAAAAACCGCGCATAGAGCAGGTGCAGGATGGCGTGCTCGATCCCGCCAATGTAGATGTCTACCGGCAGCCAGTAGTTGGCGCGCTCATCCAGCATGGCCTGATCATTGTCGGCACAGCAAAAGCGCGCGTAGTACCAGGAGGACTCCATAAAGGTATCGAAGGTATCGGTCTCGCGAACCCAGCCGTCGCCCAGATCATAAAAGGCCGGCATCTTTTTCAGCGGTGAACCGGTGGCATCAAACTCGACCTCGCGGGGCAGTTCGACCGGCAGCTCGTCGTCGGTCAGCGGCACGGTCTGGCCTTCGGGGCCATACTTGACCGGAATCGGCGCGCCCCAGTAGCGCTGGCGGGCCACACCCCAATCGCGCAGGCGGAAGTTGGTCTTCACGACGCCACGCCCTTCCTGCTCAAGGCGCGCAGAGATGCTTGAAAAAGCGGCGTCAAAGTCGAGCCCGTCGTACTCACCGGAGTTGATCAGCGTGCCGTGCTCGGTAAAGGCGCCCTCAGACAGATCGGGCGTTTTGCCTTCACCGTCGGCAATGACCGGGACAATCGGCAGCCCGTATTTTGTCGCAAATTCCCAGTCACGCTGGTCATGGCCGGGCACGGCCATGACGGCCCCGGTGCCGTACTCCATGAGAACGAAGTTGGCCACGAACACGGGCAGTCGATCGCCGCTGATGGGGTGCACCGCTTCAAATCCGGTGGCCAGACCCTTTTTCTCCATGGTGGCCATGTCGGCTTCCGAAGTGCCGCCCTGGCGACACTCCTGACGAAAGGCCGTCATGCCGTCGACATGGGCGCTGGCGGCTTCTGCCAGCGGGTGGTCCGCCGCCACGGCCAGATAGGTCGCGCCCATCAGGGTATCCGGGCGGGTCGTGAATACCGTCAGCTGCTCGCTGCCCGCCGGCAGGGCCCGACCGTCATCCGCGACATCGAAGCTCAGCTCCAGACCGCGTGACTTGCCGATCCAGTTGCGCTGCATGGTCTTGACCTGTTCGGGCCAGTCCACATGTTCGAGATCGGCCAGCAGCTCTTCGGCGTAGTCGGTGATCTTCAAGAACCACAGCGGGATATCGCGCCGTTCGACCAGTGCGCCCGAGCGCCAGCCGCGACCGTCGATGACCTGCTCATTGGCCAGCACCGTCTGATCCACCGGGTCCCAGTTGACCGTGGAGTTTTTCTTGTAGACCAGCCCCTTCTCGACCAGACGGGCGAAGAACCACTGCTCCCAGCGGTAATAGTCGCTGTCACAGGTCGCAAATTCACGGTCCCAGTCATAGGCAAAACCCAGCGCCTTGAGCTGGTCACGCATGTAGTCGATGTTCTGATGGGTCCAGTCACCGGGGGCGACGCGGTTCTTGATCGCCGCATTCTCGGCCGGCATGCCAAAGGCATCCCACCCCATCGGCTGCAGGACGTTTTTGCCCTGCATGCGCTGAAAACGGGAGACGACATCACCGATGGTGTAGTTACGCACATGCCCCATGTGCAGTTTGCCGCTGGGGTAGGGAAACATGCACAGGCTGTAATACTTTTCGCGATTGGCATCTTCAACCGCCTTGAAGCAGCGGTTCTTTTCCCAGAACTGCTGGGCGGTGCGTTCGATTTCGAAGGGATTGTATTGTGCGTCCATCGTGTCCGTCTTGAAGCCTTGGCGTTGGGCAGCGACGCCCTGAAAATGTATGCGGGCCGAATGACCGGTAGTCGAGGCAGCAGAACAGCGTCATGATGTCATGAGCATCGTTCTGGACAGCGTGCCCTGAGAAGTCAATGCTTGAAATGATGACATCAATCCGGCCGCTGGTGGTGATCAAGGATACCCGACTCGGCCAGTGACAGGTAGGCCCGGGCCGCGTCGTTTATATCATCGGGCATACACGCAAGGAGCTTCACCATGGCTGAGCATGACAAACCTGCAAGAGACAACGATGTTGCGCCTGTAACCCATCAATACGGTGAGCCCGACACTGCGTCCGGAGCATCGGCCGAGCACGGTTCCGGGCGTCTTTCGGAAGCCTATGAACGTATCGTGGCGCGCTTTAATGATCGCAGCGATTCCCTGTCCCGGGAGGGGATGCAGCAGGAGCTCGATGAAGCCCTGAGCTTTGAAGCGGATGTCGAGGAATTCACCCGCGATGAGCTGGCCATTCTACGGGCTTGGGTAGAGCGTGATGTCAGTGACTTTCGACGTTACCTGGCCAGTGGCGGGGAGAGCCTGGCGGGCTTTCTGGGCATCGATCTGAGCATGCTGTCCGATCGTCTGCGCCAGGGGCTTTTGTCCGTGGCCGATCGCACCGCGCTGGATCAACAGCGTTTCGAGGAAGAGCTCGAGGTGGCGCGCGCTGACTATACCGAAGGGGAGGTGGTCGCACCGGGCCGCATGTCCTGCGTTCACTGCGAGCATCCTGTCATATTGCACTATCGACAGCTGCTGGAGCCCTGCCACCAGTGTGGCCATCGCTATTTTCAGCGCGCGGGATACTGATCGATCAGGAGGACATGGCCGTGGCTGCCTGCTTCCCGGCGGCAGGGCGGTCATGCCAGCCTGCCTCATTGTCATCCAGCGCCCGATGGGCGGATTCCGGCAGACGCGAACCGCCCACGAGGGCCAGCACGGCAATGGCGATCAGATAGAAGGCGGGCGCCAGCGAGTGTCCGGTCAGATCGATCAGCCATGTGGCGATCAGCGGTGCAGTACCGCCAAAAATTGTATAGGCCACGTTGTAGCACAGCGCCGACGCCGTATAACGCACCCGGGTCGGGAACTGCTCGGCCATCAGAACCGCCGTGACCACACCACACGTGACTGCCCCTACGGCCAGCAGTGAAGCGCCCAGCATGGCGAGCCACAGTTCACCGCTGCCGGCCAGATAATAGGCCGGGAAGACCGCCACCATCAGAGACAGACAGGCACCGCGAATGGTGTTTCGTCGCCCGATGCGGTCCGAGAGTCGCCCAATGACCGGGCAAAGCAGGCCCGAGAACACCAGCGCCCCCAGACTCGCCAGCAGTGCGGTCGTGATGCTGGCCTCGCCTGCGACCTGCATGTAGGTCACCAGGTAGGTCGTGAACATGTAAAACGACAGTGCTGTGGCCGAAATAAAGGCGCTGAGGCAGACGATGGTCCCGCCATGCATCTTCACCGTTTCGCTGACCGTCGCATGGGGCGTCTCGGGCGCCTTCTGCAGTGTCTTGAAGGCGGGAGACTCTTCCAGATGCAGGCGCATGTACAGCCCGACCAGACCCAGGGGGGCTGCGACCAGAAACGGGATGCGCCAGCCCCAGCTCTGCATGGCGCTATCCGACATGACGGCGCCCAGCAGCAGGGTCAGTGTGGCGGCGGCGGCGAAGGCCATGAAGGTCGATACCGGGATCAGGCTGCCATAGCGCGCCTTCTGATGGGTGGGAGAATGTTCAAGCACATAGGTGCAGGCTCCGGCATATTCGCCGCCGGCCGAAAAGCCCTGTATGCAGCGTGCCAGCGCCAGCAGGAGCGGGGCCATGAGCCCGATGGCACCGTAGGTCGGCAAAACCCCAATCAGTGCGGTGGCCCCGGCCATCAGGAGAATGGTGATGGCCAGAACCTTCTTGCGCCCGATGCGATCGCCCAGTTTGCCAAAAAAGAGTCCGCCGATCGGTCGAAGGGCAAAGGAGACGGCAAACACCGCGAAGGTCTGGAGCAGGGCAAGCGCCGGCTCGCCCGGCGGGAAGAAATGCTGGGCAATAATGGTGGCGAGAAAGCCGTAGACGGCGAAATCGAACCACTCCACGAAGTTGCCGATGGCTGACGCAATGATGACCTGATGCATGGCCTTGCGCCTTTCCGGCGACAGGGGCGCTGAATGTGGCGTGTGATAGCCATCGCTGCTTGATGGACCAACATGATTGTTATTGGGCATGATCGAGTTCCTGAACAGAGGATCAACATGGGCAGAATGCCTGTCTGTTCAGTTTGCCATCAGCCATACAAGGGAAACCCACCAGAGCGCCATCGACATTGTCAGGGACGACGCCGGTAGGTTTGCGAAGCTATCGACCGACCAGCAGCCCGACATACTCATGCAGCGCCCAGTAGCTGTTGCCCAGGGCCGTCATGTCAGGAGAGAAGCTGCGCGGGCCAAAGCCTGCACGCGCCGTGAAACCGGTGGGGGCGGCCAGGACATTAAGCCCTTCATTCTTGAAGGCGCGCTGGGCGCGCGGCATGTGCCAGGCGCTGGTCACCAGGATAATGGTATCAATGTTTTCGTCACGCAGAATGCGGCCGCTGTAAAGCGCGTTCTGCTCCGTATTGTGACTCTGGATCTCCCGCCACTGCACGGGCAGACCAAAACTGTTTTCAAAACGAAACGCCATCAGGTCCGCTTCCGGCAGATGACTTGTGCCCCGGCGCCCGCCGCCGCCGGCGATCAGCACCGGCAGGTCGGTTTCACGCTTGATGCGGGCACCGTCGGCCAGTCGCTGCATGGCCATGGGGGTAACGTCATCATGGCCGTCAAGCTGGGACTGGCCGAAAAGCCGCCCGCCGCTGAGGATAACGATGGCCTGCGCCTGCTCCCATTGCGCCTGCGTGGCGATGGGCACCGCACTTTCCAGCGGGTCCATCAGCAGGGTAGCGCCGCGCGATGTCGACAGCGCCCAGAAAATCAGTACGACGGCAATCCCCAGCCGTTGCCCCCAGCGCCGACGCCGGCGCCACACGATGACAAGGGCAAACAGGAGCGCCACGATAATAATGCCCGGCGGCAGAAGATACATTTTTAAAAGCGTCAGCATGGTCGTGGTCTCTGCCGGGGCATCAGGGGTCAATGGGCGTTTTGGTTACGCCGGTGAGAGCGCAAGATACCACCACAAAACAACATTAACAGTGCCAGGAGTAGCGCAGGCCAGCTTCCCGTGCGGGTAAAGGGGGTCAGACCTTCCATCGGCCGAACGGCGCCGTAGAGAACGGCCGGCTCAAAGCGCGGAGCCTGTCCCACGATGTGCCCATCCGGCGCCACGATCGCGGTCATGCCGTTGTTGGTGGCTCTGATCAGGTAGCGGTTGTTCTCCAGTGCTCTGAGCTGCGCCATCTGCATGTGCTGCAGCGGCCCGATGGAGTGGCCAAACCAGGTGTCGTTGGAAATGGTCACCAGCGCGTTGGCATTTTCGGCGCGCGCGCGCACCAGGTCGGGGTAGACGATTTCATAGCAGATGGCGACCCCCAGACGCAGTCCGTGGGCCTGAAGCGGCGGCTGGTCATCGCTTCCCGCGCCGATGTTGCCCATCGGGATATTGAAGATGCGCAGCAGGCCACCCAGCAGCGGTTCAAGCGGCAGATACTCACCAAAGGGCACCAGGTGCGCCTTGCGATACTGACCGGGTTGCTCTCCCAGCGAGATCATGCTGTTGTAAAACATGCCGTTTTGATCCCGCTGCATGATGCCAGTCATCAGGGTGCTGTCCGCCGGCAGCGTTGACTGTACGCGCTGTAGAAAGGGCATGGCCTGCTGTTCCAGCATGGGCAGGGCCGTTTCCGGCCAGATGACAATGTCGCTATCCAGCCCGTGCTGGCGGGTCAGGCTGAAATAGGTGTTGACGGCGTCGCGCTGGCCGTCAGGCGTCCACTTGCTCAGCTGCGCCAGATCGCCCTGCACCAGTGAAACCGTGACGTCATCGCCTGCCGGTTCGGCCCATTGCGTGGGCAGCGCCAGCGGAACAAGCCAAAGCGCTGCCAGCGGGGCGATCAGCCACCAGGTCCGGGACAACACCAGTCCGGCCAGCAGGGCACCGCTCAGGGCCACGACCAGAGAGACAAGATAGACGCCGCCCAGCGGCGCCAGACTGGCCAGCGGCGAGCTGACATGGGCGCTGCCCAGAAAGAGCCAGGGGAAGCCGGTAAAGGCCCAGCTGCGAAAGGCCTCGCTCAATGCCCAGGCGCCGGCAAAGGCCACAATATTCAGTCTGGAGGCGGCGCAGAGACGATATAAAAGCGCCGGCAGCACCACAAACAGTGCCGTGGCGATAATAAAGAGCACCGTCAGTACGATGGCCAGTGGCCCACCCGTATTGCCATAGTCATGGATCGAGACATACACCCACGACGCGCCGCTGCCGAACATGCCCACGCCAAACAGCCAGCCACGCCATAGCGCCTGGCGCAGGCTGACCTTCTGGAGGACGACATAGAACACCGCCAGCGCCATGGGGCCAAGCCCCCAGAGATTGAAGGGTGCGAAGGTCAGTGTCGTGAGTGCGCCAGCCAGCAGGGCCAGAATCGAACCGGCGCCGCGACGCTGTAGAAGGGAGGCCATGCTGCATCCTCTAACAGAAAACGGGCAGGCGATCATGCCTGCCCGTAATGGGGTTCACAAGGCAGGCGCGTGTTCAGGCCTGCCGATGCCCTGCATCACTGATCGGGCAGGGACGCATCGTCCGTGGGGTTTTTGACATCGGTACGGGCTGCCTGCAGCCAGCGAATGCGGCGGCTGTCGGCGTTCATGACCGTAAAGCGCCAGTGATCCAGCTCGGTGGACTCGTTGCGTGCCGGCAGATGCCCGAAGCGCTGCATGACCAGACCGCCGACCGTGTCGAACTCTTCATCAGAGAAACTGGTTTCGAAGCGCTCGTTGAAGTCATCGATGGGCGTCAGCGCCTTGACGGCGTAGGTCCCGTTGCCCAGATCACGGATATCGTCTTCCTCGTCGATATCGTGTTCGTCCTCGATATCCCCGACGATCTGCTCGAGAATGTCCTCGATGGTGATGATGCCGGCCGTACCGCCATATTCATCCACCACGATGGCCATGTGGTTGCGCGTATCGCGAAACTCGCGCAGCAGGTTGTTGAGCCGCTTGGATTCCGGGATGAACAGGGCCGGCCTCAATACCTCGCGCAGTTCGAAGCGCTGGCGTTCCTCACTGTCCTGCAAAATGAGCGGCAGCATGTCCTTGACCAGCAGCACGCCCACCACTTCATCAAGATTGTCATCGATGACGGGATAGCGGGAGTGGGCGGTCTCGCGAATGATGGGCAGGCATTGGTCGGGAGAGTGATCGGCCTGAATGGCCACGATCTGGGAGCGGGGCACCATGGCTTCACGTGCCTGCATGGTGCTGATATCAAAGGCCCCCTCGATGATGGTCAGGCCATCCTGATCGAGGCTCAGTCGCGTGGACGCTTCCTTGAGAAAGCTGATCAGCTCGTCGCGACTGCTGGGTTCTTCGTTATCGCCGGAAAAAGCGCCGATTATTCTGTCAAGCCAGGATCGGGATGGCTGACTTGCCGGTCGGTCATCGCTCATGCGTCGGTTCTCTTCTCCTCGGATACCTGATGGCTGTCACGCGCACCCGGACCTTCAGGGATAACAGCATAGGGATCAGAAATGCCCAGCGTGGACAGAATGTCCCGCTCGAGCTGTTCCATGGACTCGGCCTCATCATCGTCGATGTGATCAAGGCCCAGTAAATGCAGCGTACCATGCACGATCATGTGGGCGAAGTGATCCTCCAGGCGCTTGTCCTGTTCAAGGGCTTCGCGCGCCACCACATGAGGGCTGACGACCAGGTCGCCGAGCAGAGGGAGGGGAACGTCCGGCGGCGCCTCGAAAGGGAAGGAGAGCACATTGGTCGATTTGTCGCGGCCGCGATAGTCATGGTTGAGGCTGCGGCTCTCTTCTTCGCTGGCAAAGCGCACCGTCATCTCCCGACGAATCTCGCCCGGAAAGTGCTTGAGCACCGCCGTAAACCAGTGCTCAAGGGTGTGCTCTTTGGGAAGTGCGTCAAAGTCGACCGCCACCTGGCAGTCGACACAGACCGCATCGCTCATGAGTGGCGATCCTCTTCGGATTCGTGCGCCTCATAGGCATCGATGATACGTGCGACCAGCGGATGGCGAACCACGTCCTTGGAGGCAAAGCGGGTCATGCTGATGCCGTTGATGTCCTTGAGCACATTGAGCACGTGAATCAGGCCGGAGTGCGTCCCGCGGGGCAGGTCCACCTGAGTAATGTCGCCGGTAATCACGGCCGTTGAGCCAAAGCCGATACGCGTCAGAAACATCTTCATTTGCTCGCGTGTGGTGTTCTGGCTCTCGTCGAGAATGACGAAGGCGTTATTGAGCGTTCGCCCGCGCATGTAGGCCAGCGGGGCAATCTCGATGACCTGCTTTTCGATCAGCTTGTTGACCTGTTCAAAGCCCAGCATCTCGTAGAGCGCGTCATAAAGCGGGCGCAGATAGGGGTCGATCTTTTGCGCCAGATCGCCCGGCAGAAAGCCCAGCTTTTCGCCGGCTTCAACGGCCGGGCGCACCAGAAGAATGCGACGCACGTCCTGCTGGTTGAGTGCCTCAACGGCTGCAGCCACGGCCAGATAGGTCTTGCCGGTACCGGCAGGGCCGATGCCGAAATTGATGTCATGGTTGCGGATTTGCTCAACGTACTGCTGCTGGTTCTGCCCGCGCGGTTTGATGACCGCACGCGGCGTACGCAGAATTACGCCCTCGCGCGGCATGTCATCGTCTTCATCCTCGGCAATCGATTCTAGGCCCGATTCCTGCAGATAAAGATGGACCGTCTCCGGTGACAGGGTCTGCGTCTGGGTCTCGCGATACAGGTGCTCCAGCACGTTGGCCGTCGCCTTGACGCGTGCGGCATTGCCGGCCAGCTGAAACTCGTTGCCACGGTTGCGTACCGTGACCTCGAGGCGCTGCTCGATCAGATGAAGATGCTCATCCTGCTGACCGCTTAGATTGGCCAGCCGCATGGGGTCATTGGGTTCCAGCGACAGCTGAAGAATACGATGCGAGTTGGCAGTTTTCTGGGTCAATGTTGGGTCCGGTCGTTGCGTCGTTGAAAGGCAGCCTGGATCTGGTCCTGTCCGGGAACAATAGCACCAATTGTTCGATCGGAAAGGGAGAGTCGCCATCGCGGGAGAGTGCCTGCGATGGCATGCCGGTCCGGTGCATGCGACATGACATCAAAAGCGCGTCTGTCGAATCAGTATCTCTGTGCAGAGACCAGCTCACCCCTGAGAGAGTTGGGGAAGGCTTCCACGATTTCAACGTCGACGAAATAGCCGATCAGATCGATCGGATTGGCGGCCTTGAAGTTGACCACGCGGTTGTTTTCGGTCCGCCCGGAAAGCTCGCCGGGATCCTTGGGAGAAAAGCCTGATACCAGGATGCGCTGCGTCGTGCCCACCATGCGCCGCGAAATGCCGATCGCATTCTGGGTGATGCGGTCCTGCAGGATCTTTAACCGCTGCTTCTTGACCAGCTCCGGGGTGTCATCGGGCAGGTCAGAGGCCGGCGTGCCCGGACGTTTGGAATAGACAAACGAGAAAGAGTGATCAAAGCCGATGCACTCGATCAGATCCATCGTGTCCAGAAAGTCCTGCTCGGTCTCACCGGGAAAGCCGATGATGAAATCCGAGGAAAAGCTGATGTCCGGGCGCTTTTCACGAATGCGCTCCATCTTGGCAATGTACTCCTCGCGACCATGACCGCGCTTCATTGCCTTGAGGATATTGTCTGAGCCTGACTGTACCGGCAGGTGCAGATGGCTCACCAGCTCCGGAATCTCGCCGAAGGCCTCGACCAGGCTATCGGTAAACTCCACCGGGTGAGAGGTGGTAAAGCGGATGCGATCAATGCCGTCAACGGCGGCCACGGCCGCAATCATTTCGGCCAGGTCAATCTCTTCGCCGTTGTCATCGATGCCGCGATAGGCGTTGACGTTCTGGCCCAGCAGATTGATTTCACGCACGCCCTGCTCGGCAAGGTGCACGACCTCATCGAGCACATCCTCGAACGGACGCGAGATCTCCTCACCACGGGTATAGGGCACCACGCAGAAGCTGCAGTACTTCGAGCAGCCTTCCATGATCGACACAAAGGACGAAGCGCCATCGGAGTTGGGCGCCGGCAGGCGATCAAACTTCTCGATTTCCGGGAAGGTGACATCCACCATCGAAATCAGGTTCCCGCTTTCATTGCGGTTATCCATCATGTCCGGCAGGCGGTGGAGGGTTTGCGGTCCGAAGACCATGTCGACATGGGGGGCCCGCTTCTGGATATTGTCGCCTTCCTGGCTCGCCACGCAGCCACCAACGCCAATCACCAGATCCGGATTGGCGGCCTTGAGTTTTTTCCAGCGTCCGAGCTGATGGAATACCTTCTCCTGCGCCTTCTCGCGAATCGAGCAGGTATTGAGCAGAATGACATCTGCCTCGTTTTCATTGTCCGTCAGTTCAAGCTGATGGGATTCGCCCAGCAGGTCGGCCATGCGAGCCGAGTCGTACTCGTTCATCTGGCAGCCGTGGGTCTTGATGAAGAGTTTCTTCGTCATGGGCCTTGGGTACACATACTTAAAAGTGGGTGTCAGACGATGATTCGGCGATGACAGCATAAAAACGGCCGTGCTTTCGCCCTACCATCGAGAGAAGTGTCGTGAACTGTCGCACAGCGACCTGAAGATGGCGAAATTATACGCAAGGGTGCAGGCACAGGCCAGCACGCGCTTGTGTAGTAAAAAAGGGTCTTTGTGTATCAACACGTGAGCAGGCTCGCGACGGGCGCCATCAGCGCAAAAGCCTATGATAAACTCCCGCGCTTGTTGCGGCCCTCCAGGGGGCTGCGACGATCATCGGTCTGGCGCAATACAGTGAGGATTGAGCGTACATGGCGGCAAGGCCCCTTTATAGAATCAGTTTCCTGCAGCAGGGCGAGCTCTGGGAGCTCTACGCACGCGATATCTTTCAAAGCGAGCTGTGGGGCTTTATCGAGGTCGAGGGTGTGGTATTCGGTGATGACACGAAGGTGGTGGTTGATCCCGGCGCTGAAAAGCTGCGTCGTACCTTTGAGGGCGTGTCGCGCAGCTATCTGCCGATGAATGCCATTGTCCGCATCGACGAAGTCGAGCGTGAAGGGACGCCAAGAGCGGTCAAGGCCGAGGGCAACGTGACCGCCTTCCCGGGCGCCATGCACTGGCCGCCGCGCGAAGAGTAGGCTCCTGAGCTGAACATTTTTTGAACAAAATGGTGTCATGGCCTGTCAGTCGGGCGCTTTGAAAGTCATGTGATCAGGTTGTCCCGTAGGTTATCCACAGAAACTGTGGATGAGCGACCGTTTCGGGGATCAGGTACGACCGTCTCGGGGTTCAGGTAATGGTTACGCTCGGCTCAGGCATCATGATGTGAATACAATTTTGACGAACCAATGACTCCACCATGAAAACAATTGGAAAACTTTGCGTCGGTATCTTGATCGGTGTCGGTATCAGCACCGCCCACGCTGAAGAAGCCCGCTGGGTCAGTGATTCGCTATCGACCTATGTCAGAAGTGGTCCCACCGACAGCTACCGCATCGTGGGAACGGTGGATGCCGGTCAGCGTGTGACTCAGCTTGAGACCCAGGGCGATTACAGCCGCATTCAAACCGAAGGCGGTGACACCGTCTGGATCCCCAGTGATGACCTGCAGGCCGAGCAGAGCGTGCAGGATCGTATGCCGGAAATGCAGGAGCGCGTGCAGACCCTGACGCAGCGCCTGGAAGGCATCGACGATGAGTGGAATGATCGGGTCGCCGACATGAAAAGCTCGCTGCAGAGCAGTCAGGCCCGGGTCAACGAACTGCAGACCAGCAACGATGACCTCAATGCCCAGCTCACCCAGGCGCAGTCGAAAATGCGTGAATATCAGGCAAAGCTGGACACGGAACGCGAGGATCTCCTGATGCGTTACTTCGTCTATGGCGGTAGCGTCGCGGGCGGCGGTCTGGTACTGGGTCTGCTCGTGCCGCATCTGCCAAGGCGTCGTAAAAAGCGCGATCGCTGGTTCTGATCATGTCGTCAGCTTCCGGACGGGACAATGAGCAGTGGTTTGAGCGCTGGCGGGAAGGGCGCATCGGCTTTCACAGCGACAGCGTCCAGCCCATGCTGGCACGCTACTGGTCATGCCTGCAGGCACCACCCGGGGCACGGGTGCTGCTGCCGCTGTGCGGTAAAAGCGGTGATATTCACTGGCTGGCGCAGTGTGGTCATCCCGTGCTGGGGATTGAGCTGGTGGAGGAGGCGGTCAGAGGCTGGTTTACCGCTCAGGGCGAAATGCTGCCTCGGGCGCTTTCGCGCACAAACTTCAACCGCTTCGAAAGCCCGGAGCGCTCCGACCGTGCCGCTGTCTCACTGGATGTCGGCAACTTCTTCCATCTGGAAACGGGTCTAAGTGACAGCATCGATGCCTTCCATGATCGGGCCGCATTGATTGCACTGCCCGAAGCGGCCCGGCAGCGCTATGCGCTCAAACTGGCCGAGCTGTGTCGACCCGGCGTGGAGGGGCTTCTGATCTCGGTCGTACGCGACGAGCGGCGTGACCAGGGGCCACCCTATGTGGTCACCGATGAGGAAGTAGAGCGGCTTTTTGCACCCAACTTCGAGCTGGAACGGCTGGGAGAGCAGCCTGACGAGCGCGGCATGACCGATATCGCCTGGCGACTGCGGCGCAAGGCGCCGCTGTCCTGCTGAGGGTTTGAACAGCCTCGAAGCCTGAACGCGCGGTGGCGGCGGTCATGGCGTGCGCACCACTGTGCGATCAGGCAGTCTCAGGATGTTTCGGGGGCAAACTGGTGCCAGCGTGAGGGGACCAGGTAAAAGTTCGCGCCGCGCGCCGGCTGCAGTCGGTCAAAGTCATGGTGCGTGATGCTGGCAAGCCATGGCGTGTCCATCCAGTCGGCGGTCAGCTCGACGCGTACGTCACTGCCCACCGGTGACACGGCATCGACCGTAACCGGCAGGTGCGCTTTCGCGTCCGGCGCCGTGGTCAGCATCAGCTCATGCGGGCGCAACAGCACCTCGTTGGGGGCGATGTCCGAGTGCGCCATCGCAATCCAGGCGTTGCCCTGCTGCAGTTTGCCCTCACGATACTCGCCGCCAAAGCGATTGGTTTCGCCCAGAAACGAGAAGACAAAGCGATTGGCCGGCGCGCGGTAGAGCGCCTGCGGCGTGTCGATCTGCTCGATTTTCCCGTTGCTCATGACCACGACGCGATCGGAAAGCTCAAGCGCCTCTTCCTGATCATGGGTCACAAACACGCTGGTAAAGCCGAACTCCTCGTGCAGATGCCTGAGCCAGCGGCGCAGCTCCAGTCGCACCCTGGCATCCAGCGCGCCGAAGGGTTCATCCAGCAAAAGCACCTCGGGCTCGACGGCCAGTGCGCGAGCCAGCGCCACGCGCTGCTGCTGGCCGCCGGAGAGCTGTGACGGCAGGCGTTTGGCCAGGGCGTCAAGGCGGACTCGCTCGAGCAGGTGCTGCACCCGATCACGAATCTCGGCATTGGAAGGGCGCTCGCTGGTGGGGCGCGCCCGCAGCCCAAAGGCCACGTTTTCAAACACGCTCATGTGACGAAAGAGCGCGTAGTGCTGAAAGACAAACCCGACCCGGCGCTTTCGCACGTGGACATGGGTCACGTCGCGATCGCCAAAGTGAATCGAGCCGCTATCCGGCGCTTCAAGGCCTGCGATGATGCGCAAAAGCGTGGTCTTGCCGGACCCCGACGGCCCCAGCAGCCCCACCATCTCACCCTTTTTGATCTCCAGCGACAGTGGATGCAGGGCCGTCGTGTTGCCAAAGCGCCTGGAGACGTCGCTTACGGTAATGCTCATGCTGTTTCCTCCCGACGATGGGTATGCCACTCAAGCAGTGCCTTGATCATCAGCGTCACAATCGCCAGAGCGGCCAGTAGCGCGGCACTGGTGAAGGCGCCCACCGTGTTGTAATCCTGATACAAAAGCTCCACCTGCAGCGGCAGATTGATGGTCTCGCCGCGAATGCTGCCCGAGATCACCGAGACGGCGCCGAACTCGCCAATGGCACGGGCGTTGGTCAGGATCACGCCGTAGACCAGCGCCCAGCGAATGTTGGGCAGCGTGATACGGCGAAAGAGCGTCCAGCCGCTGGCACCCAGCGTGACGCCGGCCTCTTCCTCGGCGCTGCCCTGCGCCTGCATCAGGGGAATCAGTTCACGCGCCACAAATGGGCAGGTGACAAAAATGGTCACCAGCACCATGCCGGGCCAGGCGAACATCAGCTGCACATCGTGCTCGGACAGGATGCTGCCCAGCCAGCCGGTGCGGCCATACAGCAGCAGATAGAGCAGACCGGCCACGACCGGTGAGACCGCAAAGGGAATATCGATCAGCGTCTGCAGAATGCGCCGGCCCGGGAAGGTAAAACGGGTCACCAGCCAGGCCAGAAAGATGCCGAAGATCAGATTGACCGGCACGGTCAAAAGCGCGATCAAAAGCGTCAGGCCGATCGCTTCCCGGGTAAAATTGCTGGTCAGGTTTTGCCAGAACGGCGCCAAGCCTTCGGCAAAGGCCTGATAGAAAATGCCGGCCAGCGGTATGACCAGAAACAGCGTTGTCATGATTACGGCAAGCGCAATCAGCCCCAGACGTGTAGCGGCGCCATCACCAATACGCTTCATGTCAGTGTCTCCCGCCATGCAGACGGCGATAGAAACGTCCCTGCCAGAGATTGATGGCCAGCAATAGCAGCAGCGACACCAGCATGACCAGCGACGCGATGGCGGCGGCCCCGGCGTAGTCATACTCTTCCAGTCGCGTGGCCATCATCAGCGAGACGACTTCGGTGCGGTAGGGCATGTTGCCGGCAATGAAAATGACGGCGCCAAATTCGCCCAGCGAGCGGGCAAAGGAGAGCCCGGTACCGGTAACGATGGCCGGCCAGATATGCGGCAGAATGACCCGTCGGAAGGCGTACAGGTTGCTGGCGCCCAGCGTGAGTGCCGCCTCGTCGGCATGGCCGGGCAGATCCTCCAATACCGGCTGCACGGTGCGCACTACAAAGGGAACGCTGGTAAAGGCCATGGCCAGCGCAATGCCCAGCCAGGTGTAGGCGATCTCGATGCCCAGCGGGTCGAGCAGACTGCCGACCGCGCCGTTGCGTGAATAGAGGGTGGCCAGCGTAATGCCGGCCACCGCCGTGGGCAGGGCAAAGGGCAGATCCATCAGCGCATCAAGGATGCGCTTGCCGGGAAACGTGTAGCGGGCCAGCACCCAGGCCATCAACAGCCCGAACAGCGCGTTGAAAAGCGACGCCGCCAGTGCGGCCAGCAGCGTCACCTTATAGCTTGCGATCAGGCGCGGGTCGGTAATCGCTGCCCAGTACTGTGACCATGACAGCGTGGAGAGCTGGCCGATGAGGCTGGTCATCGGCAGCAGCAGGATCAGCGACACAAACAGCAGGGTCACGCCCAGCGAGAGCGAAAACCCCGGCAATACCCTGGCCGAACGCGTGCTCATTAACGGCGCTGCAGCTGGTCGAGTTCACCACCGCTGGTGAAATGCGTCTGCATCACATCCTCCCAGCTCCCGAAGGCGTCCTCGATGCGCAGCAGGGTGGTCTGCGGGAAACGCTCGGCAAACTCTTCGCTGATCTCGTCATCGTTGACGCGGTAGTAGTACTGCGCCAGCGTGCGCTGCGCTTCGGGCGAGTAGAGGTACTCCAGATAGCCCTTCGCCAGATCCTCGGTCCCGTTGCGCTCGACGTTGCTGTCCACCCAGGTCACCGGAAACTCGGCCATGATATCCACCGGCGGTACAACGACCTCATAGTTATCCGGACCGTACTGGTTGCGGATGTTGTTGGCTTCCGATTCAAAGGTGATCAGCACATCGCCGATGCCGCGCTCTGCAAAGGTGGTCGTGGCGCCGCGGCCGCCCGTGTCGAAGACCTCGACATTGGCCAGCATCTTCTTCATGTAGTCGCGCGTGGCGGCCTCGTCCTCACCATTGTCGTGATTGCTGGCCGCCCAGGCCGCCAGGTAGGTATAGCGCCCGTTTCCGGAGGTCTTGGGGTTGGGGAATACCAGCGCCACGTCATCACCGGCCAGATCTGCCCACCCATGGATATCCTTCGGATTGTCCTTTCTGACCAGAAACGCCATGGTCGAGTAGTAGGGCGAGCTGTAGTTGGGCAGACGCGACTGCCAGTCATCGGGAATCAGTTCCCCTTTCTCTGCCAGTACGTTGACATCAGTGACCTGATTGAACGTTACGACATCGGCGCGCAGTCCCTGCAGGATGGCGCGGGCCTGGGTCGAGGAGCCGGCGTGGGTCTGCTTGATGCTGACCGACTCACCGTGTTCCTCCTGCCACTGTTCAACGAACTGCGGGTTGAGTTCGGCAAAGAGTTCGCGCGCGATATCGTAGGAGGCGTTGAGCAGCTCGCGATCGGCGCTGAAGGCCTGTGTGCTGCCAAGCGCCATGCTCAGCGCAGCGGTAGCAACAACGCGACGTAAAAGGGTCGAGCGTACGGACATGTGGTGTTCCCCGGCATCTGATCGGCAGGATTTTTTATCGAAAGCCAGTGACTCTGGCATTAAGCAGAGGCTAAACAAAACTCATGGGAATGACAATCAATCCAGTTATGCCATTTTGTTCTTTAAAGCTGAGCCAGGATCAAGCCGGCAGGAGACACAGGCTCTCCTGCCGACACGATCAACTCTCCTGCCGAGTCGGCTAAAGTCCCAGCGCCGAGGACGTTTCCCGGCGTGGGTCGGCGCCGCCCTGGAAGCCGTCGTCATTGATCAGTATCGATTGACTGGCGCCCATGGCCGACTGCTGTGTCACGTTGTGACCCATGCTCTCCAGTAGCCGCACGGTGTCGGGACTGAAACCATCCTCGATACGGATCTCGTCGGGCAGCCACTGATCGTGAAAGCGCGGGGCGCTGACGGCCGACTGGATATTCATGCCGTGATCGATCACGTTGCTGATCACGCCAAGCGTGGTGGTGATGATGCGTGAACCGCCGGGGCTGCCGGTGATCAGGAAGTTCCTGCCATCGCGCTTGACGATGGTCGGCGTCATGGAGGAGAGCATGCGCTTGCCGGGTTCCACGGCATTGGCTTCGCCACCGATCAGGCCAAAGGCATTGGGCACGCCGGGCTTGGCTGAAAAGTCATCCATTTCGTTATTGAGCAGAAACCCTGCCTTGTCCACGGCGATGCCGGAGCCGTAGCTGAAGTTGAGTGTATAGGTATTGGCCACGGCCAGACCCGAGTCATCGGCGACCGAGTAGTGGGTGGTTTCATTGGATTCATAAGGCGTAATGTTGCCCGGGCCGATGGCCTCCGAGGGCGTCGCCTTCTCAAGAGAAATCTGCGCGCGCAGCTCGCGGGCATAATCCTTTGAGGTCAGCGCCTCGACCGGCACATCAAAGAAGGCGGGGTCGCCCAGGTACTTTGAGCGGTCTGCGTAGGCGCGGCGCATCGCCTCGCTCATCAGGTGCATGCTAGCGGCCGAGCCATGCCCCATGCGGGTCAGATCATCATTTTCCAGCATGTTCAGAATCTGCACGATGTGGACGCCGCCGGAAGAGGGCGGGGCCATCGCGTAGATATCGTAGTCCCGGTAGGTGCCGTGAACCGGCGCGCGCTCAATGGCCCGGTAATCCTTCAGGTCTGCCCGGGTCATGATGCCGCCGTGCGCCTGAAGGGTCTCGATCAGATGATCGGCCGTCTCGCCTTCATAAAACTCTCGCGGACCGTTTTGCGCAATGCGCGTCAGCGTGGCCGCCAGTTCGGGCTGTCGAAAGACCTCGCCGGCGCGCCAGTTGCTGCCGTCAGCCTTGTAGAACAGGCGGCGCGTGCCTTCCTGTTTTTCCAGCCGTTCACGACTGCCGTTGAGGCCATCGGCAAAGCGCTGCGGGATGGCAAAGCCGTCATGTGCCAGACGGATAGCCGGGGCCATGACCCGGTCAAGCGACATGGAGCCGTAGCGCTCAAGTGCCATGGCCATCCCTGATACCGTGCCGGGGACCCCCGAGGCGTTGGCCGAAAAGCGCGAGGCTTCTTCGATGACATTGCCCTCGTCATCCTGAAACATGGTCTCGAAGGCGCCGGCGGGGGCTGTTTCCCGGTAGTCGATCGAGGTCACCTGATCGCTTTTCTCATCGGAGATCACCATGAAACCGCCGCCGCCGATATTGCCCGAGCGTGGCTGCACCACGGCAAGCGCAAAGCCGATGGCGACAGCGGCATCCACGGCATTGCCACCGTCTCGCAGGATGTCGCGACCCACACGGCTTGCCAGCGTATGGCTGGTGACCACCATGGCGTGCTGGCCGGGCTCTGGATGGAAGCGCTCACCTTCGATGATGGGCGGCGACGCGATGGCAGCCAGTGGTGTCAGCATCAAAAGCAGACAGGTCAGTGCCAATGATTTCCTTTCAGACATTCGGATTCCCCTTTGGCGTGGTTTGTATTGTTGTATTAGTCTTGTTTAATGCCGTATGACAGAAAGTAAAACATATGCAGGGTTTCCGGAAGCCGAAGGATTTCGGTAAACCGGCAAGTCGCTCGCTTCCCGGCAGGCATGCACTATAGTGATTCCTGCACGTTCATACAGAGGTTATTGCCATGCCCGATCAAACGCCTACTCCCCGCACGGCCTGCGTCAAGAAGGTCGACAAGGGCGGTGGCACTACCGTCTATGAAGTTCGCGGCGTTAATCCTGACAAGGATACCCTGCTCAGTGAATACGAGACCGAAGAAGAGGCGCTGGATGCGGTCAAGCGCTATGAGTGTGAGAACTGATTTTTCAGCGTCCTGATCAGGGGCCGCAACGATGCGGCCCCTTTTTTGTGCCGCGCCTTTACGATCACTCGGGGCGACCCTGTTACGATGCGTGATCGCGGTGTACGCTGATTGATATCGAATTTGTTTGATGAGGTGTTTACAGTGCAACAACCCTTCAGGATTGCGCCTTCCATTCTGTCGGCAGATTTCGCCCGGCTGGGGCAGGAAGTGGACGACGTGCTGGCCAGCGGCGCCGACATGATCCACTTCGATGTCATGGACAACCACTATGTGCCCAACCTGAGCTTCGGTCCGGCCGTCTGTCATGCGCTGCGCAATTACGGCACCACGGCGGAGATCGATGTGCATCTGATGGTGTCACCGGTTGATGACCTGATTCGTGCCTTTCTGGATGCCGGCGCCAACCATATTACCTTTCATCCCGAGGCGAGCCTGCACATCGACCGCTCGCTGCAATTGATCATTGATGGCGGCGCTACGGCAGGGCTTGCGCTGAATCCGGCAACCCCGCTTTCCACGCTGGATCATGTGCTCGACAAGCTGTCGATGCTGCTGGTAATGACGGTCAATCCGGGCTTTGGCGGACAGTCCTTCATTCCCGCCATGATGGACAAGCTACGCCTGGCGCGGGCCATGATCGATGCCACCGGCAAACCCATACGCCTTGAAGTGGATGGCGGCATCAACGCTGGCAACATTGGCGAGATCGCCGAGGCCGGCGCCGATACCTTCGTCTCCGGTTCCTCCATCTTTGCCAAACGCAGTGATAATGACCCGAACCGCTATGACTCGATCATGCGTGCCTTCAGGGAACCGCTTGATGGCCTGTCAGGCTGATCACCAGGCCGACGCGGAACCGGCGTCCGCGGTCTGGTCGCTCTACATCATCGAAAATCGGCTGGGACATCTCTATACCGGCGTGACCACGAACGTGGCGCGCCGTTTTAACGAGCACCAGCAGGATGGTGCGCGTTGCGCCCGGTCCCTGCGCGGCAAGGGGCCGCTGCGGCTGCGGTTTTCCTGCCCGGTGGGAGACAAAAGCCGGGCGCTGAGCCTCGAGCGACGCATCAAGAAACTCTCCCGTCATCAACGCCTTGCCATCATCGAAAACGGCAGGCTCCCTCTCGAATAGCGCTCCATCAGGACAACCTCCGGGGCTTTTTCCTCGCGCGAATCCTCAGAGTCATGGGCTTTACATCGTCACTCTCATTGAAACGAAACTTAAACTATCGTCGTATTAATGATACTGTGCGCGCGCTGCGACAGAACACCACATTCGATTGCAAGCCATGCATGACCTGCCCAGAGATGACAGCAAAGGGTCTGACGCTTGACGTCGTGATTGTGACAAGAACTCCTGTAGGAACCTGACATGTCTTCCCGGATACACAACAGACAGCGCCGCGATTTCCTTCGTGGTTCGCTGACGATGATTCCCGCCATCACCCTGGGCAGCGGCGTCTCGCTGACAGCCCGGGCCGCCGAACAGGCGCCGGCGCTGAGCGATTATTCCCCCCTTTTTTTTACAAGCGATGAGTGGGCCTTTGTGCTGGCCGCCTGCGACCGCTTGATTCCCGGCGAAGGCGAGGGGCCGGGCGCGCTCGATACCAACGTACCGGTGTTCATCGATCGTCAGATGGACGCGCCTTACGGCCACGCCGAGCGCTGGTACATGGAAGGCCCCTTTGTCGCCGGCTCGTCGGATCTCGGGTTTCAGTATCCCTATACGCCCCGGGAAGTGTATCAGCGCGGTATTGCCCTGACGCAGCGCTGGTGCCAGCAGCATCACGATGCGCGTTTTGAATCTCTGGAGGCCGACACACGCGATCAGGTGCTGAGCGCTCTGGAACAGGGCGAGGTCGACTTTGCCGCGCTGGACGAAGAGTGGCTGACCTCTGATGACTTCTTCTCCTGGCTTTTGCAGCACACCAAGGAAGGGTATCTCTCCGACCCCATCCATGGCGGCAACAAGAATATGGCGGCGTGGAAAATGGTCGGCTTCCCGGGCGCGCGTGCGAGCTTTCGTGACTGGGTCGATCAGCACGATGTCGAATATCCGCTGGGTCCCGTCAGTCTCAGCGGTGAGCGCGGCTGATTCCCCGAGCCGCTGCAGAATGGATTCGCGAAGGAAAGCGCAAGTGAACAGAAAAGAAATCATGGCAGTGCTGGCGGGTATCACAACCCTGACGATGGCCTCTGCCAGCAGTGCAGCCGACAGTGACGAGACCGTCAAGCGAGGCGAGTATCTGGCCCGGGCAGGCGACTGCGTTGCCTGTCATACCGCCCCTGGTGGTGAAGAATTTGCCGGCGGACTGGGCATCGAAAGCCCGTTTGGCATGATCTACTCCACCAATATCACCCCGGACAGCGAGACCGGCATCGGCGACTGGAGTGAGGAAGAATTTGCCGCGGCGCTGCGCGACGGCAAGCGTGCCGACGGCGCCAATCTCTATCCGGCCATGCCTTATCCCGCCTACGCGAAGGTATCCGATGAGGATATCCACGCCCTTTATGTCTATTTCATGGAAGGTGTCGAGCCGGTCCGGCATCAGCCCGAAGAGACCAGCCTGTCCTTCCCCTTCAATCAGCGCTGGGGCATTTCCGCCTGGAACTGGCTGTTTGCCGATGCCGAGGTGTTTGAACCGGAAGCCGATCGCAGCGAGCAGCTCAATCGCGGCGCTTATCTGGTCGAAGGCCTGGGTCACTGCGGCAGCTGTCATACCCCGCGCGGACTCGCTCAGCAGGAAAAGGCGCTGGATGACAACGGTGGGGATGACTACCTCGCCGGCGCCGATCTCAACGACTGGTGGGCACCCTCACTGCGCGGCGGAGAGGGCGGCGATGGCCGTGGTCTTGAAAGCTGGAGCGCCGAAGAGATTGCCGAGTATCTGAAAACCGGCCGCAACGTTCATGCCACCGTGGGTGGCGAGATGACCTCGGTTGTGGCGCACAGCACCTCGCATCTCAGCGACGAGGATCTGGGTAGCATCGGTTTGTATCTCAAGTCCCTCCCGGCCAACCCGGCCGGCAAGGATGCCACGACAGCGGATCAGCGCCGTGAGGCCAGCGAGAAGACTCAGGCAAAACTGAGTGCTGCCAGGGATCTCAGCGAGGGCGAGCGACTCTATCTCGATAACTGCTCGGCCTGTCATTTCAATGACGGCATGGGCGCCGAGCGGGTCTTCCCGCCGATTGACGGCAATGCGCTGGCCAATGCCGACAATCCCTCCGGCCTGATCCATACGATTCTGGCCGGTGCCCAGCCGCCGTCGACGCCGACCATTCCGGCTCAGCTGCCCATGCCCGGCTTTGCCTGGCGGTTGTCGGACGATGAAGTCGCCTCGCTTGCGACTTTCGTTCGCAGTGCCTGGGGCAATGACGGGGGCGCGGTGAATGCCGACCAGGTCGCAGACGTTCGCGAGGAGCTCGGTGAGGCGTCCCTGAACAGGGCCGTTGATCCCAACGGCGAGCTGAACGAGACCGACGGCGCCAAATAATGATGAGCCGGCCGCCCGACGGGCGGCCGGATGGCGCGCCACAGTGCGCGTCGACAGGATCGAGGAGTTAAAAGTACATGGCTAAGCAACAACCGCGTGTCGATGCGGTCATCGTCGGTCTCGGCTGGAGTGGTTCCATCATGGGGATGGAGCTGACCGAGGCAGGCCTTAACGTGCTGGCGCTGGAGCGTGGCGCCGATCGTACCAATGAGGATTTCGCCTATCCGAAGCCGGCCGATGAGCTTCAGTACGGCATTCGTCATACCATGATGCAAAAGCCGAAGCAGTCGGCGGTCACGATTCGTCGCGACCTCGACGAGCGCGCGCTGCCCCAGCGCAAGCTGGGCGCCTTTCTGCCCGGTGACGGCGTCGGCGGTGCCGGCGCCCACTGGACCGGCGTACTGATCCGACCGACCCCGACCGATCTGCAGCTCAAAAGCTTTGCCGACCAGGCGTTTGAGCCCGGCGTGTTGCAGGACGACATGCAGATTCAGGACTTCGGCGTCACCTGGGATGAGCTCGAGCCGCACTTTACCTTTTTCGAAAAGGTGTGCGGTCAGTCCGGCACCACGGGCAACCTCAACGGCGAGATTCAGGAGGGCGGCGATCCCTTCGAGGGGCCGCGCAGCGAACCCTATCCGCTGCCGGCGCTGCAGGATACCCAGAACACCGAGATGTTTGACAAGGCCGCGCGTCAGCTGGGATATCATCCGTTCCCCAACCCGTCGGCCAACGTCTCGCGCGCCTGGACCAACCCGTATGGCATGCAGCTGGGCCCGTGCAACTACTGCGGCTTCTGCTCGCGTTATGGCTGTCTGAACTACTCCAAGGCCTCGCCGCAGACCTGCATTCTCAATGCCCTCAAACAGCGCAGCAATTTCGCCTACCGCACTCACGCCAACGTGACCCGTGTCGAGCTGGCTGACGATGGCAAGACCGCCACCGGTGTGACCTACATCGACGGCGATGGCGAAGAGGTGTTTCAGCCGGCCGATATCGTGATTCTGGCCTCCTATTCGCTCAACAACGTGCGATTGATGCTGAACTCGAAGATCGGCAAGCCCTACGACCCGGTCTCGCGCACCGGTGTGGTCGGGCGTAACTACGCCTATCAGGTCGGCGGTGGCATCAACATGTATTTCGATGACATCGACTTCAACCCGTTTGCCACGGCCGGTGCCACCGGGCGCATGTTCAACGACTTCTCGCCCGGTACCTTCGACAGCGCCCAGCACGGCTTTATCGGCGGTGCCAAGATGCACTCCTCGCAGGCCAGCGGCACCCCCATCAAGACGTCACTGCCCAAGAGTGCGCCGAAGTGGGGCAAGGGCTACAAGGACGCGCTGCGCGAAAACTACGGTCATCACATGAAGCTGTCGATGACCGGTAGCGTGATGTCCTATCGCTCCAACATGCTCGATCTCGACCCGACCTGGAAGGACCCCTACGGCATGCCGCTTTTGCGCATGACGTTTGACTGGAAGGAAAACGAGCAGAAGCTTTCCCGGTTCATGCGCGACCGTCTCAGGGAAATCGCCGATGTTCTCAAGCCTGATCGCATGGATGAAGGCTTCCAGCTGGAAGGCAGCCACTTCAAGGTCACCAGTTACGTCTCGACCCACAACGTGGGCGGCGCAGCCATGGGCACCGATCCTTCGACCTCGGCGGTCAACCGCTATCTGCAGAGCTGGGACGTGCACAACGTCTTTGTGCCCAGCGGCAGCGCCTTTCCGCAGAACTTTCAGGCCAACCCGACGGATCTGATCGGCGCACTGACCTACTGGTGCGCCAAAAAGATTCGCGAGGATTACCTGAAAAATCCGGGGCCCTTGATGTCGGTCTGAATCGGGACGCGAGCGCTTTCCCGTCAGGGGAAGAACCGATCAATCGCCGGCCTTCGGGCCGGCGATTTTTTTACGGCTGGTGTCACCGCGTGTTGATGGGGTGATCCGATCAAGACTCAGCGATCAAGCGCGTCCCAGTTGTAGGGCGCCCGCGGCTTGTCTCCCTTGAATACCGCCAGGGCGTTGTCCACGGCAAGCTCTGCCATGGCGTAGCGCGTTTCATGGGTGGCCGAGCCGATGTGGGGCAGGGCGACGACGTTGTCCATGTGTGCCAGCGGCGAATCACCGGGCAGGGGCTCGGTGGTAAATACATCCAGACCTGCGGCGCGAATGGTGCCATTCTGCAGCGCCTCGATCATGGCCGGCTCGTCCACTACGCCGCCGCGGGCGATGTTGATGAAGATCGTATTTTCGCCCATCAGTTCGAACTCGCGCTTGCCGAACATGTGACGGGTGGCATCGGAAAGCGGTACGGTCACGCAGACAAAGTCCGAGTCACGCAGCAGGTCGTCGAGTTCCTGCCAGTCGGCGTCCAGCTCGCGCTCGAAATCCTCGTGACGTGAACGGTTGTGATAGCTCACCTGCATGTTGAAGCCGAACTTCCCGCGGCGGGCGATCGCGGCACCGATGCGGCCCATGCCGACAATGCCGAGCTTTTTGCCCTGCACATCAACACCAAACTGCGGTTCGGCAATCCCGCCGGTCCACTCTCCCTTTTTGACCATTTCCGCCAGTTCCACGGCGCGTCGGGCGCTGGCCAGTACCAGCAAAAAGGCCGTGTCTGCAGTGGTTTCGGTCAGCACATCCGGAGTGTGGCAAAGCACGATGCCACGCTTGCTGAGATAGTCGATGTCATAGTTGTCCACGCCGACCGAAACGCTCGAGACCACTTCAAGATTGGGCGCCTGATCCAGCAGTTCGGGGGTGAGGTTGACGCTGGAGCCGATCAGGCCATGCGCCCGGGACAGCGCCTGTTTGAAGTCACTGTTTTCGGTCAGGTTCTGGGTCTGCGAAAAATCCAGCACCTCGCATTCACGCTCGAGCTTTTCCCGCAGGGCCGGCTTCAGGGCGCGCTGATAGACAATGACCGTTTTCCTTGTGGACATGATTTCTCCTGTATCGGTGTGTCGTGCAGTTTAAGGATTGCAGTTTGAGACAGTGGCACCCTTGCCTCGCAGGCGCTCAGGCAAGCGCGCGCAGCAGCTCGACATGGCGTGCGGTCGCACTCGTATTGTCATGATCCAGCGGGAACTCGATGGCCCGCGGCACGTCGGCCGGAAAATGGTGCCAGAGCTCGATCCAGTGCGAGCGCGTGGCATTGTCCGGGGGGGAGGCATGAGGTACGCCATTGGTATGCGTGACGGCCTTGCAGTGTACATACTGGACCTGCCGGCCCAGCCGGCTGGCCGCCTGCGAAAGGTCATGATCCGTCCAGTAGCCGTTGCCCAGATCCAGGGTCGTCCCGAACAGGGAAGCATCAAGCGCCCGGTGCAGGGCGGCATGGATCAACGGGTCGCCACCGCAGGAGGTCTGATCGTTTTCAATCAGAATCGGCATCGTACTGTCAGCCAGCCGGGATTTGAGCGCGGCGGCGCCGTCATCGATGCATTCGGCATAGAGCTGACCAAGGCCGAACTTGATCCACTGCGCCCCCAGTGTCTCGGCGCGCGCCATGGCCTGATCGATGGCCGTTGCATTCAGCCTGCTCCGCGTATCGAAAAGCGGCATGGTGGCAGAATAGACGCAGGTCAGCGAGGCCTGCTCGATGGCCAAGCGCAGCTGCTCAAGCGGCAGGTCGTGTTCGCTCAGGAGCTCTTCACGAATTTCAACGCCCTGTGCGCCGGCGTCCCTGATGTGTTCGAGAACACCCGCCTGACCAAGTCGTTTGACCCGATCGGCGCCAAAGGCAGAAGTGCAGATCATTACCGGGCCCATGAAAGACTCCTTGCATCATCTGGTTTGAAAACGGTCCCAGAGGGCGTGGCCGTCCTGGCCCTGGCCGCCACTGGATGTGAAATGCTCATGTCATGTTCAGTGTAGTGGAGCCGCGCGGCGTCAGGTGCGCCGGGAACAGAAGGCTCTGCGGCTCACTCGCGGTATGGCTGATGCGATGCACCAGTGCTTCGATGGCGCTGTAGCCGATATCGCCGACCGGCTGGGCCACGGTCGTGATGCCCGGGCCTACCAGCGCGCACCAGGCCAGCTCATCGATCCCCAGCAGGCCGACCTGGTCAAAGGGCGACTTCAGCAGTGCGAACAGGGCGTGACACACGGCCAGGGTGATCACACCGTTAGCACACACGATGGCGCCTGGTGCCTCACTGGTCTTTAGCCATTGCTCCAGCGTGGCGGCAAGCCAGGCAGCATCGAGGGTCTCCTCCAGGCCTTCATGAACCTCGGCGAGTACACCCGCCGCCTGCGCCTGGTGTTGAAAGGCCTGAATACGCGCTTCACGAGAGCTGATCCCGGCCACCGGTTCGGTGATCATCAAAAGGCGCTGATAGCCCTGATCCACCAGGTGCGAGACACTCAGGCCCACCGCCTGGTCGTTGTCGAGGCCGACCATGTCACAGGCGAGCCCGTCGATATGACGATCCACCAGCACCATGGGCAGGCCATTGTCCTGGCGGGCGGCCAGCGTTGCAGCGTTGCGGCCCCGGGTGTTGATCAACAGTCCTTCCACGCTATAGCCGTGCAGTATTTCCAGATGCTGTCGCTCGAGCTGATCATCGTTGCCGGTGTTGCAGACCAGCAGCGAATAGCCGTGCTTGCGGCAGGCCTGCTCGGCGCCAT
Source organism: Kushneria indalinina DSM 14324 (assembly GCF_003385845.1). Taxonomy (GTDB): domain Bacteria; phylum Pseudomonadota; class Gammaproteobacteria; order Pseudomonadales; family Halomonadaceae; genus Kushneria; species Kushneria indalinina. Next base: position 1,382,086 of record NZ_QRDJ01000006.1, on the reverse strand, counting down.
GAAGCATGTCGACGGTATAGGGATTGCGCATGTCGGCCACCACCACGCCGATCAGGCCGGTACGACGCCCGCGCAGGCTGCTGGCAATACGGTCGGGGGCAAAGCCGAGGCGCTCGATGGCCGCCTCGATCCGCTCGATCATGGTATCGGACAGCAGGTCGCGTTCGCGGCCGTAGTAGCGCGACACGCTGGTCTTGGAGACGCCGGCATCGCGCGCCACATCGTGGATGGTCGGGCGGCGGCGCTCACTGGCGGGCTCTGGTGGATGGTTGGGTATGGACGCTGTCATGTCGCTGCCTGTCTGTCGACACCGTGAAATACTGTTTGGGAACGGTCCCAATATCAATCAGGTTGCGATACGACAGCGTTTCGGGAAACCAGACCTTGGTCGCAGTGTCGATGGCACTGCATCAGGGTGGCTGCGTTGGGCGGGCAGGGTGGCTGCGCCGGGCGGATGCTGAAGAAGGGTGATCGACCATGAGTGACCAATCATGAAAAAGGGCCGCTGAAAAGCGGCCCCCTGAAGCGGGAAGGGTCAGTGCAGCTTGAGTCGCGGTCGGATGATCGTATTGATGCGATCGACCAGCATGCGAACGCCGGTGCGCGTATAGCCGTGGATGGCGGCCTGGTGCATGCGATACAGCGAGGCGTAGAAGATCTTGGCCAGCCAGCCTTCGACCAGCACACCGCGGGCGGAGGCCCCGCGCATGAGATTGCCCACGGCGTCAAAGTGCGCCAGCGAGATCAGTGAGCCCATGTCCTTGTAATGGAAGTCGGTCAGCTCGCGTCCGGCCATGGCGGCGCGCAGGTTCTTGTAGAGCGTATTGGCCTGCTGGTGGGCGGCCTGCGCGCGCGGCGGCACCATCTTGTCGCCGGGCTGTGGGCAGGCGGCGCAGTCACCCAGGGCAAAAATGCGCTCGTCATCCACGCTCTGCATGTTCTGTTGCACGACAAGCTGGTGGTTGCGCTGGGTGGACAGGCCCAGCTCCGACAGCACGGAGGGCGCGCGAACGCCGGCCGCCCAGACGGTCAGGTCGGCATCGATACGGGAACCGTCGGCGATCTCAAAGCCCTGCTCGTCGGCCTGGGTGACGCGGGTATCGGTGTGAATTTCCACGCCGAGGCGTTCGAGCTCGCGGTGCACCGACTGGCTGATGCGCTCGGGCAGGGCGGGCAATACTCGCGGGGCGGCCTCCAGCAGGTGGATCTTGAGCTGCTGGCGGCTGATGCGGCTAAAGCCGTAGCCATGGAGCATCTGCGTGGCGTTCAAAAGCTCGGCGGAGAGCTCCACCCCCGTGGCGCCACCGCCCACGATGGCCACCGACATGCCGGTTTTGTCCGATTCCTCACGGTTGCTGCAGCGCAGGAAGGTATTGAGCATCTGCTTGCGAAAGGCTTCGGCCTGGCTGACGCTGTCCAGAAAATAGCAGTGGTCGACCACACCCGGCGTGCCAAAGTCGTTGGACACGCTGCCGACCGAGAACACCAGATAGTCATAATCGAGTCGCCGCTCGGGCAGAACGACGCGCTCCTTGTCGTCGTGAATGGCGGCCAGACGAATCTGGCGATGTTCACGGTCGAGGCCGCAAAGCGTGCCGATCTGATAGCGATAGCCGGCATTGGCCGAATGGGCCTGATAGGACACCTCATCAAGGCTTGAGTCCATCACCCCGACGGCCACTTCGTGCAGCAGCGGCTTCCAGATATGGGTAGGGTTGCGATCGACCAGAATGATCTCGGCCTTGTCCGACTTGCCCAGCTTGCGTCCAAGGCGCGTGACCAGTTCCAGACCGCCGGCGCCACCGCCGACCACCACAATGCGAGGGATTGCCATTGATTGCTCCATGAAAAGAATAAAGAGGGAAACGTTCAGGCAGTGGCCCGATCTGCGGACCACGGCCTGAAGGCTTCCGATCACGATGGACCGTGACATGTCGGCGGCTGGCACCGATACTTTCGACACGACGGCGGTGCATTTAATCCCGATAATCTCCGATATGCCCGCCTCCCCTTACATGGGGTCATCATGACCCGAATTCACCTGCGGTGATGCCCTGACAATGCACGATGCGCTCCACGATATTGACCTGATCCTCTATGACCTCGATGGCACCCTGATCGACTCGGCGCCGGATCTGGCGCTGGCTGTCGATGAGATGATGAAAGCCATGGACCTCTCGCCCGTCGGCATCGACCGGGTACGCGACTGGGTGGGCAACGGCTCACGGCGGCTGGTCGAGCGGGCGCTTTTGCATGCCGGCGCCTTCGGGGGGCAGGGACCTGATAGCGCGCAGCTTGACGATGCGCTGGCGCTGTTCATGCAGTTCTATGAGCAGCACATGATGTCCAACACCTATTGCTATCCCGGCGTGATCGACTGTCTTGAGGCCCAGCGCGAGCGCGGCATTGCCCAGGCGCTGGTGACCAACAAGCCGTCGCGGTTCATTGACCCGCTTCTCGAGGCCATGGGGCTTGACGGGTTTTTCTCCCATGCCCTGGGGGGAGACGCTCTGGCGCAGAAAAAGCCTGATCCGACGCCGCTTTTGCATATCGCCGGATTGCTTGATATCGCGCCGGAGCGCGTTTTGATGATCGGTGATTCACGCAGTGATGTGCAGGCCGCCAGGGCCGCCGGATGTCGCTGTCTGGCGGTCACCTACGGCTACAATCATGGCGAGCCCATTGCAGCACTGAACCCCGACCATCTTCTTGATTCACTTGAAGAACTCGTTTAGGGTTAAAAACGCGCCATGGTCGCGCTGCTCGCCCTTTTTCTACCTTCCTGCGAAGGAATTTTCAGCTTGCGAGATACAATCATGTCACTCAATGCAAAGGCCTGCGGACTGATGAGAAACGTCAAGCGCTGGCGCTGGTGATACCGGCTCCCTGCAACGAACTACCGTTTCTTCCTCTACAGGACTCAGCGACATGATGACATCCGAGCGCTTCGCCGAACTCGCCGCCGAAGGCTATAACCGTATTCCGGTCACCCGTGAGGTGCTGGCCGACCTTGAAACGCCTCTGTCGACCTATTTAAAGCTTGCCAACGCGCCCTGGAGCTTTCTGCTCGAGTCGGTCACGGGCGGCGAGAAGTGGGGTCGCTACTCCATTATCGGTCTGCCCTGTCGCGAGCGTATCGAGGTGCGCGGCTTCACCGTTCGCCACTACGTGGATGACTATCTGCAGGGCGCCACCGAGGTCGATGACCCGCTGGAATGGATCGAGCAGTTTCGCCGACGTTTCCGGGCGCCGGAAACCAGTGACGCCATGCGTTTTGATGGCGGGCTGGTCGGCTATTTCGGCTATGACACCATCCGCCTGATCGAGCCGCGTCTGCGCGGGGTCGAAAAGCCCGACCCGATCGATGTACCCGACATTCTTCTGATGGTGGCCGATGAGCTGGTGGTCTTTGACAACCTCTCCGGACGCCTGACCCTGCTCGTTCATGCCGATCCGGGTGAGGCGAACGCGCTCGAGCAGGCCCGCGAGCGGCTGGTAACGCTTGAGCATCAGCTTCGCCATACCCCGATCAACACTTCGAGTCCCGGTACCGGTCGCGATGCCGTGGCCGAGGACGATTTCTTTGCCAGTTTCTCGGAGCAGGGCTACAAGGACGCCGTCACACGCATTCGTGAGTACGTGGCGGCCGGCGATCTGATGCAGTGTGTGCCTTCCCAGCGCATGACCATCGGCTATCAGGCGCCGCCGCTGGATCTGTACCGGGCGCTTCGAAGTCTTAATCCGTCACCTTACATGTTCTTTTTCAATCTCGATGACCACCATGTTGTCGGGGCCTCTCCCGAGATCCTGGCACGCCTGGATCACGACGAGATCACGCTGCGCCCGATCGCCGGCACCCGTCATCGCGGCGCCAGTGAAGAGGAAGATCGAGCGCTCGAAAACGAGCTGCTCTCTGATCCCAAGGAGATTGCCGAGCATGTCATGCTGATCGATCTGGGGCGCAACGACGTCGGACGTATCAGCGAGCCCGGTTCGGTCGAGCTGACCGATAAAATGACCATCGAGCGCTACTCGCATGTCATGCATATCGTCTCCAACGTGACCGGGCGCCTCAAGCCGTCACTGGGACCGATGGACGTTTTACGTGCCACCTTCCCGGCCGGTACGCTCTCCGGGGCCCCCAAGGTGCGCGCGCTGGAGGTCATCGACGAGCTCGAACCGGTCAAGCGCGGCATCTACTCGGGCGCCGTGGGCTATCTCTCCTGGCAGGGCAACATGGACATGGCAATCGCCATTCGTACCGCCGTGATCAAGAACGGAGAGCTTCACGTCCAGGCCGGTGGTGGTATCGTGTCCGACTCCGATCCCGACAATGAATGGCAGGAGACGCTCAACAAGCGCCGTGCCATGTTCCGCGCCGTTGCCATGGCAGAACGCGGGCTGGACAACCTCGAATAGCGCCGGATTCCGTTTCTGAATCAACGCGCCAACACCGAATACCAGCCGGGCCATTTTGTGTCGATGTACCGACCGCCCGGCCATCGTGGGGAGGGAAAGCCATGAAAATTCTGATGATCGACAACTACGACAGCTTTACCTTCAACATCGTCCAGTATCTGGGCGAGCTGGGGGCCGAGGTCGAGACGATCCGCAACGACACGCTGACGATCGAGGAGATCGAGCAGCGTGACTTTACCCATCTGATGATTTCACCGGGGCCCTGCAGTCCCAGTGAAGCCGGCATTTCGCTGGATCTGATCCGCCACTTTGCCGGCCGGGTGCCGATCTTTGGCATCTGTCTGGGCTTTCAGGCCATCGGTCAGGCCTATGGCGGCAAGGTGGTCCGGGCCCCCATGGTCATGCACGGCAAGACGTCGATGATCGATCATGACGGGAAAGGGGCCTTTGAAGGTCTTGAAAATCCGCTGGAAGTGACGCGGTATCATTCGCTGATTCTCGAGCGCGAGACGCTGCCCGACTGCTTTGAGATTACGTCCACGACCGTGAGCGATGATGTGACCCCGGGTCTTGTGATGGGCATTCGCCATCGGACGCTGGACATGGAAGGCGTGCTCTTTCATCCGGAGTCGATCCTGTCGCGTCAGGGCCATGAGCTTCTGGCCAACTTCCTCAAGCGTCAGCCATCAAATCCCTCACGCATGGCCACGGCCGAAGCCTGAGGTTCCGGCGCATCTTCACCCTGATGCGATGATCAAAAAACCTTTCGGGTGGCGCCTGCTGCCTGTGGCATGGAGAGAGACTCGTGGAGCTCAAGGAAGCCATTTCGCGCGTTACCCGCCGTGAGGATCTTGGTCTAGACGAGATGCGAACGGTCATGTCGACCATCATGCGCGGTGAAGCCGACCCGGTGCAGATGGGCGGCTTTCTGGTCGGTCTCGCGATGAAGGGCGAGGCCGTCGACGAGATTACGGCCGCCGTCATGGTCATGCGTGAGCTGATGTATCCGGTGCAGGTCGATGCCGACCATGTGGTCGATATCGTGGGCACCGGTGGCGATGGCGCGGGGCTGTTCAATGTCTCGACCGCGGCCAGCTTTGCCGCGGCGGCCTGCGGTGCCCGTGTGGCCAAACACGGCGGCCGGGGCGTTTCCAGCAGCTCCGGCAGTGCCGATCTGCTGTCGCGTGCCGGCGTGTCACTGGAACTCTCCTCCGAGCAGATCGCCCGCTGCATCGAGGAGGTCGGGGTGGGGTTCATGTTCGCCCCCAACCACCACACGGCCATGCGCCACGCCGTGGCGGTGCGCCAGGCGCTCGGCGTGCGCACCATGTTCAATATCCTCGGGCCGCTGACCAACCCGACCGGGGCCACGCGCCAGGTTATCGGGGTCTACAGCCCTGATCTGCTCGTGCCCATGGCGACGGTATTGCGACGCCTGGGCAGCCAGCATGTGCTGGTCGTGCACGCCGAGGATGGCCTTGATGAGCTCTCTATCGCCTCGGCCACCCGGGTGGCCGAGCTGCATCACGGCGAGATTCACGAATATGTGATCACTCCCGAGGATGTCGGTCTTGAGCGCCAGCCGCTGGAAGCGATCCGCGCCGACAGCACGGATGAGAGCCTGGTACTGGTCAAGGCGGCCCTGCGCGGGGAGGGTGTGGCCGCCGACATGGTGGCCTACAACGCAGGTGCCGCGCTCTATGTGGCCGATGTGGCCGGCTCCATCAGGGAGGGCGTGCAGACCGTGCGTGACGCCCTCGAAAAGGGGCAGGGGCTTGCAAAACTGGACGCGCTGGCAGAGTTCTCTGCCCGACTGGCCGAGGCCGGCGACTGACTCACTACAATAGCGCCGGGGTGTGACGCACGCGCACGCCCCGGCGATTTTCAGGGAACACCGCATGAGTACGCTGCCTACCATTCTGACCCGTATCATGGCCCGCAAGCATGAAGAGATTGCCGAGCGCTCGGCCAGCATCAGCGAAAACACGCTGCGTGCGCGCGCCGAGCAGGCGCCGGCCACCCGCGGGTTTGCCGCCGCGCTGAATCAGCGTTTGACCAACGGCGACCCGGCCGTGATTGCCGAGATCAAGAAGGCCTCGCCTTCAAAGGGCATCATTCGCGCCGACTTTGATCCGGTCGCCATCGCCCAGCGCTATGAAGCCGGCGGTGCCGCCTGCCTGTCCGTGTTGACGGATGCCGACTACTTCCAGGGCAGCGAGCGTTTTCTGATCGCCGCCCGCGGCGCCTGTCAGCTGCCGGTGCTGCGCAAGGACTTTATCGTCGCGCCCTATCAGGTCTATGAGGCGCGCAGCATGGGGGCCGATGCGATCCTGCTGATCGTGGCCGCACTCGATGATCGCCAGATGAAAACGCTCAATTCGCTGGCCATCGAGCTGGGCATGGACGTGCTGGTCGAAGTACACAACATGGCAGAGCTCGAGCGGGCGCTAAAGCTGGATCTGGCGCTGGTGGGCATCAACAACCGGGATCTGCATACCTTCGAGACCCGGCTGGACACCACGTTTGAACTGCTCGAGAAGGTGCCGGAAGGCGTGCGCGTGGTCACCGAATCAGGCATTGCCACTCGCGAGGATGTGGCGCGCATGCGTCGCGGCAACGTCAACGCCTTTCTGGTGGGCGAGCATTTCATGCGGGAAGCGGACCCGGGCGACGCCCTGCGCCAGCTCTTTTTTACCTGAGCCGACCCCGCAAGCACGATCAACACTGCCAGCCACGCGCTGGCAGTGTTCGTTTCGGGGCTTTTTCACCTGTTGAACTTCAGACGCTCCAGAGCCTTTAGCGCGGCTTGCGGCTGCCGTCGCCGCGCGTTCGACGCTGATAGCGCGAATCAAACAGGGCAGGGTCATCGGTGATGACGCCACTGACGCCGTGGTCCCACCAGGAGGCGAAGCGCTCGGGGTCGTTGACCGTATAGCAGAGCAGAGCAAGCTCGGCGCTTTGAATCTCGATAAGCCGCTCCTGATCAAGCTGTGTCCAGTCGGCGTGGACGCTGACAGGGCGAAGCCGCTGGGCGTCACTGGCCCAGCGCCGCGGGATGGCCTCATACAAAAGCCCCAGCGCCAGCTTTTCATCCTGTGCCCGGGCGCTTTCAAGCGCGTTCATGTCAAAACTCGATACCAGCAGACGATCAAGCGGCAGGACCTGGCGGGCGCGGTGGACCGCGGTGTTGGCAAGCTCGACCGGGTCGTGGCCGGGGTTGATCTTGAGCTCCAGATTCACACCCAGCTCCAGCGCGCTGATCAATGAGAGCGCTTCATCGAGCAGCGCCATACGCTCGCCACGAAAGTCAGGAGAGAACCAGCTGCCGACATCCAGGTGGCGAATCTGATCGCGCGTCATGTCAATCAGCGTCCCCTGGCCATCACTGCAGCGATCAACGCTTTCGTCATGCCAGATCACCGCCGTACCGTCGCCCAGACACTGGACGTCGAGCTCGACCCACTCACAGCCGGCATCAGCGGCGGCCTGAATGGCGGCCAGCGTGTTTTCAGGGGCGTGTTTCGAGAGGCCACGGTGGGCGATATAGCGTGGTAGTTGCATGCATCAGGACTCCATGGGACAGGTAGTGTCGGCAAGTCTGGGCCGGGTCGTCAGTCGTTGTCCATGGTGATCGAACAGATGAAACGGTCCCTGGACGTTCAGGCCAGTCATCTGACCCGCCGTGGGCAGTTCTGTACCGGCGTGTCGCACCACCAGTCGCGCCTCGTGATCGGCCGGGCGTACATGAACCAGACTCTCCGAGCCCAGCGGCTCTACCAGCTCGATACGAGCCTCGATATGCCCTGCGTCCGAGGGCGTCAGCATGATGTGCTCGGGTCGGATGCCCACACTCAGCTCGCCCCTGAGCGGCTCCGTAGTGTCTGCCGGCACCCTGGTCAGCCAGTCGGGCAGATCATCGGTGGCAAAGGTCAGAAAGTTCATGGCCGGTGAACCGATAAAGCCGGCGACAAACCGGGTCGCAGGCTTTCGAAACAGTGCCATGGGCGTGCCGATCTGTTCGATGCGTCCGGCATTCATAACCACCAGCCGGTCGGCCATGGTCATGGCCTCGGTCTGATCATGGGTCACGTAGAGTGAGGTGATACCCAGGCGCTGCTGCAGGGCGCGAATCTCCTGACGCATCTGCACGCGCAGGCTGGCGTCCAGGTTGGACAACGGCTCGTCAAACAGGAACACGCGCGGCTCTCGAATCACGGCGCGACCCATGGCCACGCGCTGGCGCTGCCCGCCGGAGAGCTGGCGGGGTTTTCGATCCACAAGCGTGGCGATGTCCAGAAGCCGTGCGGTCTCCTCAACGCGCCGGGCGATCTCGGCCTTTGGGGTGCCGCGATTTTTAAGGCTATAGGCCAGGTTGTCGAACACGCTCATGTGCGGGTAGAGCGCATAGTTTTGAAACACCATGGCAATGTCACGCTCGGCCGGCTCCTGGCCGTTGACGCACGTCCCGTCGATCAAAAGCTCACCGCCGCTGATCGTTTCAAGCCCTGCCACCATGCGCAAAAGCGTTGACTTGCCACAGCCCGACGGGCCCACGACCACGATCATCTCGCCGTCATGGACGCTCAGTTCAATGTCATGCAATACGTCCGCGCCGCCCGCATAGCGCTTTCGAAGGCGTCTGAGTTCCAGTTCTGCCATGTTATTTCTCCGTATCCACCAGGCCCTTGATGAACCAGCGTTGCATGATGATGATCACGACCACCGGTGGCAGCAGGGCCAGCACGGTCATGGCGGTGGCCAGATGCCAGGGTGGGGTGCCATCGGTGGAAAGGGTCAGTCGCTTGAGGCTCATCACAAGCGTTGCGTTATCGGCGCTGCTCATGGCCACCAGCGGCCACAGGTATTGGTTCCAGCCGTAGATGAACATGATGACGAACAGCGCTGCGATATTGGTTTTGGACAACGGCAGCAAAATGTCGATAAAAAACCGCCACGGCCCGGCGCCGTCTACCCGGGCAGCCTCCATCAGTTCGGGAGGCAATGTCAGAAAGAACTGGCGAAAGAGGAAGGTTGCCGTGGCGCTGGCGATCAATGGCAGGATCAGCCCCGGATAGCTGTCGATCAGACCAAGGTCGGCGACCACGCCGTAGGTCGGCACGATGCGCACCTCGATGGGCAGCATGAGCGTGACAAAGATCAGCCAGAAGCAGCAGCGGCGAAACGGAAAGCGAAAAAAGACCAGCGCATAGGCCGCCAGAATCGCAAAGACCAGCTTGCCGATGGCGATGCCCAGCGCCATCAAAAGCGAGTTGAGCATCAGTCGCCAGGCAGGCACGCCAATGCCGCGGACCGGTTCGCTTAACAGCGTCAGGTAGTGATCCAGCCCGCTGGTGCCGAACGACAGCGGCAGCGTTCCGGAAAACAGCGCCCCGGGCGTCTGGGTCGAGGCCAGTACGGCCAGAATGACGGGCAGCATGAAGATCAGCGCCCCGATGATCAGCAGGGTGTGGGCCAGTACATCAAGGCCCGGGCGGTGATAGCGCATGACAAGGTTTCCTGACAGGGTTCAATGCGGTTGAAGGAACGTCAGTGGTACTGCACGCGGCGTTCGACATAGCGAAACTGTACCAGGGTCAACAGACCGACCATCAGCATCAACAGCACCGACTGCGCCGCCGAGCCGCCCAGATCCAGCCCCACAATGCCGTCCTGATAGAGCTTGTAGACCAGGGTGCGGGTGGCACCGCCCGGCCCGCCGCTGGTGGTTGTATCGATGGTGCCGAAGGTCTCGAAAAAGGCGTAGATGGTGTTCATGACCAGCAAAAAGAAAGTGGTAGGCGAGAGCAGTGGAAAGGTGATGGTCCAGAAGCGCCGCCAGGGTCCGGCGCCATCGATGGCAGCGGCCTCCAGCAGGCTGGCCGGAATGCCCTGAAGGCCGGCCAGAAAGAACACGAAGTTGTAGCTCATCTGCTGCCAGATGGCGGCAACGATTACCAGCGCCATGGCCTGACCACCGTTGAGCCGGAAATCCCAGTCAATGCCCAGCACCGTCATCGCCCGGGTCAGCACTCCCAGCGTGGGGTCAAGCATGAACATCCACAGCACGCCGGCCGCGGCGGGCGCCACGGCGTAGGGCCAGATCAGAAGCGTGCGGTAGGCGCGGCTGGCGCGCAGCACCCGATCGGCCATGGTGGCCAGCAACAGCGCAATGGCCATCGCCCCCAGCGCCACGCTGACGCTGAAGATGGCCGTATTGACCAGCGCTTCGTGGTAGCTCCGTGAGGCCAGCACCCGTGTGAAGTTGGCCAGGCCGGCGAAGGTTTCGCCCAGGCCGAAGGCATCCTGCACATACAGGGATTGTCGCAGGGCCGTGATGGCCGGCCAGAAAAAGAACACCAGCACGATGATGAGCTGGGGTGCCATGAGCATCCATGGCGTGAGGCGGTGACGTTGAAAGGTGGACATGGGCTGGCAGGAATATCCGAAAGACACAGAAAACAGGCAGGCTTGCCCCGACGTCAGCGCCGCCGGGGCAAGGCGTCAGCGCACGCTGCGCTCGAACTGCTCGAGCAGCTCGTTGCTTCGTTCGGCTGCGTCGTCCAGCGCCTGCTCAGCGCTCTTGTCGCCGTTGAGGGCCCGTTCGAGTTCCTCTTCGATAACATCACGAATCTGGGGCATGTTACCCAGACGCAGCCCGCGCGAGTTGTCGCTCGGCTCACCGCTGGTCATCTGCTTGAGGGCAATTTCGGTGCCGGGGTTTTCCTCATAGAAGTGCTGCTCCCGGGTCAGGGCATAGGCCTTGTCGGTAATGGGCAGATAGCCCGTGAACTGATGCCAGTCGGCCTGCACTTCCGGTGAAGAGAGGTAGTTGAAGAACCTGGCAACGCCCTGGTAGACCGCATCACTCTGCCCCTGGAGCACCCACAGCGAGGCGCCGCCGATAATCGAGTTTTTTGGTTGATCGATCACTTCGGGATCCCAGGGCAGGGGGGCCACACCGAATTCAAAGTTTTCGGTGTTGTCGCGCACACTGGCATAGCTTGCCGAGGAGGCCATCAGCATGGCGCAGCCGCCGGAGAAAAAGCGCGGTGAGGCCTGATCCTCGCGACCGCCATAGGCAAATACGCCGCTTTGCTGCCAGTCGATCAGATCCTGCACGTGGGCGACGACGGCGTCGCTTTCGTTGAACGTCATTCGCGCTGCAGGTCCGCCAAAACCGTTTTGCTCGCTGGCAAAGGGAATGTCATGGCGCGCGGCGAAGTTTTCGAGCTGAATCCAGCTGGGCCAGGTGGTCGTAAAGCCGCAGCTGGCGGCACCGCTGTCCGTGATGTTACGGCTCGCCTCGGCAATGTCTTCCCAGGTGGTCGGCGGGGCATCGGGATCAAGCCCGGCCTTTTCGAAAAGATCGCGGTTGTAATAGACCACAGGCGTTGAAGAGTTGAAGGGCAACGACAGCATGTCGCCATCCGTGGTGCTGTAATAGCCGGTGACGGCCGGCAGATAGCCGTCAGGGTCGAAAGGCTGGCCGGTGTCGGCCATGAGCTCATGCACCGGATAGATGGCGCCGCGGGCGTTCATCATGGTGGCCGTGCCGACTTCATAGACCTGGGTAATGGCCGGGGCATTACCGGCGCGGAAAGCGGCAATGGTTGAGGTCATGTTCTCGCTGTAGGTGCCCTTGTAGACCGGCTTGACCACGTAGTCGGACTGCGACTGATTAAAGCCTTCGGCGATCTCGTCGATCTTGTCACCCAGTCCGCCCTCCATGGCATGCCACCAGACGATATCGGTGGCGGCGCTGGCCGGCATGGCGCCCAGCGCCAGCGTGGACAGTGCTGCCATTGAAGCGATGCCCCTGAAACCCTTGACCATGTTGTGCTCCGCGTTGTCTTTATGGAAATCTCTGCTGCATCAATATGCTGAGAGGCCGGCGTGGCAATCATGTGTCGGATATGTGTCAGACGTGTGACAGTGCGCCAGGCGCGACAAGGGTTAGCCACAAAAGCGGGGCGCGTGGCATCATGACCCTTTTGAACGGCGGACAGACGCAGCTTTGAAGATTTCATATATCACCGACGCGCAGGATCGGGATGCTTGTCTGGCCATGCTCTGTGCCAGCGTATTCGGGCGGGAAGCGGGGCTTGCGCCCCTGGTCGAGTTTGCCGGCGTGAGCCGACTGCTGGAGCAGGAGTCGGCGCGTATCGTGGCCCTTTTTGATGACAGCGCAAGGCTCTGCTCGGTGGCCCTGCTGACGCTTGACGTGGAAGGGCGCGGGGTGGCACTCAGGCTTTTGGCCACGCCCGAGAAAAAGCAGGGCAGAGGGTATGGCCGTCGACTGGTCACCCGGCTCGGAGAGTCGACGGCGATGCGGGTCACGACCTCGGACCCAAGGCTTGAAGCCTTTTTCACCACCTTTGGTTTCGAGCGCTGGTATCGCCACGCCGATAGCGATCTGCGCACCGGTTTCAACGCGCGTTCCAGCGTGGATTCGCTCGAGCAGGCACCGGAGGTGGTGGATTTTCAGTCGGACGCCGTGCTGCGCGCCTTCAAGCGTGATTCGTCCCTGTTTGAGCGCCACAAGACCCGCTTTGCCGAAGGGCTTGAGCACTTCACTACGTTGATCTGACCGGCGGGCGTATTAAAAAACCCCGGCTATGGCCGGGGTTTTTTAATGGTCATCGACAGTTAGAAATTGATGCCGAAATTGGTCAGGAAGCTGGTATGCCAGCCGTCGTTGACCGGTGAGCCAAAATAGTTCAACCCGTTTTTGTTGGTCACGATGTCAAACCAGGCATAGTAGGGGCCAGCGGTCACCAGCACACCCAGGTCGTTGAGCATCGGATCTTTCTGACTGCCGGAGCCAACGATATCGTTGCCGAGGCTATCGATGGACGAGAAATCATTCGACGGGTCGATGTAGCTGAAATCATTGAAGAAAAACAGGTTTTCAACCGGGCCCCAGTCGACATCCATGCTGTAGCTGGCACTGGCCGTATACATCTGGCCGCGTTTTGGAATCAGGTAGTTAAAGCCAAAGGCACCGATCTGTACGGCGTTGTCGGAGATGCCGGACTGCGCTTCCGACGGATTTTTGGGGTTGTATTCATAGGTCGTGGCCTGAAACATGGTGCGCCAGTTGCCGTACGATCCGTCCAGTCCGATGGCTGCCGACCAGTTGTCACCGCTGCGGTTGGTCTGCTGATTGTAGAGCTGTCCGCCCTTGGCCGAGACGTTCAGCTGGGTCGAGTAGTCTTCGCCGTGGTCAAAGGTATAGCCGGCGCGGGCGGCGAGCTGATTCTCTTCGCTGTTGGCCTGCGGACTTTCACCAATAGCGTTGGCGCCATAGTGCTCGTTGCCGCTGCCCAGATTATCGCTTTTGAAAAAGGCCAGCGAGGTATCCCAGGGCCCCTGGCGGTGATCCCACTTGACCCCGGCATTCTGGTTGTCGTTGAAACCGGCGAGATAGGGCAGGGTGCCATACCACCCCTGATAGCCGTAGTCCATGTTGCCAAAGGGCGTCTGGACCAGACCAACGCGGATGGTGTCATCGTCATTAGGATTGAAACCGAGCCAGCCCGATTTCAGGAACTGGTAGCCGTCATAGAAGCGATACTCGAAGGCGTATTCAAGATCGCCTATCCCACCTTCCACGGCCAGAATGAACTTGCCGAAGTCCAGATCGCCGGCAGTATCCTTTTCAGTATTGAGAGTGCGGTTGCCGTTATCATCACGACTGCTTGTACGGCTCCAGTCGTTAAAGCTGCCACCAAACTCGAGCTTGCCGCTGATCTGGGTCTGCTGAATCTGCTCAATGGCAGAGCTGTTCTCTTGCGCCAGACTCTGCTGTGACTGTGACTGTGACTGCTGCGGATCAGCAGTGGCCGTAGTATCGCTTGTCGCTACGTCCTGATGATTATTGGAAGAGGCCGCCTGCTGGCTTTCCAGCCGGTCCAGCCTTTGCTGCATCTGCTCGAGCTGGGTGCGCAGCGCCTCGATGGTCTGCTGGTCATCCGGGGCGGCCTGCGCGGCGGTGGCGGCCATGGCCGTGGCAACGCTCAAGGAGAGCGCCAGCAGTTTCAGACGTCGTGAATCCGTTTGGGTTGTCATGGACTGTTCCTGTGATCGTTGTTATGTAGGGCAGACATGGAGCGGTTTTCTTGTGATTGTGATACGCCCTGTCACAGGTAACTTACCACTGGAAACTAAAGGTATAAACGCTGTTTATAAATAAAAGCAGACCGCTTTTGTTTGATGGCCGTAAACGCGAAAGGGCCCTTCCTGTGGTCAGGAAGGGCCCTTTTGTGTGTCTGTCTGAAGGCGTTGGTCAGCGTCGTCTCAGGCGATCCAGATAGAGATAGACCACCGGGGTGGTGTAGAGCGTCAGGATCTGACTGACGATCAGGCCGCCGACGATGGAGATGCCCAGCGGCGCGCGCAGGGCGGCATTTTCATCGGTGCCGAACATCAGCGGCAGGGCGCCCAGAATGGCGGCCAGGGTGGTCATCATGATGGGGCGAAAGCGCACCAGTGCCGCCTCGCGGATGGCGTCGCCTGAAGAAAGACCGCGCTCGCGTTCGGCGCTCAGGGCAAAATCCACCAGCATGATGGCGTTTTTCTTGACCACGCCGATCAGCAAAATGATGCCGATCAGGGCAATCAGGCTGAAAGGCTTGCCCAGCAGCATCAACGCCAGCAGCGCCCCTATCCCCCCGGAGGGCAGGGTAGACAGGATCGTCAGCGGATGAATGTAGCTCTCGTAGAGGATACCCAGCACCAGGTAGACCGTGACCAGCGCGGCGAGTATCAGCCAGGGCATTGCCTCTACGCCGCTTTGAAAGCTGGCGGCACTGCCCTCGAAGTCGGCCTGGATATCCGTGGGCAGGTGCAGTCGATCAAGGCGGTCGCTGATGATGTCGGTCGCCTCGGACAGGGACACTCCGTCGCTTAAATTGAACGATACCGTGGTGGCGGCAAACTGTCCCTGGTGGCTGACGCTGACCGGGCTGGTGCTGCGCTCGTAATGACTGAAGGTCGACAGCGGTATGGGGCTGCCCTCGTCGTTGACGATGTGCATCATCTCCAGTGACCTGGCCGAGCGCTGCCACTGCTGGGCGACTTCCAGCACCACGTAGTACTGGTTGGTGCCTTCATAGACGCTGGAGATCTGCCCCTGGGCGAAGGCGTTGCCCAGCAGGGTATCGATATCGCGCATGCTCAGGCCCAGTCGAGATGCCCGGTCGCGATCCACCACCAGTTTGATGGCCTGGCCGCCGTCGCGGTTATCGCTGTCCACGCCGGTGATTTCCGAAATGTCCCGCATCGCCTGCGCCACCCGCGGCGACCATTCCCGGAGCAGCGCCAGGTCGTCGCTTTTGAGCGTCAGCTCGTATTGGCTGTTGCTGGATGAGCGCCCGCCCATGCGCAGATCCTGCAGCCCGCGCATGAACACCTGCACCCCGGGAATGTCGCTCATCAGAGCGGAAAGGCGGTTACCGTTGGCGTTGGTATCGCCCTGACGATCCTCCTTGAGGGACACAAACAGGGTGGCCGAATTCATGCCGCCGCCGCCCGGGCCACTGCCGCCCAGAAAGCCCAGTACGCTTGCCACCGCGTCATCGGCCAGCAGGCGATCCCGCGCCATTTCCAGCTTGGCCGACATGGCCTCAAACGAGATGCTTTGATCGCCCCGCACCGCGCCGATCAACCGCCCGGTGTCCTGATCGGGCACGAAGCCCTTGTCGATGTGCACATACAAAAAGCCGTTAAGCACGATCACGGCCACCAGCGACAAGAGCGTCAGGCGCCGGTGGCGCAGGGCAACGTTCAGCGTGCGCTCATAGCCGGCCAGAATGGCCTGACCGCAGCGCTCGATCAGACGCGGGATTCTGCCCGGGGGGCGCTCATGCGCGGACCCTTTAAGCCAGCGCGAGCACAGCATCGGCGTGAGCGTCAGCGAGACCAGCAGCGACACCAGGACCGCTGTGGCCAGCGTCATGGCAAACTCGTGGAAGAGCCGGCCGACAAAGCCGCCCAGAAACAGCAGTGGCACGAACACGGCGACCAGCGACACGCTCATCGACAGCACCGTAAAGCCCACCTCACGCGCGCCCAAAAGCGCTGCCTGGCGCACGTCCATGCCGGCCTCGATGTGTCGGGCGATGTTTTCCACCACCACGATGGCGTCATCGACCACAAAGCCGATGGCAATGATCAGCGCCATCAGCGACAGCGTATTGAGCGAATAGCCCAGCAGATACATCACCATGAAGGTGCCCAGCAGCGACACCGGGATGACGGCGGTCGGGATCAGCGTGGCCCGCGGGTTGCGCAGAAAGACAAAGACCACCATCACCACCAGAAATACTGCCAGGATCAGGGTGATCTGGGTCTCCTGCAGCGAGGCGCTGATGCCGGGTGAACGATCCAGCACGGTATGCAGGTCGGCGCTGGCGGGCAGGGCGGCGTGGATGCCGGGCAGGCGCTCCTTGATGCGATCGATGGTCTCGATCACGTTGGCATCGCTGGCCGGGCTCACCACGATGACCACTGCCGGCTGGCGGTTGTAAAAGCCGACGTTGTAGATGTCCTCGACGCTTTTTTCGATGCGGGCCACATCGCCCAGGCGCATGACGTGATCGCCGTCGCGATGGATGATCAGATCACGATAGCCCTGTGCCTCGAACATCTGCGAGTCGGTATGCACACTCCAGCGATAGCGGTCATCTTCGGTAAAGCCGGTCGGCTGATTGCTGTTGGCGGCGTTGATGGCATCGCGGACCTCGTTCAGGCTGATGCCGGCGTTTTCGAGCTTGCGCGGGTTGAGCGTGACGCGTACCGCCGGCGAGGAGCTGCCGCCAACGCTGACGCGGGAAACCCCTTCGACCTGCGAGATGCGCGGAGCGATATCCTGATCGGCCAGGTTGTAAAGCGTGCCCTTGTCGATCTCGGCGCTGGTCAGTGACAGCAGCATGATCGGCGAGTCGGCCGGGTTGAGCTTGCGAAGCCGAGGAGAGCTGGTCATGGCGCTCGGCAGCAGCGCCTCGGCCCGGTTGATGGCCGCCTGTACCTCACGGGCGGCCTCGTTGATATCCTTTTCCAGGTCGAACTGAATGACGACGCTGGTCGAGCCGTCCGAACTCGACGACGTCATCTGGCTGATGCCGGCGATCTGGCCCAGCGAACGCTCCAGTGGGGTGGCCACCGTCGAGGCCATGGTCTCCGGGTTGGCCCCGGACAGACTGGCCGTGACCAGGATGGTGGGGAACGACACCGCCGGCAGCGGCGCCACCGGCAGGCGTGCGTAGGAGAGCAGTCCGCCCAGAATGATCGCCAGGGTCAGAAGCGAGGTGGCGATCGGTCGCTGAATAAAGGGCGAGGACAGACTCATGAGGCGTGTCCATCGGTGGCGGTCGTGTGGTCGGTACGGGTGACCCGGCTGGCCAGCCGGTCAAAGAACAGATAGATGACCGGCGTGGTAAAGAGTGTCAGCAGCTGACTGACCAGCAGCCCGCCGACCATGGCAAGGCCCAGCGGCTGGCGCAGCTCCGAGCCGAAGCCGCTGGCGAGCATCAGCGGAATGGCGCCAAACAGGGCGGCGAAGGTGGTCATCATGATGGGGCGAAAGCGCAACAGCGCGGCGCGATAGATCGCATCACCCGGCGTCAGCCCCATATGGCGCTGACCGTCGAGGGCAAAGTCGATCATCATGATGGCGTTTTTCTTGACGATCCCGATCAGCAAAATGATGCCGATGATCCCCACCATGCCCAGATCGTTGCCGGTAAGCATCAGCGCCAGAAGCGCCCCGATGGCCGCCGAGGGGAGAGTGGAGAGAATGGTCAGCGGATGGATGTAGCTCTCATACAAGACGCCCAGCACGATATACATCACCACCACGGCGGCCAGAATCAGCAACAGCGTGTTGGCCGTGGAGCCGGCAAACCCGAGCGCGGCGCCCTGATAGGCCATCTGCGTATCCTGATCAAGCTCCGCCTGGCTGGCTGCCTCATCGATGGCATCAAAGGCCTGGGACAGCGAGTAACCCGGTGCCACGTCAAAGGAGACGTTGGCGGCGGCGATACGGTTCTGGCGCGACAGTGACAGGCTCGCGTAGCGCTGCTCGACGCTGACCAGCGAGGTCAATGGCACCATGTCGCCGCTGTCGGCTTCCAGATAAAGGCGATCCAGCGCCGAGGGGCCGCGCTGCTGATCATCGGCGACGTTCATGACCACCCGGTACTGGTTGGACTGGGTAAAGATGGTCGAGATCAGGCGCTGACCGAAGGCATTGTAGAGCGTGGCATCGATATCGCTGACGCTGATGCCCAGCCGGCTGGCGCGGTCGCGGTCGATATCCAGATAGAGCTGCAGGCCGCGCTCCTGTAGATCCGAGGCCACGCCCGAAACGGCCGGCGACTGGCGGATCTCATCCAGCAGGGCTTCCACATCGCGTGACAGAAGGCCGGCATCGTTGTTGGTTACCGACATCTGGTACTGATAGCGGCTGACGTTGTCATCCAGCGTCAGATCCTGCAGCGGCTGCAGATAGAGCCGCATGCCGGCCACGGTTTGGGCCTTGTCGTTGAGCCGCTCGATGACCTGCTGGGCGCCGTCACGGTCGGACAGCGGCTTGAGGTTGATCTGAAAGCGCCCGGTATTGAGCGTGCTGTTGTCCTCGTTGACGCCAATGGTCGAGGAGAGGCTCTCCACCGCCGGGTCGTTCAGGATGATGTCGGCCAGCGCCTTTTGATGTTCGGCCATCGCGTCAAAGGAGATCGACTGATCCGCCTCGCTGATACCGCGAATGGCGCCGGTATCCTGCTGCGGAAAGAGCCCCTTGGGAATGGCCAGATACAACAGCGCCGTGACGCCAAAGGTGATGACGGCCACTGCCAGGGTCAGGCGCTGGCGGGCCAGCACCCATCGAAGCCCGCGGTCATAAAGGCGCAGCAGTCGTCCGAAAAGCCCCGAGTAGCTCTCGGCATGGGCCTGGGCATCATCGCTGTCGGCGCCTTTTTCGGGCGCGCGTGCCTTGAGCATTTTGGCGCACAGCATGGGGGTGAGCGTCAGGGAAATGAACGCCGAGATCACGATGGCCACGGCCAGCGTAATGGCGAACTCGCGGAACAGGCGCCCGACCACGTCTTGCATGAACAGCAGCGGAATCAGCACCGCCACCAGCGACACGGTCAGCGAGATGATGGTGAAAAAGATCTGTTTGGCGCCCTTGAGCGCCGCATCCAGGGGTTTTTCGCCCTTCTCCAGGTAGCGAATGATGTTCTCCAGCACCACGATCGCATCATCAATGACAAAGCCGGTGGCAATGGTCAGGGCCATCAGGGTGAGGTTGTTGAGGCTGAAGCCCGCCAGATGCATGACGCCGAAGGTGCCGATCAGCGACATGGGCACGGCCAGGCTCGGGATGATGGTGGCCGGGATGTTGCGCAAAAACAGAAAGGTAATGAGGATGACCAGCCCCACGGCCAGCACCAGCTCGAACTGGGTATCCTCGACCGAGGCGCGAATGGTCTGGGTGCGATCGCTGAGCACCGAGATATCCACGCTGTCGGGCAGGCTTGCCTGCAGCTCGGGCAACTGGCGCTGAATGTCGTCGACCACGCTGGTGACATTGGCGCCGGGCTGGCGCTGAACGCTGATGATCAGCGCCGGGTCACGATCGGCCCAGGCGGTCAGCCAGGCATTCTCCGAGCCCTCATGAACGTTTGCGATATCGCGAAGGCGCAGCGGCATGTCGTTGTCGTATTTGATGATCAGGTCGCGGTACTGCTCGGGAGAGGTGAGCTGATCGTTGGCATCGATGGTCAGCGCCCGATAGGGACCATACAGGGTGCCCTTGGGCTGATTGACGTTGGCCGCCGTGATGGCATTGCGCACCGCTTCCATGTCCAGCCCGTGGGCCGCCATGCGGCGAGCGTCGCCGTCGATACGGATGGCGGGCTCATGCCCGCCGGACAGGGACACCAGACCGACACCGCTGACCTGGGAAAGGCGCTGTACCAGTCGGGTATCGACCAGATCATAGACGCGCGTCAGCGGCAGGCTGTCCGAGCGCACGGCCAGCGTCATGACCGGGGCGTCCGCCGGGTTGACCTTGCTGTAGCTCGGCGGCATGGGCAGGTCATTGGGCAGCAGATTGCTGGCCTGGTTAAGGGCGGCCTGCACATCCTGCTCGGCCACGCCCAGGTCGCTGTCGAGGCCAAAGCGCAGCGTGATGAGCGACGCGCCCCCGGTGCTGGTGGAGCGCATGTCCTCAAGCCCGGATATCTGGCCGAGCTGATCCTCCAGCGGCGAGGTGACGTTGGAGAGCATGATGTCGGGACTGGCACCCGGGTAGAGCGTCGTCACCTGAATGGTGGGGTAATCCACCTCCGGCAGGGAGGCCACCGGCAGCAGTCGATAGGCCATGACGCCGGCCAGCAGAATGGCCAGCATGATCAGCGAGGTGGCGACCGGCCGGAGGATGAAAAGACGCGACGGGTTCATGACGATCGTTCACCCTCGCCGGCGGGCTCATCGGTTGACTTGAGCTGACCCTCATTGGTGGTCTCGCCCGCCGGGGGGGCCTCGTCCGTGGCGTCGCTTTCGCCCGGCAGGTTGTTACTGACCACGTTGACGCTGGCGCCATCGCGCAGGCGATCCACGCCATCCACCACCACCCGCTCGCCGACCTCAAGGCCGGAGTCGATGACGGCATGCAGATCGTCACTGGCACCCACGCTCACACTGCGCTGATGGACGGTGTCCTCGTCATCCACCACATAGACATGGTTGCCGGCTTCGCTGTTCTGGATGGCGGTCTCGGGCACAATCACCACGTTTTCCAGCGTGGCCAGAGTGAGCTCCACGTTGACAAAGGCATTGGGGTAGAGCTGCTCGTCGTCATTATCCAGCCGCGCGCGCAGCCGTACCGTGCCGGTATCGGTATTGATGGCGCTGTCGATGCTGGTCAGCTCGCCTGTCGCGATCGAGTCAGAGGCGCTGTCATCCATGACGCTGACCATCATGGGCTTCTGCTGCATGCTGTTGCGTACCCGGGAGAGATACTGGCCGGGCAGGGAGAACACGACCGAAATGGGATTGAGCGCGGTCAGGGTGGCGATAGGGTTCTCATCGCCGGTGGCGACAATGTTGCCCGGATCCACGTTGCGCAGCCCGATGATGCCATCGGCCGGGGCACGCACGGTGGTGTAGTCCAGCTGAACACGGGCGCTCTGAATATTGGCGCGGGAGGCTTCCACGGCGCCCTGATACTGTTGCACCAGCTGGCGCTGGGTTTCCAGGTCCTGACGCGAGACGTTGTTGGCGCGGCTTAAATTCTCATAGCGCTTAAGGTCTTCCCGGGCCGTGGCCAGCTGCGCCTGATTCTGGGTCAGCTCGGCGTTGGCCTGGGCCAGCTGTGCCTGATAGGTACGGTCATCAATATGCGCCAGTACCTGATCCCTTTCGACGCGCTGACCTTCCTCGAAGTCTACCGATAGCAGTTCGCCTTCGATACGAGGCCGAATCTCGACACTCGAAAGTGAGCGTACGGTGCCCAGAGCACTCAGGGTGACCGGGAAGTCCCCCTGTCGGGCCATCACTGCGGCCACCGCAGAGCGTGGCATGGCGCCGTCCTGTGAGTCGGTGTCATCGCTTTCCGGGCTCTCGCGCAGAAAAAACCACCACACAATGATCAGGCCAATCAGGAGTAACAGGGTCCACAAAAGCACACGTTTGACGGTAATACGGCGCGTTGAAGGGGGGTGAGACATGCGTCCACTTCCGTTGTCAGGCTGTTGTTGTCCCACGACCGGCACCGGGCAGGCACTCGTCGATGGGTGGTGTCAGGTTAACGTTTTTATCGGCGGTCATTGAGGAAATATCAGGAAACGCCGCATGAGATTAGGCATAGGCTTCATGGGATGACATCATTTCACCTGCAGGGGATCAGTTTACCTCATCATCCGGGGAGCTGACCCGGGCGTCGTACCACGGCCCGAACATTGTGGTGGACGCAAAAGGTAGTTTAACTACAAAAACGAGACAATTCGGATAAACTGATCCATTCCCTTCGAGACCGTGACAGGCGAGGTTTTCATGCACACCACCCTGACCCGCGTAACCCGGCGCATCATCGAGCGATCCGAGTCGCGCCGCGCCCTGTATGAAGCTCGCATGCAGGAACAGCATCGCCGAGGTGTTCATCGCGGCGCGCTTGACTGCGGCAATCTGGCCCATGGCTTTGCTGCCTGCAGCGCCTCTGACAAGCAGCAGCTCAAGCTGACCAACAGCGCCAACCTGGGCATCGTAACGTCCTACAACGATATGCTCTCGGCCCATCAGCCCTTTGAGCGATTCCCCGACGTCATTCGCGAAGCCGCGCGCCGCATGGGCTCAACGGCTCAGGTCGCCGGCGGTGTGCCGGCCATGTGTGACGGCGTCACCCAGGGCCAGCCCGGCATGGAGCTGTCACTCTTTTCACGCGACAGCATTGCCCGCAGCGCCGCCATCGGGCTTTCTCACAACATGTTCGATGCCGCGCTTTTTCTGGGGGTATGCGACAAGATCATCCCCGGGCTTTTCATCGCCGCCGCCCGCTTTGGGCATCTGCCGGCCGTCTTTGTTCCCGCAGGACCCATGCCCAGCGGCCTGCCCAACAAGGAAAAGGCGCGCATTCGTCAGAAATTTGCCGAAGGCAAGGTGGGGCGCGCCGAGCTTCTGGAGTCGGAATCCGCCTCCTATCATGCCCCCGGCACCTGCACCTTTTACGGCACGGCCAACTCCAATCAGCTGATGATGGAGATCATGGGGCTGCATCTGCCGGGGTCTTCCTTTGTCAATCCCAATACGCCGCTGCGCGATGCCCTGACGGCCCATGGCACCGAGCGCGCGATCAAGAACTCCGAGCCGGGCGGCAGCTATCTGCCCTTCTGGCAGCAGATCGATGCGCGTGCGATCGTCAATGCGCTGGTGGGGCTGCTGGCTTCGGGTGGGTCCACCAACCATACCCTGCACCTGATCGCCATGGCGGGCGCGGCCGGCATTACCCTGAACTGGGATGACTTTGCCGAGCTCTCGGCGGTGGTGCCCAGCCTGATGCATGTCTACCCGAGCGGGCAGGCGGATGTAAACCACTTCCACGCCGCCGGCGGCATGAGCGTCCTGATCCGGGAGCTGCTCAAGGGTGGCCTGCTGCATGGCGATATCCCGACTGTCACGGGGAAAACGCTGGCGGAAAGCTACACGCAGGAGCCTTTCCTGGAAGGGGACAGGCTGGTCTGGCGTGAGGGCCCGGCAGAGAGTCTGGACCCGGACGTGCTCACCGACGTTGAGCATCCCTTCTCGCCCACGGGCGGGCTGGCGGTACTGGATGGCAATCTCGGGCGTGGCGTGATAAAGATTTCTGCGGTCAAACCGGAGTTTCGTATTATTGAGGCGCCGGTGAGGGTGTTTGCCGATCAGGACGCACTCAAGACGGCCTTTAATAACGGTGAACTCGAGCGTGATGTCATTGCCGTGGTGCGTTTTCAAGGTCCGCGTGCCAATGGTATGCCCGAGCTTCACAAGCTCACGCCCTATCTCGGGTCACTGCTGGATCGGGGCTTCAAGGTAGCGCTGGTGACCGATGGCCGCATGTCCGGGGCTTCCGGCAAGGTGCCGGCTGCGATTCACATGACCCCCGAGGCGCTGGATGGCGGGCCGCTGGCGCGACTGCGCGATGGTGACATGGTTCGACTCGATTCGATCAGCGGTCGCCTTGAGGTGCTCATCGATGCCGAGGAGTTCGCCGCACGGCAGTGTGCTCAGGCCGATCTTGAGCAGTATCATCACGGTCTGGGCCGGGAGATGTTTGCCGGCATGCGTGCGCTGGTGGGCAGCGCCGAGGAGGGCGCCAGCACCTTTGGCGGCTTCGAGGCCGCCGAGGTAGCACCTGTCTCGCCCGTTGACAGGGAGCGCTCCCCGGTCTGCATCGATTCCATCAATGCAGGCCACGAATGAAAGACACCGGGCACAGGCCCGGTGTTTTTTCATGATCAGACCGTGAGAGGCTACTGATGCGCTTGAGAGCCACCAGTCTCGCGGGCGTTCTGCCCGGGCTTTTGCGCGGTATAAAACGTCACCTCGGTCAGCGGATGCAGCGGCTGGCGGGAACGCACGCTGTCGGCCAGCTTTTCCGCCATCATGATGGTGGTGGCGTTGAGGTTGCCGGTCACGATGATGGGCATGAGGGAGGCATCAATCACGCGCAGCCCTTCCATGCCGTGCACACGCCCCTGGCCATCCACCACGGCATCCGGCCCTTCGCCCATGCGGCAGGTACCACAGGGGTGATAGGCCGTCTCGGCGTGATGGCGCACGAACTCGTCGAGCTGCTCATCGCTTTGAATATCAGGGCCTGGTGCGATTTCGCGGCCACGGTAGGCATCCAGCGCCGGCTGTTCGATGATACGCCGTGTGACGCGAATGGCGTCACGAAACTCTTCCCAGTCCCGCGTCTCGCTCATGTAGTTGAACAGGATGCTGGGCGCCTCGTCCGGGTTGCGCGACTTGATTTTGACGCGCCCGCGACTTTTCGAGCGCATCGACCCGACGTGAGCCTGAAATCCGTGGGCCTGGACGGCGCTTTTGCCGTTGTAGCTGATGGCACACGGCAGGAAGTGATACTGCAGATTGGGCCAGGATTCGCCCTCATCGGTGCGAATGAAACCGCCGGCCTCGAACTGGTTGCTGGCGCCGATGCCCTTGCCCTGAAAGAGCCACTCGGCCCCGATCCCGGGCTGGTTGTACCACTTCAGCGCCGAATAGAGCGTAATGGGCTGCTTGCATTCGTACTGGATGTACATCTCCAGGTGATCCTGCAGGTTCTTGCCGACACCTGGCAGCTCGTGCACTACGTCGATGCTCATCTCTCGGAGCCAGTCGGGATCGCCTATTCCTGAGCGCTGCAGGATGGCCGGCGAGGCGATGGCGCCGGCGCACAGCAGCACTTCTCGACGGGCATGGGCCTGCTGGTTCTGGCCTCGGCGGGAATAGGCAACGCCAGCGGCTTGTTTGCCTTCGACCAGGATCCGGTCGGTCACGGCGTGCGTTTCGATCGTCAGGTTATGGCGATGGCGGGCAATGTCGAGATAGCCCCGCGCGGTTGAAGCGCGACGGCCGTTGGGCGTGGTGGTGCGATCCATCGGCCCAAAGCCTTCCTGCTTATAGCCGTTGAGATCGTCGGTTTCCCCGTAGCCCGCCTGTTTGCCGGCCTCGATGAAGGCGCGGTTGAGCGGATTGGTGGTTGGCCTGGGGGTGGCGACCTGCACCGGGCCGTGGTCGCCATGATAGTCGTTGCCGCCGATGTCGCGGGTTTCGGCCTTCTTGTAATAGGGCAGGCAGTGGGCATAGCCCCAGTCGTCCAGGCCGGGCAGTTCGGTCCAGCCTTCCAGATCCATGGCGTTGCCGCGGATATAGCACATGCCGTTGATCAGCGATGAGCCACCCAGTCCCTTGCCGCGACCGCACTCCATGCGCCGATCGTTCATGAAGGGTTCGGGGTCGGTCTCAAAGGCCCAGTTGTAGCGCTTGCCCTGCAGCGGATAGGCCAGCGCCGCCGGCATCTGGGTGCGAAAATCAAGTCGGTAATCCGGCCCGCCGGCCTCCAGCAGCAGTACGGTGACATCGTCGTCTTCAGTCAGACGCGCCGCCAGTACGTTGCCGGCCGACCCGGCGCCGATGATGATGTAGTCGTATTCACGTGTGTCAGTCATCAAGCCCTCCTGAGGAGTCATGGGCGGGGCATCGGTAACCGTGATGCCTGCCCTGTCAAAACGAGAAGCGCCGATCAAAACGCCGATTCAAACGGGCCCATCTCGATCTGGACGGATTTGACCCTGGTATAGTGCGAAAGCGTCAGCAGGCCGTTTTCGCGGCCCACGCCGGACTGCTTGTAGCCGCCGACCGGCATCTGTGCCGGACTGTCGCCCCAGGTGTTGACCCAGCAGATGCCGGCTTCGAGCTGGTGCACCACGCGATGCGCGCGGTTGAGCCCTTCGGTGAATAGCCCGGCGGCCAGGCCGTATTCGGTGTCGTTGGCGCGGCGAATGACTTCCTCTTCATCGTCAAAGGCCAGAATCGACATCACGGGCCCAAAAATCTCTTCCTTCACGATGCGCATGTCATCGCTGCAGTCGGTAAATATGGTGGGGGCCACAAACGCCCCCTTGCCGAAGTCACCCTCGGTCATGCGTGCACCGCCCACCAGCAGACGTGCGCCGTCCTGGCGGCCGGCTTCCAGATAGTCGCAGACCTTTTCCAGATGCTCGAAGCTGACCAGCGGGCCGAAGTTGGTGGCCGGGTCCAGCGGGTCACCAGCCTTCACGCGCTCGACGCGCTCGAGCAGCTTCGCTTCAAAGGCTTCCTTGACCGAGCGTTCCACGAACACGCGCGTGCCGTTGGTGCAGACCTGGCCGGTGGAGTAGAAGTTGGCCATCATCGCCCCATCGGCGGCGCGATCAAGATCGGCATCGGCAAAGACGAGCAGGGGCGACTTGCCGCCCAGCTCCATGGTGACTTCCTTCAGTGATGATGACGCAGACGCCGCCATGACCTTCTTGCCAGTGTCGGCCTCGCCGGTAAAGGAGATCTTGTCGATGCCAGGGTGCTCGGTCAGCATCGCGCCGACGCGACCATCGCCCTGCACGACGTTGAACACGCCGTCCGGCAGACCGGCCTCGGTGAAAATTTCGGCCACCATCAGCGTGGTCAGCGGGGTAACTTCGCTGGGTTTTAAAATCATGGCATTGCCGGTGGCCAGCGCCGGCGCCGATTTCCAGCAGGCAATCTGGATCGGGTAGTTCCATGCACCGATGCCGGCACAGACGCCCAGCGGCTCACGACGGGTGTAGGCAAAGGAGTCAGAACGGATGGGAATCTGCTCGCCTTCGACCGCGGCGGCCAGGCCTGCGTAGTATTCGAGCTGGTCGGCGCCGGTGACAATGTCTACGGCCGTGGTTTCGCTCAGCGGCTTGCCGGTATCCAGAGATTCGATGCGGGCAATCTCGTCGTTTCTTTCGCGCAGCAGGGCCACGGCACGATTGAGAACGCGTGCGCGCTCGACACCGGTCATTGCCCCCCAGATCTTCTGACCGCGACGTGCGGACTCGACGGCGCGGTCAATATCACCCTGAGAGGCCTGCTGAATCTCGGCCAGTACGTCACCGTTGTAAGGATTGATGGACTCAAAGGTCTCACCCGAGGTCGCGTCAACGCGCTTGCCATCAATATAGAGCTGCTGGGGATCGAACAGGGCCATGGGGCCTCCCGGATAAACAGTGGAAGTCGAAGTGCCAGAACTAGAGCACGGCGTCAGGCTGTGTTGCCGCCATCAAGCTGCTCATCGATATAGCGACGGGCCAGCGCGACGGCATTCGAGGTATCAAACTTTTCCGGTGCCAGCGCACCACGCAGCCACAGACCGTCGATGAGTGCCGCCAGACCCTGAGCGGCAGGGCGTGCCTGAGCAGGGGGCAGATGCTTTCTGAACTGATGGCTGATATTGGAGTAGAGACGACGGTCGTTGACCCTTTGCAGTCGCTGCAGATTGGGCTTGTGCATGCTGGTGGTCCAGAAGGCCAGCCATGTCTTCATCACCGCCTGACTGACCTGACTGCGGTCAAAGTTGCTTTCCACAATCGCATAAAGATGCGCTTTTGCATCATTGCTGTTCAGCGCCTGGCGTCGCCTGGCCACCGATTTACCGAGATCGCCGAGAATGTGGCGCATGGTGGCCTCGAGGAGGCCGTCCTTGCCGCCAAAATAGTGGCTGATAATCCCGGCAGAAACGCCGGCACGCCGCGAAATCTGCATGATGGTGCTGTCCGCCAGACCGGCTTCGTCGATGATGGCCATGGTGGCGTCGATCAACTGCTGCCGCCGAATGGGCTCCATACCTACCTTGGGCACTGCTCCCTCTCCTGTAATGGAAGGCCTCTTGTGATACCCAGAGTAAGCTTTTTTTATTGAACGGACAATCAATAAAGGGTTTGGGCTGGTTCTGCTCGCGTGCAGGGCATGACGGCTGCAGGGCAGGCCTGAGTAATTTCATGAATGTGGGCCTCACACAAAAGAGGGTGCCAGTCCGGGAAGAATTCACGATCCCTGAGGCGACGCTCTTCGAGGGATTGGCATACCCATGGCGCTTCTGTACAATGCGCACGGTCGCTGGCTACGTAGCTCAGCTGGTTAGAGCACATCACTCATAATGATGGGGTCCCCTGTTCGAATCAGGGCGTAGCCACCAGCGACAGGCAATGTTCGTGTAGTTTCATGACATGAATAATGCCCGGGTCTTTATCAGGACCTTGACGTTTTTTCTGAAATACGTATACTACGCCGCGTAATCGGAAAGAGATTCCCCGATAGCTCAGTTGGTAGAGCAAATGACTGTTAATCATTGGGTCACAGGTTCGAGTCCTGTTCGGGGAGCCAATAAAATCTGATACTTCGTTGTTCCCTGATAGCTCAGTTGGTAGAGCAAATGACTGTTAATCATTGGGTCGCAGGTTCGAGTCCTGCTCAGGGAGCCATTTACTGCATGATCATGATGCGTAGGTGACGCGAAGCACTTCTCTCTCGTACTGTCTGTCTGTTAGTTCCTGCGCTGTATACTTCGTTTAACCCAATCCCGCGCACGATTTTTTGATCGCTATTATCCGGTCCATCTTGGCCAGTCTATTCTGGATTATTTACCTGGATTTGATGGCGATTATATCAAGGTATCTTCCAGCCTCCGTTTGACTCGATAAATCGCGTTTGTTATAAGCAATTGCGGTTCATGACCGTGAACGGTTTTCGCTGCTCCTGTATTTTCAATATCCTGTATCGGGTTGTTAATTCTATTCTGCCGGTTGGCGACTTTCCGTTCACGCGTTATCGGCATGTGGTTTTAACAGACTATAGTCGTTGTCGACGCATTGCATCAGTCTGCAAAGTCAGCGCGTGACAGGCGGTCTGCCCGTTTCAATATCATTGCCTGCCCATGCCTGTTGGCACCATATCCATTCGTAACATCAATAATTTCAGGAATGTAGAAGAATGCCTCGCGAGAGAAGTTTATCCATCAAGGACAAATGGTCGCTTGATAATCAGCTTGGCGAAATGCTGAGAGGCCTTGAAAAGGAAGAGCCCGCCAGACCCGCTTTTTCCGAGGAGCTTGAAGCGCTGATGCAGAGTTATAATATGAGTTATCACGACACCATCAAAATATTGGAACTCATCCAGCAGGCATAATTTAATTAGTCATTTTTTGTTGTGTTGATGAAATGCGACATTAAATATTGAGACAGTGTCTGGTCCTTCCAACAATAAAAAGGGGCTGCCTGTTAATACAGGTAGCCCCCTTTGTTTCAGGTGCGGTTACTGACGAGAAGAGGAAGGGCCTGCCTTTTGGCGTGTATTCACCAATAGCGCATAGTCGAGCAGGATTTCAACGCTCTCTTCCATGGCTGCCTGCTGAATGGGCGATTCGGAGTCCGCGTCCTGCCCGGTTTTCAGCGCCTCATCACGGGCATCGGTCCATGTATCGATTTCCGGTAACCCGAGCGCGCGTCGCCGCTGATTTTCAAGCGCCAGCTGCTCGGCTTCCTGGGCCTCCATTTCGCGCTGCCTCTGTTCCCGATTGAGACTGACCGTATTGTTCTGCGCCTGGAACTGCTCGGCCAGCTGCGCCTCGCGCATCAGGTAATGAAAGTTGGGATTGCCTTGAGCGCGCTGCTCGTGCTTTTGCCTGAGCTGATTCACGAACTGCCAGGGTTCGCCATACAGGCGATAGCTGACCGGGCGTACCGTATCCCATGGCAGGGCATAGTCGAGAGCGCTCTCGCCGATTTCATCCTTGTCGATCAGACTCGGGAAGGCGATATCCGGTTCCACGCCGCGCAGCTGGGTACTCTCTCCGGAAATTCGATAGAACTTGGCGCGTGTCAGCTTCAGTTCGCCGTGGCTCAGGTCGCTGAGCGTCTGGACCGTCCCCTTGCCGAAGGTCTGATTGCCCAGTACCAGGCCGCGGCCGTAGTCCTGGATGGCGCCGGCAAAGATTTCCGAGGCGGAAGCAGAGAGTCTGTCGACCAGCACACCCAGCGGACCATCATAGGCGACGCCGCGATCCGTATCGCCATACAAACTGATGCGCCCGCGGGCATCACGAACCTGTACCGTGGGGCCGCGATCGATAAAGAGACCCACCATCGAATTGGCCTCCTGCAGCGCGCCGCCGCCATTGCCGCGCATGTCCAGCACGATGCCTTCCACATTCTGCGTCTTCAGCTTTTCGATCAGTTTGGCGACATCGCGTGTCGAGCTGCGATAGTTCTGATCGCCTGCCTGATAGGCATCAAAGTCGACATAAAAGGCCGGTACCTTGATCACCCCGACACGATGGCTTTCGCCATTGCGTTGGGTCTCGATGACGCGACTGCTGGCTGCCTGATCTTCCAGGCTGACGGTATCGCGCGTGATTTCGATGGTGCGCGTCTGGGTCACATCAATGGCTTTCGCCGGGATGATTTCCAGGCGCACCTTTGAGCCCTTCGGGCCACGAATATGCTCAACGACTTCATCAAGACGCATGCCAATGACGCTGATCATTTCACCATTGTCGCCATCACCCACGGCCACGATGCGATCCGCCGGCTTGAGTTGTCCGCTGCGCTCGGCAGGGCCGCCGGAGACCAGACTCGAGACGCGAACGTATTCGCTGTCCTGCTGGAGAAGAGCGCCAATACCTTCCAGTGACAGCTTCATCTGGATATCGAAGGACTGACCGCGGCTCGGAGAGAGGTATTCGGAATGTGGATCAATGGAACCCGTGGCGGCATTGAGAACAACGCTTAACACATCCTCGGTATTGGTCTGTTTAAGCCGGGACAGCTGACTCCTGTATCGATCGGCCAGCTGTTTGGTGATCTTCTCGCTGCTCATGGGTTTGCCTTCATCGCCGGCGTGCGTTTCGGGCTCGGAGACCCGGGCCGGAATGGTGGCAATTTCGGAAAGGACACTGGTGTCGACCACCGGGGTCTCATCCGAGGTTTGCGGGGCGAGGGAGAGCGTCAGGGCAGCATTCTTGAGGCGTCTGCGCCAGAGATCATCCAGTTCATTCTGGCTTTCTGCCCAGCCAGCGTCTTCAAGATTGGTCGGCAGACGTTCATTATCGGTGAAATCGAAATCGGGCTGGTTTTCGAGTCGATTCACCAGCCATTCGAGCCGGTTTTCCAGCCGCGTCTGGTAGAGATTGTAAAACGCATAGACGCGATCCAGGTCGCCTTCTACCAGCATCTCATCGAGGCCGGTACGCAGATCGCTGAACTGCGCGATATCTTCCCGGGTCAGATAGGCGTGCTGGGAATCCAGCAGTTTCAGCATGCGACTGAAAACTCTGTCTGCCCAGTCATTGTTGAGGGTTACAGGTTCATAGTGGCCATATTCCAGCGACTGAATGACTTCCCGAGACGCCTGTCGCCCCTCGTCGGTTGGCTTGATTGCCTCATCGCCCATTGCGGGCAGGGCAGTCAAAAGGCACAGAGCGAACACCGCAATATTGCGGGCTGGGGCAAACAGGCTCATCAAGGAAGCACTCCCGGGTTCATGTACACTTTGTGTGCTGTTAATACAGGATTAAAAGGGTCTGTTGCAGGTCAGCAGGCAGGGCCGTCATTGTAGCAGGCCGACGTCCTTAACAACGATAGGTAGTATGGGAGAATTACGTGTCTCATTCCTCGACAATTACTGATTTGTTCGATTTTCTCAAGTGTTCCCCTACACCGTGGCATGCGGTCGAGGAGATGGCCTCGCGTCTTGAATCCGCGGGTTTCAGAGCGCTGGATGAAACGCAGCCATGGCAGCTGGTTCCCGGAAAGCGTTATTACTGCACCCGTGCCGGTGGCGCCCTGGTAGCCTTTCAGTTGCCCGAAGGGCCGCTTGAGGCGCTTCGCATGGTAGGTGCCCATACCGATAGCCCCGCGCTGCGCCTGAAGCCCCAGCCCGTGCAGATGTCAGCAGACTGGATGCGGCTGGGCGTCGAAGTCTATGGCGGCGCTCTGCTGGCACCCTGGTTTGATCGGGACCTGGCCATCGCCGGGCGCGTCTATCTTCGCGACGATCAGGGCGGGCTCCGCGAGCAGCTCTTTAAGGTGGACCGGCCCGTTGCCGTCATCCCGAGCCTTGCCATTCATCTTGATCGTGACGTCAATCAGGGCAAGGCGCTCAATGCCCAGACTCAGATGGCGCCCGTGGTCTGGCAGGCCGGTTCCGGGCAGGCGCCGCCTTCGATCGAATCGCTGCTCAAGCGCTGGCTTCGTGATCAGCATGGCCTGGAAGATATCGGCATCGTTGATTATGAGTTGAGCTTTTATGATGCACAGCCTGCATCACGGCTGGGCCTTGAGGGTGAGATGATCA
Source organism: Kushneria indalinina DSM 14324 (assembly GCF_003385845.1). Taxonomy (GTDB): domain Bacteria; phylum Pseudomonadota; class Gammaproteobacteria; order Pseudomonadales; family Halomonadaceae; genus Kushneria; species Kushneria indalinina. Next base: position 1,349,269 of record NZ_QRDJ01000006.1, on the reverse strand, counting down.
GCGGGGCGCGTCTGGATAATCTGCTGTCGTGCTATTGCGGCATGCGCGCGCTGATGGAAAGTGACGGCAGTCAGGGCGCGCTGTTTGTTGCCAACGATCACGAAGAGATCGGCAGCGGCAGCACCGGCGGGGCACAGGGCACGCTGTTGGGCGATGTCGTGTCACGTCTGGCCGAAGCGCAGGGCACGGGCGGTGCCGAGGCGCGTATCCGGCTTTTACAGTCATCGCGCCTGATCTCCTGCGACAACGCGCATGCCGTGCATCCGAACTATCTCGACAAGCATGACGCGCGCCATCAGCCGGCACTGAACCGAGGCCCTGTCATCAAGGTCAATGTCAGCCAGCGCTATGCCACGAATGCCGCCACCGGTGCGCTCTTTCGCGAGCTGTGTCGTGAGGCGGATGTGCCGGTACAGACCTTCGTCAGCCGTGCCGACATGCCGTGTGGGACCACGATCGGGCCGCTCACGGCGACGCGTACCGGGGTGCCGACGCTGGATATCGGCCTGGCCCAGTGGGCAATGCATTCCATTCGCGAAACGGCGGGGGCGCATGATCCCGACTATCTGATCCGTGCGCTGACAGCATTTTGTAATCGCGAGCAGCTTGTCTGAGCGGTCTGCAGAGCAGGCATAAAAAAACGGCATCCGAAGATGCCGTTTTTTCATATCTGGTGGCTACGCCCTGATTCGAACAGGGGACCCCATCATTATGAGTGATGTGCTCTAACCAGCTGAGCTACGTAGCCGTGCAACGCGAGCGCATACTACGCAAGGCCTATCAAAACGTCAAGCCCCTGTGCCGGCGTTCTCAGACGTTGAAGCGGAAATGCACCACGTCGCCGTCCTTGAGCACATACTCCTTGCCCTCCAGACGCCATTTGCCGGCTTCCTTGGCGCCCTGTTCACCGTTCAGGGAGACAAAGTCCTCGTAGGCGACGACTTCAGCGCGGATGAAGCCTTTCTGGAAATCGGTGTGGATCACCCCGGCCCCCTGCGGAGCGGTGGCCCCGACCGGCACCGTCCAGGCACGAACTTCCTTGACGCCGGCAGTGAAGTAGGTCTGAAGGCCCAGAAGACCGTAGCCGGCACGAATCACGCGGTCCAGCCCGGGCTCTTCCATGCCAAGCTCGTCAAGGAACATGGCACGCTCTTCTTCCTCGAGCTCGGCGATTTCGGCCTCGATCTTGTTGCAGACCGGCACCACCACGGCACCTTCTTCGGCGGCGATGGTATTCACCACCTCCAGGTGCGGGTTGTTATCAAAACCCTCTTCATGAACGTTGGCGATGTACATGGTGGGCTTGAGGGTGAGAAAGCCAAAGCTTCTGAGCAGTTTCTTCTCGTCGTCATTCAGACCGAAGCTGCGCAGCGGCTGACCTTCCGCCAGATGCGGCTGAATACGCTCCAGCAGCGCCTTGCTGGCGATGGCATCCTTGTCACCGCTTTTGACCGTGCGGGCCAGGCGCTGCAGGCCACGCTCGACGCTATCCAGGTCCGCCAGGGCCAGCTCGATATTGATGGTTTCAATATCGGCACGCGGGTCGACCTCGTTGGACACGTGAATCACGTTGTCATCGTCGAAACAGCGCACCACGTGCGCGATCGCATCGGTTTCACGAATATTGGCCAGAAACTGATTGCCCAGTCCTTCACCCTTGGAGGCGCCGGCCACTAGGCCTGCGATATCCACGAACTCCATGGTGGTCGGGATGACCTTCTCCGGCTTGACGATTTCTGCCAGCCGATCAAGGCGAGGGTCCGGCATCGGCACGAGGCCGGTATTGGGTTCGATGGTGCAGAAGGGGAAGTTTTCTGCATCGATGCCTGACTTGGTCAGGGCATTGAAAAGGGTCGATTTGCCCACGTTGGGCAGGCCGACAATACCGCAATTGAATCCCATGGAGGTGCATCCTGCAGTGTAGGGCGATGTTTTGTATTCGACCCGCTGTTCGGGCCATATGGCGCGAAGTTTACCTGTTGCCGCGGTCGGGTCGCTACCGTCCGGGCGAGGTCCGGCGGCTGGCAAGGCCTACGCCGCAGGCGGCAAGCACCATGCCGCCGACCTGTAACGGGCCCAGCGTTTCATCAAACAAAAGCCAGCTTAGAAGCGCCACGACCGGTGGCACCAGATAAAAAAGCGATGCCACGCTCGACACCGAGCCACGGCGTATCATGACCAGCAGTAGCGAGATGGCGCCTACCGACAGGCCAAAGACCGACCATAAAAGGCCGGTCCAGGCCTGCCAGTTTGATTCGAAGCGCATGCTTTCAGTGGCCATCGCCAGCGGGAGGGTGACCACAAGGGCGCCGATGAACTGAATGGCAGCGTTGGTGCGAAGATCGGCACCGGGACCGGTTCGTTTCTGCCAGATGGTGCCCAGCGTAATGCTCAGCATGGCAATCAGTACGGCCACCAGCGGCAGCGGATCAATCTCGCCGAGATCCGTTTCCAGCCCGGGCAGCAGGACCAGCAGGGTGCCGACAAGACCGAGCAGCACGCCCAGCCACTGGCGAGTGTCGGGTCGCTCATCGAGCATCGAGCCGGCGAAAAGGGTGGTGGCCAGCGGCTGAAGCCCGACCACCAGCGCCGCTACGCCTGCCGGCAGGCCGCGATCGACGGCCCAGAAAACGCCGCCCAGATAGAGGCTTTGCAGCAGAATCCCTACCAGCAATGCTCGCGTCCAGGCCGCCCGTCCGCGCGGCCAGCGGGCGCCGACGGCCTGTGCAATCAGCATGAACACCAGCGCGCTGAGGAAGAACCGATAGCTCAGGAAAGTAAGCGGATCGGTCCAGGGGGCGACCAGGCGGGCGGCAATAAAGCCGGTAGACCAGATGCCGACAAAGGCCAGCGGTACAAGGCGTTCAAGCGTCATGACAGAAAGCTCCTGCAGCGAGGATCGTCGCGCAAGGCTAGGCTGCGCTGAAACTGTGAAGTTGATTCATGGCGCGGGCCCAGTCGCCGGACAGCGCCAGTGGGAGGGTCTCGAGCGAGGCCTCGATGGCCTCATCGATGGCCCGGCGCTCGCTCTTGCCCGGGGCGCCCAGCACGTAATTGACCACCTGACTGGCACTGCCGGGATGGCCGATGCCCAGTCTCAGGCGGTGGAAGTTCTTGTTCTGACTCAGGGCATTGATGGTATCGCGCAGGCCATTGTGGCCGCCATGGCCGCCGCCCTGCTTGTAGCGGGCCTGGCCGGAGGAGAGGTCCAGCTCGTCATGCACGATCAGCAGTGATTCGGGCGGCAGCTTGTAAAAGGCGGCCAGCGCGCCAATCGACTGGCCGCTGTGATTCATGTAGGTCGTCGGGGCCAGCAGATGAATATCCTGCCCCTCGATGGTGGCGCGAGCGTAGTGGCCGAGCAGCTTGCGCTCGCTGCGCAGCGTGGTGTGATAGCGACCGGCCAGCGCATCGATCAGCCAGAAGCCGGCATTATGACGGGTCTGCGTGTACTGGGCGCCCGGATTGCCCAGCCCTATGATCGCTTTGATATCGCTCATGAGGCGTTCTCGCTTTTGTAATCACAACGCCCTGCGGTGCATGCAGGTCATACATCAGAACGGCCGGGCGGCCCGGGCATATGGCCCGGCCCGACCGGCCGTCAGGCATCAGATGGCAAACCCCACCTTAGACCTGCTCGCCCTCGCCACCGTTGTCGGCTTCGGGGCGCTGAACGTCAGCGTCAGAAGCGTCTTCCTCTTCGCCGTCGCCTTCTTCATCGGTGCCGCGATCCGGATGTGTCACGGTCACGATGCCCATGTCGTGGTCTTCGCCATGGGTCAGCGCCACAACGGTGACGCCCTTCGGCATCGGGATATCGGACAGGTGCAGGGTGTCGCCCAGTTCCATGTTGGCCACGTTGACTTCCAGATACTCGGGAAGATCGGCCGGCAGGCAGCTGACTTCGACGTCATTGGCCAGTACGTGCAGGACACCGTCCTGTTCACGAACGCCCTTGCACTCTTCGTCGCCTGCAAAGTGCAGCGGTACGGTGATGGTCAGCTCGTGAGTGGCATCAACGCGCATGAAGTCGGCGTGCGTGATCAGCTCCTTGTAGGGGTGACGCTGCAGATCACGAATGACGACCTGCTCCTTGCTGCCATCAATGTCGATGTTGATGATGGAGGAGAAAAAGGCTTCGTCTTCAAGTGCCTTGTAAAAGGCCGGCTTGTCGATGGCGATCGGCTGCGGCTCGGCGCTGCCGCCATAGATGATGGCCGCGACACGTTCGTTCGCACGACGCAGGCGGCGGCTCGCACCTTTCCCCAGCGCCGTACGAGCGACAGCGGTCAGTTGATAATCATGTTTCATGGGTTGGACCCTCATTGGTTCAAGTCGAAAACGACACGGCCCGCGACCAGGCTCGTGCCGTTTTATCGGGCTTTCGCATCAGGCGAAAGCGAGTACCGGCGCAGGTTCAGTGGAACATTGCGCTGACGGATTCTTCATTGCTGACACGACGGATCGCCTCGGCGATCAGGCCGGCGACCGAAAGCTGGCGGATCTTGCCGCTGCGACGGGCATGCTCGGCAAGCGGGATGGTGTCAGCAACGACCAGCTCATCGAGCTGGGATTTTGAAATATTGTCGACCGCCGGACCCGACAGGATCGCATGCGTCGAATAGGCCAGTACGCGTCGGGCGCCGTGCGCCTTGAGCGCTTCGGCGGCCTTGCACAGGGTACCGGCCGTGTCGACCATGTCTTCGACCAGCACGCAGGTGCGGTCCTTGATATCACCGATGATGTGCATCACCTGAGCCTGATTGGCCGATGGGCGACGCTTGTCGATGATGGCCAGATCTGCGTTGAGCTGCTTGGCGATGGCACGGGCACGAACGACACCGCCCACATCGGGCGAGACAATGGCGATGTCATCGTAATTCTGACGCTCGATGTCATCGAGCAGGATGGGCGAACCGTAGACGTTATCGACTGGAACGTCGAAAAAGCCCTGAATCTGGTCGGCGTGCAGATCCATGGTCATGACGCGATCCACGCCGGCCTTGACCATCATGTCAGCAACGACCTTGGCAGAAATCGGTACACGTGCCGAACGCACGCGACGATCCTGACGGGCGTAGCCGAAGTAGGGCACCACGGCAGTAATACGAGTCGCGCTGGCCCGACGCAGGGCATCCACCATCAGGATCAGTTCCATCAGGTTGTCATTGGTCGGTGCACAGGTCGACTGGAGGATAAAAACGTCCTTGCCGCGCACGTTCTCGTTGATCTCGACCGCGATCTCGCCATCGCTGAACTGACCGACCGTGGCATGGCCCAGACGATTATCAAGGCTCTCGGCCACCTTGCGGGCAAGCTCGGGGTTGGCGTTCCCCGCGAAGACCATCAGTTTAGACACGCGCAGCCACCTTTGGACGCTTGTAGAAAATCGGGGTGGTTTGAAGTCAAACGTGAGTGACATCGAAAAGAAATGGCTGGGGTACCAGGACTCGAACCTGGGAATGCCGGTACCAGAAACCGGTGCCTTACCACTTGGCTATACCCCAGTAACCTTTGATGCAAGCACTGACGCTCAATGCTTCATGATACTCCGGTACTTGATGATACCCGAAGCCTGTTCAGAGCCTGATGCAGGGGAGAGATGTTACAACCGCGTGCCCCGAAGACGCTCCAGCGGTCCGGGTACGCATGCCGGGCGATACCATAAAGTATCTCCCTTTCCAGTTCAAGCGCTGCCGCTTCCTCCTCGATGGGGCAGAAAACGCAGGCGCCGGTTCCGGTCAGCATGGCAGGTCCGTGCTGACGAAGCAGGTCAATGACCTCACCGATACCCGGCTCAAGCCTTCGCACCACGGCCTCGCAGTCGTTGTGACCTCCCTGCAGGGCGCGCGACATACTAATCAAGGGGGTATCACGTGTCAATTGTGGATGGCCGAAGACGCCGGCCGTGGACACGCTTACCCCGGGATGAACCACCACAAACCAGGGCGTATCCAGCGGCGCCGGCACCAGTCGTTCTCCAACGCCTTCCCCCCAGGCGGCAAAACCGCGAACGAACACGGGCACGTCGGCACCCAGCGTCAGCCCCAGCGTTGCCAGAGTGTCGGTGTCCAGATTGAGCTGCCAGAGATGGTCGAGCGCCAGCAGGGTGGTGGCCGCATTGGAGCTACCACCTCCCAGGCCGCCGCCCATGGGCAGCCTTTTTTCCAGAGCGATGTCCACACCCGGCAGCGGCTGACCGACGGTGCCCTGTAGTAACCGGGCGGCGCGAACGATCAGGTTGTCCTCGGCACTGACGCCGTCAAGCTGTGGCGACAGGGTAATGGCGTCATCATCGCGCAGGCGAAAATGCAGCGTGTCGCCATGTTCCAGAAACTGAAACAGGGTCTGCAGCTCGTGGTAGCCGTCCGGGCGCTTGCCCACGATATGCAGCATGCGGTTGAGCTTGGCCGGCGCCGGCAGGGTCAGCGTGGCATTACCTTTCATGGCAGCTCTGCCTGCCCCGGCTGCCAGCGGTTGATGACCAGCGTGGTGCGGATGTCGTCATAGGCCATGACAATACGCCGCGGCAGCCACATGCCGTCTGCCTGGATCCAGTCGCGATAGTCAATATGCCAGCCGGCCTGATCCAGCGTGGCGGGAAAGCCGACATCATCCTTGCTCATGCTGTGGGGGCCGCGCGGGTCGGGCAGGGCACGCACCCAGTAGACCAGCGAAGAAAGCGGCAGCGACCAGCCCATCTGCTGCGCCATCAGTTCCTCGGGCGTCGGTGCCTGAAAGGTGCCATCGCCATTGGTGAGCGTGACCTGACGGCCATCGCCTTCCAGCGTGTTACGTCCCGTACCCCAGGGACCGCTGACCGAGATGCGATATTGATTGGCACGCTGGGTCCAGTCGAGGTTGGCGCTCTGGCTGTCTTCCGGCGTACGAATGCCGACCTTGCCGGCCGCTGTCCAGGTATCCAGCGCTTCAAGTCGTGCCTGCTGGGTACGCCAGTCACCGGGAAGGCGGTCTTGCTTCTGCGATGGCGCCTGAGTGGCACAGCCGGCCAGAAGGGCGATCAGGGCGAGGGTCAGAAACTGTAGCATGCGACCGATCGCGTTACCTGACGTCATGGGGTGTTCTCCTGGGAAGTGACAGTGGGTGAATCCGTGGCTTTTGGCAGCGGGCTGAGCGGTGTCAGCAGCGGATAGCGGCTCAGCAGATCATCGATGGTGGGGTGGGTGCGAAAGCGTGTCGTGGCCCCTGCGATAATGCGTCGTGCCTGCTCGCTGTCACCGCTGGCCCAGAGCGCTTCTGCCAGATGCGCTGCGACCTCTTCATCCGGCATCAGGGCGTAGGCCTGCTTGAGCAGCGACACGGCCTGATCCAGCTGGCCCAGATGAAAATGCGCCCAGCCCAGGCTGTCGATGATCGGTGCCGATTCCGGCGCCAGACGATGGGCGCGCTCAAGCAGTTCCAGCGCCTCTTCGTGACGATCGGTCTGCTCGGTCAGGGTATAGCCGAAGGCGTTGAGCGCATCGGCATTGTCGGGATCGCGCTCGAGCAGTGTACGCATGTCGCGCTCCATGGCCTCGAGATCCTGATGTTCGATGGCGCGAATGGCGCGTATATAAAGGAGGTCGCTGTTATCGGGGGCGCGTTCCTCGATGGCGCCGTCGAGCAGTTGATCGGCCCGCGCCTGCTGATCATTCTGATCCAGCAGTGACAGGGAGAGCTCCATGAGCGCAGCAAACTGGTCGGGGTAGTCATCTTCCTGATCGTGCAGCCAGTCCAGGGCGTCATCGATGCGCTGACGCTCTGCCAGCAGCTGTACACCGCGGACACGGGCTCCTGCAAAATGTTCGCCTTCGGGGACACGGGCATAGAGCGCCAGTGCCTGATCGATGTCATCGAGTCTTTCGCTGACAAGGCCGGCCAGCATATAAAGCTCGCCGGATGGGGAGGCGTTGTCCTCTTCCAAAGCCGGCTTCAGCAAACGCTGTGCAGCGTCAGGATGATCGTTGCGCAGATAAAGCTGGGCCAGTGCCAGACGCAGCTGCAGATTGTCCGGCATGTCCTGCATCAGGGTGTCGAACTGCTTCTCGGCTGCATCGACATCATCCATGGCCAGATTGGCCTGGGCCATGGCCAGAATGAAGCGGTTGTCCTGCGGGGCAAGCTCATGGCCGCGCCGGGCGGATTTCAGCGCGCCGGCAGCATCCTCCTGATCCAGTGCAATCTGGCTGCGGGCGAGCCAGATCGCCGGCAGCTCGGCATCAAGGGCTTCTGCGCGCTCAAGATCACGGCTGGCCGCGTCGTTATTACCCTGCAACGATCGAAGCAGGGCACGCGTTGTCAGTGCATGAGGTTGTTCGGGATGGCGCGTGATATAGCTTTCAAGCGGTGCCAGCAGCTCTTCAGTGCTGGCGCCGCTGGTAATGGCATCTTCCAGAAACGACTCGAGATCCGCATCCTGCCCGCTGGCGTCGACTTCCAGCAGCAGTGCCATGGCCGTTGCCCATTCGCCCTGTTCGGCGGCGGCAGCAGCAAGAATACGGCGGGGAGTCGCGCTGTTTCTGTCCAGCGCCGCCCAGTGATTGGCCGCGGCAATAACCAGCTGCGGGTCATTGCCCAGACGCGCCATCTGTGTGGCGCGTCGGGCCAGGCCAATGTCCGTGTGGCGCTGGCTCTGCTGCAGATAGGTGCGGGCTGCAAGCCCGGTATCACCGCGCTGTGCAGCAATATCGGCACCCAGAAGGGCGCCGAGCGTGGCCCCGTCAAGACCTTCCCTGGAAGGGTTGCGCTGCTCTGGCGAGGCATTACTCTGCTTTGGGGCGTTGACATCATGAGAGGTCGACGGAGCAGGCTGATCACTCGCGGTCGCAAAAGATGTCGGCCAAAGTGCCGCGGGCAGCAGCAGGGCGGCCATCGATAGCCATATTGTGCGTTGGCGCATCCGTGTCCTCATTGATGGCGAAACCTGCCGGGGCTATGAAGCTGATGAAAGCGTTCCATCCCACGGCGCCCGGGGCTATGTTAGAATGCACGACCATGAAGTGCGAGCACCGCGGCACTACGCAGTCCCCTGATGCCGTTCATGCACGAAATGCGCACTGTATCACCGATAACGGACCTGACCTGACAGGATTGGATGCCTGACACATTATCCAGTCGTGTCTCAGCGTTCTAAACGAACGTTATAGCTAATACGGTATCACGATGCTTCTTTCTCTAGGCATCAATCATAAAAGTGCGACCCTTGAGGTACGTGAACAGGTCGCTTTCTCCTCCAGTCAGATGGCACTGGCGCTTGAAGATCTGACCTCGCTTGCCGAGGTTCAGGAAGCCGCCATTCTGTCGACCTGCAATCGAACCGAGATCTATTGTCGGCTCGACGGGGGGGACGAGCGCCTGATCCTCGAATGGCTCGGCCACTTTCATCGTCTGCCCGTGGAGTCGCTGGAGCAATGCGCCCGGTGGCATCGTGACGGCGAGGCCGTGCGTCATCTGATGCGGGTTGCCTGCGGCCTTGATTCGATGGTACTCGGCGAGCCCCAGATTCTGGGGCAGATCAAGAGTGCCTATCAGGTGGCCAGGGCCCATCAAAGCCTGGGCAGCGAGCTCGAGCGTCTTTTTCAGCACACCTTTGCCGTGGCCAAGCAGGTGCGTACCGATACCGGCATCGGTGAAAACCCGGTCTCGGTGGCCTATGCCGCGGTCAATCTGGCTGGTCGCATCTTTGATGACATTCGTCAGTCCCGAGCGCTGTTGATCGGGGCCGGCGAAACCATCGAACTGGTCGCACGTCATCTTCGCGATGCCGGCATTCAGGGCATTATTGTGGCCAACCGCACGCGCGAGCGCGCGCAGACGCTGGCCGATGAGGTCAACGGCGTGGCGATCGGGCTGGACGAGCTCGAAAACGCGCTGATTTGTGCCGATATCGTGATCTCCTCGACCGGCAGCCCCACGCCGCTGCTGGGCAAGGGGCTCGTGGAATCGGCGCTGAAAACACGCAAGCACCGCCCCATTTTCATGGTGGATATCGCCATCCCGCGGGACATCGAGCCGCAGGTGGGCGAGCTTGACGACATCTTTTTGTACAGCATTGATGATCTCAACGAGGTCATCAGTGAAAACCGCCGTTCGCGCCAGGCCGCCGCCGACCAGGCCGAAGAGATGATTCTGGCCAATGTCTCGGCCTGGCAGCACGAAAGACGGGTGCGCAGCGCCGGCGACCTGATCCGGCGCCATCGCCATCAGGCCGAGCGCCTGCGTGCCGAGGCTGAAAGTGAGGCGCTGGCGGCGCTGTCACGCGGTCAGGACCCCGAGCGGGTCATCCAGAAATTGACGCAGCAGCTCACCAACCGGCTGCTGCACGGTACGACTTCACGCATTCGCGCGGCCTCCGGTGCCGAGCGGGTGGATCTGATCCAGGCTGCGGAGGAACTCTTGATCGACGACAGCGCGCTGCACCAGGAATCGCCATGAAGGCCTCGCTCAGAGACCGCCTTGACGGCTTTGCCGAACGTTTTGAAGAACTCTCGAGACTCCTTTCCGACCCGGGCGTCATCGGTGATCAGACCCGGTTTCGCAACTACTCGCGCGAGTATGCCGATCTGGAAGAACTGGTCGGACACTGGGCACGCCATCGCAGCCTCGAGGCCGATCGTGACAGCGCCGGTCAGATGCTTGAAGACAGCGATCCGGACATGCGCGCCATGGCGCATGACGAGATTGCCGACATCGACGAGAAGCTCGAGGCGCTGGAGCCACAGCTGCTGCAGCTTTTGATCCCGAAGGACCCGGACGATCAGCGCAGCGTCTATCTCGAGGTGCGCGCCGGCACCGGCGGCGATGAAGCCGCACTCTTTGCCGGTGATCTTTTTCGCATGTATTCGCGCTACGCCGAAAGCCGCGGCTGGAAAATGGAAACCGTCAGCGCCAGCCACGGCGAACAGGGCGGGTTCAAGGAGATCATCGCCCGTGTGGCCGGCGGCGATATCTATGCCCGGCTCAAGTTTGAATCCGGCGCGCATCGGGTGCAGCGGGTGCCGGCGACCGAATCCCAGGGGCGCATCCATACCTCGGCCTGCACGGTGGCCGTCATGGCCGAGGCCGATGACGTCGCCGAGGTCGAGCTCAACCCGGGTGATCTGCGTGTAGACACCTTCCGCGCCAGCGGCGCCGGCGGCCAGCACGTCAATACCACCGATTCCGCGATCCGCATTACGCACCTGCCGACCGGTACCGTGGTGGAATGCCAGGACGAGCGCAGCCAGCACAAAAACCGTGCCCGCGCCATGTCGCTACTGGCGGCCCGCCTCAAACAGAGTGCCGAAAGCGCCAGACAACAGCAGCAGTCCGATACGCGCCGTTCGCTGGTGGGTTCGGGCGATCGCAGCGAGCGCATCCGCACCTATAACTTCCCGCAGGGCCGGGTGACCGATCACCGTATCAACCTGACGCTCTACAAGCTTGGGGAAGTCATGACCGGTGCGCTTGATGACATCATCGATCCGCTGGTGCATGAATATCAGGCCGACCAGCTGGCGGCCATGACCGGCGAAAACGGCTGACAGGAATGACTGACAAGAGCTTTCATGCGCATTGATCAGGCCCTGTCCGATGCCGTGGCCCGTCTTGCCCGTCACGCCACTGACGAGACAGCCACGCCCCATCTTGATGCCCAGCTGCTGCTGGCCCATGTGCTGGGGCGTTCGCGGACCTGGCTTTATACCTGGGGGGATCGCGAGGTTGAACCAGCCGAAGCCAAGCGTTTCAATGCCCTGGTTGAGCGGCGTGAGCAGGGCGAACCGGTGGCCTGGCTTTTGGGCTATCGCGAGTTTTTTGGCCTGCCTCTCGCCGTGTCGCCTCATACCCTGATCCCGCGTCCTGATACCGAAACCCTGGTCGAACAGGCGCTGACGCATATGCCGGCGAGCGATGTGCGTGCACTGGATCTGGGCACCGGCAGCGGCGCCATTGCCTTGGCGCTGGCGTCTGAACGCCCCGACTGGCAGGTGACCGGTATCGATATTGTTGCAGAAGCCGTCACCCTGGCGCAGCGCAATGCCGAGACGCTGGGCATCACCAATGTCCGCTTTGAGCAGGGCGATTTCTTCTCGGCGCTGGCGCCCTCCATGCGCTTTGAGCTGATCGTCAGTAACCCGCCCTACATCGACGCGTCTGATGAGCATCTGGGGCAGGGCGATGTGCGCTTTGAACCGCGCTCGGCGCTGGTGGCAGGGCAGGACGGCATGGCCGATCTGCTGCACCTGATCGAGACTGCCCGTGATTTTCTGACCGTCGGTGGCTGGCTGATGCTGGAACACGGCCATCAGCAGGGCGAAGCGGTGCGGGCGGCGCTGACAAGTGCCGGTTATACGACCGTGGGCACCTGCCGAGACCTCGGCGGGCGTGAGCGTGTCACTCTGGGGCAGTGGCCTTCTGCCTCTCCGAATCCTTGATCGCTGTACGGGAGTTCCCATGAACGACGAGCAGCTTCTGCGCTATAGCCGTCAGATCATGCTCAACGAGCTTGATTACGAGGGTCAGACGCGCCTCATGGCCGGGCATGTATTGATCATTGGCCTGGGCGGTCTGGGCTCGCCGGCGGCGCTTTACCTGGCGGCCGCCGGTGTCGGCACGCTCACACTGGCCGATGATGACCGGGTCGATCTCTCCAACCTGCAGCGCCAGATCGCCCATGGTGAGGTGGATATCGACAGCTTCAAGGCGCAGTCGGCGGCTGACAGCATCGCCGCGATCAACAGCCACTGTCGGACGCAGGTCATCACCGAGCGTCTGCAGGGCGAAGGGTTGCAGCATGCCGTGGCCCGCGCCGATGTCGTACTGGACTGCACCGACCGTTTCGAAAGCCGGGATGCCATCAACCGCGCCTGCGTGGCGGCCGGCACGCCGCTGGTCTCCGGCGCGGCCATCCGCTTCTCGGGGCAGCTGGCCGTCTTTGATCTTCGCGACCCGGCCGCCCCCTGTTACGCCTGCCTCTACGGCGACAGTGCCGATGAGGATCAGCTGACCTGTGCCGAGAGCGGCGTCATTGCCCCCCTGGTCGGCATGATCGGCAGCTATCAGGCGCTCGAAGCCCTGAAGCTTTTGAGCGGCTGCGGCCCCCCCCATCAGGGACTTTCTACCTTCGATGGTCTGAGCGGGCAGTGGCGACACTTCGGGCTGGGGCGTGACCCGCACTGCCCGGTGTGTAGCCTCAGGCCCTGAGACTCGAAGCATGATCAAGGCCGCGCTCAATGAGCGCGGCTTTTTTGTGGCCGGCCTGTCTCTGATGAAAAAGTAGCGATACACGCGTCGGGAGCAGGCCGCAGCGTTCATCGGATTCGTCCCTGATGAATCAAAACCGTCAAAAAAGTCCCTGTAGACTGTGCTGATCCATGGCCTCCTGACGCGCTTTCCCACCATAATGCTTTTTTCATACGCCTTGATGAGCTGTCCCGATGAGCGAGCACTCCTGGTATGCCTACTCCCGCAATCTGGCGCTGGACAATACGGCTCCCCTGGCAGGCGCGCAGCGTTTTGATGTGGCGATCATTGGCGGTGGGGTAACCGGCTGCAGCGCGGCATTGCATCTGGCCGAGCGGGGCTATCGGGTGGCACTGCTGGAGGCGGGGGAGATCGGGGCGGGGGCGTCGGGCCGCAGCGGTGGGCAGATTTTGCCGGGGCTGGGCACCGAGCTGTCGGTCATCGAAAAATCGCTTGGGCATCAGGCGGCGCGCGATATCTGGGCGATGAGTCGCGAGGCCGTGCGGCTGACCGAGTCGTTGATCGAACGTCACGACATCGACTGCGAGTATTCCCGCGGGTATCTTCATGCCGCGATCAAGCCGCGTCACGAGCGGGCCATGAAGGCCTGGCGGGACGAGATGGCCACGCGCTACGGCTACGAAGGGCTGGAATGGCTGGAAGGCGAGGCCCTGAGACGCCATGTGGTCACCGATGCCTACCTCGGCGGTCTGTATGAGCGCGAGGCAGGCCATCTGCATCCGCTCAACTATACGCTGGGGCTGGCACGCGCCGCCCAGCGTGCCGGGGCCGTGATTTTCGAGCACAGCCGTGTGAGCGATATCACGCGTGGCAAGACCGTGCAGCTGACCACGGCACATGGGCAAATTGACTGTGACCATCTGCTGGTCGCCGGCAATGCCTATCTGGGCGGGCTGGTGCCGGAGATCGAGCGCAAGATCATGCCGGTGGTCAACTACATCATCGCCACCGAAGCGCTCTCCGAGCACCAGGTGGCACAGACCCTGCCACAGCGTGACGCGGTCTCGGATGCCAATTTTGTGCTGGACTACTATCGCCTCACCGCAGGGCGGCGTTTACTCTATGGCGGTCAGGTCAGCTACAGTGGCCGTGAGCCGCGCGGGCTTGTCACGATCATGCAGCGCAAGATGCGCGAGCTCTTTCCAGTGCTTGAAGATGTGGCGATCGATTATCGCTGGGGCGGCCGGGTAGCGATCACCCGCAGCCGGGCGCCGCACTTTGGCCGGCTGGATGACAACATTTATTTTGTGCAGGGCTATTCGGGCCATGGCATGGCGCTGGCAGGGCTTGCCGGACAGCTGATGGCGCAGGCCGTGGCCGGGCAGCGCGAGCGTTTTGATCTACTGGCCGCCATGAAACATCTTGATTTTCCGGGCGGTCGCCGGCTTCGAACGCCGCTTCTGGTGCTGGCGACCGCCTTTTACCGATTAAGGGATCGCCTCTGAGCTCTGGAGCGCTGTCCTGCAACCGACCTATACCGACACTGCACAAGCGGTGCATTCATACGCAAGGGGATCCTGTTCGATGGCAGAACGCTCACCGACCGCCGCACCCGACGGGCCATTTCAGCATCGCGATAGCACTCAGGGCGCCAATGCCGGGGCGGCGCGTGAGGCGTCTTCCATCAACCTGAAAGGCATTCGCAAGGAGTATCCGGGGGGCGTGGTGGCGCTTGAAAGCGTGGATCTGGATATCCGCGCCGGCGAGTTCTTTACCCTGCTGGGGCCTTCCGGCTGCGGCAAGACCACGCTGTTGCGCATGCTGGCGGGGCTGGATGAGCCCAGCGCCGGGACGCTGTCCATTGGTGGGGTGGATGTCACCGACACGCCCCCTCACAAGCGCAGCGTGAATACGGTCTTTCAGTCATATGCGCTGTTTCCGCATCTGTCGGTGCGCGACAACATCGCCTTTGGTCTGAAAATGCGCGGCATGGCGCGCAGCGAGCGCGAGCAGAAGGTGGTCGAGATTGCCGAGTTCATCAAGCTCGGCTCGCTGGTGGACCGCCGCGTCGATCAGCTCTCCGGCGGCCAGCGACAGCGCATTGCGCTGGCGCGCGCGCTGATCTGTGAACCCGACGTGCTGCTGCTCGATGAGCCCCTGTCGGCACTCGATGCCGGGCTTCGCAGCCAGCTGCAGGTGGAGCTTTTGCGCACCCAGAAGCGTCTGGGCATGACGTTTGTGTTTGTCACCCACGATCAGGAAGAGGCGATGGTGATGAGCGATCGCATCGCGGTGTTAAGCGATGGGATCATTCAGCAGATCGGTACCCCGCAGGAAGTCTATGAGCGCCCGGCCAATCTGTTCGTGGCCCGTTTCATGGGGCATGACAATCTCTTTTCGATCTCGGCCAGAGAGGGCATGACGGTGCAAACGCCGATCGGGGCGCTGGAAACCGAGGATCACAATGAGGGGAAAGTGGCGTTGATTCGCCCCGAGACCCTGGAGCTGACCTCGCCCGGCGCGCCGAGCGTGGAGCCGGGCAAGCAGCTCAATACGCTCATGTGTCGGGTCGTGGAGCGCTTTTATCGCGGCAGCAATGTCGAATACCGGCTGTCTCACCAAAGCGGCGAGCAGCACAGCGAGCTGATTGCCGAAATCTCCAACACCGGGGAGCGTCTGTTTCGGGTCGGGGATGAGGTGAAAGTCGAGATCTATCCCGAAGACGTCATCATGCTAAGCGATGACGAGGAGGGCGCATGAGTCAGGCGGATGTGGTCTGGCGCCGGCGCCAGCGTCGGGAAACCCGGCATCTTCTGGTCAGCGTGCTGCCGGGCGCGCTGTGGATTTTCATCTTTTTGGTGCTGCCCAGCGCCTATCTGATGTCAGTGGCATTCATGACCAACGGCGGCTTCGGTCAGCCGCAGATGCCGCTGACGCTGGATGCCTTTCGCAATCTGGCAGGCTTTGGCTTTCTGGGCTGGAGCCCGGGCAATCTCTATACGCTGTGGCGCTCGATATTTCAGTCCGTTATCTCGCTGGCACTGGTGGTACTGGTGGCCTATCCGGTCGCCTGGTACATCTCGCTGTGCCGGCCACGGCTGCGTGCCATCATGCTGCTGGCGGTGGTGGTGCCGTCATGGACCAACCAGGTCATCCGCGCCTTTGGCTGGATGAATCTGCTCTCACCGGGCACGCCGCTGTCGAGTCTTGCCGAGAAAATGGGGCTGATCGCGCCCAACATGGGGCTCTTTCCGTCCGATTTTGCCGTGACGCTGGGGCTGGTCTACAACTTTCTGCCCTTTATGGTGCTGCCGCTGTATGCCGCGTTCGAAAAGCTCGATCACGCCCAGATCGAGGCGGCGCGCGATCTCTACGCCTCGCCGCTGCGTACCTTTTTTGTCGCCGTGCTGCCGCAGACCCTGCCGGGGCTTCTGGCCGGCTCCGTGCTGGTGGCCATTCCAGCCTTTGGCATGTACGTGATTCCCGAGCTGCTGGGCGGCGGGCGCTCGCAGATGCTGGGTAATCTGGTCGCGAGTCAGTTTGGGGAGGCGGCCAACTGGCCGCTGGGGGCTGCCGGGGCGCTTTTGATGCTGCTGGCCACCCTGATGGGGCTTTTCATACTGCGTCGAATGGGTCGCCGCCTGGGCGGTGGTACCGAGATGGTGATCTAGGAGAGCGGCATGCAAAACCGGGGATTCAAGAAAGGGCTCGCCGTTTTCTGGTGGCTGACGCTGATCTTTCTCTACGCGCCGCTTTTGGTGGTGATGGTGTTTTCGTTTAACGCCATCAACACCTCGGCGCGCTGGGGCGGCTTTTCGCTGCGCTGGTACGAGCGGCTTTTGAACAACGATGTGGTGATCAGCGCCATCGGTCATACGCTGCTGCTGGCGGTGATATCTTCCATTATCGCCGTGATTCTGGGCGCGATGATCGGCTACGGGCTGTACCGACACCGTGCCCGCAGGCTCGGGCTTTTGATCGTTTTGATCTATCTGCCGATCGTGATGCCGGACATCGTGTTCGGCATCGCCGACATGGCGTTTTTCGTCCAGATCAACCGCCTGACGGGCCTGCTCTCACCGGGGCTTTCGACCATGGTCATTGCCCACGTCACCTTCCAGATTCCGTTTGTGGCGCTGATCGTCTATTCCCGCTTTGTCGGTCTTGATGCCACGCTCTTTGATGCCGCCAAGGATCTCTACGCCAGCCCCTGGCAGCGCATGCTGCATTTCATTTTGCCCACGCTGAAACCGGCGCTTTTGTCGGCGTTTTTCCTGTCGTTTACGCTGTCGGTCGATGATTTCGTCATCAGCTTCTTTACGGCCGGACCGGAAAGCGCGACGCTGCCGATCTATATCTGGGGCGCCATCCGCCGCGGTATCTCCCCGGAGATCAACGCCATTGCCACGCTGATGATTGCCTCGGTGGCGCTGGTGGCCGTCGTGAGCCTGTTGTTCAACCGTCGCCGCGCCTGAAGTGCGGTGGCGGACTCATAAAAAACTGTAACACCGATAATCACCATCATTGAAGGGACACTGCCAATGACGCTTTTCTCACCCCGCCCGGCGCTTCTGGCCGGTGCCGTCGCTGCCGTCATGTTCTCGGCCCACGCCAGCGCCGCCGACCGGCTCTACGTGTTCAACTGGACCGACTACATGGACCCGGAGCTCATCGAGGCGTTTGAAGAGAAATACGATGTGGAGGTGGTGCAGAACTACTACGGCTCGCTGGGCGAGATGTTTTCCAAGCTGCAGGCCGGCGGCGTATCGCAGTATGACATCGTGGTGCCGTCGAACTATTTCATACCGCGCATGATCGAGGCCGGCCTGTTGCAGCCGCTGGACAAGTCGCAGCTGCCCAACATGGACAACCTCATGGAGCGTTTCGTTGATCCGCCCTATGATCCGGACAACCAGTACACGGCGGGCTATCTGTGGGGGTCGACCGGGCTGATCATCAACACCGAGACCTTCCCCGAGGCCGAGCCGAGCTGGTCGATGGTCTTTGATGAGTCGACCAACAGCGATCAACCGTTTTCGATGCTCAAGGATGGCCAGGTCATGTTTGGTGCGGCCTGTGCGTTTCTGGGCAAGCCCTATAACTGCACCGCGCAGGACGACATGGTCGAGGCCGCCAAACTGATGCTCAAGACCAAGCATCGGCGCAATTTTACCGGCTTTACCGACTCCACCCCGGTGCTGGGTCAGGTGTCTCGGGGCGTCAACGCGCTCGGCGTGACCTACAACGGCGATTATCTGCAGTATCGGGATGACGACCCGGAAGGCTACGCCAATACCGCGTTTGTGATTCCGGAGGAGGGCTCCGAGCTGTGGATCGACTCCATGGCGATTCCGGCGCGGGCACCGCACCCGGCGCTGGCCCACAAGTTCATCAATTTCATGCTGGATGCTCAGGTGGGGGCGCAGCTGGCCAACTACACCTTCTATTCCACCCCCAACGAGGCGGCAGTCGAGCATCTTGATGAAGTCCTTCAGCAGCCGCCCTCCCTGCCCAGTGATGAGGACATGGCGCGGCTGAAGTTTACCCCGACGCTGTCCGGGCAGGACCTGCAGCGCTATCAGCAGCTGTGGAATGAAGTACAGTCACGTTAGGCCGTGACGGGCGGTTCGCCATCATGCGGACCGCCCTTTTCATGCGTTTGATCAGGCTCGGCTGGGGAGGCCGACATGACGCTAAAGCATTGTCCGGTGGTACTGACGGACTGGTTTGAAGAGCATCGCATTACCGAGGTGGAGTGTCTGGTCAGCGACCTGACCGGCATTCTCAAGGGCAAGATCATGCCGGCCGGCAAGTACCTCAATGGCGGCCGGCCGCGTCTGCCGGATTCGATCTTTATTCAGTCGGTCACCGGTGGCTATCCCGATGACCAGGCCCTGCGCTTCTGGAATGCCGCCGAGCTCGACATGCAGCTGATTGCCGACCCGGCGGCTGCCTATCTGGTGCCCTGGGCGGAAGACCCCACCGCCCAGATCATTCATGACTGCTATTACATGAACGGCGAGCCGGTCGAAATCGCGCCACGTCATGTCCTCAAGCGCGTGCTGGCCCTTTATGAAGCGCAGGGCTGGAAGCCGGTCATGGCGCCGGAAGTCGAGTTCTATCTGGTCAAGACCAACACCGACCCGGACTACCCGCTGGAGCCGCCGATCGGTCGCTCCGGGCGCCAGGAGAGCGGCCGGCAGTCGTTTTCCATTGATGCCGTCAACGAGTTTGATCCGCTCTTTGAGGAGATGTACGACTACTGCGAGGCGCAAAAGCTCGACATCGATACCCTCATTCACGAAGAGGGTGCCGGGCAGATGGAGGTCAACTTCCAGCACGGCGACCCGCTCTATCTGGCCGATCAGGTGGTGATCTTCAAGCGCACCCTGCGCGAGACGGCGCTGCGTCATGGCATGTATGCCACCTTCATGGCCAAGCCCATGGCCAACGAGCCGGGCAGTGCCATGCATCTGCATCAGAGCCTGCTGGATCGTGACAGCGGCGACAACCTGTTCGCCGGGGACAACGGCCAGCCCAGCGACCTTTTTTTGAACTATATCGGCGGGCTGCAGACCTGGATGCCTGCGGCCATGCCGTTTTTTGCGCCCAATATCAACTCCTGGCGCCGGCTGATGCCCGGCGAATATGGCGGCTCGGCGCCGACCAACGTGGAGTGGGGCTACGACAACCGCACCGTGGGGCTGCGAGTGCCGGTGGGCAATGCCGAGGCCACACGGGTTGAAAATCGCCTGCCCGGCGCCGATGCCAACCCCTATCTGGTCATGGCGGCGTCGCTGGCCTGCGGCTATCTGGGCATGATGAGCCGGCTGCAGGCGCGTCCGCCTCTGAGCGGCGGTGCCTGGAGCGGCGGTATTGCCCTGCCCAACGATGTCGGGCCGGCCCTTGACGCCCTGGACGGCTGCGATGCGCTGGCACAGGTGCTCGGCGAGCGCTTCGTCAAGAGCTACCTGGCGGTCAAGCGCGCCGAGCATCTGGCCTATTACCGGGTGATCAGCTCCTGGGAGCGCGAGCATCTGCTGCTGCGGGTATAACCGCTCATCAAGAACATCGGTCGATACGGCGGGCCGAACACAACAACAAGTGATCAAAAGGGGAAGGCGTGATGACACGATCATGGCGATGGCGGGCCGGTGCGCTGGTGCTGATGAGTGCGAGTCTCTCGGCGGGGGCCGCGGCGCAAGAGGCGGACACGCTTTATCTGTTCAACTGGACGGAGTACATGCCGCCGGAGGTGCTTCAGGATTTCGAGCGCGAATACGACGTTCGCGTGGTGCAGAACTTTTTCACCTCCAACGCCGAGATGTTTACCAAACTGCGTAGCGGCGGCGATGCCCAGTACGACGTGGTCGTGCCGACCGACTATTTTGTACCCCGGCTGGTGGCGGCGGATCTTGTCCGGCCGCTGGATCATGAACGGCTGCCAGGGCTTGAACACCTGCTGCCCGAATTTCAGGACCCCGCCTACGACCCGGGCAATCGCTACAGCGTGCCCTATCAATGGGGTGTGACCGGCATCGTGTATGACACTCGCGTGCTCGATGACGTGCCGCACAGCTGGTCGGCGCTGTTTGACCCGACCGTGAACCCGGAGGCGCCCTTTACGCTTTTGGGCGGTGACCCACAGGTACTGTTTGGTGCCGCCTGCGCCTCACTCGGCTACGGCTTTGACTGCACGCAAAGGGATCAGTGGGTGGACAGCGCCCGGCGTCTAATGGCCACCAAAAAGCGCTCGAACTTCGTCGGCTTTACCGACAGCACCGCCACCATTGACCAGATCGTGCGCGGCGTCAGCGCCATGGGCATGACCTATAACGGCGATCTGGCCTGGCGTCAGGCTGAGGACCCGGACACCTACGGCCATCTGCGCTTTTTTGTGCCCGAGGAGGGCTCCCAGCGCGGCATCGATACACTGGTGATTCCAAAGCGCGCACCGCACCCCGAGCTGGCACAGGCGTTTATTGCCTATACCCTGCGACCTGACGTGGCCGCGCGCATCAGCAACTATACCTTCTATGCCACGCCCAACAAGGCCGCGCTCGACCAGCTCGATGATGCCCTGAAACAACCCCCCTCGAGTCTCGGTGACGAGGAGCGCTCGCGGCTGGTGTTTGTGCCGCTGATCGATACGGCGCAGCTTGGCACGCTGTCACAGCTCAACAATGAAATGCGCAGTCGCTAAACAATGACGGCCCGGCCAGGGCCGTCTGCACGGTACATTGTCATGACCCAGCCTGATGTTGCATCACCCCATCGCGACGGCCACGCCCGCTCGCTCTATGCCGCCACCATGAACCCCGCGCCTGATCGGCCGGCGCTTGCCGGGCATCACAGCGTGGATGTCTGCGTGGTGGGGGCCGGCTTTACCGGCATTTCAAGTGCTCTGCATCTGGCCGAGCAGGGCTTTCGCGTCGCCGTGCTTGAAGCGCAGCGCGTGGGCTTTGGCGCCAGCGGCCGCAACGGCGGTCAGATTGTCAACAGCTACAGCCGCGACATGGACATGATCGAGGCCCGCTTCGGACAGCGCTCGGCGCAGGCGCTGGGAGATATGGCGTTTGAGGGCAATCGCATCATCCGGGAGCGCATCGAGCGCTACGACATCCAGTGCGATCTTAAAAACGGCAATCTTTTTGCCGCCTGCAATGACAAACAGCTCGCCGCGCTCAGGCATCACCAAAAACTGTGGGAGAAGTACGGCCACAGGGAACTGGAGCTGCTGGAGGGTGACGCCTATCATCGTGAGATCGGTAGCGCACGCTATACCGGGGCGCTGCTGGACCACTCCGGCGGTCATCTTCATCCACTGAATCTGGTGCTGGGGCAGGCCGCGGCGTTTGAATCCCTTGGCGGCGTGATTTTCGAGCACTCGCCCATGACGCGGCTGGAACACGGCGAGCGGGTGCGGATTCATACCGCCCATGGTGTGATCGAGGCCGAGCGCGCCGTGATCGCCGGCAATGCCTATCTGGGCGATGTCGTGCCCGAGCTTGCTGATCGCTCCATGCCGTGTGGCACCCAGGTGATCGCCACCGAAGTGCTTGATGAAGCCACGGCAAAGCGGCTTCTGCCCACCGACCGCGCGGTGGAGGACAGCAACTACCTGCTCGACTACTACCGGCTCTCTGCCGAGCGCCGATTGATCTACGGCGGCGGTGTCACCTACGGCGGGCGCGACCCGGCCAGCATCGAAGGTGCCATTCGCCCCAAGCTGTTAAAGACCTTCCCGGAACTCAAGAAGGTGAGCATCGACTACGCCTGGAGCGGCAATTTTCTGCTCACGCTCAATCGACTGCCGCAGTTCGGCCGGCTTCATCACAACGTCTATTACGCCCAGGGCTACTCGGGCCACGGGGTAACATCCTCGCATCTGGCCGGTCGGTTGGTCGGTGAGATCATCAAGGGCGAAAGCGCACGCTTTGACGCCTTTGCCGATATCCGTCATCTGCCGTTTCCGGGTGGGCGGCGCTTTGCCGTGCCGTTTTCTGCCATGGGGGCCTGGTATTACGCGCTACGCGACCGGCTGGGCATGTGATGACAGGCTGTCGCTTAACGGGGGGCGTCCCGTGAGCCCGGAAGTTTTTGCCATCGTGCTGTGCGGTGCGGCGCTACATGCCGGCTGGAACGCGCTGGTGCGGGTGGGTCTTGATCGGCTGCTGGCGGTCACGCTCATCCAGATCGGGGGCGGCGTGCTGGCGCTGGGGTTACTGCCGCTGGTCAGTGTGCCCGGCGCTGCGGCCTGGCCCTGGCTTGCGCTCTCGGCGGTGTTGCACGTGGGCTATAACGTGTTTCTGGCCCGCGCCTATGCCAGCGGTGACTTCGGCCAGGTCTATCCCATCGCGCGCGGCTCGGCGCCGCTGATTGTGGCGCTGGTCGGGCTGATGGCGCTGGGGGATCAACCCTCGCTGGTAGGGTACTCGGGCGTGGTACTGCTCAGCGGTGGCATCTGGTGGATGGCGGTGCGCGGTGCCGGCGTGACGAGACTGCCTCGCACGGGGCTGGTCAGCGCGCTCATCACATCCGTTTTCATCGCGTCCTACACGCTCAGTGATGGGCTGGGGGCGCGTGCCAACCACGACGCCATCGGCTATATACTGTGGCTTTTCGCCCTCAACGGCCTGTGTATGGGGCTTTTGCTGTGGGCCATGCGTGGGCGCCGGACGCTGGCCGCCATTGCCGGCCACTACCGGGTTGGGCTGGCAGGCGGGGCGATGTCGATGGCCGCCTACGGCGCGACCATCTGGGCGATGAGCCAGGCACCGATTGCGATGGTCGCGGCGCTGCGCGAATCCAGCGTGCTGTTTGCGCTGGCCATTTCGGCGCTGTTTCTGGGCGAGCGGTTGAGCCGTCAGCGGCTGGTGGCCGGGCTGATCATTTTGATCGGGGTGGTCGTGCTGCGTTTGGGGTAGCCGGGGCGCCACCGCTTGGGCCCGGGCGATTGCCTCTAGACCAGGCGCAGATACCATTCATACTCCAGCGCGCTAACGGTGCGCTGGGCCAGCGCGCGCTCCGCCTGTCGGTTGGCGTAGTAGATATGCTGAAAGCCGCGCCCGAGCCGCTCCCCCAGTACTTCACTTTCCATCCAGAGTTCCAGCGCCACGCCCCAGGAATCTGGCAGGGAGGCGTCGAGCTGCGTATAGGCGTTGCCCTCGATCGCCGGTGGCGGCGTGAGCTGCTCGTCGAGGCCGTGCGAGATCGAGGCCAGCAGCACCGCGCACAGCAGATAGACGTTGACGTCCGCGCCGGCTACGCGATGCTCCAGACGCGTGGCGGCCGCCGGCCCCGAGGGAATACGCACTGCCACCGAGCGATTATCGAGCCCCCAGGAGGGCGCCATCGGCACGTAAAGCCCGGGCTGGAAACGACGAAAGGCGTTGAGGTTGGGCGCGCAGACTGCCATCGAGGCCGGCATCAACTCCAGCACGCCGGCAATCGCCTGATGCAGCGCCGCACTGCCCATGGGATTTTGGTCTTCGGCGGCAAAGACGTTGCGGCCGTTCTCATCCAACAGGCTGATATGTACATGCGTGCCGCTACCGGCTTCATTGCCCCACGGCTTGGCCATGAAGGTCGCCTCAAACCCCTGCCGCTGGGCCACGCCCTTGATGGCGCGCTTGAGCATGACCGCATCATCACAGGCGCGCAGGGCATCGCTGCGATGGCGCAGGTTGATCTCGAACTGGCCCGGCGCGCACTCCTTGAGGGCGGTATCCAGCGGCAGTCCCTGCTGGGCGCAGGCCTCATGAATGGCATCGATGAAATCGGCGTACTCGTCGAGCTCGCTGATCGAGTAAAGCTGGCTGGAGCGCGCGCGCTCACCGGTCAGCGGCGAGCGTGGCGGCTGGGGCCGGCCGCGGTCACTGCGTTCGGTATCCAGCAGGTAAAACTCCTGTTCGATGGCCACCACTGGCGTCAGCCCCCGACGGGTAAAGCCCTCCAGCACGCGTGCCAGCACCTGGCGCGGGTCGGCGTGCCAGCCGCTGCCGTCCGGCTCCACCATGGTCATCAAAAGCTGCGCGGTCGGCGTACGCTGATGCCACGAGACCGGCACCAGCGTGCCGGGAATCGGCATGCAGGCGCGGTCGCCATCGCCGCTGTCGAGCCCCAGGCCGGTCTCTTCCACCGTATTGCCGGTAATGTCCAGAGCAAAGATCGAGGCGGGCAGATTGACGCCGCTGGTATAGGCCTCATCAAGACTGGCGCGCGGGATGCGCTTGCCGCGCAGGACACCATTGAGATCGCTGATCAACACATCGATCTGGGTAATGTCAGGATGGGCTTCCAGAAACTGATGCGCCTCGAAGGCGCCAGTGGCAGGGCTATCGGTCATGGTCGAGCGGCTCGGGCAGGGCTGGGAATATCAGGTGATAGTACGCAAGCGAGGCGACAATTGCAGTGCCACGCGCAGCAGATGGTCAGGATGGCCTGCTCGGAAATCACATTTTATGCGGCAGAGCATGGCGTATCGTGCTTTTGATCAGCGGCGCCCAGGGCAGAGTGTTCATGACCGAGAGTGTATCGCGCGCACTGGGGACACCGCTTAAAAAGCGGATCAGGCGGTCGGTGGGGGCTTTTTCGAACAGCAGCTGATAGAGCTCGGGGGCGCGCTCGGGGTGGCGCGCCAGTGTGCTCATGAAAATGTGGTCCAGGTGCGGCAGAATTCGGCCCGGCCGGGCGCCCACCGGCGGGTGGCCTGCCAGCAGGGCCGCGGCGCAGTCATCGGCCCAGCGCTGAATGGCGTGAAAGGCGTAGCCGGTGGCGGCACGCATACTGCCGCCGTAGGCACCGGCCACCACCATTGAACGGCCCGCCGTGCGGGTTGGCGGGGCCATGGGCAGCGTGCCGGTCTCACGGCGCAGGGCCTGCCAGCAACCCGCGCCAAAACGCACCTCCAGATGATCTTCCAGCGCGCGTTCCAGCGTGGCCGGGTCGGTCGGCGGACGACCAAAGCGGGTCCACTCAAAAAGCGCCTGATCCGGAGCGTAGGGCAGGACGTAGAGAAAATCGATGTCGGCGTGCGGATCATCCCCCACGCGAAAATCCATCAGCTCGGCGCTTTGAGGCATGTTGTCGGCCCGGACGTTAATACCGGCAAAATCCTGCCACAGCCAGGGCGATGACAGCGGTTGCGGGTGCGGGCGGGTATCCACACCAAAGCGGGCCTGAATCGTCTCGCCGTCTTCCAGCGTTACAGTAACGCCATCTTCGCGATCCTCGATCGCCACCGCGCGCCCCTGATGGCGTGTGATGCACGGATGGGCATCAATCGCTTCAAGCGTGCGTGCGTAAAAGCGCTCGGCTTCCAGCATCTCATAAGGGTAGCGCCGACTTTCAACGGTGGTGCTGGCCTGATGGGTGTGCAGGGTCAAACGATGCCAGCGGGCACGGACATCGTCTTGAAAGGGGTGCGTCGTGACCGGCCAGCCGCACCAGGTACGGTCGTTGGTGTATTCACTGCGGGGATCGATGATCAGCGTACGTGGCGGCCGGTCATGTTGTGCCAGTCGATAGGCGAGGCTCAGCCCGGCGCAGCCGCCGCCGAGAATCACGAGATCGAAAGTCTCCCCAACGCTCATGCGTTACCGGGCGCATGAGCCCCGGGCAGGTCGCTAATATGGCGGTGCAGCTCGGCGTTGTGGTCCTCGCGGTCGCTGGCCCGGATGGCGCCCCGGCCGCTCAGGCGGCGCGTGGCGAGCCACACCTTGCCGGGCAGGGGCACATGCACGCGACCCTGCCACCAGGCAAGGCGTTCACGGCGCAGGCGAAAGCCGATGGCGCGATAGACATCGGCGGCGACCGCAATGGCGCGGCGGTTCTTGCCGGGGATGCGATCAAAGCCGTCGGCGGCGCTGGCGTAGTAGGCCTCGGCGCGGGTCAGCAGGCGATCAATCGCGCGGGCTACCTGCTCGCGCTGCCCTTCATCGGCGCGGGCAATCTCTTCCGGGGCTAGATGACCGATCCACTCGGCCGGCAGATAGCGCCGGCCCATGTCGGCGTCTTCGCGCACGTCGCGGGCGATATTGGTCATCTGCATGGCCAAACCCAGATCGATGCCGTGCGGGATGGCGCTGTCATCGGCGCCCACCACCGGGCACATCAATACCCCCACGGCCCCGGCGACGCCGTAGCAGTAGCGCATCAGATCACGCTCATCCTGAATCAGGGCCGGAGTGCGGACGTCCTCGATTAAGGCGTCAATCAGTGCCACGGCGGCGCGCGTATCCAGCCCGCGGCGCTTTTGAAGATCGATCAGCACATGAGTCAGAGAGTCGCTGCCGGCGCCGGCCAGCAGCTCACCGCGAATGGCCATTAAACGGCGGTGGGCATCCGCGTTTTCCGCCTCGGTGGGCATGTCCTGGTCGGCCAGGTCATCCAGCTCGCGACAGACCATGTATAAAAGCGCGGCATCGTGGGCGTCGTCGCGCTCCATGAAGTAGCTGGCAAAGCGAAACGACTTGCCGTGGCGCGCCAGGATGGCCTCTGCGCTGTCGGGTCGGGCGCCCTGTGTCATGCGTCGGCATCCGGCAGCAGGTGGTCGACCACGCGGGCGCTGGAGAGTACGCCCGGCAGACCCGCGCCCGGATGGGTGCCGGCCCCGGTGAGATAGAGGTTCTCCAGCACTTCGCTTTTGTTGTGAAAGCGAAACCAGGCCGACTGGCGAAAGATGGGCGCAATCGAGAAGCCGGTGCCGTGCATCGACAGATAACGCTCGCTGAAATCTTTCGGTGTCATGTGGAAACGGGTGACGATCGATTCACGAAAGCCCGGCAGGGTGGTGCGATCCAGCGCGTCGATAATGGCATCCCCGAGCCTGTCGCCTTCACGTGACCAGTCCACGTCCCCCTGCAGGTTGGGCACCGGGGCGAGGATATAAAACGAATCGCAGCCGGGCGGGGCAAAGGAGGGGTCGGTCGCGGTCGGGCGATGGGCATAGAGGGAGAAGTCGTTGGCCAGCACGCGATGCTCGAAGATGTCCTCGAGCAGTTCGCGGTAGCGCTGGCCCATCCAGATGGTGTGGTGCTCGGCCTGGGAGAACTGCCGATTGGTGCCGACATAGAGCACGAAAAGACCCATCGAGTAGCGCGCGCCGGCGAGTTTCAGCTTCGCGCTGGTCGAGACCTGATCGATCATGTTGGTATACAGGTGCGCCGCATCGGCGTTGCTGATGACGGCGTCAGCCGGCAGCTTCTCGCCGCTTTCGAGTTCCACGCCGTTGGCGCGGCCGTGCTCGCTCAGGATACGTTTGACCGTGGTGCCGGTCTCGATGGTGATGCCCACATCGCGCATCAGCTTTTCCAGTGCGGCGACCAGCGCCCCGGTGCCGCCCATGGGAAAGTGTACGCCCCATTTGCGTTCGAGCCAGGGGATCAGGCCATAGATGCTGGTGGTGCGAAAAGGATTGCCCCCCACCAGCAGTGGCGGGATCGAAAAGGCCTGACGCAGGCTGTCGTCCTCGATGTGGGCGCAGACCATCTGCCATACCGAGCGATAGCTTTTCAGCCGCAAAAGCGCCGGAATCTGCGCGGCCATGGTCGAGAACTGATGAAAGGGGCGATCGGCCAGCTGCTCAAAGCCGATCTCGAAAATCTCCTTCGAGGTTTTCAAAAGATTCTGGTAGCCCTGGACGTCGCGCTCGTTGAACCGGCGAATGCTGGCAAGCGTGGCCGACATGTCGGTGCCGTAGTCAAAGGTGCGGCCATCCTGAAAGTAGAACTGATACCAGATATCGAGTGCGACCATCTCGACGTAGTCTTCCAGGCGCTTGCCGAACAGCTCAAAAAGCTCCTCGAACAGAAAGGGCGCGGTGATGACCGTAGGGCCGGCGTCAAAGCGAAAACCCTGATCGGTAAAGACCTGGGCACGCCCGCCCAGCTGTTCGCAGCGCTCGATGAGCGTGACGTCATAGCCCTTTTTGCGGGCGCGCAGGGCGGCCGCCATACCGCCGAAACCGCCGCCGATCACCAGTGCTCGGCTCATGATGGTTCACCTGTCACGCTCATCAGTTTCTCCTCGAGCCTGTAGGCTTCTTCGATCAGGGCCTGACCGCAGCCCTCTGGCAGGGTGTCTGCCAGATGGCGCGTTCGGGCCAGACGGCGGCGACCGTAATCCAGCGCCGAGGCCATGGGTGCGGTATCACCGCGGCGGCTCAGGGCATGAAGCATGTTGCAGGTCCCCTGCTGTTGGTCGGTCATGTCGCTGTCGAAATCCTCGATGTCATCGATGAGCTGATAGATCGTGGCAAACGACAGCGCGGCCTGACGGGCGCCATGGACGGCGCTGTCATGGCCGGTGAGCAACAGGGGCGCTTCAAGCGCCAGCGCAAACAGTGGGCCGGACTTGCCGCAGGCCGCCTGACTGCACTGCTCGAAATCGACCCCCGGCGCCAGCGCCAGGCTAAAACAGTCGGCCTGGCCATGAATGGTGGTACGTACGTGATGGTGGACGCAGGAGAGCAGGGCAGGCAGATGCGTGGCATGGGCGCCAAGTCCGGCCATCAGGCCATAGGCGGCCGAGATGAACAGATCCCCCAGGCAGATGGCCACGCCCTCGTTCCAGACCCGCCAGATGCTCTGCTGGCCGCGGCGCATGCTGTCATGATCGAGCACATCATCATGAATGAGGGAGGCGTTGTGCAAAAGCTCGCTGATGCAGGCGCAGGTCAGGGCTTCATCATGGGCAAGGCCCAGGGCCCGGCCGGTGTGATAGCCCAGTCGCGCGCGTAGATATCCGCCGGCGGCGGCCAGATGATGAGTGATGGCATCACGGATCACCCC
This sequence comes from Kushneria indalinina DSM 14324, assembly GCF_003385845.1. GTDB lineage: Bacteria > Pseudomonadota > Gammaproteobacteria > Pseudomonadales > Halomonadaceae > Kushneria > Kushneria indalinina. The sequence goes on along the minus strand of NZ_QRDJ01000006.1, from coordinate 1,319,795 downwards.
CTGCTGGCTGTCATCCTTGAGCGCCTGCACCAGGGTCGCGTGAATGTCGCTGTTGAGAACGGCGTACGGGTCGTCCTGTACGGATTGGCGTTCGACGATCGGAGACGTCAGGCCGGTCATGAATCTCTCCTTGTCTGACGCGCGGTTGCGACCGACATCCATGGTTATAGTCACCTGACAGTTCAGGGGCGAACGGCAGGGCATTGGTTGATTCAGGGCAATAAAACGAGTTACTCCAGGATAGCTGAAAAGCACTGCCACTGTCATGGTCGCAGGCCCTGGCCACGGGGCTCTCTTCAGCGGGCAGCGAGGAGACGTATTCACACGTCGGCTGGCGCAGCCGGGTCTGGATTGCCAGACTCAGGGCAGATGATACGACATAAAGGGTCATGGTGACCCGAATGTACAGGAGGCAGAGATGGCCAACCCAACGCTTTTGATTACAGGCGCCTCGACCGGCATCGGTGAGGCCAGTGCCCGCCATGCCGCCCAGGCCGGTTACAACGTGGCACTGGCGGCGCGCAGCACCCAGCGCCTGGAAACGCTGGCCGAGACGCTTGAAAACGAGTACGGCGTACGCTCGGCGGCCTTTACCTGCAACGTGCAGTCGTGGGAGGCGCAGGAGCAGCTGGTGGCGTCGGTCGTTGAGCATTTCGGTGGTCTGGATGCCGTTTTCGCCAACGCCGGACGCGGCCTTGAAGGACGCGGCTATGGCGGCAGTGACCCGGAAGAGTGGCGTGAAGTGCTTCTGACCAACGTACTGGGACCGGCCCTGACGGTGCGGGCGGCAATGGCTGAATTGAAAAAGACCCGGGGACACGTGCTGATTACCGGCTCCGTTGCCGGTCGTCGGGTCATGCCGGGCTCCTTTTATGGGGCGACCAAAAGCGCCGTCCAGAGCATGGCCTATAACCTGCGCGAAGAGGTGAAGGGCAGCGGCATGCGGGTCACGCTGATCGAGCCGGGTGTGGTGGATACCCCCTTCTTCGATGAACCGCAGGAGGATGCGCTGACCCCTGACGATATTGCCCGCTCGGTGATCTTTGCCCTCACCCAGCCCAAACACGTGGAAGTACATGACATGTGCATTCTGCCGACACCACCGATCGAGGAGTGATGTCGGGCCAGAACGTCGCAGTTCCATGAGCAGTATAAAAAGGGGGCGCCAGCAGGCGCCCCCTTTTGTATTGATGCCACTCGGATGGCCACGATGTCGTTATAACAGGGCGTCGAGCTTTTCTGTGAGCATGGCGTTGACCTGCGGCGGGTTGGCCGTACCGCGCGAAGCCTTCATGACCTGGCCGACAAAGAAGCCGATCATCTTGCCGCGCTTGTCCTCGCTTGCTTCACGGTACTGGGTGACCTGAACCGGATTGTCGGCAATGACCTGATCACACAGGGATTCGATCGCACCGGTATCGGTGACCTGCTTGAGCCCACGGGTCTCGATGATCTCGTCGGCCGTCTCGCCCCGGCACTCCCAAAGATCGGCAAAGACCTGCTTGGCCGCCTTGCCGTTGATGGTGTCATCCTGCAGACGCGCCAGCAGACCGCCGAGCTGCTCGGCGTTGACCGGGGTCTGGGTAATGTCGAGCCCGTCACGATTAAGCCGGCCCAGCAGATCGCCCTGTACCCAGTTGGCAGCCAGCTTGGCATCGCCGCAGAGCTTCTGAACGGCTTCGAAATATTCGGCCAGGGGGCGTGAGCCGGTCAGCACATCCGCGTCGTAGGTCGAAAGCCCGAGGGACTCGACAAAGCGCTGGCGCTTCTCGCTCGGCAGCTCCGGCAGGAGCGAGCGCTGATGCTCGATATAGGCTTCATCGAGCATCAGCGGCAGCAGGTCAGGGCAGGGAAAGTAGCGGTAGTCGTTGGCTTCCTCCTTGGTGCGCATCGAGCGGGTTTCGTCCAGATCCGGATTATAGAGACGCGTTTCCTGAACGATGACGCCGCCTTCCTCGAGAATCTCGCTTTGACGCTCAATTTCAAACGCAATGGCGCGCTCGACGAAGCGGAAAGAGTTGACGTTCTTGATCTCGGCGCGGGTGCCCAGCTTCTCCTGGCCCTTGGGACGCAGCGACACGTTGACGTCGCAGCGCATTGAACCTTCGGCCATGTTGCCATCAGAGATGCCCAGATAGGTCACGATGGCGTGAATGGCGCGGATATAGGCAGATGCCTCCTCGGCGCTGTGCATGTCGGGCTCGGAGACGATCTCCAGCAGCGGTGTGCCGGCGCGGTTGAGGTCAATGCCGGTCATGCCGCTGTAGTCCTCGTGCAGCGACTTGCCGGCATCCTCTTCCATGTGGGCATGGTGAATGCGCACGGTCTTGATGGTGCCATCGCCCAGGGTGATGTCGACCTCGCCACGCCCGACCACGGGATGGGCCATCTGGCTGGTCTGATAGCCCTTGGGAAGATCCGGATAGAAATAGTTCTTGCGCTCGAACACCGAGTACTCGGGGATCTCGGCGTTGATCGCCAGGCCAAAGCGCACGGCCATGGCGACGGCATTTTCGTTGAGTACCGGCAGCGTGCCCGGCAAGGCCAGGTCGATGCCGCAGGCCTGGGTATTGGCCTCGGCACCAAAGGCGGTCGAGGCACCGGAAAAGATTTTCGAGCAGGTCGAAAGCTGCACGTGGACTTCAAGCCCGATCACGGGTTCCCACTGCATGTTGATTACTCCTTGATCTCGGGCCGGCGCTGATGCCAGTCCGTGGCCTGCTGATAGACATGCGCCACGTTAAGAAGATGAGCCTCACCGAAATGCGGCCCCAGAATCTGCAGCCCGACCGGGCGGTTGTCGGCCAGACCGGCCGGCACGCTGATGCCGGGAATGCCGGCCAGGTTGATGGCGATGGTGTAGATGTCCTGCAGATACATCTGCACCGGGTCGGCCTTCGCACCCAGCTCAAACGCCGTGGTCGGCGCGGCCGGCCCCATCAGCACGTCCACCCGGGTAAAGGCGTCGAGAAAGTCCTGACGGATCAGGCGGCGGACCTGCTGCGCCTTGCGGTAGTAGGCATCGAAAAAGCCCTCGGAGAGGGTATGCGTGCCGATCAGGATGCGACGCTTGACCTCGTCACCGAATCCTTCGGCGCGGGTACGCTTGTAAAGATCCTCAAGATCGGCGGGGTCTTCACAGCGGTGGCCAAAGCGCACGCCATCGTAGCGTGACAGGTTGGAAGAGGCCTCGGCCGGGGCAATGACGTAGTAGGCCGGAATCGCCAGGCGGGTATGCGGCAGGCTGACATCGATGACCTGCGCGCCGAGAGACTCATAGACCTTCACCGCTTCGCGAACCGCCGACTCGACCTCGGGGGCCAGACCTTCGCCGAAATACTCCACCGGCAGGCCGATCTTGAGCCCGTTGAGCGGCTTGTCCAGATCCTGGGTGTAGTCGGGAACGTTGCGCGCGACGCTGGTGGAGTCGCGCGCGTCATGACCGGCCATGGCGTTCATGAGCATCGCGCAGTCTTCGGCCGTGCGGGCCATGGGACCTGCCTGGTCAAGACTCGAGGCGTAGGCGATCATGCCGTAGCGCGAGATGCGCCCGTAGGTCGGCTTGAGGCCGGTAATGCCGCAAAACGCCGCCGGCTGGCGGATCGAGCCGCCGGTGTCGGTGCCCAGTGCGGCCGGCGCAAGCCCTGCGGCCACGGCCGCGGCACTGCCGCCCGAGGAGCCACCGGGGACCAGCGTCGGATTCCAGGGGTTTTTGACCGGGCCGTAGTAGCTGTTTTCGTTGGAAGAGCCCATGGCGAACTCATCCATGTTGGTCTTGCCAAGGCTGACCGTACCGGCGTGGCGAAGCTTTTCCACCACGGTGGCATTGTAGGGGGCGATGAAGTTGTCCAGCATCTTCGAGCCGGCACTGGTACGCACGCCCTCGGTGCAGAAGATGTCCTTGTAGGCCAGCGGCAGGCCACCGAGAACACCGGCTTCACCCCTGTGACGCAGGGCGTCGGCCGCATCGGCGTCCTCGAGCGCCTGCTCTTCGGTGACGGTAATGAAGCTGTTGATGGCAGGGTCGTGGCGCTTGATGCGCGCAAGCAGCGAGGTCGTCAGCTCACGACTGGAGAAGTCACCGGCAGCCAGGCCGCGGGCCAGTTCGGCAAGTGTCTTGTCATGCATGGGGGCTTGTTACTCCTTGGCTGCCACCAATCGGGGCAGCGTCTCTGATCTGTCGCATCTCAAACCGGTCAGGCGTTGTGATATCGATCACTCGACCACGCGTGGCACGAGGTAAAGGCCGTCTGCCGTGGCAGGTGCAACTTTCTGGAAGGTGTCGCGACGATCGGTTTCGATCACCTCGTCAGCGCGCAGGGGCTGGGTGGCGTCCAGCGGGTGAGACAGCGGTGCCACGCCCTCGGTGTCGATCTCGGCAAGCCGGTCTACCATCTCGAGTATGCGAGACAGATCATCGACATAACGTTCAGCCTGGGCATCACTCACGCCCAGACGAGCCAGATGCGCTGCGCGCAGAACATTGGCGTGTTCAATAGCCATGGCGGTTCTACCTTTGAGCGGTACAGGGTTGGATTGCAAAAGCGTGGATGTCCAGCTTCTGATCGGGCTGCATAAAACCAACAAAAAGAAGGGAGGCCACATTGTGAGAAGAAGGTATCATAAGCAGCGACGGCATGGCAGGCGGGCTGCTTGCCGCATCATGACGGCGATGATACCGTTTGCATCCGCACAAGTTCCGGTCTGGCCCAGGTGAAAGACTTTCATGTTTAAACGTTTACGGGGGTTGTTTTCCAATGATCTGTCGATCGATCTGGGAACAGCCAATACACTGATTTATGTACGTGGTCGCGGTATCGTGCTTGATGAACCCTCGGTCGTGGCCATTCGCCAGTCCGGCAGCATGAGAAGCGTGGCCGCTGTTGGTCTCGATGCCAAGCGAATGCTGGGGCGTACGCCCGGTAATATTACGGCCATTCGCCCGATGAAGGACGGCGTTATTGCTGACTTCACCGTGACCGAGCAAATGCTGCAGTATTTTATTCGCAAGGTGCATCAAAGCACCTTTTTAACCCCCAGTCCTCGTGTACTGGTCTGCGTTCCCTGCATGTCGACGCAGGTCGAGCGCCGCGCCATCAAGGAGTCCGCTGAAGGCGCCGGGGCCCGTGAAGTCTTTCTGATCGAAGAGCCGATGGCGGCTGCCATCGGTGCCGGCCTGCCGGTCGAGGAAGCGACCGGTTCGATGGTGGTCGACATCGGTGGTGGCACGACCGAAATTGCCATCATTTCGCTTTCCGGTGTGGTCTATTCCGAATCCGTGCGTGTCGGTGGTGACCGCTTTGATGAGGCGATCACGGCCTATGTGCGTCGCCACTACGGCAGCCTGATCGGCGAGGCCACGGCCGAGCGCATCAAGGAAGAGATCGGCTGTGCCTGGCCCGGCGGTGAGCTGCGCGAGATCGATGTTCGCGGTCGTAACCTCGCCGAAGGCGTGCCGCGCAGCTTTACCCTGAACTCCAACGAGATTCTGGACGCCCTGCAGGAGCCGCTTTCCTCGATCGTGGCCGTCGTCAAGAGTGCGCTGGAACAGTCGCCGCCGGAGCTGGCCTCCGATATTGCCGATCGTGGTCTGGTGATTACCGGCGGTGGCGGTCTTCTGCGTGATATCGACAAGCTGATTGCCGAAGAGACCGGCCTGCCGGTCATCATTGCCGAGGACCCGCTGACCTGTGTGGCCCGCGGGGGCGGCAAGGCGCTTGAAATGATCGATCAGCATACCTTCGAACTGCTGTCTACCGACTGATGGCAGCGGCTGCCGGCGCGTCTTGCGTCGGCGGCATACGGTTCGCGGGAGGAAGGCCTATCAAACCGCTTTTTTCGCACGGTCCCATTCCCGGCTACCGAATGATCCTGTGCGTCATTCTGGCGTCTTTTCTGATGTTTGCCGATCAGCGCATGAGTTGGATGGAAGACGTGCGGGCCCACATATCAACCGTAGTGGCGCCAGTGCAGTGGATTGTCAGCCTGCCGGCGCGCGGCTTGAGTCTGGCCTCTCTGGTATTGAGCGATCAGACCCGGCTGGTCAATGAAAATCGCCAGCTTCGCGAGCGGCTGTTGACCCTGTCACAGCGCGTGCAGCGCATGGCCAGTCTCTCCGAGGAAAATACCCGTCTGCGCGAGCTTTTAAAGGCGACGCCGCGCCAGGAAATTCCCTGGATTACGGCGGGTCTTTTGACGCTTGATAACGACCCTTTCCTGCAGCAGATGATCATTGATCGCGGTCAGCAAAGCGGTGTCTACAGCGGTCAGCCGGTGGTGGACTCGGCAGGGCTTGCCGGGCAAATCATTTCGGTATCGCGCTACTCGAGCCGGGTGCTTTTGATTACCGATGCCAGCCATTCGGTACCCGTACAGATCAATCGCAATGGCCTGCGCTTCATTGCTCGCGGAGCGGGTCAACCCAATCGTTTGACGCTGGACAACGTGCCCAACAATACCGATGTGCGTGAGGGTGACCTGCTGGTCACCTCGGGGCTGACCGGACGCTTCCCCGAAGGCTATCCGGTGGCACGCGTCAGCCACATCGTACGCAATGCGGGCACGCCCTTTGCCAGTGTGGAAGTGCAGCCCATCGCTCAGCTTGATCGCAGTCGCAATTTCCTGCTGCTTTTTACCCATGACAGCCTCAAGCCTACCCGTCACCGGCTGAGCCAGGAGGCGGTGGATGCCGCGCTTCAGGTGGCACGCCCCGTTCGTCAGGAGGCGCGTCAATGAGAGGCTATTCCGTCATCATTCCACTCTCTTTCCTGTTTGCGCTGATGCTGCAGGTCATGCCCCTGCCCGAGGCGTGGCTGTTGTGGCGGCCCAACTGGACGGCGCTGGTGCTGATCTACTGGTGCATCATTACCCCTTACCGGGTGGGGGTCTTCCACGGCTTTTTGATCGGCATGCTGATTGATCTGTTACAGGGCACCCCACTGGGAGAAAATGCCCTGCTGTATGCCACCATCGCCTTTCTGACACTGCTGCTCTATCAGCGCATGCGTATCTATGCGCTCTGGCGACAGGCCATGCTGGTTACGATCGTGCTGGCGTTGATGCAGCTGTTCGAGCAGTGGCTGCGGGCCATTCTTCTGAGCTCGCCGCTGCATCTCGAGTTTGTCTACGCGGCATTGCTGGGTGGCATATTATGGCCCTGGCTGTTTACCCTGATGCAGATCGTACGTCGACGCTTTGCCTCCTTTTGATTTTCCGTTCGCGTTTGCCAGACGACGTGTTGTTCGGTGGATCAGGGCGCTTTTGCAGCCTCCTTTTTCGGATACCCCATGTGCATGTCATCGCCTGATCTGATTCTTGCTTCGGCGTCTCCCCGGCGCCTGGAGCTGCTGACCACCATTGACGTAGTGGCATGCGCCTGCCCGGTGGATCTGGATGAAACGCCGCATGTCGATGAGCCCGCGCGGGACTATGTCATGCGTCTGGCCCGAGAGAAGGCACTGGCAGGCCAGCAGGCGGCTGGTTCAGAACTGCCCGTGCTGGGCGGCGATACCGCGCTGTCCGTGGACGGGCAGATTCTGGGCAAGCCGGAAAGCGATGATCAGGCCCGGGCGTGGCTTCGCAATCTCTCGGGGCGTTCGCATCAGGTCATCAGCGCCGTGGCAGTCACCGGGCCTGCCGGACTGCTGGAGGCCTGCGTGATCAGCGATGTTCATTTTCGCTTGATGGAAGAAGCAGAGATCAACGCCTATGTTGCCAGCGGTGAGGGGCGCGACAAGGCCGGCGGTTATGCCCTGCAGGGGCGCGCAGCCATGTTTGTGTCACGCATCGAGGGGAGCTGGTCGGGTATCGTCGGACTGCCGCTTTGTGAAACGGCGCAGCTGCTCGCCCGCCAGGGAGTGACGCCCTGGCTCACTGGCAATGAACTGACTGGCAATGAATCGATAAGGGGAGGGGCGTCATGAATGGTGAGATCCTGATCAACATGACGCCCATGGAAACCCGTGTCGCGGTGGTGGAAAACGGCGTGCTGCAGGAGGCCTGGATCGAGCGGGACCAGTGCCGAGGCATTGTCAGCAATATCTACATGGGAAAGGTCGTGCGCGTGCTGCCCGGCATGCAGGCGGCCTTTGTCGATATCGGCCAGGCCCGCACCGCCTTCATCCATGCCCACGAGCTGATGCCGGCCGGCCATCCCGGGCAGGAGGCCGCACCGATTCGAACACTGGTTCATGAGGGGCAGGCGCTGGTGGTGCAGGTCATCAAGGACCCCATGGGCACCAAGGGTGCCCGTCTGACCACTCAGCTTTCCATCCCCTCGCGCTACCTGGTCTATATGCCGGGGGCGGCCCATACCGGCGTCTCGCAGCGCATCGAGGATGACGCCGAGCGCGAGCGTCTGCGTGACATGGTCAACGCCCAGGCCAGCGCCCGTGACGGGCTGGTCGGCGGCTTTATCATTCGCACCGCAGCCGAAGGGGTGGATGAGGCGTCGCTGGCGGCCGACATGCAGTTTCTGCTGCGACTGTGGCGCAAGATCGATGCTGCCCGCCGCGGGACGCGCGCCCCGGCCGTGCTCTATGAGGATCTGGCGCTGCCGACCCGTACGCTTCGCGATGTCATGCGCGAGGGTATCGAGCGTATCCGGATCGACTCGAGAGAAAACCATGACCGTCTGCGCGAATTCGCCCGGGAGCTGATGCCGGCACTGGAATCGCGGATCGAGTACTACCCGGGGGAGCGGCCCATTTTCGATCTCTTCTCGGTCGAGGATGAGCTGCAGCGAGCGCTGGAGCGCCGCGCCGATTTGAAATCCGGCGGCTATCTCATCATTGATCAGACCGAGGCCATGACCACCATCGACGTCAATACCGGCGCCTTTGTGGGCCATCGCAACCTCGAAGAGACCATTTTCAAGACCAATCTCGAGGCGGCCACGTCGATTGCCCGACAGCTTCGCCTGCGTAATCTGGGCGGCATCATCATCATCGATTTCATCGATATGCTCGACAGCGACCATCAGCGCCAGGTGCTGCGGGTCCTTGAAAAGGCCCTTGAGCGCGATTACGCCCGCACCCGACTATCGGGGGTGACCGAGCTGGGGCTGGTGCAGATGACGCGCAAGCGGACCCGGGAGAGTCTGGAGCATGTGCTTTGCCAGCCGTGCCCCGTCTGCAAGGGGCGCGGCACCCTCAAGACGCCGGAGACCGTGTGCTATGAGATCTTTCGCGAAATCATGCGCGAGGAGCGGGCCTATTCGCCGGAGACCTATCTGGTCATGGCCGCTCAGAGCGTGGTAGACAGACTGCATGAAGAGGAGTCGACGGCGGTGGCTGATCTGGAGAGCTTTATCGGCAAGACCATCCGCTTTCAGGTAGAACAGCACTATTGTCAGGAGCAGTACGACATCGTACTGATGTGATCATGTCTTCGCTGCGAATCCTGATGCGCTGGCTGCTGACCCTGGTGGCGATTGTTCTGCTGCTGCTGGCGGTGGTGACCACCTCGCTGCGCTTCGGCGTGCTCAATCAGCCCGCCCTGCAACAGCAGGTACTCGAACTGCTGGATCTGCCGTCGCAGTATCACGTGCGCTGGCAGGACATGCGTCTTGAACTGCAGGGTCGCGATCTGGTTCTGACCCTGAATAATCTGAACCTTGATGGCGATGAAGGCACGCGCTCACTGATGTCGCTGGGCGCGCTTGAGGCGCATCTTGATGTTGCCGGGCTGTTGGCCGGTCAGGCACTGACGTTTTCCTCCCTTGATGCCCGCGATGCCACCCTCGACCTGTATGAAACCGCGCCGGGGCAGTGGGGATGGGGGCCGTCGTCACAGGACGATGACGATGAGGCCATGGACGTCACGCCGGAGCAGCTGACGACCTGGGTCGAGACGCTGATGCGCCAGTCCCTTGATCTGCAGAACACACGCATCAAATTCCACGCCCGTCTGTCGGAGAGTGTCCCGGGGGAGATCGCTGACGACGAGGTGCCGGTCACGACGTCATCACTTTTGATTGACCAGGCGGCCATCACCGGGGGCAGGAACGCCACGCGGACGGTTGCGGCTTCGGCGCGCTGGGACAACGCCGATGAGGCAGGCTTTAGTCTTGCGGGGCGCTTTAATGACGTTGCCTCACTGGATGGACAGCTGCAGCTTGAGGCCGATGCCGAGCAGGCTCGGCGTCTGGCCAGTCTCTGGAGCCCGCTCTGGCCCGGTTACGCCGTCTCGGGCGCTCGGGGTCAGGCCTCATTATGGGCCGGCTGGCACGAGGGCGACATGACGACCGGCCGGCTGTCACTGGACGTGCCGGAGCTCTCCGGGCTCCATCGTGACGCGGCATTCACCCTCAATGACATGACCCTTGAGGCCGGTATTGAACGTGCCCCGGACGGGCGCTGGCACGGCAGCGTCGAACGCCTCGGGCTTTCGCGTGATGGCCGGGCGCTCTCCCTGCTGCCCGAGGCTGCTAGGCTGGATGCGGCGGAGGATTTCTCCGATTTCAGCGTGACCACCGCAGGCTTCGCGCTTGATGACATCACGGCCATCTCGGATCTTATGCCCCTGCCTGACGGTGAAAGCCGGCAGATGCTGGCCGGAATGGCGCTCAAGGGCCGCATTGAGGGGGTTTCCATTCAGCGCCGCCCGAATGGTCCGGTTGAAACACGCGCGGCACTGCGGGAGGTCTCGGGACAGCCGGTACAGCAGATCCCCGGATTCGGTCCGGTCGATGGCTGGCTGATGGCCGAGGATCTCGATGCCAGGCTGCGCTTTGGTGGCCGTCACACGGTACTGAATCTTCCCCGCGTCTTTCTTGACCCCTGGCAGCTGGACAACGTCAGCGGCACGCTTGCCTTTAATGTCGGCGATGATGGCGAGATTCACTTTGGCGGCAGCGACATCAAACTGGAGCGTCGTGGCGCTCATGCTCAGGGGGATTTTGCCCTGACGGCGCCGCCGGGCCAGCCGGAGCGTTTTGACATGAATGTCGCCTTTGACGGCGTTTCAACCGACAGGCCGCGGGAATGGCTGCCCGTCAATGCCATTGATGACCCCGAAGTACGTGTCTGGCTGGACAAGCGCATTCATCGCGCTGATATCCCGAATGGCGAGGTGGCGCTGCGGCTGATATTCAATGATGATCGGCCCGAGGTGCCCGATGAGGACAAGGTCAGACTTTCGGTAGAGGGCCGTAACGTCAGCATGACCTGGCAGGAGGGCTGGCCGCCGGTGACCGGGCTGGATGGTCGGTTCACCATGGCAGGCAACAATTTCGATGCCGATATTACCCACGCCAATCTGATGGGCATGGTCTCACGCGGGGCGAAGGCGGCGCTTCGGGATCAACAGTTTACGCTGTCGGCACTGGTAACCGGTGATGCCGGCAATCTGCTTGAGCTGTTGCAACAGGCGCCGCTGGAAGATGCCTCGCTCAGCGAGACGCTCAACAGCTGGCGCACGAGTGGCAGCCTGATCGGCTCGGTCAATGTCTCGCTGCCGACCACGGATCCGGAGGCGGTCAGGATCAGCGGTGACGGTCGGCTGGACAACGGTACGCTGTACTCAAAGGAGTCGGACCTGACCGTGACCGATATCGAGGGCGATGTCCATTACGGCTATCGTCGTCAGCAGAGCAGCATTACCGGCGCGCTGGATGCGCGCGTCTTCGAGGGACCGGTCAAGGCGCAACTGCATCTGATGGATGGCGGTATCGATATCTCCGGACAGGGCTATGCGGAAGGCGTGGCGGGCTGGCTGGGTCTTGAGAACGTTATTCCCATCGTCCACGGCCCGATCGACTATACGGCGCAGATCATGCTGGGTGAAGGGGGCGCGCAGATTCACGTGCAGACCCCGCTGGAAGGGTTGTCGCTGCAGCTGCCGCAGCCGTTTCAGAAATCACCCGATACACCATTGCCGCTGACGCTGGATGTGGACGTTGGCAGCGGCGCCGGTGAACTGCGAGCCGGCGACCTGATACGTGCCCGCTGGCGCCACAACAGTCACCAGGGGCAGGTCTGGCTGGAAGAGATGCCGTCCGAGGAGGTCGAGTGGCCCGATCAGGAGCACTGGCAGGTCAACTGGCAGGCGGATCGGCTGGATCTGGTGGCCTGGCAGCTGGCCATTTCGCAGCTCTCCGATACGGCCGATGACAACAGCCGTCGCCGTCGCCCGGATGCGCCCTCGCAGAAGATTTCGCCCATCGAGCGTATTGCGGTCGATACCGACTGTGTCCTGTTCGGGGTCACCTGCCTTGGCAGTGCCCGGGGGCTGGGGGAGGTGCGGGGCAACGACTGGCATGCCATGGTCGACAGCTCCTTTTTGAGCGGTACGGCAGACTGGCGTGACAATCCGGAGTTGCCGGTGGCCGTGCATATTGACTGGCTGGATCTGACCCCGCTGATGACCGAGGCCAGGCGCACCAGTGAGACGGCCGGTGGCGGTTCGGGCATCCCCGCTGACAAGTCGCTGACCGCCTACCCGGAAGGGCTGGCAAGCCTGGGGGACGGCGAGTTCACGATCGACCAGGTGCGACTCGATGGCAACATGCTCGGGAGTGTCTCGGGCCACTGGCATTCGAATGACGAGCGTATCGACATATCGCCCCTGCAGATTCGCATGCGGGATCTGGAGGCCAACGGGCAGCTGGTGTGGGAACAGGCCGGTAGCCTGCCAAGCCTCAGTCGTCTGCGGCTTGAGGCCAGCGCTGGAGATCTGGGCAGGACCATGGCCTCCCTTGGCGTCGACAACGTGCTGCAGACCGATCAGGGCAGACTCGATACGAAACTGGCCTGGCCGGGGGCGCCGTGGCAGTTTGATATTGAAGAGGTCAATGGCAGCGTTAATGCAGACCTCGGCAGCGGACGATTGACCTTCTTTCAATCGCGCTGGGCCAATCTGATCTCGCTGTTGAATCTGGATAACCTGATACAACGCCTCCAGCTCAATTTCTCGGACGTGACCCGCTCGGGGATCGCCTTCAAGTCGGTCAAGGCCCGCACGACGCTGCATGAGGGCGTGGTACGCACGGTAGAGCCGGTGGTCTTTGACGGCTCCGCCACCCGCTTCTCGGCGAGGGGGCAGGTGGATATACCGGCCCGCACGCTGGATGCCCATCTGGGCCTGACCGTGCCGGTCTCCCAGAACCTGCCCCTGGCCGCGGTGCTGGTGGGCGCGCCTCAGGTGGGCGGTGTGCTTTATCTTTTACACAGACTGTTCGAGCCCTGGTTCGACCGGGTGTCGCAGGTTCATTATCACGTGGCGGGTCCCTGGGAGACGCCACAGGTCAAGCTGGAGCATACGCGCTGATGACAACGCCATCCTTTTCGGGTACCCGGTCGGATCATGCCCGTGCCCTGTTGCTCGACGCGCACGGTCTCGACGATGCCGCGCTTTATCAGGGGCTTGAAGCGGCCATGGGACCGGGCATCGATTTTGCCGATATCTTTTTGCAGCGCAGCTGGCGCGAGTCATGGTCGCTGGAGGACGGTGAGGTCAAGGAGGCCGGTTACAGCATCGACAGCGGTCTGGGCATTCGCGCGCAGCACCTTGAGCAGACCGGTTTTGCCTATTCCAACCAGTTAAGCCGTGAGGCCATTGGCAGCACGGCGCGTACCGCGTCACTGATCGTCCGTGCCGGACAGCGTACGCCGCCGGTGGCGGTCGGTGCGCCAGTCCCGGTTGATGCGCGCTATGGCAGCGACAATCCGCTGGAGTCACTGGGGGCCGACGACAAGGTGGCCATGCTCAAGCATGCCGATCGGATCGCACGGGCGGCCGACCCGGCCGTGACGCGGGTCAGCGTCTCGTTGAGCGCCTCCTTTGAGGCCATCATGGTGCAAAACAGTGATGGCACCCAGGCGCTGGATCTGCGTCCGCTGGTGCGCTTTAACGTCTCGGTCATCGCTGCGCGTGACAGGCGTCGTGAGCGCGGCAGTGCCGGCGGCGGCGGTCGTTTCTCGCTGACGCAGTTCGTGCGCGATGACGTGGCCGAGCAGTATGCTCGAGAGGCCGTTCGTCAGGCGCTGGTCAACCTGGAGGCGATCGATGCGCCGGCCGGGCAGCTGCCGGTGGTGCTGGGCAACGGCTGGCCGGGCGTGCTGCTGCACGAGGCGGTGGGTCATGGGCTTGAAGGGGACTTCAATCGTCGCGGCAGCTCGGCGTTCAGCGGTCGAATCGGCGAGCAGGTGGCTGCGCGCGGGGTGACCGTGGTGGATGACGCCACCTGTGAAGGCGGTCGCGGCTCGCTGAGCGTGGATGATGAGGGCACGCCCGGGCAGTACACGCCGCTGATCGAGGATGGCATCCTGACCGGTTACATGCAGGACCGGCTCAATGCGCGCTTGATGGGCATGGCGCCGACCGGCAACGGCCGGCGCGAGTCCTATGCCCACCTGCCCATGCCGCGCATGACCAACACCTATATGCTGGCGGGCGCACATGATCCCGACGAGATCATTGCTTCGGTGGATCACGGCATTTACGCGGCAAGCTTTGGGGGTGGGCAGGTGGATATCACCTCGGGCCGGTTTGTCTTCTCGGCAAGCGAGGCCTATCTGATCGAAAACGGCAAAATCACCACGCCGGTGCGCGGCGCTACCCTGATCGGCAACGGCCCGGAATCCATGGGGCGGATCTCGATGATCGGCAACGATCTGGCGCTCGACACCGGGGTGGGCATCTGTGGCAAGGAAGGGCAGTCCGTCCCTGTTGGCGTTGGACAGCCCACCCTGAAACTCGATGCCATGACGATCGGCGGCACGGCTGGTTAAGACGGCCGGCCGATCAGGAGTTACAGTCCGGCGGTGTCGCGAATCAGTCGAAAAAGCTTGCGGGCACTGGCCGGTGGCTTGTCGGCGGCGCGTTCGGCCCGGGCGTTGCGAACCAGCTGGCCCAGCGTTTGACGATCCACGTCCGGGTATTCGTTGACAAAGGCCGTCACGGTGTCGCTGTCGCCCTCGATCAGGCGGTCGCGCCACTGCTCCAGGTGATGAAAGCCGAGCTCACGCTGGCGCTTTTCACGCGCCATGGTATCGAATTCGGCGCGAATCTCGTCGAGGTATTCGGCGCGCATGATCTTGCCGACATACTGCATGTGGCGGCGCCGGGCTTCGCGGGAAGTGATACGCCGGGTTTCGTCGATGGCGGCCAGCAGATCATCGGACAGCGGCAGGCGCGCACGCTCTTTGTCGGACAGGGCAATGATCTGCTCGCCCAGTTCCTTGAGATCCTGCGCTTCCTGTTTCAGGCGGGTCTTGTTGGGACGGCCGTTGTCATGATGGAACGCATCATGCGGGCTGTCGGTGTCAGAAGGCGTCTCCTCCACGGAGGGGGCGCGTGATTTTTTTCGTGGCGACATGCAAAAGCTCCGGCGAGCGAAGAACCAATGAATAGGGGAGGCGAGTATATCAGGCTCGTTCCCCTTCCAGGACAGACAGGAGAGCGCCATGGCGAGCACACTGGATATTGATGGTCAGCAGGCGGCACTGGAAACGGCCGTGGCGCAGGCACTGGAACACGCCCGAAGTGCCGGCGCGGATGCCTGTGAAATCGGCGCCAGCGTCCAGCAGGGCATGGAGATCAACGTGCGCGGGGGCAGCGTCGAGACGCTGGAAATGGCGCGTGATCAGGGCATTGGCGTCACGCTGTATCTGGGCAAGCGTCGCGCCAGCGTCTCCAGCAGTGATGCCTCACAGGGCTCGCTGGTGGATGCCGTCAGCCGGGCACTCGATATTGCCCGCTATACGGCCGAGGATCCGGCCTCGGGATTGGCCGACCCGTCACTGCTGGCGCGTGAACTGCCGGACATGGGGGTTCACCATCCCTGGGCGCTTGAGCCTGATGAAGGGATCGAGCTTGCCAGGCGCTGCGAGCAGGGTGGTCTGGCGGTTGAAGGCATCGACAGCAGCGATGGCGCCTCACTGACCACCAGTGAAGGTGTCAGCGTCTATGGCAACAGCCACGGATTCATGGGCGTCACGCGCGCCAGTCATCATGCGCTGTCGTGCATGATGATCGCTCGCGACGGCTCAGGGATGCAGCGTGATCACGACTACACCGTGAATTGTGATGCGTCTCGCCTGCGCGAGCCCGAGGCGGTCGGGCGTGTGGCCGCCGAGCAGGCCATGGCACGCCTGGGCGCCAGGCAGATGGAGACCGGCAGGATGCCGGTGATCTTCACTCCCAACATGGCGCGGTCGCTGATTGGACATTTTCTCAACGCCATTGCCGGTGGTGCCATCTTCCGTGAATCCTCCTTTCTGTGTGACGCCATGGGAGAGCCCATATTTCCCGAGTGGCTGAGCCTCGGGGAGCGACCGCGCGAGTATGGCGCGATGGTCAGCAGCGCCTATGACGATGACGGTGTCTACACGCGTGACAATGACTTTGTCAGGGATGGACGGCTGGCAGGGTGGATGCTCTCGAGCTACAGCGCCCGGCGGCTCGGGCTTGTGACTACCGGCAACGCCGGCGGGGCACGCAACGTGCGCCTGCAGGCGCCGCTGATGCCCGAAAGGGAGCTTTTAGGCAGCGTCGAGCGCGGCGTGATGGTCACCGAGCTGATGGGGCAGGGCGTCAATATGGTCACGGGAGACTACTCCCGCGGGGCGGCCGGCTTTCTCATCGAGAAGGGACAGATCGTGGCACCGGTGGAGGAGTTCACCATTGCCGGTAACCTGCGAGACATGTTCCGCAATCTTGCCGGGCTGGGTGATGACATCGACCGGCGCAGCAGCGTGCATACCGGCAGCTGGCTGATCGATGACATGATGGTCGCCGGATAAGGTGGACTGGCCTTCAGGGTATCCTGATGCACTGAGGGCGTCTCAATACAGGGCGGTGGCCAGCCCCAGAAAGGCCACAAAGCCCACCACATCGGTAATGGTGGTCAAAAGCACCCCGCCTGACAGCGCCGGGTCGATCGACAGCCGTTTCAGAATGACCGGGATCAGGGTGCCGGCCAGCGCAGCGACCAGCAGATTGATCACCATGGCCATGGCAATGATGGCGCCCAGTTTCATGTCATGAAAGCGTGCCACGGCCATGACGGCGACCACCGCGGCCCAGAGCACGCCGTTAATCGAGCCGGACAATAGCTCGCGCACGACCAGCCAGCGCACGTTGGCGCCCGACACGTGCCCCAGCGCAATGCCGCGAATCAGTACGGTCAGGGTCTGCGACCCGGCTATCCCGCCCATGCTGGAGACGATCGGCATTAAAACGGCCAGCGCGGCAATCTGTTGAATGGTGTCCTCGAAAAAGCCGATGGCAATCGAGACGATCGTGGCTGCCACCAGGTTGATGCCCAGCCAGACGGCGCGGCGGCGGCTGGTGCGCAGTACCGGGGCGAAGGTGTCCTCCTCATCTTCGAGACCCGCCATGCTCATCATGGTGCGCGCCGAGTTTTCGCGGATGACATCGACCACATCATCGATGGTGATACGCCCCAGTAGTCGGTTGTCGGCGCTGATCACCGGCGCCGAGATTAAATCCCTGCGCTCGAAGATGCTGGCCACCTCATCTTCATGCATCAGCGCAGTCAGCGTGACGACGTCGGTATCCATGATTTCCCGCACGCTGATCCCGGGGTCGCTGACCAGAATGCGGTTGATGGGCAGGGCACCGATCAGTTCGTTGTGGCGCGTCACGACCAGCAGGTTGTCCGTGGATTCGGGCAGACGCGTGTGGCGGCGCAGATAGCGCAGCACCACATCCAGGGTGACCTCCGGGCGAATCGTGACGGTGTTGGTATCCATCAGACCGCCGGCCGTGTCCTCGGGATAGGAGAGGACCGCTTCGATGCGCGCCCGCCGGAGAGGCGTCATCATCGAAAGGATGTCTTCAAGCGTGGTATGAGGCAGACGCTGCAGCAGGTCGGCCGCATCGTCATTGTCGAGCTGCTGGGTGGCGATCAGCAGCTGCGAGGCATCCATCCGGGTCAGAAACTCGGTCTGGATGTCGTCATTGAGGTACTGAAGGATCTCGCCCTTGGCGTGACTGTCGACCTGCTCCCAGAGAATATCACGCTCACGCGGCGGCGTGGACTCCAGCAGCTGGGCAATGTCGGCCGGTGGCAGGCCACGGCGGAGCAGTCGTCGCACCTGCTCCATTTCCCGCTGTGCCAGGGCATTTTCGAGGCGTTCCAGACGAGGCTGACGTCTTTTTTGATTGTTGCTCATTGCCGTGACATCCCTGTGTCAGCCCATGTGAGAGCCGTATTCTAGCAGAGCGTCGAACAATGTTCGTGAATGCCCGCAGGGACTACTGATCTTCGTCAAAGCGCGCCTCAAACAGCGCCACGATGGCGGCCATCGCCTCTTCGGCATCCTCGCCTTCAACATGGACCTGAACCACGCTGGTGCAGGGGGCGGCCAGCATCAGCAGGGACATGATATTGGCCGCGTCGGCACTTCTGTCACCATGGTATATGGTGACCCGTGAGGCAAAGGGCTGACAGCACTGCACAAGACGCGTCGCAGCTCGTGCGTGCAGCCCGCGACGATTGGTCAGGGTCAGTTCACGCTGAAGCATCACCCGCCTCGCTGACAGCGCGCTGGATGGTCAGTTCACGATGGCGAATGCGCACGGCCGGGAACTGACCGGCAAAATGCTCGCCGAGCTGTTCGGCCAGATAGACCGAGCGATGCTGGCCACCGGTACAGCCGATGGCGACGGTCAGATAGCTGCGATGGCTGGCCAGGTAGGAGGGCAGCCAGCGCTCGAGCCACTGACAGATGTCACCGAACATCGCCCTGACCTCATCGTGAGCTTCAAGAAAGGCGATCACGTCATCGTCCTGGCCGGTCTGGGTGCGATAGCGCGGGTCCCAGTAGGGATTGGGCAGACAGCGCACATCAAATACCATGTCGGCATCCAGCGGCACGCCGCGCTTGAAGCCAAAGGATTCAAAGGTCAGCGTCAGGTCGTTGATGTCGTGCCGTGCGACCTGTTCGGACACACGGCGTCTCAGATCGTGCACCGACTGACCGGAGGTATCGATGATCAGATCGGCCGTATAGCGAAGGGGCGAGAGGAACTGATGCTCCGCCTCGATCGCCTCGGCCAGCGTCATCTGGGTTTCTCGCGTCAGCGGGTGCCGCCGTCGCGTGGCCGCGTAGCGCTCCAGCAGGACCCTGGAGTCCGCTGTCAGATAGACCACCCGGCAGTGAATGCCGCGTGTGGAGAGCGCTTCCAGATGCTCCGGAAAACGCTCCAGCTCGCTGGGCAGATTGCGGGCATCAATGCTGACCGCAACGCGGTTGCGGTGTGGGCTGCCGGCCTCGAGTTCGTCGATCAGGGCAGACAAAAGCATTGCCGGAAGATTGTCGATGGCATAAAAGCCCTGATCTTCCAGTGCCTGCAGCGCAATGGATTTACCGGAACCGGAGCGTCCACTGACGATAACAAGTTCCATGGCCATGCTGCTTATACTCGCGTGGAAAGTTGGCTGATGGCCTGCATCAGGATGTCATGGAGTTCATGCTCATCCTGGGCATTGCGCAGGGCCTGCCGGGTTTCGGCGGCGTTCATGACTTCAGCGATCTGTGCCAGCAGGGAGAGATGCGTATCTTCGGCGGCTTCAGGAACCAGCAGGACAAACAGCAGATCGACGGGTTCACCATCGATGGCATCGAAATCCACGGCCTGTTGAAGACGCATGAATCCGGCCAGTGGCTGGCGGCAGTGTGAGTTGCGTGCATGGGGAATGGCCACGCCATTCCCCACACCGGTACTCCCCAGACGCTCCCTGCTGATCAGACGGGAAAAGACTTCCTGACTGTCGAGACTGGGAATGTTTTGTGAGATGAACCCGCTGAAAAACTCCAGCACGCGCTTCTTGCTGCCTCCTTCCACATCAAACAGGATTCGGTCGGAGGGGAGTATCTGGTCAAGTGTCATGGGTTACAGGTATTTGCCGTTGCCCTGGGAGCGGGCCTGTGTTTTCTCCTTGTGCTTGAGCAGCTGTCGATCAAGCTTCTCGGTCAAGGCGTCGATGGCAACATAGAGGTCTTCCTGCTCGGCCTGAGCATGAAGCTCGGCACCGGCGGCGTGAAGCGTGGCCGCGGCCTGCTGGCGTTCCTTCTCGACAGACAGCGTCACCTGAACATTGGTGATGTTGTCATAGTGGCGTTCCAGCTTGGCAAGCTTCTGGTTGACGTGCTCGCGCAGTGCATCGGTCAGTTCGACGTGGTGCCCGGTAATATTTACCTGCATGGCATGCTCCCTGAATCGAAACGGATAACCGGCAGCCCGTGTGGACTGCCGGACCTGCAAGCCTCTCCGGCTACTCTCAGATTGTAACGCTTTTCCCGTCGGCGCAAACCCTGAATCATGTCGTTATGTTTCGGGAAACCTTTCAGGGCCTGTTTCGAGCTGCATTATGTCATGACGCACTTCAGGCCAGACGCTTGCGCTCACTGGAGGAGGGGATGCCCATGGCCTCGCGATACTTGGCCACGGTGCGCCTGGCGACCATGATGCCGTTGTCGGCCAGAAGCTGTACCAGACGGGCATCGGAGAGCGGACGTCGCGGCGCTTCATCGCCGATGAACTTGCGTATCCGGGCGCGAATGGCCGTACTGGCATGGGCGTCACCTTCCTGACCGACGTGGCTCGAGAAGAAGTACTTGAGCTCCATGACCCCGCGGGGCGTGTGGATGTACTTGCGCGTGGTCACCCGGGAAATGGTGGATTCATGCATGTCCACGGCCTGGGCAATATCGGCCAGGATCATGGGCTTGAGCGCCTCGTCCCCGTGCTCGATAAAGCCTGACTGGCGCGTCATGATTTCACGGCCCACCCGCAGCAGGGTGTCGTTGCGACTTGAGAGGCTCTTGAGCAGCCAGCGTGCTTCCTGAAGGTGCTGCCTGAGAAAGGTGTTGTCATCGCTTTTATCGGCGCGGCGCACCAGCGCGGCATAATCGGGCTGGATGCGAAGCCTTGGTAGGGCCTCTTCATTGAGCTCGACCTGCCAGCCGTGGCGCGCCTGGTATCGCAGGATCAGATCTGGAATGACAAGGTGCTGATCAACTGCTTCGAACGCCTGCCCCGGGCGCGGATTGAGCGAGCGAATGGTGTGGATCACCTTATCGAGTGCCTCATCGTCAAGGCTCAGGCGGCGCTTTAAAAGGCGGCGATCATTTTGTCCCAGTGGCTCCAGGAACTGGCGAATCATGCGTCGGGTCTGGGCAAACCAGGGGGTATCGTTCGGTAACTGATCGAGTTGCAACAGCAGGCATTCGCGTAGATCGCGCGCAAAGACGCCGGTGGGCTCACACTGTTGAAGTCGCGCCAGCATGCGCTCCATCTCGGCCTGCCTGAGATCATTCAGGCCCTGTTGACGAAGCCCTTTGGCAAGATCTTCCAGACTCATGCCGAGATAACCGCTGGGTTCAAGGGCATCCAGCAGCGTGTCGGTCATCAGCTGTTCGCGCGGGTCCATGTCCATCAGCATGATCTGATCGCGCACGTGTGACGCCAGGTCAGTGGCCTGAGCGTTGTGCTCGATATTCCAGCTGTCATCTGCCGTGCCGAGGGTGCTGTTGCCGTTGGTGTACACATCCTCCCAGCGGACATCCAGCGGCAGCTCCTCCGGGATGGTGTCGGACCATTCATCCTGAGACAGCGGCGTTTCCGGCTGTTCGATGGTCTGCTCTTCTTCGATATCCAGCAGCGGATTGCTTTCCAGCGCCATCTGCAGTTCCTGCTGCAGATCCAGCGTGGAGAGCTGCAGCAGGTGAATGGCCTGCTGCAGCTGTGGCGTCATGGTGAGCTGAGTGCCGGTACGAAGCTGTAAGGCGGGTTTCATCATGGGGGTAACGCCCGGTCGCCAACGTTTGATGCCACGCTATCCAGTCCGCGGCGACCTTGCAAGTGCTGAAGGCGTCGTGAACTGCAAATACCGTGCCATTGGTCGATAACCCTGTGGGGTCAAAGGCGAAACTCGTGGCCCAGGTAGACATCGCGCACGTGCTGGTTATTCAGGACGGCGTTGGCGTCACCTTCAGCGATGATCAGGCCGCTGCCGACGATATAGGCGTTGTCACAGATATCGAGTGTTTCACGCACGTTGTGGTCGGTGATCAAAACGCCGATGCCACGCGTGCGAAGCTGGCGGATGATGCCCTTGATCTCGCCGACCGAGATGGGGTCCACGCCGGCAAAGGGCTCATCGAGGAGGATAAAGGCCGGTTCGATGGCAAGGGCTCGTGCGATCTCGACACGACGACGCTCACCACCGGACAGGCTCATGCCCATGTTGTCGCGAATATGGGTAATGCTGAACTCTTCAAGCAACTGATCAAGACGTTCGCGACGCTGATGGCGATCAAGGTCCTTGCGCGTTTCAAGGATGGCCATGATGTTGTCGGCCACCGAGAGCTTGCGAAAGATGGAGGCTTCCTGGGGCAGATAGCTGATGCCGGCGTGGGCGCGCTTGTGCATCGGGCTACGGCTCAAATCGAGATTATCAATGGCGACACGGCCGGCATCGGCCTGAATCAGTCCCACGATCATGTAAAACGAGGTGGTTTTGCCTGCCCCGTTGGGGCCGAGCAGCCCGACGATCTCTCCCTGTTGGATCGACAGGCTGATGTCCTGAACGACACGGCGCCCCTTGAAGCTTTTGGCCAGATGGGCTGCGTGAAGGGTTTTCATCAATTGCTGCTCCCCTGTTGGTCTTCGGGGGTAAGCTGCATGCGAACGCGACCGCCTGAACTGCCGTCGGCGCTGCTGTTGCCCTGAGCGCTCTGATTGCCGCGGGCATTGACCTGGCGGGAGTCGAGGAAATACTCCACGTAGCCGCCGTTGAAGGTGTCGCCGCTTTGATGCAGTTCAGCGTTGCCGATCAGCTCGACGCGTCGCTCACCGGCGTGATAGATGATGGTATTGCCCCAGCCCTTGGCCAGCGGGTCGTTGGGCGCCGGCTGCTGCTCGATGTAGGCGCGTCCACCGCTGCCGCCCCTGGCCGTCAGACTGGAGAGCCCGCCGCTTTGAGCCCGCTGCAGCTCAACCCGGCTGGAGCGCAGCTTCATGGTGCCCTGATCGACTTCGACGGTGCCGGTGTAGACGGCGGTTCCGGCACGGTTGTCGATATTAAGCTCATCGGCACCGATATCGATGGGCTTCTGGCGATCGCTTTCCAGGGCCATGGCCTGCTGACCGAACAGTGCCAGCAGCAGGGCAGAGGTACACAGCAGCACAGGGCGCGTCATGGGGAATCCTTGTCATCATTCATGTTTGTAAAGGGCGGCGATTACTGGCGAATGGGTGGGTGAAAGCCCTGCACATTGCCTTCAAGCGTCATGCGATCCTCATTGACCCAGCCGTCAAAGCGGTCGCCACGGGTACGCTGCTCGTTCTGGGTAAAAATGGCGTCGCTATCGCTCCATGCATGTTGCGATGGTACGTCATAATGCAGCACATCCGTTTCAAGTTGCCACCCGTCCGCGGGTTGGCGCAGTACAGCGTTGCCGGACAGTTCGAACGTATTGGCATCCGGGCCGAGCGTGGCGCGCTCGCCATCGGCTGTCCAGCGATTGCCATCACTGCCGAGCAACGTGAAATGCGGCGTGGTGGCACGGGTCACGTCATCTTCGGGCGTGTGGGATATCCGCGGACTCTCCATGGTCTGCGACATGTGACCCTGGTCATCGAAGCGGGTATAGGACACGCCTTCAAGATAGTAATCCGGCACGCCGGCGTCGCTGTCCGGCGCCGGCCCCGGCGTCATCAGGGTGTTTCGCTGGTCGATCAGCGTCAGTACCCCGCCCAGTGCCAGTATCAGCACCAGAATGCCAAGGCGTGCCCGGGCTCGCCCGGTTGGGAGTCTGTCTCGAAACGCCATATGCACTTCCTGTCGGGTAAGCGATGCAGCCTCAGGGCCGCTCGTGCGCACCAATGATATCCTGCCAGACGCCACGCGCGTTCAATAACCATTCACAGAGTTCACGGACGGCACCGTGTCCGCCGGGGGCCCGGGTCACCATATCGGCGCGCTGACGAATATAGTCCGGCGCATCGGCCACCGTCACTCCCAGGCCCGCATGCATGATAGCGCCCAGATCCGGCAGATCGTCCCCGCAGTAGCAGACGTCTCGGGGTTCCAGGCCATGCGCTGCCATCAGGGCTTCCAGCACTACGCGCTTGTCGTCACGCCCTTGAATGACATGGCGAATGCCCAGCTCCTGCGCCCGTCGATCGACGGCCGGGGAGATTCGTCCGGTAATCAGGGCAACCTCTATATCGGCCTGCATGATCAGTTTCAGACCAAGGCCGTCACGGACATGAAATACCTTGTCGCCATCATGCTCTGCCTGCGAGGCGTAGCGGAGGCGACCATCGGTCAGCACGCCGTCAACGTCCAGCGCCAGCAGACGAATGGGGCGGGCGCGCGCCGTCAGTGAAGCGGTCGTCTCATCCAGGTGTGTCATGATGTATGCCTTCAAATATTGAGCAGGCTGATCGACCGTTTGTGGTCGGCAACAGGCGCTTTTGCGTTCGAATGGATCAAAATGATGCTAGACAATGCCGCTTCTGAGCAGGTCGTGCATCTTGAGAAGCCCAGTGGGATGATGCTGATCGTTGACTACCACCAGCGCCGTAATACGATGATCCTCCATGACCCTGACGGCTTCTGCCGCGAGCGTTTGTGCCTCGATGGTGCGCCCGCCCGGCGTCATGACATCTTTGATGATCAACTGTCGAACATCGCCGTGGCGATCGATCGTCCGGCGCAGGTCACCATCGGTATAGATGCCCACGAGACGACCGGCATCATCGGTGATGCAGGTAAAGCCGTGGCCCTTGCGGGTCATTTCTACCAGCGCTTCGCTGAGCAGTGCCTCCTGTCGGATGACCGGCAGTTCGTCACCGGTATGCATCAGGTCTTCCACTCGTAGCAGCAGGCGTTTGCCTAGCGTGCCGCCCGGATGAGACAGGGCAAAATCTTCCGGACTGAAGCGTCGCGCTTCAAGCAGGGCGATCGCCAGCGCATCGCCCAGCGCCAGAGCCGCCGTGGTGGAGGAGGTCGGCGCCAGGTTCAGCGGACAGGCTTCCTGTGCCACGCTGGCATCAAGATGCACGTCAGCATGTCTGGCAAGACTTGATGACGGATTGCCGGTCATTGCAATCATGGTGGTTCCCAGACGCTTGAAAAGGGGCAGAAGGGCCGTCAGTTCAGCCGTCTCACCGGAGTTGGACATTGCCAGAACGAGGTCGTTGCGTACCACCATGCCCAGGTCGCCGTGGCTGGCTTCACCGGCATGTACAAAAAACGAAGGGGTGCCAGTGCTGGCCAGGGTGGCTGCCGTTTTTCGCCCTACATGGCCCGATTTCCCAACGCCAATGACCACCACGCGCCCGCTGCACTGAAGAATGTGCTGGCACGCGCGAGTGAAGGGCTCATCGAGGCGTTCGCACAAATCCTGCAGTGCGTTCTGCTCAAGCAAAAGCGTGCGTCGTGCGCTGGCCAGAAAATCGTGATTGGTATCAGGTGTCGTCATGGCAGTGAATTCTGACGCCGGATGCCCCCGGGCACAAGCGCAACCGTGTGGACGATAACGGAACCATTTCTGCGCCGGTGGCAGGGTACTTGTCGATCATCGAACACGTGATTTTTATGCCTTTATGGCAGTTGGCGGCAACGGGCACTGGTGGGGGCGGGTATAATTCGGATACGATGTTCGCTAACTCCATATCCTTTTGTGTTTACTCAGGAGTTGTATGTCCGACTCAACACTGGTCAGCGTCGAGAATCTACATTTCTCGCGAGCTGGCAGACCCATTTTTTCGGGCGTTGATCTGGAAATTCCAAAAGGGCGCATTACGGCCATCATGGGACCCAGTGGCACCGGCAAGACAACCCTGCTCAAGCTGATCGCCGGACAGCTCACGCCTGATTCGGGCAGTGTGCATGTCGGTCAGGACAACGTGCATCGATTGTCCCGTCAGGCGCTGTTTCGAATGCGACGTCGCATGGGCATGCTGTTTCAAAGCGGGGCGCTGTTTTCGGATCTGAGTGTTTTCGAGAACGTGGCCTTTCCGCTACGCGTTCATACCGATCTGCCCGAGCACATGATCCGTGATCTGGTACTGATCAAACTGCAGGCAGTCGGCCTTCGCGGCGCCCGTGATCTTATGCCCGCCGAGCTCTCGGGGGGCATGACCCGACGTGTGGCGCTGGC
The DNA here is from genome assembly GCF_003385845.1 of Kushneria indalinina DSM 14324. Classification (GTDB taxonomy): domain Bacteria; phylum Pseudomonadota; class Gammaproteobacteria; order Pseudomonadales; family Halomonadaceae; genus Kushneria; species Kushneria indalinina. The sequence continues at coordinate 1,293,654 of NZ_QRDJ01000006.1, read as the reverse complement.
GCGTGCCATTGCGCTGGATCCGGACCTGATCATGTATGACGAGCCCTTTGTCGGTCAGGACCCGATCTCCATGGGTGTGCTGGTCACGCTGATTCGCCGACTCAATAGCGCCTTTAACATGACGGCCATTGTGGTGTCTCACGATATCAAGGAGACGCTGTCGATTGCCGATCATGTCTATGTGATCGCCGACGGCCGCGTGATGGCCAGCGGGTCGCCGGCGTCACTGCGTGAAGCGCAGGATCCCCGGGTCAGTCAGTTTATTCGGGGCGAGCCCGATGGACCGGTGCCCTTTCATTATCCCTCTAAGAATTTCTACGAAGATATTCTTGCGCCATCGGAGGTGTCGTGATGTCACCGTTGACGTCTCTGGGGCAAAAAACGCTGGATGCGCTCGAATCGCTCGGGCGCAGTGCCATCTTTCTGGCACAGGCCCTTTGCCATCTGCCCCGCGCTGAAGGCGTCAGACTGTGGCTGCGACAGATGTATTTCGTGGGCGTCATGTCACTGCCCATCGTTGCTGTCTCGGGGCTTTTCATCGGTATGGTCATCGCACTTCAGGGCTATCTGGTGCTGTCCGGATTCGGCGCCGATGAGGCGCTGGGCCAGATGGTGGCGCTGTCGCTGCTGCGGGAGCTGGCCCCTGTCGTGACGGCGCTGTTGTTTGCCGGTCGTGCCGGTTCGGCGTTGACCGCCGAGATCGGACTCATGAAGGCAACCGAGCAGCTCTCCAGCATGGAGATGATCGGCGTTGATCCGTTGCGCCGGGTCATCTCGCCACGGCTCTGGGCAGGCTTTGTGTCCATGCCGATACTGACCGTGTTTTTCAGCGTGATCGGTATCGCAGGCGGCTATCTTGTCGGCGTGGACTGGCTGGGCGTCGATCAGGGCTCGTTCTGGGGCAACATGCAAAGCAGCGTTGTCTTCATGGATGATGTCATGAACGGCATGCTGAAAAGCGTGGTCTTTGGTGTCGTCGTGACATGGATCGCCGTCTTTCAGGGTTACGATCTCGTACCGACCTCCGAGGGAATTTCGCGCGCCACGACTCGAACCGTTGTCTTTGGTTCGCTGGCCGTGCTGGGGCTGGATTTCATTTTGACCGCGCTGATGTTTGGAGAATTCTGATGAAGCGCTCTAAGTGGCTTGAAACCGGTGTGGGTGCCTTTGTACTGGCCGGATTTCTGGGACTCGTTTTTCTGGGTCTACAGGTAAGTGGTCTCGCTCCCGGGCAGGCTGAGCAGAATTTTACGGTGCATGCGAACTTCAGCAACATCGGTGGTCTCAAGGAGCGTTCAAGAGTCACCATGGCGGGTGTCACCGTGGGCCGTATCACGGACATCGAGCTGGACCCGCAGTGGCTTGAAGGACGTATAACGATGAAGATCGACAGCGATGTGGGTGAAAAGCTGTCGGAAGACTCCACGGCGTCTATTCTGACGGCAGGGCTTCTGGGCGAGAAATACATCGGCCTTTCAACCGGTGGGGCGCCCGAGATGATCAAGGATGGCGGCACCATTCGCGATACGCAGTCGGCGCTGGTGCTCGAAGAGCTGATTCAACAGTTTGTCTCGAACATGTCCAAGTAACCTCAACGACGAGCGCCGCGACGTTATTCGGCGCTCTCGCAATATGTATCGCCAGGAGGTGATGTAGATGAAAAAAGTCTCCCGTTATGTGGGTGTGCTGGTAGCGGCCATGATTGGCATGGGCGTGATGTCTGCTCAGGCGGCCAATCAGTCTCCGCACGAGGTGGTCAACCAGAGCGTTGAGCAACTGATGTCAAGGCTCGACAACAATCAGGACCGCTATCGCAATCATCCCGATGAGCTCAAAAGTGTGGTTGAGCAGAACATCGACCCCATCGTTGACTGGCGCTATGCCTCGGCAAGCGTCATGGGCAAGTACTTTCAGGCGGCAAGCCCTGAGCAGCGCAGCCGGTTTGCGCGCGTGTTCAAGCAGACCCTGATTGATACCTATGCCCAGGGGCTGGTGACGTTTGACTACCAGGACGTGCGTGTACTCGATAACAATCAGAACACGCGCTACGAAGATCAGGCCAGCGTTGATATGGAGGTCGTGGCGGCCAATGGCCAGCGCTATCCGGTCTCCTACACGATGCGTGAGCGCAGCGGCGAGTGGAAAGTGATCAACGTGGTGGTCAACGGCATCAATCTGGGGCTGACTTTCCGCAACCAGTTTGACCAGGCCATGCGCTCCAATAACCGCGACTTTGATGCGGTCATCAACGGCTGGTCGCCCGATGTTGACCTTGAAGAGGGCGATGGGGACAACCAGAAGGCCCAGGGCTGATGAGCGATACGCTCTACAGCGATGATGCCGTTACCCTCGAGGCTCGCGATGCTGCCCTTTACCTGAAGGGCGCACCTGGCTTTGACAACGCGCCAGAGCTGGCCAGGGCCGGTATCAACTGGCTCGAGAAATATCAGGGGGCACAGGTCTCCTTTAATCTGTGCGGCGTTAACCGTACCAGCAGCGCCACCATCTCGGTGCTGCTTGAATGGCTGCGCATGACACAGAAAAAAACGCTGGAAGTGGATCGCATCACGCTTTCGGACAGCATGCGTGAGCTGATCGAGATGGCAGAGTTGAGCGATGTGTTTCCGGCGCATGAAACCTCGTTTGCGACAGCCGGCGAGTCGTGAACCTCTGAGTTGATAATTCATGATTGAAGGGCGGCGTCACTGACGCCGCCTTTTTTTTATGTCCATTCGCGCCGGGTCATGCTTTTCATTTACCATTGGCACCCAACACACCAGTACAGGAGTCATCATGCAACCCGAAGAGGTCAAGCACCTGCTCCAGGCCCGAATCGATGGATGTGAATTTCATATTCAGGGAGAAGGGTGCAATTTTCAGGTCACCGCCATCGGTGACGTTTTTGAAGGCATGAGCCCCGTCAAGCGTCAGCAGCTGATCTATTCGGCGCTTTCCGAAGAGATTGCCAGCGGCGCGCTGCATGCCATTACCATCAAGGCCAGGACGCCGGCTCAGTGGGCCAGTGCGTCACCTGATTCAGATCGTGCCTGATTGCCGTGGAAGCCTGATGAATGGATAAACTGATTATCAGCGGTGGCCGGCCGCTGTCCGGCGAAGTCTGGACGTCGGGTGCCAAGAATTCGGCCCTGCCCATTCTTGCTGCCACGTTGCTGGCCGATGAGCCGGTAACCATCGGCAACCTGCCGCATCTGCAGGACATTACCACCACGCTCGAGCTGCTCGGGCGCATGGGGGTAGAGCCCATCATGGGCGAGAAGATGAGCATCCAGCTCGATGGTCGGGTCAGGGACTGTCATGCCCCCTATGACCTGGTCAAGAAGATGCGGGCCTCGATTCTGGTACTGGGGCCATTGCTTGCCCATTTCGGCACCGCCGATGTCTCGCTGCCCGGCGGCTGCGCCATCGGCTCTCGCCCGGTGGATCTGCACATCCGCGGTCTGCAGGCCATGGGCGCCGATATCAAGGTGGAAAGCGGCTACATTCGTGCCAGAGCGCCCGATGGTCTGAAAGGCGTCCATATCGTGATGGATACGGTTACGGTGACGGGCACGGAAAACCTCCTGATGGCCGCAACGCTTGCCGAAGGGCGTACCGTGCTGGAAAACGCCGCCCGCGAGCCTGAAATCGTGGATCTGGCCGAGTGTCTGATCGCAATGGGTGCAAACATCAGCGGCCATGGCAGCAGCACCATTACCATCGAGGGCGTCAAGCGCCTGCACGGCTGTCACTACGACGTCATGCCCGATCGCATCGAAACCGGCACCTTTCTGGTGGCCGCAGCGGCGACTCGTGGCAGGGTCCGGGTGCGTAATGCCCGCGCCGATACCATGGAAGCGGTGCTGCTCAAGCTGGAGGAAGCCGGTGCCGAGATCGAAACCGGCGACGGCTGGATCTCGCTGGACATGCATGGTCGCCGGCCCAAAGCCGTAAACATTCGCACGGCACCCTATCCGGCCTTTCCGACCGACATGCAGGCGCAGTTCGTGGCGCTCAACGCCGTGGCCGAAGGCAGCGGTCGTGTGGTTGAAACCATTTTTGAAAATCGTTTCATGCATGTTCAGGAAATCAACCGCATGGGCGCGGACATTTCTCTGGAAGGCAACACGGCACTGGTCAACGGCGTCGAGCACTTGAGCGGCGCGCCCGTCATGGCGACCGATCTTCGCGCCTCGGCAAGCCTTGTCATTGCCGCACTGGTCGCTGAGGGTGAGACGGTAGTGGACCGTATCTATCACATCGACCGCGGCTACGAGTGCATCGAGGAAAAGCTTCAGCTGATGGGGGCGCGTATTCGTCGCGTGCCGCGCTAGGGGCCGCACGGGTACACGCCACGCCGATTCATTTTTGCAGCCATTGAAGATCACATGAGTAAACCGCTGATACTGGCGCTCTCCAAGGGTCGAATTCTCAAGGAGACGCTGCCGTTGCTGGCTGCTGCCGGCATTGAGCCGCTGGAGCCGCTAGACAAGAGCCGAAAACTCTTGTTCGACACCACGCTTGAAAACGTCAAGCTGGTCATTTTGCGTGCTGTTGATGTGCCGACCTATGTGCAGATGGGCGCCGCCGACGTGGGTGTGGCCGGCAAGGATGTTCTGCTCGAACATGGCGCCCAGGGGCTCTATGAGCCGCTGGATCTGGATATTTCACGCTGTCGCCTGATGACGGCGGGTATCGAGGGCGTTACCCCCGGGCGTGCCCGGCGTCGTGTGGCGACCAAGTTCGTCAATATCGCCCGGCGCTACTACTCGGGACTGGGTATTCAGGCCGAGGTCATCAAGCTGTACGGCGCCATGGAGCTGGCACCGCTGATGAATCTCGCCGATGAGATCGTCGATATCGTGGATACCGGCAATACCCTGCGTGCCAACGGTATGGCACCGCGCGAGCTGATCGCTGATATCAGCACGCGTCTGGTGGTCAACAAGGCCTCCATGACCGTGGAGCACGCGCGACTGGGGCCGTTGATCGAGCGCATGGGACAGGCCGTGGAAGCGCGCCGTTACAGCGACATGTCGTCCTGAGTCCGACCGGGTACTGACCGGCCGGCGCAGGACGCTGCTCTATCGGTGTCGCATGATACTTTCCGGCACAGGCCGGAATGCAAGGAGTCATTCAGGCGTGATGGACAAGCAGAGCATACATCGACTTTCTACACAGCAGCCGGATTTCGATACCCGGCTGGAAGCACTGCTGGACTGGGAAAGCGTTTCAAGCGCCGAGGTCCAGCGCAGCGTGGACGCCATCATTGCCGATGTTCGTCGCCGCGGCGATGCCGCCGTCATGGATCTCACCCGTCAGTTCGATCGTCTTGACGTTCAGGATATGTCGGCACTGACATTGAGCGCCGAGCGACTGGAACAGGCATGGCATGGGCTGCCGGAAGCGCAGCGCCAGGCACTGGCGGTGGCGGGTGATCGCATTCGCGCCTACCACGAACGCCAGAAGCCCGAATCCTGGTCCTACGAGGAAGCCGACGGCACCATGCTGGGCCAGAAGGTGACGCCCCTGGACAGGGCCGGCGTCTATGTGCCCGGTGGCAAGGCCGCCTATCCGTCATCGGTGCTGATGAACGTCATTCCAGCCCACGTGGCCGGCGTGGAAGACATCGTCATGGTCGTACCCACGCCGGACGGCGTGCTCAATGAGCTGGTGCTGGCCGCGGCTCATGTGGCCGGCGTGGCCCGGGTTTTCACCATTGGTGGGGCGCAGGCCGTGGCGGCACTGGCGTTTGGGACCGAAACGATCCCAAGGGTCGACAAGATTGTGGGGCCGGGCAATATCTTTGTGGCCACGGCCAAGCGCGCGGTGTTCGGACAGGTCGGCATCGACATGATTGCCGGACCGTCGGAAATCCTGGTGGTCTCTGATGGCGGCACCGATCCGGACTGGCTGGCGATGGATCTATTCTCGCAGGCCGAGCACGATGAAGACGCTCAGGCGATTTTGATCAGCTGGGACGCGCAGCATCTGGAGGCGGTAGCACAGAGCATCGAGCGGTTGCTGCCCACGCTTGAGCGTGCCGACATCATCCGCGAATCGCTGTCGCGCCGTGGCGCCCTGATTCAGGTCGATGACGAGGCGCAGGCCATAACGCTTGCCAATCGCATCGCGCCGGAACACCTGGAGCTTTCGGTGGCCGAGCCACAGCGGCTGGCAGAGCAGGTGCGTCATGCCGGTGCCATTTTCATGGGTCGCTATACGGCCGAGGCGCTGGGTGATTACTGTGCCGGGCCCAACCACGTGCTGCCCACCTCTGGCACGGCGCGTTTTTCCTCGCCACTGGGGGTTTATGACTTCCAAAAACGCTCGTCGCTGATTCAGTGCTCACCGCAGGGGGCGTCAACGCTTGGAAAAACGGCGTCCGTACTGGCAAGAGGCGAGTCGCTGACGGCGCACGCCCGTTCGGCCGAAAACCGGATCGATAGCGACAAGGGCTGATATCCGGACACTTTCAGCCATTAGCCGCCGGTCAGCTTTCGGGCTGTGCCGGCGACACCGGTCGGCTGGGGCGCTCGCCCACACTCACGTTGACGCCAAACCGCTTGCCGCTGCGATAAAGCTCGACCGGCAGCTGTTTGCCAGGCTCGATCTCGGCGATATCCACCATGGCGGTCTGGGCATCCAGCAGCGGCTTGCCATCGATCGACAAAATCAGATCGCCCACCCGGATGCCGGCCTGTGCCGCCGGGCCACCCTCCACCACATCCGATACCACGACCCCGCGTGGGGCGTTGATATCCAGCGACGAGGCAAGGCTTGAACTGACCTCTCTGGCCTCGATGCCCAGCCAGCCCCTGACCACCCGCCCACGGGTGACCAGATCATTGAGAATGCCGTGTGCCAGGTTGGTAGGGATGGCAAACCCGATGCCCTGTGATCCACCGGTACGTGAAAAGATGGCCGTATTGATCCCAACAAGCGCGCCTTCGGCATTGACCAGCGCGCCGCCTGAATTGCCCGGATTGATGGCGGCATCCGTTTGAATGAAATCCTCGTAGGCGTTGAGCCCCAGATGATTGCGGCCGGTGGCGCTGATAATGCCCATGGTCACGGTCTGTCCGACGCCGAAGGGGTTGCCGATGGCCAGGGCAATGTCGCCGACACGGGTATTGGTAGCATCGGCAAGGTCGATGACCGGCAGGTTGTCGAGATCGATCTTGAGAACGGCCAGATCCGTTTCCGGGTCGGTGCCGATGACGGTCGCCAGCGTCTCGCGGCCGTCACGCAGGGCAATCTGGACTTCATCGGCACCGCTGATCACGTGGTTGTTGGTCAGGATGTAGCCTTCATCGCTGACGATGACGCCCGAGCCCAGACTCGAGAGCATGCGTCGCCGGCCGGACCGGCTGTTGCCAAAGAACTGCTCAAAGAAGGGGTCGGACATCAGTGGATGATGGTCGCGCTCGACCAGGCGCGATGAATAGACATTGACCACGGCCGGCGCTGCCTTTTGAACGGCATCGGAGTAGCTGGCTGTACCCGGGCCACGCTGCAGCGGTGTGGCGTCCCGCGTCACCGGCGGTGTGCGCTGCACGGGTGGCGTGGCGACCTGCATGGCAGGTGGGGCGGCAACACTCTGGTCCTGCTGGCTGCTACCGGCCAGGCGGTCGCCGCTGTCAATGATCTGCGGCATATGATCCAGCAGTACCAGCGCCAGCAGTACGCCGCAGACGACAGGCCAGATCAGGGGCACCAGAAATCGGCGCATGACAACATCCTTTTGAAACAGACAGCCCTGGGCTGCAGACTTGCAGATTATCGGGACCCGGCATCCGGAGTGAAGGCGTTGCCTTCTCAAATGCCGATCACAATGTTGCGTAAGAGTTGAGCGAGTTTATCACCGAGGCGTCAGCAATGTCCGATGCAGGCGTTACACTTTCAGGAATTGATGGCCGAGAGAAACCATATGACCGCACGCAAGGTATTGCTGGATGACATGCATGCGCTGCTTGCTCCAGAGCGTTTCAAGGACTTTACCGTCAACGGTCTGCAGGTCGAGGGCAGTGATCGAGTGACACGGATCATGAGCGGTGTGACGGCCAGTCAGGCGCTGCTCGATGAGGCGGTGGCATGGCAGGCCGATATGGTGCTGGTTCACCACGGCTACTTCTGGAAAAACGAGCCGGTGGCCATTACGGGCATGAAGCAGCGCCGTATTGCCACGCTGCTGGCGCACGATATCAATCTGGTGGCCTGGCATCTGCCGCTGGATGCCCACGCAACGCTTGGCAATAACGTGCTGCTGGCCGACCGTATGGGCTGGCAGGTGAAGGGCGTGCTTGACGGCGAGATGGGGCAGGGGCTTTTGTATCACGGCGAGATGACGGAGTGCTCACAGCAAACACTGGCCCAGCAGTTTCAGCAGCGTCTTGACCACAAGCCGCTGATGATTTCAGGGCATGATCGACCCATCAGGCGTATTGCATGGTGTACGGGCGGCGCCCAGGACATGATCATCGAGGCTGCGGAAGCCGGCGTGGACGCCTTTGTTTCCGGTGAGGTATCAGAGCGAACGACACATCTGGCCCGCGAGATGGGCATTACCTACTATGCGGCCGGCCATCACGCCACCGAGCGTGACGGCATTCGTGCCCTGGGCGTACGGCTGGCACAGCAGCATGATGTCGAGCATCGCTTCGTCGATATCGATAATCCGGTGTAACGACTGCCGACGCGCCGGCAGCCATTGTCGAATCAGTATCGGGGCGGTTGTGGGTTGGTGCTGTCGTCTTCCTGTTTCTGGCGCAGTCCATAACTCTCATCAAGCGTGCCATTGCTGTCGGCGTAGTCGCGAGGAACATGAAGGGAGGTTGTATCGGCTTCGCTGTCCTCCGGAGATTCGACCTGGCGGTGGCGCTTAAGGGCCGGGTCGCTGGTCATGGTGTCGGCATCCCTGTCGAGTCGAGACTGAAGCTCTTCACTCTGACGGGTGATGTTACGGGCGAGCGTCGTGATGTCAGCAAAATGCGTATTCACGTTCTCGCGCAGCGCCTTGAGCTCAAGCTCGGTTTCGGCGAGTCTCTGCTTGAGTTTCTGGCTGGCGGCTCTCTGGCTTCCAGAAAAATGGCGGATCAGTACGCCGATCACGATGCCTGCCAGCAGTGCCACAATGGCGACTATCCAATCAATATTGCCTTCGTTCACCAATATTCCCCTCTTCGATGCTGATTGCCCGCACGACCGGCGTGACCATGCGATGAGCCATTATAGAAGGCGTCCTGTTGTTCGGGTCAATTCACTCACGACATAATCATGCTTATCAGCGATGATGACTCATCGCCCAGGGGCGAACCAGCATGTGTCACGCTGTACAATCATGGGTACCCGATCTTCTGCAAGGCACCAGATAACATGTCCAGACTTTCCCCGCGAGAACAGTACCGGCAGGATCTTGAACGTGAAGGCTTCCAGCATGACAGCTCCCAGGAAAAGGCCGTCGAGCATTTGCAGCGTCTTTATGACGCCCTGACGAGCAGACCGCGTCCCAAACCTTCGACGACCACCGCGTCAGAGAGCGGGCTCAAGTCAAAAATGTCGGGCTTTTTTGGCAGGAAGGACACGTCATCAGCGCCCACGGCCCCTGCCGAACCGGAGATCAAGGGGCTCTATTTCTGGGGAGGCGTGGGCCGCGGCAAGACATGGCTGGTCGATACCTTTCACGACAGTCTGCCCTTCGATGACAAGATGCGTACACACTTTCATCGTTTCATGCAGCGTGTGCACAAGGAAATGGAAGTTTATAAGGGTCAGAAAAACCCTCTGACCCTGGTAGCGGCGAAGCTTGCCGAAGAAGCCAGAGTCATCTGTCTCGACGAATTTTTCGTCAAGGACATTACCGATGCCATGATTCTGGGCAACCTGCTTGATGCGCTTTTCGCGCAGGGTGTGGTGCTGGTGACCACCTCCAATATCGTGCCGGACGAGTTGTATAAAAACGGCCTGCAGCGTGACCGCTTTCTGCCCGCCATTGATCTGCTCAATCGTCACTGTGAGGTGGTCAATGTCGATGCGGGCATCGATTATCGAATGCGTACGCTGACTCGGGAAGAGGTCTTCCATACGCCGGCCGGCGACAGTGCCGACGAGGCCCTGCAGGAAAGCTTTGTTCATCTGGCCGGCGAGCCCGGCGACGAAGACACGCTGCGCATCAACGGCCGTGCCCTGCCGGCGCGTCGCTGTCATGACGGGGTGGTCTGGTTTGATTTCAAAACGCTTTGTGACGGGCCGCGCAGCCAGAATGACTATATCGAGCTCTCGCGGCAGTATCACAGCGTGCTGATTTCCAACGTGCCGGTCATGGGTGCCGCGATCGAGGATCAGGCGCGCCGCTTTATCAACCTTGTGGACGAATTTTACGATCGCGCCGTCAAGCTGGTGATGTCGGCCGATGCCGAGCCCGAGTCACTGTACAGCGGCGGAGAGCTGGCGTTCGAGTTCGAACGCACGGTATCGCGGCTGCAGGAGATGCAATCAAGCGACTATCTGGCGTTGACGCACAAGCCCTGACTGTGATTAACCCTTGTTCGCGGGGGGCTGGCTCTGTACAATGCGCGCTCGCTTATCGTTGTTGTTTCTGCCTGCAGGGCAACAACCAAGAAAAATAGGGATTGGCAGAGCGGAAGCAGTGCTCTCGCCACAACCATGGTGATTCATACATGAAGACGTTCAGCGCCAAACCGCAGTCCGTGCAGCGCGACTGGTATGTCATCGACGCTGCAGACAAGACTCTGGGTCGACTGGCTACCGAGGTTGCTCGCCGTCTGCGCGGCAAGCACAAGCCCGAATATACCCCTCACGTTGATACCGGCGATTACATCGTCATCGTCAACGCCGAGAAGGTCCGTGTGACCGGCAAGAAGTCCTTTGCCAAGCAGTATTATCGCCATACCGGTTACCCCGGTGGCCTGCGTTCGATGAACTTCGAGCAGATGATCGATCATGCGCCGGAGCGTGTCATCGAAATCGCTGTCAAGGGAATGCTGCCCAAGGGCCCGCTGGGTCGCGCCATGTATTCCAAGCTCAAGGTTTATGCCGGTGGTGAGCATCCTCACGCGGCGCAGCAACCTCAGGCACTGAATCTCTAAAGGAACATTTTCATGGCACAGCAGCAGTACTACGGCACAGGCCGCCGCAAGACCTCTACCGCACGCGTTTTCCTGCGTCCGGGCAATGGCAAGATCACGGTCAACAAGCGTGAGCTCAATGAATACTTCGGCCGCGTTACAGCCCAGATGGTTGTGCGCCAGCCGCTCGAGCTGACCGAGCTGACCAACCAGTTCGACATTTATGTCACCGTTCAGGGTGGCGGCGGTTCTGCACAGGCAGGCGCCATTCGTCACGGCATTACTCGTGCCCTGATGGATTACAATGAAGAGCTGCGCACACCGCTACGTAGCGCCGGCTATGTCACGCGCGATGCGCGTATGGTCGAGCGTAAGAAAGTGGGTCTGCGCAAGGCACGTCGTCGTCCCCAGTTCTCCAAGCGTTAAGCTTCGACGTCATGTCTCAGGACGCCCGGGTGTTTTCCCGGGCGTTTTTGTGTCTGAGAAGCTGTTTTCCATCCCTGTTGAAACGCTGTGGTTGCCAATCCGGCAACCCGAGACGTGTGCTCTCGTGTTATCATCCAGCTCGTCATTAAAGTGAGGACTTTCTATGGGTGTTGTGGCCAAACGATCGTCGATGACGTTCTATACAGGCAGTGACGACCATTACAGCCATCGCGTCAGGATCGTGCTGGCCGAAAAGGGGATTTCCGTTGACATCATCGAGGTCAACGATGAGCATCGTCCGGCGGAGCTGGCTGATCTTAACCCCTACAATAGTGTGCCGACACTGATCGATCGTGATCTGGTTCTTTATGAATCAAAGGTCATGATGGAGTACCTGGATGAACGTTTTCCGCATCCGCCTCTGTTGCCGGTATATCCCGTAGCGCGTGCTCAGAGCCGTCTGTGGATGCACCGTATCGAGCGTGAATGGTGCCCTATGGTGGAGCGCATCCTGTCGCCGGGTTCCAAAAAGGAAGTCGAGCAGGCACGCAAGGAATTGCGTGAGAGCCTGATAGGCATCAGCCCGATTTTTGAAGATATCCCGTTTTTCATGAGCGAAGAATTTTCGCTGGTGGACTGCTGTCTGGCTCCCATCCTCTGGCGTTTGCCGGCACTGGGTGTCGAGCTGCCCGAACAGCAGGTCAAGCCGCTGATGAGCTATATGGAAAGGCTGTTTGCGCGGGACGCTTTCAGAGCATCGCTTCTTGAGTCGGAGCGTGAGCTTCGCACCTGATCGGATCATCGCTGCAGGCACCGGGTGCTTTGCAGCAGACATGCTGATTGATGCGCAGGGTCTACATTTTGATGCATTCTTCAGTGAGGTGAAAACATGCATTCCAGCCGTCCCTATCTGATTCGTGCGTTGTATCAGTGGCTGCTGGACAACGACTGTACGCCTTATGTCGTTGTCGATGCCGAACGTACGGGTGTGGTAGTACCGGAACAGTTCGTTCAGAACGGCCAGATTGTTCTCAATATCGGTCCGGGTGCCGTTCGAGAGCTTTTCATGGAAAACGATATGGTGGCTTTCAATGCCCGTTTTGGCGGCCAGCCGATGACTGTCGAGCTGCCCATCGATGCCATCATTGCCATCTATGCGCGTGAAAATGGTGTGGGCATGGTCTTTGGCCAGGAGCCTGTCATGCCGGATGACGCGTCGGGCGTTGCCGAGCCGGACAGTGATGACCTCGATGAGCGTGACTCACATCTGGGCGCAGTGGCCAAAACGGACGAGGAAAGTGGCGAGAGTAACGATGATGACGATGACGAAAGCTCGCGTCCTCGCAAAGGTCGTCCGTCTCTGAAGGTCATCAAGTAGCAATTTGGTTTGATGCCGCTTGATCTGATGCTGCAATGCCAACGGACCCGCTACAAAAGCGGGTCCGTTTTTTGTGCTCTGATGCGATCACGGGCAGGGTGGCCTGAAAACGTCAGACATCAAGGTATTCGAATGCCTTGACGATGCGCTCGACGCCACTGGTCTGCGATGCCAGCTGCACCAGGTAGTCTGCTTCGCGGGAGCGGACCATGCCCATCAGATACACCGTGCCATTTTCAGTCAGAATTCTGACCCGATCGCTGTCGATGCGATTGCTGGTCGCCAGGCGCGCCTTCACGCGTGAGGTGATCCAGGTGTCCTGCAGTCGCTGCTGCGTCGAGCTGTTGGGACCCACGCCGAGCTCGTTGCGCAGGTGACGAACCCCCTGAATGCGCGTGGCCAGCTCACCTGTCTGCGCCTTTTGTGCTTCGCTGCCCACCTGGCCGGTCAGCAGCACAAAGCCGTTATAAGCGTCGACATTGATATGGGTATCATCAAGGCTGTCGTCGGCCCGGATGCTGTCCCAGAGCGTGCGCGCGATCTGTGTGTCCTGGTCGATGGCGTAGCTGGTGCGCGTACCATAGCCACTGCTGCCGGTAATGGTGCTGCAGCCGCTGACGGCAAGCGTTGCGCCAAGCAACAGGGCGCCTGTTATCCGGGGAAAAGAGGACTTATTCATTGCTGCCAAAGAGTTGGTGATCGATCAGGTCGCAAAGACAGTGGATGGCCAGCAGGTGCACTTCCTGAATGCGGGCCGTCACTGTGGCAGGTACACGAATTTCACAGTCTTCCTGACCCAGCAGAGAGGCCATGTTGCCGCCATCGCGGCCGGTCAGGGCGACAACGATCATGTCGCGATCGTGCGCGGCCTGAATGGCCTGAATGACATTGGCAGAGTTGCCGCTGGTCGAGATGGCCAGCAGCACGTCGCCGGGCTGGCCGAGCGCTCGTATCTGCTTGGAAAAAACATCGTTGTAGCTGTAGTCGTTGGCGATCGAGGTGATCGTTGACGTGTCCGTGGTCAAGGCCAGAGCGGGCAGGCTTGGGCGTTCACGCTCAAAGCGGTTGAGCAGCTCGGAAGAAAAGTGTTGGGCATCGCCGGCGCTACCGCCGTTGCCGCAGGTCAGGATCTTGCCGTCATTGATCAGGCTTTGCACCATGATATGGCTGGCAGCCTCGATGAAGGGGGGCAGGACCTCGCTCGACCAGGTCTTGACGTCGATGCTGGCGTTGAAGTGATCGATGATGCGTGATTGAAAGTCCATGGCACTCTTCAGATCGTAAATGGCGTTGTATTCCCGCGGCGTCACGGCAGGGATCACCCGCGATCTCACGGCGGGGGTCAAAAGGCATCAAAGGCGCTTTTGATCCACTCAAAGTGCAAGCGTTTGGGAGGCTCACCCGTCACGCCTACCGCATCAAAGCGGCAGGGGCATGATAACTGCTTGTCGAGCAGATAAAAACGCGCTGCCCGGATCAGCTTTCGCTGCTTGGCGGGGGTGATGGTTTCAAGCGGAGAGCCATGCGAGGGGCGTGCGCGATAGCGCACTTCAACAAAGACCAGATATTCACCATCGCGCATGATGAGATCGGTTTCCCCGCCTCGCACATGCTGATTGCGTGCAATCGTGATCAAGCCCTGTTGCTCAAGCCACTGCGCGGTCAACGACTCGATGTCGTGACCGCGCTGGCGACTACTGAAAGGGCGAAGCGTCACGGCGGATCAGGGCAGCGTCGGCTGGCCGTTGCGAAACACTGCCCAGGGCAGGGTGCGCACGATCCGGCCATCCTGTCCGGGCGCCAGACGACCGGTCGCGCCATAAAGTTCGAACCCGCCAATGGCGCTCATGACTGGCAGGCGACGTGCCAGTTCAAAGGCATCTACCCCCATGGCGTGAAGTTTGATCAATGCCGGCTGATCGTCCTGGATCAGGCGCTCACGGGTGGATTCAAAGGGCAGGGCATCGCTGCCGCCGGCCGCTGCTTCGGGGATCAGCCAGGGGATGTCCACGAACATCACATCATTGAGATCGTGATCCATTCTCGGCTGGGGCGAGCCTTCATAGACATGCGAGGTCGCATAGATCGGCAGGTCTGCCGCGTCATAATAATCAAGCGTGGGCGGCACCTGGCGGGCATAGCCGGGCAGGGCCAGCAGGAAAAGCATGTCGGGCCGGCCGCGGCCGCCATTGACGACCGATTTCACCGAGGAGGTGGCGGATGCTGACGGGTCGTAGCTCTGGACGCTGACCAGGTCACCGCCATCCTGCTGCCAGCTCTTTTGGAAGGCGCTCAGGACGCGGCTGCCCCATTCGTTGTCAGGCACCATGACACCGGCCCTGTGGTGACCGTCGAGCTGAGCACGCTGCGCCGCCTGGCGTGCTTCGTCCTCGGCAGACAGACCGTACTGAAACAGGTTGCGGGCGCTGTTGTGATCGTGCGTGCCGTAATTGAGGGCCAGCGTCGGCAGGGCTACACCGTCACGGGTCTCCAGCTGCGAGACCTGTTCCTTGCTGAGTGGGCCAATGACGGCCTGGGCGCCCTCCATGGTAGCGCGCGCATAAAGGCTTTCTAGGTCCTGGCCGGTGGTGTCGTAGAAGACCAGTTCCGGTACCTGCTCGCCCTGGCTGCGCACGTCGTCGGCGCGGGTCTGGATGCCTTCACGGATAGCGGTCGCGATGGACTCGAGTGATCCGCTCTGCGGCAGGAATACGGCGATCTTGCGAATCTCCTGGTCGCGGATTTCATCCAGGGTACTCAGATCCGTGGGCAGGCGACGAGACGCCGGGTGGCGCGAATTATTGGACTGCCAGCGGCTGATGGCGTCAGTCAGGGTGCTGATGTTGGCACCCTGCTGGCGCTGCAGTCGTGCCAGCTCGACCCAGCCGGCTGCCACGCTGCCCTGACCGGCCAGCTGGTCGAGCTGACCCGGGTCAAGGCGATTGAGCTGGCGCCAGATGGTGTCATTAAGCTGCGTATCCCCCGTGCGCTGCTGCAGGGCGGTCAGGGTAAGTGCAGCCTCCATGGGCTGATTATTCATGGCCTGGGCCAGGCCGCGGCGCTCAAGCAGCGTGTTTCTTTCGTTGTCCGGCATCGCCACGTTGCTGTCGAGAATGGCGGTGGCCTCCAGCACGGCCTGCGGCTCCTGCAGGTCCAGCGCGGCACGTGACGTCAATAGTGCCCAGCGAAGTTGTTGATCAGCGGGAAGTACCGAGCGGTCAAGGTCGTTGGCCACTTCCAGAGCGCGCGTATTGTTGCCCTGACGCTGCAGTATTTCGGCGGCCTGAAGACGGGTTGTTGCCGCCTCGCCGCCCTGTTGTTGCTGGGCCTGACGCAGAAGGTCATCGGAGGACTGGCCGCCAAAGCGATCAACAATGCCCGATGTGCCGGCACAGCCTGCCAGTGTCAGTGCCACCATGGCCGCGCCGGCCAGTCTGGTAAATGATGTTCGCATGCCTGAGCATTTCCTTTTCTTGCCGGTCTCCGTGATGGCGCCACAGCGTGGCGTCCGCGAACTGCACGGCGTACCATGCAGCTCCAGTCGAGCCTGTAATGTTGTTTGTCATGACACAGGCGAATCCGAAGGCAATAACGCGTCCGAACCAGCGTAGTGTGATGACATGAATAGTTTTAGCAAGGGCGCATTGTACGTGGTTGCCACCCCGATTGGTAACCTTGATGACCTCTCCAGACGGGCCATGGATACCCTGGCACAGGCCGATCTGATCGCCGCTGAAGACACCCGCCACAGCGTGCGTCTGCTCGATCATATCGGGGTGCGTGTACCTCTGGTGTCCCTTCACGAGCACAACGAAACCTCGCGAATCGAGCGTATCAGACAGGCCCTTGATGAGGGCCAGCGCGTCGCTCTGATCAGCGATGCCGGTACACCGCTGATTTCCGATCCGGGCTATCGTCTGGTGCAGGCGCTGCGGGCGGCGGATTACACCATCATCCCCATTCCCGGTCCCAGTGCGCTGATCACGGCACTCAGTGCTGCCGGGTTACCGACGGAGCGTTTCCTGTTCGAAGGCTTTCTACCAGCCAAAAGCTCAGGGCGACGCCAGCGTTTGGGCGATGTCGTCGAGTTGCCGGTGACGCTGGTGCTTTATGAATCGCCCCATCGTATTCGCCAGCTTCTGGAGGATATCGAGATCGTTTGTGGTGAGCGCCCCGTGGTGATCGCGCGCGAGCTGACCAAGACCTTTGAAACCTTCCTGCAGGGAACGGCGCGCGAGCTGCTTGAACGCATGGCAGAAGATGCTGACCAGGTGCGCGGCGAGTTCGTGGTCATGATGGCGCCGGCGCCGGAAAGAGAGCATACGGACAGCAGCCAGATCGATGCCGATCAGCTGCTCTCATCGCTGCTTGAAGAGGGCGTGGGGGTCAAGCAGTCGGCAAGTGTGGCGACACGAGTACTGGGCGGGCGCAAAAGTGACTGGTACCAGCGTGCCCAGACGCTCAAGGATGGCAAGCCGTCTCAGTAGACGAACTGCGTAAATAATTGTTGCCAGGGCGTCACAAATGCCCGTGCACAAGGATAAAAATGGTTAACGCGCTTGGAGCCGGGGTTCGGCACTGATATTCTTGCGCGCTTGGGAGTCGGCCGGACAGTCGCCGCCGGACCTTCGGGTTCGGGGGAGGAAAGTCCGGGCTCCACAGGGCAGGATGCCAGGTAACGCCTGGGCGGCGCGAGCCGACGGAAAGTGCAGCAGAGAGTAGACCGCCCAAGCGGTGTCGAGTCTCTCGATGCCGACGGCAAGGGTGAAAGGGTGCGGTAAGAGCGCACCGCGCGCCTGGTAACAGGTCGTGGCAAGGTAAACCCCATCCGGAGCAAGACCGAATAGGAACCCATTGGCGTGGCCCGCGTCGGGTTCGGGTAGGTTGCTTGAGGCGTTCGGTGACGAACGCCCTAGAGGAATGACTGTTCTCGACAGAACCCGGCTTACAGGCCGACTCCCACCTGTTTTCCCTTGAAACATCCCTTGAGCCCTCATGAATCAGACCCCAGGTATCCGGCAAGACCACAAGCATGAAAGCGTCCTGCTTGAGGGTGCCGTCGATGCCCTCGTTCAACGCCCGGATGGCCTCTATCTGGACGGCACATTCGGGCGTGGCGGGCACTCCCGCGCCATTCTGGAGCGCCTGAACGACCAGGGGCGTCTTGTCGCCATCGACCGGGACCCCGATGCGCTTGCCGCTGCGGCGGACATCAATGATTCGCGATTCAACATGGTTCGCGCCACCTTCGCCGATCTGGACGAAGTGGCACGCCAGCAAGGGGTGCATGGCAGGCTTTCCGGCATCTTGCTGGATGTCGGCGTTTCCTCTCCTCAGCTGGATGACGCCGGTCGCGGCTTCAGCTTCATGCGTGATGGCCCGCTGGACATGCGCATGGATCCCGATTCCGGTATCAGTGCCGCTCAATGGATTGCCGAGACGCCCGAGCGCGATATCGCCGACGTCTTCAAGCGTCTGGGCGAGGAGCGCTTCGCCAAACGGCTGGCACGTGCCGTGGTAGAACGGCGCAGGGAAACCCCCATTACCCGTACCGTAGAGCTTGCCGAGCTTTTGAAGACGGCCCATCCGGCATGGGAGAAGGGGCGCCATCCCGCCACGCGTGCCTTTCAGGCCATTCGTATTCACCTCAACGATGAGCTGGGCCAGCTTGAGCGCGCATTGAGTGCCGCGCTTGAAGCGCTGGCGCCCGGTGGTCGTCTGGTGGTGATCAGCTTTCACTCGCTTGAAGACCGTCTGGTCAAGCGCTTTATCCGTGACAAGTCCCGGGGCGATCAGCATCTGCCGCGTCACATGCCGCTGCGCGAAGACCAGATCCAGCGTGACATGGCCCCGGTAGGCAAGGCCATACGCCCGGATGAGCAGGAAACCGGGCTCAATGTCCGCGCCCGCAGTGCGGTCATGCGTGTGGCTCGCAAGCTGGGGCAGGAGGTCTAGTCACCATGGTTGAACGCACTCAGGGTCCCCCTTCGGGCGGACAATGGCAGTGGCCCTTCCGACTCCGTCTGACCTTCATGCACGGCGTTGTACTGGTGCTGCTGGTACTGGTCATCCTTTCAGCGCTTGGCGTTATCAGCACGGCCTATCACACGCGCTCCCAGTATGCGCGACTGCAGACCATGGAGCGTGAACATGACCAGCTCCAGACGGTCTGGAGCCGTCTGCTGCTTGAAGAAAGTACCTGGTCGACCCCGTCACGTATTGAAAATCTGGCCCGTGATCGTCTCGAGATGCATGTGCCGGATGTTCATCACACCAGAGTCATGCGGCCATGAGCGAACAGGACCGCCGTGTCGGGCGCAATGCACGCATGTATGGTGGCGAGACGGCATCAAGCCATGTGGCCGCCATGCCGATCTGGCGCTATCGATTCGTGCTGGCCATCATCTTCATGGCCATGGCGGTGCTGGTGGGTCGTATTGTTTATCTGCAGGTGGTCGACCATCAGTTCCTGCAGGGGCAGGGGGATTCCAGAACCATTCGGGTGCAGAACATTGATGCCCACCGCGGCATGATTACCGACCGCGACGGCGAACCGCTGGCGGTCTCCACACCGGTGGTCACCCTGTGGGCCAACCCCGGCGATCTTCCCGAAGATCCGGTGCAGCTGACGCGCCTGGCTGATGCGCTGGGTGAGCGACCCTCTGATCTCATGGCGCGGGTGCAGAACTATCGTGACAAGGAGTTCATGTATCTCAAGCGCCGGGTGACGCCCGAGCCTGCCGATCGTGTGCTGGCGCTCGATATCCCCGGCGTGCATGGTCGTCACGAATACAAGCGCTACTATCCGGCCGGTGAGGTGACCTCGCAGCTGGTGGGCATGACCAACATCGATGACCACGGTCAGGAAGGGCTCGAGCTTGCCTTTGACCGCTACCTCTCCGGTCGCCCGGGTCAGCGTCGTGTGCTGCAGGACCGCAAGGGTCAGCTGGTACGCGATCTGCACATGATTCGCGAGGCTCATCCGGGCGGGGACGTGACGCTCTCGATCAATCTGCGTCTGCAGTATCTGGCCTATCGCGAGCTCAAGGCGGCAGTTAACGAACACAACGCCGACAGTGGCACCATGGTCATGATGGACGCCCACTCCGGTGAGGTGCTGGCCATGGTCAGTCTGCCCTCCTATAACCCCAATAATCGCACCAGCGTGGATCCGGCAGGGCTGCGCAATCGGTCGCTGACCGATGCCTTCGAGCCCGGCTCGGTCATGAAGCCGCTGGCGATGAGTGCGGGCCTCGAGTCCGGCAAGTTCACCCCCGATACGCCCATGGATACCAGCCCTGGCTGGATGATGGTGGATGGCTACACCATCAAGGATACCCGCAATTTCGGCAAGCTGGACATGACCGGGGTCATTACCCACTCTTCCAATATCGGCATGACCCACATGGCGCTGGCCCTGCCGGACGATGCGATCTGGAATGTCTATGACTCGATGAAGCTGGGGCACCCCACAGGGCTCGGTTTCCCTGGCGAAGCCACCGGCAGCCTGCCATCGCCCTTTAGCTGGTCCAAGGCCAAGCGCGCCACGCTCTCCTATGGCTACGGCCTGTCGGTCAATGCGGTGCAGTTGGCCAGCGCCTATACGGCGGTTACCAACGATGGCAAGCAGCTGCCGCCTTCACTGCTCAAGCTGAACAAGCCTCCCGAGGGACATCGGGTGATGTCCCCCAAAACGTCTCATGAGCTGATCCGCATGATGGAGACGGTTGTGGAGCCGGGCGGTGGCGGTACGCGTGCAGCCCTGGAGGGTTATCGGGTAGCCGGCAAGACCGGTACCGTCCGCAAGGTGGGCAATACCGGTTATCAGAAAGAGGCTTATCGCTCCAATTTTGTGGGCATTGCGCCGGCGAGCAACCCACGGATCGTGACCGTGATCTCGATCGATAATCCCAAGGGCAAAGAGTATTACGGCGGCCTGGTGGCTGCCCCGATCTTTTCCAGAGTGGCCGGCAATGCGCTGCGCCTTCTTGACATTCCCCCCGACGATCAGAGCAAGGAGGCGCCTGGTGCCTGATTTGCCGACCGGCACGCTGGCCGATGCCATTACACGGCTCTGGCCCGAAGCCGGGATGTTATTACTGCCGGAGGATGCGCGGCTGGTGCTGGATTCACGCCAGATTCAACCCGGCGATGTTTTCGTGGCCCTGCCCGGCACAAAAGTCGACGGTCGTCAGTACATCGACCAGGCCCGTGAAAAAGGTGCCGTGCTGTCGCTGGTGGCCCCGCCATGGCAGGAAGATGCCGATGACCTTCTGGTGCTTGACGGGTTATCGAACCGTCTGGGTCAGCTTGCGGCACTGGTGATGGGTGTGCCGGGTTCGCTTGAGCAGATTGCCGTGACCGGTACCAACGGCAAGAGCTCGGTCACTCATTACATCGCGGCCCTTAGCGAGGCGCTGGCCATGCCTGCCGGGATGATCGGCACACTGGGCAGTGGCCGCCCCGGGGCGCTCGACCACGCCGGGCTGACCACGCCGGATGCCATTTCACTGCAGCAGCGCCTGCGTGAGCTGGCAATGGCAGGCGCCAGGTGTGTGGCGCTTGAAGCCTCGTCACACGCACTGGATCAGCAGCGTCTGAGCGGCTGCCAAATTCGCGCCGCGGTCTTTACCAATCTGAGCCGTGATCATCTGGACTATCACCCCAGCATGGCGGCCTACGCCGCCGCCAAGGCCAGACTCTTTCAGCGTCCCGAGCTTGAGCTGGCCGTCGTCAACGCCGATGACGGGCTTGCTCGCCTGATGCTGGCGGGTGTACCCAGAGAGGCGCGGGTGCTGAAAGTGGGCAGTGAGGACACCCATGATTTTCAGGTGCGCCGCTGGCAGGTAGAGCGCCTTGGCCTTGAAGCCACCCTCATGACGCCGGAAGGCGAGCGCAGCCTGCGGCTGCCGCTGATGGGGCGCTTCAATCTGGACAACGTTGTGCTGGCCATCGCCACCCTGTATGGGCTGGGCAGCCCGCTTGACGCACTGCTGGAGGCCGCTGGCCGTCTGACGGCGGTACCGGGCAGAATGCAGCTGCTGACACGCTCAGGGGGCCCTGCGGTGGTCGTGGATTACGCCCATACCCCGGATGCGCTTCGCAATGCGCTGCTGGCCCTGCGCGAGCATGTGCCGGGCAGGCTCTGGTGCGTGCTGGGCTGCGGCGGCGAGCGCGACAGTGGCAAGCGGCCACTGATGGGCGGTGTGGCGGCGCTTCTGGCCGATGAAGTGGTGGTAACCGACGATAACCCCAGGGGCGAGTCACCCGACGATATCCGTCGCATGATCATGGCTGAAATGCCTGACGGCACGCACGTCAGGAACGTTGCCGGTCGTGCGCGGGCCATCGACGAGGTCGTGGCCGGTGCGCAGCCGGAAGACGTGATCCTGCTGGCAGGCAAGGGGCACGAGGATTACCAGGAGATTCAGGGCGTACGCTATCCCTTCAGCGACGTTGATGTGGCGTTGCAGGCGCTGGAGGCACACTGGCATGAGTAATACGCCGGAACGGCTCATTGAAGCACTGGGTCTGACAGATGATGCCATCATCGACCCTAAAGGCGATTTCAGGCGAGCCGCTGCCTGTCGCGTGGTGACCGATACACGAAGCCTTGCCCCGGGGGATGTGTTTCTGGCCCTTCGCGGTGAGCGCTTTGATGGTCATGACTTTCTTGAAACGGCCCGGGACAGGGGCGCTGTTGCCGCCATTGTCGAGGCGCCGGTCGAGGCGCCGGTCGAGGCGGGCATTGCGCAGCTGATCGTGGCCGATACGCGCCTGGCGCTGGGGCTTCTGGCCCGTTATCACCGCCTGCACTGGCAGGGACGGCTGGCCGCCATTACCGGCAATAGCGGCAAGACCACCGTGCGCGCCCTGTGCGAGGCGATTTTGTCACGCAGTGGGCCAACCCATGCCACACGAGGCAATCTCAACAACGATATCGGTGTGCCGCTGACGCTTTTGCAGCTGGATGACAGCTGTGCACAGGCTGTCATCGAGGCCGGTGCCAACCACACGGGCGAGATTGCCTGGACGACGTCGCTGGCCCGGCCGGATGTGGTGCTGATCAACAATGTTACCGATGCCCATATCGGCGAGTTCGGCAGTGCCGGCCATATTGCCCAGGCCAAGGCAGAGATCCTCTCGGGACTGTCACCCGATGGTGTGGCGATACTCAATCGCAACGATCGCTTTTACCCTGTCTGGGCAGCGCTGGCGTCAGGCCATGAGGTGCTGGATTTCGGCATTGACGTGCCTGCACGTGTTCAGGCCGTCGATATGGTCAGCGACGAGGGCTTTTATCGCTTTACCC
This sequence comes from Kushneria indalinina DSM 14324, assembly GCF_003385845.1. Classification (GTDB taxonomy): domain Bacteria; phylum Pseudomonadota; class Gammaproteobacteria; order Pseudomonadales; family Halomonadaceae; genus Kushneria; species Kushneria indalinina. Next base: position 1,270,454 of record NZ_QRDJ01000006.1, on the reverse strand, counting down.
TTGCCATCGACGGTGAGGAAATCGGTCGGGTGGCGCTGCCCCTGATGGGGCGCCATAACGTCATGAACGCGCTGGGGGCAGCGGCCGCGGCTCATGCCATGGGCTGCGCGCCAGTGCATGTACTGGCCGGGCTGAACGAGGCCGAGGGCGTGGCGCGGCGAATGATAATGATCGAAGGCATTCGCGGCACCACGCTGATTGATGACAGCTATAACGCCAACCCTGGCGCCATGCGCGCGTCACTGGATACCCTGGTGCAGCGGCCGGGGCCTCGCTGGTGCTTTCTCGGCGCCATGGGCGAGCTGGGGCATTACAGCGTCCAGGCGCATGAGGCGCTGGGGCACTACGCCCGTGACCTTGATATTGATCAGGTGGTGACGATCGGCGAGCCTGCCCGGGCGATTTCAACGGCGGCCGGTGCGCGCGGGCGTCATTTCGATGACTGGGCAGCCATGATCGATTTTGCCCGTCACTCCCTGCCGTCACAGGCCAGCGTGCTGATCAAGGGATCCCTTGATGCGGGGATGGACCGTCTGGTCAACGCACTTCGATCAGAATCTTCAGGTGATGACTCATAATGTTGCTCTTTCTTGCCGAACTGCTCGCTTCCTTTCAAACCAGCTTCAGCGTTTTCGGGTATCTGACCCTGCGAATGATTCTGGCCACCCTGACCGCGCTTTTGATCTCGCTGATGATCGGCCCCTGGGTCATTCGTCGGCTGGTGGCCGGTCAGATTGGTCAGGCCATTCGTGACGACGGCCCGCAGTCGCATCTGTCCAAGGCCGGCACGCCCACCATGGGGGGCGTGATGATTCTGATGTCGATCGCGATTTCCACCCTGTTATGGGCGGATCTGGGCAACCACTATGTCTGGCTGGTGCTGCTGGTCACACTGGGATTCGGTGCCATCGGCTGGGTTGACGACTATCGCAAGGTGGTCGAGAAGAATCCGCGTGGGTTGCCGGCCAAATGGAAGTATCTGTGGCAGTCGGTCATCGGTCTGACCGTGGCCGTGGCACTCTATTTCACGGCGGCGTCTCCCGTGGAGACCAGCCTGATCGTACCGTTTTTCAAAAGCATCGTGATTCAGCTCGGTCCCTTTTTCATTTTGCTCACCTATCTGGTCATCGTGGGCAGCTCCAATGCCGTTAACCTGACGGATGGCCTTGACGGGCTGGCGATCATGCCGACCGTGCTGGTCGCCATGGGGCTGGGTGTTTTTGCCTATGCCAGCGGCAATGCCATGTTTGCCGAGTATCTTCACATTCCCTCGGTCCCCGGGGCCGGTGAAATGGCCGTGTTCTGTGGCACCATCATCGGCGCGGGGCTGGGCTTTCTCTGGTTCAATACCTACCCCGCTCAGGTGTTCATGGGCGATGTCGGTGCGCTGGCACTGGGCGCGGCGCTGGGCGTGGTGGCCGTGGCCGTACGACAGGAAATCGTGCTTTTCATCATGGGCGGCGTCTTTGTCATGGAGACCGTGTCGGTCATTTTGCAGGTCGCCTCGTTCAAGCTGACCGGACGTCGCATCTTTCGCATGGCGCCGCTACATCACCACTTTGAATTGAAGGGATGGCCCGAGCCGCGCGTCATTATCCGTTTCTGGATCATTACGGTGGTGCTGGTGCTGTTGGGTCTGGCCACCCTGAAAATTCGCTGACATGGCAGCGGCTGACATGCTGATCGAGCCACATCACAACGTTGTTGTCGGGCTGGGCCGTTCGGGTCTGGCCATTGCCGAGCACCTGAGTCGCCGGGGTGAGGCCTTTGTCATGGCGGACACTCGGCCCAGGCCGCCCGGGTTTGAAGAATTTCAGCGCCTTTATCCGGACGCTCCGGTGCACTGCGGCGATCTGCGCGAGCTGGATCTTCAAAGGGCCGGCAGGGTCATTCTAAGCCCGGGTGTGGATACCCGTACGCCGGGACTGGAACAGTCCGGTCTTGAGGTGGTGGGTGAGACGGCGCTGTTTGTAGAAGCGCTGAGCGAGCGGTCGCAGCGCCCGATGTTGATCGCCATTACCGGCTCCAACGCCAAGTCGACGGTCACCACCCTGGTAGGTGACATGGCTCGCGCCTGCGGCATTGATGTGGCGGTCGGGGGCAACCTGGGCACGCCGGCGCTGACACTATTGAAGCAGCAGCCGACGGCTGAGTGTTTTGTGCTGGAGCTTTCCTCCTTTCAACTGGAAACAACGCCGCAGCTGGGCGCCGATATTGCCGTGTATCTCAATCTCAGCGGCGATCATCTGGATCGGCATGATGGTATGGCCGGCTACGCCCATGCCAAGCAGCAGATTTTCAACGGTGCCGGCGTTGGCATCATCAATCGCGATGATCCCGCTACGACGCCGTGCGAGACAGCGCAGGTGGCGCGTACTCTTTCCTTTGGCAGTGACAGGCCCGGCAGCGATGGGGACTGGGGGCTTGTCGCGCGCGACGCCGGTGTCTGGCTCATGAGGGGAGGGCAGTCAGTCATGGCCGCGCGCGACGTCATGATGCCGGGGCAGCACAATCTGCTTAACGTGCTGGCGGCACTGGCGGTCGGTCATGAGGCCGGCTGGTCATTGGATGACATGCTTCATACCGTGACGCACTTTGCCGGACTGCCGCATCGGGCGCAGCGGGTGGCCGACATCAACGGCGTCACCTGGATCAACGACTCCAAGGGCACCAACGTGGGGGCGACGCTTGCTGCCATCGAAGGCATCGGGGTAACCCTGACCGGTCGGTTGATTCTGCTGGCAGGCGGGGTAGGCAAGGGCGCCGACTTTACGCCACTGGCCGCACCGCTTGCCCGTCATGCCCGAGCCGTGGTGGTCTACGGGCGTGACCGTGAACTGCTGGCCCGCGCCCTGCGTGCGGCGGTAACGGTGGTGATCGTGGACACGCTCGAGCAGGCCATGCAACATGCGATGGGCGTGGCGCAACCGCGCGACGCCGTATTGTTGTCTCCTGCCTGCGCCAGTCTTGATCAGTTCGATAACTTCGAAGCACGCGGAGAGGCCTTCTGCGCGTGGCTCCAACAGTGGCAGCCTCATTCATGAAACCTCTGGCAGAACGTTTTTCCACCGAACGCCATGTCATCGACGGCTGGCTGGTGCTTTCGGCCATTACCCTGATGGTCATCGGCTGGATCATGGTGACGTCAGCCTCAACGGAAGTGGCCAACAGCCAGACCGGCAATCCGTGGTATTACAGCACTCGACACGGCATTTTCGTGCTGGCTTCCATCTCCATCGCGCTGCTGGTCATGCGCGTTCCGTCGGTGTGGTGGCGGGCCAACGGACCAACGCTATTGCTCATTGCCGCCATTTTGCTGGCCGCCGTGCTGATCGTGGGAAGAGAGGTCAACGGCAGCCGGCGCTGGATTCATCTTGGCCCGATCAATATCCAGGCCTCCGAAGTCGCCAAGTTCTGTCTGATTATCTATATCGCCGGTTATACCGAGCGTCATCTGACGCGGCTTCGTCGTAGCTGGTGGGGCTTCATGGCCCCCCTGATGCTGACCTTTGCGTTGGGGATTCTGCTGATTCTGGAGCCGGACTATGGCGCTGCGGTCGTGATGCTGGCCGCCACCATGGGCGTGCTGCTGCTGGCGGGGGCCTCCCTGTGGCGCTTTGTGCTGCTGACCGGGGGCGTGGTGACACTCGGCGCCTTTGTCGCGATATCAGAACCCTATCGCCTGGCCCGTATTGCCAGTTTTCTTGATCCGTGGGCCAACCAGTACGGCTCAGGATATCAGCTGACCCAGGCGCTGATTGCCTTCGGGCGCGGTGGCTGGAGCGGTCTGGGGCTTGGCAACAGCGTGCAGAAGCTCTTTTATCTGCCCGAGGCGCATACCGACTTTGTGTTTTCAGTGCTGGCGGAAGAGCTTGGCATGCTGGGCGCCGTAGGTGCGGTCGCGCTCTTTGCCATTCTGGTATATCGCTGCTTTCGCATCGGACGCAATGCCGAGGAGAGCGGTCATCTCTTTGCGGCCTATGTTTGCTATGGCATCGGCATCATTTTTGCCTCGCAGTCCTTTATCAATGTGGCGGTTAATGCCGGGCTGTTACCGACCAAGGGGCTGACGCTACCGCTTTTAAGCTATGGCGGGTCGAGTCTGATGGTCAGCGGTGCCATGGTAGGCGTGCTATTGCGCGTGGATGGGGAAACAAGAGGCCGCCGCCGCGCCGCGCGCAAGCGCTCTCGCAGTACGGCCTCCGAGGTGCCGGCATGAGCATGCAACCCAAAAGGGCCCTGATCATGGCCGGGGGCACCGGCGGCCACGTGGTTCCTGCCCTGTCGCTGGCGCGCGCGCTGCAGGCAAAAGGTGTCGAAATACACTGGCTGGGTACGCCGCGCGGTATTGAAAACACCCTGGTGCCCGAGGCCGGCATTCCCCTTCATCATGTCTCAATTGTCGGTCTGCGCGGTAATGGGGCACTGGGCTGGCTCAAGGCGCCCTGGCGGTTGTGGAAGGCCGTACGTCAGGCGCGTCGGATTATCAAATCACTGGATGTGTCTCTGGTGGTCGGGCTGGGCGGGTTTGCCAGCGGCCCTGGCGGGCTGGCCGCCTGGCTGATGAAAAGACCCCTGATCATTCACGAGCAGAATGCACTGCCGGGAATGACCAACAAGGCGCTGGCGCGGCTGGCCAGGCGTGTCTACGCCGCCTTCCCGGGTGCCTTCGATGAGGCTCGCCATCCGGTGGTGATCGGCAATCCGGTGCGTCAGGAGATTGCCGCTATCGGTGAGATTTCCCGAGAGATCGATACCCTGATGGGGCGGCCGCTGAGACTGCTGGTGGTAGGCGGGTCGCTGGGGGCGCAGGTGCTCAATGAGCGTGTACCTGCGGCACTTGGTTTAATGGCCGCCGACGTCCGGCCCGAGGTTCGACACCAGGCCGGTCGGGACAAGGAGGCCGCAACCATTGCGGCCTATCAGGAGGCGGGCGTCGAGGCGAGTGTTTCCGATTTTATTGGCGACATGGCACAGGCCTATGAGTGGGCCGATCTGGTGGTCTGTCGCAGCGGTGCGCTGACCGTCACCGAGCTGGCAGCGGCGGGCAGGGCATCGCTTCTAGTGCCATTTCCGCACGCGGTGGATGATCATCAGACCATCAATGCAAACTATCTGGTAAGGGCCGGTGCGGCGCAGTTGATTCCCCAGACCCGGATGAGCGTGCAGACATTGAGTGACACGCTGGCCGAGTTGCTGGATGCTCATCGTCTGCTGGAAATGGGACAGCGTGCCAGAAGCGTGGCGCAGCTGGAGGCGACCGACATCATGGCCCGGGGCTGTATGGAGACAGGTTTTGAGTAATCAGGTGCAGGCACGTAGCGGTATGCGTCGTATACGCTGTATTCATTTTGTGGGCATTGGCGGTTCCGGCATGTGCGGTATTGCCGAGGTGCTGGCCAATCAGGGATTTTGCGTCAGCGGTAGTGACCTGCGTGAATCTTCGGTCGTGGCCCATTTGCGCCAGTGCGGCATTCGTGTGGCCATCGGTCATCACGGCGACAATGTGCGAGATGCCGATGTCGTGGTGGTATCGAGTGCGGTGGACCCGGCCAATCCTGAAGTCATGACAGCGCGTGAACATCGGGTGCCGGTCGTGCGTCGCGCGGAAATGCTCGCCGAGCTGATGCGATTTCGTCACGGTATCGCCGTGGCGGGCACCCACGGCAAGACGACGACGACCAGTCTGACGGCAACGCTTCTGGCCGAGGGTGGGTTGGATCCGACCTTTGTAATCGGCGGACGACTCACCAGTGCCGGTAGCAATGCTCAGCTGGGGCAGGGCGACTATCTGGTCGCCGAGGCCGATGAGTCCGACGCCTCGTTTCTGCATCTTCAGCCGATGACGGCCATCGTGACCAATATCGATGCCGATCACATGGCGACCTATGAAGGTGACTTTGGGCGCCTGCAGGATACCTTCATCGAGTTTCTGCATAACCTGCCGTTCTATGGGCTGGCCATTGTCTGTCTTGATGATCCCATCGTGCGCGAGCTGCTGCCGAGAATTCAGCGCCACTTTGTCACCTATGGCTTTGACGAAGGCGCTGATTACCGCATCACCGACTTCTCTCAGCAGGGCGATACCGTCTCGTTTACGGCCTGTCGGCCTGCCCCCCATGCGCCGATTGCCATCCGCCTGGCCATGCCCGGGCGCCATAACGCGCTTAACGCCATGGCGGCGATTGCGGTGGCCACGGACGCCGGTGTCAGCGATGCATCGATCGTTCAGGCCCTGGCGGGATTTGCCGGCGTTGGGCGACGCTTTCAGGTACAGGGGCATTACCATCTACCTGACAGCAGCGACAACAACCTGCCGGTGATGCTGGTGGATGACTACGGGCATCATCCTCGCGAAGTGGAAATGGTCATTCGTGCTGTTCGCGAGGGCTGGCCGGATCGGAGGCTGGTCATGATCTATCAGCCGCATCGCTACTCCAGAACCCACGATCTTTATGAGGATTTCGTACGGGTGCTCTCGGGCGTGGATCAGCTCCTGCTGCTGGACGTTTACAGCGCCGGCGAAACACCCATTACCGGCGCTGACTCGCGCGCCCTGGCAGGGTCCATTCGTCAGCGTGGGCAGACATCGCCACTGTTTGTCGAAAGTCGCGAAGCGCTGGCAGACATATTGGGCAACGTACTGGATGACAACGATATTCTGATCACGCAGGGGGCCGGGGATATCGGTGGTATCAGCACTGCGCTGGCCCAATGTGAACTCAGGCTCAAGGAGGTCGCCCTGTAATGAGTGGGGTCCTTAAAAGCTTTTGTCCGGTGCAGGGCGTTCAATGACAACGGCAACCTCCAATCGCCTGCTGGGGCTGATTCTTATTGTGGCGCTGCTGGTGGCAGGTGGTCGCACGCTCTGGATATGGCTGGACAAGCCCATTGAGCATGTGTCCATTCGAGGTGATCTGGAGTATGTCAATGCCGCCTACCTGCAGGATCAGCTGTCGCCCCTGATTGCCGGGCAGAGCTGGCTGTCCGTCGATATCGGCCAGCTGCGCAATGCAGCGCTTGAGGTGCCATGGCTCAAGGATGTGCGTCTTTCAAGGCGCTGGCCGGATGCGCTGACGTTTGAGCTCTATGAACAGCGCCCCGTGGCCTGGTGGAACGATGACTCGCTGCTCAACGCACAGGGCGAACCCTTTGCGGCCGGCCCCATCAGCAATGTGGGTGAAAAACCATGGCTGGCCGGTCCTGGAGGTAGCGGTGCGGAAGTGCTTGCCTATTATGATGCGCTGAAAACGCAGTTTGCGCGGCTGGACATGACCATTACGCAACTTCGACTCGAACCACGCGGTGCCTGGCGGGTACAGCTCGATAATGCCTTCTGGATCATGCTTGGGAGAACGGATCTGGATATGCGCCTTGAGCGTTTTATTACGGCATGGCAGCGTGGGCTTTCAGCGAGTAGAGACGATATCCGCTATATCGATTTGCGTTATCCCAACGGGGTCTCGGTGGCGTGGCATGGCGAAAACGAGCCCGAAAATGATAATTCAGATGGATAAATGGAACGTTCTCGTTAAGTTGCGTAAAAACACGGGCCATGAAAGGTAATGGGTATTTCTTTCGCTTTAAAATCACCGTATTCTCGGTGAGGCTTTTCATTATTATTAACGCGTAATTACGCCAGTTACTTTTTTAATTGGATGCGATTGAGATAATTGTGCGTATTAACAGGTTGATCAGGGAGTAGGCCCGACCTATGGCAGGAGAAACCAACGCTTCCAATATGGTAGTCGGGCTGGATATCGGAACATCCAAGGTTGTGGCCATTGTTGGACAACCCACCGATGACGGCGGTATAGAAATTGCCGGCATCGGTTCCCACCCCTCGCATGGCATGAAAAAAGGGGTGGTCATCAATATCGAATCCACGGTGCAGTCCATTCAGCGCGCCGTTGAAGAAGCCGAGCTGATGGCAGGATGTGACATTCATTCTGTCTATGTCGGTATTGCAGGCAGCCATATCAGTTCCATGAATTCCGATGGTGTTGTGGCCATCAAGGAACGTGAAGTAGCGCCGTCCGATATCGATCGTGTCATAGATTCCGCCCGGGCACGTGCCATTTCCGAAGGTCAGCGAATTCTGCATGTGTTGCCGCAGGAGTATGCCATTGATACCCAGGAAGGGATTCGTGAGCCGCTGGGCATGTCGGGAGTGCGTCTTGAGGCGCGGGTACATCTGGTGACAGCGGCGCTCAATGCGGTCCAGAACATTGAAAAATGCGTACGTCGCTGTGGTCTGGAAGTGGATGACATCATTCTCGAACAACTGGCCTCAAGCTATGCCGTATTGACCGAGGATGAGCGCGAACTGGGTGTGTGCATGGTGGATATCGGGGGCGGCACTACCGATATTGCCGTCTTTACCGAAGGCGCCATTCGACACACCGCGGTCATTCCCATTGCCGGTGATCAGGTCACCAACGATATCGCCATGGCACTGCGTACGCCGACCCAGTATGCAGAAGACATCAAGGTCAAATATGCCTGTGCGCTGACACAGCTGGCGTCCAGTGATGAAATGATCAAGGTACCAAGCGTTGGCGATCGTCCGGCGCGGGATCTTTCCAGGCAGCATCTGGCCGAGGTGGTCGAGCCTCGCTATGAAGAACTTTTTACGCTGGTGCGCGAGGAACTTCGGCGCAGCGGGTATGAAGATCTGGTGGCTGCCGGTATCGTGTTGACAGGTGGCACCTCAAGAATGGAAGGGGTGGGGGAGCTGGCAGAAGAGATATTCCATATGCCGGTGCGCATTGCCTGTCCGCAGAACGTGCGAGGGCTGGCAGATGTCGTGCGCAATCCAATTTATTCGACCGGCGTTGGTTTGTTACTCTACGGCATGAAATATTCTCGCTACTCGCGTTCTACGGCCCAACCCCGCCGGGAAGAGCAGCCAAGACGTTACCAGTCCGAGCGCCAGGACAACGAGCGGCTCTCCTCAACCATTACGCGGATCAAGGGCTGGTTAAAAGGAAATTTCTGACAGGACTGCCTTGGCGGTCCAGGAGACGGGGTTATGTTTGAGCTTGTAGACAATGCGCCATCCAGCAGCGCGGTAATCAAGGTAATCGGCGTAGGTGGTGGCGGCGGCAACGCTGTCAACCACATGGTCGAAAGCAATATCGAAGGCGTTGAATTCATCTGCGCGAATACCGATGCGCAGGCGCTCAAGAGAGTTGCTGCCAAGACCGTTTTGCAGCTGGGCAGTGAAATTACCAAGGGACTGGGTGCCGGGGCAAACCCGGAAGTCGGCCGTCAGGCTGCCATGGAAGACCGCGAACGCATTGCCGAGCTCCTGCAGGGTGCTGACATGGTCTTCATTACCGCCGGTATGGGTGGCGGTACCGGTACCGGCGGTGCGCCTGTCGTGGCGCAGGTGGCCAAGGAGCTGGGCATTCTGACCGTGGCTGTTGTCACGCGCCCCTTCCCCTTTGAAGGTCCCAAGCGTCAGCGTGCTGCCGAGGAGGGCATGAAGGAGCTCTCCGAGCATGTTGATTCCCTGATTACCATTCCCAATGAAAAGCTTCTGACGGTGCTGGGCAAGAATGCCAGCCTGCTGACGGCGTTCAGTGCTGCCAATGACGTACTGCTGGGTGCGGTCCAGGGTATCGCGGAGCTGATTACCAGTCCGGGTATCATCAACGTCGACTTTGCTGACGTTCGCACGGTGATGTCCGAGATGGGCATGGCCATGATGGGTACCGGCACGGCCATGGGCGAAAATCGCGCTCGTGAAGCTGCCGAGAAGGCCATTCGCAGTCCGCTTCTGGAAGATATCGATCTCAACGGCGCGCGCGGCATTCTGGTCAACATTACGGCGGGTCCGGACCTCTCCATCGGTGAATTCAACGATGTGGGCGCCACGGTCCAGGAATTCGCTTCCCAGGACGCCACCATCGTGGTGGGTACTGCCATCGATATGGAGATGACCGACGATCTGCGCGTTACCGTTGTGGCCGCAGGCCTTGATGGTCGCGTAGAGAAGGCCACGCCGCGACAGACCCAGACGTCTCGCAGTGATCAATCTGACTATCGCCGCATGGCACGTCAGCCGGCAGTTTCCCGCCAGCAGGCCGCCTCACGCGATGCGCGCGAAAAGGAGAAGGAAAAGGAGCAGCAGAAGGCTTCCCGTGAACGACGTCAGAAGTCGCAGGAAATGGATGACTATCTCGATATTCCAGCCTTCCTGCGTCGCCAGGCAGACTGATGTGATTGGGCGGCCCTTCGGGGTCGCCAACTTTTGTGGTGGTAATAAAAGTATAATAATCGACTAATCGAACACTGTTCGTTGTCGAAATCCAAGGGAACTGTTACCATATAAACAACTGTTTGAATGTTTCCTGCCTGGTAGCTCAGACTATGATCCGTCAAAGAACATTACAGAACACCATTCGTGCGACAGGCGTTGGCCTGCATTCAGGTAAAAAGGTTTACCTGACACTGCGCCCAGCGCCGGCCAATACCGGAATCGTGTTTGTCCGTACCGACCTGGACCCGGTCGTTCGCATCCCGGCACACCCGGAAAACGTCCATTTTACGACCATGTGTACCGCCGTTGCCGTGGGCGATGTGCGTGTGTCCACCGTTGAACATCTGATGTCGGCCTTTGCGGGCCTGGGCATCGACAATGCCTTTGTCGATCTCAGTGAACCCGAAGTGCCCATCATGGATGGTAGCGCCGGCCCGTTCGTCTTTCTGATTCAGTCGGCAGGTATTGCCGAACAGGAGGCGGCCAAGAAGTTTATCCGCATCAAGCAGGAGCTGACGGTCAAGGATGGCGACAAGTACGCTACCTTCCTGCCGCACGATGGTTTCAAGGTCAGCTTTGCCATTGACTTCGATCATCCTGTCTTTGCCAGCCAGAAGCAGACGACAAGCGTTGATTTCTCGACGACCTCGTTTGTGAAGGAAGTCAGTCGCGCACGTACCTTTGGCTTCATGCGTGATATCGAATTCCTTCGCTCCCAGAACCTGGCGTTGGGGGGAAGTCTGGACAATGCCATCGTTGTCGACGAGTACCGTATCCTCAATGAAGATGGTCTTCGCTACGAAGATGAATTTGTGCGCCACAAGGTACTTGATGCCATCGGCGATCTTTACCAGCTGGGCTATAGCCTGATTGGCGAGTTCCGAGGGTACAAGTCCGGTCACGGGCTCAACAATCAGCTGGTCCGGGCTCTGCTTCAGCATCAGGAAGCCTTTGAAATCGTGACCTTCGAGGATCGTGAAACCTCACCGATTTCCTACTCCGAACCGGCCATGGCCATGTAATCCAACGGGTTACGCCAGCAGGATATCCAACAGTCTGCGAGGGCACCGATCATTGATCGGTGCCCTTTTTTTATCAGCAGTAACCGTGGTTATTCGCTGTCCTGACCCGCATGAGAGGCCAGCCGCTCAAGCGATTTTCTAAGACGAGGGCTTGTTGTATCGCGAGCGCATTCACGAAGCTGGGAGGCTGCCGTTTCTGGAAGCTCGCGAGTCCGTGGATGCGGGGTATAGACAGGTTTGATGGGGCGTACCTTGAAGGTCAGGCCCGAAAGATCGTGAAAGGCGGGAAGCTGTCGCAGCAGAGTCAACAGGCGCTGGCGTTCAAAGCGCAGCCACGTCAGCCAGACAGCGCGATCGGTCATCAGCGTCAGATTGCCATCGTGATAGCCACCGACGCGAACATGATCACTGAGCTCATCGGGCAGCGTCTTGAGAAGGTGTTCCTGTGCCTCAAGGAGAACACCTGCCGTATGAATCAGCGGTGCCAGAGAGCCGCGGGTGCGTAACAATTGCCCCACGGGCTGGGCGCGTACTCCTTTACCCTTTATACTCATGGCCCTGCCGCGCGATCATTAAGGATGGCGCCAATTTATCACGGCTGATCCTCAGATTGACAGCATGACCCATCCCGCTCGCACATTCCGTCTGCCTCGGGGCTTCAGGACCCGATGGTGGCTGGCCGGCCTCCTGATTGGCTGTCTTTTGCCAATAGGCATGGCTGATGCTCGCCTTGATGGCACGGCTGCCCAACTGATCCGGATCTGCTTTCATTCGCCAGAGCATATTCGTGCCGAGTCCCGTCGTCGCTATCGCCTCAGGCGACTGGTATTACGCTTCTGGTGGCTGCCGGTGGCTCTGCTTCGTGTCGTGCGCACGGTGTTGCCTGTGCGACCCTGGCTTGGCATGCCGACAGGCCATGATGTGCTGTCGCGCCGCGGCCCGCCTTCGACGTGTCATTGCCCTTGTAAATGACATGACACGACGACACAGGATAAAGAGATGCTGAATACGCTGTTACGCAAGATGGTCGGCAGCAAGAACGACCGTGAAGTCAGACGCATACGCAAGGCCGTCACAAAGGTCAATGCACTGGAAGAGTCCCTGAGTGCCCTTGATGACCAGGCACTGCAACAGCAGACGAGTAAACTTCGTGAGCGTCTTGCCAATGGTGAGACGCTCGACAAGCTGTTGCCCGAGGCCTTTGCGACCGTGCGTGAGGCGACCCAGCGCGTCATGGGCATGCGCCAGTTTGATGTCCAGATGATCGGTGGCATGGCGCTGAATGAAGGCCGCATTGCCGAGATGAAAACCGGCGAGGGCAAGACGCTGGTAGCCACGCTTGCCGTTTATCTCAATGCGTTGCCGGGGCTGGGCGTGCACGTGGTCACGGTCAATGACTACCTGGCGCGTCGTGACGCTGACTGGATGCGCCCGCTGTATGAATTTCTGGGCCTGTCCGTGGGTGTCATCTATGCCGGTCAGCAGCCGCGTGACAAGCGTAATGCCTATGCCTGCGATATTACCTACGGCACCAACAACGAATACGGCTTTGACTATCTGCGCGACAACATGGCCTTTTCACAGGCTGAAAAGGTCCAGCGCAAGCTCAACTACGCCATCATCGACGAAGTGGACTCGATTCTGATCGACGAGGCGCGCACGCCGCTGATCATTTCGGGCCCGGTGGATGAAAATGTCGATATCTATCGCACCATCCATCAGCTGGTCGCGCCGCTGGTACCCAGCGAGGATCCCGAGGATCCGGAGACCGGCGACTTCGTCATCGATGAGAAACAAAAGCAGATCGAGCTGACCGAACGCGGCCACAACGAGATCGAAAACATTCTTCGCCAGGCCAATCTGCTCCCCGATGAAGACTCCCTGTATGCCGCTCATAACCTTGGGCTTTTGCATCATGTGGCGGCCGCGCTAAGGGCCAAGCATCTTTTCCACCGCGACGTGGACTATGTGGTGGCCAAGGGTGAGGTCATCATCGTTGATGAGCACACCGGGCGTACCATGCACGGGCGTCGCTGGTCCGAAGGCCTGCACCAGGCGGTCGAGGCCAAGGAGAACGTGGAAGTTCAAAAGGAGAGCCAGACGCTGGCGTCCACCACCTTCCAGAATTACTTCCGTCTCTATGACAAGCTCTCGGGCATGACCGGCACGGCGGATACCGAGGCCTTCGAATTCCGTGAGATCTATGATCTCGATGTGCTGGTCATTCCGACCAACAAGCCACGCGCGCGCAAGGACCTCAACGACCTGGTCTTCATGACGACCCAGGAGAAGTTCGAGGCCATCATTGAAGACATCAAGGAGAAACAGGCCGAGGGGCGTCCGATCCTGGTCGGCACGGCCTCGATCGAAAGCTCCGAGGTACTCTCGGAGATGATGCGCAAGCAGCAGCTGGCCCACAATGTCCTCAATGCCAAGCAGCACGATCGTGAAGCGGAAATCATCGCTCAGGCCGGCCGGCCGGCATCGGTCACCATCGCCACCAACATGGCCGGTCGCGGTACCGACATCATGCTGGGCGGTAACTGGGAGTCCGAAGTGGCTGCGCTCGATAACCCGAGCGAGGCCGCCATTGAGGCCATCAAGGCCGAGTGGAAAAAGCGCCATGATGCCGTGATCGAGGCGGGCGGTCTGCACGTGATTGGTACCGAGCGCCATGAATCGCGCCGTATCGATAACCAGTTGCGCGGGCGTTCCGGCCGTCAGGGCGACCCGGGTTCCACCCGCTTTTTCCTGTCGCTGGAAGATAACCTGATGCGTCTGTTCGGCTCCGAACGGGTGCAGAAAATGATGGGTGTTCTGGGTCTTGAAAAGGGCGAGGCCATCGAGCACAAGATGGTCAGCAACGCAGTGGAACGTGCCCAGCGCAAGGTTGAAGGGCGCAACTTCGACATGCGCAAGCAGCTGCTGGAATACGATGACGTGGCCAACGATCAGCGTCGCGTCGTCTATGAACAGCGTGACGAGATCCTGGCGTCCGATAATGTCTCCGACAACGTTCAGGGCCTGCGCGTCGAGATGCTGGATCACGCCATCTCAAGCTATGTGCCACCGCAAAGTCTGGCCGAACAGTGGGATCTGGTCGGGCTTGAAGAACACCTGCGCCAGGAGTTCAATCTGGAGGCGCCGGTCGCCGCCTGGGCGCGCGATGATGAAGGCTTCCACGAAGAGATGCTGCGCGAACGGCTGCACGAGCAGCTTCGCCAGGCGTGGGTAGCGAAAGAAGCAGCCGTGGGTGATGAGACCATGCGCCGCTTTGAAAAGCAGGTCATGCTTCAGGTGCTCGATACCCGCTGGAAGGAACATCTGCAGTCGATGGACCATCTGCGTCGCGGCATTCACCTTCGCGGCTACGCGCAGAAAAATCCCAAGCAGGAATACAAGCGCGAATCCTTCGAGCTGTTTCAGACGCTTTTGCACAACATTAAATCCGATGTGGTGCGCATTCTCAGTCACGTTCAGGTGCGCCAGCAGGCGGACCCCGAAACGCTCGAACGCGAGCGTCGGGAAAACCTGGAGCGTGAGCAGCAGGCCAGCGAGATGACGCGCACCGATGTCGCTCATGAAGATGTGCCGGCGCCCGAGGTGAGCGAAGAGGCCGTGGCTGCTGCCGAGGCCGTGCAGAATCCAACCGTACGACGTGATGAACCGAAGGTGGGGCGTAACGATCCCTGCCCGTGCGGCTCAGGCAAAAAGTACAAGCACTGTCATGGCAGTCTCAGCAATTAGTCATCGGTGCCACAACGTTGCCCGGCGGCCCTATCGGCACCGGGCAGACAACATGGACAGCAGAGGGCAGTGGTCATGGCCGTAGGTAACGCGCATTTTCCGGATATGCCTCGCATCGAAGGGCTGCGGCTGGGCACTGCCCGGGCAGGCATCAAGAAGCCGGATCGACGTGATCTGGTGATTTTTGAACTGACTGAAGGCAGTCATGTGGCAGCCACCTTTACCCGCAACGCCTTTTGCGCGGCACCGGTACATGTGGCCCGGCGACATCTTGCCGACGGCGCGCCGCGCTATCTGCTGATCAACACCGGCAATGCCAATGCCGGTACCGGTGAGCAGGGCATGAAGGATGCGCTGGCCTGCTGCGCCGCGCTTGCCGAGCGGACCGGACAGTTGCCCGAGCAGGTGTTGCCCTTTTCCACCGGCGTGATCGGCGAGCCCTTGCCGGTCGAGCGGATTCGGGGCGGTCTGGATGAGGCGCTGAGCTCGCTGGATGACGGGCAGTGGCAGGCCGCGGCTGAAGGCATCATGACCACCGATACGCGGCCCAAGGGCGCGACGCGCACGATCACGATCGAGGGTCAGCCGGTCACCATTAACGGCATCTCCAAGGGCGCCGGCATGATCTGCCCCAACATGGCGACCATGCTGGCCTTTGTGGCCACCGATGCTGCGATCAGACATGACACGCTGCAGACCCTGTTGCGTGATAGTGTCAATCGCAGTTTCAATCGCATCACCATCGACTCCGATACGTCTACCAATGATGCCTGCACGCTGGTGGCGACGGGCCGTGGCGCTGCTCTTGAAAGCGATGAGGCGCTGGCGCAGTTTGCCGAGGCGCTTGATGATGTGCTGCTGACGCTGGCTCAGGCCATCGTGCGTGACGGCGAAGGGGCGACCAAGTTTGTCACGGTCACCATCGAAGAGGCCGCCAGTGACGAAGAAGCGCTGGCCGTTGCCTTTAGTGTGGCGCACTCGCCGCTGGTCAAGACGGCTCTCTATGCCAGCGACGCCAACTGGGGCCGCCTTCTGATGGCAGTGGGCAAGGTGCCCATCAGTGATTTTGATGTCAGCCAGGTGGCCATCGATATCAACGGGGTCATCATCGCCAGACAGGGCGGCCGCGCCCAGGAGTACCGTGAAGAGGCGGGTGCTGCCGTCATGGCCGAGGAAGAGATCAACATCACCATCCATCTGGGACGTGGCACGGCGCAGGAGCAGGTCTGGACCTCGGATCTCTCCCACGATTACGTTTCCATCAATGCCGATTACCGCAGCTAACGCACGCCGTTTGTGCGCTGTCATTATTAAATCCCGGGGTGGCGAGCAGGTTGTGCCACTCCCTTTACCGATCGATATTCACGCATCATGAAAGGTCATGCCAGCATGCCGAAAAGAAGGGTACATGTCGCCGCTGCGGCCATTTTCAACGATCAGGGCCAGGTGCTGATTGCACGGCGGCCATCGATTGCCGATCAGGGCGGACTGTGGGAATTCCCCGGTGGCAAGCTGGCCCCTTATGAAACCGGGCTTGAAGCACTGCGTCGTGAGCTGCGCGAAGAGCTTGGCATCAGTATCCAGCGCGCTCAGCCGCTGATTCGCGTGCATCATGAGTATCCCGACAAGCATATTCTGCTCGATGTCTGGGAAACGCATGATTTCGAGGGGGAGCCCTGGGGACGTGAAGGGCAGGCCGTACGCTGGGTCAGCCCGGATGACCTGCACCGCTACGCCTTCCCGGCAGCCAACGGGCCCATCATTCGCGCCGTGATTCTGCCCCACGACTATCTGATTACGGGTGAGGCCGCTGATGAGGCAGCGTTTGATCGCATGCTCGAGCGCGCGCTGGCGGAAGATGACATCAAGCTGGTGCAGCTGCGGGCCCATGATCTGGACGAAAAGGCCTACCAGGCCCGCGCCGAACGCACACTGGCAAGGTGCCGCGAGCATGGCGCATCGCTGATCCTCAACTGCTCGCTGGAGACCTTCAGGGCCGTGGGGGCTGACGGGCTGCATCTGCCCAGTCGGGAGCTGATGGCACTGACGCACCGTCCCGTGGAGGATGGTCAGTGGCTGGCCGCTTCCACGCACAACGAGGAGCAGCTTGCCCAGGCCCAGCGGCTGGGCTGTGATTTCGTGACGCTGTCACCGGTGCGCGAAACGCCCAGCCATCCGGGCGCTGTCACCATCGGCTGGCATGATCTGCAGCAGATGGTCGAGGAGGTCACCATGCCGGTGTATGCCCTGGGCGGCACCACGCGTGATGATGGCGACCGGGCCCGCGCCGTGGGGGCCCAGGGCATTGCCTCGATCCGTGAATTCTGGCGTTAAGCCGGTCTCATGGGCAAAAAAAGGGCCACCCCGTCGGGGTGGCCCTTTTGCTTTCATGGCGGTTCAAGGTCATGACCCTGAGCATGGCGGGCGGCTAGTCGCCCCGCTCGATGCGATTCATGAGTTCATCAAGGCTGGCATCATCCATGGCGGGCTCACCGGCAATGCGGTGTGACTCGTCCGCCCAGGCCCCCAGGTCAATCATCTTGCAGCGTTTGGAGCAAAACGGGCGCCAGGGATTATCACTGGTCCAGTAAAGTCGCTTGCCGCACTGGGGGCAGGGCACTACAGGTGTCTGGCTCTCATCATTCATGGGCGTTGTACTGACTGGCAAGCTGGCGGTAAAAAAGATCAAGCCGATCGATGCGGGCATCGACGACGTGAAAGCTGCCGACATTGTCGATAACGTCGTCGGCGCTGGCAAGTCGCCGATTGCGTGACATCTGGGCGTCCACGATGGCGCGCGCCTGTGTCTCTGAAACACCATCACGCTCGCAGGTCCTTCTGATCTGCTCCTCGGGGGGCACATCAATGACCAGAATCCGGTTGACCAGCTGGTGCTGATCGGTTTCCAGCAGCAGCGGTGACACCAGCAGGGCGTAGGGGCCCGAGAACGTTTCAAGGCGCTGCATCAGCCGTTCCCGGATACGCGGGTGCGTAATGGCCTCGAGATCCTGGCGTGCCCGGGCGTCATCGAAAATGATCTGACGCAGGGCGGCCCGGTTCAGTTCGCCCCCCTCGGTCATGACGCTGTCGCCAAAGCGTTCGTGGATTTCTGCCAGCGCGGGCTCACCCGGCATGACCACCTCGCGCGCCAGATGATCCACATCCACCCAGTCTGCGCCGCGCCGCGCGAAGGCTTCGGCGATGGTGGTCTTGCCGGCGGCAATGCCCCCGGTCAGGCCGATAATCAGCATGAAAGCTCCCACAGATAACCGTTGTGATGCCCGGGGGCAAAAAATGTATGCATGATCTAGATCGAAGAGAGGCCGATGACGGTGTAATAAAGCTCGATCACCCTATCACCTCCCAGCAGTACCAGCATGCCGGCCGCGCTTAGAAAGGGGCCAAAGGGCATGGGTGCCCCCCGCAGTCGGGGCAGCAACAGCTGTAGAATGATACCGAGCACGGCACCTGCGGTCGCCGAGAGCACCAGAATCAGCGGCAGACTCTGCCAGCCACACCAGGCCCCCAGTGCGGCCAGCAGCTTGAAATCTCCCCGGCCCAGACCCTCTTTACCGGTGGCAAGCCGAAAGAGCCAGTAAAACCCCCAGGCGATGCTGTAACCGGCCGCCGCGCCGATAACGGATTCGGCCAGCCTGTCGGGATGCGCCGTCGATTGATACAAAAGCCCGCCCCACAGCAGCGGCAGGGTGAGCACATCCGGCAGCAGCAGGGTGCGCAAATCAATCACGGCCAGAGTCAACAGCGTCAGGCCGGCGAGCGCGAAGGCAAGCCCGGTGAATGTCAGGCCATGGAGCCACACGACCCAGAGCACCAGCGCAAGGCTCGCCGCCTCGACCAGCGGATACTGCACGCTGATGTGACCCTGGCACTGTGCACAGCGCCCCCGACGCTTCAGATAACCCACCAGGGGAATATTGTCATGCCAGGCAATGGTGGTGTCACATTCCGGACAGCGCGAGCGTGGCACCAGCAGATTGTAGGTTGTCTGCGTCTGTGTCTGCGTCTGCGTCTGTGTCGATGACGTTAGTGCCAGTGTCTGATGCGCCTCCAGCGTCCACTGTCGGGACAACATGACGGGCAGCCGGGCGATCACGACATTGAGAAAGCTGCCCAGGGTCAGAGCCAGCAGTGCCACGAAAACCAGCAGAAGGGGATCGGTAAGCGGGAGCATCATGAGATTCCTATATGGCGCTGCCAAGATCGAACACGGGCAGATACATCGAGACCACCACGCCACCGACCAGAGAGCCGAGTACCACGATGATCAGGGGCTCCAGAAGGGTCGTGAGCGTATCGACCCGGCTTTCGACCTCGGCGTCATAAAAATCGGCCACCCGGTTGAGCATGGCCTCCAGTGAGCCGGACTCTTCACCGATCGCCACCATCTGCAGGGCCATAGGTGTGAAAAGGCCCGTGTTGCGCAGGGCAAAATGCAGCTGCTGACCGGCGCTGACATCCTCACGAACACGTTCGATGGCCTGCTCGAACACCAGGTTGCCGCAGACGCCGCCGGCCGTTTCCAGCGCCGACATCAGGGGTACCCCGGCGGCAAAGGTGGTGGCCAGAGTGCGTGAAAAGCGCGCGATGGCGGCCCTTTCGATGACCGGGCCAATCACCGGAAGCCTGAGCACCAGGCGGCTGGCCTGAAATGCCAGTGCCGGTGAGCGTTTCAGCAGGCGGCGGATGAAAAATCCGATGGCTATCGTTGCCAGCAGTACCTGCCACCACAGGCGCTGTGCGGCCTCCGAGAGTGCAATGGTGATCCGGGTCGGGGCCGGTAGTTCAGCGCCAAAACTTGCAAACATGCTTTCAAACTGTGGCACGACCTTGATCAACAGCAGTGCGGTCACGCCGATACCGACCGCCACGACGGCGGCAGGATAATACAGCGCCTTGCGAACGCGACCCCTGAGGGTATCAAGGCGCTCCTTGTTGGTGGCCACGCGGTCAAGCATGCGATCAAGAGCGCCGGCCTGTTCACCGGCCTCGACCAGATGAACGAAGAGTTGATCGATATGGCGTGGATGCGCCGCCAGGGCCTGGGAAAAGCTCATGCCACTTGAGACGTCATGCTTGAGTGTCTCGATGAAATGGCGCAGCGCCGGGCGATTGGTGCCATTGGCGACCGCTTCCAGAGATTGCAGCAAGGGGACGCCGGCACGAATCATGGTGGCCATCTGCCGGGCAAACAGAGTGATATCCTGGCCCTTGATGCGATGCCCCGTGCCAGGCAGGGAGCGCTTGCGAATCAGGCGGGTCACGATAATGCCCTGCGAGGACAGCTGGCGGCGAATGTCATGCTCGCTGACGCCGTGCATCTCCCCCCTGACCCGCTCGCCACGGGCGTTTTTGCCCATCCAGCGAAAGGTGATGGCCTCGCCCGGGGAGGCAGACGAGCGTTTTGGCAGGGCGGAAGACGCCATGGGAATGATTACTCCTGAATGATCCGGTTAAGTTCTTCCAGCGTGGTCAGCCCTGCCAGTACCTTTTGAAGGCCGCTGCGACGCAGGTCACGATGGCCTTCGCGCCTTGCCTGCTCTGCCAGTGCCATGGCCCCGGCATCCTGCATGATCAGATGGCTCATGGCGGATGAAACCGGCACCATTTCATAGATGCCCACACGGCCCCGGTAGCCATGGGTACAGTGCTCACAGCCCACGGCCTGATACAGCGTGGCCCGGTCGATTTCATCGTCTTCAAGCCCCTGATGCTTGAGCACGTCACGGGGCAGGGCCACCGGCTGGCGGCAACGATCACACAGACGGCGTGCCAGTCGCTGGGCGATGATCAGGCTGATGGAGGTGGCAATGTTAAACCCGGCCACGCCCATGTTGCCCAGTCGGGTCAGGGTCTCGGCAGCCGAATTGGTGTGCAGGGTCGACAGCACCAGATGACCGGTCTGGGCAGCCTTGATGGCCACTTCCGCCGTTTCCAGATCGCGAATCTCACCCACCATCACCACGTCAGGGTCCTGACGCAGAAAGGCGCGCAGGGCGGCGGCGAAGTCAAAGCCGATCCCCGGGCGTACGTTGACCTGATTAATGCCTTCAAGCTTGATCTCGACCGGGTCTTCGGCCGTGGCAATGTTGCGCGCTTCGGTGTTGAGCAGGTTGAGCGCGGTATACAGCGTGACGGTCTTGCCGCTGCCGGTGGGGCCGGTGACCAGAATCATGCCCTGCGGTCGAGCAATGGCCTGTTCAAAAACGCTGCGCTGCTCCGGTGTGAAGCCCAGCGCATCGATGCCCATGCGGGCACTGTCCGGGTCCAGCAGACGCATCACGATCTTCTCACCAAAGAGCGTTGGCAGGGTGTTGACGCGAAACTCGACATGGCGTTTTGTCGACAGCTTCAGGCGCAGGCTGCCGTCCTGAGGCAGGCGCCGCTCGGAGATATCCAGTTTTGCCATCACCTTGATGCGTGCTGCAATGCGCTGGCGGAGCTGGGTCGGCGGTCGCGAGGCCTCCATGAGAATGCCGTCGATGCGAAAGCGGATGCGAAAGCTCTCCTCAAACGGCTCGAAATGAATATCAGAGGCGCCACGGCGAATGCCGTCCAGCAGGATCTGTTTGACGAAGCGTACCACCGGCGCATCATCGCTGGACTGGAAGGAGGCGTCTTCTGCGTGCTCCGCAATATCTCCCTCTTCAAGCGCCAGCGTCTCGATGGCGTTTTGACCCTCCAGCAGTGCCAGTGCCCCTTCGCCGTGAATTTCCAGATACTGCTCAAGCCTTGAGGCGAGCTGATCGCCCGGTGCCAGCACGCCTTCCACGCTCATGCCGATCACGAACTGAAGCTCATCCAGCACGGGCAGGCGGGAAGGGTCATCCACCGCCACGATCAGGCAGCGCTCCAGGCGCATTAGAGGCAAAACGCCCAACCGACGAATCATGGATTCGGGCAGGCCCTGCAGCGGCGGCAGGTGCGCCACCGCAATGGCCTCCAGATCGACACAGCCGAGCCCGAAGGCCCAGCCGGCGCTTTGAAGGGCATCGCGCTGCGATACGCCGGTCTCTTCGGTAATGAGCTTGAGGAGCGGGCGCTTTTCCCGGTGCGCCTGCTCTTCGAGTGCCAGCGCATGCTCGGCCTCCAGCAGGCCATCCTCGACCAGCTGGTGGGCGAGGCTGCGCAGGGGGTTGGCAGACAGCTGAGTGAGGGCATCCGACATACACGTGCGTCCATATGGCCAGAGGGGAATGGCGACCTGTCCCTGTTATCGGCGGGCGTTCATTTCTCTAAAGTTCCCGGCGCTTTTGTCGTTAAGGGCTCTGCGTCAATCAAGTATCCAACGCAAAATATACCGTTATCCTGCCTGTTCGTGCAGGACCTTATGCATTCAATCAAGAAGGGCACGTCAATGGCAGGCAGGCAGGGTGGTTTTACGTTGATCGAACTGATGATCGTGGTCGCCATCATCGGTGTACTGGCGGCCATTGCCGTGCCGCGATATCAGGACTATGTGGCAAGATCAGAAGTGGCTTCAGGGCTGGCCTCAATTCGAGGCACGCAAACAGCAATCGAGGAAGCTGTGCTTCGTGGAGAATCGATCAGTATTACGCCAGATACTAAAGGTTTTATCGGTCTTACCAATGAACAGGTGAAACTGGGTACCTTGACTGTCCCGGATACTAATTCCGGTAATACTGGAGTAGCTTCTGTTCAGTTAGATTTTGACACAGGAGCAAATTCGACCTTGCGAAGCAAACATATCAAACTTTCAAGAACAGTGGATGGTGTCTGGAACTGTACTACTGATGTTGCTCCCGAATATAAGCCGCGTGGTTGTGAGAATGGCTGAGGCGACCCCATCACTGTCACACAATAAAGTAATCTGAATATTCAAAGCCGGCCTCGCGCCGGCTTTTGTTTTTATAAGCTTTCCCGGCTGCGTCACTTTCCTTAAGCCGCTATAGTAGCGCGCACCTGTTGACCACTCTGGATGCAATGCATGCTGCGTCTGCCGCTTTTCCGTAATCCGGCCGGAATGGGCCCCATTCTGCGTATTCTGGCCATGCTGCTGCTGGTCCTGTCGCTGTTCATGCTGATTCCGCTGGGCCTTCTGGTTCTGGAGCGTGACGGGCAGATGTGGCCTTTTCTCTGGGCCTTTGCGGTGACCTTCGGTACGGCCGTTGCGGTGATCCTGCTGACCTGGGGTGTGCAGATCGAGCTGCGTCCCCGGCAGATGTTCATCCTGACCACCTCCAGCTGGGTGGTGATGTCGGCCTTTTCCAGCCTGCCCATGCAGTTCGGGGCGCCGCGTCTGTCGATGGCCGATGCGGTGTTTGAATCGGTCTCGGCCATCACCACGACCGGGGCGACCGTACTGGTTGGCATCGAACATCTCTCCGATGGGCTCAAGCTCTGGCGCGGTCTGATGCAGTGGGTCGGCGGGGTCGGGATTATCGTCATGGCCATTGCCGTGCTGCCCTTTCTGCGTGTGGGCGGCATGCGCCTTTTCCAGACCGAATCCTCTGACTGGTCGGACAAGGTATTGCCCCGGGCCGGGACGGTCGCCAAGGCGATCGGGCTGGTGTATGTCGGCTTCACGATCGTCTCGATCATCAGCTACTGGCTGGCCGGCATGCTGCCGCTGGACGCCGTGGTGCACGGCATGACGTCCGTGGCCACCGGCGGCTTTGCCAACTACGACGCCTCCTTCGGCCAATACGCTGACAATCCCATCATTCTCTGGTTGAGCATTCTCTCCATGCTGACCGGAGCGCTGCCCTTTGTGCTCTATATTCGCATGGCGCGTGAGCGTTCGGGCGTGCTCTGGAAGGATCAGCAGGTGAGAGGGCTGCTGGCGTTGCTGATGGTGGTTATCGCGCTATTGACGCTGTATCGGGTAGTGCGTGGCATGGAGTTTTTCGATGCGCTCACCCAGGTGGCCTTCAATGTGGTGTCCGTGGTGACCACGACCGGCTATGCCACGGACGACTACACGGCATGGGGACCATTGTCGGCGGCGGCCTTTTTCTATCTGATTTTTGTGGGCGGCTGTTCGGGGTCGACCAGTGGCGGGATGAAGGTCTTCCGGTTTCAGGTGGGGCTGATCATGCTGGTCAACCAGCTGCGCTATCTGGTGCATGCCAATGGCGTCTTCGTGCAGCGTTATAACGGGCGCGTGCTGACCGAGGACCAGATACGCGGGGTTATCGCCTTTTCCTTCTTCTTCTTCTTTACCGTAGCGGTGCTGGCGCTGGGGCTATCGCTGATGGGGCTGGATCTGATCACGGCGCTTTCCGGCGCGGCCACGGCAGTGGCCAATGTCGGTCCGGGCGTCGGTGACGTGATCGGTCCTGCCGGCAACTTTGCGCCGCTGCCGGATGCGGCCAAGTGGATGCTGAGTATCGGTATGCTGATGGGACGTCTGGAAATCCTGACCGTGCTGGTGCTTTTGACACCGACCTTCTGGCGCAAGTAGCCAATCCCGTCTCGTGCCCTCGACGCAGGGCGCCCCCCTGAACCCTGCCGGCTCGGGCGCCCTCCAGTCTGGTGCTAGAGGGGCTCGCGGCCGGCCCGGTTGAGCACGGGGTTGGCGTACTGACTCAGCCACCAGGGGCGAAGCTCTTCGGGCACCTGTTCAAGGCGCCTTTGGAAGGCCTGTCGATCCGCCGGTGTAATATCGCGGGTGTCGACAAGCTCCGGGGCGTGGCCGGTGGCTTCCAGTGCCAGGTAGTGGCTGGGAAAGAGCGTGTAGTTTTCCAGTACCTGGCGGTCAATCTCCTGGGCGGCGCTGTCGTAGCTGTCCTGATCACCTTCGAGCGGCGCACCAAACACCAGCCTGACACGCCCCTTGTCCCCGGTAATGCCGGCGGCGATGGAGAGAATGTCCTCATAGGCGATCTTTTCATACGCCACGCCGTCGTTGCGCGCCTTGAGCTCGCGCGCCTTTTGCTGATCGCAGGGATCAAATTCGTAGCTGATGGACACCGGCACGATACGCAGCTCGGCAATGGTCTCGCTGACCGGGGCGTCCTTGTCCTTCATGCGCCGGGCCATGCCCAGCATCTTGACGATCGCGCTGTCGGTGCGGTCCACGCCGTTTTTGGCCCGGCCTTCGCGCTGGGCCAGCCAGATCGGATGATTGTCCTCGACAATGGAGTGGCGAATGTAGTTGGACAGCTGCTGATAGGCGGCCAGCATCGCCCGCTTGCCGCGCGCCGAACGGGGCACGATAAAGCTCTTGTTGAGCCGCATGAGATCGGTCACGTAGGGCTTTTGCAGCAGGTTGTCGCCAATGGCAATGCGCACGGTGCTGCGCCCGCTGTGATAGAGCGCGTAATTGACAAACGCCGGGTCAAGGGCAATGTCGCGGTGGTTGCCGATGAAAAGATAGGCCCTTTGATGATCCAGATGCTCCAGACCCTCCACGCTGAAGGTGTTGGTCGTGTTCTGGATCATGCGCGCCATGTAATGGGAGATGTGATTTTGAAAATCCCCCACCGTATGGATATTGCGCACGGCACGCCTGAGCCCGTGGCGCGCCAGTGCGCGTGCCACGCGCGGCGCATATCGGGCCAGCCGGGGTAGCCGGTAGCGCGTAATGGTGTCGATGAATTCATCATTGCGCACCAGGCGCGCCAGCGTGGCCACGACTTCATTATCGTTATAGGGGCGTATGGCCTCGAAATCGTCCACGCTCGGCAGCGCTTCAGGGGAGGTCATCTCGTTTCGCGGGTCGTCAGACGTTTGATTCATGGTGCTGCAGGAGCCGTGGTCGCTTCGCCGCCCAGCCACTGCATCAGTCGCTCGGCAGTATCGCCCAGCACATGGGCCATGAGCGCAAACTCGGTCTCCATCTGCATGACGGGGTTGTCATCGCTGTCGGTGTCATCGATCTCCTTGAGCACGGCATCGGCAAAGCGAATGGACTTGATCGACATGTCTTCCTGTAGCACCAGTGTCATCTGCTCTTCGATATTCAGTGCCAGCTTGCTGGCCTGACGGCCAACGTCCAGTGACATGCGTACCTCTTCACCGTCCGGGTCGATGCTGCGGGCGCGCAGAATGCCGTCATCGCCCTTGGCGCGCAGCTCGATCTGATCGCCCAGAATCACGCCTTCCGGGCGGGTGGTCGGGTCGGTCAGCCAGGTCGTCATGGTGCGTCCGGCCGGCGTCTGCGGCACCAGTGGAATCACCTTGAGCGAGCCCAGCGATTCACGCAGCACGTCGAGGATCTCCTCGGCGCGTTTGGCGCTGGAGGCGTTGATCCCGATCAGGCGGCGTTTCGTGTCCCACCACAGATCCGTGCGGGTCGTGCGGGTAAAGGCGCGTGGCAGCAGTTCCTCGACAATGCGCTCCTTGAGCGCCAGCTTGTCACGTCGGCTGGGCGGGTAGCCCTGCTGGGCGGCCAGCGCCTCGACACGCTCCTCGAGCGTTTCCTTGACCACGGCACTCGGTAACAGCCGCTCCTGGCGCAGCAGCGTCATCAGACGGTGGCCCTGAATTTCATGCACCAGCTGGTCGCCGTGGCGTCCGGCAGGCGCTGACCAGCCCACGCGGCGGGCCTGAGTCTCGGTGACCGGCGCAAAACGATAGGTGTCGAGAGCCTGGGTGAGCTGATCCAGTGACCAGTCCTGCTCATCGTGTAGGCGATAAAGTTGTAAATGCTTGAACCACATAGCGTCCTTTCCTTGAAGGCGCACATTATGTCGAATGGCAGGCGCGGGTGCCAGCGCTGGCACGTTCTGATCCCGTACTCCTGGACTATCCGATAATGATGGCCCTCGATGCGGGGCATGACAGCGCCATTGTCCGCAGGTGTTCGAATCACCGCCGGATTGCATCACTGTCTGCCGGAGAGCGGTGGGGCTGTGGTACAATCCGGGCCAACCAATTGGATCATCCGTGCGCGATCATGTGTGCGTCGTGATTGCATTACGGGTGTTCGCGCCTGAACGCCCCATGGCCCCTGTGGCCGGGGTGTTCAGGCAGCAGGGCTTCTTGAACAGGACCAGGATTTGACGACCCATGGGTGAGATCGCCAGAGAGATTCTGCCAGTCAATATCGAGGACGAGCTGAAGCAGTCGTACCTTGATTACGCGATGAGCGTCATCATCGGTCGAGCGCTGCCCGATGTCAGGGACGGGCTCAAGCCGGTACACCGTCGCGTGCTGTATGCCATGCATGAACTGCGCAACGACTGGAACAAGTCCTATCTGAAATCGGCGCGTGTTGTCGGTGATGTCATCGGTAAGTATCACCCGCACGGTGACAGCGCCGTGTACGACACCATCGTGCGCATGGCCCAGGACTTCTCCATGCGCTACATGCTGGTGGATGGACAGGGCAACTTCGGCTCGATCGACGGCGATAGTGCCGCCGCCATGCGTTACACCGAAGTGCGCATGGCACGACTGTCGCATGAGCTGCTCTCGGATCTGGAAAAGGACACGGTCGACTGGGTCGACAACTATGACGGCACCGAGCGTATCCCCGAGGTGCTGCCAACGCGTGTTCCCAATCTGCTGGTCAACGGTGCCTCCGGCATTGCAGTGGGCATGGCAACCAACGTGCCGCCGCATAACATGGGCGAGGTCATCGACGGCTGTCTGGCGCTGATCGAGGACCATACGCTCAGCATCGATGAGCTGATGGAGTATATTCCCGGCCCGGATTTCCCGACCGCCGGCATCATCAACGGCCGTGCCGGCATTCTGGATGCCTATCGCACCGGCCGTGGGCGTATCCACGTTCGTGCCCGCCATACCGTCGAGCACGATGATCGCACCGGGCGTGATCACATTGTCGTGACCGAGCTTCCCTACCAGGTCAACAAGGCGCGTCTGATCGAAAAGATCGCCGAGCTGGTCAAGGAAAAGCGCATCGAGGGCATCGCCGAGCTGCGTGACGAGTCCGACAAGGATGGTCTGCGCGTTGTCATCGAGACCCGTCGTGGCGAGTCCGGTGATGTGGTGGTCAATAACCTCTTCTCCCAGACCCAGCTTGAGACCGTGTTCGGGATCAACGTGGTGGCTCTGGAAGGCGGCCAGCCCAAAACGCTCAACCTCAAGCAGCTGCTGGAAGCCTTCGTTCGCCACCGCCGCGAAGTGGTGACCCGGCGCACGCTCTATGAGCTGAAAAAGGCCAGGGAGCGTGGCCACATTCTTGAAGGCCTGACGGTCGCCATCTCCAACATCGATGAAGTGATCGAGCTGATCAAGGCCTCGCCCAACGCGGCCGAGGCGAAGGAAAAGCTGATCGCGCGTGACTGGCAGCCGGGTCAGGTCATCGACATGCTGGACCGCGCCGGCGCGACCTCCTGCAAGCCCGATGATCTCGAAGAGAGCTGTGGACTGTCGGAGGATCGCGGTCGCTATCAGCTGTCGGCTGCTCAGGCTCAGGCCATTCTGGAGCTGCGTCTGCACCGGCTGACCGGGCTTGAGACCGAAAAGCTGCTCGATGAGTACAAGGGTATCCTGGATACCATCGCCGAGCTGACCCGAATCCTTTCATCCGCCGACCGCCTGATGGAAGTCATTCGTGAAGAGCTGGAAGCCGTACGCGATCAGTATCGCGACAAGCGTCGCACCGAGATTCAGAACAGCCGTCGTGATCTCACAATGGAAGATCTGATCGCGGCCGAGGATATGGTGGTGACCATTTCTCGCAGCGGCTATGCCAAGACTCAGCCGCTGTCCGACTATCAGGCCCAGAAGCGTGGCGGGCGCGGCAAGTCGGCGACCAGCATGAAGGATGAGGATGTCATCGAGCATCTGCTGGTGGCCTCGACTCACGACACCGTGCTGCTCTTCTCCGATCGTGGCAAGGTCTACTGGCTCAAGGTTTATGAGATGCCGCAGGCCTCGCGCGGCTCGCGTGGCCGACCGCTGGTCAATCTGCTGTCGCTGGATGAGGGCGAGTGGATTACCGCGATCCTGCCGGTCAAGGAGTATCGCGACGACAGCTATATCTTCTTTGCTACCGCCAACGGCACGGTCAAGCGCACCACGCTGGATCAGTTCTCGCGTCCGCGCAGTGCCGGTCTGATCGCGCTGGATCTGGATGAAGGGGACCGCCTGGTGGGCGCTGCCATTACGTCGGGTAGCGATCATGCCATCCTGCTGTCCTCCAACGGCAAGGCGATCCGCTTTGACGAAAACGACGTGCGTGCCATGGGCCGTACGGCGCGCGGCGTCAGAGGGATGCGACTGTTGGGCGATGCCCGGGTGATCAGCCTGATCATTCCCAGCAGCACCACCATCGATGAAGGTGCCGATGATGAGAGCGAGGTGGCGTCCAGCCAGATCAGTGAAGGGCAGTGCTATATCCTGACGGCCTCCATCAATGGCTACGGCAAGCGGACCCGACTCGAGGAGTTCCCGCTGCGCGGGCGTGGCGGGCAGGGCGTGATCGCCATGCAGACCACGGCGCGTAACGGCGCACTGGTAGCTGCCATCCAGGTCGGTGACAGCGATGAGATGATGATGATCTCCGATCGGGGCACGCTGGTCCGTACTCGCGTCAGCGAGGTCTCCATCAGCTCGCGTAACACCCAGGGCGTCACCCTGATCCGGACCGTCAAGGGTGAAAGCCTGGTCTCCACGGTGCGCCTTGATGAGCTGGAAAAGGACGATGAGGCGTTTGCCGAGGAGGAAGCCCTGGACGAGGATGCTGATCAGTCCCCGGCTGCCACCGATGACGGCGATGCCGATTCGGCCCGCGAAGACTAGAACCATCGGCGCCTTTCATGGAAAGGCGCCGTTATTTTTTCAAGCCTGTCGAGACCTGACATGACCCGACATTTCAACTTCTGTTCCGGCCCCGCCACGCTGCCCACCGCCGTGCTTGAGCGCGCACGCGATGAGATGCTCGATTTTGAAGGGCGTGGCCTTTCCGTCATGGAGATGAGTCATCGCAGTGAGGCCTTTATCGCCGTCGCGGAACGTGCCGAGGCCAATCTGCGTGAACTGATGCAGGTGCCGGACAACTACAGCGTGCTGTTCATGCAGGGCGGTGCCACGCAGCAGTTCGGGTGTGTGCCGTTTAACCTGCTGGGGCAGGGCGGTCGTGGCAATTACCTGGATACCGGCATCTGGTCGCAGAAGGCCCTGAAGGAAGGTCGGCATCTGGGCGATGCCCATCTGGTCGCCTCGGCCGAAGGCAACGGCTATACCGCCGTGCCCGGTCAGGAGGCACTGGCGCTGTCCAGTGATGCCGCCTATCTGCACTACTGCGATAACGAGACCATCGGCGGGCTGCAGATGGATTACGTCCCGCAGGCCGATGTACCGCTGGTCTGTGACATGTCCTCCTCGATTCTGTCGCGCTCGGTGGATGTGTCGAAATTCGGCGTGATCTATGCCGGGGCGCAGAAGAACATCGGCCCGGCCGGTATCGTGATTGTCATCGTGCGCAACGATCTGCTGGGGCGTGCTCGCCGGGAGACACCTTCCATGCTCAACTGGAAGGCGTTTGCCGATAACGGCTCCATGCTCAATACGCCGGCCACCTATGCCTGGTATCTGTCGGGTCTGGTGTTTGAATGGCTCAAGGCGCAGGGCGGGGTAGATGCCATCGAGAAGGTCAACCGTCGCAAGGCGCAAAAGCTCTATGACGCCATCGACACCAGCGGCTTCTATTCCAATCCGATCGCTACGGCCAATCGCTCGCTGACCAATGTGCCCTTCGTGCTCGGTGATGAGTCGCTCAACAAAACGTTCCTTGCCGAGTCCGAGGCCGCAGGGCTGCTGACGCTCAAGGGGCATCGTAGTGTGGGTGGTATGCGTGCCAGCCTTTATAACGCCATGCCGGAAGAGGGCGTTGATCGACTGGTGTCCTTCATGCAGGACTTCGAGCGTCGCTACGGGTAGAACACATGACGGATCAGCCTTCATCCCATGATAATAGCGGTCAGGACGTGGATCTTGGCGCCCTGCGGGACCGCATCGATACGCTGGACCAGCAGATTCTTGACCTGATCAGTGAGCGGGCGGCCTGTGCCCAGCAGGTCGCGCACGTCAAGCTGGCCGAAGACCCCCAGGCGCTGTTTTATCGCCCCGAGCGCGAAGCCCAGGTCCTCAAGCGCATCATGGCCCTCAACAAGGGGCCGCTGCCCGGCGAGGAGATGGCGCGTCTTTTCCGTGAGATCATGTCGGCCTGTCTGGCGCTGGAAAAGCCGGTGCGCGCGGCCTATCTCGGCCCGGAGGGAACCTTTACCCAGCAGGCCGCGCTCAAGCACTTTGGTGACAGCGCTGTCTGTACGCCGCTGCCGGCCATCGATGAGGTCTTTCGCGAGGTCGAGGCGGGCGCTGCCAACTATGGCGTTGTTCCGGTAGAAAACTCGACCGAGGGCGTGGTCAACCATACGCTGGACTCCTTCATGGATACCTCACTGCGTATCTGCGGTGAGGTGGTACTGCGCATTCATCACCACCTGCTGGTCGGCAGCAACACGCGTCGGGACAAGGTGTCGCGCATCTATTCCCATTCGCAGTCGCTGGCGCAGTGCCGCAAGTGGCTGGACGCGCATTATCCGCACGCCGAGCGCGTGGCGGTCTCTTCCAATGCCGAAGCGGCTCGTCGGGTCAAGAGCGAGTGGCATACCGCCGCCATCGCCGGTGACATGGCCGCGCGGCTTTACGGCCTGGAGCGCCTCGAGGAAAAGATCGAGGACATGCCGGACAATTCGACGCGCTTTTTGATCATCGGCAACCAGGACGTACCGCAAAGCGGTGAGGACAAGACGTCACTGGTGGCGTCCATGCGCAACCAGCCTGGCGCCCTGCACGATCTGCTGGAACCCTTCCATCGTCATCACGTCGATATGACGCGTCTGGAGAGTCGGCCGTCACGTCACGGTCTCTGGAACTATGTCTTCTTTATTGACTTCAAGGGGCATCAGGAAGAGCCGCGGGTTCAGGCCGCGCTGGAAGAAGTGCGACTGCGCGCCGCCGATGTCCGGGTACTGGGGTCCTATCCGGTAGGTGTGCTTTGAGCGAGCAGGACATTTCGAAGACGCCGTCCGTATTGTCAGAAGAGCCGGGTATTCTGGTGATCGGACTGGGATTGATCGGTGGTTCGTTGCTGGCGGCCCTGCGTGATGCCGGCTATGCGGGTCGCTGTTTTGGCGTGGATCTCAACCCCAACGAGGTCTCGCTGGGGCAGCGCATGGGGTTGATTGATGACGGTGGCCCGGATCTGGCAGCGTTTTTACCCTATGTTTCGCTGATCGTACTGGCCGTGCCGGTCATGGCCATTGCCCCGGTCATGGCGCAGCTGAGTCAGCTGCGCCGCCACGGGCAGGTCGTGACCGATGTGGGCAGTACCAAATCGGCCATTCGCGATCAGATCCGATCGGCTCTGGGCCGGGTGCCGAACTGGCTGGTGCTGGGACATCCCATCGCCGGGGCCGAAAAAAGCGGCGTCGAGGCGGCCAACCCGACGCTCTATCAGCATCATCGCGTCATTGTCACGCCTGAAGTCGATACCGACCCGGAAGCGCTGCGTCGCATCGAGAGTCTTTGGCGCACCTGTGGCGCCCACATCGAACGATTGACGGTCGAGCGCCACGATGAGGTGCTGGCCCGTACCAGCCACCTGCCGCACCTGCTGGCCTTTTCACTGGTTAATACGCTGGCGCGTCAGGATGATCGGCTGGATATCTTTCGCTACGCCGCCGGCGGCTTTCGTGATTTTACCCGCATCGCCGGCAGTGATCCGGTCATGTGGCGCGACATTTACCTTGCCAATCGGGAAGCCGTCCTTGAGGCGCTTGCCGAGTTCGAGGCCGGCGTCAGCGAACTGCGCACTGCCGTGGCAGGTGGTGACAGTGATGCCATGCTGGGCATCTTTTCCCGCGCGAGCCACGCGCGACATTATTTCGACAGATTACTCAGCCAGAAGAGCTATCAGGTCATGGAAACCAGAAACGTTATGTACCGCGCGAGCGCCGGTGGGCAGGTCAGGGGCAATATCCGCGTGCCCGGCGACAAATCGATGTCGCATCGCTCCATTATGCTGGGGGCGCTGGCCGAAGGCGTGACGACCGTCGAAGGGTTTCTCGAAGGTGAGGACAGTCTGGCCACGCTGCAGGCCTTTCGTGAAATGGGCGTTGCGATTGAAGGGCCTCAGGCCGGCCGCGTGGTCATCCACGGTGTCGGCCTTCACGGGCTGAAACAGCCAAAGGGTGCGCTGTATCTGGGCAACTCCGGTACCAGCATGCGCCTGTTTGCCGGACTCATGGCCGGACAGTCATTTGACGTCACTCTGACCGGGGATGATTCGCTCAATCGCCGCCCTATGGGGCGTGTGGCGGATCCGCTGCGACTGATGGGCGCCGTCATCGATACCGGTGAAGGCGGTCGTCCGCCGCTGACCATACGCGGTGGTCAGCGCCTGGCCGGCATCGATTACGATCTCCCCATGGCCAGCGCCCAGGTCAAGTCATGCCTGCTGCTGGCCGGCATGTATGCCACCGGCGCGACCAGCGTGCGTGAACCGGCGCCGACCCGCGATCACACCGAGCGCATGCTCACCGCTTTTGGCTACCCGGTCACGCGTCACGAGGACGTCGCTCACATCGAAGGCGGTGGCAGCCTCACGGGCGGTTTCATCGATGTGCCGGCAGACATCTCTTCGGCGGCCTTCTTTCTGGTCGCGGCGTCCATTACGCCCGGCGCGGATCTAACGCTTGAGCATGTCGGGATCAACCCGACCCGGATCGGCGTCATCAACATCCTTCGTGAGATGGGTGCCAGCATCGAGCTGCTCAATGAGCGCAAGGTCAGCGGCGAGCCGGTTGCCGACCTGCGTGTGCGTCATGCCGAGCTGCACGGCATCGATATCCCGGCCGATCAGGTGCCGCTGGCCATCGATGAGTTCCCGGTGCTCTTTATTGCGGCCGCCAATGCACGTGGCACCACGCGCCTTCGGGATGCGCTTGAGCTGCGGGTCAAGGAGTCCGATCGCATCAAGGCCATGGCCGACGGTCTGGAAGTGCTGGGCGTGGTCAATACCGTGGTGGAAGACGGCATCGATATCGTGGGTGGCCGCTACCAGGGTGGCGAGGTTGAAAGCCTGGGCGATCATCGTATTGCGATGGCCTTCGCGGTGGCTGCCCTGCGCGCCGAAGGCGATATCACCATTCGTGACTGCGCCAACGTGGCGACATCATTTCCCAACTTTCCTGCACTGGCCGGTGACGTCGGTATGCAGGTCGAGGTTGTTTCGGAGGGCGCATGAGTCAGCAGACAGACACGGCAGTCATCGCCATCGACGGCCCGGGCGGGGCAGGCAAGGGCACCATCAGTCGGCTGGTGGCTCAGGATCTGGGCTGGCATCTGCTGGATTCCGGCGCGCTTTATCGCCTGACGGCGCTGGCAGCCATGCGTCGTGAGATCGACATGACCAATGCCGCCGCCCTTGAATCGGTCGCGCGTGAACTGGATGTCATCTTCGTCAGTGAAGGCGAGCATACGCGCATTATGCTGGAAGGCGAGGATGTCAGTACTGACATTCGCAATGAGCATGTTGGCGGGTGCGCCTCACAGGTGGCATCGATCACCGGCGTGCGTGAGGCACTGCTGGCGCGTCAGCGTGAGTTTGCCAAAATGCCGGGGCTGGTGGCAGATGGTCGAGACATGGGAACCGTGGTCTTTCCCGAGGCGCCGCTCAAGATATTCCTGACCGCCAGTGCCGAGGAACGGGCAAGAAGACGGCATGATCAGTTGCGAGAGGCCGGACAACATGCTAGCCTTTCGAGCCTTTTAAAGGAGATAGAGGCTCGGGACGCGCGTGACATGCAGCGAACGGTGGCGCCATTAAAGCCTGCCGAGGATGCGGTCACCATCGACACGACCGAGCTTTCGATCCCGGATGTCGTGGCACGCATTGAAGCACTTCTCTCCCTGCGTGGTTTGAAAAGCCCGCAATGAGCGCCTGAATTTCCGGAGGCCCCGGCAAGACGTCATGGGGTGGCAGCGGTCAACATCTGTAAACCCTGCCACGTCTAACCAGCGTTAACGTCCCCGGGGAGTTTGTCATTGGCCCGCGCTTGCTGGTGGCGTGGAGAATGCAACCGTCCTGGTTGCTTTTTGTTGATCACTATAGGAATACCATGAGCGAAAGCTTTGCAGAACTGTTTGAACAGTCTCTTCAGGACATCAACATGGAACCCGGTGCCATTGTCATGGCGACCGTGGTGGACATTGAAGGTGACTGGATCACTGTCAACGCCGGGCTGAAATCCGAAGGGCAGATCCCTGCGGCGCAGTTCCGTAGCGACAACGGTGAACTGACCATCAGTGTCGGCGATGAAGTCAAGGTTGCGCTGGAAGCCGTGGAAGACGGTTTCGGTGAGACGCGCCTGTCTCGCGAAAAGGCCAAGCGTGCCGAAGCCTGGAAGGAACTGGAAGCAGCCTTCGAGGAAAACGAAGTCGTCAAGGGCGTGATCAACGGAAAGGTCAAGGGCGGTTTCACCGTCGATGTCAATTCCATCCGTGCCTTCCTCCCGGGCTCGCTCGTCGATGTCCGACCGGTTCGCGACACCGCGCACCTGGAGAACAAGGAACTCGACTTCAAGGTCATCAAGCTTGATGCGAAGCGCAACAACGTTGTTGTTTCTCGTCGTGCGGTACTTGAAGCCGAAAACAGTGCCGAGCGTGAAGCGTTGCTCGCGACACTGCAGGAAGGCCAGCAGATCAATGGTATCGTCAAGAACCTGACCGATTACGGCGCCTTCGTTGATCTGGGCGGCGTTGACGGCCTGCTCCACATCACCGATATGGCCTGGAAGCGCATCAAGCATCCGAGCGAAATCGTGGCCGTGGGCGACGAGATCAATGTCAAGGTGCTGAAGTTTGACCGCGAGCGCAACCGCGTATCGCTGGGTCTGAAGCAGCTGGGCGAAGATCCGTGGGTCAACATCAAGAATCGTTATCCCGAAGGCACCAAGGTCAACGCTCGCGTGACCAATCTGACCGACTACGGCTGCTTTGCCGAGCTGGAAGAGGGTGTTGAAGGTCTGGTTCACGTCTCCGAAATGGACTGGACCAACAAGAACATCCATCCGTCCAAGGTCGTTCAGGTCGGTGATGATGTTGAAGTCATGGTGCTGGATATCGACGAAGAACGTCGTCGTATCTCGCTGGGCATCAAGCAGTGCACGTCCAATCCGTGGGAAGACTTCAGCTCGCGCTTTGCCAAGGGCGATCGTGTCTCCGGTACCATCAAGTCGATCACCGACTTCGGTATCTTCATCGGTCTGGACGGCAGCATTGACGGTCTGGTGCACCTCTCCGACATCTCCTGGAACGAGACCGGTGAAGAAGCCGTTCGCCGCTATCGCAAGGGCGAAGAAGCAGAAGCTGTCATCCTGTCGATCGATCCGGAACGTGAGCGCATCTCGCTGGGCATCAAGCAGCTTGAAAGCGATCCGATGTCCGAGTATCTGGCGGTCAACGACAAGGGTGCCATGGTATCCGGTCGTGTCACCGAAGTTGACGCCCGTGAAGCCTACGTGGAACTGGCAACTGACGTCATCGCCGTGCTCAAGGCTTCCGAGATCAGCAATGACCGCGTTGAAGATGCACGCACCGTGATCAATGAAGGCGACAGCGTTGAAGCGCGCATCGTTGGCGTTGATCGCAAGAACCGCGTCATCAACCTGTCCATTCGCGCCAAGGATCAGGACGAGACTCGTCAGAACATGCGCAACATGCGTGAGCAGGAGACCGAGACTTCCGGTCCGACCACTATCGGTGACCTGATCAAGCAGCAGATGAATCAGGACTGATAACACGCTGGTGGCCATCACTGGATGGCCGCTGTGGTATGTTCAGATACATGAATGACACTGTCGTCAGCAGGATCAGCCCTGCTGGCGACAATGTTGAAATCACGGATTTAATCGCCCCTGGTCATTCAGGGAGACGGAGGTAACATGCAGGTCGTCAGCTCACTCAAGTCAGCCAAGACTCGCCACAAGGATTGCCAGGTCGTCAAGCGCCGCGGTCGCGTTTACGTTATCTGCAAATCCAACCCGCGCTTCAAGGCCGTTCAGGGCCGTCCGAAGTCCAAGCGTTAATGCCACAGGCATGATCGGATACTCTCGGGTATCGACGCAAAAGGCCCCCAATGATGCATTGGGGGCCTTTTTTATATCCTGGTACTGTTTTTATGCCATGGGGCTGCATGACCGCCCAATCAAAAGGTTCATCCACTGGATGGGCCTTTCTGCCTTCAAGAATCAATAAGGCTGTCCATCAGCGCTGATCGTTGCGCTTTTCGATGGTCTTGCGATAGTTATCGATGAAGGGTTTTTCTGCCTTGTCGATACGATCCATGCCGGCCACGACCCGGTGCCAGTACGGATAAAGGGGCGCCGGACGTGTCGCCTCTTCAATGCGATCGATGTCCTCCTGATCGAGTGTCATCTCGGTGGCGGCCAGATTATCCTGGAGATGCTCTTCATTGCGCGCGCCGATGATCAGGGAAGTCACGCCCGGGCGATCCTTGAGCCATGCCAGGCAGGTACGGGGGATCGAGGCGTTGTGCTTCTCACCGATTTCGGCCAGAAGCTCGATGATGTCGTAGGCACGCTCCATGTCATGGATGTAGGGCTCGGGCCAGTCATTGCCCTGACGGGTGCCTTCCGGCGCCTTCTGGCCACGACGTACCTTGCCATTAAAGACGCCTTCTCCCAGCGGTCCCCAGACCAGTGTGCCAACGTTCTGATCGATGGCCAGCGGCATCAGCTCATATTCGGCTTCACGTGCCTCGGGCGTGTAGTAGATCTGCTGGCTGATTGGCTGTACCAGGTTGTGCAGCTCGGCCTTGCCGATGGTTTTCATCATCTGCCAGCCGGTAAAGTTGGAGGTGCCGTAGTAGCGAATCTTGCCGCTTTGTACCAGATGATCGAGGGCGTAAAGCATCTCTTCGACAGGCGTGACGCCGTCCCAGTTATGCATCTGATAAAGATCGATATGATTGGTGCCCAGGCGCTTGAGGCTCGCCTCACAGGCATTGATCAGATGATAGCGCGAAAACCCGCTGTGATTGGGGTTGTCGCCCATCGGGCTTCTCGCCTTGGAGGCGAGAATAATGTCATTGCGCTTGTCACCCAGGGCGCGGCCGACCAGCTCTTCGGCCTCACCCATGGAGTAGAGATCTGCGGTATCGATCAGGTTAACGCCGGCATCCAGGGCGATATCGAACTGGCGTCGGGCGCCATCGACATCAACGCTGGCTGCCTTTTCAAAGCCACCGCTGCCACCAAAGGGCACGGTGCCCAGCACCATTTCAGAAACCAGCAGACCGGAGTTGCCAAGCGGACGATATTTCATGTGAAAGCTTCCCTGTTTTCCGAACAAAACCATTGGATGGTTGGTCGAGTCACAAGCCTGGCAGATCAGATCGGAGCGACAAGCCGTCAATGGTTAACCTGAGAGAAGGCCCTGCGATAAAGGCACGAGATGTGGAAAGGGCGCCGCTCACGCCGGGTTATTGGCCTGGCTGACGCCCACCCCGGCAGGGAGGGCGTTATCATGAGCCAGGATTTAAACCGCTCTATAGCCGGGCGCGCCATTCTTTCGCAAGCCGACAGAGCGTCACTCGCTGCGACGCTCGCGCAGCTCATCAAGCACCAGCGCAAAAAAGCCACGAATTTCCTGAAGTCTGGGTCGGGCATCGTGGATGAGGGTATCCATCGACTCCAGCTCGCGCTTCTGGGTTTCTCGTGAGGCAAGTTCGGCCCTGATTTCCGCGATCAGCTCGGCGGAGTCGTTCAGCATGGCCTCGAGCTCGGCCGTTGACGTGCTCTCAATATGATGTTCGATACTCATGGCCTTATCCCGTCACAGCAGTAATGGCGATCAGTGTTGCAGGCAGCGCAATAAAAGCGCCCAGTACCCAGGCGGCGGCCAGCGCTTTTCGCTCGGCGGCCAGCTCTCCCAGCTTCAGTGCTCCCTTGACGGGCAGCTGTCGTAAAAACGGCAGGCCGCCAATAATGAGCATGGCAAAAAGATTGAAGAAAAGATGCACCAGGGCAATTTCCAGCGCCAGTATGGCATTGGCACCGCCGATTGCCGTAGCGGCGAGCAGCGCGGTAAAGGTGGTGCCGATGTTACTGCCGATCGTGAAGGGATAGATCTGCCTCAGGGTAAAGGTGCCCGAACCCGCAAGCGGCACCATCAGGCTGGTGGTGGTCGAGGATGACTGCACCAGAAGCGTGACAAGGGCGCCGGAGGTGACGCCGCTGACCGGACCGCGGCCAATGGCGTTGTTCATGATGCGTTTGGCGCGCCCGACCATCAGACCCTTCAGAA
This sequence comes from Kushneria indalinina DSM 14324, assembly GCF_003385845.1. GTDB lineage: Bacteria > Pseudomonadota > Gammaproteobacteria > Pseudomonadales > Halomonadaceae > Kushneria > Kushneria indalinina. The sequence goes on along the minus strand of NZ_QRDJ01000006.1, from coordinate 1,231,136 downwards.
GTTTGCCAATGTAGCGGATGGACAGAAAGATCGCCGCGATTCCCACCGCGATCATCACGATACCGCTCAAAACGGTCGGCAGCATTGAGGCAAGATGCTCTACCGTGCCGGTGACGGGGTCCGTCGCCATATCTATCAGGTTGGCATTATCGATGGACAGGTTGGCATCACCGTAAAAGATCACGGCGGCCTGCTCGGCCAGACGCTCAAGGGGACTAAAGAGGATCTCCAGAGGCAGGAGAATGACGACCGCGAGGAAGTTGAAAAAGTCGTGTACGGTAGCCGCGGCGAAGGCGCGTCGGAATTCGTCCTTGTTGCGTACGTGACCCAGGCTTACCAGCGTGTTCGTCATCGTGGTGCCGATATTGGCGCCCATCACCATCGGCACCGCAATCGCGACCGGCAGACCTCCTGCCACCATGGCCACAATGATGGAGGTCACTGTTGATGAGGACTGAATCAGCGAGGTGGCCATGATGCCCACCATCAGCCCCACGAAGGGATTTGTCGCAAAATTGAAAAGCTGCTCGGCATGATCGCCCGTAGCCGTACTAAAGCCGTCGCCAATTACCGATACCGCACAAATAAGGCAGTAAATCAGCAGTAAAAGCGTAAGCCATCGTCTTGTGCGCCCGCCTTGTTGGGCGCTTTCATCATGGTAATCAGTGGCCTGATCAGCCATGCCTTTTGTCGCTTCGGTCATCGTCTTTGCCTCGTTAGGAAGTCAAGCGTACTCACTCTGTGACTAGGCTTTCCCGAGCATGACGGACCCCGATGACAGTGAGGTGACGGGCTGTTTAAAAGGGCTCGATCGTTGATGGGCAGTGACGGGTAATTCAATGAGCCCAACAGGGCAGGCAGGTCGCCTTGTCAGGCGTTACAAATGACGCTTGATCGCCGTCGAATCGACATCTCATGGTCGGTAAAAACGATCGGCGAAAGGTGTTCTGGATAGGCAAAAAGTGTTCTGGATAAACAAGAGATGTTCTGGATAGGCGAGGGGTTTCTGGGCAGGGAGAAGTGCTCGGGCCAGGGAAAGGCGATCAGGGAAGGGATCGCCAGCTTGGGATGTCATGCTGGCGATCATCGGTCAGGAAGGTGTCAGGGACTAGAGATCCTCTTCGGTGACATCCTCGGCTGACAGTCGCAGCCCGCTTGCAGGCAGCGGGTGATTATCAAGCCTGGGGCCATCCGACGTCAGTTTGAGACGACCCTGCATGAACCAGCGCACCGTCATCGGGTAGATCACATGTTCGCGTGTGAGTACCCGCTCGGCCAGTGCCGCCTCGTCATCTTCGGGGGCCACACTTACTGCGGCCTGGACCACGACAGGGCCGCCATCCAGTTCGTCGGTGACGAAATGAACGCTGGCGCCATGCTCCTTCACGTTATCGGCAAGTGCGCGGGCATGCGTATTCAGACCCCGATACTCCGGCAGCAGTGAGGGGTGAATGTTGAGCATGCGGCCGTGATAGCGCTGTGCAAAAGCCGGCGTCAGGATGCGCATGAAGCCGGCCAGCACGATCAGATCCGGCGCATGGCGATCAATGACCTTGACCAGGGCCGCGTCGAAGGCCTCGCGGGAGTCATACTCGTGATGGGGCAGCACCACGGCCGGAATCCCCGCTTCACGAGCGCGTACCAGGCCGTAGGCATCGCCCCGATTGGAGATGACGGCGGCAATTTCGCCGCCCAGCTCGTCATGGGCTTCGGCATCGATCAGTGCCTGCAGATTGCTGCCGCTTCCCGAGATCAGGACCACCAGCCGTTGCCGATCGGGCTGTTCGAACTGGCTTTCCTGCTCGGCGGTTTCGTTATCGGACATGAGGGTTCCTGCTCAATTACTGACGTGCATTTTCAAGTGCAACGCTTGGCTGTGTCTCGTCCGAGCGGCTGACATACCCCAGTCGATAGACGGTTTCGCCCGTGCTTTCCAGAAAGGTCTCGGCCTGTTCGGCCTGTGCCGCGGGCACTACCACGACCATGCCGATGCCGCAGTTGAGCACGCGATGCATCTCGGTCTCATCGATGTTGCCTTCACGCTGCAGCCAGTCAAAGACGGCCGGACGTGGCCAGGCCTGTGTATCGAGATGGACGCTGGTGTGTTCCGGCAGCACGCGGGGGATATTTTCGAGCAGTCCGCCCCCGGTAATGTGAGAGAGCGCATGCACGGCAATATCGCTGTCATGCAGCATGGCCAGCAGCGATTTAACGTAGATACGGGTCGGCGCCATCAGCGCCTCGTGCAGGGTCTGACCATCTTCCAGCGGTGTGTCGGGTCTGGCGCCGCTGCGCTCGAGCACGCGGCGAATCAGCGAGTAGCCATTGGAGTGCGGGCCGCTGGAAGCCAGCCCCAGGACCACGTCACCCTCGCCAACCTTTGACCCGTCAAGAATTTCCGACTTTTCAACGATGCCGACGCAAAATCCGGCCAGATCGTAATCGGAGCCCTCATACATGCCCGGCATTTCAGCCGTTTCACCGCCCACCAGGGCGCATCCTGCCTGGCGACACCCCTCACCGATACCCGTGACCACATCGGCGGCCATCTCGACATTCAGTTTGCCGGTGGCGTAGTAGTCGAGAAAGAACAGCGGCTCGGCACCGGCGACCACCAGGTCGTTGACGCACATGGCCACCAGATCGATGCCGATGGTGTCGTGACGACCCAGGTCCATGGCCAGTCTCAGCTTGGTGCCGACGCCGTCGGTGCCCGATACCAGCACCGGCTCGCGATAGCCGCTGGGGAGCTGACACAGCGCGCCAAAACCGCCGAGCCCGCCCATCACTTCCGGTCGCATTGTACTTTTGGCGACATGCTTGATGCGTTCGACCAGCGCATTGCCGGCGTCGATATCAACACCGGCATCCTTGTAGGAGAGGGAGTCACGAGACGAAGGCTCGGTCATGTTGGGGTCCTGTCACTGAAAATGAGACGGGGTTCCGGCCGGGGCCAGAGCGATAATCAAGAAGGGCAGCATTGTACCATCGGCCATGGTCGATCGCATCGCAACTGCAGGGCCTGATGACCCGGATATGAACAGGCTGCCCCGAGTCATCGGGTTCATGATAATGTGACCGCTGTTCCCCTTGTTTTGAGCATGGACGCCGTAATGAGTCCGGATACCCTACAGCTTCCGCTAGGTGTTGGTGCGCGCGATGACGCCACGTTTGCCAGCTTCTGGCCCGGTGCCAATGCAAGCCTTGTCACCCATCTGCGTCATCAGCTTGATGATGGCGGCGAGCAGTTTATCTATCTCTGGGGCGCCTCCGGCAGCGGACGCAGCCACCTGCTTCAGGCCGCCTGTCTTGAAACGAGCGACCGCGGCGCCAGAGCGCTGTATCTGCCACTGGATGATCTGGGGCACTTTCCGCCGCACATGCTTGAGGATCTCGAGGCGCTGGATCTGATCGCCATTGATGATCTGGAGCGCGTCATCGGGCGAAAGCGCTGGGAAGAGGCCCTTTTTCACTGTTTCAACCGGCTCAGGGATGCCAACTGCCGGCTGGTGATTGCCGCTCAGGCGGCACCCCGAGCGCTGCCCGTGGTGCTGCCGGATCTGGCGTCACGGCTGGGATGGGGGATGACCTTTCATCTACAGCCGCTGAGTGATCAGGACCGACTGGAAGTGCTGCGACTGCGAGCGCATCAGCGTGGCATGCAGTTACCCGATGAAGTGGCCCGCTACCTGCTGCATCGCGGGCCGCGGCGGCTGGGCGACATGCTGGCGCTTCTGACCCGACTTGATAGCGCCTCGCTGTCAGCGCAGCGTCGATTGACCATCCCCTTCGTCAAGCAGGCGCTGGACTGGTAAATCACCATTACTGATCTGTATCAGGAAAAACTGGCAGTTCCGGTCAGGCGATCTATACTGGAAATCAACACTTCTGGTTTCCTGTTCACCGCCCACTTCCCCGGGCGGTTTTTTATTGTCTGAAATATGCGATTGTCTGAAACATACGCGCCGCGCAGGTCTCGGGTCGCCACGAGGACCAGAGGTTTAACACAGACCTGACGCTGCGATGCAAAAAAACCGGCTCCCAAGGGAACCGGTTTTTTAATCACCGTGGTACTGGCTGGTAATCAGCGGCGTGTGACCAGCGCGCCCAGTACAAAGCCAACGGTTGCGGCAATTGCCAGTGCGCCTACCGGCTGCTTGACCGTGAACTCACGAGCAGTGTCGACGGCTTCGCCATACTGGGACTGCACCTGGCCTGCGGCGCTGCGCAGCTTGCCTTCGGTGCGGTGCTCGTTGTCATCGGTAAAGTCACCATAGGCTTCCTGCGCCTTGCCTACTGCGTTTTTGGTTTCGCCTTCGATCTGATTCTTGAACATGGTGTCCTGACTCCGATGGGTGAATAAACCTTGTACTTTCTTAAATCTATCTCATGTTAGCGGTTACGCCAGGATTATCTTCATTTCGGCACAACAAAATTGTCACATGGCGAAAGCTCGACAGGGGCGCTCAAGAATAATGCACCACCTGATCCCCGGCAGCCCTCAGGGCGCCAATAGATAGTCACTGCGGCGGCTGTCGTGGCCGTCATGAAAGGGCGCAACAGCACGTGCGACATCTCTCGCCACCGGCCCTGGCACGCTGATAACATGGATACATGAACAGTACTCCTGCCTCTACAGCGGTCCATGATGCGCCGCTTTTGACCGTTGCGGATTCCCTGCGCGATCCGCGCTATTACCTGGTCAATTTTGAAAACGTGCTGACCTGGGTCAGCGAGCGCTATAACGATCTGCTTGATGATGACGAGCGTGACTTCATCACGCGCTTTCAGGGCCTGCCCGTGGCGTCAAAAGCGCTGCTGGTACGCATGGTGATGCGTAAGGGCGAGCATTTTCGCCTCGATCGGCTCAACTACGACGAGATCGGCGACATCGACGCGGCACTGGCACCGCTGATCGAGCAGGGTCTGGTCGACAATAGCCCCTGTCTGACCCTTGATCGCCTTTTTGATCTCTTCACGCGTGACGAGCTGGTGGGTCTGTTTCGTGACCATCTGCCCAGACCCCGCGATCGCAAGGCGTTGTTAAAGGAAGCGCTGGCGCCAACGTTTGATCAGGCGTTGGTACCAGAGGCCTGGGCGGCGGCGGCCGGTCGGGCCATGGTGGCCGACGTCGTTTGCCTGACCGTCATGCCGGTATGCGAACGGCTGCGGCTGATGTTTTTTGGCAACCTGCGCCAGCAGTTTTCCGAATTCGTGCTGGCGGATCAGGGCATCTATCGATTTGAAGTGGTGCCTTTCACGCCCGATTCCCGGGCATTCCAGTCCCGAGCGGATATCGAGCGCTACTGGCAGATTCATGACTGTCGAGAGCGCTTCGAAGCCGGCGGCGACATGGATGAGGTGCTGGCGGCACTGCCCGAGTGCATCGGTGACAGTGTCTGGCTGGAGGCGCGCCGGGGCCGGGTCATCCATGCCATCGCCCGCCACTGCGAGCGCCAGGGTGAACTCGTGCGGGCTGCTGAGCTTTACGGCCACAGTGGCCAAGCGGAGGCGCGCATTCGCCGTATTCGGGTGCTGGAGCGTCTCGGTGAGCATCAGCCGGCACTGGCCCTGTGCACTGCGGCGCAACACGCGCCAGCCAGCGAGGCCGAGCGTCAACAGGCAGCGCGCATTCAGCCGCGGCTGCATCGCGCGCTGGGCATGGCAAAACCATTGAGTCAGGCGGACGCGCCGGTCAGGCGCTGTGATCTGGCCCTGCCACGAAGTGGATCCGTGGAGCGCACCGTCCGTGAGCACCTGGATTCGCCGGAAGCGCCGGTCTTCTACGTTGAAAACACGCTGATCAACGCGCTGTTTGGGCTGCTCTGCTGGGAAGCCATCTTTGCCCCGCTGCCGGGGGCTTTCTTTCATCCGTTCCAGAGCGGCCCTGCTGATCTGATGCGCCCGGAGTTTTATTTGCAGCGCGAACAACTCTTTCAGCGCTGTCTGGCTCGGCTCGAGGAGGGCACCTGGCGTGAGACCATCCAGCAGCGTTACCGGGAAAAGCAGGGCATCCAGTCACCCTTCGTGCACTGGGGCGCACTGGATGATGAGCTGCTGTCGCTGGCGCTTGAGTGCCTGCCGCCGGCGCATCTACGCGCTTGGTTCGAGCGGCTACTGACCGATATCCGCGCCAATCGCGCTGGCATGCCGGATCTCATCCGCTTTTACCCGCAGGCGCCCGAGGGCACATCGCGCTATGAGATGATCGAGGTCAAGGGGCCGGGTGATCGACTGCAGGACAATCAGAAGCGCTGGATTGCCTTTTGCGCCCGCCATGACATGCCGGTCACGGTCTGCCATGTGCGCTGGCAAAGTGAGGAGGGCGCGTCTTGAGCACGGCACCCGCGATAACCGCGCCGACGGATGTCGAGTCACCGCGCTATCGCGTGGCGGTGCGCGCGCTGTGTGAGTTTACCGCCCGCACGGGCGATCTTGACCTGCGATTTACGCCGGCCCCCACCGCGCAGCAGGGCATTGCCGGCCATCAGGTGGTGGCCTCGCGCCGGGGTGAGCATTACGAGCATGAGGTCACGCTGGAAGGCCAATATGGTGCGCTGGTCGTGCGGGGCCGCGCCGATGGCTATGACCCGGTGCGTCAGCGGCTGGAGGAGGTCAAGACCCGGCGGGGTGACATTGAGGCCATGCCGGCCAATCAGCGCGCGCTGCACTGGGCGCAGGCGAAGGTCTATGCCGCGCTGATGTGCCGTGAGCGCGGACTTGAAAGTCTGGAAGTCGCGCTGGTCTATTTCGATATCGAGCAGCAGCGCGAAACCGTTCTTGTTGAGACCATGGACCGCCACGCGCTGGAGGCCTTCTTTATAGTGCAGTGCGAGCGTTTCATCGACTGGGCCGAGCAGGAACTTGCCCATGAGGCGGCGCGCGCGCAGCGGCTTGCGCAGCTTGAGTTTCCGCACGCCGATTTCCGCCCCGGTCAGCGGGCGCTGGCCGAAAGCGTCTTCAAGGCGATCAGTACCCGGCGCGATCTGATGCTGCAGGCGCCGACCGGTATCGGCAAGACGCTGGGTACCCTGTTCCCCGCGCTCAAGGCGATGCCGGGCCAGCAGCTCGATCGCCTGTTCTTTCTCACCGCGCGCACCACCGGGCGCCGGTTGGCGCTTGAAGCGCTGACCACGCTGGGTATGGCAGAGGCCTGCGAAGAGGGCGCCGGTTCCAGCGTTCGAACGCTGGAGCTGATCGCGCGTGACAAGGCCTGCGAGCATCCGGACCTGGCCTGTCACGGCGACAGCTGTCCACTGGCGAGCGGTTTTTATGATCGGCTGCCCGAGGCGCGCCAGGCCGCGGTGGACAAGGGCTGGCTGGACCACGCCGGGCTCAAAGAGGTCGCCCTGGCCCATCGGGTGTGCCCCTACTACCTCGGGCAGGAGATGGCGCACTGGTGTGATGTTGTGATCGGCGATGTCAATTACTGGTTCGATACCAGCGCCATGCTCTATGCCATGGCCCGGCAGCACCAGTGGCGGGTCAGCGTGCTCATTGATGAGGCGCACAATCTCGTCGAGCGCGGGCGGGCCATGTATGGCGCCGAGTTTGATCAGGGCCGTTTTGCCCCGGCCCGGCGCGACGCACCGCCTGCACTCAAGCGACCGCTGGATCGGCTCTGGCGCCAGTGGAAGGCGCTGCTGCGTGAACATGACGGCAATTACGTCTGTCTGGAAGCGCCGCCGCGCAAGCTCTTCAACGCGCTGTCGCAGTTCGTGACGGCCGTCGGTGATCTGATGGTCGAGACGCCTGTCGGTCTTGAGAGCGCACTGCTGGAGGCGTGGTTTGATGCCATGCAGATCGTGCGTATCGCGGAACTCGCCGGTGAATGCGACCCTGACCACTATCTCTTTGATATCGAACGCCGCGGCAAAAGCGCCACGCTGTCGCTGCGCAATGTGGTACCGGCGCCGCTGCTGGCGGCGCGTTTCGAGGCCGCCCACTCGGCCATTTTGTTTTCTGCCACGCTGTCGCCGGGCCATTACTACCGTGATCAGCTCGGGCTTGCGCCCTCGACGCCCTGGCTCGAGATGGCCTCACCCTTTACCGGCGGGCAGCTCGAGGTGCATCTGGCCGGGCATATCTCCACGCGCTACCGCGACCGAGCCGCGTCCCTTGCGCCCATCGCGGCGCTGATGGCCGATCAGTTTTATCAGCGCCCCGGCAACTATCTGGCCTTTTTCAGCAGCTTTGACTATCTCGAGCAGGTCAGGGAGGCGCTGGCCGAACACGCGCCTGATGTGCCGCAGTGGTCACAGGCGCGGCGCATGTCGGAGCCTGAGCGAGACGCCTTTCTGGCGCGCTTTACGCTGGACGGGCAGGGCATCGGCTTTGCCGTGCTGGGCGGCATTTTCGGCGAGGGCATTGATCTCCCCGGCGAGCGGTTGATCGGCGCCTTTGTCGCCACGCTCGGGCTTGCGCAGTTCAATCCGGTCAACGAGCAGATGAAGGCCCGCATGGAGACGCTATTCGGTGATGGCTATCGCTACGCCTATCTGTATCCGGGCATCACGCGCGTGGTGCAGGCGGCCGGCCGTGTGATCCGCTCGCCCGAGGACCGGGGCGTCATTCATCTCATTGATGATCGTTTCCGACGCGGCGAGATTCAGGCGCTGCTGCCGAGCTGGTGGGCGCTGCCATCTGCCGATCGATCAAACGATCTCTCCGGATAGGGCCTGTGTTCATTGAAAAGGAACCTCTCAAGGCCCACTTAAGAACACACTGTTCGTTTCGATCCGGCATACGGCCTGTGCCCCTTGCGGGGTGGCAGAGCGAGATCAACGGGCCGTGTCAGGTCGACTGCGCTACGCTCAACAGCATATTGGTTCATGACATGACACATCGCGGTCACTCGACCTGCGGTGTCGTCCGGCACTCCGGGATACTCACATGGCACGGTTAAATCATTACAGCAAGGCGGATCACGCCATCGACTGGCAGCTCGATAGCGTGGTGCACGAGCTCAGGGGCGCACGCGAGCAGTGGCGTGCCGATCACGGCCGCACCAACGAGTCGGGCGGGCGCAGCCTGCCGTCGCGCGAGATCATCAATGAGGTGGTCGACGCCGTCATCGGGGCCGTGTTCCCCATGCGTCTGGGCCCCTCCAATTTGCGTCATCACAGCGAAGACTACTTTGTCGGCTATACGCTGGATGCCGCACTCAATGCACTGCTCGATCAGGTCCTGCTCGAGCTGGATCACACCGCCATGCGTCGCGGTGAAGCCCCGGAGGATCACTCCGATCAGGCCGTGGCCATCGTGCGTGACTTCGGCGCCATGCTGCCGACCATTCGCCACTGGCTGGATATCGATATCATGGCCGCCTATCGCGGCGACCCGGCGGCGCGCAGCGTTGATGAAGTGCTTTTGTGCTATCCGGGCATCACCGCCATTATCTATCACCGGCTGGCGCACCAGCTCTATTCGACCGGCGCACCGCTGCTGGCCCGCATGGTGTCCGAGGCAGCGCACTCGGCCACGGGGATCGATATCCACCCCGGCGCCAGTATCGGTTCGGGCTTTTTCATTGACCACGGTACCGGCGTGGTCATCGGGGAGACCGCCATCATCGGTGACCGGGTGCGGATCTATCAGGCGGTTACGCTGGGCGCCAAGCGCTTCCCGGCCGATGAAAGCGGCCAGCTGGAGAAGGGGCATGCCCGCCACCCGATCGTGGAAAACGACGTGGTCATCTATGCCGGTGCCACCATTCTTGGCCGTGTCACCATCGGCCATGACTCGATCATTGGCGGCAATGTGTGGCTGACCCGAAGCGTCGAGCCGCACAGCAACGTCTCTCAGGCCAGTCTGCAGAAGTCGCCCTGCTAGGCACGGTCTCCTGCTAGGCACAGTCTCCAACGGGCAGCCGCGTCAGACCCGGTCGCGCGATCGAGGTGTGACGTCTATACTTTCGCCCTTGTGGTACGGAAATGAGGCAGCCCGGTCCGGCGACGCGATGTCAGTTCGAGCCCGTTTTGACCTGGGGCTTGGCTTTGGACTCCAAAGCCCTCATATCCGTACTGACCACGGCAGCAGGACGCAGCGCTGGTGGAACATTTGGTCGCCAGCATGGCTGGCGTCGTAATAACACTTTCTGGAAATGAAGTGAGGTTGGGATATGGATATCGTCAGAATTATTTTTGCCATTTTGCTGCCACCGGTAGGCGTGTTTCTTCAGGTGGGTCTGGGACTGCAGTTCTGGGTGAATATCCTGCTGACCCTTCTGGGTTATATTCCCGGTATTATCCACGCCATCTGGATTATCGCGCGTCGTTAATGCCTGCTCACCATTGGGTGAGATGCTGATTGTTGAAAGGGAAGGCCCATCAGGGCCTTCCCTTTTTTATTGATGGGGCCGAAGAAATGACGCTTATGGCGGCGGCAGGCTGGCGGGTTCCCGCCTGAGCGTATGTCCTACATATAAAGTCCTATGACACATTGTATAGTGGTGGGATAGATATGATGTATGACAAATTTAGCCCCGGCCATGCCGTTCCCATTCGTGCGGCTTCCCCTATTCGGCAGGCGGCAAATCTTTGATAACCCGCTGCAACCCCCTGACATGGCTACCTTCTGCCCAGCGTAACGGGAACAGCGCTGTTCGGCGAAATGCTTGATGACTTATTGCCAGGAGAGCATGCCATGTCCATCAGATCTTACCTGAATCCTGTTCATTGCCTTCAGGCCGCCGCCGTTGTCGGCGTGCTGGCCGCCATGACAACGCCGGCCCAGGCCGATAACTGGCGGGGCTGGAACGTCCATCCGCCAGGCTATCCCAACAGTGAAGCGCTCGACAGCTTCGTCAAGGATGTGACCGAGAAGACCGACGGGCGCGTCAATGCGAAGATCTTTCACAATGGTGTTCTGGGTGATCAGCCCGATGCCATCGAGCAGACCCGCAGCGGCGCGCTGAACTTTGCCAACTTCAACATGGGCCCGATGGGGCCGATCGTGCCGGAAACCAACGTGCTGTCGCTGCCGTTTCTGTTCAAGGACATCGACGCCATGCACCACGTCATGGACGGTGAGATCGGCGAGCGGTTTGCCGAAGCGCTGGAAAGGAAAAATCTGGTAGCGCTGTCCTGGTTCGATTCCGGCTCTCGCAGCGTCTACAACACCAAGCGCCCCATCAATGAGCCCGAGGACATGAAGGGGCTCAAGGTTCGCGTCATGAACAATGATCTCTACGTGGAGATGATTGATGCCCTGGGCGGTAACGCCACGCCCATGGCCTATGGTGAGGTGTATCAGTCGCTCAAGACCGGCGTGCTCGATGGTGCCGAAAACAACTTCCCCTCCTTTGAGTCCAGTGGCCATAACGAGGTCGCGAAATATTTCTCTGAAACCGAGCACCTGATCCTGCCCGAGTGCGTGTGTATCGCCAAGGCGAGCTGGGAAAAGCTCTCGGAGGAGGATCAGGGCATCGTGCGCCAGGCCGCACTTGATGCCGCAACGCTGCAGCGAAAGCTCTGGGCGGAAGGCTCCAAAAAGAGCCGTGAAGAAGTCATCGCTGCCGGTGTCGAGATCAACGAAGTGGACAAGCCGGCTTTCCAGACCCGAATGGAGCCGATCTACGCCGCCTTCATCGAACAACATCCCGATCTTGAGCCCTTGCTCAACGACGTTCGCAACGCGCAGTAAAACAACAACAGCGAAAGGCACGCCTCGAGGTGAGGCGTGCCCGGGAGTATCCCCACCATGAATAGCTCTACCGATCAGATCGAAGACATACCGCAGGAGCATCCGAGCACAGGCGTCGCAGGACGCATTCTCGATGGGCTTGCCCATCTGTGCATCATGGTCTCCGGCGCGCTGCTGGTATTTCTGATCGCCTCGTTTGGCTGGCTGGTCTATGGCCGTTATGTGCTCAACAACACACCGACCTGGGTGGAGCAGTCCTCGCTGCTCATCGTGGTGTATATCACCTGTCTGGGCGCCGCGGCCGGCGTGCGCCACAACACGCATCTGAGCATCGACATGGTGCGCGAGGCGCTGCCGGCGATCCCCAGAGCGATCATGTGCCATCTCGCCGATCTCTTCGTTCTGGTTTTCGGTGGTTTCATGGCCTGGCAGGGTACCAATCTGGTGCTGGACAACATGACCCGAGCGATTCCCATGATCGGGCTGACGGAGAGCTGGCGGGCAGCGCCTCTGGCCATTTGCGGTGGACTGATGGTGCTGTTTGCCGGTGCCAATATCGTCGAGCGCCTTACCCATAAAACAAGGGTGTAAACAGCATGGGTCTGATGATCTTGTTTGGTGTGTTCTTTATCGGGCTGGTAATCGGGGCGCCGGTGGCCTTTGCCGTGGGGCTGGCCGCCGTCGTGACCTTTCTCTACGAGGGACTGCCGCTCTTTGTCGGCTTTCAGCGCATTCTCTCGGGGATCTCCGTTTTCTCGCTGCTGGCGATTCCGTTTTTTATCTTCGCCGGCGAGCTGATGCTCCATGGCGGTATTTCCGATCGACTGGTACGGCTGGCTTCGGCGGCGGTGGGGCGCGTGCGCGGCGGTCTGGGGCTGGTCAATGTCAGCTCCTCAATGCTGTTTGGCGGGATCTCCGGTTCGGCCGTGGCCGATACCTCGGCGCTGGGTTCGATCCTGATTCCGGTCATGAAGGAGAAAGGCTACGACGCCGATTACGCCGTCAATGTCACGGTAACGTCCTCGATTGCCGGCGTGGTCATTCCCCCCAGCCACAACATGATCCTCTACGCTGTCGCGGCCGGCGGCGGCATCTCGGTGACCCAGCTGTTCATGGCCGGTGTCGTGCCGGGCATTCTGATGTGTGTGGCGCTGGCGGTGGCGGCCTATGTGGTGGCCGTCAAGCGGGGCTATCCGGCCGAGACCTTCCCGGGCTGGCGGGTACTGTTGATTAGTCTGGTGGCAGCGCTGCCCGGTCTCATGACGGCGATCATCATTGTCGGCGGGGTGCTCTCCGGTATTCTGACCGTGACCGAGTCGGGCGCCTTCGGTGCCATCTACGCCATCGTGGTGACGGCGCTGGTCTATCGCGAGCTGCGCTGGGACAACTTCAAGAAAGCGGTCTATCAGTCGGTGCGCACCACCTCGCTGGTAATGATTCTGGTCGGCTGTGCCTCGGCGTTCTCCTGGCTGCTGGCGCTTTACAGCGTGCCGGAGCTTCTGACCGATCTGTTGCTGAATATCTCCGATAACCCGCTCGTGATTCTCTTGATGCTCAACGTGACCCTGCTGGGGCTGGGCATGATCATGGACATGGCGGCGCTGATTTTGATCTGCACGCCGATCTTTCTGCCGATCGCCATGCAGTTCGGCATGGATCCGATACAGTTTGGCGTCGTCATGATGATCAACCTGGGCATGGGGCTTTGCACGCCACCGGTTGGGGCCTGTCTGTTCGTGGGCAGCGTCATTGGCAAGATCAAGATGGAGCAGGCCGTGCGCACCATCTGGCCGTTCTATCTGGCGCTGTTTGCCGTGCTGATGCTGGTGACCTACGTCCCCATGGTCTCCATGTGGCTGCCGGGCCTGATCGAATAGCCCTTTGATGTTTCGACCATAAAACCGCGACGACAAAAAAGAGGCTTTTCAAAAGCCTCTTTTTTGTCGAACGTTTTTCGTCGTGCCGATGTGATCAGGACTCGAGCGCTACCGAATCTCCCGGGGTCACCTGCTGGCCGTTGACGAACAGTGCGCGCCGGTCATCGGTGGGCAGCTCGATGCGCAGCCTGTCATGGGCGGGGCGGTAGTGACCCTGCGTTTGCCAGTTCAGGTGAATGGTTTTTTCGTCGCAAGCCAGTTCCAGCGTCATGACCAGCGTGCCCGGGCCCTGATCGAGATGGCTTTCGCCGTCGTCCTCAAAGATCGTGACGGTGCGCTGACCCTTTCGGGTAAAGGGATAGAGTCGCAACGCGCGGGCCGTGTCGCGTTCGGCATCGACATGGGCGATGCGCTCGGAGGTGGGAATGACACTGCCGGCACGGACAAAAATCGGCATGTGCTCCAGCGGGGCGTCCACCGTAACGGTGGTACCGGGCGCGAAGTGTTGGTCCCCCTCGAAGGTGTACCAGCCCTCGTGATTGTCCGGCAGGTAGAGCGTGCGGCTGCGCGCGTCCGGTTCGATGACCGTGGCGACCAGCAGATCCCGGCCGAGCAGAAACTCATCGTTTTCCTCAAACGTTGTCGTATCGTGCTCATGATCCAGAAAGGTCGGGCGGATCATCGGCTCGTGATCGACATGGGCCTGCCACAGCAGGGTGTAGAGATAGGGCAGCAGGCGATAGCGCAGCTCGATGGCCTGGCGTATGGCATCCACGGCCTCCGGGTACATCCAGGGCTCGTTGACCGTACCATCGTCATTCCATGAATGAATGGTAAAGCGCGGATGCATGACGCCATTTTGCACCCAGCGGATAAAGAGTTCGGCATCCGGGCGCGGGCCGGCAAAGCCGCCGACATCGTGACCGATATTGGAGATGCCGCTCAGCGCCAGGCCCAGCCCCATGCGCTGGTTGTAGCGCAGCGTGCGCCATTCGGTGCGGTTATCGCCGGTCCAGGTCTGGGCATAGCGCTGCAGCCCCGGTCCGCCCGAGCGGGTAATCAGAAACGGACGCTTGTCCGGCGCGTGGCGCGCCTGGGCGTCATGAGAGGCCCGTACCATGAGCAGCGACAGCACCGGCTTGCCGACCGAGGCGGTTAGCGGTGTGCCAAAGCCTGCCAGGCGCGCCTGCTGATCGATGATCTGGAACTCGTTGTTGTCGTTCCAGCTGCTGTCCACACCCATCTCGAGCAGCTGCGTCGTGAGATTGTCCTGCCACCACTGCTGGGTGGCCGGGTTGGTGAAATCCAGATGGGAACCATCGGCGTCCCAGAAGGGCGAGATTTCCGGCGTGCCGGTATCGGAATCGGCGACGAAAAGACCCTGGTCGGCGACATCGTCATAGGCCGGATGGTCTGTGAGCAGACAGGGCTTGATATTGGCGATCACCCGCATCCCGGCGTCATGGAAGCGCTTCACCATGGCCTGGGGCGACGGTACCTTGTCACGGTTCCAGGTAAAGACGTAGCGCTTGGCACCGATCGAGGAGTAGCCCGAGGAGAGCTGGAACGAGTCGCAGGGAATGGCGTGCTGCTGGCACAGATCAACAAACTCGCCAAGCCGCTCCTGGGCATTGGGCGCGTCGGTGTAGTGCATGGTCGAGCCCGAATAACCCAGCGACCATTTCGGGCCGAAGGCGACCCCGCCGGTGAGCCGGGTAAAGCCCTTGACCACATCAAGGATGTCGGGTCCGAGCAGAAACCACATGTCGAGATCGCCGTCCTCGGCGCGAAACGCTCGATAGGGCGGGTGATAGTTATCAAGCTCGTTGCCCAGATCAAATCGCGAGGTCGATAGATTGTCGTAAAAGAGGCCATAGGACAGGCCCTCGGCCGTGCGGGTAATCGTAAAGGGGATGTGTTTGTAGAGTGGGTCGGTGCGATCGGCGCGATAGCCCATGGCGTCCAGGGTTCGCATTTCAAAGTGCCGGCCGGAGCGTTCCAGATCGCCGCTTTTCTCGCCCAGTCCGTAGTAGCGCTCATCACTGCTGCGCGTCATGTAATGCTCGACGCCCAGACCGTGACGCGCAACCGCGATGCCGCCGGTGGGTCGATCGCGGGCCACGGTAATCCACTGGCTCTGATAGCGAATCGACCACTCCAGCCGCAGGGGGCGGTGTACGGTCAGGCGCAGGTTCTCCATCTCGATGACAAGGCCATCAGCGGTCTCCTCCCAGCGCCACTGCGGTGTCTCGAACCCGTCGCTCGAGAGGCGATGGCGCCCCTCGCGGGGGAGATCACCCAGCGGGTCGATCGACCAGGTATTGGCCGGGCGCGGTTGTTCGGGGCGGTAGACGAAGACACGAACGAGATTGGCCGCCAGCGGGAAAAGCACCATATGGTGCTTGCCGGTCTCGAGGATGAGGCGATCTGCCATGACCTCATGAAGTGACCAGTCGGACAGAAAGCGCATGTGGACCTCGTTAATTCAAAAGCAGATTGGGCAGCGCAAGGCTGATCTGAGGGATATAGGTAATTGCCAGCAGCAGCGCGAACAGCATTAAAAACATCGGCAGCAGCGGTCGAACCACACTGCTGATCGGCACACCGGCAATCGAGCTTCCCACAAAAAGGGCGCTTCCCACAGGGGGCGTGCAGATGCCGATACACAGATTGAAGGTCAACACCACGCCGAAATGGACGGGGTCCATACCGAACTGGGTGACGATGGGCAAAAAGATTGGCGTGAAAATCAACAGCGCCGGCGTGATGTCCATGAACATGCCGATGCACAGAATCACCAGGTTGATCAGCAGCAAAATGACCAGCGGATTATCGGAAAGACCCAGCAGCAAATCGGAAAGTTGCTGTGGAATGCTTTCAAGCGACATGGACCAGGACATGGCGCCGGAAACGGCAATCAGCGGCAGTACGATGGCTGTGGTCATGGCCGCATCCAGCACGATATTTGGCAGGGTGCGAAAGGACACGGTGCGATAGACAACCATGGTCAGGATCAGCGTATACACCACCGCAATGGCCGACGCTTCGGTCGCTGTAAAAACGCCCGTGATGATGCCGCCAATCACGATCACCATCAGCAGTACCGAGGGGATGGCATGCAAGAGCGTGGTCACGACGTCCTGGCCGGTGGGGCGTGGAGAGGTCGGATAGCCGCGGCGTTTGGCAATGATACCGGCGACCACCATCAGGCCAAGACCCATTAAAAGCCCCGGTAGATAGCCGGCCACGAACAGCGCCGCAATCGACGTACCACCGGAAACCAGCGAGTAGACAATGAAGGTGGAACTGGGGGGAATGAGAAGCCCGGCCGGGCTGGACGCGATATTGACGGCTGCGGCATAGCCGGGGTCGTAGCCCTCGCGCTTTTGAAGCGGGGTCATGACGCTGCCGACGGCAGCACAGGAGGCCACGGCCGAGCCCGAAATGGAGCCAAACAGCATGTTGGCCACCACGTTGCAGTGGGCCAGGCCGCCCGGCAGACGCCCCACGATCAGCCTTGCCAGGTCAATCAGGCGGATGGCGATACCGCCGTGATTCATCAGGCTGCCGGCCAGGATGAAAAACGGAATCGCCAGCAGCGTAAAGCTGTCCAGCCCTGCCAGCATGCGCTGGGCCACCACATAGGCGCTGGTCTCCAGCGGGAAGGTGGTGCACAGCGTGGCCATTGATGCCAGGCCAAGGGCATAAATGATGGGCAACCCCAGCGCCATCAGAAGAAAGAACACCCCGAACAGGATGGCGGCTTCGATCACCATGATGTGTCATCTTCCTTGTGTTGATTCGGCGCATCTTTTGAGCCGGCAAGACGAAGCATCTGCAGGCAGGCATGGAAGACGATAAAGGCCCCGGACAACGGCAGGGCCAGATAGATCCAGCCCATGTGCCACCCCAGCATGGGCGTGGTCTGTTCGGTCGAAAGCGTGGTCATGACCAGGCTCCCACCGCCATAAAGCATGATGTAGCCGGCAAAAAACAAAACCAGCAGCTGCAGGAAAAACAGAAGCCACCGCCTTGTGGGCCAGGGCAGTGCGTCGGGAAGCAGGTCAATGGAAAGATGGCGCATCCTGCCCGAGGCGTAGGCCGCGCCCATAAGCCCCAGCCAGATCAGGGCAAAGCGGGCCATTTCATCGGTGGCAGTGGTGGGGGAATCGGTAAGATATCGGCTGCCGACCTGAACGGTGACCACCAGGACCAGCAGGAAAAAAAGGCAGATCAGCATGATGCCCAGAAGACGATCAAGAAAGGAGGATACCCTGTTCAGTGCGAGAAAAAACCCCTGAGAAAAGGGCATCAGGTCTTCTCCATGTATGATGTATGACCTCGGCTGATCAGACGCAGCATGTCGGGATATGTCACGGGCATCAACCTGGACATTGGTCGCTTTGACGGCGGCGACATTGACTGATTAGCTTTCGAACCATCATGGCACTATTTCAGGAGTCCGGCCGCGTGATCAATCGTCGTAAATTCTGCACGCTGACGGCTGGAGCCCTGCTTTTAGGCAAAATGACGCCTTCCTGGGCGGCACAATCGGGGTCGCATGAATTACGTTTGAGTCACAATCTGACCACCGATCACTCCGTGCACAAGGCCATGACCATGATGGGGGAGCGCGTGGCCGAACTGACCAATGGGGCCGTGAGGGTGCGCATTTATCCCGGGGCACAGCTGGGAACGCAGCGCGAATCCGTCGAGCTGGTACAACGCGGCATTCTGGACATGGCCAAAACCAATGCCAGCGAGCTGGAAGCCTTTGACCCCGTTTATTCCGTCCTGAATGTGCCTTACCTGTTCACCAGCCGGGATCACTTCTATCAGACGATGACCGGCGACATCGGTCGAAAAATCTTTCAGGCCTCGCGCAGCAGAGGATTCGAGGGCGTTACCTTTTATGATTCCGGCGCGCGCAGCTTTTATGCCACCCGTCCGATCAGAACCCCTGATGATCTCTACAACATGAAGGTTCGGGTTCAGCCCAGTGCCACGGCGATTGCCATGACGCAGTTGCTGCGCGCGAGCCCGACCCCCTTGTCCTTCGGTGAGCTGTATACCGCCCTGCAGCAGGGCGTCGTTGACGCTGCCGAGAATAACCCCACGGCGCTGGTCACGGCTCGGCACGGCGAAGTTGCCAGGTTTTTCACGCTTGATGAGCACACGCGGGTGCCCGACATGCTGGTCATTTCCACGGCAACGCTCGAGCGCCTGTCGAGTGCGCACCGCGACGCGCTCTATCAGGCGGCGCATGAATCAATGATATTTCAAAAGGGCGTCTGGGAAAACGCGAGCGAACAGGCGGTCGCCACGGCAAAAGCCGAGATGGGCGTCGAATTCATTGACGTCGACCAGGCCCTGTTTGCCGACAGAACCCGGCCGCTTCGTAATGAAATCGCCTCACAGTCGGCGCAGTCTGAAAAAGTGATTCAGGACATCGAGCGTCTGTCGGTGTAAGTGCTGTGCTTTTGGCGCGAGCGCCCGAACGGCAGGGCAGGCGTCGGGTCATGGCGTACTGAACCGGGGAGCCGTTTCCGGCGTTCGTCTATTAATCTCTCAAAGGAGAATACCGTGCTCAATCGTCTTCTGGTAACCGGTGCCGCCGGCGGGCTGGGTCAGGCCCTGCGCCCGCATCTGTCGCGGCTGGCCCGTCATGTGCGACTGTCCGATATCGTCGAGCTGGAAAAAAACGAGGATAACGAAGAGGTCGTGCGCTGTGAGCTCTCCGACGCCGACGCTGTCAGTGAACTGGTGCGTGACTGTGACGGCATTGTGCATCTGGGCGGCATCTCGGTGGAAAGCCCCTGGCAGAGCATTTTGCAGGCCAACATCATCGGCACCTACAACCTGTATGAAGCCGCCAGACACCACGGCCGCCCGCGGGTTGTGTTTGCCAGCTCCAATCACACCATCGGCTACTATCCGCGCACGACCTTTATCGATACCGACTCCCCGCGCCGGCCCGATTCGCTCTATGGGGTCTCCAAATGCTTTGGCGAGGATCTCGCCAGCCTTTACTACCACAAGTTCAACGTCGAAACCCTCAACGTGCGGATCGGCTCCTGCTTTCCCAAGCCGGCCGATACCCGAATGCTGGCCACCTGGATGAGCGTGGAGGACTTCGTGGCGCTGCTGGAGCGGGCGTTTGTGGCGCCGAAGCTGGGCTGCACGGTGATCTATGGGGTTTCGGACAACAGCGAGCGCTGGTGGGACAACCGCAAATCCTCGTTTCTGGGCTGGGTGCCAAAGGACAGCTCCGAGCCGTGGCGCGCGGAAACCGAAGCGGCGGCCGGCGAGATCGACCCCGATGATCCGACGGTGGTCTACCAGGGAGGCAAATTCGCCAGTACCGGCCATCCTGACGATTGATGTAATGCCTGTCGGATGCCTTTTTCAAAGGGCCGGCGCCCGATGAGGGTGTCGGGCGCCTCCTTCAAGCCTGCCTGTGGGGCAGGCTTTTTCATGGGCGTTTTTGACCACGGCTGCTTTTTTCCATCGCCCCGATGTTCGCATCGAGCCGGGTCGAGCGCCTGTGTCCAAAGTTCAATGGACCAAGGTCGCGTAGTTCAGAAAGTATGATGTATGACACCCTGGCAACCGTATCTGTTGGTTGAGGCTTCCAGGCATCAATGCTGCAACAGAGGTGTTGTCAGACCCACCGCACACGGTCAATCAAGGCTTCAGGAGGGGGCCGTGATGGGCGCGTGCAGTAACTGACAAGTCGACATCCAGCTAGAGTTTCATCCACCAGGGAGCTGCCATGGCGCTACATACCGAGACACCCACCATCGTATCCATGCGGGTCATTCCCGTGGCCGGGCGTGACAGCATGCTGCTCAACGTGGGCGGCGCTCACTCCCCGTTCTTTACCCGCAATATCCTGATTCTGGAAGACAGCGCCGGGCGCGTCGGCGTTGGGGAAGCCCCTGGTGGCGAGACCATTCAGCGCTCGCTCGAGCAGGCACGCCAGGTCGTGGAAGGCCAGTCGCTGGGCAAGCTGCGCTCGATGGTGTCGTCACTTGCGGCCAGCGGTCAGCGTGCTGACTTCAACGACTTCGGCAAGGGCGCCTGGACCTTTGAGCTGCGCGTCAATGCCGTGGCAGCGCTTGAGGCGGCGCTGCTGGACCTGATGGGCCAGCATCTGGGCGTGCCGGTGGCCGAACTTCTGGGCGAGGGCAAGCGCCGCGACAGCGTCGAGGTGCTGGGCTATCTCTTTTTCGTCGGTGACGGTGACAAAACGCCGCTGGACTATCGCCAGTCAACGCCTGATCAGTCGCACGACTGGTATCGCCAGCGTGACATGGCCGCCATGACGCCCGAGCGCATTGTGGAAATGGCCCAGGCCGCCCAGGACCGTTACGGCTTTCGCGACTTCAAGCTCAAGGGCGGTGTGCTGCCCGGCGAGCAGGAAATCGAGGCCGTCACGGCGCTGTCGAAAGCCTTTCCCGAAGCGCGTACCACCATCGACCCCAACGGCGCCTGGTCCCTGCGGGAGGCGATTCGCCTGTGCAAGGACCTTCACGGCGTGCTCGCCTATGCCGAGGACCCCTGCGGCGCCGAAGAGGGTTTCTCCGGTCGCGAGATTCTCGCGGAATTTCGTCATGCCACCGGGCTGCCGGTTGCAACCAACATGGTGGCCACCAACTGGCGGGAGATGGCCCACGCCCTGATGCTGCGCAGCGTGGACATCCCGCTGGCGGACCCGCACTTCTGGACGCTCTCTGGCGCTGTGCGAGTGTCCCAGCTCTGTGCCGACCACGGCATGACCTGGGGCTCGCACTCCAACAACCACTTCGACATTTCGCTGGCCATGTTCGCCCAGGTGGGCGCAGCGGCTGTCGGATCGGTGTCGGCGCTGGACACCCACTGGATCTGGCAGGAAGGCGATGCACGCCTGACTCGTGAGTCCCCCGAGATCATCGATGGCCATGTGGCGGTTACCGATGCGCCCGGGCTGGGTATCGAGCTCGACATGGAGGCGATCGAGAAGGCCAATGCGCTCTATCGCGCCCTGCCGGCCGGCGCGCGCAATGACGCCATGGCCATGCAGTACCTGATTGACGGCTGGACGTTCGACCCCAAGCGCCCGGCTCTGGTGCGCTGACTACCGTCTGAACACGACAAGGAAGGACATCATGAAAAAATTACTGAGTACGCTGACCGTTGCGGCCACGATGGTGCTGGGCAGTTCGGCAATGGCGGCCGACTATCCCACTAAAAGTGTCGACATGATCGTGCCGTTTTCTGCCGGTGGCGGTAACGATACTTTCGTACGCGCCCTGCAGCCGCTGCTCGAGAAGCAGCTGGGCCAGGACCTGGTCATCCGTAACATCGCCGGCGGCGGCGGGGCCGTCGGCACATCCCGGGTCGCTGCATCAAACGCTGACGGCTACACCATGCTGGCGGCCAGTAATGCCATGCTGACGCTTGAGGCCATGGGCAATGTGGCGTTCACTCACGATGACTTTGACTTCATCGCCAAGGTCATCGAAGAGCCCTACGTGATTGCAGTCGGCGACAACGACAAGTACACCGATCTGGCAAGCCTGGTCGAGGCCACAAAGGATGGTACCCGTGTTCGGGTCGGCGTCTCGGGCGTCGGTTCTTCGGCGCACATTGCCGCGGTCGCCATGCAGAATCGCACCGGGGCAAACTTCAACATTATTCCCTATCCCGGCGGCTCCGAGACGATCTCCGCGGCCATGGGCAACCACGTGGATGCGGTCGTGCTGGGCGGTTCCGAACTGCGCTCGGCGCTGGAGTCCGGCCGCCTGACGGGGCTGGCCATGAGCTATGCCGAGCGCAGCGACTCGCTGCCCGACGTGCCGACCTTTCAGGAGGCGGGTTATGACCTGACGCTGACGGTATGGCGCGGTATTGCAGCGCCCAAGGGCATTCCGGAAGAGGTCGAGCAGCAGTGGGTCGAGGCCATTCAACAGATCGTGGCCGATGGCTCCTACGAAGAAACGGCTGCCAACCTCGGCACGCAGCTGTCGCCGCTCTATGGTGACGAACTCGATACCTTCATCGATAACTCGGCGGATGTCATGCGTGAAGCCGCCGGTGATCTGGCGAAGTAACGCGTTGGGCACGCCGCCACACGATGGCGGGGTGCCACTTTGATCCGGGCGGCGGCCGTCGCCCGGATCTTCAGTGATGGAGCCCTGAATCATGCAACGTGATATCGGCAAGCCGCTGTTCGACCTGCTGCTGGTAGTTGCCTCGGCCGCTGCCTTTGCCGTCTCGATGACGCTGCCCAACATCGAGATCGTCGGCGATCTGTCGCCGGCCTTTTTCCCCATGCTGATTTCGGCACTGGTCTTTTTGTTCGCCGTGCCGTGTCTGATCAAGGATTTCCGTGAATGGCAGGCTGCCGGCACTGATGGCGAGCGCACCGGTGCCCCTCGAGGTGTGGCGCAGTGGCTTTTGATCGTGGCGCTGGCGCTGGTTTATATCCTCATTTTTGAGCGGCTGGGCTATATCGTCAGTACGGCAATATTCGTCTTCGCCTGCGTGGTCGGGCTGCTGCTGACCGGCGGTACCTGGCGTGAGCTGACGAACGCCCGGCGCGCCAAAAGTCTGGCCGGCGCGGCCGTTTTTGCCGCCGTACTGGCCGTGGTCATCTTTTACGTCTTTACCGAGCTGTTCGAGATCCCGCTACCGGGCTGACGTCTCGTCACTGTACGACCCTTAGGAGCGTTTCATGATTGCCGGCTATCTCGATGGATTGGGTATGGTGCTGCAGTTTGGCACGCTGCTGGCGATCGCCGGCGGTACGCTACTGGGCATCATCATGGGGGCGCTGCCCGGGCTGACGTCTGCCATGGCAGTGGCGCTACTGCTGCCGGTGACCTTTGGCATGCCGCCGGTCATGGGAATCGGCATGATGCTGGGCGCACTGTGCGGCGCCGGCGCGAGCGGTTCGATTCCGGCCATTTTGCTCAATATTCCGGGCACGCCTTCCTCGGTGGCGACCACCTTTGATGGCTTCCCCATGGCCCAGAAGGGCGAAGCCGGTCGGGCGCTCGGGCTTTCGATCGTGGCCTCCTTTTTCGGCGGGGTCGCCAGTATGGTGATCCTGAGCCTGCTGGCCCCACCGATTGCAGACTTTGCGTTGCGCTTCGGGGCCGCCGAGTACTTCTCATTGAGTGTCTTTGGGCTGGTGATTATCGCCTCGGTGGCGGGTAAATCGCTGCTCAAGGGATTGATTGCCGGGCTGCTCGGCTTTTTCGTCTCTACCATCGGCACGGACCCCATCACCGGGGTGGACCGTTTCACCTTCGGTGAGCTGTCGCTGCTGACCGGTATCAATCTGCTGCCGGCGTTGATCGGTCTGTTTGCTGTCTCCCAGGTGCTCAAGGATGCCTTCGAGTACGATCCGAATCAGCGCCTGAAGGACAGCGGTCATCGCATCGATGTAGCCCGCCCGCGATTTATGGAAACGTTGCGCAACTGGCGCGCGCTGCTGGCCGGTATCCTTTCCGGGTCGGTCGTCGGCCCCGTGCCCGGCGCCGGCGGCAGCATTGCCTCGTTGGTGGCCTATGATCAGACGCGGCGCTTTTCAAAGCATCCCGAAAAATTCGGCACCGGTCATGCACCGGGCATTGTCTCGGTGGAAAGTGCCAATAATGCCCTGCTGGGTGGCGCCCTGATTCCGACCCTGGCGCTGGGCATTCCGGGCGAGGCCGCCACGGCGGTGCTGCTCGGCGGTCTGATGATTCAGGGGGTAACCCCCGGCCCGATGCTGTTCGATGATCAAAGCGGCATCGTCTACGGCATTTTTTTGGCCTATCTGGTGGCCAACATCTTCATGCTGTTGATCATGTGTCTGGGCATCAAACTGTTCATTCGCGTGCTGATGGTGCCGCGCAAGCAGCTGCTCTCGGCCATTCTGGTGCTGTGTTTCATTGGCGTTTACGGCGTTGATGGGGATGTCTTCAATCTCTATCTGATGCTGGGCTTCGGCATTCTGGGCTATTTCCTCAACCGCTATGACTTTGGCACCGCACCGGTCATTCTGGGGCTGATACTGGGACCGATTGCTGAATCCAACCTGCGCCGCGGGCTGCAGGCCTTCGAGGGTGACTGGACGCCGTTTTTCACCCGGCCCATCAGCCTGACCTTTCTGGTCATTGCCGTGGGCCTGCTGGCGCTGACGCTGTGGCAGAACTACCGCACCAGGCGCGTTCCTGCAACATCGTCAGAGAAAGGAGAATGACCACTGTTACCCTTGAGATCCTGCACGAGGTGATCGAGCGGGCCCTGCTGCGCGCGGGGCTTGCGCCGGAGGATGCGACCGCGTGTGCCCGGGTTCACGCCGAAAGCACCCGCGATGGGGTGAACTCTCACGGCCTGGGGCGCAAGCAGTGAGAGCATCGGCAACAACCCGCTGGTCATGGCCGTGCCTGGCGGTCATGCGCCGCTGGTGCTGGATATGGCCATGTCGCAGTTCTCCTATGGCCGTCTGGGTGTGCTGAAGGAACGCGGCGAACAGCTGCCGGTGGATGGCGGGTTCGATGACAGCGGACAGCTCACTCGTGATCCGGAGGTCATTCAGGCCACTCGACGCATTCTACCCACCGGTTACTGGAAAGGTTCGGGGCTGGCCATTCTGCTTGATGCCATGGCAGCACTTTTGTCGCAGGGGCGGGCAACGCATGCGATCGACGGAGTCGAACGGGGCAGCGGCGGTGGCAGTTCACAGGTGTTCATGGTATTTGATCCCGACCAGCTTGGCGGCATCGATGCCTGTCGGGCGATGGTGGATGACATGACAGCCCACCTGTCGCAGGCGACGCCGGATGAGTCCGGCCGGGCAGTGCGCTGGCCGGGGGCGGCCACCTTTCATCGGCGTCACAACACGACCGATGTCGTGGTCAACCCGGACATCTGGATGGAAGTACAGCGGCTGGCGAGTGACGGGACACTGCCCTGACCGATTTGAAAGGCGCCGCCCGACAGGGCGGCGCAACGGACCGGCGGACCGATTGTTGTAATTATTGGTTGTTTTAACTACTGATTGTTGTCTTCTGCGACCTTGCGTGAGGCCGGGATCATGACCTCGGCCATCTCGGTGACGTAGGCGTCCAGCTCCTCGCCAAACAATGGACTGACCTCAACGCCGGTGCTTTCGGCAAAGCGCTTGAACTCCGGTGCCTCGATGGCCTGCTTGACCGCCTCGACCCAGGCATCTTCGACCTCGTCACTGACGCCGGCGGGCACGGCAATGCCGCGCCACTGGCTGACCGCCAGATCATAGCCCTGCTCCTGCATGGTCTTGACGTCGGGCAGCATTTCGCTGCGCTGGCTACCGGTGGACAACACTGCCTGCAATCGGTCGCCGCGAATCTGGGAGAGCACCTCGGAAGGATTGACCACCACGGCGTCTACATGACCGCCCATCAACGCCGAAATGGCCGGTGAGCCGCCGTCAAAGGGCACGACCTGAACCGTAACGCCCAGCTGGCTGCCCAGCATCGAGGCCACCACGTAGGTGGACGAGCCCACCCCGGAGGTGCCGACCTGCAGCGGCTTGCCGCTCTCCTTGAGATCCGCCACCAGGCCTTCAGCGTCCTGCCACTGGTCGTTGTTGTTGCTGACCAGCAGGTAGGGCTCTTCGGTAACACGGGCCAGATAGTCAAAATCCTGATACTTGAAGTCGACGTTGCCCAGGCCCTCCAGAGTGAAGTTCTGATTGTTGGCCAGTGTCAGGGTGTAGCCATCGGGTTTGGCCGTGACGGTACGGGTCAGTGCCAGTGCACCGCCGCCGGCGCCCATGTTGCGCACCACGATGGTCCGCCCCAGGCTTGATTCAAGCCCGGGTTGAAGGGCCCGCATCAGGGTATCGGCGGCGCCGCCCGGGGAGGCGGGAATGAGCATGTCGAGATTTTTGGTCGGGTAGTCGGCCGCCCAGGCCGCTGCCGGCATGGCCGTGGCCATGATCAGTACGGATAGTGTCTTTTTCATGTGCAGCAATTCCCTCTCGGGGTAAAGACATGACGACCGCCAGGCAGTGTCATCCTCGCCCAGGGGTGCCTTCGATCAACGACGCCATCTTACGCAGGTTTTGTTAGCGCTATCATTTCGACTATCGTTGCAGGGCAAGCTCCAGCACAGAGAAAGTGGCGTGGGGCAGTAAGGTGGGGTGAAACGGTATTATCCGGACGGACGTCC
Source organism: Kushneria indalinina DSM 14324 (assembly GCF_003385845.1). Classification (GTDB taxonomy): domain Bacteria; phylum Pseudomonadota; class Gammaproteobacteria; order Pseudomonadales; family Halomonadaceae; genus Kushneria; species Kushneria indalinina. Next base: position 1,204,431 of record NZ_QRDJ01000006.1, on the reverse strand, counting down.
TGGCTGTAACATGGCGCTCGCTGTGTTTTTGAGGTTCTGCTGGAGAGATGCATGGGACGTTTTCCCGATTCCCGCTTTGACAAGGCGGCCGACGGCGGTCGTGACAACCCGCGCGCGACCGGCGCCGTGCGTCTGAGCGATGTGGCGGCCGCGGCCGGGGTGGCCGCCATGACCGTGTCGCGGGCCCTCAACCAGCCGGAACTTGTCAGCGAGCGTACCCGCGAGCGGGTGCAGCGCGCCGTGATCGAGACCGGCTACGTGCCCAATCGCGTGGCGGGCGCGCTGGCATCGAGTCGCAGTAAAATGGTCGCGGTGCTGGTGCCGACCGTGGCGCACTCACTGTTTGCCGATGTGGTGCAGTCGATTACCGATACGCTCGCGGTGGAGGGCTATCAGGTGCTGCTGGGGCTGACCGGCTACCAGACCGAGGAGGAAGCCGCGGTGGTGGAGACCGTGCTGAGCCGGCGACCGGATGCGCTGGTGGTGGCCGGTACCCGTCACTCCGAGGCCACGCGGCAGCGGCTCGGTGCGGCGCGTATCCCGGTAGTCGAGATCTGGGACATGAGTGATGATCCGCTGGACATGCTGATCGGTTTTTCCCATCACGCGGTGGGGGAGGCGGTCGCCGACCATCTGCTGGGGTGTGGTTATCAGCGCTTCGGGCAGGCGATGGCCGATGACCCGCGCTCTCATCAGCGCGCCGAAGGCTTCAACGCCCGTATCCTGGCTGAACAAAAGGCCCGCCCGGACGCCGGCATCAAGGTCACCACGCACTGGGCGGAAATACCGGCAACCCTGGTCGGCGGACGTACGACCGCCGCGAACGTGCTGGCCGGGATGCCCGACTGCGAAGCGATTTTCTGCAGTTCGGACACGCTGGCCATGGGCGTCATTGCCGAGGCGCAGAGTCGTGCCATGGCCATTCCGGAGGCGCTGGCGGTGATGGGCTTTGGTGACATGAGCTTTGCCGCCGCCACCTGGCCGGCACTGAGTACGGTGCGCATTGATGGGGCCGAAATCGGGCGGTTGACCGCGGCACATCTTCTGCAGCGCTTTGGCGCCGGCAGCCCTGATCCCGCCCATGACATTGTCGATGTCGGCTTTGAGATCGTGGCGCGCCAGACCACGCTGTCTCCCCGGTCGTAAGGAAGTCCGGCGCTCGTCGTCTGGATATCGCGGTAGTGGCGTTTCCGGAATTAGACCTTGGTGTCGGTTGACATGAGGCATTGTCTGGCGCGAAATGATAGCGCTAACATCATCAGGCCGCAGCCTCGTCCCGGGTCGGTCCACGTGCCTTTGGAGTCCCCATGTCCTTTGATGCCATTACCTCGATCACCTTCTCTCACGTCCTGCTGCCGCTGGCCACGCCCATCAGCGATGCCAAGGTGCTGACCGGACGGCAAAAGCCGATGACCGAAGTCTCTTTCCTGTTTGCCGAGATCACCACGCGTGACGGCCACACCGGCATCGGTTTCAGCTACTCAAAGCGGGCCGGGGGCTATGCCCAGTACGCCCACGCCTGTGAAATCGCCCCGGCGATCATCGGTGAAGATCCCAACGACATCGACAAGCTGTGGCAAAAGCTCGTCTGGGCCGGTGCATCGGTCGGGCGGGGCGGGGTGTCGACCCAGGCCATCGCCGCGGTCGATATCGGTCTGTGGGATCTCAAGGCCAAGCGTGCCGGTCTGCCGCTGGCCAAGCTCATCGGAGCGCACCGCGACTCGGTGCAGTGCTACAACACCTCGGGCGGCTTTTTGCACACGCCCATCGATGAGGTGCTCAAAAACGCCACGCACTCGCTGGAAAGCGGCATCGCCGGCATCAAGATCAAGGTCGGCCAGCCCGACATGCGCATCGACCTGGAACGGGTGGCCGCGGTGCGCGCCCACATCGGTGACAACGTGCCGCTGATGGTGGATGCCAACCAGCAGTGGGACCGCGCCAGCGCGCTGCGTTTTGGTCGCGCCATGGAGAAATACGAGCTGGTGTGGATCGAGGAGCCGCTGGATGCCCACGACGCCGAAGGCCATGCCGCACTGGCCGCGGCGCTGGATACGCCAATCGCCACCGGTGAGATGCTTTCAAGCGTTGCCGAGCACGTGAAACTCATCGAGCACCGCAGCGCCGACATCATCCAGCCTGATGCCCCGCGCATTGGCGGGATTACCCAGTTTTTGAAGCTTGCCACGCTCGCCTCTCAGGCCGGGCTGCAGCTGGCGCCGCACTTTGCCATGGAAATTCACCTGCACCTGGCGGCGGCCTATCCCACCGAGCCGTGGGTCGAGCACTTTGACTGGCTGGCGCCGCTGTTCAATGAGGTCCTCGAAACCCGTGATGGCCGCATGATCGTGCCGGACCGCCCGGGCCTTGGCATTACCCTGACCGAGCAGGCGCGCCAGTGGACAATCAATCATCAGACCTTTACTGCCTGAGCGGGAAATACGAAGGGCGAACTATGCCCTTCGTATAATGGCTTTAAAAGTATGATGTATGACAAAGTAGCTGACATCGCTTCACCGCGTGGTGGAGCAGGCCAATCCAGAGGACCCTTTATGACGTTTTCACGAGCTGACGTTACGCGTGCCGCAGGCGATGGCCTGCTCTCCTTTCCGGTCACGGACTTTGACAGCGATGGTCAATTTGATGCCGAAAGCTATCGTCGTCGCATTGCATGGCTGCTTGAGTACGAGATCTCCACGCTGTTTGTCGCCGGCGGTACGGGCGAATTTTTCAACCTGGGCCTTGAGGAGTTCGGTGAGGTCGTGCGGGTCGCCGTGGAAGAGACCGCCGGCCGTGTGCCCGTCATCGCCAGCGCCGGCCAGAGCATCACCATGGCCAAGGCCCATGCTGCGGCTGCCGAAGCCGCCGGGGCTGATGGTATCCTGTTGATGCCGCCTTATCTGACCGAGTGCTCGCAGGAAGGCATCGTCGAGTACGCTGCCGCAATCTGTGACTCCACCAGCCTCAACGTCATCTATTACAACCGTGCCAACGGCGCGCTGGAAGCCCAGGCCGTCAAGGCGCTGGCCGATCGTTGCCCCAATTTGATCGGGCTCAAGGATGGGCGCGGCGACATGCAGTCGCTCAATGTCACCATCAAGACCGTCGGCGATCGTCTGATCTATATCGGCGGGGTGCCGACCGCGGAAATCTTTGCCGAAGCCTATCTCTCCATCGGCGTGAATACCTACTCCTCGGCGGTGTTCAACTTCGTGCCGGAAATGGCCGTGCACTTCTACAAGTCCCTGCGTGCCGGCGATCACGAGACCGTGGCTCGTCTGACAAATGACTTCTTCATTCCGTTTGTGGCCCTGCGCGACACGTGCCGTGGCTATGCCGTGAGCCTGGTGAAGGCCGGTGCGGCTCAGGTGGGCTACCCGGGGGGCAACGTTCGTGCGCCGCTGACCATGCCCAATGCTGAAGAAGTCGAGAAACTCAAGGTGCTGATTGAGCGTGTTCGTTAACCATTCACGACTGCCTGCCCGTCCGGGCCATGGCCTGCGCGGGCAGTCGAGGAGATCGATGACATGAAAAAACTACTGAGTGTACTGGGTGCTGCCACGCTGCTGTCCAGCAGCATGACAATGGCAGCCGATTATCCGTCCAAAAACGTCGAATTCATCGTGCCCTGGTCGGCTGGTGGCGGCGCGGACAACGTGGTACGTGCCCTGCAGCCGTCACTGGAAAAGGCGCTGGGCACCACCATCGTGGTGCGCAACATCTCGGGCGGCGGCGGTGCCGTGGGGTTTTCGCGCGCGATCGCCTCAAAGCCGGATGGTTATACCGTTACCATTCCGACCAACGCCACTTTTACGCTGGAAGGACTGGGGAACGTCGCCTTCACGAAGGATGATTTCGATTATATCGCGCGCGTGCTGGTCGAGCCCTACGTCATGGCAGTGCGTCCCAATGACGACTGGTCGGACCTGGAAAGCCTGATTGCCGAGCGCAAGGCCTCCGGTGAGCCGCTGCGCATGGGGGCCTCCGGCGTAGGGTCATCAACGCATATCATGACCCTGATGCTGGGCGAGGAGCTGGGGATCGAGATGCAGGTCATCCCGTTTGACAGCGGCTCGGCAGCGGTCTCTGCGGCCATGGGCGGCCACATCGACGGCGTGGTGCTCAATCCCTCCGAGGTGGTGTCGGCCATCAACGGCGATCGGCTGGTCTCCATCGTGAGCACAGGCGAAGAGCGTAGCGGGGCACTGCCGGATACACCCACCATGACCGAGGCCGGCTACGACTTCGAGCTGGCGCAGTGGCGTGGCATTGCCGCACCGAAAGGGCTTGATCCGGAGATCGAGGCGAAGTGGGTCGAGGCGGTCAAGCAGGCCGTGGAGGATCCGCAGTTCCAGAAGGCCGCACAAAGCATGGGCTCGGATATCAGCCCCCTGTATGGCGACGAACTGGATCAGTTTGTCGAGAGGACTTCCAAACCGCTGATCGAAGAAGCCCAGGCCATTCGTCAGTAAGGAACCGGGAGGCTCCATGGTCAAAACACGCAGCGATGCGCTTTTCCATCTGGTGCTGCTGGCGCTGGCAGGCTGGTTTCTGCAGCAGGCTTGGCATCTGCCGGCCAATGCCGCGGGGGGGAGTCTCTCTCCCGCGTTCTTCCCACGGGCCATATCGTCAGCCATTGTCCTTTTGTTGCTGATATCGATGGTTCGCGGTCTGATCGCGGGCACGTTGCTGACGCGTGACGCCACCAATGAAGAGGCCACTGCGCCGGCCTGGGTGCCGGTGGTGGCTTGGGGTGCCGTGGCTCTGTTGCTGGTGTTCTATGCCATGCTGCTGGAGCCGTTGGGCTATGTCATCTCCACGGCGCTGTTTCTCTTTTTGTGTGTGGCTATCGTCAGCGTGCTGTCACGCCAGCGCGGTGAGAGCATCGCCATCGGCCGGGTGCTCATGCTGGCGCTGTTCGCTGCAACGGTCTCCGTTGCCATCTTTTTGATCTTCTCGGTGGGGTTCGAAATCGTGCTGCCCACCATCGGCGTGATGGGGGTGTGACATGGGAGATTATCTAGAGGCGCTCGGACTGGTCTTTCAATGGCATGTGCTGCTGGTCATCGGTGCCGGCACGCTGCTGGGTCTGATCATGGGCGCGCTGCCGGGTCTGACCGCGGCAATGGCCATTGCGCTGCTGCTGCCGCTGACCTTTGGCATGCCGCCGGTCATGGGCATGGGCATGCTGCTGGGCACATTGTGCGGGGCCATCGCCGGTGGGTCGGTGTCGGCCACACTGTTGAACATTCCCGGTACGCCGTCCTCGGTAGCCACCACGCTGGATGCCTTTCCCATGGCGCGCCGGGGGGAAGCCGGCAGGGCACTGGGCATCTGTATCGTGGCCTCGTTCATCGGCGGTATTTTCAGCGCCGTGGTGCTGAGCCTGTTGGCACCGCCCATTGCCGACTTTGCACTGCGTTTCGGCCCGGCCGAATATTTTGCGCTGAGCGTCTTCGGGCTGGTTATTATCGCCTCGGTTTCCAGTAAATCCCTGATCAAGGGGCTGGTGGCCGGTCTGATCGGACTGCTGATCGCTACGGTAGGGACCGACCCGGTCGCCGGCGTGCAGCGCTACACCTTCAACAACCTGTCGCTGCTGACCGGCGTCAATCTGCTGCCGGCGCTGATCGGTCTGTTTGCCGTCTCTCAGGTGCTCAAGGACGTGGTCGACTACTTCAGCGGTGGGCCCGTTGAGCACAGCAAGAACAAGATGGATCATGCCCGGCCGCGCTGGATGGAAACCCTGCGTCACTGGAAGGTGCTGGCCTCGAGTTCGGTGATCGGCACAATCGTTGGCGCCATTCCAGGCGCCGGCGGCAGCATCGGTTCGTTTCTGTCCTACGATCAGGCCAAGAAAATGTCGAAGACGCCGGAGAAATTCGGCACCGGGCATCCTGAAGGCATCGTGGCTTCGGAGTCTTCCAACAATGCGCTGGTCGGCGGGGCGCTGATCCCGATGCTGACGCTGGGCATTCCGGGGGAGGCGGCTACGGCCGTACTGATGGGCGGTCTGATGATCCAGGGCATCAGCCCGGGGCCGACGCTCTTTACCGATAATGGCTCGATCATTTACGGCATCTTCATCGCCTTTTTTGTCGCCAACATCTTCATGCTGCTGATCCAGTGGTTCGGCATTCAGCTGTTCGTCAAGGTGCTGCAGGTACCGCGCAAGCTGTTGATGGCGCTGATCCTGATGTTCTGTGTGATCGGGGTATACGCCGTCGATGCCGATATCTTCAATGTCTATCTGATGCTGGGTTTCGGGGTGCTGGGCTATTTCCTCAACCGCTATGACTTTGGTACGGCGCCGGTCATTCTGGGCCTGATTCTGGGGCCCATTGCCGAATCCAACATTCGCCGGGCGCTCTTGCTCTCCGGTGGCGACTGGAGCGTGCTGGTCACGCGCCCGATCAGTCTGACGTTTTTGCTGGTCTCTGCGGCATTCCTGTTTTTCACCCTGTGGCAGAACCGTCGCCAAACGACTCCCCATTCATAGGAGAAGCCCTGTATGTCACTGCCTACCATTACACGCATGACCATTGTGCCGGTCGCGGGTCATGACAGCTTCCTGCTCAATCTCAGTGGCGGGCATGCCCCCTGGTTTGTGCGCTGTGTCCTGATCCTTGAAGACAACGCCGGCAACAAGGGTGTGGGCGAGATTCCTTCCAGCGAAGGGATTCTGAAAGGGCTTGAAAAGTGCCGTTCGCTGGTGGAAGGCACCAATCTCAATGCCTGGCGGAGCACGCTCAACAGTGCCAAAAAACTGCTGGCCCAGGGCGGGCCGGAAGAACGCGGCCGTCAGACCTTTGACCTGCGGGTAGCGGTACATGTACTGACGGCCATTGAATCGGCGCTGCTGGACCTTTACGGGCAGGCTGTCGAGACGCCGGTGGCCGATCTGCTGGGTCGCCTGGGCCGCCAGCGCGATGAGGTCGAGGCGCTGGGCTATCTCTTTTTGCTGGGTGATCCGAAAAAGACCGACCTTCCCTATCCCACCGCTGAAAACCCACGCGATGACTGGGAGCGACTACGCTGTCAGGAAGCGCTGACGCCGGCCGCCGTGGCCGAGCTTGCCCGAGCCGCACACGAGCGCTATGGCTTTCGTGACTTCAAGTTGAAGGGCGGGGTACTGGCCGGTGAGCAGGAAGCCGACTGCATTCGCGCCATGCACGAGATTTTCCCCGACGCACGGCTGACGCTGGACCCCAATGGGGCCTGGTCACTGGAAGAGGCAATTCGGGTGCTGGAACCGATTCGCGACATTCTCAGCTATGCCGAAGACCCCTGTGGTCAGGAAGGCAGCTGGTCAGGGCGCGAAACCATGGCGGAGTTCAAGCGCCGCACCGGTCTTCGCACGGCCACCAACATGATTGCCACCGACTTCAAGCAGCTGCAGTACGCGGCCATCATGAATTCGGTCGACATTCCGCTGGCGGACTGCCATTTCTGGACCATGCAGGGCGCCGTCATGGTTGGTGAGCTGTGTGACGAGTGGGGCATGACGTGGGGGTCACACTCCAACAACCACTTTGATATTTCACTGGCGATGATGACGCACGTGGCAGCCGCCTGCCCGGGCGAGATCACGGCCATTGATACCCACTGGATCTGGCAGGACGGTCAGCGCCTGACCGAGGCCCCGTTTGAAATTCACGACGGCAAGCTGACCGTGCCGAAAACGCCCGGACTGGGTGTGACGCTGGATCAGGGCAAACTTGATGAAGCGCACGCGCTTTATCGCTCGCTGGATGTGCGCGCCCGCAACGATGCCACAGCCATGCAGTATCTGATCGACGGCTGGGCTTTTGATCCCAAGCGCCCCGCGCTGGTGCGCTGAACCTGGCAATACGCAACGCAACCATCAGGAGAGAAAGATGCAACTGACAGGCGAACTTCTTATCGGACAGCACGCCATCAAGGGCACACGCGATCCGGTTCAGGCCATCAATCCTGCCACGGGCTACAAGCTGGAGCCGGTCTACAACGGTGGCAGCAGCAACGAGGTCGAACAGGCCTGCGCGCTGGCCTGGCAGGCCTTTGATCAGTACAGGGAAACATCGCTTGAAGAGCGCGCTGTCTTTCTGGAAACCGTTGCCGATGAGATCGAGGCGATCGGTGATGCGCTGGTCGAACGCGCCGTTGCCGAAACCGGTCTGCCCGAAGGACGTATTCAGGGCGAGCGTGGGCGTACCTGCGGTCAGCTGAGGACCTTCGCTCGCGTCGTACGTGACGGTGAATGGCTGGACGTACGCGTCGATCAGGCCATGCCGGATCGTCAGCCGATGCCGCGTACCGACCTGCGCCAGCGTCACATTGGTCTGGGCCCGGTCGTGGTCTTTGGTGCCAGTAACTTCCCACTGGCCTTCTCGGTCGCCGGTGGTGATACAGCGTCCGCTCTGGCGGCTGGCTGCCCGGTCATCGTCAAGGCGCACGGCGCCCATCCGGGCACGTCCGAGCTGGTCGGCCGCGCCATTCAAAAGGCCGTTTCGCGCTGCAACCTGCCGGAAGGGGTCTTTTCCCTGCTGTACGGCTCGGGCCGCGATGTTGGCACGGCGCTGGTCAGTGACAAGCGCGTCAAGGCTGCCGGCTTTACCGGTTCACGCAGCGGCGGCATGGCTCTGTGGAAAGTGGCGCAGTCGCGCGATGAGCCGATTCCCTTCTACGCCGAGATGAGCAGCATCAACCCGGTCTTCCCGCTGCCGGAAGCGCTCAAGGCGCGCGGCCGCGAGATGGGCAAGGCGTTTGTCGGCTCGTTGAACATGGGCGCCGGGCAGTTCTGTACCAACCCCGGGCTGGTCATTGCCATCAAGGGCGAGGCGCTGGAGACCTTCAAGCAGGCAGCCACCGAAGCGCTGGCCGATGCCAACGCCCAGACCATGCTCACCCCCGGCATCAGCGATGCCTATCGTGAGGGTGTCGAGCATCTGTCACAGCGCAGTGGTGTGACCGAACTGGGTCGTGGTCCGACCGGTGAGGGCGCCTATACGTGTCAGGCCGGTCTCTATGCCGCCTCGGCGCAGACTTTCCTGGCCGATACCGAACTGCAGGATGAAGTCTTCGGTGCGACCTCGCTGATCATCGAGTGCGTTGACAGTGATGAGCTGGCAGCGGTGGCCGAGCATCTCGAAGGGCAGCTGACCGCTACCCTGCAGATGGATGACGCCGATATGGACAGCGCTCGCGCGCTGGTGCCGATTCTGGAACGCAAGGCGGGCCGTATTCTGGTCAACGGCTGGCCGACCGGCGTTGAAGTCAGCGATGCCATGGTGCATGGCGGGCCTTTCCCGGCGACCTCCGACGGCCGTACCACCTCGGTCGGTACAGCCGCCATCAAGCGCTTTTTGCGCCCGGTCTGCTATCAGAACCTGCCGGATGAGCTGCGTCCGGAAGCCCTGCGTGAGTCCAACCCCTATCAGCTCAAGCGGCTGGTGGATGGCAAGCGTGAGGACTGATTTTCGGGTCTGACAATCCATCCGGATTGAATGAAGGGGTCTGCCGATAGGCAGACCCTTTTTTGATTTTATACAATGGTCGAGGGATGGACTAAAGGAGCAGAGCAAGCCGGTTCAAAAGGCGTATTATCACTTATGTATGATGTATGACTTTTGAAAGCCGAGACATTGATGAGGCCGGACATGAAAAAATTTGCTCTGAAGAAAGGGTGTGTTGCCATCGCCATGGCTGTCAGCATGGCTACAGTTTCTTCAACGGTCATGGCTGCCGACTTCCCTGATGACGACATTACCTTTATCTCTCCGGCCTCGCCGGGTGGCGGTTCCGATTACCTGATTCGCTCGCTGCAGGAAGGTCTCGAGAAGGATCTGGGCGTCAATATCATTCCCCAGTATCTGACCGGGGGTGGCGGCGCGATCGGGTTCATGAAAGCCATGCAGGCGCGACCCAATGGCTACACGGTTGTCGCCATTGATAACAAGGTGTTTACCCAGCAGGGCATGGGCAATGTCAACTTCAAGTATGAAGATTTCGACTACCTTGCCAGCTTTTATTCCGTGCCCTATGTGCTGGCAGTCAACAGCAAACTCGGCATCGACAGCGTCGAGGATATTCTCCCCGGTGGCGAGCATAATCGCCGTCTGAAAATCGGCTTTGCCGGCATCGGCTCTTCCACCCACATCATGAGTGTGCTGGTCGGCAAGGAGCTGGGCGCCAACTTCGATACCATCTCCTATCAGGGCGCTCCCGATGCGACGGCGGCGGTCATGGGCGGCCATATCGATGGCGTGGTCATGGACCCGATGGACCTTCGCAGTGCGCTGGAATCTGGTCAGATGAAACCGCTCGTGGTGACCAGCGGCGAACGCAGTGACTCCCTGCCGGACGTGCCCACCATGAAGGAGCTGGGCCACGATATCGACATCTCCAACTGGCGCGGTGTGGCCGCACCCAAGGGCATGGACGAGCAGACCCGCGAGCGCTGGCTCAGCGCGCTCGAGAAGGCCTCGCAGGACCCGACCTTCGTCAAGCGCATCGAGCAGCTGGGCATTCAGGTTAATTTCCGCTCCGGTGAGGAATTCGACCAGTATGTTGATGATCTGGCGCAGGAACTGATTCCGGTCGCGCAAGAGGTTGCCAGCGAAAACAGCTGAGGAGCATTGCCATGAAAGGTCATCTTCAGGAAGCCTTTTTCAGCCTGTTGCTGGCAGGAGTGGCCGCCTTTCTCTGTGTGGCGGCCATGGATATCCCCGGCGGAGCGCACGGCTCCATTGCGCCGGCGACCTTTCCGAGTGCTATCACATTCGCCATCGCTTTACTGGCTTTGTTGAATGTCGCAGCCAGTCTTTTGAAGGGAAAAAAAGCGGATACCCTGCCGGCAATTTCGCGGCAGGGGATTTTGAACCTGATCCTGTTTATCGTGCTCAGCACCGCTTATATATGGGCAATGAGCGTGGCAGGGTTTGTGGTTTCCACGTTTTTTTACCTCATTTTAATGCCGCTTCTTATCTGCCTGATTTCTGCTGACCGCAAGGGACTACTGGCCAAACCGGCGTTCTGGGCGCGAGTAATTGCCTTTGCACTGATCGGTACGGGCATCATCTATGGCGTGTTTGTCGAGATGCTCAAGGTCAGATTCTGAGCTGAATAGCGGGAGGTTTTATGCAAACACTGACAGAGACCATTCAGCTCTTTGGTCCGCTGACCCTGCTGGCCATACTGGCCGGCACCTTTTTAGGCATTATCCTGGGGGCGCTGCCGGGTCTTTCGGCCGCCATGGCCGTGGCCCTGCTGCTGCCCCTGACCTATGGGCTGGATACCATCGCCGGTATCGGCATGCTGCTGGGGGCCTTCTGCGGCGCCATTGCCGGCGGTTCGGTGCCGGCCATCCTGCTCAACATGCCGGGCACTCCGGGCTCCATTGCCACCACCTTTGACGCCGCGCCCATGGCGGCCAATGGCCGTGCGGGCAAGGCGCTGGGCCTGTCGGTGGCGGCTTCCTTTCTGGGCGGCACCATCAGTGCCCTGATTTTGATGCTGGTCTCACCCCTGATTGCCTCGATTGCATTGCAGTTCGGGGCGGCCGAGTACTTCTCCCTGAGCATTCTGGGGCTGATGATCATCGTATCGATCTCCGGTGGCTCGTTGATCAAGGGCCTGATTGTGGGCCTGATCGGCATGCTGATGTCGACGGTCGGCGCCGATCAGGTCACCGGTGCCATGCGACTGACCTTTGGCCAGATGTCGCTTCTGACCGGTATCAGCCTGCTGGCCGTGATCGTGGGTATCTTTGCCGTCTCCCAGCTGCTGCTGGACATGGAAAAGATGCATGAAAAGCGCCCGTCCATGAAGGTGGAGAACGCGCTCGAAGGGGCCTTCCCGCGGATGCGTGAAGTACTGCGCAACTGGAAGCTGTTGCTGATGAGCTCTCTGATCGGTACCGGCGTGGGGGCCGTGCCGGGTGCCGGCGGCAGTATTGCCTCGATCATGGCCTATGACCAGGCCAAGCGTTTTTCCAAAAATTCGAAGGAGTTCGGCAAGGGCGCACCGGAAGGTGTCATTGCCTCCGAGTCGTCCAACAATGCCATGGTGGGCGGGGCGCTGATCCCGATGCTGACGCTGGGCATTCCCGGTGAAGGTGCCACTGCCGTATTGATTGGCGGTCTGATGATCCAGGGCATTCAGCCGGGCCCGATGCTCTTTGATACCCAGGCCACGCTGATTTACGGCATCTTCGTGGCCTTTTTGCTGGCCAACATCATGATGCTGTTCGTGCAGTGGTGGGGTATCCGTCTGTTCGTACGCATTCTGCGGGTTCCCCAGCATTATCTGCTGCCGCTGATTTTCATCTTCTGCGCCATCGGCGTGTTCAGCATCAACAGTGACTACTTCGACGTGTATCTGATGATGGCACTCGGCGTGCTGGGTTTCTTCCTGGCCCGTTTCGGCTTTGGCGTGGCGCCCGCCGTGATCGGTCTGATTCTGGGGGGCGTGGCGGAAACCAACCTGCGTCGCGGACTGCAGACCTTTGACGGCAGCTGGGAACCCTTCTTTACCCGTCCCATCAGCGTGACCTTTCTGGTACTGGCGCTGGTGTTTGTTGCCTTCTCCCTGCGCGCCACCTGGCGGGACAAAAAAGCCAACGCCGTTTCAAACTGACAGGACAATGACATGACACACAATATTGTGGTGGTTCACGAGCTCTACCCGGAGCTTTTGACGACGCTGCAGGCTGATTATCACGTGACGCACTTCCAGCGTCTGGCCAGTGATGACGACCGGCAGGCTTTTCGGGAAGCGATGGCGGAAGCGGACGCCTTTATCGGCTCCAACGTCAAATTCGACAAGGCGCTGCTGGATGGCGCGCCACGTCTGAAGGTGATTGCCAGCGTGTCGGTGGGGGTGGATGCCTATCCGCTCGACGAGATCCGCGCTCGCAATATCGTTTTGACCAATACACCCGAAGTGCTCACTGATGCCACGGCCGATACCGGCTTTTTGCTTTTGATGATGGCCGCCCGGCGCGCCGGCGAGATGGAGCGCAAGGTGCGCGGCGGCCAGTGGCAGGCCTCGCTGGGTCGTGCCGACTTTGGCATCGACATCACCGGCAAGACGCTGGGTGTGGTGGGCATGGGGCGCATCGGCCAGGCAGTCGCCCAGCGCGGTCATCACGGCTTCAACATGCCGGTCGTTTTCTATAACCGCAGCGACAAGCCGGAACTCGAAGACACCTTCGATGCCCGCCAGGTCTCGCTGGAAACGCTTTTCAGTGAATCAGACTTTATCGTGGTGACCGTGGCATTGTCGGAAGACACGCGAGGGCTGATTGATCGCAGGCTGCTGGCCGCCACGCGCGACAAGGCGATCCTGATCAATATCTCGCGCGGGCAGGTGGTCAGGGAAGACGATCTGATCGCCTGTCTGCAGGACGGCACACTCTACTACGCAGGCCTTGATGTCTACGAACGTGAGCCGCTGGCCTCCGATTCCGCGCTGCTGTCCCTTGATAATGCCGTGCTGCTGCCGCATATCGGCTCTTCAACGTTTGAAACGCGCAACGCCATGTGTGATCTGGCCGCCGACAACCTGAATCGGGTACTGGGTGGTGAGCCGGCACTAACGTCCGTGTAGCGCTGTCAGAAAGGATGGTGCAATCCGGTTGGCCGGGCAGGGCACACAGCCTGTACGGTATTGCTTTCGCGCGTGACCGATACCGGCCACTACACAACAGCAGATGATTCCCATGAAGACGCTCAAACTTGAACGCATTACTCAGCAGGGCAGCCTGTCAGCACAGATTGCCCGACAGCTGGAGGCCTCGATCGCCAACGGCCAGATCGCCGTGGGTGACAAGCTGCCCACCGAAAGCGAGCTGTGCGACATGTTTGGCGTCAGCCGCACCGCCGTGCGTGAGGCGATTGCCCATCTGCGCTCCTCGGGGCTGATCGAAACCCGACGCGGGATCGGCACGCGTGTCATCCAGGCGCGTCAGTTGGAGCCGTCGCCGGCCCGGCGCATCAGTGCCAATACGGTGGAGGATATTCTGCATGTGCTGGAGCTTCGCCTGACGCTGGAGCCTCAGGCCGCAGCGCTTGCCGCCGAGCGACATGATGAGGCGGATGCCCGCCGCCTTGAAAGCGCCCATGCAGCCTTTCTGGAGGCCATGAAACAGGGTCGACAGGCACGCCACGAGGACTATCAGTTCCATCACGCCCTGATCGAGGCGACACACAATCCCTTCTTTTTGTCCTTTTATGAGCCGCTCAGCCAGGAGGCCATCCCCCGTGCCCGACTGGTCGACAACGAGCTGAACGTCGAGACGGCACGGCGCTATCTGGAAATGGTGGCGGGGGAGCATCAGGCCATTCTGGACGCTATTCTGGCCCGCGATCCCGAGCGTGCCGACCAGGCGGTCAGGCAGCACTTCTCTCGTGCCAGGCAGACCTACACGGCCTATCGCGAAAAACACTGACGCCGCTGTCACCTGTCGAGATGCCACCTGTCGAGACGTCACCCATCGAGACGTCACCCATCGAGACGTCACCCATCGAGACGTCACCCATCGAGACGTCACCCATCGAGACGTCACCCATCGAGACGTCACCCATCGACAGTGCCACGAATCGGTGGTGTCAGGTCTGCGCCTGTTCCAGGCGCTGCATCGAGGCCACCAGATCGTTGAATCGCTCACCCTGAAGCAGCACATGCTCCCTGAGCTCGCGCTGCGCAGTCTCGGCATCACCTGCCATCAGGGCCGCAACAATGCGTTCATGCTCACACCAGGAGCTTTCCAGCCGGTGGCGGGCATGCAGCTGCAGACGCCGATAGGGCTTTAGCATGGCGTGGAGGCGTCTGGCTTCCTGTGCCAGAAAGGCGTTGTGCCCGGCCTCATAGATCAGGCGATGAAATTCGCCATTTTTGTAGTAATAGCCGTTGACGTCCCCCTCGAGCATGCACTGACGACACTCGACCTGCGCCTGTTGCAGTGCCATCAGGCTCTCATTCGTCATGCGCCGCGCGGCCAGCCGGCCGCACATGCCTTCAAGCTCGGCCATCACCTCAAAGCGTTCCACCAGTTCGGTGACGCTCAGACGTGCCACGAAAGTGCCGCGCTTGGGTGCCACCTTCACCATGCCGGAGACGGCCAGCTGGGTCAGCGCCTCGCGAATGGGCGTGCGCGAGCAATGATACTGTCGCGCCAGCGCTTCAGGGTCGAGGCGGTCGCCCGGGGCGTAGTGGCCCTCGACGATGGCGTCTTCCAGCAGATCACGAAGCCGCTGCGCCTGTGGGATTCGCCGTCCTGGACTTTCATTCAATAGACTTTCTCCCATGTTGACACCCCCGGTCGGCGCGCGGATTGTTATATATAACAAAACGGTGACATGTATATGAACAGTAACTTTCCGGTTGATGACAAGCAATACTCATCGCCGAGCGCCGGGATTCCCGTTCACGCCATCGAAGAGGGCCGCCATGAACGTCAACATGAATTTCCTCCAGGAGCTGCTATCGAGTATTGAGCGCCGCACCCGTGAACGGTTTCGCAGTACCGACGGTGAAAGTAACGACAAGACCGCCAGCCTTGCGCAGCTGGCCTCAAGCTGTGAAACGCTCATGCAGCGCGGCGGGGAAGCCTCCCAGATCCTGATTGCCCAGCAGGCCCTCACGCGTTATCGAAGCCTTGATGATGCCGACAAGCTGGCCTTTTTCGAGATGCTCGCCGAGCACTACGCCGCTGACAGCGACGACATCCACAAGGCCTATCGGGAGTGGAGCGAGCGTGAAGACAACGCCACGCTTCAAAAGCTTTTCTCAGTGTGCGAACCGCGTCGCCAGCACCTGCTGCGCCGGCTCAATCTGTGCCCGGGCGGCACCTATGAGCTGGTGGCCATGCGTGCTGACCTGCTGCGATTTTTGAAAACCAGCCCCGAACTCGCCCCGCTCGATGATGACTTTGCTCACCTGTTTGTCTCCTGGTTCAACCGCGGTTTCCTGATGCTGGAAAGCATTGGCTGGAACACGCCGGCCGCGGTGCTGGAAAAGATCATTCGCTATGAGGCGGTACACGCCATTCAGGACTGGTCGGACCTGCGCCGCCGGCTCGACCCCGGTGATCGGCGCTGTTACGCCTTCTTCCATCCGGCCACCGGCGATGAACCCCTGATCTTTGTCGAGGTGGCGCTGTGCAAGGGCATTCCTGACAACATCCAGACCATTCTTGCCGGCGGTGAGGAAGTGGCGCCGGGTGAGGCCGATACGGCCGCGTTTTACAGCATCAGCAACTGCCAGAGCGGGCTCAAGGGCATCTCGTTTGGCAATTTCCTGATCAAGCAGGTAGTGCAGGAGCTCAAGCGCGACCTGCCGGGACTGACCAACTTCGTCACGCTCTCGCCGGTCCCGGGCTTTGCCCGCTGGCTCGAGACGCAGCGCGAAGAAGGGGAGCTCGCCGAGGATGACGAGCTCTGCGCCGCCCTTGATCGGGCCAGCTGGACCATCGATGAAAAGGAGCGCCAGCGCCTGGCCCCCGAGCTGCGGTCCCTGGCCGCGCACTATCTGCTGGAGGCGCGCAGCCACAAGGGGCAGCCGCTGGACCCGGTGGCCCGTTTCCATCTGGGCAACGGTGCCAGCCTGCATCGCATCAACTGGCCGGGGGATACCTCCGAGAAGGGCTGTCAGCAGGCCCATGGCCTGATGGTCAACTATCTCTACGAGCTTGATCGTATCGAGCAGAACCATGAAGCCTTCAGTCGAGAGGGCACGGTGGTCTGCTCAAACGAGGTTCGTCGCCAGGCAAGGTCCGGCCGCAAGCGCCTGGCCTCGAAGGACAACGCCTGATCCGGTGTCCGGAGCGGGCAGGGCGCCCGGCTTCAGGCCGGGTGACAGGCATCAAGGGAACCATCGGCAGGAGTTTTCATGAACCATAACCTTTACATGCAGTTCTATCCGCACTTCGAGCGCCATCCCGACAAGGTGCTGATCGACACCCCCGAAGGGGACCAGTATCGCTACTCCGACGTGCTGGCCCGCTCGCGCCGCTTTGCCAGTGTTTTGAAGGCGCTGGGGGTAAGCCCGGGCGACCGTGTGGTGGTGCAGGTCGACAAGAGCCCGCAGGCGCTGATGCTCTATCTGGCCGCGTTGCAGGTGGGCGCGGCCTGGCTGCCGCTCAATACCGCCTATACCGAGTCGGAAATCGAATATTTCCTCAATGATGCCGAGCCGCGGCTGTATATCTGCCGACCCGATGACCTTGAGCAGGCCCGGGGGCTTGCCGAACGCTGCGGCGTGGCCCATGTCGAGAGTCTGGGCGTGGCAAGCGACGGTACCCTGATGGACAAGTCCGAGGCGGGCAGTGAGGAGCCGCAGATCGCCGAAGTGGGCCGGGATGATCTGGCCTCGATTCTGTATACCTCCGGCACCACCGGGCGCTCCAAGGGCGCCATGCTGACCCACGGTAATCTGGCCGCCAACAGCCAGGCGCTGGTCGAGACCTGGCAGTTCACCGAACAGGATCACCTGCTGCACGCGCTGCCGATCTTTCATACCCACGGGCTGTTCGTGGCCTGTAACGTCACCCTCACCGTGGGCGGCTCGATGACGCTGATGCCGCGTCTGGATGTCGAGCAGCTGCTCGATCTGATGCCGCGCGCCACGGTGCTGATGGGCGTGCCGACCTTCTACACCCGACTGCTGGCCAGCCCGCGGCTTGATCGCGAGCGCACTGCCAATATGCGCCTTTTCATCTCGGGCTCGGCACCGCTGCTGGCCGAAACCCATCACGACTTTTTCGAGCGTACCGGTCACGCCATTCTCGAGCGCTACGGCATGACCGAGACCAACATGAACACCTCCAACCCCTACGATGGCGAACGCCGCCCCGGCACGGTCGGCATGGCGCTGCCCGGCAGCGAGGTGCGCATTACCGATCGAGACACCGGCAAGCCCCTGCCGGATGGCGAGACGGGGCTGGTCGAGGTGCGCGGGCCCAACGTATTCAAGGGCTACTGGCGCATGCCGGACAAGACCCGCGAAGAGTTTCGGGATGACGGCTTTTTCATCACCGGTGATCTGGGTCTGATCGACGAGAAGGGCTATCTCAACATCGTTGGGCGCGACAAGGATCTGGTGATCTCGGGCGGCTACAACGTCTATCCCAAGGAGATCGAGCAGTGGATCGACGCGCTGCCGGAAGTCTCGGAGTCGGCGGTGATCGGCGTGCAACATCCGGATCTGGGCGAGGGCGTGACGGCGGCCGTGGTGTTGCGGGATAACGCCCGCCTCGATGAGGCGCAGGTGCTGGAGGCCCTCAAGGACAAGCTGGCCCGCTACAAGCAGCCCGGGCGCGTGTTTTTCATCGAGTCACTGCCCCGCAACGTGATGGGCAAGGTGCAAAAGAATGTCCTGCGTGAGCGCTACGCTGACACCTACCAGCAGACGGCTGCCCACCACTAGGGTGGCCGCCTGCCAGGGCCGCTACACATTAGGGCCGCCACAACAATAAGCAATATCCGTTGACGTCGTTATCGACCTGACCACCGCAAGACCCAGGCGGTGGGCGGTCAGACCAGCAGACACAAGGAGATGGGCATGGTGATTTATGGCGTGGCACTACTGGCCGGCTGCATGCTGGTCGGTTTGATCATTGGTGATGTACTGGGGCAGCTTCTGGGCATCAATGCCAATCTTGGCGGCGTGGGGATTGCCATGCTGCTGCTGATTTTCGTGACCAGCTATCTGAAAACGCATGATCATCTGCCGGAGAGCACCGAAAGCGGGATCAACTTCTGGAATGCGATGTACATCCCCATCGTGGTCGCGATGGCCGCCAGTCAGAACGTGGCGGCGGCGTTCAGCGGCGGCATGGTCGCGATTCTGGCGGGTGCCCTGTCCGTGGTGCTGGGGCTTGCCATGGTGCCGCTGCTCACCGGCAAGCGCGTTGAAGATGCCACACCGCTGGATGCCCGGCCGGCACCGGCGCCGGGTCGCCCTCATTGATCATGCCTTGCCACTGTATCGCTGACGGCCCGGATACGGCCTCGCGCTGTGGCTCACGGAGAGTTTCATGAACGATTCCATCATGTCACTGCTGGACAAGTATCACCTGATTGCGGCCTTTGCCGTGATCGGCCTGACCATGTTCGTTTCGCACTGGATGAGCCGGCGATTTACCGCCGGGCGACTGCACGGCTCGGCGATCGCCATCCTGATCGGGCTGGCGCTGGCCTACTTTGGCGGGGTCTATACCGGCGGCAGCAACGGGCTGGCGGATGTGTCGCTCTTTACCGGACTGGGCCTGATGGGCGGTGGGATGCTGCGTGATCTGGCGATCATCGCCACCGCCTATGGGGTGCGCTTTAGCGAGATCAAAAAGGCCGGCATGCGCGGGCTGATCGCGCTCTTTGCCGGTGTACTGGTGTCGTTTTTCGCCGGCGCCGTGGTGGCCGTGGCCTTTGGCTATACCAGCGCGGTGGACATCACCACCATCGCGGCAGGGGCGGTGACCTACATCGTGGGCCCGGTTACCGGCGCCACGCTGGGGGCGAGTTCCGAGGTCGTCGCGCTCTCCATTGCCGCAGGGCTTGTGAAATCGATTCTGACCATGATCGTCACGCCCATGGTGGCGCGCCTGATCGGGCTGGATAACCCGCGCTCGGCGATGATCTTTGGCGGATTGATCGGCACCACCAGCGGGGTCGCGGCAGGACTTGCCGCCACCGACGCACGCCTGGTGCCCTATGGGGCGATGACCGCCACCTTCTATACCGGGCTGGGCATTCTGCTGGCGCCCACGGTGCTGTTTCTGGCGGTGCGGATGTTTTTCTGAGCCTTCGTCCGAGACGTTATCAAGGCGGCACCCGGGCACGTCATTGATGTGTTCGGGCGTTGTCATGACCATCCAGTAATCTTTCCGCAAGGCGACGGTCGGTCACTAGAATATTGCCTAGACCGGCCGCGAAGGCGGCTCTGACGGCTTCAGCCTTGTAAGCGCCGCTGGCGAGTACCATGAGGTTGTCGATCCGGCGCATCTCTTCAAAGCCCATTGCCAGAGTGCGTCGTGAGAAGTCGGTAAACCGGCTGCCATCGGCACGAATGAATGTACCAAGAACCTCGGCAACTGCACCTGAATCGACAATGATCTGCTGCTCTTCCTTCGTCAGGCGCTGCGTCAGCTGTGACTGAAGCGGGTGGAGACTACCAATCGAGATGGCTGCCGCCGTCACGTTGGCGAACTGTTCCATTGCAGCCGCCACGCCCTGTTCGTGACGCAGACTATCGGCAATGGCGGCATCCGACACCATCAGCGGTACGTACATGGGATAGGCCACGCCCCGATTGCGTTCGGTAATACGCCGGATCATGTCAAGCGAATTTTCGCCGGGTGTGCCCACAATGCCGCAGATCTGTACGACGGCACATGCAGGCAACTGATAAAGCTGATCCACCATGGCACTGGTAGTACGACCCCAGCCCACTCCCAGAACGTCGTCTTCGGCCACCAAGTCACTTAGCAGCGCTGCAGCGGCGCGACCGATCTGTTGTCGAGTGCGAACCGAATCGTCCTCTTCGACGAAGGATTCCACGACCACGGCTTCACGCAGTCCGAAGCGGCGACGTACTTCGCTCGACAGCGCCGTGTGCACCTCAATGGGCGGACGAATCACAAATTCGATCATGCCTTTCTCACGCGCCATATCGAGCAATCGCGCTACCTTGAAGCGGGAGATGCCCAGATCCTCGGCGATCTGAATCTTGGAATCGTTATCGATGTAAAACCGCTGCGCCACACTTGCTGCCAGAAGACCTGTCTCCTGATCGCTGGACATGAATTGCTCCTTGCTACCTGAAAAAGACCCTACGAAATGGGAATACCGCACAAAAGAGCGAGGGTGTTTTCATTTGAGTGAAAAGGCTTCGATTTTACCGGGTGGGCGATTAGTGCGTCCAG
Organism: Kushneria indalinina DSM 14324; assembly: GCF_003385845.1. Taxonomy (GTDB): domain Bacteria; phylum Pseudomonadota; class Gammaproteobacteria; order Pseudomonadales; family Halomonadaceae; genus Kushneria; species Kushneria indalinina. The sequence goes on along the minus strand of NZ_QRDJ01000006.1, from coordinate 1,183,532 downwards.
CTCGAGCGTAAAAGGCCTGACCATCCAGATCGGGAGATTGCCATGTCTGCTTTTGATGCATCCATCGTGGGACTTTATGTGGTCGATGTGCACGGCCGAGCGATCACATCATTACCGGATGAGGGCACCGGTCAGTTCATTGATGACATTGTGTTCACGGTAGCGGGAACCGCCGGGGGGGTAGCGGTCGACTGCGCGCTGCTGGGCATGAATGTCCACGCTGCCGGAGCGCTCGGTAACGATGAGAAGGCTGATTTCATTTTCCACAATCTGGCGGCGTGTGGCGTCGACACCGGCGGGCTTGAACGCCTTGCCCATCTGTCCACCTCGGCATCAATGATTGCCAGCGGCGGTTCCGGTGAGCGGCGCCACTGGCATTTCCGGGGAGCTGCCGGCGGCTACCGACCGGATGCAGCCGCCGTCGAGCGGGCCCTACAAAGCCGCATTGTCCATGTGGGCGGTATCGGGCTGCTGGGTGAATTCGATGGAGAGCCGGCGCTGGATTTCATGCGCCGCGCCAAGGGCAATGGCTGCATAACGACGCTGGACCTGATTTTTGCCCGACCCGAAGTGCGTGAGGCGGTCGATCCACTCATGCCGTGGACCGATTACTTTATCCCCAGCATCGACGAAGCGCAGGTGCTGACCGGTCTTGATGATCCTGACCAAATTATCGACTACTACCTCGAAAAGGGGGCCGCCAATGTGATCCTGACGTTGGGCGAGAAGGGTAGCTATCTGGCTGGACGCGATCTTGACGAGCGGATTCACGTACCGGCGATTGCCGGCTTGCAGCCGGTAGATACGACCGGCTGCGGCGATGGTTATTCGGCCGGCATTATTGTCGGTCTGCATCATGGCTGGAGTCTCGAGTTTTCTGCCTGTTTTGCTACTGCTGTTTCATCGCTTGTGCTATCGGGGCTGGGGTCCAAAGCCGGCATCGTATCGCTGGAAGCTACTCGTGACATCGCTGAGCGACACCATGAGGATTATCGAAGTGGTCGGTATGCCAAAGACATGGCAGGGATAGGATGAACTGTTTCCTTTGCTCTGATGGATGTCTTTTCTTGATAACGCCCGGACAGATGATATGAACGAAAACGACAAGCGGCAGATGATCGTTGATCACTGCCTGGAAATGAACCGGACCGGCCTGAATCAGGGCACTTCCGGCAATATTAGCCTGCGTCACGAGCGGGGGATGCTGATTTCCCCCAGCGGCGTCGATTACCGGGAGATGAGCGCCGATGACATTGTTTTTGTCGATCAGCAGGGCCAGCCGCACGGTGAGCTCAACCCCTCCAGCGAATGGCGTTTTCATCTGGCTATTTTGAACCGATATGACGCGTTCGATGCAGTGGTGCACAGCCACCCTGTGCATGCCACAGCCCTTGCCATGTGCCGTCAGGATATCCCTGCCGCGCACTATATGGTGGCGGCGGCAGGAGGGGAAACGGTGCCCTGCGCGCGCTACGAAACCTTTGGCACTGACGCCCTCTCCGAAGCCCTGCTGGAGGCACTGGAAAACCGACGAGCGTGTCTGATGGCCAACCACGGCATGGTTGCATGCGGCGCAACGCTTGGCCGTGCCATGTGGCTAGCGGTCGAGGTAGAAACGCTGGCACGACAGTACGTGATCGCCAGATCGATCGGAACGCCTCACATACTGGATCGCCAGGAAATGACTCGAGTGATCGATAAGTTCAAGGATTACGGTCGCCAGCCCAATCGTGCTACCTGACATGGGCAGCGCCTGTTCGGCACAGCAGGTGCGCTGTCATAACCTTCTTCCGACCACGGCCAAGCGGTGGTCTATCCCGGGTTTCCGCCTCATGAATGCTTGGTTTTTCCGTTTGTATTGGCGCGGCACAAGGCTCAGGAATTCGATACATCGACTGTCCTATTACGACGAGATTGCGACTAATAGGCGATACCGCTCATAAGAGCGATGTGTTGCTATTTTGTTGGAAGAAAGCTGTTGAGCGCGCCGGGAGGCGATGGCGCTGCTGAGAAAAGGGAAAAGGTGCCTCATGGCGAAGAACGTCGAATACAAAAGCTCGGATGCTGCAGTCGCAGTGGTGGAATACCGGGATATCAGCAAACGCTTTGGTACTTCTGTCGTGCTTGATGAGATCAACCTGTCACTTTATCCGGGTCGAGTCATGGCGCTGATGGGTGAGAACGGTGCCGGCAAGTCCACCATGCTGAGTATTCTGGCCGGTCTGTTGGCGCCCTCTCAGGGGGCCATCGTCGTTGATGGTGAAGAGATCACCGAATATTCGCCTAGTGCCGGGCAGGCAAGTGGCATCGAAATTGTGACTCAGGAACTGTCACTGGTGCCTCATCTGACGGTCGCCAATAACATCTTTCTCGGCCGGGAACTGACGCAAGGCGCTCGCACCGGCGGTTTTTTAAAGTCATCACGGATGACTCAAGAGGCCCAGGCGGCCATTGATGAGTTCGATATTCCGATTGCGGCCGATGATCGTATCGAACAGATCAGCCTTTCATACGCTCAGATTGTTGAAATTATTCGGGCCTGGCATCGACGCCCGCGGGTTCTGCTGCTCGACGAGCCCACCTCATCACTGACGCGCAATGAAACCCGACATCTTTTCGAGATTGTCAGGCGGTTGCGCGATGCCGGTACTTCGGTGGTCTTTACCACGCACAAGATGGATGAAGTCGAGCAGATGGCAGATGACATCGCAGTGCTGCGCGATGGAAAGATCACCCTGACAGCCCCAATCGAGCGTCTCTCGTCAAATGAGATCATCAGCGCCATGGTGGGACGCGAACTGGCTGAACAGCAGCTGGATCTGCCGCCCATCAAAGAGACAGATCCCGTCCTGAGCGTCAGCAACTATGCCACACGTCAGACGTCGGAAGGTCATGAGGGCGTTTTCGATTTCAGCGTTCGACCGGGAGAAATCGTCGGGCTGGCCGGCATCGCCGGCTCAGGGCGCACTGCCTTTTTTAAATCGGTCTATGGCCTGCACACCGCCCGTACCGGCGATGTAAAGCTGGCTCGACAGCCCTACACAAAACGATCGCCGTCGAACTCCCTCAAGCGCGGTTTGATCTATATACCGGAAAATCGCAAGGAGGCCGGATTGGTGCTGTCGCTGGATATTGCGCAGAACACCATTCTGTCCAACCTCGCGCGTTTTACCGGCCCTGGCGGCTGGATCAGGCGCGGGCAGGAGGAAAACGTCAGTCGTGAAGCGCTGGAAAGCCTGCATACCAAATACTTCGGAGCACGCACGCCAGTCGCAGCGCTTAGCGGCGGCAATCAGCAAAAGGCGATGGTGGCGCGCTGTCTGATCGCTGACGACCCCCAGGTACTGCTGCTGGATGAACCCACCCGCGGCATCGATGTGGGGGCCAAAGCGGATATCTACGCCATCATTGTTGACCTGGCCCGTCATGGCATTGCGATCGTGGTCTCTTCATCCGAGCTGCCTGAGTTGATGACGCTTTCTCATCGTATTGCCGTGTTCCGGGATGGCGCCATATGTCAAAGCCTTGAGCGCGATGCGTTTGATGAAAAAGAAATTGTACGTGCCGCTATCGGTGCCTGATTGCCTGCATGTCCCGACCGACCCAAAGGAGAACACTCGATGAGCACAGCCCATACGGAGACAGCCGCTCGCTCGCGACCGCAAAAGACATTCAGTGCGCTGTTCAGTCGCGCTCGCCTTGCGTCGCTGGTGGTCTGGATTGCCTTTGCCTGTTACGTAGTGCCGCTGGCGATTGTCGAGCCCCAGTTCATCTCTTTTTACAACATCATCTCGATTCTGATGTTGATATCGGTGTATGCCCTGATCGGCTTTGGTGAGGGTGTGGTCGTGCTGTCCGGGGGGATCGATCTTTCTGTAGGAAGCGTGGTAGGGCTGGCCGGCGTGGTGGCGGCACTGATCATGCAAGGAAATACCGGCATCGGCTGGGCATTGATAGCAATAGTGGGCGGCGTTTTTGCCGGTATTGTCATCGGCATGCTCAATGGTATCGCTGTAGCGTTGCTCAACATTCCCGCCTTTGTAGCCACTCTGGGAACGCTGTCGATCGCACTGGGATTCGGATACGTACTCAGCAACGGCCAACAGATTTCAATCAACAACATGGCCTTTTTGGATATCTCGGTTTACTCCTGGTTCGGCATTCCGATCCCGATCTACATCATGTTTGCTGTCTTTCTTCTACTTTGGCTCACCTTGTCACGGACCCGGTTGGGTCGCTATGTCTATGCCGTGGGCGGCAATATCCAAGCAGCTTTTGTAGCAGGACTGCCAATTCGGAGAGTATTGATTTCGGCCTTTGTCATCTCCGGAGCATTATCCGGATTGGCGGGAGTGCTTCTGGCTTCGCAGATTACTGCCGGTATTGCCACTACTGGCACTGGCTATGAACTGATTGCCATCGCAGCCCCGGTTATTGGTGGAATCAGTCTGGCTGGCGGCCGCGGCTCAATAGCTGGCGCCCTGTTCGGGGTGATTCTGCTGGGAACCATCGATAACGGTCTGACAATCCTGAACGTTTCGCCGTTCTACCAGCACATTATTAGCGGCTTTATCATCATTCTTGCCGTGTACCTCGACACGGTCGCAAACCGTCGGAAACTGGTCTAGATGGCCGATTTCCATCTGCGGTACGCAAGCCAACCATCCCGAAGGAGAGAATAATCATGAAAAAGGCAAAGTGGTTCAGGCAACTGGTCGTTGGTGCGGCCGTGATGTACGGGCTGTCGCTAATTGGTATGGCGCAGGCTCAGGAGAGTGAAGCACAAGGAAATAACGAGCCGCTGACTATCGGCTACACCGTTTATGCCATGTCCGGCTGGGTCTCCTCGGGGCGGGAAGGTGTCGATGAAGTGGCACGGGCCAACAATATTGATCTGCGCTGGGCCAGCGCCGACAACTCGGTGGCTTCTCAGGTGGCGCACATGAATCAGTTCATTGCTCAGGGGATGGACGCCATCGTGGTCGATGCCGTCGACTCGGCTGCCCTGGGACCACAGATCAAGGCAGCTCGCGATCGCGGTATCCCGGTTATTGGCACCAATGTCAAGATATTTGAGCCTGGCAAGCAGTTTCTCAACGCCTACGTCGGCCCGGATGACATCACGGCGGGTGAAAATCAAACTCGCGCGCTGATCGAGGCAATCGGTGGATCGGGCAACGTGGTCATTTTACAGGGCCCGCTAGGTCAGTCGGGCACGATTGATCGCACCACGGGCATCGAAAACGTTCTGGCCGAACATCCTGACGTTAATGTGCTGGCCATGCGCCCTGGTGACTGGAAGCGGGAGGAGGGCTACAACATCATGGCTTCCTGGCTGTCGCGCTATGGCGAAGAGATTGACGGTGTGATCTCGGAAAACGATGACATGGCAGTGGGCGCGATTCGAGCCATGCGTCAGCGCCGTGTCAACGATATTCCGATTGTCGGGATTGATGGCATTGAAGCAGGCCTGCAAAACGTTGACGCCGGTCGTCAGCTGATGACCAACCTGCAGAATGCACCGCTGCAGCTGGGTATGGCGCTGCAGGTGGCCGCCAACGCCGCTCGGGGCCAAGAGGTGCCCAAAGAGATCTTTATCGAGATGCCCATTGTGAACGAGGAAAATGCCAGCCAGTACTACCAGCAGATGTATGAAAACCGTTCGCAGTTTCTGGCCGACCTGCCCGAGCTGATCCGCCGCAATCTTGCCTCCGGCGATTATGGCTCGCAGCAATAAGGGACTATGGCGTCGCTCTGCTGGACGGCGCCAAGCTTGAAAGCATGTATGCCAACAGGAGGAGGCACCCATGGAATACCGAGGCTACAGCAAGGATTTTTCACTAACCGGACGCCGGGCGCTGATCAGCGGTGGGGCAGCGGGCATCGGTCGCGCCATCGCCGAGCTTTATGTCGAAAAGGGCGCGCGCGTGGCCCTTTTAGATCGCAGCGAAGGGGTTCATGACGCCGCTCGTGACATCGGCGGCGGGGCCATTGCGGTACAGGGCGATGTGACCTCGAGCGACGACGTACAGGCCTGTGTCGAGCATGTGATCGGGGAGCTGGGCGGTATCGATATACTGGTCAATAATGCCGGCATCGTAGCGCTGGCCCCAGCTGAGGAGCTTTCCGAGGCAGACTGGGATGCCACCATGGCCGTCAACCTCAGGGGCGTTTTTCTACTTTGTCAGACGGTGGGGCGGCACATGCTCGAACAGGGTAGTGGACGCATCATCAATATGGCGTCACAGGCCGCGGTGGTCGCGCTGGACAAGCACCTGGCCTACAGCGCCAGCAAGGCGGCGGTGGTCAGCATTACCCAGACACTGGCCAGCGAGTGGGGGCCACGCAACTTGCGTGTGAATGCGATTTCACCCACCGTGGCGCTGACTGAGCTGGGGCAGAAAGCCTGGGCCGGCGAGGTGGGAGAGCAGATGAAACAGAAGATTCCTGCCCGGCGCTTTGTCTATCCGGAAGAGATTGCCGGCTGCGCGCTCTATCTCGCCAGCGATGCCGCCGACATGATCAATGGTGCTAACCTGGTAATTGATGGCGGCTACAGCATTCAGTAGCCGTACTTCGGCCGCCTGCCATGGGCGGCCGGCTACCCTGAGTCAGTGCCTTACTCTTCCAGAAAATAATCGCTGTCCAGCCGCTTGATCTCGAAGCGATCCACGGTCGATACGCCCACGTTGTGATCGATCATCAGGCGCGCGAGCTGCGGGCCGTCGATCAGGATGATGCGGGTTTCAAGACTCGTGACATACTCCTGCGCCTCACGGGTGAAATGCGAGGTGGTGATGAACACGCCCTTGCGTGCCCGCTTGCCGGACAGTGCACCGGAAAACTTCTGGATGTCCGGGCGCCCCACCGGATTCACCCAGCGCTTGGCCTGCAGATAGATGGTCTCAAGGCCCAGCGGGTCTTCATTGATGATGCCATCGATACCGCCATCCCCGCTTTGCCCCACGTTCTGACCGGCCGATTCGCCGCAGCCATAGCCCATGGTCATCAATACATCGATCACCAGCTGCTCAAAGCGCGCCGGGTGGATCTGCTGCATCCGCTCGATCAAATCGAACTCGAGATCGGCGCGAATGGCACGCCACGAGACCTCCATGCTCTCCAGCGGGGTCAGGCAGTCCGGGACATCGTCCAGCGTTTCCTGATCGTCCAGACTGCGGGCGCGGGGCGGGCTGCTGGTGCGACGGCGAAACGCCTGAAACGATTCAAAGCCCATCAGATAGGCCATGTCGATGTGGCGCACTTCGCACAGAGTGACATAGCCCTGCGGCGTGATCGCCACCAGCCCGCGCCCGCACGATTCCAGAAGCCCGGCCTTGCGCAGGTAGCTGGCCGCCCAGGTCACGCGGTTGTTGAACAGATACTGCTGACCGCTGGGGCTGAGCTGATGGCGCTCCTGTGGGGTCAGCTCAAAGGCATCGGCAAGCGGGGCGTAGCTGTCGCGCAGGCGCAGCGTCTCGGCCCCGGCGGCCAGCTGCAAGAGGGGATACATCAAGGAATGAAAATCGGGAATCGGCATGCCGTTGGGTCAGGTGGCTCCAGTGAGGATAAAGAGTAGCAGGGCTGTTCGCGCTGCTGTGTGCCTCATTGTCCTACACCGCCATCTGACTGCCCAGCTCAACCAGCGATGGAATGTCAGGTGGGAAACAACAGGTTGCCGTGGGCGCTTTTCGACATGAAGGCAAAAGGCCGCTCGCGCCAGCGTGCCATGATGACCCCTGCGCACCCTCGCTGATCCAGACCGAAGCCGGCATCGGCGACCGGCTAATGGTGGACGGCGACACAGCGTCTTGAAAAGGCAATGAAATTCACCCTGTTCATGCAGGCGCTGGGCCGCTAGAATGGAGCCCGTTGATGCGCAACGCATCACTGCCCGAGTGGCTCAATTGGATAGAGCAACGGCCTTCGAAGCCGTGGGTTGCAGGTTCGAGTCCTGCCTCGGGCGCCACTTCTCTTGATCGGTTTTGATCAGCCCCCCAGTTACCTTTTCCCGTGTTCGAGCATTGCCTCGCCACCAGCCGCTTCAATCCTTTGATGCCATCAGCTGCTCCACCATCAAAATGATGGAATGAATCACCTTGATGTGAATCTCCTGAATACGATCGGCATAGCCGAAATGCGGTACGCGAACCTCAACGTCGGCCTGGCCTGCCAGTTTGCCGCCATCCTTGCCCGTCAGCAGTATGACGTGCATACCTCGTTCTCTGGCGGCCTCGACTGCCTTGATGATGGTGTCCGAATTGCCGGATGTGGATAGACCAAACAGAACGTCACCCGGTTGCCCCAGCGCCTCGACATACCGTGAAAAGACATGCTCATAGCCGTAATCGTTGGCCACACAAGATAGGTGGCTCGGATCTGAAATGGCGATGGCCGGCAGCCCGGCGCGATGGTCACGAAAGCGTCCGGTCAGCTCTTCAGCAAAATGCATCGCATCGCAGTGCGAGCCGCCGTTGCCGCAGGCCAGCACCTTGCCGCCGGCCTTGAAGCGGGTTGCCAATAGCTCTGCGGCCTGCGTGATGGCCTCGATCTGCGTCTCATCCTGACTGAAACGGGCAAGCACCTCAGCGGCCTCTGTCAGTTGCCTCTGTACGATCTCTTTCAGGTCCATCTGGATATCCCATATCTGTCGTGTCTGTTGGCGAAGTGCTCGTCAGCGGTAAGCATCATCAGTCGTCTGGAAAATGCAAAAAGCGACGACTTTAACGCTCGCAGGGCAGGCTGCCCACTTTCAAATAAAAAACCGCGCCATGCGCGGTTTTTTTGTGGGGCCATCATGGTCATGAAGGGTGTTTGAGCATCACTTCACCAGGTGGCGGCTGATCCATGTGGAAACATCGACCGTTTCGATTCCCTGACGATAATTAAAGGTTGTCTCCTTCGGCCAGGCGACGCCACCGCCGGCTGCGAAAACCGCGTGGTACTTGAGCAGGTTGTTATCGGGATCGGCGGCCAGGGCCTTGCTCAAGTGATCGGTTGACCACGCCTCACGCGTGAGCGTCCGGCCCAGCTGGCGCTCCAATTCATCTGCCATCTCCCCGTAGCTGAGGGTATCCCCCGCAACGAAGATGGTGTCATGTTTAAAGCGTGGTTCGTGAAACAGGATTACCGTGGTCAGAAGCCCGATATCCTCCGGCGTGGTCACCGTCACCCGGTTCTCCCAGCTACCCAGCGCATGCACGCTGTCATGCTCGAGATCCACCACCCCGAAAGAGGGGTCGAACAAAAAGCTGGTGAACATGCCCGTGGCCACAATCAACCATTCAGTGCCACTCTGCGCACGCAGTAAATCACGCACGTCGAGTTGCTCATCGAAAACGTCCTGGGCACTGCCCCGGCCGATCGTGTCGTAGTCGACGCCAAACTGCCACGGCACATAGCGTTTGACCTCGGCTTTCAGTACGGCCTTGGTAATCTTGACCTGAGTACTACGCCCTGCCGAGAAACCGATACAGGAAATGACCGTATCGTAGGGGGCGAGAAGGGCGGCGAGCGCCTCCTGTCCACTGGTGGCCACATCGCCCGCCACCGTCTCGATGCCCAATGCCCTTAGCTGATCGACGTGCTGCTTTTTGGCGGGGTCTGTCGACTCTATCGTGGATGGCCGCAGCTGGGCGTAAATACGCACTGACGGATGCTTGTCAGCGTGTTGGGCCAGGTGGCGCAGCACTTCAAACCCCAGTTCTCCCGCGCCCAGTACCAGTATCGATTCCTGACGGTTAGTGTGATTCATGCTATCTCCAGCGTTGGCGTTTTTGCCCGATCTGGAGGATGTTTACACGTCAGCATTTCCCACATAAGTAGGCACATCAGTGATACCACACGACAACGATGAACTGCTGGCGCGCTCCCGGGCGCTCTGCAATATGATGAAGGACGAAGACGACTGGCTTAAAAGAGAGGTGCTTTCTCACGCCGGTAACCGCTGGGCCTTTGGGGTCATTCACGTGCTCAAGGAAGGGGGGCGGTTAAGGCATGCCGAAATCCGCCGGCGGCTCGAGGGCGTCACACAGCGAATGCTGACAAGAACGCTGCGACAGCTCGAGCGGGACGGACTGATTCTGCGCACGGACCATGAGGAAGTGTCACCGCGTGTTGAATACGAGCTGACCCCACTGGGGGAGGCGTTTCTTCTTCAAATCATCCCGATGTGGCTCTGGATTTTTGAACACGCGGAAGATTTCCGCCAGGCGCGGGACGTCTATTCAAAAAAGCCGAGCGAATAGCGGGAACTCATCCAGCGACGATGTCACCCGCCGAGTGCGGTAGATATCACCTACCCGTGGCTGCGCTACGCTCAACAGACACCACCATCGCCAGGAGCCCTGAATGGGAATCGAGCTTGTCGGGTTTATCGCCGTCGTTGTGCTGGCCTATCTGATCCCGGGGCCGGACTTTTTGCTGGTCAGCCGCTACGCCGTGCAGGAAAAGCGCCTTGGCCTGGCGGCGGCGCTGGGGGCGCAGAGTGGGCTGTGTGTGCATATGCTGGTGGCCGCGCTGGGCCTTTCGGCCATTGCCGCGCAGTCTGCCGAGTTTTTCATGATCGTGCGCTGGCTGGGCGCGGCCTATCTCGTCTGGATGGGCATCACCGTGCTGCGTCAAGGTCGTCATCATACAGCCTCCAGCGATGTTCAGAGCGAGAAAGTTCAGAGCGAGCAGGTTCTGAACGGCCACCGCCGCGCGTTCGCTAACGGTTTTTTGACCAACCTGCTCAACCCCAAGGCGATCGTGTTTTTCCTGAGCGTATTGCCGCAGTTCATGGACCCCGCCGGCGATGCCGTGCGTCAGATACTGATGCTGGGCGTGCTGGATGTGGCGATCGGTGTTGTCTGGTGGTGGGGCGTGGTAGCGGTGATGCAGCAGGTCGCGAATGTTTTGAAACGCCCGCGCGTTCGTCAGTGGTGGAATCGTATTACCGGTGGGTTGATGATCGGTGCCGGGGCGCTACTGGCCCGACACGGCACTGGCTGATGCGCGAAACTGGTTAGAGGCCTACTGGAAAATTTTGGATTAAATGCAGTAACGTCACGAACCTTTCCAGCTCCTTTTTCATACCGGGTATAAAAGACATGTTGAAAGGCATCCTGCTCTGCTGTGGTTTTCTGATCATGCAGCTTGCCCTGCTGCACTACGTCGATGTTCGCCAGGCCAACAGCCGCAGCCAGGTCGAGTACACGCAGACGAAGTCACCACAGGCGAACCCTCGCAACCGGGAAGGGCAGTTGACCCGCCGTGAGGATGAGGACAGCGACGACAGTGCCGTCTGATCATGACCAGTGATACAAAAAAGCCCCGCCAGGTGCGGGGCTTTTTTATGGGTGCGACCTTTAAGGATGTCGGACCATTCGGTCAGAAACCGATATCTAGAGCCAGTGCTGCGGGTAGCGCCGGTGTCTGGCCAGATTGTTGATCACTACCGCCACGAACAGCATCAGCAGGCAGCCGATCCCGACCGGAAAGAATGCGTAGACCCAGCCCAGCTCGTGCAGCTCATTGGAGCCGATCACCGCGATCAGCGCCGTGGCACCGCCGGGCGGGTGCAAAGTATGGGTCAACTGCATGATCAGGATGGAGGTAGAAACCGCCACGGCGGCAGCAATCCAGTTGTCACCCAGCAGCAGCCAGATGACAAACCCACACAGCGCCGAGAGCACGCTGCCGCCGAGGACGTTTCGTGGCTGGGCAAAGGGGCTTTCCGGTGCCGCGTAGAGTAGTACCGAAGTGGCGCCGAACGAGCCGATCATTAACAGCGTATGGGTCTGAAGCGACTGCGCGCTGATCCAGCCCACCCCGGTCATGCCCACAAACGCCCCAACCCACGACCAGAGCGCATCACGCCAGCAGGGTGCGGTACGCGACGCCGCTGTGCCTCTCATCTTGCCCAGATAGTTTTTCACGAAGCCCTCGTCGTGACCGTTCAAAAAAGATCGCGAATAGTGCCACTTGCGCGTAATGCACTGAAATTGCAGATGGCTATAGGGTCAAGTTGTTTTCTGGATGGTCTTGCACAGATATAAGAGGGCGCTAATGGGCAGGGTTTTAAAGACATCAGCCCTGTTATATCGGTCAACACATGAAAGGTATGCTTGGCGAACTTACATACTTTGATGCAGGGCACCTGACGCGGGAAATACCGCACTATTGGTGTTCAGCATCCAGCGTCGTGCATCATCGTCACGGGTCTTTCCAACAACACTCTTCTGGATGGCAGGTATGAGTAAGGTCGTATTGAAAGGTTTTATACAGGTTCCCAGCGACGAGCTTGAGGCCATTAACCAGGAGCTCGCCAACCATTGTCGTCTAACCCTCGAAGAGCCTGGCTGTATCACGTTCAGGGTCATTCAGGAGGAAAACGACCCTTGCCGTTTCAATGTTTATGAAGAGTTTGTTGACCGCGAGGCATTTGAACTGCACCAGCGGCGGGTAGCCGGTTCCGATTGGGGCAAGCTAACCCGTAATGCAGAACGCCACTATGACATTATTGAATGAATGGCATTTGGCAGAGCGGTGTTGGTATCGGCCGAGACTGCAATGTCGCGCTGTGCGTCCAGCGTGGTGAGCCGTCCGTGGTATACGTCATGAAGACGCTGCCATGCCTCTTCCCCATAAACCTGGCGTTTGGGAGCTGGCTCAAGACTGGCGCTTTCGATCATCAGCCAGGCCACCTTGTCGCCATGACTGAACCCGCCGAAGTTGCCTTCCGCTACGGCGCGTCGAACGTCACCTGCCGGCGTCTGGTCGTAGACGGCCAGGGGCTCAGGGCTGATCAGCCCTTCGGCAAAATTGGTCGCGGTTGGCCCCGGCTCGGAAAGCGTGATCGAAATACCGAACGGTGCCACTTCTTGGGCGACCGACTCCACGAACCCTTCGATGCCCCACTTGCTTGCGTGGTAGAGGCTAAAGTTGGGGTAAGCGAGCTGTCCGCCTTCGGAAGAGACCTGAATGATCCGCCCGCCACCCTGTTCGCGCAGATGGGGAATCGCTGCGCGTATGAGCTGAATGGAGCCGATCAGGTTGGTCGCAATCTGCTGCTGGATCTGCTGGTCGCTTAACTCTTCGGCAGCGCCGAACAGGCCATAGCCGGCGTTACTGACCACCACATCGATGCGCCCGAGTTCGCCAAAGGCACTGGCCAGCGTGGTCCGAATGGCGTCGGTGTCCGTCACGTCAAGCTCTGCAGCCCAGAGGCTGTCACCGTATTGCGCTTTTAAATCGTTGAGACGCTCGGGTTTGCGTAGCGTTGCCGCGACGCGATCACCGCGCGCCAGCAGTTGCCGGGTCATCGAGAGGCCAAGACCGCTGGATGCGCCGGTGATGAACCATGTCTTCTGTGCTGGCTGTGTCATGAAACTCTCCATCAGCGAGTCGTCGCCGGATGACGAATGAGACGTCATCTTCGCACTCTGCTATTGCTGCTACTATCCGGCCAATACGGGATGAACCGGTGAAAATAAGCCATGAATGCCAAACCAGACCTTGATGACATCAGTGCACTTTCACTGATTGCCACTTACCGGAGCTTCCGGCGCGCAGCCGATGAGCTGGGCCTTTCACCGTCAACACTGAGTCACCGGATGCGCACCCTCGAAACGACGATGGGCGTTCGCCTGTTGCATCGCACAACGCGCAGTGTCTCTCCCACGCAGGCCGGTCAGCGCTTGATCACTCGAATGAAGCCGGTACTCGAGGAGTTCGACATGGCGCTGGAAAGTGTCAATGACGAACGCGGTCGGCCGAGCGGGGCGCTCCGCATCAATGCCAGCGAGATTGCGGCGCGAATCTTGATGGCAGACGTCATACCGGCTTTTCTGGCGCAGTATCCTGAAATGACACTGGACATCGTGACCGAAGGCCGGCTAGTCGACATTGTGAAAGCCGGTTTCGATGCTGGCGTCAGGCTGGCCGAAGCAGTGCCACAGGACATGATCGCTGTTCCCTTTGGTGGTGATACACGTTTTGTCACTGTGGCCTCACCCCGCTACATCGCCCGCCAAGGCACGCCCGATACGCCCGATGCGCTCTATCAGCACGCCTGTATTCGCCAGCGCCTACCGAGTGGCAAGCGTTATCGATGGGAGTTCGAGCATCAGGGTCAAGAAACGAACGTGGATGTTCCCGGGGTACTGACGCTCGATCATCCGGGGCTGATGGCCAAGGCCGCTGCCAACGATCTGGGCATTGCCTACCTGTCCGAACACGTCGTGCGTCACCGAATCGCTCAGGGCGAACTCGTGACCGTGCTCGATGAATGGTGCCCCCTCATCCCCGGGCTATGCCTTTATTACTCCGGGCGTCGGCATGTGCCATCGGGGCTACAGGCCTTTATCGACATGCTGAAAGAGCAGCATCCTCTGTAGCCCGGATGCGGTCCTGGGTGGGTAGTGCTTCATGCCAACAGATTATCGTTTGCCAATAGTGGGCAGGGTTAAAGAAAAGGAGTGCGGCGCGTTCATTTCATTCTGGCGAGCGAAAGGGGTTCGTGATGGATGCTGCTTTTGTCTTACCTCACCGTTACACAATTTTACTTAATCAGTGCGCTCGAATATTGTGCTGAAAAGACCTGTTGAGCTTCCCGAGGATCGCAAGAGACACACGTTTTCAGGTCAGTGCAGCAACGTGTATCACAAAGCCGGCTTTTGACTTCACGCCACTGAATGTGGCCGGTGTGAAATGCAAGGAAACGCAAGGTTTTGGGACGCCATAAAACCGCCGCGCGGCCCAGTACTGGGGCGGCTCAGCGCCCCCTGCAAGGGTGCAATAAAACCGACCCATTTAGCGCGCAGGCGGGGCGGGGAGTCGACAGCGCGCTAGGGGATCTGAATGAGAAGTTTTGAAGATTTTTTCCATGTGTCAGGAGAGCGGCAGGCGTGTCTGGCCGTGTCTGAGAGCATACGTGTTAGTAGAGTCACTAAAACAGTAGGGGCATAATGACGAACGAGGAATTTGTAGAATTGGCATGTCCACATAGTTGGTTTTTAGTTGCCGACGATCTACATCTACAAGCTGTAGAGCTAAGGCAAAGATTTGGTCGAGGGCACTTGACCCATATTGATCATCGTTCAAAAATAAAAGTCAGTTGGGATAATGCAAATAGGTCAACATTTCTTTTGGCATCTTTTGCGTTGGAAAATTCTATTAAAGCTTTCCTTGTTTATGAAAACCCCGGGTGGATTTCAAATGGTACGCTTGCAAAGAATTTAAGGTCTCACGAACTTACTGACCTAGCAAAAATGTCTACTAATATTCCATACAAGGAAAAAGGTAAAAAAACTCTACGAGCATTTGAAGAGGGTAATGAATCTTGGGCGAGGTACCCATGTGCTTTAAAAAAGGAGGATAGTGCTCAACCTCTCATACTTAATGAAGAGCTTTGGGACAGATATGAGCACCTAATGGCCGCTTACGGTCGCCGTCTCATTCATCTTCTGTCAACACCTTGGAAAGGGCCGCACGGATTTAGAGCTAGATACGAAATCAAAGGTAACTATCTTGGAGCATCTCGGTAGGTATTGCGTAGGGGGCTAAACGATAGATGCAAGAGAGTTTATGGTATACAAAAAGGTATATATATCTGCCTTAATAAAAATAAAATTACTAAAAATCATAGTCTTATGGTTTATTTATAGTCCTGCCTCCCGCCACTTGATCACCGCATTCCGCTCCAAAAAGCCCCGCATTCGCGGGGCTTTTTTGCGTTCTTCATCAGCCCATGAGGCGATAACCTGGCTGCGGCGTTACTCCTTCGGCGCACGCTGGCTCAACAGGTCGGTTTCCTCGCTGGTTCGAGCAATCTCCTGCTCGACCTTTTTCATCAGCTTGTCATCCGGGCGGGCATCGAACAGGGCTTCGGCGCCGGGGTCGCGCAGGATCTGCCGGGCGCGGGCTCTTGCCTGGTGTTTGTCGCTGCCATCCGTCGCGGGCGGTACAGGTGCTGTCTGGCCTTCGGGAGAGGCCGGGGCAGGGGTATCCGTGCGGGGCTGGTCTGCGCTGTTGCCCTGAAGGCGTTCCAGCGCCTGCTCCAGCGAGTGGTTGAATCGCAGGCGGTAAATGGGTTCGGGCAGGCTGAAGCCTTCGCTTTCAAGCGCGTGCTTGGTCTCGCGAATGGTGATGCTGCGGGCCTTGGCAAAGTCGGTGTCGGATTGATCCACCCAGACCTGAAACTCGAGCATGATGTTGGAATCACCCACCTGGGTAATCACGCCCATGGCCCTGGGTTCCTCCAGCACGAAATCCAGTTGGTGCACGGCGTCCAGGCCGACCTTGATGGCGGCGAGCGGGTCGTCACTGGCATCCACGCCCAGCTCAAAGGTGAAGCGCCGCTCCGGGTTGCTGGTGTAGTTGAGAATGGTGCCCTTGAACACATCGGCGTTGGGAATGCGCAGCTGATTGCCATCCAGCGTCATCAGAATCGTGGCGCGGGAGGTCAGCCGCACGACGATGCCTTCCTGGCCGTTGATGACCACCTGGTCGCGCGCCCGAAAGGGCTGGCGAATGCTCAGCATCAAAGAGGCGATGTAGTTTTCGATGGTGTCCTTGACCGCAAAGCCCACGGCGATGCCGATCACGCCGGCCCCGCCCAGCAGCGTGCCCAGCACCGTCTCGGCGCCCATCAGGCTGAGCGCCAGTATCAGCCCGAAGACGATAAAAATGACCCGGACAGTCTGCGACACCAGCGCCGCCACGAACGGGTTGGGCGTTAGGCGCTGCCACAGGCGCTGGCGCCTGGAGAGCCAGGCCCCGAACCACGCGACAAGCCCGAACAGCACAATACCGACCAGCAGCAGGGGCAGGGCCTTGATCAGGCCACGGGCCTGGGCGATCAGCCCCTGCGCGACGGTGGAGACGTTGTCCTGCACATCCAGGGTGCGGTTGATGGCGTCATTGACGGTGACCACATCGGTCAGGCGGCTGGCAAGGCTGATGGCCTGCTGCGCTTTTTTCTCGTTGGCCGTTTCCCCCGAGAGCGTCACCACGCCCTGAACCACGCTGATCTCGACGGCGTTCAGGCCTTCGATCTCGGAAAAGATCCCGGCGATGCGTGTCTGAATGTCGCTGTCCTGACGCGGGCTCGGAGTGGTGTCGATTCCGGGCGCATCCGGGCTTTCTGCCTGCGTGCTGCTGCCGCTCAGGGCCTGGGCGGCGGCGGACAGTTCTTCCGCGGCGTGCGCCGGGGCGCCGATGAGCGCGCTCAGCAGCACCAGCAAAAAGACGCAGGCGCTCAGACGCCGGCAGCCGTAAAGAGAGGGCGGGAAAGCGGCCATGGTGATCCTGTATCGGGTTGGGCTGGGCCTGTCATGAGTGTACCGGGCGACGGGTCCACAAAAATCGGCTGTGCGGGAATACTCTAGTCGAGCGGCGCGCCGTGTGAGGGCGGTGGGGCAATTTTTCAAACCCGCGCGGCCAGGGAGGAAGGTTTTTGGTTGGCGTCCGGATCGCGGTGTGGCGAAGGCGAGATAGTGGTATCACGTTTTGATGGCGCCGCCTCGCCTATAGCTACGAGGCAGCGTCAGTGAGAACGCGATCAGCTAATGGGAGCGCGATCAGCCGATGTGGGTATCCAGAAATGTACGGATGGTCGGGATGATCTCTGCGCCATGGGTTTCGAGCGCGAAGTGGCCGGTATCAAAAAAGCGGATGTCGGCGTTGGGTAGATCGCGTGTCCAGGCCTGTGCGCCCGGCGGAATGAAAAACGGGTCGTGCTCGCCCCACACGGCCAAAAGCGGCGGCTGGTGGCGGCGGAAGTACGCCTGAAATTCCGGATACAGCGCTACGTTGTTGGCGTAATCCAGCACCAGATCGAGCTGAATCTCGGCGTTACCGGGCCGCTGGATCTGCAGGCCTTCCAGCGTGTAACTGTCTGGAGAGACTGCCTCGGGCGTGGAGACTCCTTCCAGATACTGCCATTTGATCGATTCCGGCGTTGGGAAGTCGCGCAGCGCCTCGCGGTTTTCAGGCGTCGGGTTCTTCCAGTAGCGCTGGATCGGCTGCCAGCTGTCACCAAGGCCTTCCTCATAGGCGTTGCCGTTTTGAGAGACCAGCGCGGTAATGCGCTCCGGGTGGTTCAACGCCAGCCGCCAGCCAACCGGCGCGCCGTAGTCATGCACTACCAAGGCATACTCGGAAAGCCTGAGCTGCTCGGTGAATCGCTCGATGGTGCGCGTCAGCCGCTCAAAGGTGTAGGTGTAATCGCTACGTGAAGGAGAATGCGTAAACCCGAAGGCGGGCAGATCAGGGGCAATCACGCGGTAGCGCTCGGCCAGCATCGGAATCAGATCCCGAAACATGAACGAGGAGGCTGCAAAACCATGCAGCAACAGTACTACCGGGGCGTCCGGGTCGCCGGCCTCGCGGTAGAACACTTCAACGTTATCGACCTGCTCGAAACGATAGTGCACAGGGTTCAGTGTGATTTGATCGGGCATTGTGCAAGAGGTTGAGTCCATCATCAGAAACTCCTGTAACCGTTAAATTTCGATTTGAAGGTTACGGCCAGGGCGTGTAACCTGTCAAAAATTATTTAAAGGTTACAGGTTCGATGGACACACCAACCGATGCACCACCGGCGTCACTGTTTGTCGGAAATAACCTCGCACTCGATTTCATCAATACCTGCTACGGCACCGGAGAAGAAGCGCAGGAAGTCTTCACGGACGACGCACGCGTGCTTGAGTGGCTGAAGGCAGCCGAGGTGGTGTCGCCTTCGGTCGAGATTGCCCCCGAGGGATTAATGACGCGGGCGCAAGCGCTCAGGAGCTGTGCGTGGACCGCCCTTGAGGCGGCGCAGGAGGGGAAACCTGCGGAGGTGTCGCTGATCAATGAGATGCTTGCCCAGGGGCAACCTGCTCGGTCACTGGTGTGGAATGACGAAGCAGTAGCTTTCGAGCTCGAACAGCACCGACCGCACCATGACGCTTCTGGTCTGCTGGCACCGATCGCCGAGGCGCTGGTGGCCCTGCTAACCAGCGAGCAGTTTGTTTATGTAAAGCAGTGCGAAGCGCACGACTGCGTACTGCTGTTTCTCGATCAGACCAAATCGCACCGTCGCCGCTGGTGCAACATGGCGACCTGCGGTAATCGCATGAAGGTGGCCGCGTTTCGAGCACGAAAAAAGGGCACTTGATCCTGACGCCGAAAGGACCTCAGACCTTCGCCGCCAGTTTTCCAATCTCGGCAATAACCTGATCGCGCTGCGCCTTGTCGGCCTCCGGCAGGTAGACATAGGCGATGACGATCACCGCCCCGCGATCCGATGGCCAGGCGATGCCAATATCACCGGCATTGCCGACGCTGTTGGTGCCGGTTTTCTCGCCGACCAACCATCCACTGGGCATGCCGGCGCGCAGTCGGGCATCGCCTGTCTTGCCCTCGATCATCCAGGCAGCAAGCTGGTGACGCGAGGCAGGCGAGAGCACTTCGCCCAAAAGCAGGGTGCGCAGGGTCTGCATCATCGCCCGCGGTGTGGTGGTGTCGCGCTCGTCTCCGTCGTGTTCATGCTCGTTGAGCGTCGGCTCGGTGCGATCAAGACGGGTGGTGGTATCCCCGATGCCGCGCAGAAAGGCCGTGACCTCCGCCGGGCCGCCGAGGCTTTCGATCAGCAGATTGGCAGCGGCGTTATCGCTCCACGCCACCGCGGCCTGGCCGAGTTCTGCGATCGTCATGCCCGGGCTGCCCATTTGCTTTTCGGTCACGGGTGTCCAGCCGGTGAGATCAGAAGATTTGATCTCGATGCGCCGATCCAGTGATTCCTCGCCGCGGTCCACTTGTGCCAGTGCGGCGGCCGCGATAAATACCTTGCCTGTACTGTTGAACAAAAATCGCTCATCGCCTCGATGACTCACGACCGCCCCTGTGCCTACATTCATGAGCGCCACGCCCAGCCGCCCTTTGTGTTGCTGTTCCAGCGCCTGAAGCCGACGCGCTACCTCCTGCGTGCTGGAGGTGCTCGACGCTTTGACAAGCGTTGGCAGGGGTAAGGTGGCCAGTGGTAACAATGAGAAAGCACAGAGCAGGCGTCGACGATCGATCAGCTTCATTTGGGCATTCCTGGAGCATGGGAACAGGCAACATAGCCCGAAGCAGTGGCGTAATACAAAGCGGACCCATTCGCCATGAACCCGGTCGTTACAGGAGGTGATAAACCCTTTCCAGCCGAGGGGTGAGGGCCTTGCAGTGGTAGATACGCTGGTTTCGATAAAGGAGTCATTTGATAACGCTGATCATTTTCTCGGGTGCGGGCGTGCGATTCGAACATTCCGGCGATCATCGAGCGCCATGAGCACTTGGTTTTATCTTTACCAGCATTTAATTAATGCACGATTTAATCGTGAATAAGAGTCAAGCATTCAAGACTTGCCCCGATATGGGAGGGATCCTGGCCATAGCCGCCCTTGCGGCTATTTCCCGAACCTTTCCGGAACCATGCAATGACCATAAGAGACCTTTCCATCAGCAAGCAGATCGGGCTGGGGTTTTTCGTCGCCATCCTGTTTCTGGTGCTCAGTGGCGTGTTGAGTTCGCTGAGCCTTCGCAGCGTCAATGACACCATGCAGTCGCTGTATCATGACCGGGTGGTCCCCCTTAAGGGTCTCAAGGAGATTTCGGACGCCTATGCCGTGGATGTCATCGATGCGGTGAACAAGGCCAACGCTGGCCTGATCACGGCCGAAGAAGCCTTGAAGGCAGTGCACGGCGCTCACGAGACCATCACCCGTGATTGGGCAGCCTACCTGCAGACAAAACTGACCCCGGAAGAGGCGGCCGCGGCGGCGCGGGCACAGTCGAGCTTTACGACTGCCGACAATGCCCTTGATGAAGTGGAACAGATACTGCAGGGCATGACGGGCCTGGTCAGGGGGCAGCTGGACATGATCGACGGGCCGCTTTACGCCGCCATCGACCCGATCAGCCATGCCATCGGTGAGCTGATCGAGATTCAGCTGGCGGAAGCGCAGGTGGGTATGGCACATGGGGAATCCCAATACCATCAGGTGCTGCTGATCAATCTGGTATTGGGGGCCATTGCCATTTTGATCTCCATTGTGGTGGCGGTCGTCATTACCCGAGGGATCACAAAGCCCCTGGGACAGGCCGTGCAGCAGGCCAGGGCGGTGGCCTCAGGGGATCTGTCGGTCAGCGTTGAAGCGCGTTCCAGAAATGAAATCGGCCAGCTGTTGATCGCCCAGAAGGAGATGGTGGCGGGCCTTTCGGAAGTCGTGTTTACCGTTCGCCGCAGCGCGGAAGGCGTGGCCTCGGCGAGTGCGCAGATTTCACAGGGCAACGACGATTTGAGTCAGCGCACCATGGTGCAGTCCTCGGCGATCGAGCAGACCTCTGCGTCCATGGAGGAGATGGGCTCGAGTGCGACCCAGAACGCCAATAACGCGCAAAAGGCCCATCAGCTGACCTCCAGTGCCAGCGCCGTGGCGCACCAGGGCGGCGATGTCGTCGGCCAGGTCGTGCAGACAATGCGTGAGATCAACGAAAGCAGCGGCAAGATCAACGACATCATCAGCGTTATCGACAGCATTGCCTTTCAGACCAATATCCTGGCGCTCAACGCGTCGGTGGAAGCGGCGCGCGCAGGGGAACAGGGCCGCGGGTTTGCCGTGGTCGCCAGTGAAGTGCGCAGCCTGGCCCAGCGCAGTGCCGAGGCGGCAAAGGACATCCGGATGCTGATCGATGTCAGCGTTCAGTGTGTGGAAAAGGGCACGACGCTGGTCGATCAGGCGGGCAGGACCATGGAGGAGATTGTCTCTTCCATCCAGCACGTCAGCGATATCGTCGGTGAGATCAGCGGCGCCAGCAGCGAGCAGAACCTGTCCGTCGGTCAGGTGAGTCAGGCCATCAGCCAGCTGGATCAAACGACGCAGCAAAATGCGGCGCTGGTCGAGGAGTCTGCTGCTGCCGCTGTCAGCCTCAAGGGGCAGGCACATGAACTGGTCGAAACGGTGGGGCGCTTCAGGCTGGGCGATCAGGTATCGGGCGCGCATGGCAGGTGGTGATGCGTGTTCGGACAGCGCTGGCGGATGATACTGCTGCGTTGTCGCCGGTGAGCCTCGAAGACTCGTCTCAGTGGCATTTCATGACGTTCATGACCACACTTTTCTCGGGACCTATCAATGAGGGAGAGAAGGCATGGCGAGCCGCTATGAAGTGCATGAACACGACACCGCGCACGTGCAGGGCGCACCCAATCGTGAGCAGCAAAAGGAAATGGATGACATGCCGCTGGAGTGCTTTCGCATCTGGGACACTCGAGAAGAGCGCTATGTCAGTACCGAATATGAGGTGCGCGAGGAAGCCGAAGAAGACTGCCAGCGAATGAACGAAGAAGAAGGCTAACCCCTTTTTCGCTTAAAACATCGAGCCCATCGGTGATCTGCCGGTGGGCTTTTTTATGGTCGTGTCGGTCCTGGAAAACGCTTGACCTTATAGAAGGTAGAAGGTTTACAAAGGAGACCTTCACCTTGCAAGGAGCCGTATCATGTCCGACCAGACCAGCTGTGCCTGCCCCAAATGCACCTGTGCCGTTAACGACAACGCCGTTGAACGCGACGGCGAACTGTACTGCTGCCAGGCCTGTGCCACCGGCCATGCCGATGGCTCGAAAGACTGCGGCCACAACTGCAGCTGCGGCGAGTAACGAAAGGCCAATGACAGGCCGCTGCGGGCGGCCCGTCATTACTGCCTGGCATGCCCCCTCGGTGATTGGCCGGCGGGGCATTTTTTATGTGCCTGCATCACGACGGCCAGCCGGCCGTGGCGGGGGTTACAGTGGGCTGCGACAAACTGTCCGCAGCGGCGTGACTTGATATCTGCCATGGGCGCAACCATCTCGGGGGTAATCCACCTGTTCAGGAGTGCTTCATGAGCGCACCACGTATTCTAATGGTTCTGACCTCTCACGATGAGATGGGCGATACCGGCCACAAGACCGGTTTCTGGATCGAAGAGTTTGCCGCCCCTTATTACACCTTCCTCGATGCCGGTTGCGAGATCGTGTTGGCAACGCCTGCAGGCGGTGCTGCACCGATTGATCCCAACAGTGAAGGCGAGGATGCCCAGACCGACGCCACGCATCGTTTCTATGGCGATGACGAGGCGAAAGCGCGCATTGCCGATACCACGCGGCTTGCCGACGTGCGTGCCGAGGATTTCGACACCGTGTTCTATCCCGGCGGCCACGGCCCGCTGTGGGATCTGACCGATAATCAGGCGTCCATCGCGCTGCTGGAAGACTTCCTGCGCCAGCAAAAGCCGATCGCCTCGGTATGCCACGCGCCCACGGCGTTTTTGAATGTCAGGGACGAGCAGGGCGAGTACGTGATCAAGGGCAAGAAGGTTGCGGGCTTTACCAATGAGGAAGAGGCCGCCGTCGGCCTGACCGAGGTGGTGCCGCATCTGCTGGAAGATGAGCTCAAGCGCCGCGGTGCGGACTATCAGAAGGTGGATGCCTTCGCTGCGTTTGCCGTGGAAGATGGTCTGGTGATTACCGGCCAGAATCCGGCAAGCTCGGAAGCCGTGGCCGAGAAACTGCTGGCAGCGCTAAACGCTTGATGCACCATAAAAAGCCCCGACGTTGAAGCGTCGGGGCTTTTTTTATGTCTGGGGGCCGTCGCGAGCCGTCACATCACCGGGGGCAGAGCTATCGATCCAGCAGCATCCAGATCGTAAAACCTGCAAAGGCCAGCAGAATAAAGATTAACCGTTGACTCATGTTGTTCCTTCCTTCTGGTTATCGAAGGCCTCTGTCCAAAAGGCCGGGTCTATAATGCCCTGCTCATGGTTATAAAAGAACACTAATACACGGCTTTTGACGTGAATTCTCAGGTAGGTAGACTGTTCTACCTACTCTGCATTCTGGATCATGGCCATGACATCATCTGAAGCGCCATCGGCGACCAGCGCTCGCGAGCGCCTGCTCAACGCAGCGGCCGTGCTGTTTTACAGTGACGGTATTGTCGGCACCGGTATCGATGCCATTGTCAGACGCGCGGGCGTGGCCAAAAAGAGTCTCTACAACAACTTCGACTCCAAGGCAGCACTGGTGACGGCCTATCTGCAGGCGCGTCACACCGAGTGGCTCGCGCTGTATGAGGCGCGACTGACAAAAGCCTTCACCCCCACGGATCAGGTGCTGGCAGTATTTCTGGCCTATCAGGATCACGCCGAGTGGGCCTATGAGCGCGGCTTTCGCGGCTGCGGGTTGCTCAACGCTGCCGCCGAGCTGCCGGCCGGTCATGAGGGTCGCGACGTGGTCCTCGGTCACAAGCGTCAGGTGGAGGCGCTGCTGGCCGCACCGCTGGCTGAACTGACCGGCGATGAAGCCACAGCGGCCCGGCTGGCGCAGCAGCTCGCCTTTCTGCTGGAAGGCGCGATGGTGCGCGCGGGCCTTGAAGGCAATAGCCGCTGCGTTCGTCAGGCCCATGATATGGCCAGGGCGATGGTGAATGCCCCATGAATACGACCTCTCGCGAACACCTGCTCGGCGTGGCCGGCGTGCTGATCGCCGCCGTGCTGTGGGGCACCACCGGCACGGCCGCCACCTTCGCCCCCGAGGTCAGTGCCGTGGCCATCGGCGCCGTGGCGATGGGGCTGGGCGGACTATTGCAGGCGCTGGTGGCGGCCCCACGCATTCGAAAGGCCCGGTCGCAGCTGCGCGCGCGCTGGCCCTGGCTGCTCTCCGGGGCGGTGGCGGTGGCCATCTATCCGCTGGCGTTTTACGGCTCGATGCGTCTGGCCGGCGTCACCATCGGTACGGTGGTGTCGATCGGCTCGGCACCGCTGCTCTCGGCGTTGATTGAATCCCGTTTGGAAGGGCTGAAACTCGGCGCGCGCTGGACGATTGGCGCGACGCTAGGACTGGTCGGTATGGGACTGCTGTGCGTGGCAGAAACGGGTCCTCACGCCGGTGTGGGCAGTACGACGCAGGTGCTGCAGGGCGTGGCGATGGGGCTGGTGGCCGGCCTGACCTACGCGTTTTACTCCTGGTCGGCGCGACATCTGATGCAGGGCGGCATCCCCACACGGGCGGCCATGGGCGCCACCTTTGGCCTGGGCGGGCTGTTACTGATGCCGGTGCTGCTGCTCACCTGCGCGCCGCTGCTGGCCTCGATCAACAACGCCGCCGTCGGGCTTTATATGGCGCTGGTGCCGATGTTTCTGGGCTATCTCGGCTTTGGGTACGGGCTGGCCCGAGTGCCGGCCAGTACCGCCACCACCATCACGCTGTTCGAGCCGGTCGTGGCCGCGCTGCTGGCGGTCGTAATCGTCGGTGAGCGTCTGCCGCCGCTGGGCTGGGCCGGCATTGTGCTGGTGATCGCCTGTCTGGTGTGTCTTTCGGCGCCGATGCGCTGGCCCCGCGCCCGGGTGAACAAGGCGACATCGACGGCCGGCTGACGTGGCTATGAGGCGGGCGGTGCGTCGGGATGCTGCCACTTGTCCCACGAAGGTGCATCGCCAATGACGTCCTGCAGGTAGCTCATGAAGGCCGCCACCTTGGGCGTGCGCAACCGGCCGTCGGTGGTCAGCACATGAATCATGCGCCGCTCGGGCACGACTTCGCAGCGCCAGCCACTCAATATCGGCGCCAGCTGTTGTGAAGCCAGCGCCTCATCGATCAGCCAGGTGGGGAAGAGCACAATGCCCTGACCCAGAATGGCGGCCTGTAACAGGCTGTCGGCATCGTTGCTGTAGAGGCTGCCAGCCAGTTCGAACGCTGTGGGAGCGGCGTCACCGGGTGCTTGAAAATACCAGCGCTGGCGGCCCATCTCACCCTGATAGAGCAGGCAGTCGTGATCTGTCAGCGCCTGTGGCGTCTCGGGCGTCCCGTGATCCAGCAGATAGGCGGGGGAGGCGGCGGCCACGTAGTTCATGGGGGCCAGCGGTCGGGCAATCAGGGAGGAGTCGGCCAGCTGCCCGACACGAAAGGTAATGTCGCTGCCTTCTCGCACCGGGTCGGTCAGCGCATCGGTGAGCAGCAGCTCGGCGTGTACGTCCGGATAGCGCTTGTGAAAACCGCGCAGCAGCGGTACCACCTGATGGCGGCCGAACGCCACCGGGCTATTGATGCGCAGCGTTCCTGACGGTGCCCGCGTCGGGCCTTTCAGTGACTCGGTGGCCTGATTAAGCTGCTCGAGCGTGACGCGAATCTGCTCGTAGTACTGCCGGCCTGCCTCGGTCAGCGTCACAGCTCGGGTATGGCGATAAAGCAGTCGAATGCCCAGGCTCTCTTCCAGCGCGCTGACCTGGCGTGAGACGGAGGAGACCGCCATATGGAAATGTCGTGCAGCGGCTGTAAAGCTGCCGGTCGCCGCAACCCGTTCAAATGTTCGTAACCCATTGAGATCCATCATGTTGCACCTAATGCAATAATCATTTGCATAATGTTCGATTTCGGCAATGCCGCGCAAGGACCATAATGGCTGGCATCATTTGATGAACAAGGGAGTCTCATCATGCAAAAGGGTGTAGCACTGGTGGTCGGCGCCACCGGCATTACCGGCGGTAACCTGGCCTCATATCTGGTCGCCAGCGGCTGGACCGTTTACGGTCTGTCGCGTCAGCCCACCGGCAAGGACGGCGTGATTCCGGTCTCGGCCAATCTGCTAGATGCCGATGCCACCGCACAGGCGCTTGAAGGCCTGCCGATCAGCCATGTCTTTTATTGCACATGGACCAGGCGTGACAGCGAACAGGAAAACGTCGAAGCCAACGGCGCGATGATGAATAACCTGTTTGCCGCGCTGAACCCGGAAAAGCTCGAGCATGCGGCGCTGGTCACCGGCACCAAGCAGTATCTGGGTTCCTTTGAAAGCTACGGCAGTGGCAAGGTCGAAACGCCGTTTCGTGAGTCCGCCCCGCGCGTCCCGGGGGAAAACTTCTACTACACGCTGGAAGATATCCTGATCGAGGCCGCCGGCACATACGGCTTTGCCTGGAACGTGCATCGTCCGCATACCGTCATCGGCCATGCCCGCGGCAACGCCATGAACATGGGCACAACGCTTGGCGTTTATGCCTCGATCTGCAAGGCCACCGGTCGACAGTTCGTCTTCCCGGGCTCGCAGCTTCAGTGGAACGCACTGACCGACATGACCGATGCGCTGCTGCTGGCACGCCAGATGGAGTGGGCATCACTGACCACCGGCGCGCACAATCAGGCGTTTAACACGGTCAACGGCGATACCTTCCGCTGGCGCCGCATGTGGCAGGAGATCGGTGAGTTCTTCGGCCTGGAAGTGGCGGACTGCCCCGAAACGCCGCAGCCGCTGGAAGAGCAGATGGCCGGTCTTGAGCCCAAGTGGCAAAGGATTGCCGAGCAGTATGGTCTGGTCGAATCCGACGTGACGAAGCTGGTTTCCTGGTGGCACACCGACGCCGATCTCGGCCGCGAGCAGGAGTGCGTCAACGACCTCGTCAAATGCCGCGACTTCGGCTTTGATGAGTTCCGCGAGACCCGCGCTGCCTTCTTTGACCTCTTTACCCGGCTGCGGGCGGAGAAGGTCATTCCGTAAATCGGTGCTGTTGTGAAATCAAAAGCCCGCCACTCCTATTGAGTGGCGGGCTTTTTTGATGAACCTGTTATCGGGGCTCGTTTAGCGCCAATGGAGTGGCGGTTCTGGCATGTTTTATCCGCTGTCTGAGCTTTTGCCCGATCGTCCCAGCACCATGATCACTCCGAACTGAACCACCAGTCCCGCCGCCAGCAGCAGCCATACGGATTCAATGACCATCGAGGCCACGTAAAGCAGTGCACTCACGATGGCCGGTATCAGCGCATAGGGAATCTGGGTGCGTACGTGGGCGATATGGTCGGAGCCAGCGAAAATCGACGCCATCACCGTGGTATCGGAGATGGGTGAGCAGTGATCTCCGAAGATTGAGCCGGAGAAAATGGCGCCGATTGCCATGCTGACCAGTGTCATATCACCGCCGGAAAGCTCGAAGGCAAGCGGCACGCCGATGGGGGTCAGTATCGCCATGGCGCCCCAGGAACTGCCGGTGGCAAACGAGATCACCATGGCGATCAGAAAGATCAAAAGCGGCAGAAGTGCCGGGGAAAGCCAGTCACGGGTGACATTGATGACGTGTTCTCCCGTATCCAGTGCACCGGTGACAGTGCCGATGCTCCATGCCAGCACCATGATGGCCAGTGCCGGCAGCATGGTGCGAAACCCTGCCAGCAGCGTCTCTTCGCAATCCTTCAGGCTCTGGCGCTGCAGCAGTGCCATGGACATGCCGGTGACCACCATGGCGAAGGCCGCCCAGGAGAGCGCCACGCTAACATCGGTATCCGCCAGCGCGTCTATGACCGTTGCACCTTCGGCGCCGCCACCGGTGTACCAGAGCCCCCAGCAGGCCACGCTGATCAGCACGACCAGTGGCAGTACAAAATGCCAGAGTCGCCCGCGCCCCTCGGGGACTTCGCCCAGGTCGGCATCCACGTTGGAGAGCGGGGTATCGCCGGGGGCGACCAGCTCTCCGGTTTCCGCGGCACGGCGTTGGGCCTGTGCCATGGGGCCGAAGTCGCCGGCCAGCAGAATCATGGGCACCGAGGCCAGGCAGAGCAGGGCGTAAAAATTCCACGGGATCGACTGCAGAAAGAGCCGGTAGGGTTCCGCCGATGAGAAGCTCAGGCCCACCAGCGCCCCGGCGATCAGCGACACCTGATAGCCGATCCAGTCCGAGACAGGGCCCAGCGTCGCCATGGGCGCGGAAGTGGCATCCATCACCCAGGCGAGCTTTTCCCGGGACTGGCGCTGGCGGGCGGTGAGATCGCGAGTGGCATTGCCCACGATGACCGAATTGACGTAGTCGTTGAAAAAGATCACCACACCCAGCACCCAGGTGAACAGCAGGGATGCCCGCCCCGAATGAATCCGCTTGGAAAGCGCGTGAGCCAGTGCCTGAGAGCCGCCGGTGCGGTGCATGAAGGCCGCGCCTGCACCTAGCAGTGCTACCAGCACCAGAAAACGAGCATTCCATTCATCAGTCATCACTTCAGCAAACCAGTCAAACGTCTGGCCCACGGCAGCGATAGGATTGCCCGCGACCAGCCAGCCTCCCAGCCAGATACTGACAAAGAGCGACACGTTGACCCGGCGGGTCGCCAGTGCCAGTACCACAGCGGCAAGCGGTGGCAGCAGTGAAATCAGCGCATCCATGCAGTGGTCCCCATTCTTGTTGTGTTCGCTGTATTGGAATCACATTAAAAAGGGGATGCGCAAGTTGCATTCGTCGAAGGAGATTCCATGCAGATGTGGCCCGGTGACTGCGAAAGGGCAATCGGATGGGAACCGTGATCACACGGGGCACTGATCTATTGTGGCCTGACCCTTTTCCATGCCAGCACGCCTTCAATGGCGCCCTCATCTTCCAGCGTGCCTTCCCGGGCAAACTGGGCCCAGAGCGCGCGCAGTCGACGGCCATCGGTCTCCATGGTCTGTTCGCTCATCCCCTCGACAATACCGGCATGGCGCCACAAGTCCCAGCCGGCGAACAGCAGGGCGAGATCGATACTGTGGCAGGCGCCGCGGGCGGCCCGGTCGCTGCCCCAGTCCAGCCGGTAGCGCCACACGCGCCCACCGGCGTTGGCATGGCGCCGGGCAAAGCGTTCGGCGGGGCGGGAATAGAGTCCGGCGGTGATGGCTCGGCTCAGCGCGCGCCGACACCCCGCGCCGATCACCGGCAGGTGGAACAGCCCCTGCAGCGCTTCGGCTTCGGGCATGAACAGTTCCGCTTCATCGACGTTGTGGCCGATCAGCAGGTCGCAATGGGGCGCGCGCTCGTCAAGTTCGGCTCGGCGCTCTCTGAGCGATGGCAGTGGTGCCTGACCGAACTGCACGCCAAAGGGCATCAGGCCGCGGGGCAGATAGCGCTGACCAATCTTTTCGACCTCGAGCTGGGTATCAAGACAGGCTTCCAGGGAGCTGTGCTCGTCGATGCTCGAAGCTGTTCTGGCCATGGCGACATGCATGGCACGGCGCCCGGGGGTAATGCCCAAAGGCGCGCTCTGGATGATGGCGCGCCGGAAAAGCCCTCGGGTCTCATCGGAGCTCATCAGGTGGGCGATGGCATCGCCCCCGGCCGATTCGCCGAACAGGGTGACGTTGTCGGGGTCGCCGCCAAAGGCGGCGATGTTCTCCCTGATCCAGCGCAGCGCGGCGATCATGTCCAGCAGGCCCAGATTGGCGGGGCGGGCCTTTTTCTTTTCCCGAGTGTTTGTCTCTGCCTGAAAGGTGCCACCCACGAAGCCGAAAATGCCCAGACGATAGGTCACATTAACGGTGACCACGTCCTGCTCTGATACCAGTGATTTCGGGTCGTGGATGGGCAGATCCCCCGCCCCGAAGATGTAGGAGCCGCCGTGAATCCACACCATCACCGGGCGAGGTGTGGTGGCCGGGTGATCGGGTAAGCAGATGGACAGCCGGGTGCAGTCTTCCTGCTGTGCCATGGCGCCTGGAGAGACGCCCAGCAGACGGGCGAAGGCCTGCATGGGTCGCTGCGGGCTGGCGGGTGCCCATTGCGTCGCACTGATCGGCGCTTCAGATCGTGCCAACGGTATAGGCGGCTGAAACCGTTCGGTGCGGGCGTAGGGGATGCCGGTGGCGCGCAGCACATTGCCGTCACGCCAGCCGATGATCTCACCGGCCGGCGCGTTAAAACGGGGCGGGGCTAGGGTCGTCTCTGACATCCGGGTCTCTGGCCATGAAGTCGTATGACGAGTGCCCGGCACTGATCACGGTCAGGCGCGGGCAATCGGGCTGTCATGCATGGGAAGCCGGTTTATCCCAGCACCTGCGGGTTGAGATGCCAGGTGCTCCAGGTCAGCGCGGTGGCCAGCGTCACCCAGGCCAGATAGGGCACCAGCAGGGCGCCGGCGAGCGGTTTGATGCGCCAGAAGGCGATTAGCGTGGCGAGAATCAGGATCCAGAGTACGACCGTGCCGGCAAAGGCGATCGCGCCCAGCTGCCAGACAAAGTAGAGCCAGCTCCACAGCGCATTGAGTGCCAGCTGCACGACAAACAGCGTCAGCGCCGGGCGCACGTTTTGCGTCGGCTTTTCCCGCCAGACAAGCCAGGCGGCAATGCCCATCAGGGTGTAGAGCGTGGTCCAGACCGGGCCGAACGCGCCGGCCGGGGGCGCCCAGGAGGGCTGCTGCAGCTGCTGATAGAATTCGGCGGCATTGACGGAGGCAACCGCGCCGATGGCGGCGGCGATATAGGCCAGCATCAGCCAGCCGGCCAGGCCCATGAACTGTTGACGTTGGGTGAGTGACTTCATGCCATGTCTCTTTTTTGAAAATCTGTTGTAAACCGTCCGGCTTGAACGTCTGCTGTGACATTCAAGCTGGCGCCGTGTGCGATAGCGCATGGGGGCGCTTTGCATAATAGCGCTCGTGACCGGGTGTGGCAGTGGGGCAGGATGACTCATGATGTCACCGCTGATAAGAGGAGAGCGCATGCAGATTGCAATCATGGGCGCCGGTGCGGTCGGGTGCTACTACGCCGCGCTGCTGGCCCGCGCCGGCCATGCGGTGACGCTGATCGGCCGCACCAATCACATCGAGGCCATTCACCGGCAAGGGCTGATCCTTGAAACGGCGTCAAGGCGCGAGACGTTCGAGGTCTCGGCCAGCGTTGATGTGAGCGCGCTAAAAGACGCCGAGCTGGTGCTCTTTTGTGTCAAGGCCACCGATACCGAGGCCGCCGGCGCGGCGATGGCCCCGATGCTCTCTGACAACGCCATCATTCTGAGTCTGCAAAACGGGGTGGATAACGCCGAGCGGCTCGCCGCCCTTTTGGGCCGTGCGGTGATGCCGGTTGGTGTATACCGCGGTGGCCATGGCAGGACCGGGGCACGTGCGCCACTACGGTCGCGGTGAGCTGGCGCTGGGCGCCTCACCCGTGAGTGAGTCGCTGGCGGATCTGTTCGAGCGTGCCGGTATCCCGACACAGGTGTCCGATAACGTGGCCGGCATGCTGTGGGCCAAGCTGGTGATCAACTGCGCCTGGAATGCGATGTCGGCCATCACCCGGCAGCCCTACGGCGTGCTGATGGCGGTTGAAGGCACCCGGGCGCTGGTGACAATGATCGTTGACGAGTGCCGGGCCGTGGCACGGGTCTGTGCGGTGACGCTTCCCGATGACATTACGGCGTCAACCCTGGCGATTGCCGAGACCATGGCGGGGCAGCACTCCTCAACGGCGCAGGATCTGGCCCGTGGCCGTCCCGGTGAAATCGAGCACCTTAACGGTTTTATCGTGCGACAGGCGCAGGCCCACGGCATCGCCACGCCCATCAACCACGCCCTGCTGGTGCAGATACGTGCTCTGGAGCAAAGGCACGCCACTTCTGATATGTCTTCCTGCTGATATAACCCTCTTCCGGTATCGGCGGCCGGGCTCTGCGGCCGCCGGCATTGCACTTTGGTCCCGATATCGACCAAAGCCGCGCTTCTCGCAGGTCAGGTGCGCTGTACAGTCCACTGAACAATGTTCAATCCACTGTACGACCGCAGGTCTTCGGAGCGCGCCATGACGCAAAAAACGCTGAAGGTGGCGGTGGCCACGCCACTAAGCGAGACACTGTGTGCGCTGATCGAGTCCCTGGTGCCCGAGATCGAGCTGCTGCGTGACCAGTCGCTGCTGCCGCCCATGCGCCACCCGGCAGACTTTGCCGGTGACCCGAATTTCAAACGTACGCCCGAGGAGGAGGCGCGCTTTGACGCGTTGCTGTGCGAGGCGGACGTGCTCTACGGCATTCCGGATGTCGATCCGCAGTGGCTGGCCAGAATCGTTAAGGCCAACCCGAAGCTTCGCTGGGTGCACGTCATGGCTGCCGGCGGTGGGGGGCAGGTCAAGGCGGCGGGGCTTTCCGGCGAGGCGCTGGAACGGGTGATGTTTACCACCTCGGCCGGTGTGCATGGCGCGCCGCTGGCGGAGTACGCCGTGTTTGGCGTGCTGGCCGGCGCCAAGCAGCTGCCCCGCATTATGGCCCAGCAGCGCGATCATCACTGGGGCGATCGCTGGCTGATGGGGCAGATCAGCGAGCAGCAGGTGCTGATTCTGGGGCTGGGCGGTATCGGCCGTGAAGTGGCGCGCCGGCTGTCGCTTCTGGACATGCACGTGCTGGGCGTGTCGCGCCAGCAGCGCCTGGTGCCCCATGTCGATGAAATTATCGCGCCCTCCCAGCTTCGCGACGGTGTGCGCCGCGCCGATGCCATCGTGATCGCGCTGCCGGGTACCGAGGCCACTGAAGGATTGATTGATGCCGAACTGCTGGCCGAGATGAAGCCCGGCGTTACTCTCGTCAACGTCGGACGCGGCACGGTCATCGATGAACCCGCGCTGATCCAGGCGTTGCAGAGCAATCACATCGGGCTGGCGGTGCTGGATGTAACGGCCTCGGAGCCGCTGGAGAACACCTCACCGCTATGGGACATGCCCAACGTACTGCTCACGCCCCATACCGCCGCGCTCAGCGAGTCCGAGGACCGTCTGATCGCCGAGTTTTTTGCCGATAACGCTCGGCGCTATCTCAACGGCGAGGCGCTTAGAAACCGTGTTGATACGGTCGAGTTCTACTGATGAGCGCCCCGGCCGTGACGCGTGCCCTGCGCGTACTGACCCTGCTGGAAGCGGCGGCCGGTGAAACGCTGGGCGTGAGCGAAATGGCGCGCCAGCTCGGCGTGGCCCGCTCGTCGCTTTTCAACATCTGCCTGTCGCTGGAAGCCGAAGGGGTGATCCAGCGCGTGGAGGGCGGCTACCGGCTGGGGCGCCGTCTGGTGGAGCTGGGCGGGGCGTATCTGCGCACGGTGGACCCGGTGCAGGCGTTTTATCAGGCCTGCAGCGATACCCCCTTTCTTCATGACGAAATCTGTCAGCTGGCGGTGCTGGACGGCACGGACGTGCTCTATCTCGCCGCCCATGCCGGGCGCCTACCGCTGCGCATGACGGCAAGCATCGGCAGTCGCTTTCCGGCCTCGATCACGGCGGTGGGCAATGCGCTGCTGGCAGGTCTTGATGATGACGAGCTCAGGCAGCGCTTCGAGGACCCGGCCACGCGCCCGGCCTGGACGGCAGATTCCATCACCGATCTCGAGGCGCTGATCGACAAGATTCGCGATGTGCGCGGTCGGGGGCACGCACGGGATAAAGGCGAAGTGTTTACCGGCATCCGCGGGCTGGCGGTGGCGGTAGCGCCGCAGTACAGCGGCGAGCAGGGCTTTGCCGTGGGCGCTTCGCTGCTGGAGGTGTACTGCAACGATCATATCGAGCTGCAGGCCATCGAGGCGCTGTCCAGCATGGCCGTACACATTGCCAATCCGATGAATCTGGGCAAGGGCAGCGCCGGCGCCACTACCTGACGAGCCCAGCGCTGCCGGCCACCATAGCCACTTTGAGGGAGAGACACATGCAAAAAGCTCAAGCGTCGCCGGGCAGTGCTCTGCGGGTCGGGATGATCGGTCTGGGCAGCATGGGCATGCCGATGGCACGCAATCTGCTCACGGCCGGTGTCGCCAGCCGGGTCAGTGTCTTCGGCCGCTCGCCGGAAAAACTCGCCCCGGCACTGGCGGCCGGCGCCGAGCGCTGTGACACCCCCAGGGCGCTGGCAGGCCAAAGCGATGTGGTCATCACGGTACTGCCGGACCTGCCCCAGCTCGAGGCGCTGATCGACGGCGATGACGGCCTGCTGGCCGGGCTTGCCGGGCCGCTGCTGCTGGTGATTTGTTCGACCTCGTCGCCCGAGGGCGTTCGCGCGCTGGCCGAGCGGCTTGATGAACGAAGCCAGGGGCAGATTCACGTGCTGGACGCGCCGCTGTCCGGCGGTACGGACGGCGCCGAGGCGGGCACGCTTTCGATCATGGTGGGCGGGGAGGCGGCGGATCTCGACCGCGCGCGTTTTGCGCTGGAGACGATGGGTACGCCGGTGCTGCTGGGCCCGCTGGGCGCGGGCGAGGTGGCCAAGGCGTGTAATCAGATGGTGGTGGCGGCCACCATGGTGGCGCTGTCGGAGGCCACCACCATCGCCGAGCGCGCCGGTCTGGACGTCGAGAAACTTCTGACCTGTCTGGGCGGCGGCTACGCCGGCGGGCGCTTTCTGGAATCACGCAAGCAGCGCCTGATCGACAAGGACTACGCGCCCTCCGGCATTGCGCGCTACATGATCAAGGATCTCGGCTTTGCCCATGATGAGGCCGCGCAGCAGCAGGTCGTCACGCCGCAGCTCTCGACGCTTTTGTCGCTGTATCAGGACCTGGGCGAGCGCGGGCTGGGCGAACTGGATCTGACCGTGACGCAGCGCTATATCGCCGAGCTGGATCAACAGACCGACCGCGATCGGCACGACTGATCCGTCGGGCACAGGCAGGCACAGACAGAAAGGAAGCGGGAACAGGGGATTACACAGGGAACAACCGAAGCGGCGGCCCGGACGGGTCGTGGAGACCAACAATGACAATATTTCGCGCGGTGTGGCGCAGCATCGAGTGGCTGATCGTGGCCCTCATGACCGCCATGATGGTGCTGGTGTTTTTCAACGTGGTGCTGCGTTACGGCTTCTCCTCGGGCCTGCGCTCCGGTATCGAGCTTTCCCGGCTCGGGTTTGTCTGGGTGGTGATGCTGGGGGCCTCGCTGTGTTTAAAGGATGGCGAGCACCTGGCCGTCACGGAGTTCTTTGATCGTCTGCCGGCCGGGGTGCGCTCCGTGATCGCGCGTTTTTTGTGGATCGTGATTCTGGGCGCCTCGATCATGCTGCTGATGGGCTGCTGGAAGCAGACACTGGCCAACTGGCACAACATCTCGCCGCTGACCGGGCTGTCCACCGGACTGTTCTATCTGGCCGGGGTCGTTGCCGGCACGCTGATGAGCATTACCGCCCTGATCGGGCTGTTGCGGCCAGGGCCCGGGCAGGCGCCGGGCGAGCAGGGTGGCGATGGCCATTCGCTGGCCGTCGATGAGGCGGCGCACGCCCCCAACGGGGAGCACCACTCATGACGCTGGCACTGTTTCTGGGCGTACTGATCGGCGCGATTCTGCTGCGCCTGCCGGTGGCGTTTGCGCTGCTGCTGGCGGCGGGGGCGCTGATGCTCAATCTGGGCATGTTCAGCGCCGACATCCTGTCGCAGTCGATGATCAACGGGGTGGACAACTTCGCCCTGCTGGCGATTCCCTTTTTCATGATTGCCGGCGAGGTGATGGCGGTCGGCGGGCTGTCCGATCGCATCGTGAAGCTGGCGATGACGCTGGTCGGGCACTGGCGCGGCGGGCTGGGCTACGTCGCCATTCTGACCTCGATACTGCTGGCAGGGCTTTCGGGTTCGGCGGTGGCGGATGCCGCCGCACTGGTCAGCATTCTCTATCCGATGATGCGCAAAAGCGGCTATCCGGCGTTTCGCTCGGTGGGGCTATTGGCCGCCGGCGGCATCATCGCGCCGGTCATTCCGCCCTCACTGCCGCTGATCATTCTGGGTGTGGCGGGCAATATCTCGATTGCCAAGCTCTTTATCGGCGGCATCGTGCCGGGGCTTTTGATGGGCGTGGCGCTGATGATCACGTGGCGGTTCATGATGCGCAAATCCGACATCGAGCTGCAGCCGAAGGCGAGCCGGGCCGAGCGGCTCAAGGCCCTCAAGGAGAGCGTCTGGGCGCTGCTGCTGCCGGTGATCATCATTGTCGGCATTCGCATGGGCGTGTTTACCCCAACGGAAGCGGCTGTGGTCGCGGCAGTCTACGCCATTGTGGTCTCGACCGTGATCTATCGCGAAATGAGCCTGGCCAAGCTTGCACAGGTGCTCAAAAGCGCCGGGCGCTCGACGGCACTGGTGATGTTTCTGGTCGGCGCGGCGATGGTGGCCTCCTGGGTGATTACCATCGCGCAGCTGCCGCAGCAGCTTGCCGAGTTGCTGGGCCCGCTGGTCGACAATCCGCGCCTTTTGATGGCCGCCATCATGGTGGTGGTGCTGCTGGTAGGCATGGTGATGGATCTGGCGCCGGCGATCCTGATTCTGGTGCCGCTGTTCATGCCGCTGGTGCGCGAGGCAGGCATTGATCCGGTCTATTTCGGCCTGATGTTTGTCATCAACTGCTGTATCGGTCTGATCACTCCGCCGGTGGGTACCGTGCTTAACGTGGTGTGCGGGATCAGCAAGACCACGATGAGTGACGCGGTGCGCGGCGTCTATCCCTTTGTTCTGGTGTATATCGCGCTGCTGGCGCTGTTTGTGCTGATACCCCAGATCATTACCGTGCCGATGCATTGGCTGATCGGCTGATTCCGAAGGCAAGGAGCAACAACATGACAAGATTCCTGTTCGGTACGACGCTCGGTATGACTCTCGGTACAACTGCGGCAGCACTGATGGTGGCCATGTCGGTGTCCAGCAGTGTCTGGGCGGCGACCACGCTGCGCTTTGCGCACCCCACGCCACAAAGCGATCTGCAGCATGTGCTGGCGGAGAAGTTCAAGGAGGAAGTGGAAAAGGCCAGCGACGGTGATCTCAAGGTGCAGATCTTTCCCAACGGTCAGCTGGGCAACGACGCCCAGATGATCGACGGCGCCCGCTCCGGCATCATCGATATCACGCTGTCGGGGCTGACCAATTTTACCGGCATGGTGCCGGAAGCCGGCGCCTTTGAGCTGCCGTTCATGTTCACCGACAGCAATGCCGCCTATCAGGCGCTGGATGGGGCACCGGGTGAGGCGGTCATGAGCAAGCTGCCGGCGCTGGGGCTCAAGGGGCTGGCCTTTCCGGAAAACGGCTTTCGAGAGATGACCAACAATCGCGGGCCGATTCGGGAGCCGGCGGACCTGAAGGGCCTGCGCATGCGGGTCAACAACTCGATCACGCTCAACAACATGTTCGAGCTTCTCGGCGCCAACCCGCAGCAGCTGCCGGTCGCCGAGCTTTACACGGCACTGGAAACCGGCGTGGTAGACGCTCAGGAGCATCCGCTGGGCATCGTGGTGTCGTTTAACTTCAACGAGGTGCAGGACTATCTGTCGATCAGCAACCACGCCTACTCGGCGCTGTTGATGGTCATGAATCAGAAGCGCTTTGACAGCCTCACGCCCGAGCAGCAGCAGATTGTCGAGAAGGCGGCAGCGGATGCCACGGCCATGCAGCGCCAGATGAACACCGAGCAGACCGAGCAGATGATCACAACGCTTGAAGAGGAAGGCATGGAGGTCAATCGCGATGTGGACACGGCGGCCTTCCAGCAGGCCATCGAACCTGTCTGGGAGACCTTTGTCGACCTGAACGGCGACGAAATGATCAAGGCGATTCAGGCCGTATCGGGCGAGCGCCAGTCGTAGGCGGTGGTGTCTGCATGCCGGGGCCGCGCCCCGGCATGTGAGGCGTTACTCGCCGTAAAGCGTGGCCAGAATGCGGCGGCTGCCGCCGTTTTCTCGATGTTCGCCGAGCCAGATGCCCTGCCAGGTGCCGGTGGCCAGGCGGCCGTTGTCGACGGCCAGCGTCAGCTCGGTGCCCATGAGGCTGGCCTTGATGTGGGCGGGCATGTCGTCCGGGCCTTCCATGGTGTGGCGAAAGTAGGGCAGATCGCCCGGAACGCGATCCCGGAAGAAGGCTTCCATGTCGTGGCGCACGTCGGGATCGGCGTTTTCATTGAGCGTCAATGAGGCAGAGGTGTGCAGCATCTGCAGGTGCAAAAGCCCCGTGGAGACCTCCTGCATTCGGTCGAGCGAGCTCAGGATGTCGTTGGTGATCAGGTGAAAACCGCGCTTGTAGGGCTTGAGGGTAATCTGCTGGCGGTACCACATAAGAAGGCTCCTTGTTGATGTCGTCTGGGGTCAAGGGTAGATGAGCGTGCCGATGACGTCCTGTCGGGTGTCCATCGTTATGGCACCGGTGGTAATGCCAGGACCAGGGTCGAATATACGCCCATGAGGAGATATGTCTGGATGGAGCAAGCTGGTACGCCGTGTCAGCTGCTGTTCATGCATTACGATCAATGCCTGTCAGGCCTCGGCCGGGAGAATCGTCATGAGCCAGATGCGTCTTTACATGTTCCAGACCGGAACCCTCAAATGCCGTCGGTGCAACATCAGCATGAATGCCGGGCTGGATGACTACGAGATACCGGTGCCGTGGTATCTGATTACTCATCCACGGGGGAACGTGGTCATCGATGGCGGCTGCGCCGTGGAGTGCGCCACGGATGCCAAGGGCCACTGGGGCGACATTACGGCGGTCTATCAGCCGGTGATGCGCGAAGAGGAGGGGTGTGTTCAGGTGCTTCAGGAAATGGGCATCGCGCCCGAAGACGTGGCTTATGTACTGCAAAGCCATCTGCATCTGGATCATACCGGCGCGACCGGACGTTTTCCCAACGCCGTTCATGTCGTCCGCCGGCGGGAGTATGAATACGCCATGGCACCGGACTGGTTTGCCGATGGCGGTTATATCCGCAGGGACTTTGATCGCCCGGGGATTCAATGGCAATTTCTGGACGACAGCGAGGATGGGTTTGATCTGTTCGGTGATGGCGCGATCCGCTTTATCTTCACCCCCGGCCATGCCCCCGGCCACGCCAGTTTTCTGGTGAACCTCGAAGAGACCGGCCCGGTGCTGCTGGCCGTGGATGCGGCCTACACCATGGATCACTGGAATGAAAAGGCGCTGCCGGGCTTTCTGGTCTCGACGGTCGACGCCGTGCGCTCGGTACAGAAGCTGCATGCGCTGGCGCGCAAGACGCAGGCCATGGTGGTGACCGGGCATGACCCCGAGGCTTGGCCGACGTTTCGCCATGCCCCCGAGTATTACCGCTGAGTTCAACGTGATATCGCCGTTGTCATGCCCGTGATCAGGAGAGTGCCATGAAAACCCGTGCCGCCGTGCTGCGAGAGATGCAAAAGCCCCGCCCCTACGGGACGTCACAGCCCTTGTCGATCGAGGAGGTCACGCTCGACCCGCCCGGTCGCGGCGAGGTGCTGGTGCGCATTCGCGCCGCGGGGCTTTGTCATTCCGATCTGTCCACCATCAACGGTGATCGTCCGCGGCCGCTGCCCATGGTGCTGGGCCATGAAGCGGCCGGCGAGGTGGTTGAGGTGGGTGAGGGTGTCGACGATCTCGAGGCCGGGGATCATGTGGTGTTCTCCTTCGCGCCCAACTGCGGCACCTGCGCGTTTTGCCTGTCCGGTGAGGCGGCGCTTTGTCAGCCGGGGGCGGCGGCCAATACCGCCGGGCATCTGCTGGGCGGCGGCATGCGGCTGCGTCAAAATGACGAGACGGTCTATCACCACATCGGGGTGTCCGGGTTTGCCGAGTACGCCGTGGCTTCGCGCCGCTCTCTGACGCGTATCGACCCGGAGCTGCCGTTTCATATCGCGGCACTGTTTGGCTGCGCGGTGCTGACAGGCGTCGGGGCGGTGGTGCATACCGGGCAGCTCAGGCTTGGGCAGTCGGTGCTGGTGGTCGGACTGGGCGGCGTGGGGCTGGCGGCGGTACTGGGGGCGCTGGGCGGCGGTGCCCGTCAGGTGATCGCCGCCGACATCGATGCCGACAAGCTGGAAACGGCCAGGGCGATGGGGGCGACCCATGTGGTCAACAGCGGCGATGAGGATGCCATCGAGCAGGTGCGCGAGATCAGCGGCGGCGGTGTCAATCTGGCTACCGAATTCGCCGGTGTGGCACCGGCGCTGGAGTTTGCCTTTGAGTGTACCCGGCGCGGCGGGACCACGGTGAGTTCCGGTCTGCCGCATCCCGATGTGCGACTGTCGATCAGCCCGACACGCATGGTGGCCGAGCAGCGCACGCTCAAGGGCTCCTATCTGGGCGGCCACGTGCCCACGCTGGATGTGCCGGAATATATCGCGCTCTATCAGGCCGGACGGCTGCCGGTGGACCGGCTTTTGACCCATCGGCTGACGCTTGATGAGATCAACGAGGGCTTTGAGCGCCTGGCCTGTGGGCAGGCCATTCGCCAGGTCATCGATCTTTGACCCGAAAAGCGCAGCGGCCCGTCCGGTACCCAGGATGAGACGGGTGTGATGTCGACTGTCCTGCTAACCTGAAGAGCATCTTTCGGCGCTTCATCGTTGATTATCAGGAGAGGATCATGGATCAGTCCCGTATCGAAAAGGACAGCATGGGCGAGCTGGAAGTGCCGATGACGGCACTTTATGGCGCGCAGACCCAGCGGGCCATCAACAACTTCCCGGTCAGCGGTCAGCCCATGCCGGCGTCGTTCATTGCGGCCGTGGCGCGGGTCAAGCGTGCCGCCGCCGAGGTCAACCTGGACCTCGGGCTGCTTGATGAGGGGCGGGCGCTGGCCATCGTCAAGGCCGCCGATGCGATCATTCGCGGCGAGCACGCCGATCAGTTTCCGATCGACATCTATCAGACCGGGTCGGGCACCTCGACGAACATGAACGTCAACGAGGTCATCTCGCATCTGGCCACACGGACCGATCTCGAGGTGGGGCCCAACGATCACGTAAACATGGGCCAGAGCAGCAACGACACCATTCCGACCGCGCTGCATGTCTCGATCGCCATGGAGCTTCACGAGCGCCTTTTACCGACGCTGCGCTATCTGCAGCAGACCATCGAGGAGAAGGCTGCCTCGCTTGATGATGTGGTCAAGACCGGTCGTACCCACCTGATGGATGCCATGCCGGTGCGCATGAGTCAGGAGCTGGGGGCCTGGGCCAGTCAGGTCGAGCAGTCCATCGAGCGCCTTGAGAGCGGACTGATGCGCATGCTGCGTATCGCTCAGGGCGGCACGGCCGTGGGCAGCGGCATCAACGCTCATCCGGAGTTTGCCGAGCGCTTTGCCAGCCGTCTGTCGGAGCAGACCGGGCTTGGCTTTACGCCGGCGGACAGCCTCTTTGCCGCGCTGGGGTCACAGGATGCCACCGTAGAGCTTTCCGGCCATCTCAAGGCCTATGCCTGCGCGCTGATGAAGATCAGCAACGATCTGCGCTGGATGAATTCCGGGCCGCTGGCGGGGCTGGGCGAAATCGAGCTTGAAGCGCTGCAGCCGGGCAGCTCGATCATGCCGGGCAAGGTCAACCCGGTGATTCCCGAAGCGGCCGCCCAGGTGGCCGCCCAGGTGATCGGCAATGACGCTGCGGTGACCGTGGGCGGGCAGTCGGGCAACTTTCAGCTCAACGTCATGCTGCCGCTGATGGCACATAACGTGCTCAGTTCGATATCGCTGTTGAACAACGTCTCCGTGCTGATGGCAGACAAGGCGATCAAGAGCTTCAACGTGCGCCGCGACAATATCGAGTCGCCGCTGGCGCGCAATCCGGTGCTGGTCACCGCACTCAACCCGGTGATCGGTTACAACGAGGCCGCGCGTGTGGCCAAGAAGGCCTATCAGGAAGGGCGGGCGATCATTGACGTGGCCGAGGAGGAAACCGAGCTTTCCCGCGAGGAGCTCGAGCGCTATCTCGACCCGGCACAGCTGACACGCGGCGGCATTCAGGAATAGGTGCTGGGGAAAGCGCACACTGTTACGGCCATCAAGGCCGTACAGGATAAAAAAAGGGCCCCGTTCGGGGCCCTTTTTCGTGTGCTGCTGGCTGCGAAGTCAGTGCGCCAGGGCGTGGTCCGGCGAGGGGGTGCCGACCGGCTCGTTCATGTCATTCGGGCTGACGGCATCCATGCGACCGGTGACGTATTGCTGCAGTCGCGTGCGCTGGGGCTCGTCAAGGCGCATGTCCATCTTGGTACGACGCCAGAGGATATCGTCGGCCTGAGTGGCCCATTCGTGATCGATCAAATAATCCACCTCGGCGCGAGTCAAACCGGCGCCGAAGTCCTCGCCCAGTTCGGCTTCATCGGTAGCTCCCTTGAGGAACGTCTCGCACAGCGTGCCGTAGCTGGAGGCAAACCGGTTCGCACGCCGCTCGCCGAGAAACGGGTACTGATTGAGCAGCTTGCGGGTATAGCCCTCGCGCGAATCGATATTGCCGCCCGGCAGGGGACGCTTGTCGGTCCATGGCTTGCCCATGCTGGGGAACCAGGGTTCGATCTTTTCCATGGCGGATTCCGACAGCCGGCGGAAGGTGGTGATCTTGCCACCGAACACCGACAGCATCGGCGCGCCGGTATCATCCAGCGCCAGCGTGTAGTCACGCGTCATGGCCGACGGGTCATCGGATTCATCATCACACAGCGGGCGAACGCCGGAGTAGCTGGTGACCACGTCGTCACGGGTCAGCTGCTCCTTGAAGTGGGCGTTGACGACATTGAGGATGTAGTCGGTCTCTTCGTCACTGATGGTGATATGCGTCGGATCACCCTCGTAGTTCTGATCGGTCGTGCCGATCAGGCTGTAGTCGTTCTGCCAGGGCAGGACAAAGACGATGCGCTTGTCTTCGTTTTGCAGGATGAAGGCGCGATCGTCACTGTTGATGCGGCGGGTGATGATATGGCTGCCCTTGATCATGTGGATGCCGTAGCGCGACTGGCGCTGGGTGCTGCCCTTGATAAACGACTCGACCCAGGGACCTGCGGCATTGACCAGCGCCTTCGCTCGACGAACCATCTGCTCGCCGGTGCGGGTGTTTTCAAGCGTGATCTCCCAGACACCGTCCTTTTCAACGGCGTTGACACAGCGCGTGCGCACCAGGATTTCACCGCCCTGTTCCTGCGCCTGCAGGGCGTTGAGCACGACCAGACGCGCGTCGTCGACCCAGCAATCGGAGTATTCAAACCCTTTTTTGATCTCGGGCTTGAGCGCGC
Organism: Kushneria indalinina DSM 14324; assembly: GCF_003385845.1. Lineage (GTDB taxonomy): Bacteria > Pseudomonadota > Gammaproteobacteria > Pseudomonadales > Halomonadaceae > Kushneria > Kushneria indalinina. The sequence goes on along the minus strand of NZ_QRDJ01000006.1, from coordinate 1,139,791 downwards.
TGTTGTTGTCGAATTTCAGCGATTTCGAGCCGGGCAGCGTGTCGCGCGGGCTGAGATGGTCATACAAAAAGAGACCGGCGCGCAGCATCCAGGCAGGGCGCAGGTGCTGGCGATGCGGCAGGATAAAGCGCAGCGGCCATATAATGTGCGGTGCCTTGTTGAGCAGTACTTCACGCTCGTGAAGCGCTTCGCGGACCAGACGAAATTCCTTGTGCTCCAGATAGCGCAGACCGCCATGAATCAGCTTGCTGGAAGCCGAGGAGGTGGCACTGGCAAGGTCGGCCTGTTCACAAAGTCCGATGCTGAGACCGCGGCCGGCCGCATCGTTGGCAATACCGGTGCCATTGATGCCGCCACCGATGATGAAAAGGTCCAGAACCGGGGTGTCCATTGCGGAAGTCTTGTCGGAAGTCATGCGCCTGCCTTGCGCGTCTGCGCCGGATAGGGAGTTGGGGAACGCGGTAACGATACCATCACGAATGTTCGAATGTGAACATAAGGCATGTTCAAAAGAACATCAAGTCAGCGGTGATTGTCTGATGCAATCGGCATGATCGGTTTTGCCGCGCGTTCGATGTTCTCCTGTCAGGGGCAGATGTTGAGCGTGATGCTGTGTTCACTGAGCAGGCGACATATGCCTGCCGGGGGTTCCTGGTCGGTAAACAGGGCGTGAATCTGAGTGAGATGGCCCAGTCGCACCACGGCGTTGCGGGCAAACTTGGAGTGGTCGGCGGCCAGATAGACCTGACGCGAGTTGCTGATGATCGCCTGCGCCACTCTGACCTCCTGGTAATCAAAGTCGAGCAGGGCGCCGTCTTCGTCGATACTGCTGATGCCGATGATGCCAAAGTCGACCTTGAACTGATTGATGAAGTCCACCGTGGCCTCACCGATGATCCCGCCATCGCGCGAACGCACGCTGCCGCCGGCCACGATGACGTTGAAGTCCTCGCGGTGCTGGAGCGTGGCGGCGACGTTGAGATTGTTGGTGATGACTTCCAGCCCCTGATGATGGAGCAGCGCCTCGGCGATCAGTTCGGTGCTGGTCCCGATATTGATGAAAAGCGAACTCTGATCCGGGATCTGTTCGGCCAGCGCCCGGGCAATGCGGGCCTTGGCATCGTGGTTGATCAACTTGCGGGCACTGTAGGCGGTATTGACCGTGCTGGATTCCAGCAGGCCGGCGCCGCCATGCACTCGTCGTATCACCTGCTCATCGGCCAGAACCTTGAGATCGCGTCGGATGGTCTGCGGGGTGACATTGAAGTGATGCGCCAGCTGCTCAATGGTGGCGTAGCCCTGACGCTTGACCATGTCGGCGATAGTGCTGTGGCGTTCCTGCTGGGTCATGTTCTGTCCTGTCCGGAGGCTTTTGCCGGGGCTGATCGAGATGACCAGGTTAGCCCCGCGGCGCCCGTGCGGCAATAGTTGTGTGCGTCTTGCTGTCATCCGCTGCCGGCATGTTCATCAGGCAACAGGGGGCGTTGCTTTCTGCTCATGCCAAAGTGGGGTAAAGCCGTTGAAAACGGCTTGTACTACTAAGGTTTAAAAGCTTTTAATATCTTTAAAATCAATACCTTGAAATAATAAAGGCAAAAAGTCGGAAACGGCACATCGTTTTTTGAAGTGGTTTCTATAGGATGCTCGGAAAGCAACACAGATATGCCTTGAATGTATAAAAATCAACGTTTTTCCGGGGTTAAAAATGGGTGTCATCGAAACCATTCTGGTTCACGAAATAGCGGGTACGGCCTTTTTGACGCTGCTGGGTTGTGGTGTGGTTGCCAACGTGCTTTTGAAAAAGACCAATGGCCATGGTAGTGACGGTATCGTCATCTTCTTTGGCTGGGGCCTGGCGGTGTTTTGCGCCGTTTATGTGGCCTTTGATACCGGTGCACATATCAATCCGGCCGTGACCGTTGCCCTGCTCATCGGACCGGCAAAGGAGTATGCCGAGGGGATCCCGATCACCTTCGCCACCACGGTTGCCTATCTGGTGGCCGAGTTTATCGGCGCCTTTATCGGGGCGATAGCGTGCTATCTGGCCTACAAGAAGCAGTACGACGATATGGATGATGCCGGCGCTATCCTCGCCACGTTCTCCACCGGGCCAGCCATCAAGTCCTACGGATGGAACATGGTGACCGAGATCATCGGGACATTTGTGCTGATCTTTGTGATCATCATGTTTGGCAACACCCCCAGCGGCCTCGGCCCGCTTGCAGTGGCGCTGCTGGTGGTATCGATCGGTGCATCACTGGGCGGGCCTACCGGATACGCCATTAACCCGGCGCGCGATCTTGGCCCTCGCATCGCGCATGCTGTGCTGCCCATTAAAAACAAGGGCAGCAACAACTGGGGGTACGCCCTGGTGCCGGTGATCGGGCCGATCATTGGCAGTACGCTGGCCGCCCTGGCTGCCCACATTTATTAAGTCATCATCGGTTTCATACCTCCGCTCGTATTCAATCGAGGAGTCAACACGCATGAGCAAGCAGAAAAAGTACATTCTCGCGATCGACCAGGGCACGACCAGCTCACGATCCATGCTGTTCGATCATGAAGGTCGTGTCGCGGGTATCGCGCAGCGCGAATTTGAGCAGATCTTTCCGCGTCCGGGCTGGGTCGAGCACAACCCGCGCGAAATCATGACCAGCGTATTGACCACGCTTGCCGAGGTCATCAACAACTCGGAAGTTGATGTCTGCGAAATCGCCTCGATCGGTATCACCAATCAGCGCGAGACAACGGTTATCTGGGACAAGAAGACGGGCCACGCCGTCTATAACGCCATCGTCTGGCAGTCGCGCCACTCCGCTGAAATCTGCGATGAGCTGCGCGAAGCAGGCCATGCCGACATGATTCGCGACAAGACCGGTCTGGTGATCGATGCCTATTTCTCCGCCACCAAGCTGAAATGGATCTTCGATAACGTCGAGGGCGTCAAGGAAAAGGCCGAGCAGGGCGATCTGCTGTTTGGCACCATCGATAGCTGGCTGGTATGGAATCTGACCGGTGGCAAGGTGCATGTGACCGACGTGAGCAATGCCTCGCGCACGATGCTTTTCAACATTCGAGAGCGCAAGTGGGACCCCGAGCTGCTGGAACTGTTCGGCGTGCCTGAAAGCATGCTGCCCGAAGTGAAGTCCAACAGTGAAGTGTATGGCCATGTGCTGCCGAAGTATCTGTTCGGTCATGAGGTGCCGATTGCCGGCATGGCAGGCGATCAGAATGCGGCGCTGTTCGGTCAGGCCTGCTTCAAGCCCGGTATGGCCAAAAACACCTACGGTACCGGCTGCTTTACGCTGATGAACACCGGTACCGAGGCGACGCCCTCCGATAACGGGCTGCTCACCACCGTGGCCTGGGAGATCGAGGGCACCATGGAATACGCACTGGAGGGCAGTGTGTTCGTGGCCGGCTCGGTCATCCAGTGGCTGCGTGACGGGCTGCGCATGCTGGGCAGGGCGTCCGATTCGGAAGCCTACGCCGAGCGCGCCGGCAGCAACGACGGCGTCTATATGGTGCCGGCATTTACCGGTCTGGGTGCACCCTACTGGAACTCCAACGTGCGCGGTGCCATGTTCGGCCTGACGCGAGGCACGACCAAGGAGCACTTCATTCGCGCTGCGGTAGAGTCTCTGGCCTACCAGAGCGCTGACGTGCTGCACGCGATGCAACATGATGCCAATATCGCGCTGGCCGAACTGCGTACCGACGGTGGGGCCATATCCAACAATTTCCTCGCCCAGTTTCAGGCCGATATCCTGGGCGTTGACGTGCTGCGCTGTGAGGTCAACGAGACCACTGCGCTCGGCGCGGCCTATCTCGCCGGTCTTGCGGTTGGCTTCTGGGAGTCGCGTGAGCAGATTGCCGAGTACTGGGCACTGGAGCGCAAATTCGAACCGGCCATGAGTGAGAAGCAGCGCGACGAGCTTTACGGCGGTTGGAAGCAGGCGGTTGAAGCCACCATGGGATTCCGGGTGGAGTCGTAGTATCCAAGGATAGCATCGCCTGAATAGTGTCCGGGCCTGTCGATGTCATGTCGACAGGCCCGGTGCATTTTGAATTGCGAGCTGTATCGTGCGGTTTTTCCAGCCGTTGCCGACGGTAAGCGTGAGCCTGGAAAACAAAAAATCATGCCGGTGCGGCTGCTAAACGGTTGCGCTCGAACCAGAAATCAGTACAATAGCGCAGCGTTGAAACGGCACTCGCATGTCATTGAAGCAGGACCGTAGCTCAGTTGGTTAGAGCGCCACGTTGACATCGTGGAGGTCAGCGGTTCAAATCCGCTCGGTCCTACCAGTGATTCAGATGACAGGTCAGCCGATTTCAAACGTATTAATTTGAAGGACCGTAGCTCAGTTGGTTAGAGCGCCACGTTGACATCGTGGAGGTCAGCGGTTCAAATCCGCTCGGTCCTACCAGAATATTGAAAACCCCGCGAAAGCGGGGTTTTTTATTGCCTGTCTTTTATTGTCTATTATCTAGCCGATCAGGTCAGGTAGATCGGTCTGATCCATCAGTACCTGACACAGCGCTTCAATCCCTTCCTGATCCTCCAAGGCAAAACGGCCGGGCAGAGGACTGTCCAGATCCAGCACGCCCCAGAGCCGATCATTACTGATCAGCGGCACGACAAGTTCGGAGCGCGAGGCTGCGTCACAGGCGATGTGACCCGGGAAGGCGTGTACGTCTTCCACTCGCTGGGTCTGACGCGTGCGCGCCGCCGCGCCGCAGACCCCTGCCTCGAATTCGATGGGATTACATGCCGGCTGTCCCTGAAACGGGCCGAGGCGCAGCACGCGTTCTTCGCGCTGGATATAAAAGCCTGCCCAGTTCAGCTCGGGAACCTGCTGAAAGATAAAGGCGGCCATCTGTGAGGTGTTGGTCACCCAGTCCCGCGTGTCGAGCAGGGCCGCCAGTTGGCGCTTGAGCATGGCGTAGTCAGTGGTGGGGTGTGTCTCGTTCATGAATTGTCTCGATGCCTGAATAACAAAAGGGCCGGCATGGGCCGGCCCCTGTCAATCATATGGGTGCTTACTGGTCGTTTTCCCAGCCCGCGATGGCGCCACCCTGGAAGAGTTCCTCGGCCCTGTCGATGACCTGCTGGCTCTGGAAGGCGTCAACGAGGTGCTGCACCTTTTCGCCGTTCTGATCGCCCTGGCGCACCACGATGAGGTTCACATAGGGGGAGTCGCCATCCTCAACGATCAGCGCCTGATCAACGGTCATATCGGCGGCTACCGAGTAGGTGCTGTTGATAAAGGCCATGTCGACATCGGGCAGAGCGCGGGTGAGCTGGGCAGCGTCCAGTTCGCGCAGCTGATAGTTGTGCGGATTGTCGGTAATGTCATCCGGCGTGGCGGTCGGACTCTGCGGATCACGCAGGGTGATCAGGTTTTCGCGGGCCAGCAGCAGCAGGGCGCGCGCTTCGTTGGAGGGATCATTGGGAACGGCAATGGACGCGCCCTCCGGCAGCTCGTCAATGCTCTGGTACTTGTCGGAGTAGGCACCGATCGGATACACGAAGGTCTTGCCAGCGGCGACGAAATCAAAGCCGCGGTCTTCCATCATGCTGTCCAGATAGGGCTGGTGCTGATAGGCATTGGCATCAATGCTGCCATCGTCAAGTGCGGCATTGGGGGAGACGTAGTCGTTGAACTCGGTGATCTCGACGTTGAGTCCGTACTGCTCCTGAGCCACTTCTGCGGCGGTCTCCATCAGCGCCGTTTCAGGACCTGCCATGGTGCCGACGCGAATGGTGTTGTCGTCGTCGCTCTGGCTGCCGCAGCCGGTGACCATGACGCTGGCGCTCAGTGCCAGCGCAGTGCCCAGAACCTTCGGTAACATCTTCATGTGCCATATCCTTGCAATGGGTTCGACGGGAAATACTGTCGAAAGGGTTGAACGGGCCATTGGCAGCGCCCGTGGGTGTCGTCGTTGTTGTTTTAAAATCGTTGCTTCTGGCGTGTGGCCTGCGCCTAGCGATGGCGGCTGCGATGCACGAAGAAATCGCCCAGCATCTGCACGCCCTGCACCATGACCACCATGATCAGTACCGTCACCAACATGACCATCGGGTTGTAGCGGGAGTAGCCGTAGTTATAGGCCACGGCCCCCAGACCGCCTGCGCCGATGGCACCGGCCATGGCGCTGTAGCCGATCAGCGCGATGATGGTGATGGTGGCGGCCGTGATCAGCCCGCCTCGTGCCTCGGGCAGCAGCACCCGGGTAATGATCTGCCACGGCGTGGCACCCATCGACTCTGCCGCCTCGATCAGGCCGTGAGGCACTTCATTAAGGGCGCCCTCGACCAGGCGTGCGACAAAGGGAATGGCGGCAATGCTCAGCGGTACCAGAGCGGCGGTCGTGCCGATATAGGAACCCACCAGCCAGCGGGTAAAGGGTGCCAGTGCCAGCATCAGAATGATAAAGGGGACCGAGCGGCCCACGTTGACGACCAGGCTGATGGCGCGGTTGAGGACCGGCATGGCCATGATGCGGTTTTCCCGGGTGACGTAGAGCGCCACACCCATCACGATGCCCAGCGCAATACCGATCAGGCCGCTGCAGATGACCAGATAGAAGGTGTCGAAAACGGCCTCGAGAATACGATCAATCATGGCGCTGGACATGGCCGAGTACCTCCGTTTGAACGTCAAGCGTGTGTAGATGGTCCATGGCGGCGTCGAAGGTGGCGCCGGCCCCCTCAAGCTCCACAATCATCAGGCCGAGCGTGCGGCCCTGAATGTTTTCAACGCGCGCCTGCAAAATGCGCAGTCGAATGCCGAAGTCCTGCACAAGGCGGGTCATCAGCTCGCTGGATAGTGCCTGGCCGCGGAAGGTGAGGCGCACAACGGGCAGGCTGTCGCCTTCGGCGGGGGCTGTCATGCGTTGCAGCAGGGCGTTGGAAGGCGCCAGTTGCAAAAAGTCGTTGAGAAAGAGCCGGCCTTCCTCGGTGGCGGGGCGGGTGAAGAAATCGCCGACCGGGGCGGTTTCTACCAGCTCTCCGCCGCTGATCAGGGCCACCTGATCGCAGATGGTTCTGACCACTTCCATTTCGTGGGTAATCAACAGGATGGTCAGCCCCAGCCGCTGGTTGATGTCTCTCAATAGCGTCAGGATGGAGCTGGTGGTCTGCGGGTCCAGCGCCGAGGTGGCCTCGTCACATAATAGGGCCTGCGGATTGCTCGCCAGCGCCCGGGCGATGGCCACGCGCTGTTTCTGGCCACCGGAGAGGGCAGCAGGATAGGCATTGGCGCGCTCGGTCAGGCCGGTCAGTTCCAGCAGCTCATCGATGCGCTGATCGATGTCGCGGCGCGGGGTGCCAATCAGTTCGAGCGGCAGGCCGATATTGCCACGCACGGTACGTGACTCGAGCAGGTTGAAGTGCTGAAAGATCATGCCAATGCCGTGGCGTGCCTTTCGCAGCTCGGTCTTGCTCATGGCCGTCAGCTCCTGGTCGGCCACGAACACCCGCCCCTGCGTGGGACGCTCAAGCAAATTGACGCATCGGATCAGCGTGCTCTTGCCGGCACCGGAGACCCCGATGACACCGGTGATGCTGCCGGGGGCCACTTCCAGATTGACGTCCTTGAGCGCCGTCACGGCTCTGGCACCCTGACCATACACTCGGGTCACATTTTCAAGTCGAATCATCGGATTGGAATGTCTTAAATACAGTTGGGTCGTTTACCACCGGGCGCATGCCTGACGTGGTGAATGTGATCGTCGTGAAAAGTGCATTGGGCACAAAGCGCGCCAGTATACTTGATACAGCGTTCTTTCGCGTCATAAGTACCCTATAGCGCAGCTATATGGACAGACCATCGGCCATGCCGGGTGACAGCGCGCACGGAACAGGCGAGTATGGTCATTTTCATCTATCAGTGAGGCCATCATGTTTACCGGTATCGTACAGGGCATGGCCCGGATGGTAGCCATCGAACGCCTGGAGGGGCTCAATCGTCATGTGATCGACATGCCCGCGCCGCTTCTTGAAGGGCTGGCCCATGGCGCCTCGGTCGCGCACAACGGTTGCTGTCTGAGCGTCACGACCATCGATGGGTCGCACATCGGTTTTGATCTCATGCGTGAAACCCTGGCGCTGACCAATCTGGGTGCGCTGGAGGTCGGAGATTATGTGAATGTAGAGCGAGCGGCACGTTTGGGTGACGAGATCGGTGGTCATGCGATGTCGGGGCATGTCATGTGCATGGCGACGCTGGTGTCACGCGAGGATGCGCCCAACAACTGCCGTCTCTGGTTCGAGCTGCCGCAGCAGTGGACGAAATTTCTGTTCGACAAGGGTTATATCGGGGTGGATGGCATCAGCCTGACCATCGGTGAGGTCAGGGGCCACCAGTTTTGTGTCAACCTGATTCCCGATACGTTGGCACGTACCGTGATCGGCACTCGCGGCGTCGGTGATCAGGTCAATATCGAAATTGACCCCCAGACACAGACCATTGTCGAGACTGTCGAGCGCGTTCTTGCTGCAAGAGCGTGAAATTGCATGCCGATGTGGCCTGTGCGGGTCGCTTGCACGGGCGCCATTGGGTAAAATGTTCAGCGTTTATATAAAGCGACCGGCAACGACCGGTCGTTTTGCATATGGGTCGACGAGAGATTGAACGTGGCGACAAGTATTTACGGCGACTATATCAAGTCGGTGATTCGTACCGTGAAGGATTGGCCGGAACCCGGTGTCAACTTTCGCGACATTACGCCGGTACTGCAAAACAGTGCTGCCTTTCGAAAACTGATCGATAGCTTCGTTCACCGATATCAGGAGCTTGATATCGATGCGATCGCAGCGATCGATGCGCGTGGATTCATTATTGGCGCGCCACTGGCCTACGAGCTGGGATGCAGCTTCGTACCAGTGCGGAAAAAGGGCAAGCTGCCGTTTCGTACCATCAGCGAAACCTACAGCCTCGAGTATGGTGAGTCGACCGTGGAGCTGCATTCCGATGCGTTTCAAAAGGGCGACAGGATCCTGCTGGTGGACGATCTGATTGCCACGGGGGGCACCATGCTGGCCGCTGCCCGGCTGATCGAGCGCAGCGGCGGCATCATCGTTGAGACGGCAGCCATCATTGATCTGCCCGAGCTTGGCGGCGGTGACATGATTCGCGCCGAAGGCTACAGCGTCTTTGCGGCCTGCACCTTCACCGAAGACGAATAGGCAGGGCAGACGTGTCTTCCTTGACGCACAGGATATTTCAATGAGTACCGAGCGCTATCATAACCAGTTCACCATCTCCTGGGACCGCCTTCATCGCGACGTGCGCATGCTGTGTCATCAGCTCATGGAACGTGACTTCAAGGGTATTGTGGCCGTCACCCGCGGTGGCCTGATTCCGGCGGCCCTGATCGCACGCGAGCTTGATATCCGCCTGATCGATACGGTCTGCATCAAAAGCTATGAGCATATGGAGCAGAGCAGCATCAATGTGCTCAAGGGCATCGATCATGATGGCGATGGCTGGCTTTTAGTGGATGATCTGGTCGATACCGGCAAGACGGCCGGCGCGGTGCGTGAGATGTTGCCTCGCGCGCATTTCGTGACCATCTACGCCAAGCCGGAAGGGCGCCCGATGGTGGATCAGTATCTCACCGAAGTGGCGCAGGATACCTGGATCCAGTTCCCATGGGACATGGGCATCTCCTTTGTCGAGCCGCTGGTGGATCAGTTTCGTACCCGCAAGGAGTAATCATGGCCCTGCCGCTGCCCGAGAGCTGGCATCGCTACCTTGGTGACGAGGTGGATGCTCCCTACATGCAGGCGCTGAAAGGCTTTTTGCGTCATGAAAAGGATCAGCGCAAGGTCATCTATCCGGCCTCCGAGCACTGGTTTCGTGCCTTTGAACTGACACCGCTGGAAAATGTCAGGGTCGTCATTCTGGGGCAGGACCCCTACCACGGGCCGGGTCAGGCACATGGCCTGTGTTTTTCGGTGCGCCCGGAAGTGGCCATTCCGCCCTCTCTTGTCAATATCTACAAGGAGCTGCAAGGCGATGATGTGGCCTTTGAGCCGGTCAATCACGGCTTTCTGGAAAGCTGGGCGCGCCAGGGGGTGCTGCTGCTCAACAGTGTGCTGACCGTCGAGCGAGGACAGGCCGCTTCACATCGCGGGCAGGGCTGGGAGACCTTTACGGATCGGGCCATCGAAGCGATTAACGAGCACTGCTCGCACGTCGTTTTTCTGCTCTGGGGCAGCTATGCCCAGAAAAAGGCGGCCTTCGTGGATCGAACGAAGCATCTGGTGCTTCATGCGCCCCATCCTTCACCGCTGGCGGCACACCGCGGTTTTTTTGGCTCTCATCATTTCTCGAAAGCCAATGCCTTTCTGACGCAAAAGGGTGAAACGCCCATCGACTGGCGTCTACCTTCGCTTGAGCAACTGTCCGGCGCTTAATTAGCGTCATGGCAATGTGTCAATATGTCCTCTGTTGTCGGCGCGTGGAGACTTAACCGTCTCTGTGCGCCGGAGTAGAATAGGGGGCACTTGCGCTGTTCAACCTGTAAAAAGGACAGCGATATTCTTCTATCAGGCCGTATATCCATCATGAATGTTCATACCATTGATCACCCTCTCGTCAAACACAAGCTTGGACTGCTGCGGGGTGCGGGGATCAGTACCAAGCACTTTCGCGAGCTGGCCAATGAGCTTGCGACCCTTTTGACCTATGAGGCCACCAAGGGGCTGGAGCTAGGTGATGAAACCATCGAAGGCTGGAGCGGCAAGCCGCTCAAGGTTCAGCAGATCAGGGGCAAGAAGGTCACGGTCGTGCCGATCCTGCGCGCCGGTCTGGGGATGCTCGATGGTGTGACAACGCTTCTGCCGAGTGCCCGTATCAGCGTCGTGGGTCTCTATCGCAATGAGGAGACCTTCGAGCCGGTCCCCTATTTCGAAAAGTTTGTGCAGGATCTGGACGAGCGCCTGGCAATTGTCATCGACCCGATGCTTGCCACCGGCGGCTCGATGGCCGCAACGCTTGATATGCTCAAGGCCAAGGGCTGTCGCCAGATCAAGGTGATCGTGCTGGTGGCAACGCCTGAAGGCATCGCACGCGTCTCCCGTTCGCATCCCGAGATCGAGCTCTATACGGCGGCGGTCGATGAAGGCCTCGACAGCCATGGCTATATCGTTCCCGGGCTCGGTGATGCCGGTGACAAGATCTTCGGCACGCGCTGACAGTGACCATGGAGAACCGGGCGTGTATTACCGGCGTGGTACTGGCCGGTGGTCTGGGACGCCGCATGGGAGGCGTCGACAAGGGGCTGGTCGAGGCGGCCGGTCGGCCATTGGTCAGTCATGTGCTGGCAACGATCGCGCCTCAGGTATCGCAGGTCATGATCAATGCCAATCGCCATCATGAGGAGTATGCATCGCTGGGTTATCCGGTGATTTCTGATGTCGTCACGGGCAGCGCCGGGCCGCTGGCAGGCTTTCACGCCGCGCTCAGAGCAGCCTCAACGCCACTGGTATTGATGGTGCCCTGTGATACGCCGGCGCTTCCCGCCACACTGGTAGAAGCGCTCTGGACTACACTCACGGACCGTGAGGTGGACATCGCCTATGCCAGTGATCATGAGCGTGCCCATCCTGCGGTTGTCCTCATGAAGCGTGAGCTGGCAGACGATCTCGAGCAGTGGTTGGTCAGCGGTGGTCGCAAGATTGATCAGTGGTATGCACGTCATCCGCATGCATCCTGTCATTTTGATGATGCGCGGGCCTTTATCAACATCAATACACTCAACGACAGGGATGCCTTTGGCCAATGATCATGTCACGGGTCATGCAGGGCCGGGCCTGATATCAGGCAGGTAACCGTGTCGCTTTTTTCTGGCAGGTACCATGACGCAGCTGACCCTTTCCGACATTGATACACCGCTTCTGGGCATCGCGGCCTGGAGTGGTACGGGCAAGACAACGCTGCTGGAAGCCCTTCTACCCGCCTTGCGCTCGAGCGGTCTCAATGTGGCCGTGATCAAGCATGCCCATCATGACTTTGATGTCGATGTTCCCGGCAAGGACAGCCATCGTCTGCGAACGGCGGGGGCTGCGCCAATGCTGGTCGCCTCCGGAAAACGGTTTGCCCTGATGATGGAAACTCCCGGTCAGGAGGAGCCCTGCCTGCTGACACTGCTGGATCAGGTGCTGATGCTGGGACCGGATCTTGTACTGATCGAGGGGTTCAAGCAGTGGTCACTGCCCAAGCTTGAGCTTTATCGTGAAGCCGTGGGCAAGTCACTGCGCGCCTTTGAAGATCCCTGGGTTCGTGCGGTGGCCACCACCGATGAGGTGGCTTTGCCCCAGGGCGTTGAGCGCCTGAACCTTGATGACCACGCCGCCTTGCTGGATTGGCTGGTTGCCTGGCCTTCCCGGTGGCATGCCATGGCGCAGGGGCCGCGTCATGAGTGATTGTTTTGGCAGCAGCGGGGCGCTTCTTGATGTCAGCGAGATGCTGGCGCATATCAGGGCCGCTGCGCCCATGCCGGTGGGCCGGGAGCATGTGCCTCTGGCGCAGGCTGTCGACCGGATACTTGCCGCGCCGATCGTGGCCACGCTGCCGCTGCCACGCTATACCGCCTCTGCCATGGATGGCATTGCCTTCGCGTATCAGGACCGACGATGTTTCAGGCTGGTAGGAGAGGCCCTGGCCGGGCATCCCTTTGATGCCGCGGTGGCTCCGGGTGAGGCGGTGTCCATTACCACGGGCGCACCGCTGCCGGCCGGCTGCGATACGGTGGTCATGGCAGAAGATATTATCGTCACCGGTGAGTGGGCCAAGCTCTCTCGACCTGAAGCGGTCGGGCAGGGGCAGAACATTCGCCATGCCGGCGAAGAAGTTGCCGTTGGAGACAGCGTTCTTTCGCCCGGCACGCCTCTGGGGCCTGCCCAGCTCGGTATGGCAGCCTCACTCGGTCATGAGTACATCGAGGTGCACTGCCGGCCGAAAGTCGCTATTTTTTCCAGTGGTGACGAACTCCGACGTGCCGGGGACGTCGAAGATGCTGCGCCTTCCCTGTTTGATGCCAATGCCTTTAGCCTTGCGGCCTGTCTGAAGCGCTGGGGAGCGGACGTTGTCATGACCGATATACTGCCTGACAGTCTTGAGGACAGCGTGAGCCGTCTTTCAAGCGCCAGCAGGCAGGCTGATCTGATCATTACTTCGGGAGGGGTGTCAGCAGGTCAGGCCGATTTGATGCGTGCCGCCATTCAGCAGCTTGGGCAGGTAACCTCATGGCGTGTCGCCATGCGGCCGGGCAAGCCGATGGCCTTTGGCCATATTGAACAGATACCGTTTTTTGGCCTGCCGGGCAATCCCGTGGCAGCACTGGTCACCCTCATGCAGTTTGTGCAGCCCCTGTTTCGTCAGCTTTGCGGGATGACCCACTGGGAAGCCGTTAAATGGCATGCCATCAGCGAGCAGTCCCTGAAGGGGCGTTTCGGCCGTCTGGATCTCTTGAGAGGTCGCTATCATATCGATGCTCAGGGCGTCATCAGTGTCAGCGCTCTTAAGGAGCAGGGCTCGCACCGTTTGAGTTCACTTTATGACGCCAACTGCCTGATAGAGCTGCCTGCCGATATGGAGGCCTGTGATGCCGGCACGCCCGTGACCATACAACCGCTTGGAGAATTGATATGACATTGACCCACCTTAACGAACGGGGTGAGGCGAGCATGGTCGATGTATCGGACAAGCAGAGCAGCCATCGTGAAGCCGTGGCCAGCGGTCGCATTGTCATGCAGCCCGAGACATTGAAACTTCTCGCCGACGGCAGCATGCCCAAGGGAGATGTACTGACGACAGCGCGTATTGCCGGCATTCAGGCGGCCAAACGCACGCATGAGCTGATCCCGTTGTGTCATGCTCTGATGCTTTCAAAGGTGACGGTGGATTTTGAGCTCGATACGGCTGCTCACTGTGTGCGGGTCAGTGCCTTTTGCCGTCTCGGTGGGCGCACAGGCGTGGAAATGGAGGCGCTGACGGCAGTTTCCGTGGCCTGTCTGACGCTTTATGACATGTGCAAGGCCGTGGATCGTGGCATGGAAATCATGGACGTGCGCCTTGAGCATAAAAGCGGTGGTCAGTCGGGTGTCTGGGAAAGAAAGGCATCGCCGGAAACAGTATCCAGTGACACGGTGGCGCCTGTCGCTGACACTACCGATCTTTCAGATAAATCGAATGAAAGCCCCATTGAGATACGCTTTTTTGCCGAACTCAGAGAACGCCTGGGTATCGAAAAATTGAGTGTTTTACCAGGGCATCTATCGTCTCCTACACTGAGGGGACTAAAGGAGTGGGTAAAGTCGCAGGTTGATGCGCCGCAGGCACTGGATCAGCCGCGCCTGCTGTGTGCTGTCAATCACGATATGGTACAGGGGGATATCACCATAAATCCCGGCGATGAGGTTGCCTTTTTCCCACCCGTTACCGGAGGCTGATCATGATTGTCAGAAAAAATGCATGATTAGGATACAGCATGAGCCCTTCGATATTGGTGCCCTTTACAAGGGGCTTTCAGAAGGCAGCCACAATACCGGTGCAGTGGTCAGTTTCGTTGGTCGGGTCAGGGATTTCAATGAATCACCTGAGGTCACGGCACTGTCGCTTGAGCATTATCCTGGCATGACCGAAAGGGCGCTGGAAAATGTGGTTGAGCGGGCGCAGGGTCGCTGGGAGATCAATGATGCGATCATTGTGCATCGTATCGGTTATATGACACCGGGAGACGATATCGTGGCCGTACTTGTCAGTACGGCGCACCGTCATGCAGCTTTTGAAGCCTGCGCTTTTATCATGGATTTTTTAAAGACCAGTGCGCCCTTTTGGAAAAAAGAACATACCCAAAGTGGTGCTTACTGGGTCAGTGAGCGTGAAAGCGATCTGGCGTCGTTGAAGCGCTGGGAGCAGCAATGAGTGAATTGATTGATGATTTTGATCGTCGTATCAAATACGTCCGCATCTCTGTAACGGATCGCTGCGATTTTCGCTGCGTCTATTGCATGAGTGAGGAAATGACCTTTCTCCCGCGTGATCAGGTGCTTTCCATTGAGGAAATCTCGCTTGTCGCGCAGGCATTTACAGAGCTGGGCGTGGAGAAGATCCGCTTGACCGGCGGTGAGCCCCTGGTACGACGCAATATCGATGAACTGGTCGGCAATATCGGTGCACTGGAAGGCCTTCGTGACTTCACCATGACCACCAATGGAGCGCAACTGAGAAAGTATGCGTCGTCGCTGCGTGAGTCGGGGATGCAGCGACTCAATATCAGCCTCGATTCCCTGAAACCGGAGCGTTTCAAGGAGCTTACCCGGACCGGGAATCTCGAGAAGGTTATCGACGGTATTCACGCTGCAAAAGAGGCAGGCTTTGAGCGTATCAAGCTCAATGCTGTCATTCTCAAGGGGCGAAATGATGATGAGATACCCGATCTGGTAGAGTTCGCTCGCGATGAAGGGATCGATATCAGCTTTATCGAAGAAATGCCACTGGGTGATGTATCAGAGCATTCACGTCAGGAGACCTTTTGCTCCAGCGATGAGGTGCGTTCGGTCATAGAAACCCGCTATCCGTTGCTGCACTCTGCCGAAAATTCAGGAGGGCCATCGCGTTACTACCGCATGGCTGACAGCAACTCAAGAATCGGGTTTATTTCTCCTCATAGTCATAACTTTTGCGACACTTGCAACAGAGTGCGTGTGACCTGCGAGGGCAGGCTGCTGCTGTGCCTGGGCAATGAGCACTCCACGGATTTACGTGAGGTCATCCGCGAAAACCCGGGTGAAATAGAGCCTCTGAAGCAAAGAATTCGTGAGTCGATGTCTCTCAAGCCTCATCGCCATCATTTTACGACCGATGGCGATGTGCAGATTGTCAGATTCATGAATATGACAGGGGGCTAGAACGTCCTGCTTTTATGAAAAAAGGGCCGACACATGTTGGCCCTTTTCTTTATATTGAATAATTGCTAACCCTTTTTCAGGGTATATACTACTCGAGGCATATGTCTTTTATTTGGAGTGCTTGATATGTCGACAGAAACACTGGAAAAGATCGCTCGCAACAAGAATGTAGCAAGGGCTGCGGCGCGTCAATTGAGTATGGAGCAGTTGAGCAAGCTGTCTGAAATCATTGATGAGGTCATGACACAAAAGCAGGAAGAGGAACAAAAGCGACGTCAGGAAGAGGCGAGCAAGGAACAGAAACTTGCCGAAATCCGTGCTGCCATGACGGATGCCGGTTTGTCTGTTAATGACCTTGTCGGCAACGAGCAGCCAAGGAAGCGTCGGGGTCGGCCACCCAAGGATGCCAATGCCTGACTATCCTTGCTGTTCAAGCGTGCCTCTTTTACCTGTCACTCTCTCCTTGCGAAAAGCCGTGATGGCTACACGGCTTTTATAATGGGTATGCCACTATTCATGTAGCGTTGTATCGACGACATCAATTGTGACTCTGGATGATTGTCGAAGCTGCTCCTTGAGCCAGTGGTTGGCCATCTCCTCAAGCAAATGTGCCAATTCCCGGGCAGAACGTGCAGTCATGCCTTCCAGGGTGATATCTACCCAATCTCCCAGCGTTTCCTCATCCACGAAGGCGCTGATCTGACTGTCGATCAGCATCCTGCCTATACGTTGCCACTGTCCCGTGTCAGTCTGGTAAGTAACCGGTAGCACAATGACCGTATCGTTTTGACGATTTGAGGGTTTTCTTGCCCGCTTGCGCTGGGAAATGATGATCGGTGAGAGGGGTAGTGTCTCTTCGGTCGTCATGCGCTTGCCATTCCAGCGCAGCCACTGTCCGTTAACGGGAAGTATCGAGCTCTTGATGCCCAGCGTATCCGCAATGTCACAGTGCGCCTGTTGGTGTGCGCTTTCGCCATGCACGGGCAATAGATGCGCCGGTTTGACCCACTGATACAGGCTGATTAGCTCGTCACGCCCGGGGTGGCCCGAGGCGTGCAGGCCCGGATGCGTCTCATCGCTGAAAACGTGGGCGCCTCTTTGCGTGAACGCCTGCTGTAGCCGTGTGACGGCCCTTTCATTGCCCGGGATGGCTCGAGAGGAAAAGATGATGCAGTCACCGGGTTCGATCTCAAGAGCAGAGTGCTGATTGGCCGCCAGGCGGGAGAGAGCGGCGCGAGGTTCTCCTTGGCTTCCGGTTGCCAGAATCAAAGTCTCTTCAGAAGGGAGGTAGCCGATATCGGATAGAGGCACCGTGTCCGGAAAGTCTTCCAGATAGCCCAGCTCACGCCCCAGACGCACCATTTTTTCCATTGCCCTGCCCAGCAGAGCGATGCGCCGGTGGTGGCGACGTGCGGCAAGTCCTGTGGCCAGAATGCGTGCCAGATTACTGGCAAAGCAACTGACCACGATACGACCTTCACGGCCCGCCATGAGCTGTTCAAGTGTGGCGGCCACCTCGCTTTCACTGCGTGAATGGTCTTCCACCATGGCATTGGTAGAGTCGCCTACCACAAGGTCGACAGGCGCAATACGCGTGAAGTCCTGTTCGCGGGTCCGAGCGCCCAGCAGGGGGCGGGGATCAATTTTCCAGTCACCGGTGTGCAGAATGCGGTGACGGTCTACTTCAAGCAGCAGCGAAACGCTTTCCGGTATGGAGTGCGCAACATTGAGGCTTTGCACCGAGAAGGGGCCTGCATCGAAGCGAGCGCCCGGGGTAAAGGTACGAATGGCATCGGTTGCCAGGCCCTGCTCGACAAGCTTTTGGCGTGCAATCCCGGCTGCCAGAGGTGTTGCATGTATCGGACAGCCAAAGCGTGGCCATAGCCAGCCCAGTGCGCCAAGATGATCTTCATGGCCATGGGTGATGACAATGGCTTCGGGGTGAATACCAAGCGTTGCCAGCGAAGAGATATCGGGAATCTGCAAGGGAGTATCTGGAAGGTCCTGACGCAGGGCCATGCCGCAATCGACGATCAGCCATCGAGACTGAAAGCCGTAAAGCATCAGGTTCATGCCGATTTCACCGCAGCCGCCAAGCGGTAATATTTCAATCTCAGAGCGGCGACGGGGGCGAACTTGTACGCGTGTCTGATCCATGGCGGGTCCGGCGATAGTTTGATATCAACTATACGCAACGCATCAGGTGCTCACAACGAACACTGCTCAAAAGCATCTGAATTCGCTACAATTCCTGTCTTTGACCAAGTAGCGTGATCCCGATGTCCCTTTGCCGTTTAGTGGTAACCTGTCCTGATCGTGTTGGTATTGTCGCGCGTGTTTCGTCGTTTATCGCCGAGCAGGGTGGCTCTATTACCGAAGCCAATCAGCATTCCGATCTGGAAACCGGGCGCTTTTTCATGCGCTATGAAGTCGAGACCCGGAACATGAATGCTGACAGCGATACCTTTCGCCAGGCCTTTGCCCACATTGCCGAAGAGTTTGAGATGCAGTGGCAATGGCGCGATGGTGAGCAAAGGCGCCGGCGTTTGATGATCATGGTGTCTCGTGAGTCTCACTGCCTGGTGGATCTATTGTATCGATGGACGGCCGGTGAACTTGACTGCGAGATCGCAGGCGTGATCTCCAACCATGAAGACATGCGCAGCGTGGTCGAATGGCACGGTATCGACTATCACCATGTCCCGGTATCAGCCGATGACAAGGCGTCTGCTTTCTCGAGTGTCGAAAAAATTATTGAAGACAGCCGAGCTGATACGATCGTGCTGGCACGTTACATGCAGATCATTCCGCCTTCGTTGTGTGAACGCTACAGTGGGCAGATTATTAACATCCATCATAGCTTTCTGCCGTCCTTTGCTGGGGCAAGACCCTATCATCAGGCCCATACCCGTGGGGTCAAGCTGATCGGTGCTACCTGTCACTATGTCACTCAGGAGCTGGATGCCGGGCCGATCATCGAACAGGACATTCAGCGTGTCACCCACTGTCATACGACGGGTGACCTGGTGCGGCTGGGACGGGACATAGAAAAATCTGTACTGGCACGCGGCGTACGCTGGCATTTACAGGACCGCGTGTTGATCGACGGCAACAAGACAGTCGTTTTTTCCTGAGCGTGATTCCATCGGCAGCTGGTTCATGATTTAAAAAAGACCCAGCTGTCGCTGCGCGTCCTCTGATGCCAGCCGTACCCCGACGCCAAGCAGCCTGACCGGGCGCTCCACTCGCTGCCAGGCCGTATCAAAAAGTGGCAGAAAGCTTTCCAGCTCAGGCGTTTGCCCTGCAGTTTCCATCGTCGTAATTGAAAAGTCGTCAAAGCGTATTTTGACGAAAAGCTTGTTGATGGCCGGGTTTTGATTGCGCGCCATGCGTTCCTCCAGGCGCGTCACTAGCTCGGTTATCTTTTCCCGGCACGCAGCCATGCTGGGAAGATCGCGGTCAAACGTGGTTTCAACGCTGATGGACTTTCGCTCCCTTTCTACCTTGACCGGCCGCTCATCTATGCCGCGCGATAGCTCATGAAGCCGTACGCCGAACTTGCCGAATTCTTCCAGAAGTACCGGAAGCTCAACGGCTCTTAGTTCCTTGCAGGTATGTATTCCCTGAGCTTCAAGCTTTTTGGCCGTGGCCGGCCCTACCCCATGAAGCTTTGTGATGGGCAACTGGTCCAGAAATCCGCTGACCTGGCTGGGCGTGATGGTATAGAGGCCGTTAGGCTTTCGCCAATCGCTGGCTATCTTGGCGAGAAACTTGTTGGGAGCAACGCCCACGGAAATGGTAATTCCCACGCGCTGTTGTACTTCCTGTTTGAGCCATTGCGCCATCCAGGTGGCACTGCCCTGCATGCGCTCGACATGCGTGACATCCAGAAATGCCTCATCAAGCGATAGCGGTTCAATGAGAGGGGTCAGCTGGCGGAATATATCCTGCACCTGATGCGAGGCCTGCCGGTACTTGTCAAAGTCGGGACTCAAGCGTTGCAGATGAGGACAAAGCCTTTTGGCATGTGCCATCGACATGGCCGAGTGTATGCCATATTCGCGGGCCGGATAATTACATGTGGCCACGACCCCCCTGTGTTCCGCGCGCCCACCGATTACTAACGGAACGTCTCGCAGGGAAGGGTTATCGCGCATCTCGACTGCTGCATAGAAGCAGTCACAGTCAGCGTGAAGTATCTTTCGCATTGAGAATCTTGGAAGTGGCTGTATGGATATACATACTACAGCTCCGATAGTCTGTAAATGCTTCATGTTTCTTCATGAAGGTTGTGTTGTCCTGAATTGCTATCCGTCATGCCACACTGTAAATGCCTTTCTGCTCAAGTATTGATAATGGCTATTACCATGGTGCTAAATTGATCAAGGTGAGAGGGTGAAAACCGGGCATCTAATATTGTTTCTTCATTATTGACGATGGTTCGGCAGGACTTTCTAATATCGCGTATGGCGGGTATGGCACAGTTATATATCATCAATTGCGGCTGAAGAGGTTGTTGGCGCCAGTTTTCACTTTAAAGTGCTCTTTTTTTGACGTATTATCCGATTAACCAGAGGTTAAAACTATTTTAATAGGCCGCGGGGTCAGCATCTCGTCAAGGGATGTGTATTAACTGAAGAGGTCGGTAATGTCGCTGTTAAATGAATATATGAAAAAAGAACAACTGCTCAAGCAGCTGCGCGATGAGCTGCAGCAGCTGGAGCAGGATCAAAGGCTCAAGGGAGAGCTTGAGTTCAAGGAAAAGCTTGAGCAACTCATGCAGTCTCACGACAAGACGGCCGCTGATGTCATTGAGCTCCTCAATCCTGATAGCGAACAGTCAACTGCAAGGCAGCCATCTTCTTCCGAGAGTCAGGGAGCGGGTCGACGCAAGCGCAAGCTGAAGGTGTACCGTAACCCGCATACCGGTGATGTCGTGGAAACCCGTGGCGGCAACCAGAAAACGCTCAAGGCCTGGAAGGAAGAGTACGGTAACGATACGGTTGAACAGTGGCTTGAGCGTACCGAGTAGTTTTTTCTTTTCAGAAGGGCCGTCCTGACGGCCCTTTTTTTATATCTATAGTTTGATACTGGCGTGGTGGGTGGGCGAGACAATATTACCCTGTAGCTCTATTGTGCTGTCATGACTTTCAGTAGCAGCTTCAGATATATGATCTGTTTTGCAAAAGTATCAGATCGACCATTGATTAAAACACTCAGTAGCCAGCCGGGGCGCAGTCTAAACTCCTTTTCATGAGTTCTCGTAACACGTCGTGACATGATGGTTCGTAAAACAAAGGGTTGTTAATGGCCGGCGTGATGCTGGTGCTGTAGAATCCCGAAATTATGATGCTCAAAGCAGCATACCCCCACCCAGGGGGGTCTGATAGCATCAGCAGCAATCCAGAAGTCTGAATAATTTTATCTGATCTTTAATTAAAAGCTTTAGGCTTTTTTGCCGATAGCTTTAATCAGATCAGGTCATGTTATTGAGGCGTCGATTCGACTTGCAGTCATGGGCTGCTGCATCATGCGGTACCGCTCGGCAGGCGCCGGGTAAAAAAAAGCGACATCGGCGGTATCTTATGGCCTCGGAAACACGCCAGTATTGACATTCCGTGGCGGTAGCGTGTCCAGACGCCGGAATAATTTTGACAGGAGTAAGCGGTTAATGAAGCGGCTGCTGAGTTGTGCCTTGTTGGGGAGTTCCCTTTTTCTGGGGGGCTGCGTTCTTTCTCCCGGCAGTGATATGCCCTATGACAATTCGGGGCCACCCATCGATGATCTGGTAGATGTCCAGCCCATCACCTTTGGCTTGGTGCAGGCGCAGAACGCTGCACGCCAGGAGGCCAGCTCTCAGCGAAGCCTGAAAGAGGCCACCGAGGATCTGCAGTTTAACGCCAGCGATTACGATTATCAGATAGGCAAGGGCGATATTCTCAATATTGTCGTGTATGACCATCCTGAACTCACAATTCCTGCCGGGGGTGAGCGCAGTTCGGTCGAGACCGGTAACGTGGTTCATAGCGATGGCACCATCTTTTACCCCTATGTGGGACGCGTGCATGTCGCCGGCAAGAACGTAGCGGATGTTCGCAGTCAGATTGCTTCAGCTCTGGCTGATTACATCGCCGAGCCTCAGGTCGAAGTCAACATTGCTAGCTTCCAGTCCCAGAGAGCCTATGTGAGCGGACAGGTGTCCAACCCTGGCCAGCAGGCGATTACCAATACCCCGCTTACGGTACTGGACGCCATCAGCAGCGCGGGTGGTCTCAATGAGAACGCTGACTGGCGTCATGTCATACTGACGCACAACGGTCAGGAAGAAATTATTAATGTTTATGACATGCTGCAAAACGGTCAGCTCAACCAGAACCGGCTGCTTCACGATGGTGATGTGTTGCATGTGCCTGATGTAGGTAACGAGAAGGTTTACGTGCTTGGCGAGGTTCAAAGACCTCAGGATCTGCCGATGGGTGGTCATCGCTTCAGCCTGGTTGACGCGTTGAGTCAATCTGGTGGCATCGATGAAGTCCAGGCACGTGCATCGGGTATCTTTGTCATCAGGCAGGGAGGGCCGGGCGATAAGCAGGCGACCGTTTACCAGCTTGATGCCAGTAATGCTGCGGCCTATGTCATTGGCACAGAGTTCCAGCTTGAGCCGCGCGACATTGTTTATGTCACGACCGCGCCCATTAGCCGCTGGAACCGCGTCATCAGCCAGCTGCTGCCGTCAACCAACCTGACGCGTCAATCGGTTGGCTCGGTCAACGACTACAACGACCTCTAACGAGTTCGCGCTATCCAGGCTGCTGGATAGCGTGAGCTTCCAGGCGGCAGTATCGGGAATGAGCGCTGTATAAAACTGACAGATATGCTCATGTACCATTTCGTAAATGGAATCAGTGATAAATCAATATGGCCTCGAATACTGAAAAATATCAGTCAGCCGATTCCGGCGAAGAGCTTGATCTAGGCCGTCTTTTCGGTCTAATGGTTGACAACAAGTGGCTAATCGCCTTGATCGTATGTGTATTTACGTTCCTTGGTATTCTCTATGTGACGTTTAAAACGCCTGTTTACCAGAGTGATGCACTCCTTGAAATAGAGGGACGTGCCAATCCGGCCAACAATCCGGTCCAGAATCTGGGCGTTTTCGGGGATACACCCCGTTCGACGGCCGAGATGCAGATTCTCACGTCGCGGATGGTGCTCGGGCAGGCTGCTGACCGTCTCAATCTTCAACTGAGCATCAAGCCGGAAGGCCTGCCTGTTCTGGGTGATACGCTGGCGCGCCGCGGCATCGAGCGTCCTTCCTTTGCTCAGGGCTGGTCGTCGGTATGGGCCGGTGAAGGCATCAATGTCACACGATTTGTCGTTCCGGATGGCTGGATCAACCGACCGCTTACCATCAGGTCGCAGGGCAACGATCGCTATGAGCTGCGCGCTGATGGCGAACTGATCCTGGAAGGTGAGGTAGGCCAGCTGGCGCAGTCACGTGATGGCAATGTCGAAATGCGTATCATGGACATGACGGCAGGGCAGGGAGCGGAGTTTACTGTCGTGAAGCGCTCGCGTCTGTCAGCTATCAATAGTCTTCGTGGTGGTTTTGAAGTTGAAGAGGTCGGCCGTTCCGGTACGGGTATCCTGAGACTGACCCTCCAGGGCACTGATCGAAACCAGATCCGTGACAGCCTCAAGGCCATTACCGATATCTACATCACACAAAACATCGAAAGACAGTCTGCTGAAGCACAAAAGAGTCTTGACTTCCTGAATGAGCAGGCGCCACGTGTTCGTGAAAGCCTTGTTGAAGCAGAAAACAAGCTTAACAGCTATCGCGTCAATCAGGATTCCGTGGATCTGGATCAAGAAACCTCTTCAGTATTGAACCAGATCGTTAACATCGATAATCAGCTTAATCAGCTGAGATTCGACGAGTCAGACCTTTCTCGTCGCTTTAACAGAAGTCATCCTCAGTATCAGGCTCTTCTGGAAAAGCGTGAGGAGCTCAATGCAGAAAAGGAAAGACTGCAAAAGCGTGTCGACAGCCTGCCTGAAACACAGCAGGAAGTACTGCGCCTTCAGCGTGATGTGAACGTTAATCAGGAAATGTACGTTCAGATGCTTAACCGCATGCAGGAAATGAACATCGCAAAAGCTGGTGCCGTAGGCAACGTGCGTATCATCGATGATTCAACGCTGCAGAATAGTCCGGTAGCCCCGCGCAAGGTTCTTGTAACCGTCATCGCTTTTGTACTGGGACTGGTGATTGCCATTATCGTGGTCCTGATACGTCGTATCATGAATCGCGGCATTGAAAGTCCCGAACAGCTTGAGCAAATCGGTATGCCTGTTTATGCCTCTGTGCCGCTAAGCAGCAGTCAAAGTGGCCTGGTGAAAAGGGTACGAAACAATCGCGGCCTGCGTATCGGGAATAAACAAGGTGCCAGAAATACGGTAGATACTGGCGTGCTGGCACTGCGCAATTCGGATGATCAGGCTGTTGAGGCTGTCCGTAGTCTGCGAACCAGCCTGCACTTTGCCATGATGGAAGCCCCCAACGCGCGTCTCATGATCAGCAGTGCCAGTCCAGGTGCCGGCAAGAGTTTCGTGGTGTCCAATCTGGGCGTAGTCTGCGCTCAGGCGGGCCAGCGAGTACTGGTGATCGATGCCGATATGCGTATGGGTCATCTGCACCATGTCTTCAAGGGACGCTCTGAGAACGGTTTGAGTGATGTTCTGGCACGCAGGACGACAGCTTCCGCGGTAGTGCGTTCCGGTGGTGTTGACGGACTGGACTTCATCTCTCGAGGTGCTGCGCCGCCGAACCCGGCTGAGCTGCTGATGAGTGCAGGGTTTAGTGAGCTGCTTGCATGGGCAGATCAGCATTACGATCTGATTATAATCGATACACCGCCCATTCTGGCAGTAACGGATGCTGCAATTATCGGCAAGCAGGCTGGCACCAATATGTTGCTCGCACGATATGGTGTGAATCCTCCGGCCGAAATTGAGCAGGCACGGCGTCGATTCGAGCATAGTGGTGTTGAAATCAAGGGGGCCGTTCTCAACGGTATAGAGCAAACGGCTTCTCATCGCTATGGTGGTAACTACGGCAATTACCATTACAGCTATGGCAAAAAATCGTAAAGATTAAGAGAACGCCCCGTGGCCACTCTGCTTAAGGCAGAGTGGCCGTATCGGAAGTGAGAAAAGCAACATGGAAACGTTCACAAATTTCATGGAACAGAATCGTCGTCATTCACGGTGGTATGAAAAGCTCCTGCTCAGCTATCGCTTTAACCAGGCGCTGGGGCTGATTATCGCTGTGCTGCTGCCGGCGATGTTTCAGTGGAACTGGAGTCTAATAGCGGAGTGGCAGGCTGAGCGTTGTATTACACTTCTGGGTACGGCTCTGGCTTACCTGGTAGCGATCATAGCCGTACACCGTCTTATTAACTTCCCTAGAACCAAGGCTTTTTTATACATTATTCCTTTTATCACAATGTCTTACATTGTGATGACAGCGATTTTGCTGAGTCTGCAACTTGATATTGCCACAACGCAGATTGTTCTTTCTTATGTGATTGCAGTGCTGTACTGCTCTCTGGGATATCAGCTTAGTACCCGCTACAGGACGCGTAAGCTGGCTGTAGTGCCTTTTGGGCGGGTACACGAATTTTGTCATGACAAAAGTGTTGACTGGCGCTGGCTGGAAAAACCTGATCTTGAAACGCTGCGCGTTGATGGCGTTGTTGCAGACCTGCGTGCTGATCTGGATGACAATTGGCAAAAATTTCTTGCCGACTGCACGATCCATCGTATTCCGGTGTTCAATGCGCGACAGATACATGAATCCATTACCGGTCGGGTACACCTGGATCATCTGTACGAAAACAAGTATGGCAGCCTGACGCCCAGCGAGAATTATGAGTTTGCCAAGCGCCTGATCGATATTTTTGGTGTTTTGCTGGTGTTGCCGGTAGTGTTGCCAATCATGCTGGCAACCATCATTATCATCAAAAGAGATGATCCGGGCCCGGCCTTCTTTAATCAGCAACGCATGGGCTTCCATTGCCGCCCATTCAAGTTGTTCAAGTTTCGTAGCATGTATATGAATCATGAGGGGCTTGGCTTTACGTCTGAAGGTGAGGACCCGCGCATTACACGAGTGGGCAAGGTCATCAGGAAATACCGCATCGACGAATTGCCCCAGCTTTTCAATGTGCTCAAGGGAGACATGAGTCTGATTGGCCCAAGGCCGGAATCATGCAACCTGGCAGAGTGGTACGAGCGTGATGTCCCGTTTTTTAACTATCGTCACGTAGTACGTCCCGGAATTTCCGGTTGGGCTCAGGTTGAGCTTGGCTATGCTGCTGAGGTAGAAGGCATGACCAAAAAGCTTGAGCATGACTTCTACTACATCAAGAATTTTTCATTCTGGTTGGACGTTCTTATCGTTATTCGCACGATAAAAACAATGCTGACGGGCTTCGGCGCCAGATAAGATTTGTTCGCAGTCATCATTCTGAGCATTGGTTATATCGCCAATGCTCAGAATTTTATTTTAGGGCAGGTGACTTGCCTGACTCGAACAATGATTCATAACGTGTCATACGATATAAGCATTATCGTATGGCAAAACGATTCGTACCGTGTGGGATAAGCATGTCTAAATATAGTTATATACTCAACTCTGGATGGTGGTGTGGTGAAAGGACACCCGAGAACGATAAAAGAGTTGAATATGGCTCAAATGAGATAAGAGGCGTCGCTTTTTTTCGCGAATGGTATGAATCGGTAAACCGACACACATCACCAACAAAAATTATTGTGGTTGACTCAGCTTCACCCACTGTTCCTGAGCTGCCTGATGATGAGCGTATGGAATTCGTTAGTATGGATGTCAATGGCGGCCATTCTACAAGCCATTTGGGAAAATATGCCGGTTGCACGAGATGTTTTTTCGTGGGATTGGCGTATACCTATGCAAGCGATGCAGAGTACTGGGTGTACGTCGAGCAGGATGCGCTGCTTTTCGGAAAGGGCATTGTGGAATATGCGATCGACAACATGACCTCTGACTTCATGTTTGGCGATAGAGGAAATACGCCTCAGCCACTGCAACAATCAATGATGATTATCAAAAAATCTGCAATACCGGCTTTTTTGAATGCTTATGCCCGAATAAAAGCGACTGATGAAGTCATTACACCTGAAATGAAATTTGCTATCGCTTCGACGAAGGTAGCCCAATGGTTGCCGGAGAGGCTCTTTTATCAGCGAGATTATAGCACCTTTAAAAATAAGCTAATTAATAAGTTGCAATACTGGTTGTTCAAATATGGTAAAGGCTATGATGTCTTTCCTTTCGGGTTCGGGCGTGTAAAACCGGTCAACTTCAATGATAGGTACGGTTACTTTCAGCACGGGGACGATGAAGAGCTTCAAAGATATAGAGAAACTGTTAACAAGGACGTCTCTTAATGAAAGTGCTTCATCTTGTTTCTGATTTCTCTAACTCATCCGAGACATTTATCTATGATCTTGTCGTAGACATGGAGGAGTTAGGGATAGATAACCATGTTGTGACCAATCGGCATATCAACAAGGTTGAACGTCCTTTCAGTAAAGTGATTAGCTTTGATATTGATCATAGAAATATCTTTGAAAAAATCTTGAAAAGAGGGCGTAGAAAGTTACTCAATGATTATCATGTTTTCGAGCAAAAAAAGCTGCAGCAGGTAGTGAATGATATCCAACCAGATGTGGTGCATAGTCATTTCAATTACTTTTTTGAAAATATACACGATATAATTAAAAGTGGATTCCGCGGGCGTGTCATTATTTCTACACACGGTATCGATGTGGTGAATAACAAGTTGTATGGGCAGCCACAATATGTAGAAAAGGTTTATAAGTGTCAGCAGCATGATAATATCTACTTTACAGCGCCATCAAATTATCTGAAAAGAAAGTTGCAGGAAATATTTGGCATCGCCGGTGAAAAAATTATTGTCTTGCCCAATTGTGTAAATATTTCAATGGCGGACTTTAAAGAAAAAGAAATTGATCCTGCTGAAAATATTTATATAGTCAATGTTGGTCGGTTTGTAGGGTTCAAGGGGCAAGCCTACCTGATTGATGCATTATCCAGACTTCATGAAAACGGGTATAAACAGGTCAGGCTTAAATTAATCGGTTTTGGTCCACTGGAAAGCGCATTGCGGCAACAGGCCGTTGACCTCGGTCTGGAAGGGGCAGTGGATTTCAAAATTGACTTGCCACGCGAAAAAATATTTGAAGAGTTATCTTCCAGCGATATTTATATTCAGTCCTCGGTACAGGACGAGGAAACGGGGCAGGAAGAAAGTTTCGGAATTGCTGTCCTTGAAGCCATATCAGTAGGCCTTCCGGTAGTGGTGACTGATAGTGGTGGTCTGCCTGACACCATCTGTGCCGCGCCCTATCAACCGATGACACAGATTATCGATGCCAAAAGCAGTCAAGGCATTTGTCAGGCTGTAGTAGATATTATTGAAAGTGAACACCCGCCGCTTAAAAAAGAGCAGGTAGACGATCTATTATCGCATTTTAGTACTGATAGCAATCGTGGGAAAATACTTGAGCTATATCGCGGTGCATAAGGAAGTCAAATGAGTAATACGGATGCAATGAACCGAGATCTAAAATCCGGTTTCGTTTTTGGCTTCATAGAAAAATACTCGAATCTGATTGTACAGTTTGCTGTCACCATGGTTCTGGCACGGTTTTTAACGCCAAGTGAATTCGGTGTTGTGGCGACCGTCATGGTGATTATTTTTTTCTTTAATCTTTTAGGTGAGATGGGACTTGGTCCGGCCATTATTTATCATAAAGAGCTGACGACTGAAGAAATACGTGGCCTCTTCCTGATTTGTCTCATATTGGGGATTGCGCTGTATTTTATATTTTCAGCGGGTTCATTTGTCGCTGTCGATTTCTTTAATAATGACGTTTACTATGGTGTTATGCCTCTGATCGGGGCCATGATTTTATTTTCCGTAGTTTCAATTGTGCCTGAAACTCTGTTGAGGCGGGAAAAAAGATTTAGCGCCGTAGCCATTATTACATTGATCAGCGCTTTGACATCAGGCGCCATTGCCTGCGTCATGGCGTACCGTGGGTATGGAGTATATGCCCTGGTGTGGAAGTCCATTATTCATACAGGCATGCGGTTTGTTCTGGTATGTGTTTATGCCGGATGGCGCAATTTAATAGGCAGAATAGCGCTAACGGGATTCAAGACGGTGTTGGGGTTTTCTACCTACCAATTCATGTTTAATTTTTTGAATTATTTTTCCAGAAACTCTGACAAGATCCTTATTTCAAAGTTTATCGGTGAAGCGGCGGTGGGGCTTTATGATATGGCTTATCGCCTAATGATGCTACCTATTCAGAATATAGCAGGCATCGCAACAGCAGCGCTTCAACCGGTATATAGCACGTTCGGTCAAAAAGAAGTGGCGGAAAGTTACAATGGACTGGTTAACAAGATCTTTTTTCTGGGTTTTTTTGTTGCCATCTATATTTTTCTGTTTGCAGACAAGATTATATATGTACTTTATGGCCCGGGGTGGGAACGTTCCGCTGTAATATTGGAGTGTCTGACACCGTTTCTGGTTTTTCAGATTGTGCTGGCCACTACTGGTGGAATATGGCAAACCCTTGGCCAGACAAAATCCCTTTTTTATTGTGGCGTCTTTTCTTCTATTACAAGCGTGCTGGCCATTGCCACCGGTGTTTACCTAAATAATCTTTATCTGGTTGCTTTTCTGCTGTCCATGGCCAGTATTCTCAACTTTATACAATGCTTCTGGTTATTACATGTCAAAAATGAAAATTTCAGAATGGAAGTTCTTTTAAAAGGGATGCCTTCAACAGCGTTGCTTTCCGCTATTTTGCTGGCTGGCATGTTCTCTATCGTATATTGGATGCCATCACCGTTCGGGTTTATGACGAATAAAACGCTTTCCAGCCTTTGCGATCTGGCCCTTTTCGGCGTTTCTCAATTAGTTATAACGATGGCGTTGGGAGTTATGCTAAAAAATGAATCCGCGATTTTTTTCGCCAGAATATTGCAAAAGCCTTTAAGAAAAATGAAGTTGATTGCAGGATAACCAGGTTTAGATAATGAAAATTTCAGTAGTTATTCCTACTTATCGAAGCAGTAGTTTTATCAAGGATACGCTCGAAAGTGTTCATCAATCCGCCCGTGATCATGATTATGAAGTGATTTTGGTAGACGATTGTTCTGATGACATTGAAAAGCTGTTATCGATTGTGAGCGATTCACCCAATACCTTTCTGGTAGAAAAGGAAAAAAAATCCAACGCTGCCGTCTCAAGAAATATGGGTATTGAGCGCGCCTCGGGCAGCCATATTTTCCTGCTTGACTCTGATGATCATTTCAAGCCGGGCTACATCAACGAGCGCCTGGATTTTATGCATCGAGAACAGCATGATTTTTGTTTTGGTGCCTACACAAACGTTTCGCTCGATGGTGAAAGGGATTTTATTGAAAGGCCTGACGTTCGTGATGCTCGCCACTACCTCTTTATCGAAGACAAGGACATCAGGACGTCCACTATCAGTTTTTTGGCTGAGCGTAAGCAAACCTTTCGGTTCAATGAAAGCCTGAACAAGCATCAGGACTGGGGGTTTCTGATCGATACCGCCGAGCACAGCAGATCATGGGGATATGATCCTGTTCCAGGGGTA
Organism: Kushneria indalinina DSM 14324; assembly: GCF_003385845.1. Taxonomy (GTDB): domain Bacteria; phylum Pseudomonadota; class Gammaproteobacteria; order Pseudomonadales; family Halomonadaceae; genus Kushneria; species Kushneria indalinina. The sequence goes on along the minus strand of NZ_QRDJ01000006.1, from coordinate 1,109,106 downwards.
CGATTGAATTGCGATCGTGATGGACGCATGAGTGGCTCCATGAATATGGAAGCCAGCAAGGTTTTCATGAACAAATATCTTGTAGATCCGAATCATATCAGTGGTTTTGCCAAACGCCACTTTGTGCTGGCAGCCCTTTTGAAGGACCATGGTGCCTACCGCTTTTTTTCAAATCGCATCATGCCAGAGCTTTTGAAACCAAAGTTCAAAACGATCAAGATGGCAGGTGATGCACTTGATAAAATAGGTCTATTCTTTTTGTTACCTCATTTGCTTGGCACTTATAAAGCCATTGCTAGATTAAAAAGATCCTGATGGGTGATATATGACTGCTGAGCTTACATGGTATCTGGTGTTATGTTGCCTCGCTTTTTTTTATTGCTTCGTCAATAAAAGAACGCCGCTAATTTTAATTACTTATGTGGTTGCCGCTTATTATTTGTGGATCGTGCGAACTTCGGGCTTCGACTACGACATGGTAGGCTATGCCAGATATCTTACTTACGATTTCGATTTTGCGACAGCGACAACGTATTATATAAGAGAGTTTGTATATTGGTTCGGATCAGGCTACCTGTATAGCTGGATACGGGATGACGTCGTAACGCTTTGGGTCATTGATATGATCTGGCTTACCCTGCTGTTTTATGCAATGGGTAATAGACGGTTAAGTAGCCAAGTGCCAATGTATGTCATTCCTTTCATGATAGTGTTTTTCCCGCTATTGATGGGCTACCAAAACGTATATCGTCAATTGATCGCCTGTGTCTTTGTGCTATTTGCTTTCTTCGGGGCAAGAAATCTTGTAATAGCAGGCTTCTTTGGCTTGCTGGCATTGTTTACACATAATGCCTCTATTGTTTATATGCCGCTGCTCTATCTCTTTGCCGTGACCAACGGTATGGTAGTTCCTAAGATCAGGTTTTTTCATAAAACCATTTTTGCATTTCTTTACCTGATAATGTTGGCAGGCGTTTATTATTCTTCTTTGGGAGATAGTGAATTTGGAAAATCTTCTTCGTCTACCGGGATTTCATTAACCTATGCCTACCTTGCGGTTTTCATAGCGATGTCCGCTGTTGCCTTTGTGCTTGAAAACTTCAATTTGAAACGCTTCGTGCAACACAATACGACTCTGGTCTATTCCATATTTACATTTATGGCCTTCATTCCCGCGTTGGGAGGAGCTCAGGCTGAGCGTATTGGCATGATGCTGCTGATTGTGACCATGCCCATTTTTGCGACAAACCTTGATCGCAGCTTTAGATCACAGAATGAAAAAATCCTGATGCGTATGCTTTTTGTCATGGCGGGTATCGCACCAACCTTCCTGTTTAGCTCAGCGTATAACTTCCTTATAACAGCGGCGCGCCTTTCAGGTTAGTCTCGGAGTCGACATTGAAAATTGCTCAAATTATTACTGAACTTAAACCGAGCGGGCCGGCCAACGTCGTCAAAAACATCGTGGACAATCTGCCCGCAGATGTTGAATCAACTATTTTTTATTTTCGAGGGCCTCCTACGTTGGAGGTTAATTGTGAGACAAAGCAAATAGATTTCCGTAACCCCGGTCTCCTTAAACCATTTGATGTTGTGCACTCTCATGGTATCAGGCCGGATTTTCTGGGAGCCTATGCCTCCTTGTTTAACAGGAAAAGCGTCTTTATCTCGACCCTGCATAATTACGTCAGGGATGAGCTGTTAAACATTTATGGTCAAAAGGCGGCAACTTTTGTTACTCCTTTGTGGATGAAAGTTTGGCGTCACATGGATGGTCTGGCTGTGCTGACTCAGGATGCCTACAATTATTATCGTTTTAGTCTGCCAGTCGAAAAATTACGCGTTGTACATAACGGCATTCGAGAGCTGGCATCCATCCATGATCTCTCCTTTGAAGACAGGTCAAGGATGGAGGAGCTTTCCAAGCACTACCATGTCCTGGGGACCAACGCTCATCTTATTAAAAGGAAAGGGGTTGATCAGATCGTTAGTGTGCTTTCACAGATGCCCGAATGTGCACTTGTGGTTGTAGGGGATGGTCCTTACAAGCAGGATCTTGTCTCGCAGGCTAAAAAAGCGGGGGTAAAAGACAGGTGCTGGTTTGCGGGATACAGGGACAACGTTTCGGCTTTTCTGCCGTATTATGATGTTTACATGATGCCCAGCGTCAGTGAAGGTTTTGGATTGGCTCTGCTCGAGGCCATGGCAGCTGGCTTGCCCTGTGTTTGTAGTGATATCGGCGTTTTCCGCGAAATTCTGCGTGAGAATGAAGCTGCTTTCTTTACTGTTGGCGATCAGGCATCACTCAAGAGCGCTATCTCCAGTGCTCTTGGTCATCGGCAGCAATTATCCGAGCGTGCTCGTAATCGTTACTTGGCCCAATTTACAGGCGAAGCCATGAGCCAGAACTATCAGGCCTTGTACAGGGAAGTAATGAAAAAGAAGGGAAAGGCAGTCGATTTATAAGGCACGCTATGCTGATGACAAGTTATCAGCATCCTGATCGTTCTCAGGTATTTCTCAACTGACGCTGGTATGTGCAAGTGCTGATGAGTCAGGTGGTTTCTGAATCAAGGCTTCAATAGTTTTGCGTGAACAGAATAGGCCAACCTTTTCTGATGTTGATGACTAGTATTTTATCTGAAGCAGACACTGGCCTTTTTGTCTGTCTGATAATGCGCATCACGTTTAGGGCAAGCACTTGGGTATGTCATGTCCGGGCGTAACAACTTTGATAATAAGGCAGGGCGAAAGGTGAACATTGGTGCAGTTTGTATCACACATGCTGACATGACAATGCCTTCCAGTTTGGATGACAAGTTATAAAGTACGTCAGGAACCCTGTTGTATGTATGAGCGTTTGTTGGGACCCTTTATTGCACAAATGATGTAAATGTCCAGCGTTACAATTTACGGTAGTTTGTGTGGTTCGAAGGCATGTCGAGTCCCGGATATCTGATGTTTGAGCAGCCATTAAAAGATTGAGAGGCAGCTGATATCTGTTTGCCAGAAGGGCCGATAGCACCGTTTTTATTAAATATTCAAGGAAAAGGCTGCAATGAAATTTTCAGTGCTGATGTCCGTGTATGATAAGGAATCACCACGCTTCCTACGCGAATGCCTCGAAAGCATCAGGGCGCAGAGCGTGCAGCCTGATGAAATTGTCATCGTCGAAGATGGCCCTATCAATGATCAATTGCATGAAGCGCTTGATGAATACCGCCCCACACTGAATATTGTTTCCGTAAGGCTGGCACAGAACAAGGGTCTGGGTGAGGCGCTCAATACGGGCCTTGAGCATTGCAGTAATGACCTTGTTGCCAGGATGGATACCGATGATCACTGTTGCCCGGGACGCTTCGAGCTGCAGGTCAACTATATGGCAGCCCATCCGGAAGTGGACATGCTGGGCGGTGCCATTGCCGAATTTAATGAGGATCCTCAACAACCTCACGCCATTCGAGAGCTGCCCACTGGCAAGGAACAGGTAGCACGTTTTGCACGATCACGTTGCCCGGTTAATCACATGACGGTCATGTTTCGTCGCTCGGCCATTCTGAAAGCAGGCGGCTATCAGCATTTTTTGGGTATCGAAGATTATTATTTGTGGGCGCGCCTGCTGTGTCAGGGCAGCCATATTGATAATGTCAGCGATATTCTGGTTAATGCACGTGTTGGTAACGGCATGCTGGCAAGACGCCGAGGATGGGGCTATTTTAAGCAGGATGTGAAACTTCAGAAAAAGTTTCTCGATATGGGGTTTGTCGGGCCGGGCACCATGTGCATGAATATACTCAAGAGAGCCCCGTTACGTCTCATGCCGGAAAAACTGCTGGCTGCGGTATATCAGGGCATTCTGAGGAAAAAGCCGGCCGGATAAGAAGGCTACTCCTTCAAGCTTAACCTTGCTTGTAACACATTATTGCCCCGGTATAGGCCAAAAGCCTGTACCGGGGTTTTTGATTTTCTTCACACTGATAGCTCGATAAGTGATCCAAAACCCGCGTTACTCGACTCATGCAAAGTAACCTGGCAGGCTCGGCTGCCATCGGTAGTCGCGGTATAGTATCCAAGCCATGAGGTAAAGGGAGTAAATCAATGACAGAACTGCTCGAGTCCGTGAAAAATATTGCTTGGGACGCCTGTGGCGCCATCATGAGCATCTATCAGGACTCGATAGAGGTTACTGCCAAATCTGACAGTAGCCCCCTGACCCAGGCTGATCTGGCGGCACATCGGTTGATAGTGGAGCGTCTTTCCAGCCTGGCACCTTCCTGGCCGACGCTTTCTGAAGAATCAGATGCTGATGAAATACGGAATCGATTGTCGTGGTCGATTTTCTGGTTAATTGATCCACTGGACGGCACAAAGGAATTTATTAACCGAAACGGCGAATTTACAGTCAATATTGCGCTGGTGCATGAAGGAAAGCCGATCCTGGGCGTTATCGCAGCGCCCGTTTTAAACACCATGTGGTACGGGGCAAAGGACAATGGGGCATGGCGTCAGCGTGCAGGCGAGGCGGCTGAGCCCATCGCCACCACGGCATGGAAGCCTGATCAGGTACTGCGCGTCGTGGGAAGCCGCTCTCATGGCAGTGATGAGTTTGAGCGTTTGCTCAAAGCCCTGCCGCCATACCATTTGCAGGGCGTAGGGAGTTCTCTCAAGTTCTGTCGTATCGCGGAGGGCGCCGCTGATTGCTACCCAAGGCCTGGCTCAACCTGTGAATGGGATACCGGGGCTGCCCACATCATCCTTGAAGAAGCCGGTGGCGCCGTCCTGCAATTGAATACCCGTACTCTTCAGGTAGAAGAGGCGCTCCAATACAACCAGCGTCAGTCACTGATCAATCCCGATTTTATTGCCCTTGGTGCGGGACTAGCCGAGCAGTGGAACCTTCCCACGTTTTTAAAGGGCGCCAATGATGAATCGACTTAAATATTTTATGACCCCGGCCGATAGTGTCCTTGAGAGAACAATGAATCCGCCTTTGCCTGCCAGGGTTCCCCCATTCCGGAGTGTTATAAATGGCTATCGAATCACTGGGTGTTGGTTCCAGTCTTGATCTGACGTCACTGCTTTCAGGTTTGAAATCAGCAGAGCAGGAAAAGCTTGCGCCGATCAATTCCAAGCTTTCCTCCACTAACGCCAAACTGTCGGGCTTTGGTCAATTGACACAGTCGCTCGAAAGCTTTCAGACGGCGGCTCAGAAGCTCAACAGTCCCAAGCTTTATGAAGGATTTGCTACCAAGGTCAGCGGTTCGGCGTTGACTGCCACTGCAGGGAGTACGGCAGCAGCAGGCAGCTATGACATCAAGATCAATTCTCTGGCAACGGCGCAGTCTCTGGCTACTACCGGACGTGCTGATACGACCAGTGCTATCGGTACAGGAACGCTAAGCGTCAAGGTGGGTGACAAATCCACTGATGTCGAGATTACCGATGGATCACTGGCCGGTATTCGCGATGCCATCAACAAGTCCGATGCCGGGGTGACCGCCTCCATTGTCAATGATGGCAGCGGTACGCCTTACCGTCTGGTGTTGAGCTCCGAGACAACGGGCGCTGCGTCGAAAATGTCCCTTTCAAGTGACAACAGTGATCTCAGCGCGCTTTTTTCTGGCGCTACTGAAACAGTCGCTGCAGCAGATGCGTCTCTGACAGTGAATGGCCTGGCCATCAAGAGCGCTTCCAACACTGTTGAAGAGGCCATTCAGGGCGTCACCCTGAATCTTGTCGAGACGACCGCGGAAGGTGCTTCTACAAAACTAACGGTCAGTCAGGATACCGACAGCGTTAAAACTGCCGTGCAGGATTTTGTAAAAGCCTATAACTCTCTGGCTGACAAGATTACGTCATTGACCAAGGTCGATGCAGAGGGGGACAAGGTCAAGGGCGCTGCGCTGACAGGTAACAGCACCGTACGTTCTGTCCAGAGCACGCTTCGCAATGTCATGAGCAGTGCCGTGGGCGGCGAGGGCATGAACTATCTCTTTGAGGCTGGTGTCAGTTTTAGCAAGGATCTGACCAAGAGCGGCAAGCTTGAGATCAGCGATGAGAAGACGCTCGATGACGCTCTGGCCAACAATCTTGATGGGGTGAAAGGGCTATTTGCCGGGGACGGCAAGACCGGTATCGCCGCCAAGCTTGATACCAGTATTACCCAGATGCTGACAAACAATGGCGCAGTGGCCAGTGCCAAGTCAGGCCTTGAAAGTTCTGTCAAAAGCCTTGAAGCCCGCAGTCTGCGAATGCAGGACACCATTGATGCAACGGTAGAGCGCTACAAGAAGCAGTTTCAGCAGCTCGATGTGATGATGTCCAAGCTCAACAATACACAGTCATACCTTACTCAGCAGTTTGATGCGCTTAACGGCGCTTCGAAAAACTAACCGGTTCATAGTGGCGGATACCAATTATGTATGCACAAAGAGGGGCAAGCACTTACGCATCGGTGGGTGTGGAGACGGGCGTGATGAGCGCATCGCCCCATCAGCTGATCGTCATGCTGTTTGACGGTGCCATGGCGGCCATCTTCAAGGCCAAATGGGCCATGGAGCACAACGATATCGCCGGCAGGGGCATGGCCATTTCCAAGGCCATCGACATCATCGATGGCGGGTTGCGCGCCAGTCTGGACATGACGCGTGGTGGCGCTCTGGCGGAGCGTCTGTCATCGCTTTATGAATACATGTCGCGTTCTCTTTTGAAGGTCAATGTGTCGAACGACAAGGCATTGCTTGAGCATGTAGAAAGCCTTTTGAGCGATATTGCAGGGGCCTGGAAGGAAATCGGCCCGACTGCCCAGCAACCCACTGCTGCCGCTCAGGTCTGACATGGAAAAAAAACGTGCGCTGATCATTCATGGCTACGAGCGGGCGCTTGAGCTGAGCCAGAAAATGCTTGGGTATGCCGATGCAGGCGAGTGGCAACAGCTTATCGCCCTTGAGCATGACTACTTGTGTGAGATTGATCGCCTGAGGATACGTGATGGTCAGATAACGCTGGATAGTACTCGTCAGACCTACAAGAAGGAAATTCTGGCGCGGCTTCTGGAAAACGATCAGCGACTACATACACTGCTGCAGCAAAGGCTCGCCGAGCTCAGTCATCTGATGGGGCAGGGGCGGGTACAACAGCAGGTCAGTCGTGCCTATAGTGCGGCATCAGCCCCGCTGGGGGAGTAGTCATGAGTGCGATTACGCCACTGCTGGATACCTTGCTTCATAACGTTCTTGGGCGTCGGGCGGATCTGGATCGGGTTGCTTCAAGGCAACCCGATCTGCCATTGGGTGGCGTGACTTATACACCGGCAGTGCGACATGGCACCTCCGATACTCCGGATGAAACTCTGGAGCGCCACAGCGAAGATGCGGCTGCAAGGGCCAAAGCCGCCGACAAGGCATCTACTGCGCGAGTAACGACTTCGGGCAACGGTCTTCCTTCCGAAGACAGGACCCCGGATAGAGCATCCAGATCCTCCACGACGCATTTTAGTGCTGAAGCCAGGGCCATATCCCGTATTCTGGAAAAATTCCCGGCCACGGCGCCAGTGGTCAGGTCCGATGCTGTTCTATTACCTGCTGCGCACCCACCTGAGCCTTCCGCTCTTGCGGCGACGCTTGCCGGGCAGATCAGGCATAGCGGCCTCTTTTATGAGTCGCATCTGCGTCAATGGCTTGTGGGTCAGCATGATCAGCAGGAGTTGCTCAAGGAACCGCAAAACAGGCTTTTTCAGCCGACTGCGGCCGGCAGTCAAACGACCGCTGACACTGGCAGGGCCTATAGTGCATCAGCCGTAGCCCTGCACGAGCGTGTCACAACGCAATCGGGAGGCGGTCTCCCGTCTCAGGAAGGTGGCGCTACTGGTATGTCATCAGCGCAGGATGATCTACAGGGCATTCTGCGTCACCAATTGGAGCTCATGACTTACCCACTTATTCGCTGGGAAGGCCTTCTAACGCCTCAGGTACCGGTGCAATGGGAAATCGAGCAGGAGTCAGAGGCGGCCACCGGTGAGAGTGCAGAGGAAACGCCACGTGTCTGGCGTTCAAAGCTGAATCTGGTGCTGCCTGCGCTGGGTCATGTTGCTCTGGAAATCAGTCTGCAGGACAAGGCCATCAATGTCAGTGGCAAAGTAGAAGGCACCTATCTTGCGTGGATGACCGTTCAGGGACGACATCTTGATGAAAGACTGTCAGACGCAGGCCTTCAATTAACGGCACTGCATTTCTCGCCCCGGCACAAGGATGATCATGGGGAGGAGACGGTATGACACCTTCCAACGATCAGCCCTCGAAGCGCCAGCGCGCCGTCGCCATAGCGCATGATATTAACGATGCGCCTCGCGTGGTGGCGAAGGGCTATGGCACAACGGCCGATGCCATCATGGAAAAGGCACAGGCAAGTGGTGTTTATGTGCACCAGTCTGCAGAGCTGGTCAATCTGCTGTTACACGTCGATCTTGATGATCGCATCCCCCAGGAGCTGTATCTGGCACTGGCAGAGCTCCTGTGCTGGATACATGAACTTGAGCAGGACGCTGCCTCCGTTTTGTAACACTTCCTCGCAACATCCATGTAACATAAATGCACATTAAATCTTTCCCAAATCGACGAATTGGGGCACTTTTTACGCCCTTTTCGTCTAACGTTGATTTTATTGATTAAATTCTCTGTTATTGTCTTAAGACAATGAATAAGGAAACATTGTTTTTGTACTAGACAAAAAAATGGTTGTGATAGGAAAGTATGATGTGGCAATATTGCAAAAAGTAACGAGGCGTTACATTTAACTGACCAAATGTCGCCTGGCCTGGCAATGAACCTGTTGCGACACACCGGTCAAGAGCGTGAACAATCGCCGCTGCACCTGTCGTGACACGGGATAAATTTTCAAGACGAGGGGAAGGGAACATGATGACCACGAGCCATCTGCTGGACGATATTCGCAACGTCAATCTGTCTTATCTGCTTTTGGTACAGCGCCTGTTAAACGAAGACCGCTCTTCTGCGATGTTCAGGCTGAAACTGAATGAGCAGATGGCTGATACCCTGGCATCGTTACCCATATCCCAGCTTGCAAAGCTTGCCAACTCCAATCAGCTGCTGTGCCATTTTGCTCTGGTGGATCCTTCACAGCTTTCTTCGCTGACCACGCAGCAGCGTGAGGATGACCTCAAGCGTACACATGCTGCCATTTTGCTGGCAGGTAGCATGCATGATGACGAGGAGGAGGTGGTGCTGAAAAAGGGGCATCACCATGGCTGATAAAAGCGTCATCAATGAAGTGCGTGATATCCAGCTGGCGATTGAACTGATCGAGCTGGGGGCCAGGCTTCAGGTGCTTGAAACCGAAACGGATCTGTCTCGTGGACGATTGATCCGTCTTTACAAGGAGGTGCGTGGCGTTTCCCCCCCGAAAGGAATGCTGCCCTTCTCGACAGACTGGTTCATTACCTGGCTTCCCAACATTCATTCGTCGCTTTTTTACAATATTTATCTGTCCCTGCGCGAACAGAGCCGCTGCGACCGCATGGAAGCCATTATCAAGGCCTACCGGCTTTACTATGAGCAGATTTCCATGCTTGAAGATGGTGAAGCCGTGCTGGGTTTGACCCGTGCATGGACACTGGTGCGCTTTTTTGAAAGCGACATGATGCAGCTTTCCTCATGTACCTCATGCAGCGGCAGGTTTGTCAATCATGCCCACAGCCTTGATCGGGATTTTGTCTGTGGTATCTGCCAGCCACCCTCACGTGCGGGCAAAACCCGGCGCGCTGCTGAAAGGGAACGCATCCGAAAGGAAAGCGGTTCGCAGGAAAGCGGTACGCAATACTGATCAAGGCTCTATACCGTTCTGATTTAACCCCCCATCGTTGCCATAATTCCCCTTGCCCCGGAGCCCATGCTTCCGGGGCTTTTTATTGTCTGCGTAACGCTGTTGCATCTGCTTTCAAACAAGAAAAATGACCACTTTTTCTGAGGCTAGTCCTGCCTTTGATCGTCAATGAAAGGCGTTAATCTTGCGGACATTATCCTGCAGGACGAAACAGCAGTGTTGCAGAAGCCATACCTCTTTTGCCCTGATGAATCTGATGAGATGGCCTCTCAAGCCAGGCCACTTTTGGCCGATGTTATCTCCAGATCCTGAATACTGAGGAATTACCGTGCTTATATTATTTGGATACGTTGCTGTTATTGCCTCGGTAATCGGGGGGTACATGATGGTGGGGGGGCATCTGGCAGTATTATTCCAGCCAGCCGAAATCGTTATTATCTGTGGCGCTGCCGTGGGTGCCTTCATTGCCAGTAACAACGGCAAGGCCATCAAGGCCACGATGCGGGTCGTTCCCAAGCTCAAGGGAAGCGTCAAGTACAACAAGGTGCTTTTCATGGAGCTCATGGCGCTTTTGTACCTGCTGCTGGCCAAGGGGCGTCAGGAAGGCATGATGGCACTCGAGCGTGATGTGGAAACTCCCGCAGAAAGCCCCTTGTTTACCCGCTACCCGAAGCTGATGGCAGACCCATTGCTGATGGAGTTTCTAACCGATTATCTGCGCCTGATGATCAGCGGCAATATGGATGCCTTTGAAATCGAAGCGCTGATGGATCATGAAATTGAAACCTTCCAGCATGAAGCCGAAATTCCCGTCAACGCCATTGCAGGGGTGGGCGATGGTTTGCCGGCCTTCGGTATCGTGGCTGCGGTCATGGGGGTAGTGCACGCACTGGGTGCCGAAGGGCTGACGCCGGAAGAAGTGGGCCCTCTGATCGCGGCGGCACTGGTAGGGACATTTCTGGGCATACTGCTGGCATATGGTTTTGTCACACCGCTTGCCACACACATCAGGCACCAGATCGGTGAAGTCGAGAAGATGCTGCAGTGCATCAAGGTCACGCTTTTGGCCAACCTGAATGGCTATGCACCGCCAATCGCTGTCGAATTTGGCCGCAAGGTACTCTATTCAACGGAACGTCCCAGCTTCAACGAACTGGAAGAGCATGTGCGCAGCGTGCGTTCACAGCCCAGCGGCAATGGGCAGGGATAAATCATGAGCCAGCATCGCCGTCCCATTGTCGTACGTCGCAAGAAAGCAGCCAGCCATCACGGCTCGCACGGCAGCTGGAAGATTGCCTACGCCGACTTCATGACGGCCATGATGGCCTTCTTTCTGGTCATGTGGCTGCTGGCCGGAACATCGAAAGCCGAATTTGAACAGATCAGTGAATATTTTCGCACGCCCTTGAAGGTGGCGCTGGCCGGTGGGGATCGTAATTCGGCCAGTAACAGTGCCATCCCTGGTGGCGGCGATGATGTCATGCACAGTGAGGGTGAGCGCTCTCGAATCACCATCGAGCAAAACAGTAGCATGGCAGCCGACATGTCGGCGCTCAGCAGGCTCAAGGCACGCCTTGAAGCGCTGATGCAGGAAGACCCGGCACTGCGGGATCTGCGCTCGCAGATGCGTCTGGATCTTACCCCCGAAGGGCTTCGAATTCAGATCGTGGACAGTCAGCGCCGACCGATGTTTGAGATAGGCAGCGCACGGGTGGCGCCTCACATGCACAACATACTAACGGCCATTGCACCGCTGCTTAATGAACTGCCCAACAAGCTGACCCTGTCAGGGCATACGGACGATCTTCCGTTTGCTGCCGGCCTCAGGGGATACAGCAACTGGGAGCTTTCAACGGATCGGGCCAATGCATCACGACGTGAGCTGGTGGCAGGCGGGCTTGAGCCCGAGAAACTGCTGCGGGTCATTGGCATGGCGGACACCATGAACATGCCCGGCGAAGAAGACAATGCACTCAATCGTCGGATCAGCATTCTGGTGCTCAACAGCCGTGCCCAGAAGATGATGGAACAGGAAAACATGGCACCAGGCGCGCCGGCCGTCATTGATGGTGAGAAGCGCCCGCTTTCAATCGAGGATCTGACCCGGAGCGAAAACGCCTCGGAAGTCCCGGGGGCGTCAGAGCAGACGACACAGTCATGAGCACCATGACAGCAGGTTTTGACAGCAGTTTCGCGCACGCTCGAGTCGAGCGTTGGACCGAATCCAGAAGCAGGGCAGGGCATCAGGCGTGAGCATCGACATTACCGAGTTTTATCAGACATTTTTCGAAGAGGCCGAGGAACTGCTCAGCGATATGGAGCAGCAGCTGTTGCAGATCGATCCCAGTGATCCTGACAGCGAACAGCTCAACGCCATCTTTCGAGCTGCACATTCCATCAAGGGCGGTGCGGGTACGTTCGGCTTTACCGTACTACAGGAGACCACGCACCTGTTCGAGAATCTGCTCGACAAGGCGCGTCATCATGAACTGACCCTTGACCCGACCATCATCGACATATTTCTGGAAACCAAGGATATGCTCAGCGATCAGCTCAACGCCTATCGTCAACAGACCGAGCCGGACAGCGCCACCTACGAGCGTATCTGCAACACACTGAAGGCACTGGCCGAAGAGAAGGGCCAGGGCGCTGGCGTCGCCGATACGGCAGCGCCGGTGTCCGCTGCCAGCCCCGCCAAAGGCGGTGCAATGGTGATCAGAATTGCCGGTGTGGCGGCGGACAATGCCACCAGCCTGGCCGAAGAGCTGGCGCTGTTCGGAACCGTTCTGGATCAGCAGCACGCCAATGACGTGTTGACCGTGCAGCTTGAAACCGCCACGGGTGAGGATGATATCCGTGCCGTGCTCTGTTTTGTGGTCGACGACGATCAGATTACCTTTGAAAGTGCCGCGTCAGCGCCGTCTGAAAGTGCCGCGGCAACGCTGACCGAAAGTGCCGTGGTAGCCCCGGCGGCTGAAGAGGTGGAGCAGGAAGCACCTGAAAAGGATGATGCTACCCCGCCGCCGGCAGTGGATGCCGCTGCTGTGCCGGCAGAGCCGGCCAAAGCCGCTGCGCCTGCCGCCAAAAAGGCCGCAAGCGCCGCCGCCAGCAGTGAAAATGCCTCCCTGCGTGTATCGATCGAAAAGATTGACCAGATCATCAACCTGGTCGGTGAGCTGGTGATTACCCAGTCCATGCTGGAGCAGGGAACTGCCGATTTTGATCCGGTGACCCATGGCAGCCTGCTCAGTGGCATGAATCAGCTGCAGCGCAATGCCCGCGATCTGCAGGAAGCGGTCATGTCGATTCGAATGATGCCCATGGATGTGGTCTTTAACCGTTTTCCGCGGCTGGTGCGCGATCTGGCCGGCAAGCTTGGCAAGCAGGTCGAACTCGAGACAGTGGGTAAGTCCACCGAACTCGACAAGGGCCTGATCGAGCGCATTGTTGACCCGCTGACGCACCTGGTGCGCAACAGTCTGGACCACGGCATCGAAACACCCGATCGGCGCCTGGCCGCTGGCAAGCCGGCTGCGGGTCGGCTGACCCTGTCCGCCAGCCACCAGGGTGGCAACATTCTGATTGAGATCAGTGATGACGGTGCTGGTCTGAACCGGGACCGTATATTGAACAAGGCACGCGAAAGTGGTCTGGCGGTATCGGATGCCATGAGCGATGACGATGTCTGGCAGCTGATCTTTGCGCCGGGCTTTTCAACGGCCGAGCAGGTCACTGACCTTTCAGGGCGCGGGGTCGGCATGGATGTGGTCAAGCGTAATATCGCGCAGATGGGCGGTCACGTGGACATCCTCTCCCGTCCCGGGCAGGGCACCACGACGCGAATCGTGCTGCCACTGACGCTTGCCATCCTCGATGGCATGTCGGTACGCGTGGGGGAAGAGGTTTATATCCTGCCGCTGGGCGCCATCAAGGAATCCATGCAGGTCAGTCCCGAAGATATCAGTACCGTGACCGGTAGCGACCGCGTACTGCATGTTCGCGGGGAATACCTGCCCCTGGTCGAGTTGTATCGTGTGTTCGATATTCCCGATGCCCAGCAGGATGTCACCAAAGGGATCGTCATGATCGTGCAAAGCGAAGGGCGCAGTTTTGCTCTACAGGTTGATCAACTGATCGGGCAGCACCAGGTCGTGGTCAAGAACCTGGAAACCAATTATCGCCGTGTCCCCGGCATCTCTGCCGCCACCATCCTGGGCGATGGCAGCGTGGCATTGATTCTGGACATTCCGGCACTGTCACGTGCGCCTCAGGATCGTGAAGGCAGTCACGCAGGTCATCATCGTAGTGCTGCCGCGCTGCACTGATTCAGTTGCATAACGCACAGCCATTTTTAATTCTGCCCGCTGGGTCGGGCATCTGGGAGTTGAGACAATGGAAGCTTCTGCTATCGACAAGGTACAGCTGGAAGGGGAAGGTCACGAGTTTCTGGTCTTTCGACTGGGCGCGGAAGAGTACGGCATCGATATCCTGAGTGTGCAGGAAATTCGCGGCTATGAAGGGGTGACACGCATTGCCAACGCACCTTCCTTTATCAAGGGCGTGACCAACCTGCGTGGCGTTATTGTCCCCATCGTTGACCTGCGTCTGAAGTTTGCCCTGGGCAATGCCGACTACACGGCGCAAACCGTCGTGATCGTGCTCAACATTGGTCATCGCGTCGTGGGCGTGGTGGTGGATGGTGTCTCCGATGTTCTGGCGCTGACCGGCGAGCAGATCAAGCCGGCACCGGAATTTGGTTCGACACTTTCCACGCACTACCTGATGGGACTGGGTAGTCTGGATGATCGCATGCTGATCCTGGTCGATATCGAAAAGCTGATGACCAGTGAAGAAATGGCCCTGATCGACAAGGCTGCTTGATTTTTAATCTGTAACTTTGAAAGCGAAAAGCGCCGGCATTTGCCGGCGCTTTTTTGTATCTGATCTAAAAATGTCTCGGCATAAATAACGTAGTTTAAGACGCGCTAATCCTTGGTTTGTTTTATTCAAAATATAGTTTGATATGCGCAGACACGCTGGCATCTGCCGGTTACAGAGGCTACTGCAGGAGATCTATCCTTGCGCAACAACCAACCGATCAATGACAAACATCATGTTCTTGATGAGCAGCAGTTTTTGATCTCACAGACCGATCTGGACGGCAACATTATTTATGCCAACCCGGCGTTTATCGATGTCAGCGGTTTTGAGCGTCATGAGCTGATCGGCGCGCCGCATAATCTGGTGCGTCATCCGGATATGCCGCCGATCGCCTTTGCCAACCTGTGGCAGACCCTGCGGGATGGCGGCACCTGGATTGGCATGGTCAAGAATCGTCGCAAGGATGGCGGCTATTACTGGGTCAGGGCAACCGTCATGCCCATGGTCGAGCAGGGCCAGATCAAGGGGTATGCCTCGGTCAGGGTCAAGGCTGATGATGCGGCCATTGCCCACGCTGAACAGGTATATCGACAAATCAATGAGGGGCGGGGCAAGAGCTGGACCCTGGTGCAGGGTGTCATTACGCCGATCGGCCCGCGGGGCTGGATAAACCGCCTTGGCCGTTTGACGCCCGCGCGCAAGGCTGGCTGGGCCGGGATGACCAGCGCCGTGTCATCAATGGCGCTTCTGGGGCTTCTGATGGCGGACTATCAGATGCTCTCGACACAGCAGGCCCTGCCCACGCTCATGAGCGTACTCACGGTTGGCGCCGCCCTGCTTGCAACAGGCTCTGCCGTGGCAGGTGCCTGGCTGGTTCGGCGTGTGAAGCACTCGCTTGAGCAGGCGCTGGCGTGCTGCCGCCAGATTTCCGGTGGCGATCTCGAAGCGACCAGTCATGGTCGCGATCAACTGATGATTGCGCTGGATACCATGCGCAAGTGCGTGCTGTGCGTCGTGCGTGACGTCAAAAGCAGCGCTGGCGTGATTGCCCCGGCCAGCAACGAGCTTGCCAGCGGTAATCAGAATCTCTCTCGACGTACCGAGGAGCAGGCGGCGTCACTGGAAGAGACCGCCAGCAGCATGGAAGAGCTAACCGCCACGGTAGGCCATAACGCCGGGCATGCCAGGGATGCCTCGAAGCTGGCTCATGAGGCGTCGACCGTGGCAGAGCGCGGCCGCAACGAGATGGGCGATGTCGTGGCCCGCATGGAGGGCATCACGCAGGCCTCGGCACGCATCTCCGATATCGTGGGCGTCATCGACAGCATTGCCTTTCAGACCAATATTCTGGCGCTCAATGCCTCAGTCGAGGCGGCGCGTGCCGGGGATCAGGGCAAGGGGTTTGCCGTGGTCGCCAACGAAGTACGTTCCCTTGCCAGTCGCAGTGCGCAGGCTGCGCGCGAGATCCGAGAGCTGATCGACGAGTCTTCGGTGGAAGTCAGTGCCGGCAGTGAGCTGGTCGCACGCGCCCAGTCCACCATGACCGATATCGTCGGCGGGGTACATCGGGTCAGCGCTCTGATGCAGGAGATCTCCTCGGCTACCGATGAGCAGAAAAACGGTATCGAACAGATCGGTCAGGCGATCCATCGCATGGATGAAATGACTCAGCAGAATGCCGCCATGGTGGAGCAGTCTTCGGCCGCGTCTGAATCGATGCGGCAAAACGCCGATCACCTCAATGAAATTGTCAGTCTTTTCAGGATCAAGGAAAGCGCCCGGAGGCCGATAATAGCTTCAGACGGGGCTGCTTTGGCAACACAGCGCAGGAAGCAGCCGAGCGACAGGGAATCGAGCAGACACGCACCAGCGTCGTCACATATCGAATCTGCCCGGACCGGCTCCTCTGTCCCTGCCCAAGCGTCGGTGACTCGCCAGCGTGATGAGCAAGCATCTGCAACGGCAGATGAGGACTGGACAACCTTTTAATCACCTTCAGGTGATGCGGAGTAAAAGACGTGACAGAAGTCGCTGAAAGCCGCGATTTAAAACTGACGCATGAGGATTTCGAGCGTGTAAGGCGCCTGATCCATGAGCGTGCAGGTATCGCACTGGCATTACACAAAAAGGAGATGGTGTATAGCCGTCTGGCACGTCGCCTGCGCACGCTGGGGCTCAATCAGTTCAAGGCGTATCTGGATCTGCTGGATGGACATGTCGACTCCTCGGAGTGGGAGCACTTCGTTAATGCACTGACGACCAACCTGACGTCGTTTTTCCGCGAGGCGCACCATTTTCCGATTCTGGCCGATCATGTCCGTGCCCAGAGTGGCAGCGTCAAGGTGTGGTGTTGCGCGGCATCGACCGGTGAAGAACCGTGGTCACTGGCCATGACGCTGACCGAGGCGCTTGGTTCCAGGGCCCAGAACGCCAAAATCGTGGCCACCGATATTGATACCAAGGCGCTTGCCACGGCGGCGGCCGGTATCTACCCGATCGCTCAAATCGAGAAGCTGTCGATGGAGCAGCGCAAGCGGTTTTTCATGCGCGGGGTAGGGGCCAAATCCGGCGTCGCCCGCGTGAATCCGGCGCTGGCAGCCATGGTGGAATATCGACAGCTGAATCTGCTGGAAGCACGGTGGAACGTGGAAGGCCCGTTTGATGTGATCTTTTGTCGCAACATCATGATCTATTTCGACAAGCCCACCCAGAAGCGGATTCTGGAGCGGTTTGCACCGCTGCTCAAGCCCAACGGGCTGCTGTTTGCGGGGCATTCCGAAAACTTTACCTATCTGACCGATGCCTTCCGGCTGCAGGGCCATACCGTCTATGGGCTGGCTTCCGGCCCGGGCTCGCGCTCATGAAGGTCCGGGAGCAGGAGGGACTGGCCAACCACTTTTATTTTGATCGCGATGACAGCCTTGACGCGGTCAAGCTGCTGCCAAGCGAGTATTACGTGGCCTCATCCCCCATGGTGCTGTCGACGGTGCTGGGGTCCTGTGTGTCCGCGTGCATTCGCGACAGCGTCGCAGGGGTGGGCGGCATGAATCACTACATGCTGCCCGGCGATGGCAGCCACGATACCAGCGGACCGCGTCTGCGCTATGGCGAGCACGCCATGAGCACGCTGGTCGAGGAGATATGCCGACTGGGCGGACGGCGGGACAGGCTGGAAGCCAAGGTGTTCGGGGGCGGTATGGTCATCGCCGGCATGGCATCGCGTATTGGTTTTGCCAATGCCGAGTTTGTCATGGCATGGCTTGATCGCGAAAACATTCGTGTGCTCGCGCAGGACCTTAACGGTAGCCATGCGCGTCGCGTGCACTATCTGCCGGGGACCGGTCAGGTACGGGTCAGGCGTCTCAACGGTAGTGCCACGGTCTGCAGTCGCGAAAAGACGCTGATCGAGGCGCTGGTCGAAGAAGCTGTCCATCCGCTGGTCGCGGCGGCAGGCATGAAAGGAGCAGGACGGTGAGCAAGATCAAGGTATTGTGTGTTGACGACTCGGCACTGATTCGCAGCCTGATCAGCGAAATCATCAATCAGGAACCGGACATGGAGGTGGTCGCGACGGCCCCCGATCCGTTGGTGGCTCGTGATCTGATCAAGCGGACCAATCCCGATGTGCTGACACTGGATGTCGAAATGCCGCGCATGGATGGCCTGGATTTTCTGGAAAGGCTCATGCGTCTGCGCCCCATGCCGGTGGTCATGGTCTCCTCCCTGACAGAGCGCGGCTCGGAAATCACCATGCGAGCGCTGGAACTGGGGGCCGTGGATTTCGTGACCAAGCCCCAGCTTGGCATTCGTGAAGGCATGGCCGAATACGCCCATGCCATCACCGACAAGATCCGGGCGGCCTCCAGAGCAAAGCTCAAGGTGGCGCAGACTTCGTCGACGCCGGCGCCGGCAGCACTGCGCGCACCGATGTACTCCAGCGAGAAGCTGCTGATTGTCGGCGCCTCGACGGGCGGTACCGAAGCCATCAGGGAGTTTTTGATGCCGCTGCCTTCGGACAGCCCGGCAATACTGATTACGCAGCACATGCCGGCCGGCTTTACCAAATCCTTTGCCGCGCGGCTGGACAGCCTTTGTCGCATCAGCGTGCGTGAAGCCGTGCATGGCGAACGTGTGCTGCCCGGGCATGCCTATCTGGCGCCCGGTGGCGAGGCGCATCTGCGTCTGGCCCGCAGCGGCGCCAACTATGTGATTTCACTGGACCATGAGGCCCCCATCAACCGCCACCGGCCTTCCGTTGATGCGCTGTTTGAATCAGCCGCCACCAACGCAGGCAAGAATGCCATCGGCGTGCTGTTGACCGGTATGGGCAAGGATGGCGCTCAGGGACTTTTGAAGATGCGTCAGGCCGGTGCCTGGACACTGGCGCAGGACGAGGCCAGTTGTGTGGTCTTTGGCATGCCGCGTGAAGCCATTGCGCTGGGAGCCGCATGCGAGGTCGTCTCCATCACCAGCATGTGCGAACGAGCGCTGGCACAGCTGGGTGGCAGCAATCGTCAGGCGCTGCGCGTCTAGCGCGGCACCACTGAATCGTTGACTCGCGCGCAAGCGCACTTATTTGAAAAGGAAATGGCAGACATGGCTGACAAGAACATTCACATCCTGGTGGTGGACGACTTTCCCACCATGCGTCGTATCGTGCGTAACCTCCTCAAGGAGCTTGGCTTTAACAACGTTGATGAAGCCGAAGACGGCGTCGATGGTCTGGCAAAGCTTCGCAGTGACAGCTTCGGTTTTGTGGTTTCTGACTGGAACATGCCCAACCTGGACGGTCTGGAAATGCTCAAGCAGATTCGCGCCGATGACGCCCTCAAGCATCTTCCGGTGCTGATGGTGACGGCAGAAGCCAAAAAGGAAAATATCATTGCCGCGGCGCAGGCCGGCGCCAATGGTTACGTGGTCAAACCCTTTACCGCCGCAACGCTCGAAGAAAAGCTGAACAAGATCTTCGAAAAGCTCGATAAATAGGTCTGCGGATAGCCATCGGGAGTTTATGACATGACAGCCAATGCCAAACCGCAGAACGCAGATGATGCGATCCCGGCGGATCTTATCGCCAGAATCGGTAATCTGACGCGTGCGTTGCGTGACAACATGCGAGAGCTCGGCCTGGACAAGGAAGTCGAGAAGGCCGCCCAGGCCATCCCCGACTCCCGTGATCGTCTGAGCTATATCGCGACCATGACCGAGCAGGCCGCCGAACGCTCGCTCAATGCCATCGAGATTGCCCAGCCGATCCAGGACAATATTGAAAAACAGTCGGCTGAACTGGCCGGTCGCTGGGACCAGTGGTTCGACAAGCCGCTCGAGCAAGGGGAGGCGCGTGATCTGGTCGGGGACACCCGGGCCTATCTTGAGTGGGTGCCGGAACAGACCCGCGCGACCCAGAGCCAGCTGATGGAAGTCATGATGGCCCAGGACTTTCAGGATCTGACCGGCCAGGTCATCAAGAAGATGATGGAGGTCATCCGCGAGATCGAGCGCGAGCTTCTGCAGGTGCTGATTGACAACATGCCATCAGACACCATGCGTGAGCGTGCCAAGGAGAGCAGCAGCAAGACGACGTCGGAAGGCCTGCTCAATGGACCGCAGATCAAGACGGAAGGGCGCACGGATGTCGTGACCGACCAGTCACAGGTCGATGATCTGCTCGACAGTCTCGGGTTTTAAACCGTATTTCCTGCTTATGTTTCGAATAGCTCTCCCTCGGGAGGGCTATTCGAGCGATTGTTTTTCCCTCCTTCCTCGCACAATGTCGCCCAGTGAGCACGATGCTCTACAGGATTCCATGGGGTCGAAATGTCAGGCGACAGCGACGCAGAAAAAACCGAAGAGCCCACGGCGCGGCGTCTTGAAAAGGCCCGTGAAGACGGTCAGGTTGCCCGTTCACGTGAATTGACCACCTTTTTGATGCTGGCCGTCGGGGCCGCTGGCCTGTCGCTTTGCATGAGCTGGATGGGCGAGGTGCTCTCAAAGGTCATGAGTGATGGACTGACCTTTGATGCCGATGTGGCACGCGACCCTTCGCGGATGATGATCAACGTCTCTGCGCTGGGTGGCCAGGCACTGCTGGCCCTTGCGCCCATTCTGGGCATCATGGGTGTGGTGGCGCTGATGGCGCCCATGGCGTTGGGCGGCTGGCTGTTTTCGACCAAATCGATCAAGGTCGATGTCAAAAAGCTCAACCCGATCTCCGGGCTCAAGCGCATGTTTTCAAGCCAGGTGCTGGCGGAGCTGGCCAAGACCATTGCCAAATCGATGCTGATTGCACTGGTGGCCGCCGGCTTTATCTATAGCCATCAGGGAGAGCTTCTAAGGCTTGCCGGCGAAAGCATTCAGTCCGCCATGCGCCACATGCTGCTGCTGGTTGTCTTCTGCTGTGCCCTGATCCTGCTGGCCTTTATCGTCGTCATCCTGATTGATGTGCCCTACCAGCTGTGGAGCCATACCAAAAAGCTTCGCATGAGCCGGGAGGATATTCGTCAGGAGCACAAGGAGTCCGAAGGGGATCCGCACGTCAAGGGCCGCATTCGCCAGCAGCAGCAGGCGATCGCGCGGCGACGCATGATGAGTGAAGTCCCCAAGGCTGATGTCATCATCACTAACCCGACCCACTTTGCCGTCGCGCTGGCCTACAAGGATGACGAAATGGGCGCGCCCCGGGTGGTGGCCAAGGGCGCCGATGCCGTGGCGGCCAAAATCCGCGAGCTGGGGCAGGAAAACCGTATCCCCTTTCTGGAAGCCCCGGCGCTGGCACGCTCCCTGTATCGCCATGGTGAGCTGGGCCGGGAAATTCCCGCGGCACTGTATACCGCCGTCGCTGAAGTGCTGGCCTGGGTGTATCAGCTTCGGCGCTATCGCAGCGAGGGGGGCAAGTCCCCGCAGCGGCCTGGCCATATCGAGGTCCCTGAAGAGATGGCCTATACCCCGACACCCTCGGATAACGGTGACAACAATGAACACTGATGCCCGGGCGCTGCATTGCCCATTACAGGCCCTGAATCATCTATCTACCGTGACAGGTCATCGCTGACATGAATGCATTGAGTGCACTGCTTTCCCGTGGTGGTCTGAATCAGAGCAGCCAGCTGAAGTTTCTGGCCGGCCCGATTCTGATTCTCATGATCCTGTCGATGATGGTGCTGCCGCTGCCACCATTTCTGCTCGACATGCTGTTTACCTTCAACATCGCGCTGTCGATCATGGTGCTGCTGGTCAGCATGTTCACCACCAAGCCGCTCGAGTTTGCTGCCTTTCCGGCGGTGCTGCTGTTTTCGACGCTGCTGCGATTATCGCTGAACGTCGCCTCGACCCGCGTGGTTCTGCTGGAAGGACACAGCGGCGGTGATGCCGCGGGCAAGGTTATCGAGGCGTTTGCCGAGTTTCTGGTCGGCGGCAACTTTGCCGTGGGTCTGGTGGTGTTCGTGATCCTGGTGGTGATCAACTTCATGGTCATCACCAAGGGTGCCGGGCGTATTGCCGAAGTCGGGGCCCGCTTTACCCTGGATGCCATGCCCGGCAAGCAGATGGCCATCGATGCCGATCTTAACGCTGGTCTGATCGATGAAAAGTTTGCGCGCGAGCGGCGCAAGGAGATCGCTCAGGAAGCCGAGTTTTTCGGTTCCATGGATGGTGCCAGCAAGTTTGTGCGTGGTGATGCCATCGCCGGTATTCTGATCATGGTCATCAACATCGTGGGCGGGCTGGTGGTGGGCGTTGCCCAGCACGGGATGTCGGTGGGTGATGCTGCGCATACCTATACGCTTTTGACCATCGGGGATGGTCTGGTCGGTCAGATTCCGGCCCTGATCATCTCGACCGCGGCCGGTGTTACCGTCTCACGCGTCAATACCGAGCAGGACGTCGGCCAGCAGCTGCTGGGTCAGCTGTTTACCAATCCTCGGGTTCTTTATCTTGCGGCGGGCGTTATCGGTCTACTGGGCATCATTCCCGGCATGCCCAACCTGGTATTTTTGATGTTCACCGCCATGCTGGGCGGCCTGGGCTGGTATCTGAACAAGAAAAAGCAGGAAGCGGCCATCGTCGAAGACGCGCAGCCGGCACAGGTAGCCGCCACCGACAGTCACGAAGCCAGCTGGGATGACGTGCAGCTGGTGGACCCGCTTGGCCTTGAGGTCGGCCATCGCCTGATTCCGCTGGTGGATCAAAACCAGGACGGCGAGCTCTTGAAGCGCATCAAGAGCCTGCGCAAGAAGTTTGCCCAGGAGGTGGGGTTCCTCCCGCCGGTGGTCCATATCCGCGATAACCTGTCGCTACAGCCGCAGCAGTATCGCATCGCGCTCAATGGCGTATTGATTGGCGAAGGGGAGTCATGGCCCGGACAGTATCTGGCCATCGACCCGGGTCAGGCGATGGGCAACCTTGAAGGCCGCGTCACAAAGGACCCCGCATTTGGACTGCCTGCGACCTGGATAGATGCCAATCAACGCGACCAGGCACAGATGCAGGGCTTTACCGTGGTAGATGCCAGTACGGTGGTGGCAACGCACCTTAACCATCTGCTGGGCGAACACGCCAGTGAAATGATGGGTCGCAGTGAAACCCAGAAGCTGCTGGATCGACTGGCGAAAGAGTCACCGAGCCTGGTCGAGGAGGTCGTGCCCAAGCTGATTTCTCTGACGACGCTGACCCGCATTCTGCAGCAGCTGTTGTCGGAAGATGTCTCGATCCGCGATATGCGCACCATTATCGATACGCTGGCCGATCACGCCAACCATACTACCGACGCCATGGAGCTGACGGCGGCCGTACGACTGGCGCTGGGCCGTGCCATCACGCAGCAGTACTTCCCGGGACAGGAGGCTGCCGAGGTCATCAGCCTGGACGTCGATCTGGAGAAAATGCTGATGCAGGCGCTCAACAATGGTGGGGCGCTGGAGCCGGGGCTGGCCGACACCCTGATTCAACAGGCAGAAACGGCCGTTCAGCGTCAGGAAGAGCGTGGTCTGCCGGCCGTGCTGGTGGTGCAGCACGGCGTGCGCGCGCTTCTGTCACGCTTTCTGCGTCGGCGCCTGCCGCGTCTGGTGGTGCTCTCCCAGGCAGAAATTCCTGAAGAGCGCCAGATTCGCGTGACCGCCATTATCGGGTCGCAGGCATGATCACGCGTCTGCTGCCTGGGCTCATGATCACTGCCGCGCTGGCCTCACCAATGGTGTTTGCCGGGGCCAGCGCCGGCGGTGCCATACCGGTTCAGGGCAACATCCCTGACATGAGACAGAAGGGGTGGGAGTACCGAGTGGCGCTGATGCCTGCTGACAGCGCTCCCGCCGGTAGCCAGTTGACCGAGCTTTCATGGCACTATGAACTGGCCCCGAGCGGCCCGGCGCCCGCCGCCTGGCTCTGTACGCCGGCAGAGTGCGTAGCACTGAACCTCGCCTACGGCAGTACCGATGCGCTGGCCGGGCTGCCGGCCAGTACGCCGCTGTCGCTGCGTTTTGTGCTGCCGGGGGAAGGCATGCTCAAACGTCCGGTGCGAGGCGGTGTGGCACAGGTATTTGTCAATTACCGCACGCAGGAGTAATGGCAGGGTAGCTGCTGGTCGAGCAGGACGTTGATGTCCTGCCTGAAGCGTGTTAACACAGTGCTCGGGTGTCATCGGCAGGAACAGCGGTACATAGAGCCACAATAAAATAGAGCAACAATAAAAGGGCCGCGCCATGACTATGGCGCGGCCTTTTGGTATCGGATGCTCGGTCTGGTCAGCCTACCAGGTGCGTACTGGAACGGCCGATATTGTGCTGGCGGCCGTTGGGGCCATACATGGTCATGCCGGCGGCGGTTTGCAGGAAGTTAAGCGCGCGACTGTGAAAATCCAGACGTCTGCCAATCACGAACCCGTTGAGACGATTACGCTGCGCGGCGGCTTCAGTGCGCTCGATGATGTGCTGCCAGATCTCGTTGAGTTCGAGCTTGATGGCGGCGCGATCGCTTGTAGCGCGATCCGCGCTGAGACCGCGGCTTTCGAGCAGCGCACTGCGCGCACGCTCGAGCTGGTCCAGCCTGACCATTGAAGACCCCTTGTGCTCACAAACCTGCAGCAGGGCTTCAATATCCACCGGATGGCTTTCCAGCAGTGCGGCCTCGCGATCCAGTAGATCGATGAAGCGCCCGAGGGCTTCATCGATCTGATTCAGGATATTGGCGTAATCGTTCATTCACGTGTTCTCCAAAGGCGGTCAAGCAGAGGGGATGCCCTAGCCCTTGTTCGAAAGCAGCTCCTGCGCGCTTGCGATCAGGCCGTCGGCAATTTTTCCGGTATCAACCTCAAAGCTGCCGTCGCGAATGGCCTGACGCAGTTCGTTGACACGCACCGTGTCAATGTCCTGTGAGCCATCATGGGCACTGGAAGGAACCCAGCGCGTTGCGGCACTCTGCTCGGTTTTGGCGGTTTCAGGCGTATTGACGCGGGATACCGATACCGGGCTGGCAATGCGGTTGATCGAACTGTTGTTGCTGTCAATTTTCATCGTCATGCTCTCCGAAGCGCTCACTCGGGTGAGCTGATAAAGGGGCGCAGGCAAGCGCTGTTGTATCCATTATCGACACCACAGGCAGGTTCTTTAACCTGTCTGAGTAACGAAAGGTATCGATTGGATATCAGTGCGTAATGTTGCTGCCTTGTCGGCTAGTGAACTTCCACCAGTCCTTCGCGACTTGCCTCACCATTGATAACGCTGCCAGAGGGCATTCTAACCCGAACACTTTCACCAAGGCCTGCGTCATTCAACGCCTGGCCGTTGCTACTGATCATGAAACCATTGCCCCTTATCAGCAGGGCAACCCTGGCACCGCGCTGAATCAGCACGGGCGCCTTGACCATACCTGTCTGAAGCGGCTGTCCGGCGGCAATACGACGCTGCGATACCTGTCCCACCAGTTGTGAGGCATCGGTAATCAAGCGGCTGGAAAGCCGGGTCAGATCCCCTTCCTGCCAGTCAAGATCACTCTCTTCGATGACATCGCCCGGCATAATGTTGCGATTGACGACCGGATACTGTCCATTGATATGCACGTAGGCCTGAAAATAGCGCGTTTCCGGTGAGTTGCCCGGACAGCGTACCCCAACAGAAGTGCGCCCCGAGACCTTGCCGCCGCGCCCCGGTAGAAAGGCAGAGGGTGCCTGACAGGCCATGGCCGCCGCCGGTGACGGGGTCACGTCGATGACGACTTCCCCGTTTTCGCCTGCGGTCTGCTCCAGCAAAAATCCTTCGATCACGTCATAAATGACCTGCTCACTCGCCTGAGCCGGTGTACAGGCGAGCCCTGCCGCTACCAGCAGAAGGGTAGCGCCACGGCGGCAGTGCCTTTGAAGTGAGCGTGTGAAGGGCAGCGACATGAAATGGCCTGTTGTCATCAAACGGTTACCCGGATGCTGGGCATTCTAGACAAGCGCCAAAAAAAACAGGGTGCGAAATGACCCCTAAAAAGTAGCCTTTTCATTCAATGGTGGAGGTTGCGGGCTCTCTATGCTGCGCTCATCCCAGAAGGTAAGCGAAAGTAACCTTTGTTGTCTTAATGATTCATGGCGCAACGGAGTGACTCCCATGATCGACCGGCTCAATGCCTCACTCAACGTTATGCAGCAGTCTCTTAACCTGCGTGCCGAACGCCAGGAAGTACTGTCAGCCAATATCGCCAACGCTGACACGCCCGGGTACAAGGCACGCGACTTTGACTTCAAAAGCGAACTGGATCGTGTCGTCAATCAGGGGCGGGCAGAAGGGCAGAGCGGGCTATCACTGAGCATGACTTCCAGCCGGCATATCCCGGCACAGGCCAATGGCAGCGTGGGCGGCATTGACATGCTGTATCGCAACCCGACGCAGCCAAGCCTGGATGGCAATACGGTCGACATGGATATGGAGCGCGTCAACTTCGCAGACAACGCCGTGCATTACCAGGCCGACGTACAGTTTCTGACCAGTCGATTGCAGGGCCTGAAAAACGCCATGCAGCGCGAGTCCTGATCACCGACAGGAGCATAGTCAATGAGTCTTTTTAACGTTTTCAACATCTCGGGTTCGGCCCTGTCGGCGCAGTCGCAGCGCATGAACGTGACTGCCAGCAACCTGGCCAATGCTGACAGTGTGGCGGGCCCGGATGGCCAGCCCTATCGCGCCAGGCAGCTGACCTTCGAAATGGCCGGCGAGCCCGGTCAGCAGATTGGTGGCGTGCGCGTGGCGGGTATCAGTGAAGATCAGAGTGAGTTTCGGCGCCTTTATGATCCCAAAAACCCGGCGGCAGATGACCAGGGCTACGTCAGCATGCCCAACGTGGATACCACCTCTGAAATGGTCAACATGATTTCGGCAGCGCGCTCCTATCAGGCCAACGTCGAAGTACTCAACACCAACAAGACACTGATGCTCAAGACGCTGACGCTGGGTCAGTAAATCGGGTCATCAAGGAGTGAAGCATGGCATTTGATAACTCTCTGGTGAGCCGTGTTAACGGCACCAGTACCACCGGCGGCACAAATGGCAGCGGCATGGGCGCCACCAGCGCCAGTGATCTGGGCGAAGAATTCATGAGCCTGCTGGTCGCCCAGCTCAAAAACCAGGACCCGCTCAATCCGATGGAGAACTCGGAGTTCACCTCACAGATTGCGCAGATCAATACGGTCAGCGGTATCGACAAGCTTAACAACACGCTGTCCAGCATCACCGGTCAGATTGATGCCTCCCAGAAGCTGCAGGCAGGCGCGATGGTGGGGCGTGGCGTACTGGTAGAAGGCAACAAGATTCACGTGGACAACAACACTGTACTGCCGTTTGGTATCGAACTGGATGATGATGCCGCCAAGGTCACGGCCACCATTACCGATGGTTCGGGGCGCATCATCAATCAATACGATTTGACCAAAAGCGGGCCCATGTCAGCTGGCGTTCAGTCCTTTAACTGGGATGGCACCGACGCCAGCAATACCCGTGTCGAGGATGGCACTACCTATCAGGTCAGCATTGCGGCCACTGACGGCAGCGGGCGGGCAGTGGCCTCACGGGCCCTTCAGTACGGCTATGTCAGTGGCGTGATGACAGCGAATAACGCTACGAAGCTGGATCTGGGACCCAACATGGGCAGCGTCGCCTTCAACGACGTCAAACAGATTCTGTAACGCACCACCGGGCGCGGTGTTGCGCGTCCTGATGATCCATCCGGCCCCGGCCGGTGAGACGACTTTTAATCAGAGGATGAACCATGGCTTTTACACAGGGCGTTAGTGGTCTGAATGCAGCTTCCAGTCAGCTGGATACCATCGGCCACAACATTGCCAACTCGCAGACCGTCGGCTTCAAGAAAAGCCGTACCGAGTTTGCCGATCTTTATGCCGGCGCCAAGGCAGGTCTGGGGGTGCAGGTGTCTGCCATTACCCAGGGGTTTTCGCAGGGCGCGCTGGAAACGACCGACCGTGAACTTGACCTGGCCATCGACGGTGGCGGTTTCTTCCGCCTGACCGACGGTCAGCAGACCACCTATTCGCGCAACGGTCAGTTTCAGATGGATTCCAACGGCTTTCTGGTCAACAACACCGGCGGCAGGCTGACGGGCTATCCGGTCGATGATCCGACCTCTGCCAACCCGGTGGTGCTGGCCGGTGCCCAGCCAGTCGCGCTGCAGGTGCCCCAGGGCGATATCGATGCCAGCGCCACCACCACCGGCAGCATGACCTTTAACCTGCCGTCGAACGACACAGCCAAGGATAACGCCAACTTCGACGCCAGCGATCCCAAAACCTACAACTGGCAGGCGCCGCTGACGACCTATGACTCGCAGGGCAACGCGCAGCAGGTCAGCATGTACTTTGTCAAAACCGGCAGCAACGAGTGGACCATGAACGCGCGCAGCGGTGGCAACGATGTTGGCTCGCTGGATCTTGAATTCGATGTCAACGGCAATCTGACCGGTAACACCAATCTGGCGCTTGCCATCAATCCGGGCAATGGCGCAGCCAATATTGCCGCCAATATCGACCTGGCCGGCGTGACCCAGAACAGTGGCGACTTTAACGTCAAGGCCGCCACCCAGAACGGCTACGCCGCCGGCAGCCTGACCGGCATATCGATTGCCGATAACGGCAACGTTATGGGCAACTACTCCAACAACCAGAGTCGCGCGCTGGGTCGCGTTGCGCTGGCCAGCTTCACCAACGAGCAGGGCCTCAAGCCGGATGGCAACAACGCCTGGCTGGCGACCACCAACTCTGGCCAGGAGCTGCTGGGCAGTGCCGGTACCGGTCAGCTGGGGTCACTGCTGTCGGGCACGCTTGAGAACTCCAACGTTGATCTGGCGGCCGAGCTTGTCACCATGATCGTGGCGCAGCGCAACTATCAGGCCAACTCGCAGACCATCAAGACGCAGGACCAGATTCTTCAGACCATGGTCAGCCTGCGCTAAATCTCGATATGCAGTGAAAACGACCGGCTCAGAGCCGGTCGTTTTTTTGATCCCTGCGTTTTGCAGCCTACGAAATACGACCTTTCTCGTGCCTTTCTTGTGCCTTTGAGAAGATGCCTTTGCGTGTTTACTAGGCGTCACAAAGAGCAGGCCTTCGGTTACACCCAAACGCCGGCCGCGATACTTCCTCAAGCTTTTCGGAGCGGGTCATGGACAGAATCATCTATACCGCCATGTCGGGCGCCAAACAGAGTCTGGAGCGGCAGTCGGCCGTTGCCAACAACATGGCCAATGTCTCGACCAGCGGCTTTCGTGCCGAACTCAGT
Organism: Kushneria indalinina DSM 14324; assembly: GCF_003385845.1. Classification (GTDB taxonomy): domain Bacteria; phylum Pseudomonadota; class Gammaproteobacteria; order Pseudomonadales; family Halomonadaceae; genus Kushneria; species Kushneria indalinina. The sequence goes on along the minus strand of NZ_QRDJ01000006.1, from coordinate 1,079,626 downwards.
GCCGCTCGCGCGGTACCGGTCAACGGCGCAGGCTATGCCACGCGCGCCATTACCTCTGATTCCACCCCCGGCTCCGATTTTACGCCCGGCTCCTTCACCACCACGGGCCGTGCCCTGGACGTTGCCATCAATGGCGAGGGCTGGCTGGCGGTACAGGCCAACAACGGTGAAACGGCCTACACCCGTAACGGTGCGCTGCAGGTCGATGCGACCGGCATGCTGATGTCTCAGGGCCGGCCGGTGATGGGTGAGGATGGCCCTATCATTTTGCCGCTCAATGCCGAGGTCTCGATTGCCGGTGACGGCACCATCTCCGCGCGGGAGGCCGGCACCCAGGTACAGGCTGAAGTCGGTCGGCTGATGCTGGCCAGCAACCCTGATGGCCGCATGGCTCGGCGTGAGGACGGCCTGTTTGGTGCCTGGAATGCGCAGGGTGGTCCCATGGCAGCCCTGCCGCGCGATGAAAATACGCAGGTGATCAGCGGCACGCTTGAGGGCAGCAACGTCAACCCGACCGAAGCGATGGTCGCCATGATCGATACGGCCCGTCGCTTCGAGATGAACATGAAAGTGCTCACGACGGCCGATGAGAACGATCAGCGCGCCAACTCGCTGCTCTCAATGAATTGATGGTTCCGGGCCATGACGGCCCTGATCAGGCACATGAAGTCACTGGATCATGTCCGGTGAATGGAGAAAAAAATGATTAACGCTCTCTGGATTGCCAAAACCGGTCTTGATGCCCAGCAGACCAACATGGACGTCATTTCCAACAACCTGGCCAACGTCTCGACCAACGGCTTCAAGCGTTCGCGCGCGGTGTTCGAGGATCTGCTGTATCAAAACCTGCGCCAGCCGGGGTCGATGTCGTCGGTACAGACCAATCTGCCTTCCGGGCTTCAGATTGGTACCGGCGTACGAGCTGTGGCCACCGAGCGCCTGCACACCCAGGGGAACCTGGAGCAGACCGGTAATACCAAGGATGTCGCGATTCGTGGCGATGGTTTTTTTGCCATCCAGATGCCTGACGGCACCAATTCCTTTACTCGCGACGGCGCCTTCCAGGTCAATCAGGACGGTCAGCTGGTCACGGCCAACGGGTTTCCGGTCGATCCGGGCATCGTGATTCCGGCCAACGCCCTGTCGGTCTCGATTTCCAATGACGGTCTGGTGTCGGTCACTGTACCGGGCGCTGCGGCCAGCCAGCAGGTCGGCCAGCTGCAGCTGACCACCTTTATTAACCCGACCGGTCTGGAAAGCATTGGCGATAACCTCTATCTCGAAACCGATGCCTCGGGGCCGCGTAATGACAGCATTCCCGGCAACAACGGTGCCGGCACGATCTATCAGGGTTTTGTGGAAACCTCCAACGTCAATGTGGTGGAGGAGATGGTCAACATGATCGAGACGCAGCGCGCCTACGAGATCAATTCCAAGGCCGTGTCGACCGTCGACCAGATGCTCGGTCGTCTGACCCAGCTCTAACAGGGGATGTTGATGCATTCGTGCAGGGGTAACCGGGGATCAATGATGCGATACATGCGTTTGTGGAAGCTGCTTCTGGTTGCCTGTCTGGCCATGACCATGGTGGCCTGCGCCCAGATTCCGCGGCAAAACGTGGTGGAAGGGCCGACGACGGCACCGCCCCAGCTTCCGCCGATGCCGGTGGCCAACGGCTCGATCTATCAGAGCAATTACACGCGGCCGCTGTTTGAGGATCGCCGCCCGCGCGGTGTGGGCGACATCCTGACCATTGTGCTCAATGAAAACGTCAGCGCCACCAAAAGCTCGGCCGCCAACGCCAGCCGTAATGGCTCGACCGCCCTTGGCCTTGAGGCCACGCCACGAGTCATCGGCGGTCTGCTGGATGGACAGACGACCAGTCTTTCCGGCAACACGACCTTCCAGGGGCAGGGTGGGGCGAATGCGTCCAATACCTTTACCGGTACCATCACGACCACGGTCATGAACGTGCTGCCCAATGGCAACTTCCAGGTGGCCGGCGAGAAGCGCATCGGCATCAATCAGGGCACCGAATACATCCGTTTTTCGGGCACCGTCAACCCGCGCACGATTACCGGACTCAATACCGTACCCTCGACGCAGGTCGCGGATGCCCGTCTTGAGTATTACGGCGATGGGTATATCAACGAGGCGCAGACCATGGGCTGGCTGCAGCGCTTCTTCCTCAATATTTCACCGTTCTGATCGAGGATGTTCACGATGATGGCAATGTTGAAACCCCTATCCCTACGTTGCGCAGCACTGCTGTTGAGCGGTTGTGCCCTGATGGGAATGGCCTGTCAGGCACAGGCGGCCCGACTGGGTGACATTGCCACCTTCCAGGGCGTGCGCTCCAACCCGCTGGTCGGCTATGGCCTGGTCGTGGGTCTGGACAACACCGGTGACCAGACCATGCAGGCGCCTTTCACCGGGCAGTCGGTCACCAACATGCTCTCCGAGCTGGGTGTCACGGTGCCGGCCGGCACCAACATGCAGCTCAAGAATGTCGCGGCCGTCATGGTCACGGCCGAGCTGCCGCCCTTTTCAAGCCCGGGTCAGCGCCTGGATATTACCGTTGCCTCGGTGGGCAATGCGCGCAGCCTGCGTGGCGGTACGCTGCTCATGACGCCTCTAAAGGGCGCCGATGGCCAGATCTACGCCCTGGCGCAGGGCAACATGGTCATTCCCGGCATCAGTGCCGATGCCGCCGGCAGCAGTGTTCAGGTCAATCAGACCTCGTCAGGCCGTATTCCGGCAGGGGCCACCATCGAGCGCACGGTGCCGGTCCAGATGGCCGAGCAGGGGCGTATCAACCTGGAGCTCAAGGACGCCGACTTCAATACGGCCCTGCGCACCATGAATGCCATCAACAATGCCATGGGTCAGGGGATTGCGGTGGCTCAGAATTCACGGGTGATTTCGCTGGCCGCACCGCTGGATAGCGCCTCTCAGGTCTCCTTTATGGCGCGCATACAAAACATCGACGTTGATCCGGGCGTGGTCACGCCGAAGGTCATCATGAACGCACGTACAGGGTCGGTGGCGATGAATACCCGTGTCACGCTCAACCGTGCCGCGATCGCCCATGGCAATCTGTCGATTACGATCGATTCCAACCCGATTATCAGCCAACCGAATGCCTTGTCGGGCGGGCAAACTGCGGTGGTACCCAATGCCGATATCAGCGTGCAGGAAGAGTCCGGGGCGCTGAGCATCGTCAGCGGTGAAGCGGACCTGAGTCAGGTGGTGGATGCCCTTAATCGTCTGGGCGCAACCCCCAATGACCTGATGGCCATTCTTCAGGCGCTCAAATCGGCCGGTGCGCTCAACGCGGATCTGGAGATCATCTAATGGCGATGGACAGTCGGGGAAGTTTTGCACTCGATGTACAGGGGCTCTCGAAGCTCAAGTACAGCGCGCGTGACAATCCTCAGGAGAGCCTCAAGGAAACCACGCAGCAGTTTGAAGCGCTGTTTCTGCAAAAGATGCTGAAAAGCATGCGTGATGCCATGCCCAAGAGCGATCTGCTCAAAAGCGACAGCATGGACACCTATACCAAAATGCTGGACCAGCAGTGGGCGCAGAATCTCTCCGAGCAGGGCATCGGGCTGTCCGACATGATGATCAAGCAGCTGTCGAAGGACAGTGCGATGTCTGACAGCCAGTCCCCCAATGATCCGTTGGAAACGCTAAAGGCGCAGTCACGTAATATCCCCTCGGCGCTGGCCATGCCGCTGAGCGACGAGCAGTTGAAGCGTAACGCGAGCCTTGAGGCGGGCGGCAATGTGGTCAAGCCGGCCGAGCAAAAGCGCGGGCCGCTGATTGAAGGCTATGCCTCGCTGGGCAATCCTCTGCAGGGGCGTGACGATCATCAGAAAATGGTGGCGGACGTTGCCCCGCATGTCTCTTCGTTTGTCTCGAAAATGGGCAGTGCGGCGCGCGCGGTCAGCGACCGCACCGGCATACCGCATCAGCTGATTCTGGCACAGGCGGCGCTTGAAACCGGCTGGGGCGCGAAGGAAATTCGCACTGGGGATGGCAAGGCCAGTCATAACCTTTTCAATATCAAGGCCACCGGTAGCTGGCAGGGCGATCGGGCAAGCGTCATGACCACGGAGTTTGAAGCCGGTACGGCGCGCAAGGAGCGCGCTGCTTTCAGGGTCTACGACTCCTATGAAGCGGCGTTTTCCGACTATGCACGTCTTCTGACCGAAAATTCGCGCTACCAGCCCGTACTCGATGCACGTACGCCCGAGGCGGCAGCGCATGCCCTGCAAAAATGTGGCTATGCGACCGACCCGCGCTACGGCGAAAAGCTGGTATCCATCATGGCACAGATGCCGAAAGAGGAGACCGGCGTTTCCCGGTCGCTGTATGCCTCACGCACTCCAGCAGGTCAGGAAAGCGATATCTCGGCGGTGGCACAGCGACGGGCTGCCATGGCCTACGCCGTTGAGAACGAGGCCAGCAGGATTTTCTGATGCCTTGAAGCCGTCGGTCAGGACACATTTTCTAAAATTTCCCGGCCAGCGGCCGATAGTACATGACAGATAACTCCCTTAAGGGCGCGTGCGAGGAAACACCATGTCCGGTTCATTGATGGGGTCAGCGCTGAGCGGGTTGCGAGCAGCCCAGATCGGTCTGAATACCACAAGCAACAACATTGCCAACGTTAATACTGAAGGTTACAACCGTCAGATTACCGGGCTTGCCGAATCCAAGGGCACCAGTGCCGGTGGGCTTTTCGCCGGTAGTGGCGTCAGTGTGACCGGCGTACAGCGCCAGTATCAGCAGTATCTCAGCACTCAGCTCAACGAAGCCAACAGTGAGCTGGGTGCCAGCCAGTCGCATCTGGCGCAGATGTCCCAGATTGATAATCTGCTGGGCGATGGCGATGCCGGTCTCAACAGGCAGATGCAGACCTTTTTTGCCGGCATGCAGACCATGGCCAACAATCCTGCCGATACCTCGGCACGCCAGGCCATGCTGGGCAATGCCGAAAGCATGACGGCACAGTTTCGCGCCACCGACAGCTATCTGAAAAACATGTCGGACAATACCGTGGCGCAGATGGGCGGTGCGGTCGATGAGATCAACAGCTACTCAAAACAGATTGCCACGCTCAACGTTCAGATTACCCAGACGCAGGCCAAGACCGGTACGCCGCCCAACGATATGCTGGATCAGCGCGATCTGTTGGTCGCCAAAATGAGCGAACTGACCGGCGTCTCCGTGGTTGATCAGGATGGTCAGTACATGGTGTCGCTCTCGACCGGCCAGGCGCTGGTGGCCGGCAAGCAGGTACAGTCACTGCAAATGGTGGCCTCGGAAGACGACCCGACCCGTCAGGTGGTCGCCCTCAAGGCCAGCGACGGTAACCTGTTCGAGCTCGATGAAAGCAGGCTGGCCGGGGGTACGCTGGGTGGTCTGGTGCAGTTTCGTAACCAGTCGCTGGAGCCTACCCAGCAGCGCCTGGATCAGATGGCCCATGCGCTGACGACACGTCTTAATGACCTGCAGACCGGTGGCTACGATCTCGATGACAAGGCTGGCAAAAACTTTTTTACCACCAGCACCCCGGGGGTTGTAGCGAGCAGGAGCAACAGCAGTGATGTTGTGCCAACAGTATCCTTTAGGGAAAGTGCAAAAAGCGAGTCTGACCCGGAAGGTACCGCCGAGATTTCAAAAGTCTCCACCAGTAACTACAAGCTGACGATGACCAGTGATACTGAGTACTCATTGGTCAGATTGGACAACGGGCAGGCGGTTAATGCTGATGAGGTCGGTCTTGATATAACGCTGCCTGAAGGAATGATCAACGGCGATACTTTTGTGATCAAGCCGCTTGATAACGCCGCCGGTCAACTGAGTGTCAGCAGCGACATGACACCGGAAGGCATCGCGGCCCGTGGCAGCCTGAGTGAAGGCGTCCGTGGCAACAGCAACGCACTGGCCATGGCCAACATTCAAAACGAAAAGCTGATCAACGGCAGCACCAGCCTGAATACGGCCTATGCCTCGATGGTCAGTGATGTGGGTAACAAGACGGCCACACTCAAGAGCAGCAACGCCTCCCAGACCCAGATTTCCCAGGAACTCAAGAGCGCGCAGCAGTCGGTATCGGGGGTCAATATCGATGAAGAAGCCGCCAATATGCTCAAGTATCAGCAACTTTACACTGCCAGCGCACAGATGATCCGGGCCTCTTCGGAGATGTTCAACGCGCTGATCGGCATCATGCGTTAAGGGGTATATATTAAATGCGTATCAGTACTTCAATGATGTTCGAGCGTAGTCAGAATGCGATGCAGGGGCGCCAGAGCGACCTGTCAAAGGTGGGCGAGCAGGTAGCCAATGGCAAGCGTATCGTCTCACCATCCGATGACCCACGCGCCGCGTCGCAGGCGTTGATCGTCAAGCAGGACCAGGCTGTTCAGGAGCAGTACAAGGACAGTCGGGTGACGGCAAATAACACGCTCTCCCTGCAGGAAAATACCCTGAACAGCATGTCGGATCTGCTGACCAGTGCCAAGGGGCTGATCATCAAGGGCGGTAACGGTACCTACACCGATAGTGATCGCGCCTCGGTAGCTACAGAGCTTGAAGGGCTTTATAACCAGATGCTGGGTCTTGCCAACACTCGAGACAGCAGCGGCCAATACATGTTTTCAGGGTCACAGGGAGACGTAAAACCCTTTGAAACGTCCGCTGATGGTACGGTCGAGGCCTATGCTGGAGACACGCAACCGCTGAACATGCAGGTTGATGCGTCGCGCAGCATGAACGTCAACGCAGCAGGTTCGGAAGTCTTCAAGGTACCCGCCACCAAGGGTGGTGATGCCGAGAGCGATCTTTTCAAGGTATTTGAAAAAGCCATCGAGACGCTTAAGACACCACAGACTGCGGAGAACCAGGATGAACTGCGTGCCGACCTGGACCAGGCCAACCGCCGGATCGACAGTGGCAGCGACAATATTCTGAGCGTGCGCTCGGCAATCGGCAGCAAGCTTAACGAGCTGGAAGTGCTTGGCGATATTGGGGATACGCGTACCATCAGCAACAAGATCGCGCTCTCTGATCTTGAAGATCTGGATTACGCTGAAGCCATCTCTCGCTATACGCTGGGTCAGATCGGGCTTGAAGCCTCGCAGAAAATGTTCATGCAGACACAGCAGACCTCACTGTTCAGCCTGATTCGCTAACGATCCAGACAATGCGTCACAAAAGCCCCCATGTCGTGACCGACATGGGGGCTTTCTTATGCGTGTTGTGTAGCGCCCTGATAACGGGGCATGTCCTGACACCCATGACTTGAGGGAGCACACCTCGCAACTCAGGAAAACAGTTCGGTAACGCTGACCATCTGATTGAGTGCGCTTTCAAACATGCGCTGAAAGATCGTTCCCAGCTCTGGCGTCATGAAGGTAAGCAGTATGACCCCGGTGGTAAGGGTGATGGGAAAGCCTACCGAGAAGACCGAAAACTGCGGTGAGGCGCGGTTGAGAATCCCCATCGATATATTGATGATCAAAAGCGCCGTCAGTACCGGCAGGGCCATTAGAAAACCTGCCGAGAAGATGAAGCTGCCCCAGCGCGCGATGGCATCAAAGCCGGCCGGTTCAAGTCCTGTCAGGCCGATGGGCAATCGGGTAAAGGTCTCGATCAGAAGCCGAATCATGAGGGTATGACCGTTAAGCGCCATGAACATGAGGATGGCAATCATGTTGAGAAAGCGCGCCAGTACCGTGGTCGTACCCTGAGCCTCAGGCGAGTAGAACGAGGCAAAGGAGAGGCCCATTTGCAGGGCGATATAGTCACCGGCGGCCTGAATGGCGGCAAAGACCAACCGCATGACCAGCCCCAGGGCCACACCGATAATGAATTGCTGGATGATGATCATGATGCCGGCCCAGGAGGCGGGGGGAACCTCCGGCATGGGCGGCAACACGGGCGCCACGATGATGGTCAGGGCGAAGGCAAGCCCGACCTTGGCGGTTCGGGGGATAGAGTTTTCGCCAAAGATGGGGGCGGCGCCAATAAAGGCCAGAATTCTGACAAACGGCCAGAGAAAGGCCGTTAGCCAGGCATCAAGCTGGGCGGAAGTAATCTCCAGCAAGGCAGGGCCCTCTAGCCGATCATGCCGGGAATGTTGTTAAAAAGTTCCCGGGTAAAATCGGACAGCGTTCCCAGCATCCAGGAGCCACCAATGATCAGCGTCGTAAAAACCGCCAGAATCTTGGGGATAAAGGACAGCGTCATTTCGTTGATCTGGGTGGCCGCCTGAAAAAGGCTGACCAGCAGCCCGACCGTCAGTGCCACCAGCAGAAGTGGCGCGGCAATCAAAAGCGTCAGCATCATGCCGCGATACGCCAGACTCATTACCATTTCCGGTGTCATGGAGTCACTCCTTGAAGTCGAGATAACACGGGACAATGACGCTGGAAACGACCAGCTGCCATTGCCATGCCTACATGTAAAAACTCTGTGCCAGCGACCCCATTAAAAGCCCCCAGCCATCGACCAGAACAAAGAGCATCAGCTTGAAGGGCAATGAGACGATGGCAGGCGGCACCATCATCATCCCCAGTGCCATCAAAACGCTTGCCACCACCAGGTCGATAATCAAAAAGGGAATGAAAATCGTAAAACCGATCTGAAAGGCGGTTTTCAGCTCACTGGTGACAAAGGAGGGCAGCAGCAGACGCATGGGTACATCCTCGGGGCCCTCCATGGCCGGCATATTGGCAATGCCGGCGAACATGGCGATATCGCTTTCGCGGGTCTGATGCAGCATGAACTCCCGCAGCGGCTGGCTGCCGGTCTCAATAGCCTGTGGCATGCCGATGTTACCTTCCGACAGCGGCTGCCAGGCCGTTTCGTAGATCTGCTCAAAGACCGGTGACATGACAAAAAAGGTCAGAAACAACGCCAGTCCCACCAGCACCTGATTGGGCGGTGAGGACTGGGTGCCCAGCGCACTGCGCAAAAGCCCCAGTACGATAATGATGCGGGTAAAGCCGGTCATCATTAAAAGCGCCGCCGGCAGAAAGGCCATCGAGCTCAAAAGCACCAGAGTCTCGACGGACAGACTCCAGGACTGGCCGCCGCCATCCATGGGCTGGCTGGTCATGGCCGGGAATTCGGCCGAGGCGTGGCTCGGCAGTGACACCAGCAAAGCCAGCACCGGCAAAAGCACCGGCAGGCAGTGTCGGGTCCAGTGAGGTAGACGGAGCAGGGCACAATGAGTCATGGACGCCTATCAAAGCGCTGTGACAGCGCACGCTTGAAGCTTTCGGAAAAGGTAAGGCGAGAAGAAGTGGTCTGATCGACAGGGGCGCCGGCACCGCCCAGAGGCTCCTGCGATCTGGCCGGCATCTCATGCAGTCGATTAATGCTGCCGGGCGCGACGCCCAGCACCAGCCAGGTATCGTCTACTTCAACGACCACCACGCGCTCGCGGGCGCCGACGCTCTGGCTGGCCACGATACGAAGTGACTGTCCCTGAAGGCGTCGCCCCGGTCCGAAACGCTTGATGATCGCGCCAAGCCCCCAGATCAGCAAAAGTACCAGCGCCAGCCCCAGTGCCGTCTTGCCAAGCCCTGCCATCCCCAGTCCACTGTCCTGAGACATGCCGGGAGATGAGGTGGCAGGCGTTACGGCAATGTGAGCGCTACCGACATGTCGGGCGCTTTGAAGCGCCTCGGCATGAAGCGGGCCGTCAGCGGAGTGGCTGGCGCTTTCTGAAGGGGGGGAGGCAGTTGCCTCGCGCATGCGGCTGTCGGTCATGGGATGACTCATATCGTTTCATTCAGAGGAGACGACTTAGCACGAGCGAGGCGCGCGTTCAACGATTAAGCATTATGAATGCGTTCAGAAGGCGTAATGATATCAGTAATTCGGATACCGTATTTGTCCTCCACCACGACCACCTCACCCTGAGCAATCAGGTAGCCATTGATCAGAATATTCATGGGCTCACCGGCCAGACCGTCAAGCTCCACGACCGACCCCTTGGCCAGGTCCAGAAGTTCACGGATGGTCATGCGGGTACGGCCAAGTTCGACCGACAGCGTGACCGGAATTTCCATGATGACATCCAGCTCGCGCGACTGACCGTGTGCGTCAGTGCCCGACAGCGGCTGGAAGATACGATCACTGGCAGACTCCGCGGCAGCCGGTGCTGTGGCGGCCGGTGCTGTGGTGGCTGACGCCTCGAGCTCATGCTCCGGCGTTTCACCGGTCTCGGCAAAGGCGGCACCCCAGTCGATATCGTCCTCATCAGTGCCAACGCCCTGCTCCTGCATGGCACTGGCCCAGTCATCGGGCATCTCATCATTCTTGTCGTTGGGTGAATCCGGATTTTTGGGATCAGTCATGATGCGTGTTCCTGTTGGCATCGATGGGACGATGGTCGATCAGTCTTTTGACGCGCAGACCCTTCTGGCCATTGAGACTGCCGTAATCGCAGGCCATGACCGGTACACCGTCGACGCGCACGTTGATGTCCTGCGGCAGGTCGATGGGCAGTACATCACCCACCGACAGCCTTGCGATCCTGCTCAGTGTGGTCTCGATCGTCGTAAAGTCCGCGATCAGATCCACGCTTGAGGATTTCACCTCGCCGGCAAGACGCTGCATCCTTTCGCGATCCTCTTCCGGGTCGTTGCGCTGCAGCGGTCCGGAGAGTGTTTCCCGAATGGGTTCGATCATCGAGTAGGGCATGCAGATGTGAAAATCACTGCCAAAGGCACCGACCTCGACATGGAATGTGGTATTGACCACCAGTTCGTTGGCGCTGTTGGTGATGTTGGTGAACTTCACCTGCATTTCCGAGCGCTGATACTCAAGCTCCACCGGGTAGATGGACTGCCAGCCCTCGGCATAGCTGTCCAGCGTCAGATTCAAAAGACGCTGGATAATGCGCTGCTCGGTATGGGTAAATTCCCGGCCTTCTGACTTGGTCAGAAAACGCCCGTCTCCGCCGAAGAGGCTGTCCACCACCAGAAAGACCAGGTTGGGCGGAAACACGATCAGCGCATTACCCTTGAGCGGCTTGATCGCAATCATGTTGATGTTGGCCGGTACCGGCAGATTGCGCGTGAAGTCGCTGTATTTCTGAATCTTGACCGGACCGACCGTAATGTCCGCCGTACGTCTGATCAGGTTGAACAGCGCCATGCGAAAGCGACGGCCAAAGCGCTCATGAATAATATCGAGCGACTGCAGTCGGCCGCGCACTACGCGCTGCTGGTTGGCTGGATCGAAAGGGCGAATACGCTTGGTGCCAACGTCCCCGGAACGCGTCTCTTCTTCCTCGCCACTCACCCCTTTGAGTAGCGCGTCGATCTCTTCCTGGGACAGCATTTCATCTGCCATGAGGACCTACTGAACAATGAAGTCGGTGAAGAGGGCATCGCTTACCGCGACGCTGCTTGTATCGCCATTGAAGGGCTGCTCAAAGGCGCCAATCAACGCTTGTGCCAGGGCCTGCTTGCCGGCCGACGTGGTCAGCTGATCGCCCTGCTGACCGGTCAATACCATCAGGATGCGATTGCGCACCTCGGGCATCTGTTCCCTGAGTGTGCTGGCCGCGGCTTCACCTTCTGCCTTGAGGGTGATGCCGATATAAAGAATCCGACCGCTGCCATCATTGAGGTTCACGGTAAAGGGCTTGAGCTCGACAAAGACCGGAACCGGTGCGGGCGCGCTCTGTTCGGTTTCGTGTGCTGTCTCGGCGGGAGCATCTCCCTTGAGGAAATACCAGGCGCCAGCGGCACATCCCATGCCCACCAGAATGACCAGCAGCGCGACAATGACCCAGAGGAGTTTTTTACTGCCGGCCTTGGCCGGAGGCGTTGCGGTAGATGTCGTCATGGCGTCAGATCAATCCATCAGGGTTGAGAACACTTGTTCGTTAATCCGTAACATCATGTGTCATGGCGTGTTCGGGTTGATGCCATGGTACGGATTGGCGCGCCAAACGATGGATCAAATAGCGCGCTCTCATACGGTTATCTCAACGTTTTGAAATTCAGGGTGGCGCCTATCCGAGTCGATAAAACAAAAAGCCGCGCTGGTGGAGACCAGCGCGACTCTGAAAGAGATCGTTGACAGTGCTGCAGGGACGATCAGGCGAAAAGGTCGATACCGCCGTTGAGCGATCGTCCGTTCAAGGGGGTAATCGATATCACGTCGCTATCACCTTCCGTACTGATGCCGGAGACAGCGCCGGCGCCATCACGGCCGGCAAGGGCACCAGGAGCGCGTTCCTGCTGCTGCTGAAAACCACCCTGCTGGAAACTGCCCTGATCACTGACCGAGGCCTGGCCCAGCTCGATGCCGCTGGCACTGAACGCCTCACGAAGCTGCGGCAGGGCGGCTTCGACGGCCGCACGGACCTGGGCGTGATGCGAGGCAATATGCAGCTGTGCGCTCTGTTCACCCATTTTCAGCGAAATGGACAGCGGGCCCAGTTCGAGCGGATTCATGTTCAGCCGTGCTTCACCGCCGCCACGCATGCTGAGGTTGATGGTATGACGCTCAAGGGCCGTGCTCCACTGATCGCTGTCCATGGCAGGCAGGGTGGCGGTGGCCACGGCCTGGGCCGCGCCCGGGGCCATGGGGCTGGTGCCGGTTTGACCCGTCAAGGCCGACAGGGTGTTCAGCGGGCTGTCGTTGGTGGTGGATGCGGTTGTCTGAGTATTGAACGCTGCGTCAGCACCTGCGCCATTCAACCGGGCAAGCGGCCCTTCGCGCTGCTGCAGAATCTCGCCGAAAAGACGGTCACTTCTGGCACTCTCCTGCTCGCGACCCTTCAACGCCTCCGATGCGCCATCAAGTCCTGCGGCGTCACGACCGCGCAGCCCCTGCTCGAGCATGATGCCTCGAGCGGGCAGGGCGCCTTCACGTCCGGTGGGTGCCTTCTGCGCCGATGAGGCCTGCATCAAAAAGCCGGTATCGATCAATCCATACAGTGAGGCTGCGCTTTCTGTCTGATCGCTCTCGGTCAGACGCTTGCCCTTGTCATCAAGCGTGTCGGCTTTGGCGTCGGCACGGCTGGCAAATGGCTTGTCCAGCTTGCTGCCGGCACGCTCGACGCTGAGCGCTTCAAGGGGCTGGCGGCCATCGGCCAGGGTGGCGAGCTTCTCCTGGCGAGCACCATCGACCATTTTCTGGTCGGACAGTGTCGGCCGGGTGCGGTCATTACTGCGCTGCTGGCCAACCTCCTCGCGTTGCCCACGGCCTTCCAGACGATTGCCCTGAAGCTGCTCAAGAGCACTGGACAGCGTCTGACGGGCGTTATCGGCCTGCACGGGCTTGCGACCGTCCGCGAGGGCGTCGCCGCTGTCTGTCTGCAGTGCAGTGTCTTTGTGGTCAGCGCCGGTATCATCGGTGCGTGCCTGTTGCCGGGACGACGCCGGTGTGCGTGTCTCGGTGTTGGCCGTTGACGTTCCGGCATCGTTCTGGCGGCGCGCCCTTGTATCGCTCAAAAGGGCGCCGAAGCCGCTATCACCGTCACTGCCTTTGGTGTTGGCGCTGGCGGAGCCTTGAGAGGTGATCTGAGCATTAACTGGCGTCAGCATGCGTCATGTTTCCTGACAGAAAAAACGTGGTTAGAACCCACCCAGCGCGGAGGTGGCCCGGCTGGCATATTCATCACTCTGGCGCTGTTCGAGCTTGTTCATGCGGTGCTGCGCTTCCTGACGGCGTCGACTGATCAACACGTCATAGGAGTTCACCCGCTTTTGCTGCTGCTGCCAGTTGGTCATGCCGCGAGTAATACGGCCCTGATGCTGATCAACCTGCTGGCGCTGATGTTCGATGGCACGGTCGAGCGATGACAAAAAGCGCTGATAGTTCTGAATGGAGGCCATGGTCAGACCGCGCTGCATGGCCTGTTCGAAACGACGCAGGTAGTCATTGCGATAATCACTCAACATCTCGAGCTGTGTATGGCTCTGCTGGTGTGCCGAGCGTAGCTGACCCAGCAGTTTGGCTGCGGCGTCACGATCGCCTTCGGCCAGCTCGATCAACATTTCAAGAGATGAATGATTGGACATGGTCCCCTCGATATCAGTGACATTCAGCCGGATGGCCGCTGGTAGTCGGTGTGCCTGGCGCTATGAGCTTAAAAGCGACTTGAGCCCTTCTACCGAGTGTTCAACATCGGCGCGCTCGCTCATGCGCTGCTGCAGGAAGGCTTCCAGGTCCGGATAGAGCCTGATGGCTTCATCCAGCAGTCTGTCACTGCCTGCGGCGTAGGCACCCACGCTGATCAGATCACGGTTGCGCTGATAGCGTGACAACATCTGCTTAAAGTATTTGATGCACTCGAAATGTGGTTCGTCGATAAGCGCTGTCATTGCACGGCTTATCGATGCTTCGATATCGATGGCCGGATAGTGGCCGGCTTCGGCAAGTTTTCGGGACAACACGATATGGCCATCAAGAATGGCGCGCGCCGCATCGGCGATCGGGTCCTGCTGGTCATCGCCTTCGGTCAGTACGGTATAAAAGCCGGTGATCGAGCCCTTGCCCGGTGCGTCATTGCCGGCGCGCTCAACAAGTGCCGGCAGCTTGGCAAAGACCGAGGGCGGGTAGCCCTTGGTGGCCGGCGGCTCGCCGATGGCCAGCGCAATTTCACGCTGGGCCATGGCGTAGCGGGTCAGAGAATCCATGATCAGAAGCACGTTCTTGCCGCGATCCCGAAAGTCCTCGGCCAGGCGCGTGGCATAGGCGGCGCCCTGAAGACGCAAAAGCGGCGACATGTCAGCCGGTGCGGCGACCACCACGGCGCGGCGCTGACCCTCGGCGCCCAGAATGTTTTCGATGAAGTCCTTGACCTCACGACCACGCTCACCGATCAGACCCACCACGATGACGTCGGCCTGGGTATAGCGGGCCATCATGCCCAGCAGCACACTCTTGCCCACGCCGGAACCGGCAAACAGGCCCAGACGCTGGCCGCGACCGACCGTGAGCAGGGCATTGATGGCGCGCACACCAACATCGAGCACTTCCTCGATGGGGGCTCGCTGCAACGGGTTGAGCGTTGGGGCATTGAGCGAGACATTATCCGGCTCGACCAGCGGGCCACGGCCATCCAGTACCCGGCCGCGGGCATCCACCACGCGCCCGAGCAGGGCATCGCCCACCGGCAGCTGCTTGCTCTGGGACTGGCTGGCGCCCGGTCGAGGGTTGGCGGGCCAGACGAGCGCGCCGGGCACCAGACCGCTGGTTTCAACCAGCGGCATCAAAAAGAGTCGGTCGCCGTTGAAGCCGACCACTTCGGCCTCGGCTTCTCCCTGACCGTCGGCCAGCTCGACCATGCAGCTACAGCCCAGCGGCAGACGCAGGCCGACCGCTTCCAGTACCAGCCCCGTGGCGCGTGTCAGCCGGCCACGTTCACGATTGGCCGGCAGCTTCTGTACGCGGCGGGTGGCCGTTTCCAGCGTGCGCTTCCACTGATTGAGCATGGCATCACTGTTTGCTGACATGGTTGCTGTCTCCTGTCCCGGGGGGCATCAGTGCTTGCCATGGCCGACGGCGTGACGCAGCCGTTCCCATCGATCATCGCGAGTGGCATCGATTTCAATTTGATCGGTTTCCAGTCGGCAGTCACCGCGTGACAGCGATGAATCGCTTTTGAGCTGCCAGCCGGCATCACCCAGCAGGGTGCTCAACTGCTTCTGGACCATGACCAGATCATCGGGATGCACGCAGATGCGCGGCGTGCCGCCCAGGGTCGGGTGTTCCATCATCAGCTTCTCGATATCATCGAGAATGTGTTCGGGGGCCAGCTCCAGCGACCGCCCGGCCAGCTGCCGACCGGTTTCCAGCGCCAGCTCGACCAGCGTGTAGGCAATATCGTCCTTGAGTCTACCGGCGGCCGCATCAAAGGCGTTGACCATATCGGCCACCGGGGCGAGCGCCTCGTGCAGACGTGATTCAAGCTCGAGCTGGTACTCCTGCTGGGCCTGCTCGCGACCGGCTTCAAGTCCTGCGGCATAGCCGGCGTCATGACCTTCTCGTCGGCCCTGTTCAAAGCCTTCCTGACGTGCCTTCTCGAAGGCCTCGCGACGTGCGTCGTCATCTTCCCGGCGCTGAGGAATATTGTGCTGCTCCAGCACCTCGGGAGAGGGCTGTCGCGCCTCGCGTCGTTCCAGACGACCCATCTCCCAGCGCTGCCACGAGGCGTGATCGTTCGACCTAGACATAGGCGTCGTCGCCTCCTCCTATGGTGACTTCGCCGGCATCGGCCAGACGGCGCACCAGCTGCAGGATGTTTTTCTGCTCGGCTTCGACCTGCGACAGGCGAATCGGTCCGCGCATCTGCATGTCTTCGCGCAGAAGTTCGGCTGCACGCGAGGACATGTTGGCGAGGAAGCGGTCGCGAATCTCTTCCGGTGCGCCCTTCAGCGCAATGACCAGCGAGTTGCTGTCGACATCCTGCAGGATGCGCTTGATGCTGCGATCGTCGATATCGGCCAGATTGTCGAAGACGAACATCTCATCAAGGATCTGCTGCGCCAGCGAGTCGTCATGATGGCGCACGCTGTCGATAACGCTCTCTTCCTGGGTGGAGTTCATCAGGTTGAGGATTTCGGCCGCCGTTCTTACGCCGCCCATCTTGCTGCGCTTGAGGTTCTGACCATCCAGCAGCCCGCTGAGCACTTCAGTAAGTTCCTGAAGGGCGGCCGGCTGTACGCCGCTGAAGGTGGCGATACGCAGTACCACATCGTTACGCAGTGATTCATCAAAGCGTGCCAGTACTTCAGAGGCCTGGTGGCGCTCCAGGTGCACCATGATGGTGGCAATGATCTGCGGATGCTCATCGCGGATCATCTCGGACACCACGCTGGGCTCCATCAGATTCAGCGCATCGATGCCCGAATCGTTGCCGGATTCAAAGATATCCTCCAGCAGGCTCGAGGCGCGCTCCTCGCCCAGCGCCTTGACCAGTACCGAGCGAATATGATCGCTGGATTGCAGGTTGAGGCCGCCAAGCTCTTCGACCTCATGATCAAACTGCCTGAGCACTTCTAACAGATGCTCGTTGGTCAGCTGGGTGAGCCCGGCCATGGCCATACCCACCTTTTGCACTTCCCGCTGTGACATGTGCTTGAAGACTTCGGCGGCCGTATCATCATCCAGTGCCATCATGAGAATGGCACTGCGCTCGATGCCTTCTTCACTGCCTTCAGTCTTTGCCATTGATCCAGCCTCTGATAATCATTGCGACCATTCTGGGGTCTTTCTGAGCCTGTTCGCGCACCGTGTTCAACAGGGTTTCATGTTCAATGCGCTGACGGCGCTTCTGCTTTTTCGCAATCTGTTCAGCGATATCGGACTCGGTTTCTTCCTCTTCCTCATCGTCATCCCCGGCGGTGGCCAGCAGCTTGCCATTGCTTGTGCTGCCATCGGCTGTGGTGCCTGCCGGGACCAGCATGGCCTTTTGGCGCTCTACCAGCGGCTTGAGCAGCTTGCGCCAGAGGATAAAGGCGACAATCGCGATCAGCAGGTAGCGTCCCAGTGTCTTGGCCAGCGAGATGATCTCGGGGTTTTCATACCAGGCCAGTTCCGGTGACGCAGGTGTTGCCTGCTGGCTGAAGGCGGCATTGACGACTTCCAGTGAATCGCCCCGAGCCTCGGAAAAGCCCATGCCTTCCCGCACCAGCCGCTGGATCCGATTCATTTCTTCCTCGGACAGGGCGACCATTTCGGTCTGGCCGTCTTCACCGGTCTGCTCGCGGTAGTTCACCACGACCGCCACTGACAGACGCTGTACTTGACCGGTGTCTTCCTGCACATGGCGGATAAGCCGGTTGATCTCGTAATTGGTCGTGCTGCTGCGCGAGGCAGATCGCGGTGTGGCCGGTGCCTGCGTCGTAACATTTTCCTCCTCATCACCCTCCTGGTCGTCGTTTTGTTGCCCGTTGTTTGCGGCGTTCTCGACCGGCGAGGGAACGGTAGGTGCCGGCTGGTTGCTCAACGCCCCGGGGACACCGCCAATACCGCCATTGCCGCTTTGTTCGCTCTCACTGGATTGAATGCTGCGCACGCTGGCCTGATTGGGGTCCTGATTGGGGTCGTAGGTTTCCTGCGTATGCTCACCGATGGAGAAGTCGATGTTGGCGGTCACCTGAGCGCGCACATTGCTGTGGCCCACGATGGTGGACAGCAGGGTCTCGATACGCTTGCGATAGCTTTCTTCGACCTGACTGGTGTACTTGAGCTGCGCATCATTGAGGTTACGGCTGCCTTCGCTGCCGGGCTGTGACAGCAGGTTGCCGCTTTGATCCACCACGGTGACCTGATTGACCGGCAGGTTCGAGACGCTGGCAGACACCAGATGCGTAATGGCGCTGACCTGACCTTCACTGACGGCCCGATTGCGATACAGCGTCAGAATGACCGAGGCCGACGGCTGGCGGCGATCCCTGACAAAGACGGACTCCTGCGGCATCGCCAGATGTACGCGAGCGACCTGGACCGCCTCAATGGATTCAATGGAGCGTGCCAGCTCGCCTTCAAGCGCGCGCTGGTAGTTCACGTGTTCGGCAAACTGGCTGATGCCGAAGGACTGGCCGTCCATCAACTCAAAGCCGACACCGCCGCCCTTGGGCAAGCCTTCGCTGGCCAGCGCCATGCGGGTCTGCTCGACACGCTCGGCCGGGATGAGAATGGCCTGGCCGCCTTCCGAGAAGCGGTAGGGCACCTGCATCTGGTCCAGGCGCGCGATGATGACGCCGCCATCGCTGTCGCTCAGATTGGAAAACAGCACGCGATAGTCGGGAGAACGTGCCCACAAAAAGAGCACGACCAGAATCGCGATGGCAGCAGCGCCGGCCACAATGAGGGGCAGACGCGGATTGGCCTTGAGGCGATCCATCAGTCCGGACAGCTTCTGATCGGTGCCTTGTGTTGCTTGAGCACTCATCACATCGCCTCAGTGTTATTGGTGTTACGCGGGTTCAGCTCGATGGGCATCGGCAGACTCTTTATGCGCTGGGCGCCTGCAACGGTGGCACCCTATACCGGGAGTGGCGTCATTATTACGGTAAGTAACCAGATTGAAGGATCGAATAGCCGTTGTTTTTTTCACTATTTAGAACAATCGACAGGAGCACTTTGTCTTTAAGCTGCGCCACATTCCTTGACAAACTTTACTTCCAGTTACGTTTACTCTCCCGGAGTTACTCTAATGTCAGTGGCAGCAGCGGGCCTTCAGGCCCTGGTTCAGCAGATGCAGGGCGTGGCGCAGCAGGCAGGCGGTCATCACAATGCTGCACAGCAGGTTGGAGGTGTCAGTTTTGCTGGAGAACTCAAGGGGGCGATCGATCGGATCGATGGTCTGAAGCAGGCTGCCGAAACCAAGGCTTTGGCCTTTTCGCGCGGTGACAGCAATGTGGCGCTCAACGACGTCATGGTCGACATGCAAAAATCCAGCGTCGCCATGGAAATGGGGGTACAGGTGCGCAATCGTGTGCTCAGCGCCTATCGCGAGATCATGAGCATGCAGGTGTAAATATTGAGGGAGTGATACTGCGTCCCTGCAGTATCTTTTCTGATTCCGATCAAGCGCCCGAAAGGGCGCTTTGTTGTATCTGCAGCCTTCATATCCTGAGCTATCGGCTGCCTTTCACGCTGTTGTCTGCAAGAGACGGCCCTGCTGACGTGCCGCCAGGCGCGCAATATGAAGCACCTCTTCGGTGGGGATCTGACGCAGTACATCGCCACTTGCGCGATCGATCACGCGCGTCACGATTCGGCCACTGTCGTCATGAATATCAAATTCGATGCCGATAGGGGCGAAATCCTGATTCAGCCGGCTCACGGCCTTTTCAAGCCCTGTGGTGTTGTCTTCTTTTTCGAAAGGCAAGGGCAATGCGGTGACAGGCAGGGCAGAGGCCGTAACGGGCCTGGAGGATACAGCGGTACTGGAAACGCTCTGGATGATGGGGTTGATGATCATGGTGATGCTCCCTTTCCGGGGTTGCTGTTGAAAACGTTTTAAAGGTTGCTAAAAACTGTGCTGGAACGCTTTTATATAAAAATTACCTGATGCAATAAATCCCAAAAAAAGCTGAATTTGAGCAGAAAAATTCGAGGGGGCTGGTGCGATTTTTGAGCCATCAGGATGAGAATTCTTCGAGAAAACGAGCGCGAGAATGAATTTAACGCTTACGTCAGAAGAAACTTAAGTTCCTCGAAACAGGGAGTTACCTGCTTTTTTGATGCCGGGCTGAAGGCGGCACGTGGACTGGCGCCAACTCATGACACCCTGTAGCTCACGGGCTTTGCCAGCCATCAACGAGATCAGTTAGAGCCAGGGGGCATGCACGCTGCGGCACACTTTCTTCAAGTTACTCGTTTTACCTTTTGTGAGGTCGGCGTTACTTACTGAAATATCCAATGACCTCGCAGGGGATGGCAATGGCTGAATTACACGTGTTTTCAACCGCAAGTCAGCACGCCAAAGCAGAGATGCAGGGTTACGAAACCGATTTCAAAAAGCTTCTCCCTCAAAAGCGCCAGAAATGGCTACGCATGATGCGAAGAAGCATTACCCGCTGGATACCGGATCGCCTTTACATTGCGCACCGCTACCAGAAGCACTTTGGCGTCAGGCCCAACCTGATCAATCCTGAAACCTTTAACGAAAAAATATGCTATCGGCGCCTGCATCCCGAGCCCATCTTCTCGCCGCTCAGTGACAAACTTCTGGTACGTGACTATGTGCGCCAGAAGATTGGCAATGACACCCTGCTGCCGCTGTATCCCATCTCTCAGCCCTTTACTCAGGACGATTACGACCGCCTGCCCAACAGTTTCGTGCTCAAGGCCAACCACGGCTCCGGCTACAACCTGGTGGTGCACAACAAGGCCGACTACAGCTACGATCTGATGCGTCGTCTCAGCGATCACTGGCTCGCCAGTAACTTCTATCGTGACAGCCGAGAGTTGCACTATCGCAGCATCAAGCCCCGGCTGATGTGTGAAAAGCTGCTGCTCGATGAAAACGGCAAGATCCCCAAGGACTACAAGTTCTACTGCTTTCGAGCCGAGGGGCAGGAACCGAAGATTTTCATCGAAGTCACGCATGACCGCTTCACCGATTTTCATGTCGATTACTATGATCAGGACTGGAATCTTGTGGAAGTGGTTAACGAGCGTTTCAATACCGACTGTCCGATCGAGAAGCCAGCCCAGCTGGATCGTGCCATGAAGCTGGCGCTCAAGCTGTCGGAAGGTTTCGGGTTTGCACGTGTTGATTTCTACCTGATGCGTGATGCCATTTACTTTGGCGAAATCACCTTTACCCCTACCGGTGGCATGAAAAACTTTCGCTCGGCGGCGCATGATCGTGCCTGGGGGGAACTGTTTGATCACCGGGCGATGACAAAAGATTTTGGTTATGAAGATATGGAAGGCAATCGTTACTGAATGGACAGCGATCAATGAACCTGTATCGCGTCAACGACGTGCTGCAGGTTCAATCTAGCGGCAGACCCGATTGCGTCCTTCACGCTTGGCACGATAGAGCGCCTTGTCAGCCTGCTGGATCGCCTTGTTGAAGTGCTCTGCCGGTCGCTCGACCTCGGCAATACCAATGCTGATGGTGATGGCAAGGCTCTTGCCGCACACCTGAAAGGGGTGGGTTTCGGTCAGCTCTCTCAAGCGTTCAGCAAATACCTCGGCTGCCTCGATATCGGTATGCGGCAGCACCACCAGAAATTCCTCGCCACCCCAGCGCACCGCCAGATCATCGCGGCGCAGCGTGCTTTTCAAGCGCTCGGTGAAAATTCTCAACACCACATCGCCGCCCTCATGCCCCAGCGTGTCGTTGATGCGCTTGAAGTGATCAAGATCGCCAATGACGACGCTCATCGGCTCGCTTTCAGCCCCTTCACAGGGTCGTTCCTTGAGCATGCGCTGAATGCCGCGCCGATTGAAAAGCCCGGTCAGGGGATCGGTGTCGGCCTGTTGTCTCAGCTTCAGATTGGCGCGCTCACCGTTCATCGCGATATAGCCGACATACACCAGAATGCTGGTGACCTGGTCAAAAATCATCGACAGGTAGGACGTTTTTGACGACACCTGTAGCGATGTGAATTGCAACAACAAAACGACCAGCAAAAAACTGGCACAGTAACCCGTAAAGGCAAGCGCCACGACCAGCTGTGACCAGAGCCTTTCGCTTCTGGCCCTGATAATCTCGACCACCACCAGGCCTGCGGCAAGGGCAGCGCACATGAAAAACACAAGCGTCGTGGTATGTGCCGAAAGGTTCAGCCATGGCCGCGGAAGACACACAAGCGATGGCAATACAATCAATATCAGCAGCGCCGGCCAATGCAGGTTATGGCCATAAAAACGCCGTAACCCGCTCCATGACAGCACTAGGCTTGCCATATAAAAGGCAAAAAGCTGCATGCTTACCCAGACGGGTAATTGCTCGTCGATCGGATTATTGAACAACACCAGCGCGCCCAGTAGGGAGGCGAGAATCGCGCCGATCCAGTGCCACAGATAGCGCGCCTCGCGCTGGCGCACAGCCAATACCAGAAAAACGGCAAGATAGGCCCCACGGCTGACAGCGCTCGAGAAATGAAGTGTTCCAAGATCGAGCATCAAGGTGAATGCCCCCCTGCCAATATGCCGGTTTCCGGCAAGCTGTCGTTTGGGCCGCGCGGGCGATGCGCCACCACCAGACAATCTGGAAAAGAAAGACAAGACGCCAGCAGTGGCGTCTATCGTCAGAAATGAAGCCCCAGACCGGCGCTCATGACCAGAACATTCAAGCGTGACCTGGCACTGAAACCATCCCCTTCAAAGCGCTGAGTCGGCAGCATCACATAGCGCATGCTGGCACTGGCAAACCACGGCCCCCATAACGGGTAATCCAGACCGGCATCAATCAATGGGCTGGTTAGTCTGCTGGCCTCAAAATCGGGCACACCTTCTTCCGGATCGATGCTTATCGGCCAGGTATGATTAATACCGATGCCCAACCAGGGTCTGATAGCAGTATCCGGGCGAAAGTGATACTGCGCCACCAGCGAGACGCTCCCGCTTTTAATGCGGCCGACCTCCAGATCGCCCAGCAGGCTGTCGCGCAGTCGATAATCGCTCGAGAAAGTGCCGCCGCTCATTTCGACGGCCCAGTGATCGGTCAGGAAATAGCTCACATCCAGCGTGGGTAATATCGTCGATGGTGTGTCCAGATGGCCGCCCAGTGGGGTAGTGCTGCTTGTTTCATGCGTGGGCACCAGGCCGGCCACCTTCAGGCGTAGCAGCCAGTCGCCTTGTTGAATGCCGCTCGATGCTGCCTGGGACAGTCCGGGCAGCATGCACAACACCATTAGCGCGGTGGCCATCAGAGCTGCTGGAAAACGCCGTAGGGTTCGAAACATGACAACACTCCATAAACCAACGTGATGTTCAGGCGTTATGGCTGTGCTGATTCAACACCCATAAGGGCGATAAGCCGGCACTGAAAGCGGCGTCGTATGACGAACTGAAAACACTGCCTGATGACTGAAATAACGGCCTGGGGCAAAGTTTCTTTAACATTTTGTAACAGTGAGGCTGCCCCTGTGCGTGTGGTAACCAAGCAGGAGAAGGGGACTAAAACGCGGGCAGGGAAAAGTGGATGGCCAGTGTCGAAACTATCCGGCAGAAGAGCAGTTCGCCACGCTCAACGCAGCAGGGCGAGCACGCTGTCCAGTCGCTGATTGGCCTGGGCCAGCACGGCCGTACCGGCCTGCTGGGTGATTTGAGCGCGGCTCATGCGGGAGACTTCCACCGCGTAGTCGGCATCCATGATGCGTGAGCGCGCTTCGCTCAGGGCGCCAATGGTATGACCCTGCTGATCGATGATCGCGCTCATGCGGTTTTGGGTGGCACCCAGCGCGCTGCGCTTGCCATCGACCCGGGCGATGGCGCGATCGAGTGCAGCGAGCGGGTCATCGGGGGTTCTGAGACGAATCTCGGGGTTTACTTCCGTCAGCTCGACCGTGCTGTGCGTGCTGGGCACATCCGTATTGGCGCGCACGTTCATCCGATAATAAATGATCAGATCGCCACTGCCGGTACGCGTCTTGAGCAGGGTGCCCATCTCCTGGGTGTTGACCAGTGTCGCGGAGCGGTACCCGGTCGTCTCATCACCACCGTTGGCAGCGCGTAAAAAATACTGCCCGTCGCCATCCACGCGCAGGGCATCTTCCATGCGTCGGCCGTCCCGGTCGGTATAGCTTGCCGTCACGTTGCGCGGATCAAGCGTGATGGTGGAGGCGCCATCGACCATGTCACGCTCGATCGTAATGGCCTTTTCAGGGGACGTAATCGGCGTGTCTGTCGTGGCGGTGGCAATCACCTGCGGCCGGCTGGCGGTGACGCTTTCGGGCACGACGGCGTAATAGCGGCCCTCCTGCTCAAGGTAGTACTGACCATCATCGGATTGTGTGAGCGTCGCATTTTGAAAAAGCGCCGGGTTGCCGTTGGCATCAAGATAACGATGTGACGCCTCATCAATTGACTGACCATCGACTTCGGTGACGGGCCGGGTGACCGGCGCTGAAGCCGGTTGGTCAGAATTTGCTCTAACAACGTAATTATCAGTATCAACGTCTGCCGGGTAAAAGACGCTGTTGCCGTCAGTATCCGAGGTGGTCAGATAATAGTTACCATTCGTCTGGCTCAGGGTGGCACGGTCTACCGGCTGATTGTTGCTATCGAAATACTCGGCATCAGTATTTTCAAACGATATCCCATTGATACTGGTGACCGGCGAGGGCGGCCACGTAGCCTCGTTGCTGTTCACCTGGGTCTCAATGGCCGCAGGGCTTGTGGTCACATCGGCGCGGTAGTAAGTGGCATCAAAGCCACTGCCGTTTTTAATGAAGTGCTGCGTTCCGGTTTTGACCAGCTGGTTATCACCCGCAAGGGTGGCCCCGCTGCGATCAAGAAAAACACTGTCCACGTCCGCGATCTGATACCCCTGATGACTGGTGACCGGCGCGTAGAGCTGCTGGTTGATATCGATGCGAACCTGGCTGGCATCCGTGGCGGTCTCGTGAGTAGCGTTGACGCTGGAGGCGAAATAAACGGTGTTACCCTCGCCATCCTGAGCGCGGGTATACCAGCTGGCCGGGTAGCCGGCCGTGTTGGCACCGGCCTGCATCAGCTGTGGGTTGTTGTAGCCGGCGGGCAGGGCAAAATCACCGGCCCTGACGGCGATATCCCGTGCGCGGCCCGTCACGATATTGATATCGGTCACCTCGCCGCTGATGCCGGCAACGGTGAAATCGGTCAGCCCGAGTTCCTCCACGCTGAAGCCAGGGCGGTTGAGATCCACGCCCAGCGTTTCCCCGTCATTGGCACCCACCTGCACGTTGACTGTTCCCGCTGAGCCATCGAGCAGATTGATGCCGTTGAACTCTGCCTGGCTATTGAGCCGATCAATTTCCTTCAGGTTAAGATTGATTTCCTGCTGGATGGCATCCTGATCGACCAGCTTGAGCGTGCCGTTGAGCCCCCTGAACGGTCAGCTCGCGAATGCGTTGCAGATGATCGTTGACCTGGGAAAGCGCGCCTTCGGCGGTCAGCGACATCGAGGCGCCATCATTGGTATTGCGTCGCGCCTGCTCGGTGCCGCGCACCTGCGCCTCCATTCGGTTGCCAATCGCCAGACCCGCGGCATCGTCCTTCGCGGAATTAACGCGCAGCCCGCTGGATAACCGCTCGATCGCCTGATTGAGCGAGCGCTGAGTCTTGTCCAGTGAATTAGTGGCGAGGCGAGACGATGCGGATGAGATCGAGGTCATGCGGATCCTCAGGAGCGGGTAGCCGGATAACCGCTTTAACGGCCAAAGTTTTCTGAGGTTTAGAAAATAAAAAAATTGGTGGGGCCATGTTCAAGGACGCTGCGGCTGAGGCGGAGGAGGGCGTCAACAACAGGGCACAAAAAAGGGCGCCCGAAGGCGCCCCTGATGCTTTCAACCGAACTGCGATTAACGCAGCAGAGACATGATGCCCTGAGTGGTCTGGTTGGCCTGCGCCAGAACGGACGTGCCGGCCTGCTGCAAGGTCTTCGTTGACTTCTAAAAATCGATGAGTCGTTGCCAGAAGTTTCTTAGTGTTTTTTCTTCATGCATGACGGCCTGTCTAACCAGTAGGCCGGTGGTAGTCTTATAGACGGTGTAAAGCGTATTCGGGTGGATATCCTGATAAACCGAAGAGCCATAGTTGATATCGGCAAAGATATTAAAACCAAAGATTGAAAAGCTCTCCAAGACACCACCGCCGTCGATATCGTGCGCCATATGTGGCAGATGATTGGCATCATTGATGTTGGAGTAACGACCTTCCAGGCGAGAAAGGGCGTATCTGGACTGCTGCCCTACAAATGCCGTTGCCATCCAGCGCATTTTTAAAAAGCGAGCATCCAGTCGCCACTGATCACCCATAATTTCATAACTCTTATATTCCGAGTGATCCTGATCAGTCGAAAGATGTGCCATGTAAGCTAGGTTGCTGTGTACAGCCGCCGGTTCAAACCATAGTGTCGCCACATAATCCTCAGCAGTCAGGTTTTTATAAGACCAAGTAAAGCTGATAACCACGATAGTGAGTAACCCCAGCAACAAGAAACAGAAAGCAGCCATCAAAGCCAAAACGCCAAAGAGCGCCTTACCCTGTTGGCGCAGTGCTGGAGAGTAATTCATGGTGGCCTCGCAACAGTTACTTGTTAAATATGCCATGGTGACAACACAAAAAAGGGCGCCCGAAGGCGCCCCTGATATGTTCAAATCTAACGCTTTCAACCGGTCTGCGATTAACGCAGCAGGGACATGACGCCCTGAGTGGTCTGGTTGGCCTGCGCCAGAACCGAAGTACCGGCCTGCTGCAGGAT
>NZ_QRDJ01000006.1:0-1052067 GCF_003385845.1 Kushneria indalinina DSM 14324 | reverse complement strand
GTTGATGCGCGAGCCGGAGGACAGACGCTCGATGGCGGTGTTCAGGGACTGCTGTGACTTGTTCAGGTTGTTCTGGGCATTGAGCGACAGAGCATTTGTATTGATGACCATTGCCATGTGTGCGATTTCCTATTGCTTTCTAAAAGGAAGCGACTCTGTGAGCCGGTTATTCGCGGCATCTGCCGCCTGATGCAATTATCGGTACTGCGTGTTCAATTCTTTAGCTGCTTCAGGAAAGTTTTTCTCTTTCCGGTGAAGTGGTTACCGCCTGGGCCACTTGTCCCTGCACGCTACATCAGCAGTTCACCGTGCTTGCAGGATCATTAACGACGCGGCACGGGAAATGCTTTAGTCAGCCACAGCTTATTTTGGGAAATAAATGGCTTTTCTTTTGGTTATTGCTAATAGAGCAATGATTAAAAAGGCGTTTTTCAGCATGTTTTGTCATGTCGCCTTTTGACAATCTGCAATCAATTTAACCTTGAGTAGATCTCCGTACGTGCCAACCTCGTACAGTACGCCTGCTGAATTTCGCTAACACACTGGCTGGTACTGGAGCATTTGAACGCAATGGATATGCACATCATGGTGCTGGGCGGCATCGGCCTTTTGATTTTGCTGGTGGCGTGGTTGCCGCTGGTGATCAAGCGAATGCCTCTGTCGCTACCTATTGTCTGTATCGCGGTGGGGTATGGCATCGCACGGTTGATGGGGGATGCGGCGCCAAGCCCTTTGGAACATCCCGAGCTTCTCGAAACGGTGACCGAGATCGCGGTGATCATTTCGCTGGCAGGTGCCGGGCTGCGGTTGGATAGAAAGGTAGGGCTCAAGCGCTGGGCCAATACCTGGCGGCTGCTGGGCATTACCATGCCGCTGACCATTGTCATGGTCGTGCTGGTGGGGATCTTTCTGCTCGGCCTGCCGCTGGAAACCGCACTGCTGCTGGGCGCGGTCATCGCGCCGACGGACCCGGTACTGGCCTCTGATGTGCAGGTAGGCCCACCACGCTCGGGGCCGGAAGATGAGGTGCGCTTTGCGCTGACCTCCGAGGCCGGGCTCAATGACGGGCTGGCGTTTCCCTTTACCTACTTGGCCATTGCGGTGGCCACACATGCCACGCTGTTTGAGTCATGGAACTGGCACTGGCTGGGCGTGGATGTGGTGTGGCGTATTGTGGTTGGTGTGGCGGCCGGCTGGGGGATAGGGCGGTTGCTGGGGGGCGTGACGTTCCGGCTGGGGACGCTGTCACTGGCCGGCACCGGGCAGGGCTTCGCGGCGCTGGGGGGCACCTTTTTGACCTACGCTGCTACCGAGGCGCTGCAAGGATATGGCTTTATCGCTGTTTTTGTCTGCGCACTGACGCTGCGCGGCGAAGAGGACAAGCATGACTACCATGTGCAGCTTGCCGATTTCAGTGAGGAGATCGAAAAGCTTCTAATGATGGCCATGCTGGTCTTTCTAGGCGCGGCCATCGCCGGCACGGCGCTGGATGGCGTCAATGGTCTGATCGTGATGGCAGCGGTGGCAACGGTATTTCTGATTCGCCCGCTGACGGGCATGATCGGTCTGGTCGGCACCACCATGCCCTGGCATGAGCGGTGCGTGGTCAGCGTGTTTGGTATTCGAGGGATCGGGTCTTTCTACTATCTGGCCTATGCCCTGAATCAGGCGGACTTTGGTCAAGCGGAAACAGCCTGGACAACGGTCAGTCTGATCGTGCTGATCTCGGTGGTGTTTCATGGCATGAGTGCCGGGCCGCTGATGGTGTTAATGGATCGAAAAAATCGGCATCTGGCGTCAGATTGATCCAGCGACCGGCCCCCTGTGACGGCATTCGTTCGTGGCGATCATGCCAATCCCTAAAGAAAGCCGTACTTTTTGTGGCTCTTTTCCCATTCGTTTTGGTACCGGTCTGTCAATAATGGGTTCACAAGACAGGCGGGCGCATCGTGTGCCTCCTCATCAAACGGATTTCAGGATATGGGCATGTATACGGCTCAGGGCAGGATCGATCAGAGGCAACTGCTGGACGACTATATGCCACTGGTTCGACGTCAGGCACTTTCGATGCAGGTTCGTCTACCGGCCAGTGTGGAACTGGATGATCTGATACAGGCAGGCATGCTGGGACTGCTGGACGCCTTCAAGCGCTTTGATGCCGATCAGGGTGCGACGTTTTCGACCTACGCGTCACAGCGGGTCCGCGGGGCCATGATTGATGAGCTGCGCTCGCGCGACTGGCTGCCGCGCAGCGTCAGGCGCAGTGCCCGTGATATCGACCGCGCCATCTGGAAACTTGAGCAGCGTGACGGGCGTGCCCCGAGCGAGCGTGAGGTGGCCTCCGAGCTGGGTATCGAGCTGCGCGAATACCAGCAGGTGCTCAGCGATACCAACAACGGCTTTTTGATGACCTATGAGGACTCAAACTCTGACGAGACGGAGGCCTCGCGCCTGTCGGAGGAGGTCGAAACCTCGCTGGACCCTCATGATGTCTGGATTGCCGGTGCCGAGCGCCATGAGATGATGGCAGCCATTGAGGCGCTGCCCGAGCGGGAGAAGCTGATGATGGCCCTCTACTACCAGGAGGAGCTCAATCTCAAGGAGATCGGGGCGGTCATGGGGGTCAGTGAGTCGCGTGTGTGTCAGCTTCATGGTCAGGCGGTGGCAAGGCTTCGGGCTGCACTGGTATCGACCGAGGATTGAGCCTTTTGCAAGCTGTCAAGTGTCCCATATTCCTTCAGGCGCCTTTACGGCGCCTTTTTTGTTTCGGGGCCATTTGTTCCTGCCATGACTTCCCATACCTTTAAGCAGTTATTAACAAAGTGGTCTCCACGTTCGTTAATATAGTTTAATGCGACTTTACACAGAGCATGTTTAATCGCAAAAACAATTATTCCTGTTTTATATTAACCATTACTTTCTGAAACATTTCATTGTCATCAACAGGTTGCGGTTTCAAAAGTACGTATGACCAAAGAATGGGTATGTCATCGCGGTGCCTTTCTGCGTTCACACTATTGTCATGCATACGGCTGTGAAGGCTTGAGAGCGGGCCGGGTGCCATGCTGAAAAGGCTGGACAAACAAGGCTCATTTGAGCGTGAGTACCAGTTTTCTAGTACTTTTAATAATATTAAGCATTATTATTTTAATAATAAAAATCGTTTTTTATTATATTACCTAGTCCTTCATAGTTTAGCTTTTAACTGCCCGGATAATGTGTCAAAGCGCGATTTTAATAATCTTTGACAGTTTCATACTTTACTTGATCAGCCCTTCCCTTATTCTGCGTACAACTTTTAGCGAGTCAGCACTGAAATATTGTCGTCATACAGACAGCAGGTTAATGCGTTCCTGCTTACGACCCTGATGCTTCAATAATACTGCTCTCTAAAAACGGTTACTGAACTGAAGGACCTGATGCCACGCCATGGCCTTGTTGGCTCCGGCACCGCCCCTTCAGTCCCGAAAATTCCGACGCATCGATGCGTCGTGCCGTATATCAAGCGTTATCGCCGAGGGAATGGATATGATGATGGACAGCAGAGAATTTGACGTCGCCGCAACTGAAGTCATTCTTCACGAGCACACCAACATTTTGATGCCCATGACGCTGGTTGCCCAGCAGGTCGGCCTCTCATGCTCGCATCTGCGACGCAAGTTCAAACAGTCCTTCGGCGTCACGCCTACCGACTATCACGCAGCGATTCGCCTTGATCGGGCGGCCATGCTGCTGATCTATACCCGCAAGTCCATCATGGAAGTCGCGCTTGAGTGCGGTTATCAGGATCATGCGGCCTTTAGCCGGGTCTTTCGTCGTCACTTCGGCAGCTCGCCGCGCGGCTATCGTGAAAGCATGCGCATGGAGATTGCCACCAACGGTCTGGTGCGCGATGACGCCACGCCGGTCAACGTGGTCGAGCATGAAGAAGAGTATTTCCTGGTCATGCGTTCCTTCGGTGACGACAAGAACAGTGAAGAGAGCCTGCGTCAGATGCTGCTGTCCATGTGTCCGCAGCATGCCAAGGAATCCATCGTCGAGTCTGTCTGCTTTTACTACGACGATCCGAACATTACCCCGTCGCATCGCATGCGCAAGGATGTCGGTTACCGCATGACCCGCCGTGCGACATGGAATCCGCCGCTGCCGCTGCGCTGGGTCACGGTACCGGCAGGCCGCTCGATGAGTGCCACCCTTGGCAGCGAGAAGGATCGCGAGCGGTGCTTCAAGCACATGGCGATTCGCTGGGCGCAGGAGCACAACGAGCAGATTCGTGTTGATCACTCTCGCGTCATCTATCATGAGGGCATGCGTGATGCCGGCATGAAGAGCCTGGAGCTGCGCGTCCCCCTCGATTGAACGGTGCCGGCCAGACATTGTGTAACGCCCCGCTACGCGGGGCGTTTTTGTGACTATCCTTTCTCTGCCGTCAGTGGCCTCTGAGCATGCCTGCCCAGGCTATCGCAACTATTGGGCGTCGTTAATTTACATACATACAGGAATGCATCTAAACTGGCGCCATTCTCGGTTTGACCCTCATTGCACGCTCTTGAAAGAGCGTCAGTTGATCACCTAATAACGACGGATATCATCCAGATGAATCAGAAGTTTGCCAGATGGGCCCAGGGATGGAGCCTGATTGGAGTCCTGTCTCTGTTGCTTGTTGCCTGTGGCGGTAATGAGGATGAACAGAGCGAAGAGCAGCAGGCGCCACCCCCCAAACAGGCACAGGTGCAGACACTCAAGCCGTTTGATCTGGAATTGGACAAGACCTATCCGGCCATGGTGCGCAGTGATCGTTCGGTCGATATCATCGCGCGGGTAAGTGGCACGCTCGAGGAGCAGCATTATCGGGCCGGGGATATTGTAGAGAAGGGCGATATCCTGTTCACGATCGAGAAGGATACCTACCAGGCGGCCGTGGCACAGGCACAGGCCGATCTGCAAAGCGCGCGGGCCAGCGCCAGCGAAGCGCAGCGCGACTATGAGCGTTATCAGCGTCTTTATCAGAATGGCTCGATCAGTCAGCAGCAGCGCGATCAGGCGCTCAGCCAGCGTGATACCTCCAGAGCCGCTGTGGCCCAGTCACAGGCGGCCCTTGAAAGCGCCCAGATTGATCTGAACTACACCGACGTCAGGGCGCCCGTGACCGGTCAGGTCAGTCTCAACGATGTCAACGTCGGCAACTACGTGACGAGTCAGAATCAGACCCGACTGGCCGAAGTGACGCCGATCGATCCGCTTGAAGTGCGCTTTTCCCTGCCGCAGGACGACGCCTTTGCGCTGCGTCGCCAGCGTCAGATGGAGGGGGCGCCCAATGTGAATGTCGAGCTTGATTTCCCTTATGGTCAGGACAGCGGCACCACGGACACGTCCCTTCAAGGCGATCTCGACTTCCTGGGCTCCCGTGTGGATGAATCCACCAGTACCGTGCAGGCGCGTGCCATTTTCGAAAATCCTCAGCATCTTTTCCTGCCCGGACAGTTTGTCCGCGTACAGCTGAAAAACCTGAAGCGCTTTAATGTGCTGGCAGTACCTGAGGTGGCCGTCACGGAAGGGCTTAAAGGTCCGCAGATCTTTGTGCTCAATGATGACAACGAAGCCGAGAGTCGTTTTGTCACGATGGGAGAACAGGCCCGTGGCTGGGTGATCCTGACAGAAGGGATAGCGCCCGATGAACGGGTTATTGTCAGCAACCTCGGCGGTATCTCGGGGGGCGACAAAATCGATCCGCAGCCCTTTGATGGCAACACGGATGACACGCCCGAAGACCCCTCCGGCAAGGATGGCGGTAGTGCCAACAACATGCCG
This sequence comes from Kushneria indalinina DSM 14324, assembly GCF_003385845.1. GTDB lineage: Bacteria > Pseudomonadota > Gammaproteobacteria > Pseudomonadales > Halomonadaceae > Kushneria > Kushneria indalinina. The sequence continues at coordinate 1,046,256 of NZ_QRDJ01000006.1, read as the reverse complement.
GGGCAGGAAACCAGTGTCAGCGGCGATTCCGATCAGACCAGCGCTGATGAACGCAGCAGCGACAATTAAGGGCGAGCCGAGTCGATGAATATTTCGAGCTTTTTCATCAATCGGCCGATCTTCGCCACCGTCGTCTCGATCATCATTACGCTGATCGGGTTCATGTCGGTAAGAGGGTTGGCTGTCGAGCAGTACCCGCAGGTGGTGCCGCCTACCGTATCGGTCACGGCGAGTTACCCGGGTGCCAGTGCCCAGGTGTTGTCGGAAACGGTAGCCTCCGTGCTGACCCAGGAGATCAACGGCGTTCAGGACATGATCTATATCACGTCCACCAGCGCCGACAGCGGTCAGTTGAGCATGAGTGTCTATTTCGGCATCGGCACCGATCCGGATCAGGCCACCATCGATGTCAACAACCGTGTACAGAGGGCGCTGTCACAGCTGCCTACTGAGGTTCAGAACCAGGGGGTAACGGTCGAACAGCGCTCCAGCAGTGTGTTGCTGTTTACGGCATTGTATTCGCCCAATAACGAATATGACCGGCTGTTTCTGAACAATTATGCCAACATCAATATTCTGGATGAGATCAGGCGTTTGCCGGGTGTGGGGAATGCCGAAGTGCTGGGCAACCAGGATTTCGCCATGCGTATCTGGCTCAATCCGGACAAGCTGTCGCAGTACGATCTGACCCCTGCAGAAGTCTCTACTGCCATTCAGTCGCAGAACACCGTCGTTTCGGCCGGCAAGCTCAACGGCGCGCCGCAGCGTGAGCCGGGTGCCTATACCTATACGGTCACCACGCAGGGACGAATGTCCTCTGCCAGCGAGTTTCGTAACATCATCCTGCGCACCAATGAGGATGGGTCGTCACTCAAGCTCAGCGATGTCGCTCGTGTAGAACTCGGGTCTTCCAGCTATGGGGTTATCGGTCGTGTCAACGGCTCGCCCATTGCGCCGATCGCGGTCTATCAGCAGCCCGGCGCCAACGCGCTTGAAGTTGCCGAGGAGGTCAAGTCCGCGCTTGCCAGCATGAAGCAGCGCTTCCCGGCGGGTCTGGATTACGTCATTCCCTATGACACGACGCTCTTCATCGATGCCTCGATCGAGTCGGTGACGCACACCTTTATCGAGGCACTGCTGCTGGTCGCTGTCATCGTGTTTGTGTTCCTGCAGAACTGGCGCTCGACGCTGGTGGCCATGTCGGTGGTACCCATCTCGGTCGTGGGCACCTTCGGGGGCATGTATCTGCTCGACTTTTCGATCAACCTGCTGTCGCTGTTCGGCATGATACTGGCGATCGGCATCGTGGTGGATGATGCGATCGTGGTCATCGAAAACATCGAGCGCATACTCGAGGAAGAGCCCGATACAACGCCAATGAATGCTGCCTTCATGGCGATGAAGGAGGTGACCGGTCCGGTACTGGCGACCTCCTTTATCATGGCGTCCGTCTTTATTCCGGTGGCGTTTATCTCCGGTATGACCGGCCAGATGTATCGTCAGTTCGCCATCACCATTGCGATCTCGGTGGGCATTTCGGCACTGGTGGCGCTGTCGTTCACGCCGGCCATCGGGGCGATCTTTATCAAGCGCCACAATGAGGGTAATGAGCCGCGCTGGCTGCAGATCGTCAAAAAGCCCTTTGTGTGGTTCAACCGCGGTTTTGACAAGATCACCAATGTCTTCATGGCCTGTGTCGGCTTTCTGATCCGTCACTTCTTTATCACCATGGCGATGTTTGCCGGCTGCTGTGTGCTCTCCTGGTGGCTCTATTCCCAGCTGCCTCAGGGGCTGATACCCGCGACCGACCAGGGCGTCGTGCTCGCCTCGGTCAACCTGCCGGCCGGGTCTTCGGTAGAGCGTACCGATGAGTACATGCAGAAGCTGTCAAAGGAGCTCGAGGCCATCGGCGCGGTGGAGTATGTCACCTCCATCCCCGGCTATGACCTCGTCTCCGGTGCGGCCAACACGGCCAAGGGCACCATGTTCATTTCGATGAAGACATGGTCGCAGCGTGATATCACCGCCGATGAGTTGATTGGCACCATCATGCAAAAGGGCGCCGGCATTCAGGGTGGTCAGGCCATGGCCTTCAATCTGCCGCCGATCATCGGACTGTCACCCACCGGGGGCCTGACCGGCTTTTTGCAGTCGCTTGGTGGTGCTGATTCCCAGGAGCTTTTCCAGGCCAGTCAGAAGATCATGCAGGCGGCCAATGAGGATCCGGCCATCGCTCAGGCATTCACGACGCTGGATACCTCGGTGCCGACCTATCATGCCGAAATAGACCGCGAGAAGGCGCAGAGTCTGGGCGTGAACCTCAGTGATCTGAACACGACGCTGTCCAGTACCTTTGGTAGCGCGTTCGTGAACTACTTCACACGTCAGAGCCGCAATTTCCAGGTCTATCTGCAGTCCGAAGACGAGTTTCGTCAGTCACCGGAGAACCTGAATCAGGTGTATGTGCGTGGTGGTGACGGTCAGCGTATCCCGCTGTCGGCGCTGGTCACGATGGAGCGTCAGCAGGCGCCTACCACGCTTGATCGTTACAACGTCTATCCGGCGGCCAAGTTCCAGATTGCGGCCGCCCCGGGCTACAGCAATGGCCAGGCGATAGAGGCCGTTCGCAGTATTGTTCAGGATCAGCTGGGCAGTGATTACTCGATGGGGTGGACCGGTGAGGCCTATCAGCAGGAGAACGCGGGCGACGCTGCGGTCATTGCCATCGTGTTCGGCATCGTGATGGTGTTTTTGATCCTGGCGGCGCAGTACGAGAGCTGGACGTTGCCGCTGGCGGTCATCTCTTCGGTGCCCTTCGCGTTTTTGGGTGCAGTAATGGCGGTCTGGCTGCGGGAGTTTGATACCAGTGTCTATCTGCAGATCGGCATGCTGGTGGTCGTGGGGCTGGCGGCCAAAAACGCCATCCTGATCGTGGAGTTTGCCCAGCAGCAGCGTTCTCATGAAGGGCTCTCGATCGTGGAAGCGGCCAAACACGCGGCCCGACAGCGTTTCCGCCCGATCGTGATGACATCGCTTGCCTTCATCGGCGGTACGCTGCCTCTGGCACTGGCCAGCGGTGCCAGTGAAGCAAGCCGACATCACATCGGTACGCCCGTGGTCGGCGGCATGATCACCATCACGATCTTTGCCAGTCTGTTTGTGCCGGCAACCTACGTGTTCATCATGCAGGGATCGCAGTGGGCCAGCCGCAAGCTGGGGATCGGTCAGAAACAGGAAGGAGAGGAGCAGGGTAGCCCGGCCAACGCCACTACCGGACGCTCGACGCACTCTTCTGACGACGGCAACCGTACCTGATTGGCGCCGTTGTTCAATAAAGGCCGCACCTTCGGGTGCGGCCTTTTTTATGTCCGGCCTGAAGCGATGTAGTGCCTGACATGGACGAAAGTGATGGTATGTAGCCTGCTGTCTCGCAGTATCATGAAAGCCGCTGCACTATGTCATGAGCGGTAGCGTACTCTCGTTTATCGGCTCCCGAAGTGCCCTTCAGGGCAAAGGGGGAGGTTTGTTTTCAGGAGGCAGGTATGGCAACGCTGACAACCCGGGTACTGGATCAATACGACGGCATTCCAGTGGAAGGCATGGTGGTATCCCTTGAGGCGCACGGCGATGAAGAGCCCATCATGACTCTTCACACCAATGCCCGTGGGGAGCTTGAAGAAGCGTTGCTGCAGGAGGGGAGCGGCGGTCATTACCGCCTCATCTATCACGTGCGCGACTATTTTCTGAGCCGGGGCGTGGACTGCCCATTGCTTGACCAGGTGCCGGTGGAGCTGACGCTGGCACGTGGTGCCAATGAGGTGATCGTGTTGCTGGTCGGCCCCTGGGGATACAGCGTGCATCGTGACAGCGGACGCTGTCACGATGACGGATCACCGGTGAGAGGGTGACGCACCCGACTTACAGGCTAGCGAGTATCCGTTGCCTGCTGCCCAGAGGAGGCGGAGGCATCATCCTCTTCCGTGGCCTGATGCTCGGGAAGAACCAAATGCATGATGATGGCCAGCAGTCCGCCCGTAGTGATGGACGAAGACAGAACGCTCTGGGTGAGCTCCGGCAGACCGGAAAGCACTTCCGGTACCAGCTCCACGCCCAGGCCGGCGCCCAGAGAGAGCGCGATGATCATGACCCGCTTGCGGGTCATGCGCTGCTCGGCCAGCATTCGAATGCCCGAGACTGCGATCAGACCGAACATCAGTGTCGTGGCCGCCCCGAGCACGGGCTGCGGGATGGATTGCAGTACGGCGCCCATGGCCGGAATCAGCCCCAGAATGATCAGAATTCCCCCTACGAACAGACCGATATGACGGCTGGCGACCCCGGTCAGGTGAATGATGCCCGTATTCTGGCTGAACGTGGTATTGGGGAAGGTATTGAGCACGCCGGCGAGCAGGGAGTTGAAGCCGTCACCCAGGACACCGCCGCGAATGCGCTTTTGATACTCCGGCCCACTGGTCGGCATGTGTGATGCCCTTGATGAGCCAGTCAGGTCGCCCACCGTCTCGATGGCCGTGATGGCAAAAATGAACGCCACCGGAATAAAGGCCGCTACATCAAAGTCCAGACCATAGCGCAGGGGCTGGGGGAGCTGAAAAAGCGGGGCATCCGCCACGCTGCTGAAGTCCAGACGGCCCATCAGGGCGGCCGCAAGACAGCCTGCCAGAAGCCCGACAAAGACGGATCCCACGCGCAGCATGGGGTGCCGGCTGAGCTGACAGGTCAGTACGACACCGATCACGATCACGGCCAGCAGCAGGTTCATGGGGTCGCCGGGGTTTGCGGCGCCATGACCGCCGGCGATATCGGTGACCCCAACGCTGATCAGACTCAACCCGATCAGCGTGACCACAACGCCGGTTACCGTTGGCGTGATCACGCGTTTGAGATGATGCAGGACACTGCCCAGTGCCATCTCGATCAGGCTGCCGGCAATACAGATGCCAAACAGTATCGCCAGCACTTCATGATCGGAGGCGCCCCGCTCCCGGGCGATCAGGCCTGCCGAGATCAGCGCGGCGACAAAGGAAAAGCTGGTGCCCTGCACGCAAAGAAGGCCGGAGCCCAGCGGGCCGACGCGCTGGGTCTGAACCAACGTACTGATGCCGGACACCAGGAGCGCCAGGCTGATCAGGTAAGGGGCCTCATCTTGTAGCCCCAGCGCCCCGGTCACGATAATGGTGGGTGCGATAATGGCCACGAAGCAGGCCAGTACATGCTGGAAGGCCACCAGCGAGGCGGTGTGAAACGGCGGACGGTCGCCGTGTCGGAAGATCAGCTCATTGTCATGCATGGAAATTTCCGCGGAAGTCACGATCGGCGCGCAAGTGTGCCTGAGATCAGGAGGGGATGGCGACCGCTTCGGCCGCCGAAGGATCAATTATTTGCGGTGTCGTGCAGTTTTTTGCCCATGACGTAGGTCGCGCTGATGCAGCGCTCATCACCCAGGATCATCAGGTTGAAGAGCTGCTCCATGAGCGTGGGGTCATGTCGATCCTTGCGTGCCAGCATGGGAGTGGCTCGAGGATTGATGACCGTGATGTCGGCTTCCATGCCAGCGGCCAGGCTGCCGACATGGCGGTCGATATCAAGCACGCGTGCATTGCCCAGGGTGTGGGCATAAAAGGCCTGCCATGGCGTCAGCGGCTGGTTACTGAGCTGACCGACCTTGTAGGCATCCTGCAGGGTCTGGAAGGGGCTGAAGCTGGTGCCGGCGCCGATATCGCTGGCAATGCCTACTCGAACCTCCTGCTCCCGGGCGCTGCGCCAGTCAAAGAGACCGCTGCCGAGAAACAGGTTCGAGCTCGGGCAGAAGGCAATGGCGCCACCGTCATCGGCCAGTCGCTGACGCACATCATCATCAATATGAATGCCGTGGGCAAAGATGGCCCGCGGACGCACCAGCTGATAGTGCGAGTAGACGTCCAGATAGTCACGCGCCTCGGGAAAGAGAGACGCGACCCAGTCCACTTCCTGAAGGTTTTCAGACAGATGAGTCTGCAGCACCATGCCCGGATAATCGCTTAACAATTGTCCGGTGGCGGTGAGTTGTTCTGGCGTTGAAGTCGGTGCAAAGCGCGGCGTAATGGCATATTCCAGCCGGCCGCGCTCGTGCCACTGCTCGATCAGTTTGCGGCTGTCACGGATGCCGGTTTCGGGCGTATCGCACAGCGCCTCGGGGGCATTGCGATCCATCATCACCTTGCCGCCCAGCATGCGCATGTTACGCTCAAGCGCTGCGCTGAACAGCGCATCCACGGAGGCCGGGTGCGTGGTGCAAAAGGCCAGTGCCGTGGTAACGCCATTGGCCAGCAGCTGTTCCAGAAAGGCGTTGGCAATCTCGTCGGCATAGGCGCGATCGCTGAAGCGACACTCTTCGGGAAAGGTATAGGTATTGAGCCAGTCCAGCAGCTGGCGGCCGTAGGAGGCGGTGATATCAAGCTGACTGTAATGAAGGTGGGGATCGATAAAGCCCGGCATGATCAGCTGATTGGCCCAGTGATCAATGGGCGTGCCCTCCGGCAGCGTCTCCAGAAGCTCCTGCGCCGAACCGCTATGCAGAATGCGCCCCTCCTGAATGATGACCAGTCCATCCTGATGGAACTCCACGCTGCCTTCCCGGGGCTCATCACCTGTGCCTGGATCATCATTGAAGTGCAGGGTCATGCCCCTTAATGCGTGAAGGCTGCTCATATGTTTTCCATTGGTTGCTGGCGTGAAGGGGGAGGATGCATGGCTCAATAAACCGGGCTGTTACTCAAAGGGCCGGCGCGTTACCTGTAGTGGGTTCTGTCACTCAGGCGCTAGCGCCCTTTGACGATGTTTCCAAAGCTATCAGGAACTGTATTTACATAAGTATTTATGCATAACCTGGCATCAAGGGAACTTTTTATCGCGTCGATAGGAATTAAAGATGCTGGACCATACTTCCCTGTCAGGAGAATCCTATCATGCTCGGCCTTAACCGCAGTGTCAGATACAAATTGATTGCCACCATGACCATTACAGCCTTGCTGATGCTGGTGGTTGGCATTGTGGGTATTATTGGCATGAAAGACTCCAGCAAAAACTTTGAAGGTGTCTACAACACCAATGTTATTCCCATGCAGATGCTGGCGGGCATGCGTGCCAATCTTTACGCTTCTCGCGTTGAGTTCATGATTGTTCAGATCAACGAGAGTCCTGATACTGCCAGAGCATTTCTTGACCGCTATGACGATGAGTTCAAGAACCGCATCAATACGAGTTGGCAGACCTATACCTCCGGCCTTGTTACATCGGCTGAGGAGCAATCCATTGTCGAGGCCGCGACGCCTGCACTGGCGGCTTACTGGCAGGACTATGAGCGTCTGTTACGCAACATGGCCAACGGCAATTTCCCGACGCCGGGTGACATGGTTCAGTTTCGTGACACTTTCCATAATATTGCCAACAACATAGGGAGTGCCATTACCATCAATGTCGATCAGGCTGAAACCTCTTTTTCTGCAAGCACCGTAAGCTCGGAAACTTCATTTTTTACAATTGTCAGTGTTTTGTTGGGCTCCTTTGTACTGATGGCAGGTGCGGCATGGCTCCTGATTCGCGGCATCATGGTACCGCTCAATCGGGCCAATGAGGTGGCCGGCAGCATTGCTCAGGGTGAGCTTGATAACCACATCGAGGCGAAGGGGGGTGATGAGTTTGCCACCCTGCTTCAGAGTCTGGGGGCCATGCAGCAGCAGCTGGCGCACGTGGTCAATGACGTGCGGGTCAACACCGAGTCGGTGGGTTCTGCTTCCAGCCAGATCGCGTCGGGCAATGATGATCTGTCGCGGCGCACCCAGGAGCAGGCCGCCAGTCTCGAGGAGACCGCTGCTTCAATGGAAGAGATGACCTCGACCGTCAAGCAGAATGCCGACAACGCCGCCCAGGCCAATCAGCTGGCGCTCAACGTGCGTCAGCAGGCCCGTGACGGCAGTCAGGTGGTCGATCAGACCACGCTGGCCATGAATGAGATCAGCACCTCCAGCCAGAAGATTGCCGAGATCGTGGGACTGATCGACTCCATCGCCTTTCAGACCAATCTGCTGGCGCTTAACGCGGCGGTGGAAGCCGCCCGTGCCGGCGAACAGGGACGCGGCTTTGCCGTGGTGGCCAGCGAGGTTCGTACGCTCTCGAGCCGCAGTGCCGAAGCGGCGCGCGAGATCAAGACGTTGGTAGACGATAGCGTCAGCAAGGTGGCCAACGGCGCCGAGCTGGTGACGCGCTCTGGACAGACGCTGGGGGGCATTGTCGAGAGCATCAACAGGATGACCGACATCGTGGCCGAGATTGCCGCGGCCAGCCGCGAGCAGTCTACCGGTATCGACCAGGTCAATCAGGCGATTTCGCAGATGGACAGCGTGACCCAGCAGAACGCCGCACTGGTGGAAGAGGCCGCCGCGGCCAGCCGCTCGATGGAGCACAGTGCTCGAGTGCTGCGTGAGCAGGTGGCCTTTTTCAAGGTCGGTCAGAAGGGGTCAGCACGTGCTCTTGCACCAGTCTCGACCACACACTCGAAAAGCGAACATGAGGCGCCGCAAAGTGCCTTGAAAAGACCGGTCATGGCCGAGAAAAAAGCGACACCCGTCCCAAAACGCGAGGTTGAAAACACCGACGAGTGGGCAACTTTTTAAACGTTCATGATGTTAACAGCTGACAAGAGCCGCCCACTGGGGCGGCTTTATTTTTATCAGGGGGGCAGACGTACTTCAGAAGCCTTCGCTCCGGCCGTTATAAGCCACACGCGGCCCTTCAGGCCGCTCCATTACATTATCTTGGGAGTGGTCAGCATGTTCGGCCTGAATCGCAGTGTGAAGTACAAGCTTGTGGCGACCATGGTTGTCATGGGCATCTTCATGGTCATTATTGGCGCTGCCGGCATGTTCGGCATGCAGCGCAGCAACGATAGTCTGGAATCGGTGTACAAGACCAACGTTTTGCCCATGCAAAATCTGGCAAGCATTAGAAAAAATATTAATTGGTCTCGGATAGACTCTTTCAAGGTGCGTGCAGACAGAAATCCGCAGACTGGCGCGACACTGGTAAGCAATTATGAGCAGCAGTACAAGATCCCAACAGATCGACTCTGGCAGACTTACAGTACGACTCAGGTGACTTCGCCGGCAGAAAGGGCGGTTGCTGATAGGCTCGGGCCTCTGCTGACGACCTATTGGGCGTTGTACCAACAGGTAAACAGCGATATGAGTCAGGGAGAGTTTGGACTTACTCCCGCCATTCAGCAGACGCGCGATAACTTTGAAAGCCTGTCTACAGAGCTTGAAAGCCTCCTGAAAATCAATGCCCAGCAGTCAGAGCTTTCCTATAACAATGGTCTGGCAAGTGCCTCGCAGTCCATGGGGGTCATCATTGCGGCCATTGTTTTGGCACTAGGCTTGATGGTCGCTATCGCCTGGTTCCTGATTCGCGGCATCATGGCGCCACTCAAGCGTGCCAGCGAAGTGTCTGAATCCATCGCCCAGGGCGAGCTGGACAACCATATCGAGTCGAAGGGCCGCGACGAATTCTCTACCCTGCTGCACAGCCTCGGGGCGATGCAGAAGCAGCTGTCTCATGTGGTCAACGATGTCCGCGTTAACGCTGAATCGGTGGGTTCTGCTTCCAGCCAGATCGCGTCGGGCAACGATGATCTGTCGCGTCGTACTCAGGAGCAGGCGGCCAGCCTTGAAGAAACGGCTGCGTCGATGGAAGAGATGACCTCGACCGTCAAGCAGAATGCCGACAACGCCGCCCAGGCCAATCAGCTGGCGCTGAACGTACGCCAGCAGGCACGTGAGGGCAGCCAGGTGGTTGAGCAGACCACGCTGGCCATGAATGAAATCAGCACCTCAAGCCAGAAAATTGCCGAGATTGTGGGACTGATCGACTCGATCGCCTTCCAGACCAATCTGCTGGCGCTCAACGCCGCGGTAGAAGCCGCGCGTGCCGGCGAACAGGGACGTGGTTTTGCGGTGGTGGCCAGCGAAGTTCGCACGCTGTCGAGCCGCAGTGCTGACGCTGCTCGCGAGATCAAGACGCTGGTCAACGACAGCGTCACCAAGGTGGCCAACGGCTCCGAGCTGGTGAATCGCTCGGGGCAGACGCTGGGCGGTATCGTCGAGAGCATCAACAAGATGACCGACATCGTCGCCGAAATTGCCGCAGCCAGCCGCGAGCAGTCTACCGGTATCGATCAGGTCAACCAGGCGATCTCGCAGATGGACAGCGTGACTCAGCAGAACGCCGCGCTGGTGGAAGAGGCCGCCGCGGCCAGCCGCTCGATGGAGCAGAGTGCTCGTGTGCTGCGTGAACAGGTAGCCTTCTTCAAGGTCTCCCATGGCGGTACAAAAGGGCGTGCGCCAGTGCCGGTGGCCAGTCGTGTGATGGAAAAACCGGTCAGTCACAAGTCGCCGGCACCTGCTGCTTCGACACGTTCACCGGCATCACCGGCATCACCGGCACGCAAGCCGGCTGCCGAGCTCAAGACGCCGGCCAAGGGTCAGAGTGTCAAGGCGCCAGCAACGACCAGCGATGCCGACGAGTGGGAAACGTTCTGAGGGGAGGAATCGCTGATACGCAGTATGAAGTGAGTTACTCAAAAGGATCGCCGCGCAAGCGGCGATCCTTTTTTATAAGCCAGTGATGGTCAAAGGGTGGCAAGGCTCGTGAACGATCGGCCATCCCGAACTGGAGAAGCTCTACCAAAAAAAGGCCACGATGACATAGCACAGCCCGGTAATGACCAGCGTGCTGACCAGATTCAGAAAGAGCCCCTTTCAAATCATGTCGGTAATACGCAGTTGTCCGGAGGCAAAGACGATGACATTGGGAGGCGTGGCGATCGGCATCATGACGGCCGTGGCGGTATTGGACACCCACATGCTTAAAAAGCCGGTGGCAATCATGAATCCGGCAATCTGGCGGCGGGGTTTTGCCCCATGACCAGCATGATCTTGAGAGCAATGCGCTTGTGTAGATCCCAGCGCTGCATGGATAGGCCGAGAAGAAAGCCGCCCAGGAACAGGAAAGTAACGGGGTCAGCATAGGCAGGTACCGCGTCATCAAGGGAAGCAATGCCCAGTGCTGGTGCCATGAAAATGGGCAGCGATGCTGTTCATGGCCAGCGGCAAGGCTTGCGTGGCCCACCAGGTGTCCATCAGTAGCGCAAGTCCGGCACAGCGCCAGGCTTTCTGAGCCATGTCGCCCGGGGGCGGCATCAGTAGCGTTGCCACTATCCATAGCGGGCCTGCCCAAAGCCCAATTCGAGCGCTCATGGCGGGGGGGCCTCGTTGTTCTCACCCATTGCAACCTCGGTTTTTATAGGGCATTGGACAAAAGTAGTGCTTGATTGGGATTCGTTCTTTTGTGTCGAGGATAATTTCGGTCGAACGCCTGGTGTAGAAGCTCTCTTCAGGAAAGGTGATGCCGGGAAAGCATCAGCGGACGCCGGCCACGTTGGGTTCGGGCGGGCCTGATGACTTATACTCGGGGCTGCCTTTCTGGCGTTGCAGTGTATTACATCAATAACTTACAGGATTCATTATGACGCCCGGTCCCATAACGACGTTATTTATCGCCATCGTGGTGCTGGTGATTGGCCAGCAATGTGTCAAACGCGTGCGATTTTTACGCGAATTCAATATACCGGTACCCGTAGTAGGGGGGCTTATCGCAACGCTTGTTGTCACAGCGCTGCGCGCCTTTGGGATCGAAATCAACTTCTTTGACGGGCTTCAGGAACCCTTCATGCTGATCTTTTTCGCCTCGGTCGGCCTTTCTGCCAACTTCGGGCTGATTCGGGCCGGTGGTTCAAGGCTGCTGATTTTCTTCGCGCTTGTGGTGGGGCTACTGGTTCTGCAAAACATTGTAGGGGTCGGCATCGCCACCCTGTTCGGGTTGTCACCTGTCATGGGGCTGCTGGGCGGATCCATCACCATGTCCGGCGGACATGGCACCGGTGCGGCATGGGCCGAGGTGTTTACCAATAATTATGGTGTGGAAAGCGCCATGGCGCTGGCAATGGCAGCGGCAACGTTCGGGCTGGTATTTGGTTCCCTGATCGGCGGACCTACGGCGTCATTTTTGATCCGACGCGCCAAAAGAAAGGGGCTCGTTATGGAAAGCGATGATCAGGAGGATGTTGCTGACCTGACGGGCAAGGATGAAAGAACCGATGTCGGCAGCATGATTCGCGTATTGTGCTGTCTTTTTGCGGGGCTTGTTGCAGGCACCTTCCTGCATGGGGTGCTTGAAAATACGCCCTTCAGCCTGCCGACATTCGTATGGGTCCTGTTTTCCTGTGTTCTTATCGGCAATTTTCTGCGCATCAGCCGTCTCTACCATGTCAATGATGATGCCAATAACACGGTCGGTAATGTGGCGCTTTCCGTATTTCTGGCGCTGGCGCTGATGAATCTCAAGCTGTGGGACCTGGCCAACCTTGCACTGCCGATGCTGGTCATCCTGGTGGTGCAGGTCGCACTGGTCTTTTTCTATACCACGCAGGTGACCTTCAGGGTGATGGGCGGCGGTTATGATGCCGCGGTTCTGGTGGCGGGCAACTGCGGTTTTGCCATGGGGGCGACACCGACGGCCATTGCCAATATGCAGGCGGTCACCGAGCGATTCGGGCCTTCCCGGCTGGCATTTATTATTGTACCGGTCGTTGGCGGGTTCCTTATTGATATTGCCAATGCCTTGATTATAAAGGGCTTCCTGTTCGTTACCTGAGACGGGGTCTGTTCGTTGCATCTGAAATGAAGCAAGAAGACTCTGAAATCCAGTCGTGAAAAAGCCGTCTGCTGGCAGCAGACGGCCTTTTCGGTTTGCAAGGAAGAGTATTACCAGAGCAGGGAAACCAGGGTATAAACCAGCAGCGTAATGATCACTGTGCCGGCAAGGTTGAGGAACAATCCGGCGCGGATCATGGACTGAATTTTCATCTGCCCGGTTGCAAACACGATGGCGTTGGGCGGTGTTGCGACAGGCATCATGAAGGCGCAGCTGGCGGCGATGGCGGCGGGGACAGTAATCAGCAGTGGCGAAAGCCCCAGGGAAATGGCCAGTGCGCCCAGCAGGGGCAAAAAGGCGGCAGCGGTTGCCGTATTGGAAGTGACTTCCGTCAGAAAAATGATGACCAAAACGACAATGGCAATCAGGCCGACCAGGGGGAAGATCGAGAAAAGCGAAAGCTGCTCGGCAATCCAGGCAGCGAGCCCTGAGCTTTGAATAATGCCTGCCAGCGCCAGCCCCCCGCCGAACAGCAGCAATACACCCCAGGGGAGCGACGCCGAGCTTTCCCAGTCCATGAGCTTGTCTTTTTTGCTGCTCCCTGAAGGCATCAGGAAAAGTCCGACGCCTACTGTCATGGCAATGGTGGTATCGCTGAGCCAGTCAAGGCCAAGGTTGTTGAGAAGCGGGCGAGTCATCCAGGCAAGAGCTGCCACAAGAAAGGCGATGCCAACCCGCTTTTCTGCAGTGCTCATATCACCAAGCTTGCCAAGCTCTTCCTTTAAAAGGTTGCCGTCGGCTTCACTCTGCTCAAGATTGAAGCCCTGTCTGGTCAGCCACCACCATGCCAGAAGCATCATGGCAATCGAGACTGGCAGGCCTACCACCATCCATTGTGCAAAACCAATATCAATGTTCTGGTTATTGGAGAGATAGCCGGCCAGCAGCGCATTGGGCGGAGTACCTATCAGGGTGGCCACGCCACCAATGCTGGCGGAATAGGCAATCGCCAACAGAAGCGTTGTGGCATACCGACGTACTTCGCCTTCATTGCTGGTGGAAAGAAGGGCAATCACCGAGGTGCCGATAGGCAACATCATGATGGCCGTTGCGGTGTTGGAAACCCACATGCTGATAAACCCTGTCGCCAGCATGAAACCCCCAATCTGTCTTTTAGGGTCGGATCCCACAACAATCAGGGTGCGCAGTGCAATGCGGCGATGGAGGTTCCAGCGCTGCATGGCAAGGCCCAATAAAAAACCACCCAGAAACAGGAAAATAATGGGATCGGCGTAGGCTGAGGTAACTTCCTTGAGACTACCGATGCCCATGGCAGGTGCGAGGATAATGGGTAGCAGGGAGGTGGCCGGTATTGGAATCGCTTCGGTCGACCACCAGGTGGCCATCAAAAGCGCCAGGCCAATGCAGTGCCAGGCACTGCCTGACATGCCTTCCGGCGCTGGCACGACAAGCACCATTACAATCCATGCCAACCCTAGCCATAGACCAATGACAGGTGCCTTGCCCGAGGATGGCTTATCGGTATCCGTCGTCGTATCAGGCATTATTTGTTCTCGGTATCAGAAGTTGAGTGAAAGTACAGGCAAACGATGGATCAGCATAAATCCTCGACTTTATTCATGTTTATAATGAAATATAAGACGATTGTATTTTCGCCTTTCGTCGACCATGAACACTGATGAACCTTCCGGGGCAGTGTTCATTCAGCCGTTTTATCTACTCAATACACAGGGGGAGGCAAATGATTCTTGTCACCGGAGGTGCAGGTTATATCGGGTCGCATACGGTTCTGGCGCTGCTTGAAGCGGGACAGGACGTACTGGTACTGGATAATTTCTGTAATGCCAACCAGAAGTCTCTGGAGAGAGTCGGTACGCTGACCGGCAGGGAGGTGCGCTGGGTGGAAGGCGACATCCGTGATGCGGCACTGCTGGATGATATCTTCGAGCATAACGATATTGACTCGGTCATTCACTTTGCCGGTCTCAAGGCCGTGGGTGAAAGCGTTCAAAAGCCACTTGCCTATTTCGATAACAACGTCAACGGCACGCTGGTGCTCTGTGGGGCCATGTCACGCGCCGGTGTGAAAACGATCGTTTTCAGCTCTTCAGCGACTGTCTATGGCGATCCCGAATCAGTGCCCATTCAGGAAGACTTTCCTACTGCGGCTACCAACCCCTACGGCCGCTCCAAGTTGATGGTCGAAGAGATTCTTCACGATCTTGCCGTCTCCGATCCGCAATGGCGTATTTCCGTGCTGCGATATTTTAATCCGGTAGGGGCGCACGATAGTGGCATGATTGGAGAAGATCCCAACGGGATACCCAATAATCTGGTGCCCTTTGTCAGCCAGGTGGCTATCGGTCGCCGAGAAGTACTGTCAGTATTCGGCAATGATTATGATACCAGCGATGGGACTGGCGTCCGTGACTACATCCATGTCACGGACCTGGCGAAGGGTCATCTAATGGCGCTTGATTATCTGTCTCGCCATGATGGGGTACATACCTTCAACCTTGGCACAGGTAAGGGGTACAGCGTTCTTGAGGTTGTGCAGGCTTTTGAAAAGGCCAGCGATCGGAAGGTGGCGTATGAGTTTCACCCACGTCGCGCAGGAGACATTGCACGCTGTTACGCCGACCCGGCGCATGCCGAAAAAGTGCTTGGCTGGAGTGCCGAGTTTGACCTCGAAAAAATGATGGCGGACACCTGGCGCTGGCAACAGAAAAACCCCAACGGTTACAGTGATTAGACGCCTTCGTGAATCGGATGCGAGCATCGTGAGCTGATAGCCAGACTCCGGGCCCGAAGGGCTCGGGCAGGGTTTCATGATGGTATGATGCGCGAACGGTCACGATGCCCCCCTGGGAGGTGGCCGGGGCTGGCATCAGGGCACCGACGCAGATTTCGGCGTTTTGAATGTTGATTGCTGCCAGTGAAAACACGTTCGCTGATACTGCTGTTTGGGCGCTTTTTGAATGACAGAACATGCAAAACCTCTGGCCGCCATCGCCATTCGCCAGGTAGAGAAAAGTACAGGGGCCAGTCGAAATGCCCTCGAGCAGACATCGGCACTGATCGCGCTGGGCTATGAGGTGGTGATCATCGCCGAGCGAGGCAATTCCGATCTGGTAGCGCGTGCCGGCGCGCGGTTGGTCAAGACCCGACGCTGGCCTTTCAAGGGTGCCCGTCGGCGTTTCTGGTTCAACAGCCGTGTGCAGTCATGGACACGCCGACATTCGCCAGCTCTGCTGGTAAGCCATGGCGATGTGGAAACGCCTGATGTCGTATATCTGCATAACTGCGTGCATCTGGCAAGCCAGGCCATCCATGGCCGGGCACTACCCGAGCATCATGAAGTTGCCGCCATCCATGACCATGTGCTCAATGGAAAGCGCTTTCGCCGCGTGGCCGTCAATTCAAAAATGATGGGTAATGATCTGACGGCCCGTTATGACATTGCTCCTGACAAGATCGATATCAGCTATCCCGGCTATGACCCCGAGCAGTTCTATCCGGAGCGGGCTCGCGCCGACAGAGAGGAGGCTCGTCGGTCGTTGGGTGCCGCCCCCGGGGAATTTCTGATAGGGCTGGTAACTTCCGGCAACTTTAAAAAGCGTAACGTGGAAGGTTTTGTGAAGCTGGCGGCTGAGCTGGATGAATTGATGCCGAGTCGCTGTCGCTTTCTTGTCGTCGGCAAGGATGATGCTTCACCCTGGCAGCATATGGCTGACACACTCGGGGTTGCCGAGCGGTTTGTCTGGCGCTCAACCGTGAGTGATGTGGAAAGGCTTTACGGTGCGCTGGATATTTTTATGCTGCCTGCCTACATCGAAGAGTTTGGTCGCGTCGCGCTGGAAGCCATGGCGTGTGGAACGCCGGTGATGCTTTCCTCGGGTGTCGGTTGTGCAGAGCTTTTGGAAGACCGCTATCCTGAGCTCGTGCTGGATGCCATGGATGTTCAGGGGTGGGCGCGAGGTGCTCATGCACTTCTTGAAGACGGCGCCAGACGTGATGCGTTGAGCAGGGAGCTGTCTACCCTGGCCAGAAACTACTCCCATGAGCAGCAACAAAAAAAGCTGATTGCCGCTTTCAGGGCGCTTGGCACTGAACAAGCTGGCAGATAGCGAGTGTTGCCTCCTTTGGGGCTGCTGTTTGCGGGATTTGGTCAAGCTGGAACCGTTTCCATAGGGTTTTTATCGAACCCATGCTTAAAGGAGTGATGTATACCGTGTCACAAATCTGGGCAATGTCACTTTTAGGCATGGCGCTTGTGATTGTTGGCGTCCTGCTGGCAGTTATCTGGCGTATGTCTCGCGAATTGCGTCGTCGCAGGCAACGTCAGGAAGAAGAGCAGGCGCAGGCCGAGTATCAGTGTCTGTCCAATCTTAATGTCATAGGGCGTGCCATGCAGGAGGGGCAGATGGATCTTGCAGAGGGATGTCTGCGTGCCCGTGTCATCATCGATATCCTTGATGCCGGCTGGTGGGAAGATGAAGAGCTCGCGGTGATTGCGCTCGTCAGTGACAACACTGCCCATTTACATACGCATCAGGCGCGCTCCACGCTGACCGCACGTGAAAGAATGCAGGAAGATCAACATCGGCTGCAGGTCGTCGACAAGCATGAGGCGGATATTCTTCAGGCGGCTCGTAAGCTGATCAGGCGGACTGATCATGTTGCAATGCATTAATAATGAAGTGTGCTTTCAAGAAGAACTGTTTTTTTGAAGTTCGAAGCAATTAACCTGAAATTTAATCAATGCAATAAACAGGGTTTGACTTTCAGCGCTTTCAGTGCGAAAACAGTGTTCGAATACGTCACAATGGATTGCCAGTGACGCGTTTTTCATCATGGCAGCGTGTGGTGGTTCCGAGAGACCAAAGCAGGGTGGTCACAAGCTGGTTCCAATGCGCTTGATATGCTTTTCTTTTCAGTAGAAGAAAAACTTTCTAGTGGTGTTGGCGTTGCCTATACTCGGAACCGCTTAGTAACAACATCGTTGCCCTAGCGTTGCAAAAAAGAAGGAGTCTTGCATGAATAAATCAACAACTGGCTTGCTGCTGGGATCTGCTCTCGTAATGGGTCTCGCCGGCTGCGCCAGCTCAGGTCAACAATCTTCTGGTGCTTCTTCCAGCGGTGATTCCTGGTACTCTTCTCCTTTCGTCTGCGGTCTGGCTGGTGGCCTGATCGGTGGTGGCCTCGGTTACGGTGTCAGCAGCAATGACGATGAAGAAACTGGTGCCGCCATCGGCGCGACTGCCGGTGCAACAGCAGCTGCTCTGCTTTGCTCTGGTGGCGATAGCCGTGAACTGGACTCTGACAACGACGGCGTACCGGATTCTCGCGATGAGTGCCCGAATACACCGGCCGGCGTTGCCGTTGATGCCAAGGGCTGCCCGATCGATACCGATGGTGATGGCGTGCCGGATTACCTTGACCAGTGCCCGGGTACCCCGGCTGGTGTAGAGGTTGATTCACGCGGCTGCCCGCTGGACTCCGATGGTGACGGCGTGCCGGACTATCAGGACCAGTGCCCGAACACTCCGGCTGGCACTCAGGTCAACGCACTGGGCTGCCCGGCTGCGCTGGTACTGCGCGATGTCAACTTCGAGTTTGATTCCGCACAGCTGACCTCCAATGCCGAACAGACCCTGAATGATGTTGCCGAGAAGCTGAACAGCAACGAACAGGTTCGTGTCCGTCTGGAAGGCCACACCGACTCCGTTGGTAGCGCTTCCTACAACAAGGATCTGTCCCAGCGTCGTGCGGACTCTGTCCGTGAATACCTGGCTTCTCAGGGTGTCTCCTCTGACCGCATGGAAGCCCTCGGCTTCGGTGAAGAGCGTCCGGTAGCCAGCAACGACACAGCTGAAGGCCGCGCAGAGAACCGTCGTACTGAAGTTCATCCGCTGGGTGAAAATGGTCAGGTAATGGATCGTACTGGCCAGAATGGTGGTAACAATCAGTAAATTTTACTGATTGCCATCTGATAAAAGAGGGCGCTTCGGCGCCCTCTTTTTATATCAATATTCCCCGAGCAGAGGCCGGCTGTCTTTACGATTTATATGTATTGACTGGACGCCATTCACCACTCTTTGCTAGTTTGCGTTTCGGCTTGATAACTTGCCCCACGCCTGCCAGTTCCATGGCGCATTCCCTGCGCTGTGCTGACAATGTAATACTTCAAGTGACTCCTGGTAGCGGTCACCACTGAAACAAGGAAGGATAACCTATGCCCGTCGTCACGCTTCCTGACGGTAGCCAGCGTCAATTTGAATCTCCCGTGTCCATAATGGCAATCGCCGAGTCCATTGGTGCCGGTCTGGCCAAGGCTGCCATAGCCGGCAAAATTGATGGGCAACTGGTGGATACGGCCGATGTTGTTGATCATGACGCAGCAGTTGCCATCGTGACTGCAAAGGATGAGGAGGGGCTCGAGATCATTCGCCACTCCTGTGCACACCTGATTGGGCATGCCGTTAAACAGCTTTATCCCGATGCCAAAATGGCCATTGGCCCTGTCATCAATGAAGGCTTTTATTACGACATTGATTTCGGCCAGTCCATTTCAAGTGATGATCTTGAAAATATCGAAAAGCGCATGCGTGCACTGATCGACGAAGGTTATGACGTCTCAAGGGAGTACGTCGATCGCGATCAGGCGCTGAAAGCTTTTGTCGCAAGAGACGAACCCTACAAGCAGGATATTGTTTCTCGTATTCCCGAGGGTGAGACCATACGGCTGTATCACCACAAGGAATATACGGACATGTGCCGGGGACCCCATGTTCCCAACACACGGCATCTAAAGTCCTTCAAGCTTCTGAAGCTGGCCGGCGCCTACTGGCGTGGCGATGCCTCTAATACCATGTTGACTCGCATCTATGGTACGGCCTGGGCAGACAAGAAGCAGTTGAATGCCTACATCAAACGGATTGAAGAAGCCGAAAAGCGCGACCACCGCAAGCTTGCGCGTCAGCTCAATCTCTTCCATCAGCAGGAAGAGTCACCGGGTATGGTCTTCTGGCACCCACGTGGATGGGCCATCTGGCAGGCGGTCGAGCAATACATGCGCCGTGTTTATCACGACGGCGGCTATCAGGAGATCCGTTGTCCTCAGGTCATGGACGTTAGTCTCTGGAAGAAGTCCGGTCACTGGGATAACTATTCGGAAAACATGTTCTTTACCGAATCGGAAAAGCGTGAGTACGCGCTCAAACCGATGAACTGTCCGGGACATGTTCAGGTGTTCAATTCCGGTCTTCACAGCTACCGTGAAATGCCCATTCGCTACGGAGAGTTCGGCGGGTGTCATCGCAATGAACCTTCAGGTGCCCTGCATGGCATTATGCGAGTGCGCGCCTTTACTCAGGATGATGGTCACGTCTTCTGCACTGAGCGTCAGATCGAACCGGAAGTCACCGATTTTCATCGTCAGGCGCTCAAGGTCTACGAAGACTTCGGTTTCAACGATATCGACGTCAAGATTGCTCTGCGTCCCGAAAAGCGTATTGGCACTGATGAAGAGTGGGACAAGGCTGAAGGCGCGCTGCGTGCTGCGCTCAAGGCCTGTGATGTCCAGTGGCAGGAACTGCCGGGTGAAGGTGCCTTCTATGGTCCCAAGATCGAGTATCATATGCGGGACTGCCTGGGCCGTGAGTGGCAGGTAGGTACCATGCAGATCGATTTCATGATGCCCGGCCGCCTTGGGGCGCAATATGTGGGTGAAGATGGCAATCGCCATACACCGGTAATGCTTCACCGTGCCATCATCGGATCATTCGAGCGTTTCATCGGTATCCTGCTGGAGCATCATGCAGGAGCGTTGCCCTTGTGGCTCGCGCCGGAGCAGGTCGTGGTGCTCAATATTACCGATGCACAGGCGTCCTATGCCACGGCGCTGACCGAGCGATTGCAACAAGCCGGCCTTCGTGTCAAGTCGGACTTGAGGAATGAGAAGATCGGTTTTAAAATTCGTGAGCATACGCTCCAGAAGGTGCCTTATCTGCTGGTCATCGGCGATAAGGAAGTGGAGTCAGATAGCGTTGCTGTCAGAACGCGGACTGGTGAGGATCTGGGAACCATGACAGTTTCCGAGTTTCTTGCCAGACTTGATACCGAACGTAGATAGCAGCATTTCTTTTCAGCAATGGAGACTTGACGATCAAGCGAAATAACCAACGTGGGCGCCCTCAGGAAAAGCGCGCACCCATAAATGACCGCATTCGTGCGGATGAAGTTCGGCTTATCGATAGCGAGGGCGAGCAGCTGGGTGTTGTGCCCATGAATGAGGCGCTTGCCAAGGCTGAAGAGGCTGGGCTTGATCTCGTGCAGATATCCAATGCCGATCCGATCGTTTGCAAGATCATGGATTACGGCAAGCATCAGTTCGAACTGAAAAAGCAGAAGTCTGCTCAGAAGAAGAAGCAAAAGCAGATCCAGATCAAGGAAGTCAAATTTCGGCCTGCCACTGATGAAGGTGATTATCAGGTCAAGCTCAAGAATTTGACTCGTTTCCTTGAGGAAGGCGATAAGGGCAAGGTCACATTGCGCTTTCGTGGTCGCGAAATGGCGCACCAGGATATCGGACGCAAGCTCATGGAGCGTGTAGAACATGACTTGGATGACCTTGCTGTTGTAGAATCGCGTCCGAAGATGGAAGGCCGGCAAATGATCATGATGCTGGCCCCCAGGAAAAAGTGATCCGCGGGCAGTTTAACGAGCGTGCCGATGCTATCGCAGGAGATCTGCGATGACGCGGCACGCTGGCCTCGGGTTTTCTAAAAAATATCGCGCGGAGTTATTCTCATGCCGAAAATCAAGAGCAACAGCGGTGCGGCCAAGCGCTTCAAGCGCACTGCCAAGGGCTTTAAGCACAAGCAGTCCTTCCGCAGCCATATCCTGACCAAGAAGTCGACCAAGCGTAAGCGTCAGCTGCGCGGTATGAAGCAGATCCATGATGCCGATCGTCGTTTGATCGAGCGCATGCTCCCTTATATCTAAGTCGATTTTAACAACTGAAGTCAGGAGGTTTTCATGGCTCGTGTAAAGCGTGGTGTCGTCGCTCGTCGCCGTCACAAGAAGATTTTGAAGCAGGCAAAAGGGTACTACGGTGCTCGTTCGCGTACTTTCCGTGTTGCCAAGCAGGCAGTGATCAAGGCAGGCCAGTATGCCTACCGTGACCGCCGTCAGCGCAAGCGTCAGTTCCGTGCACTTTGGATTGCACGTATCAACGCTGCGGCCCGCACTCACGGCATGTCCTATAGCCGCTTCATCAACGGTCTGAAAAAGGCCGGTATCGAGATCGACCGCAAGATCCTTGCTGATCTGGCCGTTCACGAAAAGCAGGCTTTCGGTTCTATCGTCGAGCAAGCCAAGGCTGCCTGATGGTACGGGTGATTTGATATCACCTGCCGAAGTGCTACAAGGGAAGAGCCGTCGCTCTTCCCTTGTTTTTTTGTGTGGCAACAATTTATCGTCAGATCCCTGATAACAGGATCAACGTGCAGAGCTTTCCTGGTATCTGCAATCTGCCGTTTTTCATGGAGCAAGACGGATGGAGCATCTCTCCACAGTAGTAGCGACGGCAGTCGACGCCATTGACGCTGCCGAAGATATCAGGGCACTGGAAGATATTCGTGTCCGCTACCTGGGCAAGAAGGGTGAAGTGACGGCCCTGTTGAAAGGATTGGGAAAATTACCAGCGGAGGAGCGACCTGCAGCCGGAGAAGTGATCAATCAGGCGAGACAGCAGATTGAGACTGCTCTGGAAGCCAAAAGGACGACGCTGGAAGAAAGCGCCATGGCGGCAAGGCTTGCGGCGCAAAAGGTAGATGTGACTCTGCCGGGTCGGCGGGAAACCTCGGGTGGTCTTCATCCCATTACCCAGACGCTGCGTCGCATTGAGCAGTGTTTTGCCAATATTGGTTATGACATCGCGGAAGGCCCTGAAATAGAGGACGACTATCATAACTTCGAGGCGTTGAATATACCGGCACATCATCCTGCCCGCGCCATGCATGACACCTTCTATTTTGATGCGCGCCATGTTCTGCGCACACATACGTCTCCGGTACAGATTCGCACCATGGAGCACCAGGAGCCTCCGGTGCGTCTGGTGTGTTCAGGCCGCGTGTACCGTAATGATTCCGACCTCACCCACAGCCCCATGTTTCACCAGATAGAAGGGCTGTTTGTTGACGAAAACGTCAGTTTTGCCGATTTAAAGGGCACCATTGAGGCCTTTTTGAAAGCTTTCTTTGAGCGTGATCGGCTCGATGTGCGTTTTCGCCCCTCCTATTTCCCGTTTACCGAGCCTTCGGCAGAAGTCGATATCCAGTGCGTCAACTGCGGTGGCAAGGGGTGTCGTGTCTGCTCTCATACCGGCTGGCTCGAAGTGATGGGTTGCGGCATGGTGCACCCCAATGTGTTTGCTCATGTGGGTATAGATTCGCAGCGCTATAGCGGTTTTGCCTTTGGCATGGGTGTCGAGCGTCTGGCGATGCTGCGATACGGCGTCAATGACCTGCGTCTTTTCTTCGACAACGATCTGCGCTTTCTCCGCCAGTTCCAGTAATCCGTTTCGGTATAGCGAGGCAAGATGAAAGTTTCCGAACAGTGGCTGCGTCAATGGGTTGATGTAGCGCAGGACGTGCAGGCGATCGCCGATCAGATCACCATGGCGGGGCTCGAAGTTGATGCCATCGAACCGGTATCAGCCCCGTTTTCAGGCGTTGTTGTGGCACGTGTAGAAGAGGCTGATCAACATCCTGATGCAGATCGCCTTCGTGTCTGTCAGCTTGATGATGGCAGCGGCCAGCTTCAGCAGGTGGTGTGCGGAGCGGCCAACGTGGCCACCGGTCAGAAAGTGGCTCTGGCCAGGCCGGGTGCGGTCCTGCCCGGCGATTTCGCCATCAAGGAAGCAAAACTCAGAGGCGTGGCGTCTCACGGCATGATTTGTGCCGAATCCGAGCTCGGTCTGGTGGAGGAAAAGTCGCCGGGCATCTGGGTGTTGCCGGACAGTGCGCCTGTTGGCGGGGACGTAAGGCAGTGGCTCGGGCTGGACGATCACAGCATCGATGTCGACCTGACGCCCAATCGCGGCGACTGCCTGAGTATCATGGGGTTGGCGCGCGAGCTGGGTGTGCTCAATCGCCTTGAGGTCAAAACGCCCGAGATCCCGCCCGTGGCGGCGCAGATGGACGAGCGCTTCGAGGTTCGTCTTGATAATGGCAGCGCCTGCCCGCGCTACAGCGCGCGCGTTGTGCGTGATGTCAATGTCAGTACACCTTCGCCCCTGTGGCTGACGGAGTATCTGCGTCGCTGTGGCCTGCGCTCCATCGATATCGTGGTGGATATCACCAATTACGTGATGCTTGAGCTGGGTCAGCCGATGCATGCCTTCGATCTGGATCGACTCCAGGGGCATATCGAAGTGCGAAATGCTCGCGCTGGCGAAACATTGACCCTGCTTGATGGGCAGGAAGTCCAGCTTGACGACAATACCCTGTTGATCGCCGATGCTGATGGCCCGTTGGCCATCGCGGGGGTCATGGGGGGAGAGAGTTCGGGCGTCAACAGCGAGACGCGTCATGTGCTGCTGGAGTCTGCCTTCTTTGCGCCGCTTGCCGTCGCTGGAAGGGCTCGCCAGTATGGTCTGCACACGGATGCCTCGCATCGCTTCGAGCGTGGTGTTGATCCAACGCTGCAGGTGCGCGCGCTTGAGCGTGCCACGAAACTGCTTGTCGAACTGGCCGGCGGCCGCCCTGGCCCGGTGATCGAGCAGACGGATGCACAGGCGCTGCCCGAGACCTGCCAGATCACCCTGAGTGCCGCGCGCGTCAGCCGGATTCTGGGCATGGCCCTTGATGATGACGAAATCAGCGACATCCTGACCCGCCTGGGCATGACCCTGGTGGCTCAGGGAGAGGGCGTCTGGCATGTCAGTATTCCTGCATGGCGCTTTGATGTGCGCCTGGAAGAGGATCTGGTCGAAGAACTGGCACGCGTTCACGGCTACAACCGTTTGCCCGTTCGGTATCCGCAGACCAACCTGGCCCCACGTCGCGAAGATGGGACGAAGGTCTCTCTCGATGCCATTCGCCAGCATCTGGTAGCGGGCGGTTATCAGGAAGCCATCACCTACAGCTTTGTCTCCGATGAGCTGCAGCAAGCGCTGACCCCGAATGTTGTAACGCCAACGCTTGCCAACCCTATCTCCAGCGACATGTCTGTCATGCGCTCGAGTCTGTGGGCGGGGCTCAGTCGGTCGCTGTTGCATAACCTCAATCGTCAGCAGCAGCGCGTTCGTCTTTTTGAGACAGGGCTGGTGTTCAATGGTGATATCGAGGCGCTGACGCAAACGCCGATGCTGGGCGGCATGATCTGCGGAACTCGGGATCCGGAAGGATGGGCGGGCCGCAAGGAAAGCGTCGATTTCTTTGATATCAAGGGTGATGTGGAACGTCTTCTGGCACTGGGGGGCGCCGAACATGAATGGCGCTTCGAGCCGGGCGAGCATGACGCGCTTCATCCCGGCCAGTGCGCCCGTATCATGCGTGGCGAGCGTCGTGTCGGCTGGGTAGGAGCACTGCATCCCGCGGTCCGGGAAAAACTCGGTATCAAGCCCGAGGTATACGTTTTTGAGCTTGAACTGGCCTCCTTGCAGCAGGGCAGGCTCGCTGCGTTCAGTCCCTTGTCCCGTCATCCGGAAGTGCGCCGCGATCTGGCGCTACTGGTGGATGAAACCCTGCCGGTGCAGTCGCTTCTGGACGTGATCCGTGAGCAGGCCGGGGAGGCGTTGACGGATCTGCGCCTTTTTGATGTTTATCAGGGCGCCGGCGTGGAAGAGGGGCGCAAGAGCCTGGCGCTGGGCTTGACCTGGCAGCATCCTTCGCGCACGCTGACAGATATTGAAATTAATCAGACAATTGACAATATTGTAGCGGTTTCCTCGGAACGTTTTGGCGCGTTACTGCGTAACTGAATGCGGTGGCGGGACACTGTCTCCTAAAGATTGTTTCCTACAGGATGTCGGATAATGAGTGCGTTGACCAAGGCTGAACTGGCAGAGCATCTGCACACGTCGCTTGGCTTTTCAAAGCGTGAAGCCAAAATGCTTGTCGAGCAGTTCTTTGACGAAATCCGCGGTTGTCTCAGGGAAAATGAACAGGTGAAGCTTTCAGGCTTTGGCAATTTTGATTTGCGTGACAAGCGTGAAAGACCTGGTCGTAACCCCAAGACGGGAGAGGAGATCCCTATCTCGGCACGTCGTGTGGTCACATTTCGACCCGGGCAGAAGCTCAAGGCCCTGGTGGAAGAGCGCGACAAGGCCTGATCCATCCCCGTATTCACGGCCATGACGAGTAGCTGTCGTGAAGTGAAAGCCCCGCCCATGGCGGGGCTTTTTGTATGCTGCGGGCAAGGAAAGCGTCAAGCGCGCTATGTTACCATTCCCAAAATTTAACGCTGGTGATCAAGACTCATGCCTGATGTCGGAATTTATGTTGCAACCGTATATGGCGGCGCGCTGGATGTTGCCGAGCAGATAGCGCCACTGTTTGAAACGGCAGGATACGGCGTTGATGTTCATGAAACGCCAACGCTTGAGGGGCTGCTCGAGCCGCAGCCGGATCTGGCGCTTTTTTGCATCTCCACTACGGGGCGAGGCGATTATCCCGGCAACTTTACCGGCCTCAGCAGCGCCCTTGAGCAGGAGCGTCCCTCACTTCAGGGGCTTCGATACGCTTTGATTGCCATGGGGGACAGCAGCTATGAGGAGAGTTTTTGCGGTGCCGGTCGAAAGCTGGATGAGCTTCTGACGTCGCTCGGGGCCAGCCGTGTAGGCGAGCGTCTGGAAGTGGATGCCTCGGAAACGCCGATGGCCGACGATGCGGCACTGCCCTGGGCGGAACAGTGGCTGGCAGAGCATTCATGAACCGTCATGGATTGCTGGCCAGCGGCGAGCGGATTTCCATCCTGCTGGGTTTGGCCATGACCATGCTGGTAGCAGCGCCCGGCTACTATATCGTCCGTGACAATGAGCGACTGGTACTGGTATGTGGGGGCGTGGCGGCCCTGGTGGTCGTGTCTGCCATCCTGTGGCAGCGCGCTTCAGACAACGTCAAAAGCGATGCCTCCCAATCAATGAAACGCCTGCTACTGTGGCTGGCAGCAGGTGTTGTCGCTACGACACTCTGGCATCTGGTTACGGGGCAGGCGCAGTTCTGGTATCAGTGGCTCCCCAGGGCCATGACCGTCGGGCTGTTGCTGCACGCCTTGTACGGTTGGTGGCGCCCTGCCACGCAGTAGCGCCACCACCAGGTCGAGTACGTTTTATGCGTTGAGCGTATAGCAGGGGACGTATTCGCTGCCAGGCAGCTTCATGCGTCCCTGAGCGACGAAAGAGGTCAGCAGTTCGTCAAGGGGTTGCATGAGTTCGCTTTCGGCATTCAGGCGGAAAGGGCCATGTTTTTCGATGGCGCGCAGGCCATGCTCCTTGACGTTGCCGGCCACGATCCCCGAGAAGGCGCGACGCAGATTGGCGGCCAGATCATGCACATTCTGGCGGCGGTGAAGCGCCAGACCGGCCATCGAGTCGTGATTGGGCGTAAAGGGCTGCTGAAAGTCCCGCGGGATCTCCAGACGCCAGTTGAAGTAAAAGGCGTCCTGATGCTGGCGCCGGAATTCGGTGACTTCCTCGATACCCTCTCTCATGGCGCGCGCCACACCGACGGGATCATCAATCATGATGCGGTAGTGCTTCTGCGCCTCGGCGCCGAGCGTAAAGGCAATGAATTCGTCGATGCGTCGGAAATAGTCAGCGCTGCTGGCCGGCCCGGTAAAGATGATTGGAAAGGGGATGTCTGCATTGTTCGGGTGCAGCAGTACGCCCAGCAGATAGAGAATTTCTTCGGCGGTGCCCACGCCGCCGGGGAAGATGATGATGCCGTGCCCGACCCGGATGAAGGCCTCAAGACGCTTTTCGATATCCGGCATGATGACCAGTTCGTTCACGATCGGGTTGGGCGATTCGGCAGCGATAATGCCGGGCTCCGAAATGCCCAGATAGCGGCTGTTGCGACGACGCTGCTTGGCATGTGCCACATTGGCACCCTTCATGGGCCCTTTCATGGCGCCCGGGCCGCAACCGGTGCAGATGTCCATGTCACGCAGGCCCAGATGATAACCGACCGATTTGCTGTAATCGTACTCATCGCGTGAAATTGAATGCCCGCCCCAGCAGACCACGAGGTTGGGGTCGCGGGACGGCTTCATGACGCCAGCGTTGCGCAGGATATGGAATACGGCGTTGGTAATGCCTTCGGCAGAGTCGAGATCGAAACGACCGTGCTTTTCGATTTCGTTGGAGACATACACCACATCGCGCAGGACAGAAGAGAGCAACTCACGGATGCCGCGAATCATGCTGCCATCCACAAAGGCATGCGCCGGGGCATTGGTCAGTTTCAATCGGATGCCACGGTCCTGCTGGATCACTTCGATATCAAAGTCGTGATAGGTCTCAAGCACACTGCAGCTGTCATCGACCATGGTGCCGTAGTTCAAAATGGCCAGTGCGCAGCGGCGCAGCACGTCGTGCATGCCGTTGGAGGAGGTGTCCCGCAAGCGATTGACTTCCTGCTGCGAGAGTACTTCCAGACTGCCTTCCGGAGAAATGGTGGCTGAAATGCGTGTGGCTTCTGTCATCCTCTTTGATATCCTTTTCCTGCAGTCAACAAATGCCAGAGTCAGGCCCTGGCGGGAATGGATCAGGCTGTCCGGCTCATGGCGCTCTGCCAGAGTTCTTCAATACGCTGGCGGTCATCGCTTGCCATGGCATCTTCCATAAAGGTGCTTTCAAGCCACTGACGGTAGGTGGCATCAAAATCCTCGCCGGTCACATCTTCGGGATCGTATTGCGCCATCTCCTGCACAAGCTCTATCTGCGGAATCATGTAACCCAGCGCAAAAAGGTCGTTATCAGGCGCCTCAGATTCCATGGCCAGCAGGGTCTTCTTGATATTTTCAGCGCGGTTTAAAAAGGGGTCGGACATGATGAATGTTCCAGGGGGGCAGCGGTGTCAAAAGGCATGTCTCTGGATGCTAACACGAGAGCTTGAGGAGCTCATGCGAGCTATAAAATTTTCTGATAAAGTAGCCAGGCACGCCGTATCTGTCTGATCAGAAATGAAGATTTTTTTATCTGCCCTGGTCGCGTTGCGGCCAGGGCCGTCAGTGAGCTGATAACTCCTCATGTTTAATGCCCAGTATTTCAAGACCTTTATCACGCTGGTGGAAACAGGCAGTTTTACCCATACGGCATACAAGCTGGAAATGACCCAACCGGGGGTCAGCCAGCACATCCGTAAGCTTGAACATTACCTCGACAAGACCCTGCTGCGCCGTCATGGTCGCCGTTTTACGCTGACAGAGGCGGGCAGACGCGCCTATGACTATGCCATCCGGCTTTTTGCCGAGCATGAACAGTTTCGTCACGGCCTTGATGATGAGTCCCTGAGCAGCGGCGACTGCCGTATCGCAAGCCCCTCGAGTATCGGCTTGATGTTCTATCCCTTTGCGCTGGGGTATCAGCAGGTCAATACCGGGCTGACCATCAACTATAACTTTGCCTTCAATGCCGAAATCGTGCAGGACGTGCTGGCCGGTCGCTATGATCTGGGGCTTGTGACCGATATCACGCGTCATCCTGATCTTGAGTATGAACTCTGGCATCACGAGCCGCTGTGTCTGGTCGTGCCGGCCGATTTTCGCGGTAACAGCATCAATGAACTGCTGGCGCTGGGATTTTTGAACTATTTCGACGGGGTAAATAACGCAAGTCAGGTACTGCGCGAGAACTACTCCGATGAGTTTCGCTCGATCAGTTATTTCCCGCAGAAGGGTTATACCAACGACGTGGCAGTAGTCCTTGATGCGGTCGCGCGTGGGCTGGGGTTCACCGTCGTGTCGCGTCCGGTGCTTGAAACCTCTCCATGGCAGCGCCAAGTGCAGGAAGTCCCGCTGACGGTACCGGTCTATGAGTCTTTGTATGTGTTGACGCGTCGAGGCGCGGAGCTGCCGCGTCGATACCGTCAGCTGCTGGATGAATTTCGCGAGCAGCGACGCAATGCACTGTATGGCTATGAGGCACCTGCAGACATGGTCTCCGACGACCGCAGCACCTGAGGCCATTCGACAGCAACAGAGTCTCTGGCTGATGCTGTCCTTTTGAGGCCAGCTGTAACCGACCCTGCTCCAGGCGTCACAATGATCAGGCCGATAGAATGAGTTCCATTCTGTCGGCCTGATGCGTTAAAGAGGCTTAATTGCGATAGTCGTCGATGCTCGGGCAGCTGCAGATCAGGTTGCGATCCCCATACACATTATCAACCCGATTGACGCTGGGCCAGAACTTGGCCGCCCTGGTCGACTGAGTGGGGAAGGCCGCCTGTTCGCGGGAGTAGGGGTAAGGCCAGTCATCGCGATACAGATCATGCTGGGTGTGCGGCGCATTGACCAGCACATTGTTATCGCGAGCAACATCTCCCTGCTCGATGGCGCGAATCTCTTCGCGGATGGCGATCATCGCCTCGCAGAAGCGGTCCAGCTCCTGGTGCGACTCGGATTCGGTCGGCTCGATCATGAGCGTCCCTGCCACTGGAAAGGACATGGTCGGTGCATGAAAGCCGTAATCCATCAGGCGCTTGGCAATGTCCTCTTCATCGATGCCGGTGGTGGTCTTGAGCGGACGAATGTCGATGATGCATTCATGGGCCACATGGCCCTTTTTGCCACGATAGAGGACGCTGTAGTGCTCGTTCAGGCGATGCGCCACGTAGTTGGCGTTCAAAATGGCCGCTTCACTGGCCTCGCGCAGCCCCCGTGCGCCCATCATGACAATGTAGGCCCATGAAATGGGCAGAATCAGGGCGCTGCCAAAGGCTGCCGAGGAGACAGCAGTGCCTGGCTCAAAATGGGTGTGCCCCGAGCGGTGCACATGGCCGGGCAGATACTCTGCCAGATGCGCCTTGACGCCGATCGGGCCCATGCCGGGGCCGCCGCCGCCGTGTGGAATGCAGAAGGTCTTGTGCAAATTGAGATGCGACACATCGCCGCCATAGTCGCCCGGTCGACACAGACCGACCTGAGCATTCATGTTGGCACCGTCGATATACACCTGACCGCCGTGCTGGTGCACTATCTCGCATGCCTGGCGGATGCCTTCCTCGAACACCCCATGGGTGGAGGGGTAGGTTAGCATAATGGCCGACAGTTCAGCACTGTGTTTTTCGGCCTTGGCCTGTAAATCGTTGAGGTCGATATTGCCGTTGGCATCGCATTCCACTACCACCACCTTCATGCTGGTCATGGCCGCCGATGCCGGGTTGGTGCCGTGGGCTGACGATGGGATCAGACAGATGTGTCGGTGACCCTGATCGATCGACTGCTGATAGCGTCGAATGGCCAGAAGGCCGGCATACTCTCCCTGAGCGCCCGAGTTGGGCTGCATGGAGATGGCGTCATAGCCGGTTATTTTAACCAGATAATCGCCCAGCTCGCCAATCATCTTCAGATAGCCCGGTACCTGGGTCTCGGGCGCAAAGGGGTGGATGTCGGCACACTCGGTCCAGGAGAGCGGCACCATTTCGCTGGTGGCATTGAGCTTCATGGTGCACGAGCCCAGCGGAATCATGGCGTGCGTGAGTGACAGGTCGCGATTCTCGAGGCGTTTCAGGTAGCGAAGCATCTCGGTTTCGCTGTGATAGCGCGAGAAGGTCGGATGTGTCAGGAAGTCCGATTGACGCTGGCAGGCTCCCGGCAGTTGAGTGCTGGTCTGCTGCAGCTCCCTGTCGAGTTTAGCGACATCAAGCCCGTGCTGGTCGCCCAGCAAAATGGTGAAAAGCGCCTCAAGATCCTCCGGCGTGGTGGTTTCATCCAGACTGATCCCCACGCGGCCATCCTCACGGTAGCGAAGATTGTGGCCGGCCGCTTCGGCGCGCCGGCGCAGGGCGCTGGTGTCATTAACCCGCAGTGTCAGCGTATCGAAGAAATACTCGCTTTCCACACTGATATCGCTGTCGGACAGGCTGCTTGCCAGAATGCGGGCCATCCGATGCACGCGTGTCGCAATGGTGCGAATGCCCTCGGGGCCGTGATAGACCGCATAAAAACCGGCAATGTTGGCCAGTAACGCCTGGGCAGTACAGATATTGGATGTCGCCTTTTCGCGACGTATGTGCTGTTCGCGCGTCTGCATGGCCATGCGAAGGGCGGGTTTGCCGTGACGGTCCCGAGACACGCCGATCACGCGTCCGGGCATGGCGCGCTTGAGGTCATCGTTGACAGCAAAAAAGGCCGCGTGTGGACCCCCAAAGCCCATGGGCACGCCAAAGCGCTGGGCGGAACCAAGTGCGATGTCGGCGCCCGTCTCTCCCGGCGGCTTCAAAAGCGCCAGCGACAATAGATCAGTGGCCACGGCGACCATGATCTGGCGTTCATGGGCGCGCTCGATGAGGGCCTGGATCTCCGTCACGCTGCCATCCTCGGCCGGATACTGCAGCAACGCGCCAAAGACATCGTACTGATCAAGCCGCTCGGCGCGGTCCACGATCACGTCAAGGCCAAGCCAGCGCGCGCGCGTACGCACGACATCCAGGGTCTGGGGGAAAACGTGGTCCGCGACAAAAAAGGCCTGGCTCTTGTTTTTGCGGTTGGCCCGCTTGCACAGGGCCATGGCCTCGGCCGCGGCGGTGGCCTCGTCCAGCAGCGAGGCATTGGCCAGTGCCATGCCGGTCATGTCCATGACCATCTGCTGAAAGTTGAGCAGCCCTTCAAGGCGGCCCTGAGCGATCTCGGGCTGATAGGGGGTATAGGCGGTATACCAGCCCGGGTTTTCCAGCACATTACGGGCGATGACGGCAGGCATGATGGTGCCGTAATAACCGGCCCCGATATGATTTCTCATGACCTGATTGGTGCCCATGTCCCGGCGCAGGCGCGTCAGTGCTGCAAGCTCCGACACCGGTTCGGCCAGGTTTAGCTCGCCCTCCATGCGGATGTCTGCGGGGATGGCATGAGATAGCAGGTCGTCTATCGTGTCCGCGCCCAGTGTCTCCAGCATATGGTGACGGGCCGTGGCATCGACGCCGATATGACGGGCAATAAACGCATCATGCGTGAAGAGTTCATCCAGCGAGCGAGAATCAGCGGCCATGGGATATCCGTAAGATGGAGTGTCAGAAGATGTCACTGCAGGGCGCGGCCAATATGGGACCGAGCGATGATCATGAGCCTTTCTGACAACAGCGAGGAGGTCAGCCTCGTGGTGTCAGTCGTAAATGCTGTTCAGTCGTTTGCTTCGTTGGCGACGAGTTCGGTATAGCTCTCGGCGTCCATCAGTGATTCGAGTTCATCAGGCTCTGCCAGACGAATCTTGATCAACCAGGCATCGTCGTAGGGACTTTCATTGAGGCTTTCGGGGGCGTCTTCGAGCAGGGTGTTGACGCCAAGGACTTCACCGCTCAGGGGGGCATAAAGGTCGGAGGCGGCCTTGACCGATTCAACCACACCGAACTCCTCACCGGTGGTGATGGTGCTGCCAACCTCGGGAAGCTCCACGAAGACCACGTCGCCAAGGGCCTGCTGAGCATGATCGGTAATGCCGATGGTGACCGTACCATCGCCATTATCCTGGACCCATTCGTGACTGTCCGAATAGCGGAGATTAGTGGGGATCTGGCTCATTTTATATGTCCTGTTCAATGCCAAGATGACGGATGGCGAAACATCCCGGGGATAACGAGGCTGACCTGCCTATAGGGTGGCTTCAGGCGGCTTGCTCGTCCACTGCTGATTGCGGACCGGCGATTTTGTTGTGCCGACGTGTTTCCGATCGGAAACTTTTTGCTTATCGTAACGTTGCCGACCGGGGACTAAAAGGGGCGGGCGTGAAAAACGTCGGTTTCCGGCAAGCTTGTCATGACATCAGCAGGGTCAGCCTGTAGATTTTCATGTTGCGCCGTCATCCATGCTGTTCGACGAGCAATGACTTCAATAACAAATCAGGGAAAATCGGTCATGGAAGCACTACAAGGACTGGTAGAAGGTATTAACGGGGTGGTCTGGGGGCCACTGATGCTGCTGCTGCTGCTGGGCGTGGGGCTCTATCTGCAGATAGGGCTCAAGGGCATGCCCGTGCGCAACATCGGCCGCGCCTTTGCCCTGCTCTGGCAGGGGCGTGCTCCGGGTGAAAAGGACAGCGGCGAGATTTCATCGTTCAACGCCCTCATGACCTCTCTTTCGGCCACCATCGGTACCGGCAATATTGCCGGTGTTGCCACCGCGATCGCTCTGGGCGGGCCCGGCGCCGTGTTCTGGATGTGGATGACGGCACTGGTCGGCATGGCGACCAAATACGCTGAAGCGGTCTGTGCCGTGCGTTATCGCGAGCGTGATGACCAGGGCAAATTTGTGGGCGGGCCGATGTACTACATCAAAAACGGGCTCGGCAAACGCTACGCCTGGCTTGGCGTGATGTTTGCGCTGTTTGGCACGCTGGCCTCCTTTGGTATCGGCAATACGGTGCAGGCCAATTCGGTCGCCGACGCTCTATCCACTTCTTTCAACATCCCTACCTGGGTGACCGGCCTGATCATCATGGTGTTGGCCGGCGCCGTTATTCTGGGCGGGATCCAGCGTATCTCAAGTGTTGCCGGCCGTCTGGTGCCGTTCATGGCCGTGGCCTATCTGCTGGCGGGGCTGGTGGTGCTGGCCATTAACTACGCCGCCATTCCTGAAGCGCTCTGGCTGATCATCAAACATGCCTTCACGCCCATTTCGGCGGCTGGCGGGTTTGCCGGTGCCGCGGTGGCGGCAGCCATTCGATTTGGTGTGGCACGGGGCGTCTTTTCCAATGAAGCAGGTCTGGGTAGTGCGCCGATTGCCCATGCGGCAGCGCAGACCAACAGCCCCATCAGGCAGGGCATGGTGGCCATGCTGGGTACCTTCATCGATACCATTGTGGTCTGCTCGATCACGGCACTTGCGATCGTGACCTCCGGGCAGTGGCTCGAGGGTGATTCGGGTGCCTCATTGACGTCACTGGCCTTTCGTACGGCGCTGCCGGGGCCGGGGGATTATATCGTGGCCATCGCGCTGGCGATTTTTGCTTTTACCACCATTCTGGGCTGGTCCTACTACGGCGAGCGATGTTTTCAGTATCTTTTCGGCAGCCGCGCCACACGCTTCTATCGAATCGCCTTTGTGCTGGCGATCCCTGTCGGAGCGATGGCGCATCTTGATTTTATCTGGCTGCTGGCGGATACCTTCAATGCCCTGATGGCCATCCCCAATCTGATTGCGCTGGCACTGCTGTCGCCGGTCGTGTTCAAGCTGACCCGGGAGCATTTCGCCGGCGAAGCGCAGACGCTCGATCACCGGTAGAAAGCTGTCGGCTGCATGTGCATGGCCTTTGCCATCAATGGCCATGCACATTCAGGAGTATCCATTCATGAACCGGATCCGGAGGATTTATGTCAACGCTGCACCGAACGCCGCTCTATACGCTCTGGCAACAGCGCGGGGCCAGGTTCGTCCCCTTCGCCGGCTATGAAATGCCTGTCCAGTTCGAGATGGGGATCAAGCGTGAACACGAGCATACCCGCAGTCAGTGCGGGTTGTTTGACGTCTCTCACATGGGACAGATGCTGATCCGCGGTAGTCGACCGGCGCAGGCGCTGGAGCGGGTCTCCCCCATCGATGCCGTAGGAATCGCGCCCGGGCGTCAGCGCTATGGGCTCTTTACCAGCAATGTGGGCGGTATCCATGATGACTTCATGGCGGTCAATGCCGGGGAGCATCTTTATCTGGTCGTTAATGCTGCCTGCCGTGCAGCGGATGCTGCGCTGATGAGGAGCGGGCTGGGTGAAGAAGGGACGCTTGAGGTCCTGGAGGATCGTGCCCTGCTGGCGCTGCAGGGGCCCAGAGCGCGCGAGGTCATGAGCAGGCTGTGTCCGTTAGCGACAGAGCTTGCCTTCATGCAGCACGGGCGCTTTGAGGTCATGGGACATGATCTCTGGATCAGCTGCTCGGGATATACCGGAGAGGATGGTTTCGAGCTGTCGATCCCGGCAGAAGGCGCCACTGAGGTTGCCGAGTGGCTGCTCGACCAGAAAGAAGTCGCCCCCATCGGCCTGGGCGCGCGTGATTCGTTACGCCTTGAAGCAGGGCTTTGTCTTTATGGCCACGATATGGACAAGGAAACCACGCCGGTTGAAGCCTCGCTCGGCTGGGCGATCGGCAAGGCGAGACGACAGGGCGGTGAGCGTGAAGGTGGATTTCCGGGGGCAGATGTCATCCTGACCCAGCAGGGCAATCAGGATACCGAGCGGGTCAGAGTAGGCCTTAAAGCCGATGGGCGAGCGCCAGTTCGAGAGGGCACCCGGCTTTACAACATGGATGGCGATCCCATCGGCGAGGTAACGTCGGGTACTTTCGGCCCTTCGGTCGGTGCGCCCATAGCGATGGGATATGTCAGGCGCGAGTTCCGTGAGCCCGGGCAGACACTACAGGCAGAGGTTCGCGGTCGACGGCTGGACATGACTGTCACGGCAATGCCCTTTGTCACGA
The DNA here is from genome assembly GCF_003385845.1 of Kushneria indalinina DSM 14324. Lineage (GTDB taxonomy): Bacteria > Pseudomonadota > Gammaproteobacteria > Pseudomonadales > Halomonadaceae > Kushneria > Kushneria indalinina. Next base: position 1,009,839 of record NZ_QRDJ01000006.1, on the reverse strand, counting down.
CACACTATTATCGTGGTTGAGCCCGGGGAGAAGGCCCAGCATCAACGGCTGGGCCTTGAGAAGGTACGGTACGAACAAAGATGGAGGTTACACCAGCCACATGGCGAGATTGGGCCAGAAAAGAAGGGCAAACAGCACCAGCAGCTGCAGGGCAATGAAGGGCAATAGTGAGACAAAAATATCCTGGAGGCTGATTTCCGGCGGGGCGACTCCCTTGAGATAGAACGCGGCCGGCCCGAATGGCGGTGACAGAAACGACACCTGCATGTTGACTGCGAACAAGATCCCGAACCATATCGGGCTGTAGCCCAGCTCCGTGATGATGGGCACAAAAATCGGCAGGGTCAGCATCGCGACCCCGATCCAGTCGAGGAACATGCCCAGTATCAGTAAAATACCCATCATCACCAGTATGATCACGATGGGGGCGACATCGAGTCCCAGGATCATGCCCGAGATGAAGCGGTTGCCCCCCATCAGGTTGTAAACCCCGACCAGGGCTGCTGCCCCAATACCGATCCAGATAATCATGCCGCAGGTCATCAGTGTCTGGCCGAGGCTTTCGTGCATGACCTTGAGCGAGAATTCGCCGCGCAGCACGATCGCCAGCAGCACACCGAACGCGCCCATGGCCGCTGCCTCGGTAACCGAGGCAATACCGCCATAGATCGAACCCAGCACAAGCACCGCGATCAGCGCCGGCACGATAATCGCCTGCAGCGCCTTGCCTTTGGTGGCGAAGGTTTCGAGGCGGTCTTCTTCAGTCAGTGGCGGCCCGAGGCTGGGGTTTTTCAAACATCGCACCAGCACGTAGCCGATATAGGAGAGCATCAGGATCACCGCCGGTGTAATGGCGGCGGTAAACAGATCGGCGATAGAAACACTGGCGATCAGCCCGTAGATGATCAATACGATCGAGGGCGGCATCATGGTGCCCAGCGAACCGCCGGCGCAGACCACGCCAATGGAAAGATGTTTGTCGTAGCCCAGTCGCAGCATCTGCGGCAGGGCAAGAATACCCAGCAGCACGATCTCTCCGCCGATGATGCCCGAGAGGGCGGCAAGGAAAAAGGCCACGACCACGGTCTGTATCGCAACACCGCCGGGCAGGCGACCTGCAAACACGCGCATGGCATTGAACAGGTCTTTTGCAATGCCGGAGCGATCCAGCAGCGATGCCATCAGCACGAACATTGGCACCGCCACCAGCGAATATTCGGTCACGAAGCCATAGATGCGACTGGTGACCAGTGGCATGGCCATCGGGCCGAACCAGCCAAAGGTGAAGGCGAGCGCCACCAGACCGGTAATAAAGGCCAGCGGCAGGCCGGTGACCAGCAGGGCAAAGATGGCTCCGACCATCAGGATCGTACCGTCGGCAATGCTCATGACGCTGCCTCCCCGTCATCGTGTCGTGCCTCGGCAGGCCTGCCCCGCAGGGACTGAACGAAATGGACCAGCGACTGGACGCACATGATCATCAGCGCGGCCATGATGATCCCTTTCACCAGCGCCGGAAATGGCGGATTCCATGAGGTACCGGAACGTTCTAGTCGCCACTCTCCCAGAGGGTTGTGAGAGGCATCCCAGAACATGGTGAAGGCGGCGTAGCTCATGGCCAGGCAGAAGCCGAAGGTGACCAGGTCATTGAAACGGTCCAGCCAGAGGCGTAGCCGGGGGCCGGCACTGTCATAAAGGATGCGCACCCGGATATGACGGTTGCTGGCGAGCGCTGCCGGCCCGCCAATCGCAAAACTGACAGCGACCAGCATTACCACGCTCTCATGCACCCATGAGGTGGGAGAGTTGAAGCCATAGCGCATGATGACCTCATAGACGCTGATGGCCATGGCCGCGAAAACCAGCCAGGCAGCGCTGCGGGCGCACCATACCACGCCGCGATCAAGCGCACTGCGTACCGGGTCCGGGGCGTGATCAATATGGTCCGGGTTCGAGTGAGCGAGCTCCTCTTCGTCTGCCTCGATGACGCCATGCTGGCGGTGGGGGTCCTGGGACATGTGGCGTCCTCTCATCAGAGAAAATCAATCGGGTCAGGAGAGACGGGCATGGCCATGCCCGTCTCTCCTGAAAACCAGTTCAATCAGGAAGAGGCGTCTGCATCTGTCCCATTGCTGCCTTCAGCAGGAAGCAGGTTGTGTGTCTGAAGATACGCCACGACCGAGTCATAGAACTCGCGGGTAATATCATTGCGCTCGGCCCACTCCGCCCATTCCTGACGGGCGATATCACGGAACGTCGCGCGCTCTTCCTGTGACAGATCAATGATCTCGATATCCGGGTTCTGGCGCGCCTGACGTACCGCCTCCAGATCGCGAGTTCGCAGCTCGGCCACCATTTCGTAGGCCAGTGCATCCACGGATGTGGTCAGCATGGCCTGCAGATCGCCCGGGAGACCCTGCCAGATATCGTTGTTGATCGAGACGGCGACCATGGGCAGGGAGTGGAAGCCGGGGTACAGCGGATAGGGCGCAAAGTCATGCAGCCCCTGGGCTTGGTTGGTCGCAAAGACGGTGTAATCGGCGGCATCGATGACCCCCTTTTCGAGCCCGGTATAGACCTCCGAGCCCGGCAGATTAACCGGCGTGGCGCCTGCCTTTTCAAAAATGTTATAGACCATGCCTTCCGGCGCCCGCAGCTTGAGCCCTTTCATGTCCGCAATGGAGCGTATTGGCTTGCTTGAAGGCAGGGACTCAAGCCCCGTAGCGGCGGCACCGATCAGGTGAAGCCCGTAGGGCTCAACCAGCTTGTTGTAGAGGTCTTCGCCACCGGCATTGTTCATGTAATCGAGAAAATCGTACGGGTCGCTCCAAGCCCCGACCAGATTGCCCATCATGCCAAAGGCCGGATCCTGTCCGGTAAAGTAGCTGGGGTCGGTCAGATGCCCCTGCAGGATGCCGGAGCGTACTGCCTGAAGGGTCTGGTTGGCCTGTACCACGGCCCCGACAGGGAGAATCTCGATGGCAATACGGCCGTTCGACATTTTTTCAACGTTGTCGGCCCACGCCTTTTTCATTTCAAACTGAGGTTCGCCGGAGGTTTCCGAGGTCTGGAAGGTCCAATCGTATTCGGCGGCCTGAACATTAAGCGCTGTACTGCCCAGTGCGATGAGCACGCAGGCTTTCAGCGGAAGGCGGATAGACATGATGGGTTCCCTCTGACGTTTTTATTGGTACAGGGCCGATGATGGGCTGTCGCGATCAGAGCAGATCGCGAGAGCGCAGGAAACCGGTGGTCGAGTCGTAGATCTTCTGGGTCATGTCGTTGCGACCGGCCCATTCCTGCCACTCCTTCTCGGCGGCCTGGCGGAACTTCCTGCGCTCTTCCGGCGGCAGATCATAGGGATGCACGTCCGGGTCATTTTCAAGCTTGGCCAGCGTTTCAAGATCCTGCGCCTTGAGGCGCGCAATCAGGTCGTAGGACATGCGATCAAAGGCCGTTTTCAACGTGACCTGCAGATCCTGTGGCAGGCCATCCCAGATCTGCTTGTTGATCGACACCGCGATCATGGGCATGGAGTGGAAGCCGGGATACAGCGGATAGGGGGCGAACTGATGAAGTCCCTGGGCATCGTTATTGGAGAGCACCGTGGAGTCGGCGGCGTCGATGACCCCTTTTTCAAGGCCGGTATAGACTTCAGAGCCCGGCAGATTGACCGGTGTGGCACCGATGCGCTCGAAAATGTTGTACACCATGCCCTGTGGGGCCCGAATCTTGAGACCCTCAAAGTCTTCTATGGTCTTGATTTCCACCGTTGAGGGTACTGATTCCAGCGGAAAGGTGGCCGCCGAAATCAAATGAACACCGTAGGGTTCGACCAGCTCGTTGTAGAGCCCTTCGCCGCCGGCATATTTCATGTATTCGAGAAAGTCGTAAGGGTTCTGCCAGGCACCGACCAGGTTGCCCAGCATGCCAAAGGCCGGGTTCTGGCCTGAAAAGTAACTGGGGTCAGTCATGTGGCCCTGCAGTATTCCGGCGCTGACGGCCTGCAGGGTTTCGGTGGGGCCTACCACGGCATTGATCGGCATTACTTCAATGGCCACGCGACCATTGGTCATGACTTCAATGTTATCTGCCCACTCCTGTTTGATTTTAAAGCTGGGCTCACCGGAAGTTTCCGATGCCTGAAACTTCCATTCGTACTCGGCGCCCTGGGCATTGAGCGCAAAGGCGCCGAGTATAAGAATGATGCCTATCTTCAACGATAAGGTAATGGTCATGATGACGCTCCGCTGCACCTGCATGGGAAATGGGGAGGGAGGTGGGCACACCAGTTTTATGTTCGATTTTGCGCCTGCCATAGGGCGCGTTACCGTGCCCTGTCTGCTTCCTTGTTGTTATGTCTGACACAGCATTCCGTAATACGCTGTCTCTGGCTGTAGGACGTTAGTCCTGAGTTTGATCAGGGTTAAAGAAGGCAGGGGGGATCGACGTCTCGGGGTGAGGCGTATGCTGATGGCAAGGTCTTGAAAGCGTTAAAGATGCGTTCGAGTTCTGGGGGGGAAGGGCAGTTTGAGCGCAACCTGCCAATACGGCTACTCTACAATAAATATTGTTGGAGACAGCACATTGCACCAGCCAGCTCTGATCCACGCCTATAAAAAAGCCGGCACAGAAATAGGTGCCGGCTCAGTAGCAAATCATGCTGTGCTGCTATGGGTCACATGCCAAACAGCATCCCGCGCAGGGCCACGATGATTAGTGCCATACCATGGGCCAGTACAAAACCGATCAACGCGCCGGCTATCACGTCCGTAATGTAGTGAAGGCCCAGGATGATGCGCGACAGCATCACCAGTACGGCAAAGGGGGCTACCACGATCAGCATCTGGGGCGCGAACAGCGCCGCCAGCGTGGTAAACATCACGGCGTGCAGCGTGTGGCCACTGGGGAAGCTGTAGCGGTCCAGTGGTGGCATGGTGCAGGGAATTTCAAAGGAGATGTAGGGGCGCTCACGACATAGCCGGTTCTTGAGCAGGCGATAGAGAATGCCGCCCACTGCGGCCGAGAGACCGAAGCAGACGCCCAGAAACCAGCCATACCACCACTGTGTCACCAGGGGAAGGCTCAGGCACATGACGATCCAGGCCGGTGCGTCACCCAGACGGCTGGCCCAGCGCAGAACGAAAAGAAGCGGACGATAGGCGCCGAGGCGGGCCAGCTTGTTACACGCTTTCCACTCAAGCGTATCGAGTCTTTTGAATACCGGAATAAGTCGTTCACCTGCCATCGTTCACCTCCTGTGCCTGAAGCAGATAATCAATAAAGGCGTCGCCAATCTTTGGCCAGCCCAGTGTATGTACCCGCTCACAGGCAGCACGCCCCATCTCCCGGGCGGATGCCATGTCCTCACAAAGCGCCACGGCAGCTTCGATAAACTGCGCTGGTCTGTCAGTGGCGGCAAGCTTACCGTGTATGTCCTCACAAATCAGCTCGCCTGCAGCCGCGTAATCAAAGGCGGCGACCGCCAGTCCGCTGGCCATCGCTTCGGTTACGACGTTGCCAAAGGTTTCCGACAGTGACGGAAACAGAAAAATGTCGGCACTGGCATAGTGTCTTGCCAGCGCCTGATCGCGTTGAAAACCCGCGAAGTGGGCCCAGGGAAGGCGCTTTTCCAGCAGTGCGCGCTGTGGCCCGTCGCCGACCAGTACCGCCTTGAGATCGGGCTGACGCTCGCGCATGGCTTCGAGCGTGTCAATCAGCAGCAAAACGTTTTTCTCGGCCGCCAGGCGCCCGACATGCAGGGCGACGGGCGTGTCGTCGTCAGCGCCCCACTGAGCACGTAGTGAGGCATCACGCTGGCGGGGCGAAAAACGCTCACAATCAAGCCCTCTACTGAGCACCTTAACATTGTCATAACCATATTGGGTGAGATTGTCTGCCTGGGCTTTGGTCGGTACCAGCGTCATGGTCGAACGGTTATGAAAGCGTCGAAGAAAGGGCCTCACCAGCGGGCTGAGCACTTTCAGCATGATGTAGTGGCGGCTGTACTGATCGAAATTGGTATGAAAACCGCTGATGACCGGAATGCCCAGTCTGCGCGCCTGGTTAAGGGCAGAGAGGCCAAGGGGCCCTTCGGTGGCGATATAGATGACGTCGGGTCGATGGGTGCGCCACAGCCCGGCAACCTTGCGCGGGGCAGGAAACCCCATGCTGACGCCGTCGTAGTCCGGAATGGGAATGGCGCCGACCTGGAGCTCCTCACTCATGAGGGCATCATGATGGGTGCTCCGTGGCCTGGGACGAATCAGCTGCAGGGACATGCCGCGCGCCTTGAGATGGCGCGACAGGTGGCCGAGTGTATGCGTCACACCATTGATTTCGGGTGCCCAGGTCTCGCTCACAAAAGCGACCTTTAGTGGTGGCTGGGTACTATCGTCTTGTCTGTCAGTATGGTTGTCGTTCATGACGGTCGCAGGGCGATCAGGTGACGTTCTTGTGTCGCGTGTCATCGCACAATCTGCCTGGGGTTGAAGGGGCGTCCGGCATTGCGCGTATCAAAAAGCAGATCATGGCGGCCGGTGCCGGCATCACGACGTATCTCACAGACGGGAGTGCCTGCACTGATGCGCTGTCCATTGCTGACGTTGAGGCGCTCGCACTGGGCATACACACTCTGCAGATTCTGGTCATGGTGAACGATCACGACGCCGCCAAGCTGGCGCATGGTGCCTGCAAAGCGCACAGTGCCTGAGGCCACGGCACGGGCGGTGTGATCGCTTCCGGCAGAGAGGAGCATGGGCTGCAGGGCGTCCCGGCTGTCCTTGCCAAACTCACGCTGGACCTGGCCACCACGCAGCGGCCATGACCATGGGCCAGCGCCCTTTGGCAGGGCGCTGGCAGGCGCCGGGCTGGACTGGGCGCCGGCAGTGCCGGTAGCACGTGAGGTTGTCGAGGCTGAAGCACTACCGACCGGTACGGTCAGCATCTGGCCGATGCGCAAACGATTGGGATCAATGCCGCGGTTGGCCGCGTTGATGCGGCTGCTGGAGGTGCCGAAGTGGCTGGCGATGCGCCCCAGCGTATCGCCGCTTCTGACGGCATAACGATATTGTCCATCCCCCGGGGCACGCTCATTGCGGCCGGGCAGCATCAACTGCTGCCCGATGCGCATGTCATTGGCCCTGACGGAGGGATTGAACCGTTGCAGACGCAGCAGCGGGATGCCTGCCTGGCGGGCGATGGCGCTCATGGTATCTCCCCGCTGGATGGTGATATAGCCGGCCTCACCTCCACCGCCGGTAGTGCGCCCGGCACACCCTGCCAGTAAAAGGAGCACTAAAAGGGTCAGGAAGCGGTAGTACATGCGAGCTGCTGATCCTTTTCCTGCCATAGCGCATTGATCCATGCCTGAAAGCGTTCCCTGTAATGCGTGTCGTTGAGGTAATCCCCGCCGGGCATCCAGCCGGGGATGTCCAGCTGTCTTGCCTTCAGGCTGATCCTGGCGCTTCGTCCGCACAGCAGATCCCGAAACCGTGGCCGGCCGTGTCGGTAGTCAAGTGTTACGTCGATGATACCGGAGAGTTCATGCCCCATCATCGTCATGACCTGGGCACAGCCGCCGGCGCGAGGCTTGAGCAGGTGCTGATAGGGGCTTTGCTGCTGTTCATGTTTGGTTCGGGTGAAGCGTGTGCCTTCGGCAAAGTTGTAGATGGTAACAGGCGTACGGTCGATATGGGTCAGCAGTTTTTGGGTCGCCTTGAGATCATGCCTTGCCAGATGCGGGCGGCGTTGCAGCTGACTGGCGGAGTAGCGCCGCATTATGGGAAATTCGAGTGCCCACCAGGCCAGTCCCAGAATGGGCACCCAGATCAGCTCACGCTTGATAAAAAAACGCGGCATCGGCAGGTGGGCATGCAGGGCGTACAGCAGGACAAAGACATCCGTCCAGCTGCGATGGTTGGCGATCACCAGCCAGTGGCGATCTCTGGAAAGCGTGTCGGGCAGGGAGATGTGCCAGTCCGGCTTGAGCCAGTGGCGTATCCACAGATTATTGGTCGTGATCCAGAGGCTGGCGACCCGATTCAGGCACTTGAGCAGCTGCCGTTGCACCGGGTGAAAGGGAAGTACCAGCTTGAGAAGACTTAATGTCACCAGCGGTATGCCCCAGAACAGCGTATTGCCGGTCAGCAGCACGATACTGATGATGCCCTTGAGCCATGCCATGGTGTCCGGATCCTTGTTGCAGTGCCCGTATCCTAATGGATCGTCCGCGCTGGGCCCAGTACAAGGATGACGCAGTTCCGCCCGAGCCACTACAATGCCTCCCCGCCAGGAAATCAGTAACCTTTCGAAATCCTCAGGGAGTAGCGAGTGCGGAATCTGCCATCGACATTACCAGTACTGTTTATCTGTGAAATCTTCTTTTTGCTGGGCCATGGCTTGATCATGACCCTGCTGGGCGTACGCATGTCGCTTGAAGGGTTTCCATCACAGATGGCGGGTCTTTTGATGTCGAGTTTCTCGCTGGGATTTGTGGCCGGCAGTTATCTGCTTGAAAAACGAATTCGTTCGGTGGGTCATATCCGTGTTTTCTCTGCCTGCGCCGCGGTACTGGCCGTGACGGCCATGCTGCACGGGCTCTGGGTTAATCAATGGGCATGGCTGTTCTGGCGTCTGTTTGGGGGTGCGGCCACAGCAGGTCTTTTGATGGTCATGGAGTCATGGGTCTCGGGCGAGTCCAGCAATGACAATCGGGGGCAGGTCCTTGCGATCTACCTGGTCATCTCCACGACATCGCTGGCGGGCGGGCAATGGCTGCTCAATGCGGCGGACCCGGCCTCGATGGTACTGTTCAGTGTGACGGGCATCCTGTTTGCACTCTCACTTATACCGTTATCTATTTATCGAATTCAGGGGCCGGCACGTTCCGGTCACGAAACTGCGCTCAAACTGCCGCTCAAGACGCTTTACAAGCGGGCGCCGGTAGGGCTGGTAGGCGCCTTTGTGGCCGGCATGATGGTGCAGGCCTTCTTTGCCATGACGCCATATTATGGTCAGGAGATCGGGCTCTCCACCGGTCAGACGGCACAGTTCATGTCCATTACCACGCTGGTGGCGCTGATCGCGCAGTGGACGCTGGGCCGTGTCTCCGACCGGCTTGATCGACGCAAGGTCATCCTGTTCATGGCACTCGTCATGGCGATATCAGGTGCCGTGATTTCTACCGTGGCGCGTGTTGATTATCTCTTTTTGCTGCTGACGGCCTGCCTGCATACGGCCATGCTGCATACCCTGTACTCGCTGAGCCTTGCCCATACCAACGACTGGCTGGAACCGGAAGAAACCATCCAGGCCAATGCCAAGCTTTTGATCTGGTATGGGATCGGCTCAGTCGTGGGGCCGTTCAGTGCCTCCCTTGCCATGCAGCTTTTCGGGCCCGATGGCCTCTGGATGTTTCTTGGCTGCGCGTCGCTGCTGCTGGCAGGCTTTATCCTGACGCGTCTGCGCGGACGCCGCAGCTGGGCGCCTGAAGTGGCTCAGGAGCCCTGGGTGCCAACAGCGCCCATGGAAACCTCTCACTATGTGGAGCTGGATCCGCGCTACGAGCCCCATCAGTTCGAGCTTGAGTTTGCCTCGGAAGGCGACACTCACTAGCGCTTCTGTCGCCTTGTCCTAGTGGCCGGGCAACTGGGCGATGGCGGAACGTACGCCCTGATAGTAACTGCCGCCAAACATGTACAGGTGGTTCAATAGCGGATAGAGCTGAAAGAGGGCGCGTCGGCGCGGCCAGTCATCCGGCATGCCGCCATCCCAATAGGCTTCGTAAAAGGCATCGGCAGGGCTGCCGAAAAGCTCCAGCAGGGCGAGATCCGCCTCGGGGTAATGACGGTAGATGGCCGGATCGATCAGGGCCGGGCCCTGTGTGCTGAAATGTACGTTCCCGGACCACAGATCGCCATGGACCAGGCTTGCCGGTGCGTCAGACAGCCAGCTTTCAAGGGCGTTGGCAACGCCAGCCAGTTGGTCATACAGGCCCTGATCCATGCGCTTTTTGTGCAGGCACCTTTCCGCCAGCGGCAGCAGACGACATTCCCGCTGAAAGACGCGACCGTCCTCATGGCAGGTATTGATCTGCGGCGTGGTGCCGGCAAAGTTGTCGCGATGCCAGCCGTGATCGGTGCTTGTGTTGGCGTGCAGGGCGCGAAGCCCGCGGCCGAAGGCTTCGTGTGTGTGTCGATCGGGCCGGGCCGGCGGCAGATAGGTCATTACCAGTGCGCCGGGCAGTTCCCCCACAATGTCGGGGACGATCAGTCCGGTGTCGGCCTCACGCAGGGCCTTCAGACCGTCGGCCTCCGCTTCGAGCCCTTCGGAGTCGGCATGCTTGACCAGCACATCTCCCTGCCGGGTGGTGACACGCCAGACCTGCCCGATATCGCCGCCGCGGAGGGGTTCGGGAGATGTTGTGGCGCTGATACCCAGTCTCTCGAGCGTTTCCTGAGGGTTTGCTGACGTCATGGCGCGGTACTCCTGTGTCGACATGAAAAATGTCTACCCAGCGTAGCAGCGCCATCGGCTGTTATTGAGTCAGGTGATGGCGTGCGCTAGTCCGGGTTGTCGTCATTGTGACCTTTTTGCCGTGGCCCGTGATGGGGTCTTTCCTCGCTTTGAAAGAGCTTGTAGAACTCCGCCATGGCGGCCCGGTCGCTTTCGAGCAGCTGGGCATTGTCATTGCGATACTGATAGGACTCTTCAAACAGGCGAACATCAAAGTCGCGGAAGGTTCTTACCGCCTGGGCGGCACTGGCACTGGGGTAGCCCAGCCCGACCAGTACCTCCTGTGACAGCTCAAGACTGGCGGCAAAGGTTTCCCGGACAATGACCTCCACGCCCAGCTCCTGCAGGCGCCAGGCATGATGGCGGTTGCGGGCCCTGGCATGGATACTCAGCTCGGGGTAATTTTCTCGCGCCAGCCGCGCAATGGTCAGCGCCGCCTGTTCATCATCCACGCAGATGATCAGCATGCGCGCGCGATCAAGGCCTGCCGAGCGAAGCAGTTCCAGCCGAGTGGCATCGGCGTAATAGATCCGTGAGCCAAACTGGCGGATGAATTCCACCTGACGAATGTTGGGGTCCAGCGCCGTAAAGCGCACGTTCTGCATCTTGAGCACGCGTGCCACGATCTGTCCGAAGCGACCCAGCCCGGCGATGATGACGGGCGGGTCGTCATCGGGGAACTGATTGTCCCAGCTCTTCGTGGGTTTGAGCCGATCGCCGAGGCGACTCCCCAGCGTATAAAGAAAGGGGGTGCACGCCATCGAGATCGTCACGGCGGCAATGCACAGACTGGCGATGCGCTGTTCGAAGACACCGGCGGCCACGGCTGTGGTCAGCAGCACGAAATCGAACTCACCGCCCTGGGCGATCACGGCGGCCAGACGTGGAATATTCTGTCGCGGCAGGCGTGCAATGACGCCGACCACACACAGCACCAGTATCTTGACCACCAGAATGGCAAGGGTAATGCCCAGCACAATCAGCAGGTTGTCCATGACCAGCAGCAGGTCGACCGACATGCCGACCGAGATAAAGAACAGGCCGAGCAGAATGCCCTTGAAGGGTTCAATGTTGGCTTCAAGCTCATGGCGATAGGGCGTATCCGCCAGCAGCACGCCGGCCAGAAAGGCGCCCAGCGCCATGGAAAGGCCGGCCTCTTCCATGACCCAGGCCGTGCCCAGCACCATTAAAAGCGCCGCGGCGGTAAAGACCTCGTGGACTTCGCTGCGCGCCACAATGCGCAGCACGCGTGGAAATATGAAACGACCCACCAGCAGCGTGGCCGCCACGATGGCGGCGGTTCTGGCAACATCCAGCCACAGGTTGGCATCATTGGCCCCGGGGTTGCCGGCAAGAATGGGCATCAGGGCCAGCAGTGGAATGACCGCCAGATCCTGAAACAGCAGGATGGCAAAAGCTGTCTGGCCATGCGGGCTGGCAAGGTGCTGATGGTCGGTAAGCAGCTGCAGGGCAAAGGCGGTAGAGGAGAGTGCCAGCGTCAGTCCGAGCAGAATGGAGGCGGTATGGCCGAGCCCCAGCATGAATCCCAGCGGCGTAAGTAACAGGCCCGTCAGAAAGAGTTGCAGGCTGCCCAGGCCGAACAGGCGCCCGCGCAGGCGCCAGAGCCGGGCCGGTTCCAGCTCCAGTCCGATCACGAACAGCAGCATGACCACGCCGATTTCGGAAAAGTGCAGCACGGATTCGGGGTCGGCAACAAAGCCGCTGATCGAGGGCCCCAGGATCAGTCCGGCGCATAGATAGCCCAGTATCGATCCCAGACCGAACCGAGCGAACAGGGGGACTGCCAGAACGGCAGCGCCCAGCATGACGGTTGCTTCAAGCAGAAAGTGCATGACAGTACGTTCCGAACAGTGCAGGCCAGCATCGCAGACCGGGCAGAAGCGACATGGCTTCTGCCCGGCCCGGCATGTCAATGACGTCGATGATAGGAGGTCAGCGGTACTGCCCGCTATCGGCCTTTTTGATCAACGCTTTCAGGGGAGAGTAGATTTCCGGTGTGCAGGCCAGCAGGTTTTCGCCGTAAAGCTCGGTGGAAATGCCTTCCGGACAGTCGTAGACATGGCCGGTGCGGGCGCCGGCTTCCCGTGCGATCAAGAGCCCTGCAGCAAAGTCCCAGGGAGAGCTGCTTTCGTAGTAGCCATCCAGCCGGCCACAGGCCACGGCGCACAGATCCAGCGCGGCAGCCCCATTGCGGCGAATGTCGCGGCAGTTTTCCAGCACGGCATGCAGGCGTTTGAGCAGCGGAAAGCGGGCATCGCGGTCATAGGGGAAACCGGTGCCAATCAGCGAAGCGTCAAGCTCGCGCGTGCCACTGACCGAGATCGGTTCATCGTTGCACCATGCGCCGCTGCCGCGAATGGCGCTAAAGGTTTCCTCAAGAAACGGTGCATGTACGACACCCACCTGGACACGCCCCCTGTCGACCCAGGCGATGGAGACCGCCACATGGTGATGGCCATGGGCAAAGTTGACGGTGCCATCGATGGGGTCGACAACCCACAGAGGCTTTTCATCGCTGACATCATGGCGATTGGGCGAGAGTTCTTCGGTCAGGCGTGCCTCGCCCGGGAACAGTGATTCCAGCTGCTCGCTGATGTAGCGGTCAACGGCGACGTCGATGTCGGTCACCAGTTCATTGCCATGCTTGATGTTGCGTTGAAGGCTGCCACCCTCACGTGCTGCCCTGATACGACGTCCTGCTTCGTGGGCGATGCGGGTAGCCTCTTCAAGGCGCTCTTCGAGAGTCATGCAAACTCCTGTCAGGTATCGTCGTAAAGGATAAATGGCTGGCGAGACGGTGCTCAGCGCTTGACCGGACGTTTTTGCAGCTTGCGCTGCAGGGTGCGCCGGTGCATGCCCAGGCTGCGGGCGGTGGCCGAAATATTGCCATCGTTATCCTGCAGGACACGCTGTATATGCTCCCAGGTCAGTCGATTGACCGATGGCGGGTTTTCGGCGATCTCGGCATCCGGATTGCCCTCCTGGGCATCAAGGGCCTGTAGCACTTCGCTGACCTCGACCGGTTTGCACAGATAGTTCACGGCGCCCAGCTTGATCGCCTCGACTGCGGTGGTGATGCTCGAATAGCCGGTCAGGATCACGACACGACAGGCAGGGCTGATCGAGAGCAGCGTAGGCAGAAACTGTAGCCCCGAGCTCTCCTCGAGCTTCAGGTCGAGCGTTGCATATTCCGGCGGCCGCCGCTGCGCCAGCTGGCGCGCTTCTTCAATGGTCGCCGCTACCATGACATCAAACTCATGGCGCGTCAGAGCGCGCTCCATGATCTGGCGAAATACGGGGTCGTCGTCAACGACCAGAAAGGAGGCCTTTTCGTGCATGACGTGTCATTCCTGTGAGATTGAAGAGGGCGAGGCCGGGTCAGTATCCGGGTGTGGCAGTCTGACTTCGGTCAGCGTGCCCCCCTCGGTTTGATTGTAGAGACTGACGCTGCCACCGAAGCGGTCCAGCGTCGAGTGTGTCAGGAAAAGACCAATGCCCAGTCCTCGGGACTGTCCGGAGATAAAGCTTTCTCCCATGCGGCTGGCAATTTCCATCGAAATGCCCGGACCGTGGTCGACAATCGAAATCACGACCCGGCGCGTGTCTTCCTTGAAGGAACTTTCACCCAGTGTAATGGCGATATCACGCGGGTTGGCATCGGCGGCATTGTTGAGCAGATTCATGATGGCCTGATCCAGCGTCGGGTCGGCCATGAGCGGGATCGCGCGATGATCGATGTGAAGCTGATAGGTGACATCAGGGCGCATGACCAGCCAGCGCTGAATCAGGGCTTCAAGCCAGTCGGCGGCATTGACGCGTGCAGGTGGGTCACTCTGACGGCGCTCGGCGCTGGCCACCAGCTCGCGAAGGTGACGCTTGCAGGTGTCGACCTGACTGCGCAGCAGATCAAGATCGGCGCGCTGTGTGTCGGTAACGGGCTCGGCTTTCATCTCGTCAATCAGCATGACCATGGTGGACAGCGGTGTGCCCAGCTCATGGGCCGTGCCCGCGGCCTGGCTGGCCACGGCCAGGATCTGTTCGTTGCGCAGGGCCGCCTCACGCGTGCGCGACAGCATGCGATCACGCTGTCGCAGGGTATCTGCCATGCGAAAGATGACAAAGGTAATGAGCCCCGCACACAGGGCGAAGTTGAGCCACATGCCCAGCACGTTGAGGGTCAAAAGGCTGTCGCCGATCGTGTGACGAAGCTCCGGCACTGGCTCGAAAAAGAGCATGAGCATCGAGTAGGCCACAAGCGCCGAGGCCGCCGTAATACAGGCATGGCGCCAGGGCTGTGTGGCAGCGGCCATGGCCACGGGAATCAGATAGTAGGTGATGGCCGGATTGGTGGCCCCGCCGGTGTAGTAAAAGATCAGGGTCAGGCCTGACACATCGATGAGCAGATGGATCAGGTATTCGATATCCGTGACCTGACGCGCCTGGCCCAGCCGCCACCAGGTGGCCACATTGAAAAGCCCCATGGCGACGATAATGGCAATAATGGGCACGACCCTGAGCTTGAAGTTCATGACCTCGATGCCAAAAAGGATCACGACCAGAAAGCACGTCCAGGTAATACCCCGGGCAATGGTCAGCCGTACCAGATTGCGGGCCGGTGTGGTCAGCAGTAGCGCCTGCGTCATGAGAGTCCGGAGCAGAGAATGTAGCGTTGTGTGTCCATGATATCGCAATCGCTACAGGGGCGTGGAGTAAAGAATAATGACGGCTGACATGACGGCAAGGGGCCTGGCGTTATGATGGTATTGGGCCTAACGTGATGAGGGCGGGTAAATGGAGTCTTCCGGAGACGCCCGCCCGGTTTTCGCCTCGAAGGAGGAGATAAGCATGATGATGCAATCCCATATTGATGCTGTCCGCACTCCCTGCATGACCATGAGTGAGCCGCCGGTTCAGCCACCGGACCCGCAGCCGCATTCCCCGCCTGAGGAACCACCGCAGCCACAGGAACCGCCGGTGGAGGAGCCACCGATGGAAGATCCGCCTCTGCAGGATCCACCGCCGTCGCAGCCACCGCCCGAGGTGCCGCCGGAGCAGACACCGCCTTATCAGCCCTGACGCTGAACTCATCAGCGATCCGGTGCCTCGTTCAGGCCGACCCCACAAGGGTCGGTCTTTTAACGTTTGCAGCACCGATCTGACATGGGCGATGCGTCGGGCCTTCTATCCCCGCAGCTGGCACTGCCTGTAGAATGCGGGCAAATCCGTTCACGTACAGACTGTGTACATAATGACTACTGAAGCACCCATGACCGATACCCGGATCGCCCAGGAAGCCAGTCTTCGCCGAACCTTTGCCATCATTTCCCACCCTGATGCGGGCAAGACCACCATTACCGAAAAGCTGCTGCTGTTTGGTAATGCCATTCAGGTGGCCGGCGCCGTCAAGAGCAAGCGTCAGGAGCGCACCACCACCTCCGACTGGATGAAGATGGAGCAGGAGCGTGGTATCTCCGTGACCACCTCTGTCATGCAGTTCCCCTACAAGGGACGTATCGTCAACCTGCTGGATACCCCCGGACACGAAGATTTCTCCGAAGACACCTACCGAACGCTCACTGCGGTGGATTCTGCCCTGATGGTCGTGGACGGTTCCAAGGGCGTCGAGGATCGTACCATCAAGCTGATGGAGGTCTGCCGGCTGCGGACTACGCCGATCCTGACCTTCATCAACAAGATGGACCGCGATACGCGAGATCCCGTCGAGGTCATGGACGAGATCGAGACCGTGCTCAACATTGCCTGTGCCCCGGTCACCTGGCCGATCGGCATGGGGCGTCACTTCCGCGGCGTCTACCATCTGGTCAATGACACGATCCATCTCTACAAACAGGGTCAGGGCAACCGTATCCCCGAGGATGTCAAAATCGAGGGGATCAATAATCCGCAGGTCGATGAAACGCTGGGCGCCGCTCAGGCGGCCGAGCTGCGTGAGGAGATCGAGCTGGTGCAGGGTGCCTCGCACACGTTCGACCTGGAAGCCTACCGCCGCGGCGAGCTGACGCCGGTCTTCTTTGGCACGGCCATGGGCAATTTCGGCGTGCGTGAAATGCTCGATGGCTTCGTCGAGTATGCCCCGTCTCCCAAACCGCGCGAAACCAACATGCGTGAGGTCACCGCTGAGGATGGCAGTTTCAGCGGGTTTGTCTTCAAGATCCAGGCCAACATGGATCCGCGTCACCGCGACCGTATCGCCTTTCTGCGCGTCTGCTCGGGCAAGTATGAGCGCAACATGAAGATCCACCATGTGCGCATCAAAAAGGACGTCAAGATTGCCGATGCCCTGACCTTCATGGCCTCGGACCGGGCCCATGTCGAGGAGGCCTGGCCGGGCGATATCATCGGGTTGCACAACCACGGCACCATTCAGATCGGTGATACCTTCTCCAGTGGCGAGCAGATGCGCTTTACGGGTATCCCGCACTTTGCTCCCGAGCTCTTTCGTCGCGTGCGCCTGCGGGACCCGCTCAAGACCAAGCAGCTCCAGAAGGGGCTCCAGCAGCTCTCCGAGGAGGGCGCCACCCAGGTCTTCATGCCGCTGGACAACAACGACATGATTGTCGGCGCTGTCGGCCTTCTCCAGTTCGACGTGGTCGCGCATCGGCTCAAGGACGAGTACAAGGTCGACTGCATCTATGAGCCGGTCAATGTTCAGACGGCCCGCTGGATTCATGGCGACGAGCGCAAGCTCGATGAGCTACGCAACAAGGTCAGCACCAATCTGGCGATCGATGGCGGCGGGCATTTGACCTATCTGGCGCCCACCCGGGTCAATCTGCAGCTGATGGAGGAGCGCTGGCCCGATCTCTCCTTTGATGCCACCCGAGAGCACTGAGTCGAGCGATAGCCAACCGGTACGCCTTTTTATTCATTCGCTATAGTAGTGCTGGTAACAGTGGCGGGATGACTGGCGGGGTCGTCGACATCCCGTCACCCACAGGACGTTTGACCCGGGGAGGGCGTGGCATGCCAAGGTTTATCAGGGAGTTTCGCGATTTTGCCGTCAAGGGCAACGTCGTGGATCTGGCGGTGGGAATCATTATCGGCTCGGCCTTTACCGGCATCGTCAACAGTCTGGTGCGGGATGTCTTTACACCGGTACTGGGCCTGATTACCGGCGGAATCGATTTCACCAATCTGTTTGTGGTGCTCAAGGAAGGCGCACAGACGGCAGAACCCTACAATACGCTGGCGGATGCGCAGGCCGCCGGCGCGGTGACCATTAACTACGGCATTTTTTTCAATGCCCTGATCTCGTTCACGCTGGTGGCCATGGTCTGCTTTGTGCTTATTCGCAACATTCACCGCATTCGTGAGCTGGGCACTCGCAAGGATGAGACACCGGCGGCAGCGCCGACCGTGCGCAATTGCCCCTTCTGCATTACGCCTATCTCGATTGAGGCCACGCGCTGTCCCAGCTGTACCTCCGTGCTCGATGCACCAAAGACAACGGTGCCCACGACCTGACACCTTGAGGACTCCGGGCGAAAAAAACGGCAACACGCTGCGCCGGGTCATGCCCCGGCGCAGTTGTCGCGCTCAGTCCGACAGGGTTTCGGGGTCAAGCCGCTCCAGTGCGTAGGGCAGCGTCATCAGTTGGGCAGTCTCACCGTTGATACTCAGGGGCGGCATGTCCTCCTTCAGGGTCATGATCGCCAGCAGTTCAACGTGATCGCCGGTTGTCGGCGCGCTCAGGACCACTTCACCCAGTGACTTTTCCCGGGTGGCGTCCATGACGTCAGTGCCCGGTGTCAGTGCCTCGTTGCCCGGTATGGACAGGCGCATCAGCCGTTTCTTGACCTGGCCACGGTAATGCGCCCTGGCCACCACTTCCTGCCCGGTATAGCAGCCTTTCTTGAAGCTGATACCCGCCAGCGCTTCCCAGTTGAACATCTGTGGCAGCCATTTTTCGCGCTGAAGCTCATCCAGCCATAGCAGGCCGGCCTCGATGTCGAGGCGCTGCCACAGGGCAGCGGGCGCCAGCGTCAGTTCGGCGGATGTCGTTTTGAATAGCGTGGCGAGCCTGTCATGAGAGGCAATCAGGATCAGGCGCATCGTGTCGTGAGGGTGTCGGGTAATGGCCAGCTCTTCATCGGCACTGACGCGCACCCCCCACATGGCCTGTGGCAGCTCAGGCACTGTGTTTTCGAGAACGTTGCCGACCTGATGACCGGCCAGGCCGGCGACGGCCAGATCATCGCGCAGGGTCAGCTCGGTCTTGTAGAACGCCGCGTATTTGCCCAGATGCTGATGCAGGGCGTCGGCAATGCTGCGCTCCAGCAGGAGCCAGTAACATTCCGGCGACAGCTTGATCAGCTGTGCGTTGGCAATGGCACGCCCCTTGGGGGTACAAAAGACCGCGGGTGGTGCAATGGTCGACGTGGCGTGTGCCGTGGAGGCACTCGCCTGTCCCTGAAGAAACCGGTCACTGTCCGGGCCGCGAACCTCCAGAACGACCCGGTCATCGAGGGGTATAAGGGCCGTGTTGTGTTGCAGATCAAGCTCAGCCTCTGCCTGTGGTGGCAATGACTGCTCGTCGGATAGCTGTTGCAGAAAGGTCTGGCGATGCGGATCGCTCATGGTGACTCCAGAAAAATTTGCGCAAACGATGGCAATGACGCAGGGTTGGTCTGCCTGAACGCCGATTTCATATGAAGAGCATATCTGGGCGAAGGCACCACTTTACAAGCAGCTGTAATCGTTGCATTACTATCAGGAGACAGGAACGTCATGGCGTTAACATTTACCCTCAGTGGCCTCAAGGATTCCGACGATGTCAATCGGCTGACCACGGCCCTGATGGAACTCGACGGCGTGGATACCGTTCAGGTCGCACGGGAATGGCTGGAAGTTGAAGGGCGTGTTCAGCCGGGACGAGTGGTCGAAGTCATCGAAAAACTGGGGTTCTCGTCAAAACGTTGAGGCCTTTAAACCGCAGCAGTGAATAAACGGGACAGCATTACGCCCCAGGAGGACAGGCAACGATGAGCATTCTTATCGAGACCGAGCGTGAGGGCGCGCTGAGACAGCGCATCGTGTTCAACGATCATGAGGCGCTTTATGCGGATGCGCCTGCCAGTGCCGGCGGCGAGGCGAGCGCGCCGGATCCGCATGATTATTTCGACATCTCGCTGGCCACCTGCAAGGCGATGACCGTGTTGATGTATGCCCGCAAAAAGGAGATGCCGCTGGATGGTGTCAGCGTTCGTGTTACTCGCGACAGCAGTGACGAGCGTGACGGGCATTACCGACTGCAGGTGGACATCGGTCTGATCGGTGATCTGAGCGCCCAGGCGCGTGACTGTCTTCTGGAGGCATCACAACAGTGCCCGATCCAGAAACTGATGACCTCGGGTCAGATCGACATCAACACGCGAGCGCATCTGGGCGGCGCATGAGTCGACCCTTTGAAAAATCTCCAGGGCAACTGTCCTTTTTTTTCATGACAGGGCGTGTCTCTGCTTCGGCGGGACATGCCTTGTAATACTGCCTGCCTGCCATCATATGGTTTGTAAACGTCAGCTCTGACGCTTATCCGTTACCCCGCAGCCCTTGTCTATCGACTACGCTTTCGGCGGTAACGCCGTCCATTGGCCACCGCACATGCGCTGGCCCGGCCTATTTGAACCTCTTCGCTACCTGCACGGAGTGCGCATGAATCGTGAGTTCCGCATTGCCTCCGACTACAAGCCGGCGGGTGATCAGCCGGCGGCCATCGACGGGCTAATCAAGGGACTGGATGCCGGGCTGGCGCATCAGACCCTGCTGGGTGTGACCGGCTCGGGCAAGACCTTCACCATGGCCAATGTGGTCGAGCGCCTGCAGCGGCCCACCATTGTCATGGCGCCCAACAAGACGCTGGCGGCCCAGCTCTACGGTGAGTTCAAGGCGTTCTTTCCCGATAATGCCGTCGAGTATTTTGTCTCCTACTACGACTACTATCAGCCCGAGGCCTATGTGCCCTCGTCTGATACCTTCATCGAGAAGGATGCCTCGGTCAATGACCATATCGAGCAGATGCGTCTGTCAGCGACCAAGGCACTGCTGGAGCGCCGCGACGCCCTGATCGTGGTCTCGGTGTCGGCCATCTACGGTCTGGGTGATCCGGATCAGTATCTGAAAATGCGTCTGCACTTTACCCGCGGCGAGCTGATCAACCAGCGTGATTTTCTGCGCCGGCTGGCGGAGCTTCAGTACACGCGTAACGATACCGATTTTCGCCGTGGCACCTACCGCGTGCGCGGCGATGTCATCGATATCTTCCCGGCCGATGCCGAGGATGAGGCCGTGCGGGTCGAGCTCTTTGACGAGGAGATCGATACCATCAGCCTGTTTGATCCGCTGACCGGTGAAGTGCGTGGCAAGGTGCCGCGCATGACGATCTATCCCAAGACGCACTATGTCACCCCGCGCGACACGATCCTCGGCGCGATCGAGTCGATCAAGGAAGAGCTCGCCGAGCGCCTCAAGTATCTGCGTGATCATGATCGTCTGGTCGAGGCTCAGCGCCTTGAGCAGCGCACGCTCTATGACATTGAAATGATGCTGGAACTGGGCTACTGCAACGGCATCGAAAACTACTCCCGCTATCTTTCCGGTCGCGACCCGGGGCAGGCACCGCCCACCTTCTTTGATTATCTGCCTGACGATGCGCTGGTGTTCATCGACGAGTCCCACGTCAGCGTTCCGCAGGTGGGCGGCATGTACAAGGGCGATCGCTCGCGCAAGGAGACGCTGGTCGAATATGGTTTTCGACTGCCTTCGGCGCTGGACAACCGTCCAATGAAATTCGAGGAGTGGGAGAACATCCTGCCGCAGACCGTGTTTGTCTCCGCCACTCCCGGGCCGTACGAGGAGGAGCATGCAGGCCAGGTGGTCGAGCAGGTGGTGCGCCCGACAGGCCTGGTCGATCCGGAAATCGAGGTGCGACCCGCCAGCACTCAGGTCGATGATCTGCTCTCTGAGGTACGCTCGCGCGTAGAGGTGGGTGAACGGGTGCTCGTCACGACCCTGACCAAGCGTATGGCCGAGGATCTTACCGACTATCTCAGTGAGCACGACATCCGGGTGCGCTATCTGCATTCGGATATCGATACCGTCGAGCGTGTCGAAATCATCCGCGATCTGCGATTGGGCAAGTTCGATGTGCTGGTTGGCATCAACCTGCTGCGTGAGGGACTGGACATTCCCGAGGTCTCGCTGGTGGCCATTCTGGATGCCGACAAGGAAGGCTTCCTGCGTGCCGAGCGCTCGCTGATTCAGACCATCGGCCGTGCCGCCCGTAACGCCCATGGCAAGGCGATTTTGTACGGTGATCGCGTGACGGGGTCGATGCAGCGTGCGATGGATGAAACCGAGCGTCGCCGCGAGAAACAGATTGCCTTCAACGAGCAGCACGGCATTACGCCGCGCACCATCACCAAGAACGTGGCGGACATCATGGAGGCGGCTCAGGCACCGGGCAGCCGACGCAGCAAGCGCAAGGGCGATCGCCAGGTGGCCGAAGCCGATGCGCAGTACACGCCCGAGGCCATCGGTCAGATGAGCCTCGACGACGTTAACCGCGAGATCAAAAAGCTCGAGGATCGCATGCATGAGGCAGCGCAGAATCTCGAGTTTGAAACGGCCGCGTCGCTGCGTGATCAGATGCAGACGCTTAATGCCCGCCTGATCGAGCTGAAGTAGCGCCTTCCCGCTTCGTGTCATGGATGATACGGAGTGGTTGTTTTATCCCCACCATTCTTTACAGGACAATGGAAGTCATGACATGCCGGAAGGGCCTGAAATAAGACGTGTTGCCGACCGGCTGGGCAAGGTGCTGGCGGGCCGTATCATCGAGGATGTCTGGTTTGCCTTCGATCATCTCAAGCCTTTTGAGGCACGCCTGGCGGGGCAGAAGGTGACCCGTGTTGATAGCTGGGGCAAGGCGCTTTTAACCTGCTTTGAAGATGATCATGTCATCTACTCGCACAATCAGCTCTATGGGGTCTGGCGCATCATGCGTCGTGACAGCGAACCTGCCGGCAAGCGCTCACCGCGCCTGCGCCTGAGCACGGCGACCCATTCGGCGTGGCTGATGAGCGCCTCCGATATTTCGCTCTGGCGTCGTGAGGAACTCGATCAACACCCATTTCTGTCGAAGCTCGGTCCCGATCTGCTCACCCATAACGTCACGACTGACGATATTGTGGCTCGGCTTCAGAGCCCGCGTTTCATGCGCCGCCGGCTGGGGGCGCTGCTGCTGGATCAGCACTTTTATGCCGGTATCGGTAACTACCTGCGCTCGGAAATTCTCTTCTTTGCGGGTCTGCATGAGCGCTACCGACCGATGGATCTCGACCGTGCACAGTGTCGACGGCTTGCCGAGCAGATCCTGCAGGTGACCGCGCGCGCCTGGCGCCATGCCGGTGTGACCAATCTCAGGGCGTGGCGTGATCCCATGATTGCGGCCGGCGAGCCAAGAGGGCGCTGGCGTCATGCGGTATTCAATCGCGCCACCGAGCCTTGTCATACCTGCGGCACGCCCATTGAAAGGATTATTGTGGCGTCACGCCGACTTTATCTCTGCCCGCACTGTCAGCAGGATATGACACCTTCGCAGGTGTATGCCCGTCAGGAGCAATGACCCGAATCTTGTAGTGGGGTATGCTCCGCCCATTGCTTCAATGACAAGGGTGGTACCCCGACATGACAGCCTTGCTGGGCGGTCTGCTCATTATTTGTCTGCATCTGCTGGGGGCGCTTTCGGGGCTCATGGCACTGATGTCGAGTCGTACTTCCCAGGGGGCCATCGCCTGGATCATCTGCCTGATCACCTTCCCCTATCTGGCGATCCCGGCCTACTGGTTTCTGGGACGCCCGCGCTTTTACGGCTATGTCTCGGCACGCGAGCAGCGTGATACCTCACTGCGGCGCGTGCTGGATCAGTTTCGAACGCTGGTGGAGCCGGCCTTTGCCCATCCCGAGGATGCCCGGCTTCGCGCGGTGGAAAGATTGGCCATGCTGCCCATGACCGGGGATAACCACTGCCAGCTGCTTATCAATGGACATGACACCTTCGAGAGCCTTTTTCAGGGTATCGACCAGGCCGAGGATTATGTCCTTATCCAATTTTTCATCGTGCGCAACGATGCGCTGGGGCAGGCACTTAAAAGGCGATTGATCGAGTGCGCCGAACGCGGTGTGCATGTCTTTTTCCTCTATGACGAGATCGGCTCGCATGCCCTGCCGGAGCGCTATTTTGAAGAGCTGCGGGCGGCAGGCATCGCCGTACATCCCTTTGGCTCTTCAAAGGGCTGGCGGCATCGCTTTCAGGTCAATTTTCGCAACCATCGCAAGATCATGGTGGCCGATGGCCATCATGGCTGGGTTGGCGGTCTGAACGTCGGCGTTGAGTATCGCGGTGAAAGTAAAAAGCATGGTCACTGGCGTGATACTCACCTGAAACTGACCGGGCCGGCCGTGCTGGGCCTGCAGGAGTCCTTTTGGGAGGACTGGCACTGGGCCACCGGTGATATCCTGTCGCTGGCCTGGCACCCCCACGCGGCGCCGGGGAAGGCGCGCCAGCATGTGGTGATCGTGCCGTCAGGCCCGTCGGATCCGTTGGAAACGGCAAGCCTTTTGATTCAGCACGCCATCAATCAGGCCAACGAACGTTTCTGGGTGACCAGCCCTTACTTCGTGCCGGATCAGGGCGTGCAGGATTCGCTCAAGCTGGCCGCGCTTCGCGGCGTCGATGTGCGGGTCATGATGCCGGAGCGTCCCGATCATCTACTGGTGTTTCTGTCGGCCTTTTCGTTTCTGGGAGAGATGATTCGCGCCGGCGTTAAAATATACCGTTATCAACCCGGTTTTCTACATCAGAAAACCTTTTTGATTGATGACCACACCAGTGCTGTCGGCACGGTCAACCTGGACAACCGCTCGTTTCGACTCAACTTCGAAGTCACGGCCTATGTGTCAGACCAGGCGTTTGCAGCAGAGGTCGCGCAGATGCTGGAAGCCGACTTTGCCAGCTGCCGGCAGGTGATGCTCGAGGAGATCGAAAAACGCCCCCTGTGGCACAAGCTGGCAGCACGGGCGGCGTATCTGGCCTCACCGATCCAGTGATCGGTGAGACCCGGAAGCCGGGCAGGGAAGTCGCTGCCCGGTGGACGGTCAGGAGGTGTGGCCGACTGATTTGCCGTTGTAGATGTCCAGATCGATCTCGCGCTCGCTTTTGCCTACAAGCGTTGTCACCATCAGATCGCCCGATACGTTCACGGCGGTTCTGGCCATGTCCAGAATACGGTCAATGCCGGCAATCAGACCCAGTGCTTCCAGCGGCAGATTGGTCTGGGCAAAGACGATCGACAGCATGATCAGCCCGGCGCCGGGAACGCCTGCCGTACCGATCGAGGCCAGGGTGCCGGTCAACACGATCATGACATAGTCGGCCGTACTCAGGTCGGTGCCGGTCAACTGCGCCACAAACAGGGCCACCACACCCATGTAGAGGGCGGTACCATCCATATTGATGGTGGCGCCTACCGGCAGCACAAAGCCTGCCACGCCCTGTGAAATCCCCAGCCTTTCACGCGCACAGCGAATGGAGACGGGCAGTGATCCGGCACTGGATGCCGAGGAAAAGGCGATCACGATGGCATCCAGGCTGCCGGTCAGATAGCGCTTTGGATTAAGCCTTGCCACAAGAGCAAGAAGACCGCTGTAGATCACCAGCACATGAAGAATGCAGGCGATATACACCACGCCGATCACCTTGAGCAGGGGAATCAGCACCGCCAGGCCATACTCCCCGGCAACGACCGCAATCAGGGCAAAAACGCCGACGGGCGCGCAGGCCATGATCAGGGAGGTCAGCTTGTAGAGGGCTTCAGCCGTCGACTCAATGACGCGAATGACCGGCTGGCCGCGCTCACCGATCAATACCAGCGACACGCCAAGTGCGATGGCAAAGACGATGATCTGCAGGATGTTGCCTTCCACCATGGCACTGATTGGGTTGGTCGGCACCAGACCCACAAGAATATCGGTGAGTGAGGGCGCTTCACCGGGCGAAACGCTGTTGTCCATCTGCATTTCGACCCCGGTACCGGGCTGAAAAATGGAGGCGGCAAGCAGGCCCAGCGTAATGGCAAAGGCCGTGGTCACGAGATAGAGCGCGACCGCCTTGCCCCCGATTCTGCCCATCTTGGCCGGGTCGCCCATGGAAACGATGCCGCTGATCAGGGAAGTGAAAACCAGCGGCACGATCAGCATCTTGATGGCGTTGATGAAAAGCTCGCCGATGGGGGCAAGCCACTGAGCGTGGTCGCCAAGCAGCCAGCCGGCGATCACGCCGAGAACCAGACCTGCCATGATTTTTTGCCACAGGGGAATGCCGGCGCGTGTATGCGTACTTTTGGACATGAGGCGGTCTCTTTTGGCTGTTGTGGAATGTGTCATATCCGGGAGGGGCAGCCTATCACTTACCGGCCCGGGGCGGTTAGAATCGCGGCCTCGCGCCCTGAGGGGGCAGGCTGATCAACAAGGCAGGTACCAAGCGTTGAATCTGGAAACCAAATGGCTGGAAGACTTCGTGGCCTTGAATGCCACGCGCAGCTTTTCCGCCGCCGCCCGCCGCCGACATGTCACTCAGCCTGCCTTTAGCCGCCGTATTCGGGCGCTCGAGCAGGCGACCGGCGTCATGCTGGTCGACCGTTCCACCACACCGGTCAGCCTGACGCCCGAAGGGCAGCTTTTTCTGGTGACGGCGCGCAGTCTGGTCGAGCAGCTTAACGAAAGCATCAGTCATCTGCGCGGGCTCAATATTGCCAACGAGGCGCTCGACATTGCAGCGGCGCACTCTCTGGCACTGGCCTTTTTCCCGCGCTGGATTTCCCGGCTGCAAAAGGGCGTGGGCGAGCTGCCGACGCGTTTGATGGCGATGAATGTGGGAGACGCCATTCATGTCCTGCGTGACGGCAACTGTGACCTGATGCTGGCCTACCATGATCCCTACGCCACCATGCAGCTCGATAGCGAGATATTTCCTTCCTTTTCCATCGGTCAGGTCTGCATGCTGCCGGTCTGCGTGCCGGATGCCCAGGGCAACCCTTTGTTTGATCTCGAGGCCGGTGACAGCATTCCACACCTGTCCTATACCCAGGGCGCTTTTCTGGGGCGCAGCGTTCACATGCTGTTGAAAAATGACCCGCTTCGCCTGCGGCTTCGTACCATCTACGAAACCGCCATGGCCGAGGGGCTCAAGGGCATGGCGCTGCAGGGGGTGGGCATGGCGTGGATTCCCGACTTCTGTATTCACGAAGAGCTGGCGTCCAGAAGGCTGGTCCGCGCCGGTGACGAGAAATGGAATATCCCGCTGGATATTCGCCTGTATCGCTGTTCGCTGGTGCACAAGCCTGATGTCGAGCGGCTCTGGCACCAGCTGCAGAAACTGCCGCGCGATTTTCTCAAGATGTAGCTTGCGGTGACTGTCGCTTGTGGTGGCTGTCGCTTGTGGTGACACGGCAGTGCTGTGCCAGGCTTTGAAATCTCATATGCCGCAGGAGGATGTCATGCGATACATGCAGGCTCGGGTTATCGGGCATGTTCAGGGCGTGGGGTTTCGTCAGGCTACGGCACAGCGTGCTCGTGAACTTGATGTGGTCGGCTACGCCAGAAATTGCGACGACGGCAGTGTCGAGGTCGGTATGGCGGGCAGCGACGATAATGTCACTACCCTGATCGACTGGCTTGAAACAGGATCCCCTTCCAGCCGGGTTGATCAGGTGACCAGTGAGGAGATCGCCCCACAGCAGTGGTCGGATTTTCAGACCGGTTGATACGCTCTTGTCTCTTGTAGGGACGGACGTTAAAACAGACGTCAAAAAAGCGCCATGTGGTTTACACATGGCGCTTTGATCAACTTACGGCATGGGATTACTGCTTGTCGATGTGCCGAGCAGCAGCAGACTGATCCAGCGCTGTAATGAAGTCTTCTCCCCAGCGATGGATGTCATGGGTACTGATCACCCTGTGAAGCCGCTGCCAGCGCTCCTTGCGCTCTTCCAGCGACATGGAGAGCGCCGCATCGAGCATGTCGGCCATCTCTTCGACATCAAAGGGATTGCACAGCATGGCGCCATCAAGCTCTTCTGCCGCGCCGGCCAGGTTCGACAGCAGTAGAACCCCCGGGTCTTCCGGATCCTGGGCTGCGACATACTCCTTGGCCACCAGGTTCATGCCATCGCGCAGGGGCGTGACCAGCCCGACGCGGCTCTGGCGCATGAAGCCCATCAGGGTTTCACGGTCATAGCCGGTGTTGAGATAGCGCAGGGGCATCCAGTCATAGGTCGAGAACCGGCCATTGACGTGTCCGGCAATGCGCTCAAGCTCGCGGCGCAGGCTGGCATAACGCTCCACACCGGTTCTTGAAAGCGGGGCAATCTGTAGATAGGTCACATTGCCATAGCGGGTGTGGGTGTTTTCCAGCAGTTGCTCGAAAGCCTGAAAGCGCTTGTAGAGTCCCTTGCTGTAGTCCAGACGATCTACACCGATGATCAGCGGGCCACCCTGTAGGGAATCCTTCAGGCGCTTGCTGCGTGAGGACTGCTCACCCTTTTCTGCCATCTCGCGGGCGGTATCCACATCGATCGAGATGGGAAAGACCCCGGTATTGATGCGCCGATGATCGAAAACAACGGTGTTGCCTTCGACGGTGGCCACGCCACTGCGCTCGACGTTATCAAGGAAGTGCCTGAGATCGGTGGCGGTCTGAAAGCCGATGGTGTCATAGGCACACAGATGCTCGATCATGCGCCCGTGATGCGGCAGGATGCGAAACACCTCCCACGGCGGCACCGGGATGTGGAGAAAAAAGCCGATCGGGCACTCTACATCCATGGCTCGAAGATAATGCCCGGTCGAGAGCAGCTGGTAGTCGTGCACCCAGATGGAGGCGTCGCTGTCGGGCGATATTTGTCCGGCGACCTGACGGGCAAATCGCTCGTTGACGTGCTGATAGCCGGCATCCTTTTCACGCGAATACTCGACCATGTCCGAGCGGTAGTGAAAAAGTGGCCAGAGCACTTCGTTGGAGTAGCCAACGTAGAAAAGCTCATGCTCCTGCTCGGTCAGCGGGAAGGTGGCAAACTGGACGCCCTCGTTTTCATAACTTTCGGGGTCGTGCTGCTCTGCGTCCTCTATCAGCTGGCCATTCCAGCCCATCCAGAGCCCACGGGTGCGGCTCAGGGCGTTCATGACCCCGACCGCCAGCCCGCCCTGACTGCCACTGTCCTTGTCAGGGGAGGGGACGCGATTGGATACTACGATCAGTTGCTTCAAGGTTTCCTCCGTGAAATCTGTGATGCATTCATGAGCGTTGCAGCAGCGTGATCCATTGATCAAGCCACTCATGTACGGCTTCAGGATCGGTCAATCGGCTGCCGGCAATGCTCTCGCCTGTACCGACCTTGATGGCCAGACCCTGGTGGGCATTGACGGTGCGAAAACCATCTTCATCGGTGCGATCATCGCCGATAAAGACCGGGCATCGGTCTGTAAACGGGGGGGTGGCCAGAAAGCGCTCAAGAGCCACACCCTTGTCATATCCACGGCCCTTGATCTCGAACACGAACTTGCCCTGATGAAGCTCCAGTACCTCGGGGTATTTATCGATCAGGGCAGTCAGTTCACGATTGAGTATGTCACCCGCCTCGGGTCGATGGCGATAATGCAGGGCAAGGCTGGCACCCTTGTCTTCCAGGTAGAGCGCGTCATCGCGATCAACATGTGCCCTGACCTGCTGGCGGACCGCTTCGAGCGCTTTTTGATGCGCCCGGGCAATATGGCGATTGCCCTGACTGTCACGCCATTCAGCACCGTGCTGGCCCGACATGGCAAGCGTGGGCAGGGTCAGGTGCTTGTCCAGATCATCAATGGCGCGGCCGCTGATGACCGCCACCGCCCCGTCAAGCAGGGTGGTGAGGGTCTCAAGACGCATTCTGAGCGCATCATCCACGGCAATATTGTCAGGATGATCCACCAGCTCGACCAGCGTGCCATCAAGATCCAGAAAGAGTGCCCACGATCGATCGTTGTTCGGTAGCGAGGGCATGTCTTTATCGGGTGTTGTGATCACCATTACCTCCCTGTCATGGCGTGACGGTCATGCGTTGGATGATGAGGTCAGGGTCTGCTCGATCCAGCTGGAGACGGCGTCACCGTCCACGTTCATGCAGACCTGAACCGCCGGCGTTTGTGACCAGCGGTCGCTGACATACTGACGCTCTTTCGGTGCAAAGATGGTCTGGCCTTCCGCCGAGCCTTCAGTCACGACATCCAGATGCCCGGTGACGGTCTCGAAGAACTCCGGGTGCACCAGCCATGCCACGGCGCAGCTGTCGTGCGGGCAGCAGCCATCAAGACCGATGGCACTGCGGTAGAAGTCTGCGTAGAAGTCATAGCTTTTCGACAGCACCTTGCCGAGCTCGCCCTGGCCTTTGGCAATACGCGCCATGCGATCGGGCGTGATGACCGTATCCAGCGTCACATCAAGGCCTACCATGACCAGCGGCCAGTCAGCCGTCAGAACGCGTTTGGCAGCATGCGGGTCCGAAAAGATGTTGGCCTCGGCCAGCGGCGTCACATTGCCGCCTCGTGCTGCCGAGCCGCCCATGATGACAACCTGTTTGACGCGATTGACGACGTCCGGATCAAGCGCAATGGCCATGGCCAGATTGCCCAGCGGCCCGACGGCCATCAGCGTAATTTCGCCTGGCCGCTCGCGCGTCTTTTCCACGATGAACTGGGCCGCACTGAGTTCGTGGGGCTTTCCGGAGGGCGTATCGAGTGTCTGGTTGCCCAGCCCATCGGCACCATGGATATGGGCCGGCACCGGATAGGGTGTCTTCACCAGCGGGTAGTCGGCGCCCTGGGCGACCGGAATGGTCTGACCGGCCAGCTCTGTCAGCAGCAGGGCATTACGAGTCGCTGTCTCGACCCGGACATTGCCGAAGGTGGTGGTCAGGCCCACAACCTCGATATCCGGGTGGGCCATGATCAGCGCAATGGCCTGTGCATCGTCAACGCCCGGGTCAGTGTCAAAGATGATGGTATGTGTCATATATGGGCTCCACGTCTGTACCTGGAAGAAAATGAGCATGCCAATGGCAGCAGCACTTCTTTAAGTCGCTGAAAATACTGTGGTGCAAGTCTGACATAAGTTTTACGTCCGTGCGTAGCGGGGCCCGGATCAAAAATCAGTGGCGTAAAAAAACCCGCCTGGAAGCGGGCTTTTAAAAGGGGGGCCGCGTTATCGGTGCAACAGACCACGCGCGATCAGCGGTGCAAAAACAATGCGGTAGAGCCCACGCGCCAGACTGTAAAGCCTTTCAAGATACAGCGGTTGTAGCCAGAGCATCATGATTGAGGCCAGCCCGGCAACGATCACTGCGCCCAGCATGTCCAGCGGAAAGTGGATACCCAGGTAAATGCGTGATTACGCAATGGGGCAGGCAAGTATCGCCAGTGCCAGACCCATTCGGCGCAGTGCCGGTCGCAGAATAAAGCTGAAGGCCACGGTCGAGATGATCGTCATGTGATTGCTCGGGAAAGAGGGCGTCGGCGCATGTGCAATCAGCGTATGGCCCAGCGGCATCATGAAGGGGCGCGGGTGGTACCAGAGCAGTGAGCCGATCAGATTGTTGATCAGCAGCGCACCAATCGTTGCCAGCAGGGCCGTCAGCATCACCTTGTGATGACGTTCATCCTTGCCCAGCCATCCTGCGATCATGATCAGGGGGATACAGAAAATGGCATATTGCGCCATGACGATGGCAAACCAGATCACCAGCGGGTTGCTCTGGGGTTGGGCATTCATGGCCAAAAACAGATGTTGATTGAGTGCTTCCATGCTGGTGTCACATACCTGCGAGATAATGAGTGAGCCTGTATCCTCAGCCATTAGGCCCTTTTTTAGACCAAAGGATTATGCCGACTGCCACACGGGATAAACATTTATTTTCGCAATGAATGGGTAAGAGAACGTAATCTCCTATATTTATACCGTTATCTTCAAATAAGCTTACAGAAGTCGATATTTTTGTCAGGTCTTTAGAAAGTTACGAATATTATCGGCCGTCAGGTTCACGATATTTTGCCGCGCTTCAGGCGATACCCAGGCATTATGGGGCGTCACGATCAGATTAAGCGCCTCCTGCGTCAGCGCATCGATCAGGGCATGACCTTCCCGGGGTGGCTCCACCGGCAGGACATCAACACCCAGCCCGCCCAGCTCCTGTCTTCTGAGTGCTTCCAGTGCCCGGTGCTCATCAATCAGGCCACCGCGTCCGCAGTTGATCAGCAGAGCATGAGATTTCATCAGCTTTAATTGCTTCTCGCCGATGAGATGATGCGTATCGGGCGTCAGGGGGCAGTGCAGGGAAATAACATCGGCCTGCGGCAGTAATGCTTCAAGGGTTGGTCGATCATCCTGCTCTGCATTGGGTCGCGCGCTGAAGCTCACCTGCATGCCAAAGGCTCTGGCCAGTTGCGCCACGGCCTGGCCGAGCTCACCGCTACCCACCAGTACCAGGTGCTTGTCGGCCAGCTGCATGGTGAGATGATTCTGCAAACAGAAGGATGCAGCGCTTTCCCAGTGATGGGCGGCAACGTCACGCTGGTAATGCGGCAGGCGGGTCGCCAGTGCCAGCATGATCATGAGCGTATGCTGCGCCACGCTTTGTGTGCCATAGCCGCTGACGTTGGCCACGCTGATGCCGCGCTCGTTGGCGCTCTGCATGTCGATATTGTTGGTGCCGGTGGCCGTGACAGCGATCATTTCAAGGTCGGGTAACGCCGCCATGATCTCATCGTTAATGACGACCTTGTTGGTAATGGCAATGGTGGCGCCTTCAAGACGTGTCGCTACCTCATCATGAGGCGTGGCGCCCCAGCAGTCGAACCGATCGATCAGGCTGGAAATGGGAGAGAGATCAATGTCGCTTCCCAGTGTATCGCTGTCGAGAATTACTGCCTTCATGGTTGTGCACTCCTTGCCCATCATGATGTCTGCCGCGCTATAATGCCCATCTTGTGCAGGGTTGTATCGTCGTGTCAGCCGGCTGATGCGTCAATAATACATCGGGAATAATGTCTGCCATCCGATGGACAAAATTCCCGACAGGCGCAGGTCGCTTTGAGCGCGCCTGCAGTAACATCCAATATCGGGTATGAAAGGCCATGCCGATTTATGAATATCAGTGCCGCGCCTGCGGTACGCGTCTCGAAAAGATTCAAAAAATTGAGGCTGCTCCTCTGGTGGAATGTCCTTCCTGTCATGAAGACGCCCTAGAGCGTCTGATTTCGGCAGCAGGTTTCAGGCTTTCCGGAGGAGGATGGTACGAGACCGATTTCAAAAGCTCCGGTCGTCGTAACCTTGCCGGTGACAGCAAATCCGACAAGGGCGGTACGTCCGACAGCTGACGTCTCCGCAGGGGTCACCCCATGCCGGATGCATTAACGTGCGTCCGGCATTAAAACAGCTCAGGCATTACACCAAGCGTTACAACACAGGATTAAAGATGCGCAGTCATTATTGCGGCCAGCTAAACGAAAGCCTTGTCGACCAGGAAGTCACACTCTGCGGTTGGGTTCACCGCCGCCGCGATCATGGTGGGGTGATTTTCCTCGACATGCGTGATCGTGATGGCGTTGCACAGGTTGTGGTTGATCCGGATACGCCGGATGCCTTTGCCAATGCAGATCGAGCCCGCAGTGAGTATGTACTGCGTATTACCGGTCGTATTCGCATGCGTCCGGAGGGCACCCAGAACGCCAATATGCCGACCGGTCTGATCGAGGTTCTCGCCACACAGGTTGAGGTGCTCAACACTGCCGTGACGCCGCCTTTCCAGCTCGACGAGCATGGCAAGGTGGGTGAAGACGTGCGTCTCAAGTATCGCTATATCGATCTGCGGCGCCCGGAAATGATCGATCGTCTGCGTCTGCGCTCGCGCATCACACACAGTGTTCGTGCCTACCTTGAAGATAACGGCTTTCTGGACATCGAAACGCCCATTCTGACCCGTGCTACCCCCGAAGGGGCGCGCGACTACCTCGTGCCCAGCCGTACTCATGCCGGCGAGTTCTTTGCGCTGCCGCAGTCTCCGCAGCTTTTCAAACAGCTGCTGATGGTGGCCGGGTTCGATCGTTATTATCAGATCGCCAAATGCTTCCGTGATGAGGATCTGCGCGCCGATCGTCAGCCGGAGTTCACCCAGATTGATATCGAAGCTTCCTTTGTTGAGGAAGACGATGTCATGGGCATTACCGAAGAGATGATCCGTCGTCTTTTCGCGGAAGTGCTGGATGTATCGCTGCCGCAGTTCCCGCGCATGACATGGCATGACGCCATGCGCCGCTACGGTTCCGACAAGCCGGATCTGCGCATTCCGCTGGAGTTTGTCGACGTTGACGATCTGATGAAGGATGTCGACTTCAAGGTCTTCTCGGGCCCGGCCAATGCCGATGACGGCCGTGTTGCCGTTTTGAAGGTGCCGGGTGGCGCGAAGCTCACTCGCAAGGAAATCGACGAGTACACCAACTTTGTTGGCATCTATGGCGCTCGCGGGCTGGCCTGGATCAAGGTCAATGACCGCTCCAAGGGCGTCGAGGGGCTTCAGTCGCCCATCGTCAAGTTCATGGAAGGCGTGATCGAGACGCTGCTGGACCGGGTGGGTGCTGAAGACGGCGATATCCTCTTTTTCGGCGCCGATCGCGCGAAGGTTGTCAATGAAGCGCTTGGCGCACTGCGCGTCAAACTCGGTGGTGACCTCGACCTTTATACGCAGCCCTGGGCACCGCTGTGGGTGGTCGACTTCCCCATGTTCGAGCGCGATGACAGCGGCCGTCTGGCGGCGCTGCACCATCCGTTCACGGCGCCGGCCTGTGATCCGGAAACCCTCAAGCAGAACCCGGAAAACGCGCTTTCCCGTGCCTATGACATGGTGCTCAACGGCACCGAGCTGGGCGGCGGGTCGATCCGTATTCACGATCAGCAGATGCAGCGTCAGGTGTTTGAAGCCCTTGGCATCAGTGACGAGGAAGCCCGCGAGAAGTTTGGCTTCCTGCTGGATGGTCTGGCGCACGGCGCACCGCCGCACGGCGGGCTGGCCTTCGGTCTGGATCGTCTGGTCATGCTCATGACTGGCGGTCGTACCATTCGTGATGTGATTGCCTTCCCCAAGACCCAGAGTGCTGCCTGTCTGATGACCGAAGCACCAGGGACTGTCAATAATGAGCAGCTCAAGGAGTTGCACATTCGCCTGCGCCAGAAGGCCTCTGACAGCACAACCTCCTGATCGGCGGGCAATTTGAAACGAAACGTTTCTGTTGCTGCTGCTCGGGAGTGTTAGGGTTAATACGGGTGTGCCTTGCACACCCGTATTTTTGTATGACGTCATTGCATCAGTGATGACGAGTGGCTGAAGGAGAGATCCCATGGCCGGACACAGCAAATGGGCCAATATCAGGCATCGAAAGGCGGCTCAGGATGCAAAAAAGGGCAAGGTCTTTACGCGCCTGATTCGCGAACTGACCGTGGCGGCGCGGCAGGGTGGCAGTGCCCCCGAGGACAACCCGCGACTCAGGGCAGCCGTCGACAAGGCGCTCTCCAACAACATGACGCGCGATACCATCGAGCGCGCCATCACTCGCGGCGCCGGTAACAGCGACAGCGATGCGATGGAGGAGCTGGTTTATGAAGGCTATGGACCGGATGGCGTGGCGATTCTGGTGGAGTGCATGAGCGACAATCGCAATCGAACCGTCTCGGAGGTGCGCACCGCTTTCAACAAGCATGGTGGCAACCTGGGCACCAGCGGTTCGGTCGCTTTCCTGTTTCACAAGCAGGGGCGTATCGTGCTGCCCGCCGGTACATCCGAAGAGAGCGTGATCGAGGCGACCCTGGAAGCGGGTGCCGAAGACGTTCAGCCCCGAGAGGATGGCACGCTTGAAATCGTGACCACGCCCGAAGAATTTGGTCCGGTGCGCGATGCTCTGGATCAGGCCGATCTGGAAGTGACGCGCAGCGAAGTAGGCATGTTCCCGGACAGCTATTCCAGTATTGATGATGTCGAGACGGCGCGTCGGATCGTGGCGCTGTTTGATCGACTCGAGGATCTGGATGACGTACAAAACGTCTATTCCAATGCCGATTTCGAATCCGATGTGCTTGAGGCACTCGAGGAAGCGTCATGACCACTGTCGGCGCATCGGGAGCCGTTTCATGATGCTTTTGGGAATTGATCCGGGCTCTCGTCGCACCGGGTTTGGCGTTATCGATGTTTCGAGTGCCACACCACGCTATGTCGCCAGTGGCTGTATCAGAATCGAAGCCCCGACGCTTGCCCAGAAACTGGCTCAGGTCTATGCCGGCGTTGCCGAAGTCATTGCTCAGTATACCCCCAGCGAGATGGCCATCGAGCAGGTGTTTTTGTCCAAAAACGCCGACTCGGCCCTGAAACTTGGGCAGGCCCGTGGGACGGCCATTGTCTGTGCCGCCAATCATGGTCTGGACGTTCATGAATATGCCGCTCGTCGTATCAAGCAGGTGGTGGCCGGTAATGGGGGCGCGGACAAGACGCAGGTACAGCATATGGTACAGTCGACGCTCAAGCTTTCAGGGCTGCCTCAGGAAGACGCCGCTGATGCTCTGGCCATTGCGCTGACGCACTTTTTTACCTGTCGCGGTGCGATCGCCATGCCGGCAACAACCCGTTCGACAAGATCGCGTTCATCAAGCTGGCGCAACTATCGGCCCTGACTTGGTATTTAAATATCGATGGCGTTCAAAGGCCATGTACTTTTTTCGTTTACCGTTTCTGTCTGGATATACAACGCATGATAGGTCGCCTGCACGGTCAACTGCTTGAGAAAAAACCACCCCTGATCGTGATCGATGTTCATGGGGTCGGCTACGAGCTTGAAGCTTCCATGAATACGCTGCTGGCATTGCCGGCGCCGGGCGAGACAGTGCGCCTTTATACCCATTTGAGTGTGCGCGAGGATGCTCATCTGCTGTATGGCTTCATTGATGAGCCCGAGCGTCGACTCTTTCGCGAATTGATCCGGATTTCAGGGGTGGGTCCTCGTCTGGCACTGGCCATTCTGTCCGGCATGGAGCGACAGCAGTTCATGAAAAGTGTCATGGAGGATGACACCCAAACGCTGACCAAACTGCCGGGCGTGGGCAAGAAAACGGCCGAGCGTCTGATCATTGAAATGCGGGACCGCTTCAAGCACTGGCCTGAGTTCGAGCAGCTGGCGCAGGGGGTTGAAGAAACCGAGCTGCCGCTTGAAGCCGATAATCATGCCGATGCCGAGGCAGCTCTGATTGCCCTGGGCTACAAGCCCACCGAGGCCACCAGAATGCTGTCGGGGCTGGATAGCACACTCTCCACCGAGGCATTGATCAAGATGGCGCTTTCCGATCGGCTGACCGGCAGCGAGACACGTAGCGGGAAAGGCAGGGCATCATGATTGAATCCGATCGGCTCATTGCAGGCGCCGAGCGCCCTGATGAGGAGCGGGTGGATCACGCCATCCGCCCGCGCATGCTCGATGATTATATCGGACAGGCAGCGGTACGCGAACAGCTCGATATCTTCATTACGGCGGCGCGTCAGCGTGAAGACAGTCTGGATCACACCCTGATCTTCGGGCCTCCGGGGCTGGGCAAGACCACGCTGGCTCATATTATCGCCAGCGAGATGGGCGTTGATATCAAGTCCACCTCGGGGCCGGTGCTTGAAAAGGCCGGCGATCTTGCCGCCATGCTGACCAACCTGCAGCCGGGTGACGTGCTCTTTATCGATGAGATCCACAGGCTTTCTTCTGCCGTCGAGGAGGTGCTCTATCCGGCGATGGAGGATTTTCAGCTCGATATCATGATTGGCGAAGGGCCGGCAGCACGCTCCATCAAGCTTGATCTACCAAGGTTTACCCTGGTCGGGGCAACGACCCGGGCAGGCCTTTTGACGGCGCCCCTGCGCGATCGTTTCGGGATCGTGCAGCGACTCGAGTTTTACAACATCGGGGACCTGACGCATATCGTCAATCGCAGTGCCCGGCTCATGGGCTTTGAGGCCGATGAAGACGGTGCCATTGAAGTTGCCCGTCGCGCTCGTGGGACGCCTCGCATCGCCAATCGGCTGCTGCGTCGGGTTCGTGACTTTGCTCAGGTGCGTGGCGATGGCCGGCTGACGGCGGATGTGGCAGACAAGGCGCTCAACATGCTGCACGTGGATCGCCATGGGCTTGATCACATGGACCGACGACTGCTTTTGACCATGATCGAAAAGTTCGACGGTGGTCCCGTCGGCGTAGAGAGTCTGGCAGCCGCCATTAGTGAAGAGCGGGACACCATCGAGGATGTCCTTGAGCCCTATCTGATTCAGCAGGGTTTCATGCTGCGCACGGCCCGCGGTCGTATGGTGACGCGTCTGGCGTATTTGCACTTTGATCTTTCACCTACCGATGACATCCCGGATCCCGGCGATGGCGCAGCAACGGCGGAGCCCTGAACGGCATGACGTCCCTTGATCTACGCGTTTATATCGAGGATACCGATGCCGGCGGCATCGTCTATCACGCCAACTACCTCAATTATCTCGAGCGCGGTCGTACCGAATGGCTGCGTGCGAGAGGCTTCGATCAGCATTCACTCCTGTCGCGCAATATTGCACTGGTCGTTCGACGTCTGGAGTGCCAGTATCGCCTGCCGGCGCAACTGGATGATCTGCTGACGGTCGAGTCCCGGGCGGAGACACCCCGCCCATACACCGTGGCATTTGAGCAGCAGGTCATGCGAAATGGAAAACTTCTTTTTCGCGGTATGGTCGATATTGCCTGTATCGATGCAACACGTTACAAACCAGCTCGTTGGCCCGAAGATCTGCTTTCGGCCATGACGCTTGATTCCCAGAACGCTTGAAGGGGTTTTTCGTGAACGATTCCATGTCGGTCATTTCGCTGTTTTTCCACGCTGGTCTGGTGGTTCAGCTGATCATGCTGATACTACTGGCGGCATCTGTTCTTTCATGGGTGCTGATCTTTCAGCGAGCCTTTGCACTCAAGCGTGACTCGCAGGAACTCGATGAGTTCGAGTCACACTTCTGGTCAGGCGTTGATCTCAACGAGCTTTATCGGGAAGTGCCTGCCGATAATCCGCAGGGTGCGGCGCATATCTTTCGCTCGGGGTTTCGTGAGTTCAATCGACTGCTGCCCAAGTCACGCAGTCACAATGCCGTACTCGAAGGCGTGGAGCGTTCCATGCGTGTTTCCGTATCGCGCGAAGAGGAGCGGTTGACCACCCATCTGGCGATACTGGCCATTATCAGCTCGTCCGCTGTTTATGTGGGTCTTTTCGGCACGGTCTGGGGAATACTGGGCACCTTTCAGGCGCTCGGCGGCGCGCAACAGGTATCGCTGGGCACCATCGCGCCGGCCATCGCCGAGGCGCTGATCGCCACGGCCATGGGACTTTTTGCAGCGATACCCGCCAACATCGGCTACAACCGCCTGACGCACAAGGCTGACAAGCTGATGGTGCGCATGGAGAACTTTGCTGAAGAGTTTCATGCCTTCCTGCATCGTAATCTGCAAAATCGCAGCGCTGGCGAGAACACCTGAGGAGCGTTTCATGCAGGGATCCTACCGACGCAACCGGCGCAAGAAACTCTCCAGCGAGATGAACGTCGTACCGTTTATCGACGTCATGCTGGTACTGCTGGTCATTTTCATCATTGCAGCCCCCACCATCAACCAGGGCATTGATGTCGATCTGCCACAGATCAGCTCAGAGCCGGTGCAGAGTGATAACGAACCACTGGTGGTGACGGTTAATCGTGAGGGCGACTATTACATCAGTCTGGGCGATGAGCAGCAGAGCAAGTCACTTGATGAAATCAGCGATCAGGTCATGGCGGTACTCAACCGTAATCCGGGTACACCCGTGATGGTGCGCGGTGATCGCAATGTTTCCTATGGTCAGGTCGTAACGCTGATGGGGGCTCTGCAAAATGCAGGCGTGCCCAATGTAGGACTGATCTCTGATCCACCGCCTGGCGACCAGCAGTAGGGAGAAACAATGGCCAGACACGATCGCCGTGTAGGCTATACGTTGCCCACCGTGCTTGCGGTTTTGCTGCACGTGGGCATTATCGGGCTGACTGTCT
The DNA here is from genome assembly GCF_003385845.1 of Kushneria indalinina DSM 14324. Classification (GTDB taxonomy): domain Bacteria; phylum Pseudomonadota; class Gammaproteobacteria; order Pseudomonadales; family Halomonadaceae; genus Kushneria; species Kushneria indalinina. Next base: position 970,069 of record NZ_QRDJ01000006.1, on the reverse strand, counting down.
TTCGTTGGCCGCAAAGTGAGCCCGTTGAAACCTCCAATGCCGTCGTGCAGGCCGAGTTGATTTCAATGGAGACGGTTACCGATCAGGCCCAGCAGGCCACCGAGGCACAGCCGCGCGCTCAGCAGGGGCCGGAACAGGAGCAGCCCGAGCCGGAGGCCACTCAGGATGATGCCGCTGAAGAAACGGCACGCCAGCAGGCTGAGGCTGCCGAACAGGCTCGTCAGGCAGAGCAGGCGGCTCGCGAGGCGCAGGAAGCCGCCCAGCGCCGCGCCGAACAGGCGAAGCAGGTAGCTGCTCAGCAGGCTCAGGAGCAGCAGGCACGAGAAGACGCTGAAGCCAAACAGAAGGCAGAAGCCGAGGCCAAGCAGAAGGCAGAAGCCGAGGCCAAGCAGAAGGCAGAAGCCGAGGCCAAGCAGAAGGCAGAAGCCGAGGCCAAGCAGAAGGCAGAAGCCGAGGCCAAGCAGAAGGCGGAAGCCGAGGCCAAGAAGAAGGCAGAAGCCGAGGCCAAGAAGAAGGCAGAAGCCGAGGCCAAACAAAAGGCAGAAGCCGAGGCCAAACAAAAGGCAGAAGCCGAAGCGAAGAAAAAGGCAGAGGCCGAGGCGGCGGCCAAAAAGAAAGCGGAAGCCGAGGCAGCCGCCAAAAAGAAAGCTGAGGCCGATCGCAAGCGTGCCGCAGAGGCTGCAGCTGTCGCCAGTCAGGATGCCTTCGGTGATGAGATTACCAATGAAGCGGAATCCATTGCCAATGCGCGTCAGGCTCAGGAAGCGTCAAATGGGTTCATGAATCTGGTACGTCGCGTCGTGGAGCAGAGCTGGTCACGCCCGCCCAATGCGGCTCCAGGTCTGGTGACCGTGGTCAGAGTGCAGCTTCTACCGACCGGTGAACTTCTTTCTGCCAATGTTTCCAGTAGTAGCGGAGATCCTGGATTTGATCGTTCAGCGGTGCAGGCAGTAGAAAGGGCAGCGCCGTTTACTGAAATGAGCCAGTTGCCGCCCGAGGCGCGACAGAAGTTCAGAAGCTTCAACCTGCGCTTTAATCCCGAGGATGTGCGCTAGGTGCAGGGATTGTGCCATGTGGTGTAAAAACGTGGTCAATATTGCGTCTGCTTCGATGGCAGGCCGCAGGAACCAAGGATCGTTAAAACCCGAGGGTGTGTGCTGATGAAAAAACTAATGGCACTGGCAGGCTTCATGATGCTCATGATGGCCAGCCTGATGGCGCAGGCAGCTGGTGATCTCACCATCGAGATTACGCGTGGTAACGACAATGCCATTCCAATTGCCGTGGTGCCTTTTCGAGGTGAAGGGGTCAGCCCTTCCGAAGATATCGGCAAGATCATTGCCGATGATCTGGAGCACAGCGGTCAGTTTGCACCTCTGGCGCCGCAGGACCTGATCTCTCGTCCCGCCAGTGGGGACAACATCAATTACAGTGACTGGCGTCGTGTCAGGGCCAACTACCTGGTGGTAGGACGCGTTGAGTCTTCCGGTAACGGCTACAAGATCAGCTATGAGCTTCATGATATAGCAGGACAGCGGCGTGAACTGGGAGAGGTTGTCACTTCCAGCGAAGATCAGCTGCGTTCGCGTTCGCACTACATTGCCGATCAGATTTTTGAAGAAATTACCGGTATTCGTGGCGCTTTTCAGACGCGTATTGCCTACGTGACCGCCAATGGCGTTGACCCCAATATCAGCTACGCCCTGTATGTCGCCGATCAGGATGGCCATCGCCCACAGCAGATCCTGTCTTCCGATCAGCCCATTCTCTCACCGGCCTGGTCTCCGGATGGTCAAAAGCTTGCCTATGTCTCCTTTGAGTCAGGGCGACCTGCCATTTATGTTCAGCAGCTTTCCAGTGGCCGTCGCGTTCAGCTCACGTCCTTTCGTGGCATCAACGGTGCCCCGGCCTGGTCCCCGGATGGTCGCAAGCTTGCCATGTCGCTTTCAAAGGATGGCAATCCGGAAATTTACGTGATGGATGTCGCCTCTCGTTCGCTGACGCGTCTGACAAACACCAGTGCCATCAATACCGAACCCGACTGGAGTCCTGATGGGCGTTCGCTGCTATTTACCTCCGATCGTAGTGGTCAGCCTCAGCTTTATCAGATGGATGCCTCCGGTGGAAACGCAAAACGCATGACGTTTACCGGCAATTACAATGCGGGTGGCCTCTATGGACCTGACAATAAATTCATCTTCATGACCACTCGAACCGACCGCGGTTTTCAGGTCGCAAGGCAGGATTTGTCGTCAGGGCGTGTGACTACATTAACCAATACTTATCAGGATGAAGCACCGGCAGTTGCGCCCAATGGCACAATGGTGATATATGCCACTCAGCAGGGAGCACGTGGTGTGCTCGGTGCTGTTTCGGCAGATGGCAGGGCTTCTTTCTTAATCCCTGCACCCAATGGTGAGGTTCGTGAACCTTCCTGGTCGCCGTTTTTGGATTAAACGACTAGAATGAATGTTGTCATTCTTTATAAAAGCAAGGAGATCATCATGCAGTTTTCTTCCTACGCCAAGACTCTGGCGGCCGCACTCTCTCTGGCAGTTGTCGCTGGTTGTTCCAGCGGCGGCGGCACACAGGATGGCGACCAGCAGAATGCTGGCATGAACAGCGGTTCTTCCACTCAGGGCATGAGCAGCAGCTCTGGTGCTACCGGCCAGAACGCCGGCCAGCAGGCACAAATGCCGAGTGAAAATCGTGTTTACTTCGATTTCGACAGCGACAGCATTCGTCCGCAGTACGAATCCATGCTGAACCAGCATGCTCAGTACCTTCAGCGTAATTCCAGCACCAATATCGTACTGGAAGGCCACACAGATCCGCGTGGTACTCGTGAGTACAACCTGGGCCTTGGCGAGCGTCGTGCCAATGCCGTACGTCAATATCTGACCATTCAGGGCGTGCCTGCCTCGCAGATCGAAGTTGTCAGTTACGGTGAAGAGCGTCGCGCTGCTTCCGGCAACGGTGAACAGGCCTATTCTCAGGATCGTCGCGTCGTTATCGACTACTGATCCCGGAGTAAGCAATGAAACACAGTCTTATTCGACTGTGCGGCGCGGGAGCACTTGTGCTCCCGCTGTCCGTTTGGGCATCCGCACAAACAAACTCTTTTTATAATCAGGCTTCCACGGATTCCGGTTCGGGCAATCTGCAAATATTCAATCGTTTGCAAAGCCAGGAACAGGATATTAATCAGCTTCGTGGGCAAATCGAAGAACTGCGTCATCAGCTGGAGCAACAGACAAGATTGTCCCAGCAGCGTTATCTGGATCTGGAAGAGCGCTTGAGCAGTTCAGAAGGGAGCGGGGGAGCGTCACCTTCCAGTGATAATGGTAACTCCTCGGCGGATAACGATCCCATAGCACAGGCTGCGTCGGGGAGTCGCCAGTCCTCATCAAACGCAGGTGGGGGGTCAGCGTCTTCTTCCAATGATGCCCAGAGTGCTTATCAGGCTGCCTTTTCGCATGTACAAAAACGCGAATTTGATCAGGCCATCTCCGCCTTTGAAGCCTTTAATCGTGATTATCCGCAGTCAGGTTTGAACGGCAATGCCTGGTACTGGCTGGGTGAGCTTTACTCTGCGAAATCACAGCTGGACAAGTCAGCTTCGGCGTTTGACAAGGTGGTCAGTGATTATCCTCAAAGCAACAAGGTGCCTGACGCGATGTACAAGCTGGGTCTGGTGTATGCTCGTCAGGGCAAGGGTACTGAAAGCCAGAACATGTTGAAAAAGGTCATTAGCGAGCATTCAGATAGCGATGCGGCTGGTCTTGCGCGCGAATTCATGCAAAAAACCAGCAGTTAACAGAGTCGATCGGAATTCGCGGGCAGTTCGTAAAAGACGAAATGCCCGCTGCTTATTGATGATTGGTGCTATTCAGAAGCTCGCGGTGTCATGCAGATCATGCTGTAACAGCACCTTGCAAAGCGCTGCAGGTGTTTCAAAAAATTGACTGGCAGGCCAGCTGTCAGGATCGTCCTCCTGACGTAAATAGCCATACTTCACTGCAATCGCTGTCATGCCGGCATTGTTGGCTGCCTGAATATCGCGTAGATGATCACCGATATACCAGCAGTGCTGCGGAGCGATATCCAGACGCCTTGCAGCCTCAAGCAATGGGGCAGGGTCCGGTTTTTTGACCGGAAGATCATCGGCACACAAAAGCACATCCGGCGCTATGTTTAGTGCTTCAAGCAGTGAAACTGCATACTCCCGTGGCTTGTTGGTAATGACCCCCCAAGGCCGTTGCGTACTGCGATAGCGATCAAGTACTTCTGAAAATCCTTCAAAAAGACAGCTCTCTTCGGCGACATTTTTGCCGTAGTACTCGAGCAGCATCGTCCGGGCTTCATTGTGCCCTGATGCGTTCTTTTCCAGCCCCAGTGCCAGAGTGACCAGAGCACTTCCACCGTGAGAGACCTCACGTCGAATCTCGTCATACGCCAGAGGTGCAAGCCCATGCTCCTTTCGAAGGGCGTTGGTGGCGCGGGCAAGATCGGGTGCCGTATCGACCAGAGTGCCATCCAGATCAAACAATACGGCCTTCGGTATATCAGCCTTCAGGGTCATTGATGGGCCACACGGGTATGCATGAAATAGTTGACGTCCAGATCCTTGTTGGAAAGGCGATAGTGCCGTGTAACAGGGTTATAGATCATGCCTGTAATATCCTGCACGTCGAGATCGGCCTGACGGGCCCAGCGAGCCAGTTCGGAGGGACGTATAAAACGCTGATAGCTGTGCGTTCCGCGAGGCAGAAGGTTCAGGACGTATTCAGCGCCTACAATGGCCATCGCCCATGATTTGGGGTTGCGGTTGATCGTGGAAAAAAAGACATGGCCGCCGGGTCTGGCCATGCGCGCACATGCCTTGATGACGCTGCCCGGGTCGGGGACATGCTCAAGCATTTCAAAGCAGACCACGACATCAAAGCTGCCCGGCTGCTGTGCGGCCATGTCTTCGGCACTGATGCACTGATAATCTACCTCGACACCGCTTTGCTGTTGGTGGAGGCGGGCAACGGAGAGTGGTGCTTCCCCCAGGTCAATACCGGTCACTTCGGCGCCACGGTGTGCCATGGCTTCACTGAGAATGCCCCCGCCACAGCCAACATCAATCACGCGATGGCCCGTCAGGCCCGCCCGCTGATCGATATAATCAAGACGCAGTGGGTTGATATCGTGAAGTGGTTTGCATTCACCGTCACGATCCCACCAGCGACTGGCCAGATCATCAAACTTGGCAATTTCATCCGGATCAACGTTGGAATGATATTGTTCGCTCATCAAGGAGCTCCTGTGAGAGTAGGGCGGTGGTATCTATGCTGGCCTGTATTGTATAGGGTCTGATGGGATCGTGAACCAGTACGGTTTCAGCATCACGGCTTATTGGCACCGACACAAGATGTAAAGGGCCAGCTGGCCAAGCACGCTTTTGGCACAATCTGAAATTCAGCTGCTGGAGCGCTATCATGCCGAGCCTTTATGTTGGCAGGTGTGGCTCTGACACACATTAGCTTCATCAATGACGTGTTGACTGCCCGTGAATGGTTGACTGCATGATTCATCGCATCATGACCAGACCAGAATACCTTCTGGTCTGAGCGAGAAAAGCCATTAAATCATGATACACGTTAAGTAATGGCCAGCCTGAAGCGACCATGCCAAAGTGTGTATTTGAAACCATTTTTATACCGTTATCTTTTTAAATTTTAAAAATGAAAAGAACTAGATATACAAAAAGAAACATTTTGCCAAGGATATAACATTCAAGGTTCGGTATTTTGTTGTGGTTATAACCCAGCTTATCGAGCACCGTGACGAAATTCGCCTGTTCGAGCAAGATTTCGAGCCGCTTATCGATCACGATGCTGTCATGGCAAGAATCAATCATGCCATAAATCCATATATTTCTTATATTTGCCAGCAAAGGGAAAAGGAATGATTCGTAAAGCAGTATTGCCTGTCGCAGGTTTTGGTACCCGTTGTCTCCCCGCTTCCAAAGCGATTCCCAAGGAGATGATCACAATTGTCGACAAGCCGGTCATCCAGTATGTCGTTCAGGAAGCCGTCAAGGCTGGTATCAAGGAGATCGTGCTGGTCACGCACTCTTCGAAATCAGCGATCGAGAACCATTTCGACAAGCATTTCGAACTCGAGAGCCAGCTGGAAGCCAAGGGCAAGCAGGAGCTTCTGGACGAGCTTCACAATATCATTCCGGATGATGTGTCCATCATCAGCGTCCGTCAGCCGGAAGCGCTGGGTCTTGGCCACGCTATCCTCTGCGCTCGTCCGGTAATCGGAGACGATGAACCCTTCGCCGTGCTGCTGCCTGATGTGCTGGTCGACGATGAAGGCATGACGCGCAACGATCTGGGTGGCATGATTGAAGCCTATGATCAAACGGGCGCAGCTCAGATCATGGTGCAAAATGTCCCGGCAGAAGTCGCCTACAAGTACGGCATCGTGGCCCTTGAGGGCGAGACACCTGAAGCCGGCAAGAGCGAAAAGATTACGGGCATGGTAGAAAAGCCTGAAGCCGGTACCGAGCCTTCTACACTGGCCGTCATCGGTCGTTATCTGCTTCCCGGCAGTATCTTCCCGGTGCTTGCCGAAACTCGTCCCGGCGCAGGTAACGAAATTCAGCTGACCGACGCCATCGATACCTTGCGTAGCAATCAGGATGTTGCTGCCTATCGTATGGAAGGCGAAACTTTCGACTGCGGTCATCAGCTCGGTTATCTGGAAGCGACACTGTCGTTTGCCCGTCGTCATCCCAAGTACGGCGAAGGATTCCGCGAGCTGCTGAAGCGCTATCAAAGCGAGGCATAATCATGCAGGTGGTAGTGCATGGAAGCGAACTGAGTGCAGCAACGGCAGCCGCTGCACTCTCAATGGTTGGTCACCAGGTATACTGGTGGCCTCATCCTGCTCAGCCATGGAACGTTCTGGCCGAGACAGACTGGATCAGAAATGAGCCGGGCCTTTATCATCAGTTGACGCAAAGCATCGCCAACGGGTCATTGACCCTGTGTGAAAGCTCGAAGTCGCTGCCCAGTGCCAATGTCTACTGGCTGGCTGTATCTGCAGACCAGCGCAATGATGCCGATCACTGGGTCGAGCAGACACTGGGACGCGAACCGCACGATTTTGTGCTGGTCAATAACAGCACCTTCCCGATCGGTCATACGGAAGTACTTGAGACGTTGCTTCGCAAGGAGCGCCAGATCGCTGTCGCCTTGCCGGACATGCTCGAAGAGGGCCGTGCGATGGCCACCTTCACGCGTCCTGATAGCTGGATCATGGGCAGCGAAGACGACTGGGCCACCCGCCAGATCGGTGAGCTTCTCAGGGCTTTCAATCGACGTGAAAACAATGTCCGTCTGATGCCGCGGCGAGCTGCCGAACTGACCAAGCTTGCCGTCATTGGCATGCTGGCGACACGTGTCAGCTACATGAATGAGCTGGCCAGTCTGGCAGACAGCCTGGGCGTAGATATTGAACTGGTACGTCAGGCGATGGGGTCGGATCGCCGCATCGGTCGCGAATATCTCTATCCAGGATGTGGCTTTGGCGGCCCCAGTTTTGCTCGTAATCTGTATCGCCTGTCGAGCATTAGAGCCCGTGAAGGTCAGCACAACGGGCTGCTTGAGCAGGTAGTGCAGGTTAACGAGCAAAAGCAGGAAGAGCTCTTTCGCAAGCTCTGGCAGTACTATGATGGCAATCTTGAAGGGCGGACGGTGGCTGTCTGGGGCGCGGCGTTCAAGCCGGGTACTGCTCGCATTGCCCATGCACCGGTACTTCGTCTGCTGGATGCGCTCTGGGCGCAGGGGATACATGTCAAACTACATGATCCCGCCGCGCTGCCAGCCATCGAGCACTACTATGGTCAGCATCCTCTCCTGACTCTGGCAGGGACCGCGCAGTCAGCCTGTGAAAATGTTGATGCGCTATTGCTGGTCACGGAGTGGAAGGAGTACTGGAACCCGGACTGGCGACGGCTTTCCACCCTGATGACAACCCCGCTGATTCTGGATGGTCGTAACATCTACGATCCGTCATTCGTGGCGCAGCACGGGTTTTACTATCGGGGTATCGGGCGCAGCGCCAACCCGGCAGAAAGAACAGCAGACGACGATCGCTGATGCTCAGCAGGCGGGCTGGTGTTGATATGCTGACAGGCATATCTGGCCAGCGCCGCCTTCTGTAGCAAGTGTTTTTGTATCAATGGCCCTTGTAGGAAAAGGACTGCCATTATCAGGCGTGTAGCAAATTACGCCTGCCTTCCGCAGTTGCGATGGCATCTTCAAGGCACTGCTCGACAAACGGCCAGTTAATCATTCCCCAGAGTTTTTGAAGATATTTGCGCCGATTATTGCCGAAATCGACATACCAGGCATGCTCCCACATATCGACGGCCAATAGCGGTGTAAGGCCCTTGAGCAGGGGGGAGCCGGCATCGACTGCATTATGGATATCCAGACGCCCCTGCGGAGTGTATACGAGCCACGTCCAGCCGCCCATGAAGTGCGCCATGGCACTGGCCATGAAAGCCTCCTGAAAGCCCTCAAGACTTCCCCAGCGTTGCGTTAATGCATGTTCAAGAGCCTGCCCGGGAGGATGATACCAGGGCGTCAGACACTGCCAGAAGAAGGTATGATTCCAGGCCTGGCAGGCGCAGGCCTGAGCCTCTCCGCGACCGGTACCCATGATGTGTTCAAGTGAACGCTCGTTAGGTCCATCGCTTTCGAGCAGTGCGTTCAAGCGCTGCAGATAGCCTGCATGAATGCCTTCATGATGCATGCGCAGGCTGTGTTCAGAAATAACGGGCGCCAATGCATCCTTTGCATAGGGCAAAGAGGGAAGTTCAAGGGGCATGATCAACGTTCCATTCTGACCAGGGAGCCCCTGGTATTGCCGTTTCAACCTGTCTATCGGATAGCCTGTACTGGCTTTTCACAGGCCATGCATCGTAGCATGCATGCAGTTTCATGACCTGGCTGAAAAGGGCGGGTCGTATCTCTGTCTGCTACATTTCTCGAGACTTTCATGCCGCAAAAAGATCATGAAGAGCCCGTCATAGGCGCTGATCGCAACGCTGCGTATTCAACCCGTACAGAAGCACGACATGGCAGCACTCATCGTGGTACACGCAGGAGACCATTATGGCCCTTGTATGTGCTTTTGCTGTTACTTGCCGCAGCCATCGTGGCCATGGGCGTGCAGTATTATCAGGACCGTCAACGCTGGTCTGAAGAGATGTCCTCGCTGACGGATAGAGCGCAGCAGGTGGCAGCGGATCGTCAGGAGATGTCGGCCAACCTGGAACAGATCCTCGACGGTGTTCGAGGGGAGCAGCAGACCCAGCGCACACAGCTTGAAACCTTGCAGCAACGCCTTGAGCAGCAGCTCGACAACGATGACCGGCAAGCTAGGTTGAATCAGCTTGAAAAGGCCGATGCGCTGCGCCAGCAAACCCTTGTTTCCCTACAGCAATCGCTGGACTCACTGGACGCGGTTATCGAAGGTCTTAAAAGCACTTATGATGCACGCTTTGAAGATGTAGATAATACTAACGCCGAGCTGTCGAGTCAGTTGCAGGAAGTTGAGAACAACCGCCGGCATCTGGAGACGCTTGCCGCCAGCGTCGATGATCAGGAAAAGACTCTGGCCTCGATCAAGGTGCGGATCGATGAACTGGCGGCACGGATCGAGCGGCTTCAGCAGAATCAGACCAGTCTGCACGCCGCCCAGGAGTCACTTCAGGATCTTCTGAGTCCTTGAAGGGTGCAGCCAGCCCCGTGGCATACGGTGTGATTCATATCATCAAGGAAACTCCTGAACGTTATGCGATCCTTTTCTCGTAACGGCATGATCGCCGGCACGCCTACCCGAAAGTTGCTTCTACTAACGCTGCTGGTGACCAGCCTGTGTCAGGCACCTGCCGTATTTGCCATCGATGCAGAGGTAAGAGGTGTGCGGGGAGAGCTGGCCACCAATATTCGCAATTACCTCCAGTCCCTGGATATCCCTGGAAACGCTGAAACGCAAACCTACAGTTACAGCGCGGAAGTAACGCAAAGGGTAAAGGATGCCCTGAAACCCTACGGCTATTACGAACCCGAGATTTCGGTCAGTTTTCGTAACCGCGAAGAGGTCATTGTCGATGTCGACCGTGGCAAGCCTGTTCGTGTGCGTTCGGTGGTGGTTCGCGTCGAGGGCGAGGCAGAAAATGACGAGCCCTTTCAGGAGGCGCTTGATGCCAATCCTCTGGCAGACCTGGAAGGCAAGCGCCTCCTGCATACACCTTACGATACGCTCAAGACGCGCCTGACGGGGCTGGCACTGGAGCGCGGTTATTTCGATGCTCGCTATCGACAAAGCCGTATCGAAGTCCATCCCTGGGAACATGCCGCCTATATCTCGCTGGTATTCGAGAGTGGAGAGCGCTATCGGTTCGGCGATATTTTTGTGAGCGGCAGCCAGATTCGTGAAGAGCGTCTGCGAAGGATGGCACCCTTTGATCCCGATGATCGCTATCTGGCCACGGACGTTGCTCTTTATAGCCAGCGTCTGGGTGATGCGGGCTGGTTTCGAAGCATCAGCGTTCGCCCTCGACTTGATGAACGCTCTCGCCAGAGCCCCTCATCAATGGTGACGTCTTCACCGGATGCGCGCGTTGAAGGTGAAGACCCCGACAGTGGCGGGAGAGACTTCCAGGACGATCTCGCGGTGCAGGAAAGGCCCCAGCGCGCGACCGTGCCCATCGAGGTCAGCGTGACGCCGGAAGATCGCCACAAGTTTGAAACCGGTATCGGTTACTCCACCGACGTGGGTCCTCGAGTCAATTTTGGCTGGAACATGCCATGGCTCAATGATCAGGGGCATAGTCTCAATAATGATCTGAGCCTTTCCGGTCCCGAACAGACCCTGGTAGGGGAATACAACGTACCGCTGGCCAACCCGGCGCGTGACAATTACTACATGCGTTACGGGTTCAAGAATACCGATCGCAGCGAAAGCGATACCCGCAGCTTCGAAAGTTCAGTGTCCTTTGGTCGGGAATGGCGTTTCGAAAATGACTGGATACAAAATGCCTACCTGCGTACCACTTATGAGGATTTCACCCAGGGGGATGAAAAGGATCAGGTGGTGTTGTTCATACCGGGCATGAGCTGGACACGCACCCGCACGGATGAGACCCGGTTTCCCATGTGGGGCGATCGCCAAGACATCCTGGTTGAGGGGTCAAGCGATGCCTGGGGCTCGGACGCCAACTTCCTGCGGACCCGCCTCAACAGTCAGTGGGTCAGGAGCCTGGGCGCCAACAATCGTTTTGTAGCTCGTGCGACAGCAGGAGCGACAAGTACGGATGATTTCAGTCAGGTACCGCCTTCGCTGCGATTCTTTACCGGGGGTGACAGCAGCGTACGTGGTTACGAATATGAAACCATTGCGCCTGAAAACAGTGATGGTGATCTGCTGGGGGGCAAGCACCTGCTGGTGGGCTCTCTGGAGTATCAGCGTCAGGTCGCCAATAACTGGTGGGGCGCGACCTTCGTGGATACCGGCAACGCCTTTAACGACTGGTGGCCGGATGACCTCAAGACAAGCGCAGGCGTAGGCGTGCGATGGATTTCACCCGTTGGGCCGGTTCGTCTGGATATCGCCCATCCCTTTGATAGTGAGGAAAACTCTTGGCGTCTGCACTTTGGCATCGGCCCGGAATTTTGATGTTGCTGCCTCGCGCTATCCTCTGGGTAGTGGTGACGCTTCTTGCACTTGTCCTGATCGTGGCAGGCGTTGTTCTTTCACCATGGGGAACCGCCAAACTGCTCGAGCAGGCGCAGTCACGCGGCTTTATTACCTATGAGCACGCGGAAGGTGCGCTGCTGGATGATTTCACCCTCCAGGGGCTGCATCTGGATCTGCCAGCGCTTCGGCTGGATGTTGATCAGTTTGCCCTGCACTGGAGCAGTGATTGCCTGCTGCGTGGTCGGCTATGCATGGATCAGTTGCAACTCAGCGGCGTTGATGTCGTATTGCGCGGTGGCGACAGCGCCGACCCGGACACAACGGATGACGATTCGACAATGGATCGAATCAGTACGCCGCTGCCAATAGGGCTGCGTGATCTGCGTCTGGACGACGTTCACGTACGTCTGGCAGATGGCACCCGTGTCGAGCTGGGGCACTTTCACAGCAGCGCCGTTTTCGAAGGCAGCCATCTCACCCTGGGCGAAACGCGGCTGGAAAACACCCGCGTCGTACTGGCAACGTCACCGGGACTGGATCAGCCGGATCTTCTCGATGCCAGCTTGGACGTGCGCATCGCCCGGCGCGTTGCGCGCCCTGACATGATTACCGCACAGGCCATTGCCGCTGCCGAGTCGGTCGCGGCATCGTCGCCCTCGGTATTGCTGACCAATAACGCTGCCTTTGCGCTGTCGTCCGACGCTCTTGAAGGTGCGATGAAGGTCGCCAATCCCGAGCCGCCCACCGTGCTGGAGACACTGGCCGAACTCGGCCAGAAGCCGTTGGCCAATCCGCTGGTCGAGATCATTGGTCAGACGGATGCCCAGGGGCGCATCGTCATGCCCGAGATCACGCTGCCACTGGATATCGATGCCGACGATGTCGCCATCAACCGGCTGAGACTTGATGGGGAAACGCCCGTGGTGGTCAATCAGCTGGCGCTGGCTGTCCAGACCAGAGAATCAAACATTGACCTGAGCCGACTGACGCTGGACTCCTCCATCGCACGTCTGTCCATGAGCGCTCAGGCCTCGCTCAAGGATGATTACCCGCTGACACTGTCGATGGTGGCCGATGCCCTGCAGGCGCCGGCTCAGGGAGAGCATATTGAAGTTGACGCCCATGGCGCGCTCTCTGATCTGAATCTGTCCATCAATGCCAGTGGGCCCATCGAGGCTGCCCTGAGTGCTTATGCCGACCTTCTGGCGCCCGACCTGCCGTTCAGGCTGCAGCTATCCAGCCCTCAGGTGCGCTGGCCGCTCGAGGACGAGCCCGGTGTGCCGCCCTGGCTTGCCCGCGATATCAACATCAATGCCGAAGGCTCGCTCGACGGCTATCAACTGGCCATGGCTGGCCATGTGGAAGGGCCGAGCATATCGCCGCTGGATATTCGTCTGAAAGGCGATGGGGATATTGCCCATTTCAACTGGGCGCCACTCACCGTCACGACTGGCGACGGGAAGGTGGAAGCCAGCGGGACAGCGACATGGTCGCCTTCTCTGGATGTGGCCTCATCGCTTGATTTCAGTAGCCTCAGACTGGAGAACTTTACCGACGCCGTGACCGGTCGCCTTAATGGCAAGTTGCGCGCCGGTTTCCAGCAGCAGGGTGACGATTGGCGTGTCGAGGTGCCCGAGCTTGCCATTGATGGCACGCTGCAGGATCGAGCACTCTCCCTGAAAGGTCGCTTGAACGGCAACAGCGATATGCAGTGGCACATCGATCAACTGGATTTTCGACAGGGCAACAACCGCTTGTCGGCCAATGGTGATATCGGTGATCGGCTGTCACTGGATGCCGATATCACGGCGCCCGCACTGGGCTCAATCCTGCCGGAGCTGGGGGGCAGTGCCAACGGGCAGATCAGGCTCAGAGGGACGCTGGATAATCCTGACGGCAATGTGGATCTGCGCGGGCAGGGGCTGCGTTATCAGGACAATCGCGTGGGCGCGCTTCGCCTGACCGCCAGGGCGCAGGGCCTCGATAACCCAAGCTTCAATGTTGATCTTGATGCCAGCGATATCAGCGCGGCCGATCAGCAGATTCGTCAGGTGACCACGGCACTCAACGGCACCCTGCAGCAGCATCGACTGACCCTGGATGTGGACGGTGGTGACGGCCTGCCCGTCAGTCGATTACGCATGGCGCTGGATGGTAGTTTTGATCAGGCAGAACAGCGCTACGCCGGGACGATCTCGCCACTGGACGTCAGTGCGCCCCAGGGGGGCGATATCGCCCTTGATGGGCCACTGAAGTTCACGGCGCTGCTGGATCAGTCCAGCGTGACCGCCTCACCGTTTTGTCTGTCCAGGCGGCAGGGGGGCCGGCTGTGTTCGGTCGACACTCTCCAGGCCAGTGCCGACAGCGGTCGTGCGGCACTGCGCCTCTCCGATATCGACCTGGCGCTGGCCAACGATTATCTGCCACCGCAATGGCAAATTGCCGGCGGGCTTGAGGGCGATATCAATGCGCAGTGGTCGCAGGCAGGTAGCCGGTGGAATGTGGATACCGACCTGCAGAGTCAGGCCGATGTACGCGGTCAGAATGCCCAGGGGCAGCCATTTTCCCTGCCGCATCTAGGTATTCGCTTGAATGCTCAGGCCACCCCTGAACGAGCGCAGGTTCAGCTGGGCACGAATTTACGCGACGCCGGCAGCATTCGTCTGAATGCCGATATCGGTGACCCGCTGGGCAGTCGAACGCTAAGCGGTAGACTGCAGGTGGACGGCGTGACGCTGTCACCTTACACGCCACTGGTCGTGGCCCTGAACGAGCTGGCCGGCCAGCTCAACGGTGATGTTGCACTTTCCGGCACCCTGATCGAGCCGCGCCTCAATGGCAATATGGTGCTCAGTGATGTTCGCGCCCGCGGCGTTCAGCTGCCGGTCGGACTGGATGATGCCCGTATGGCGATGGCATTCCAGGGGGATCGCGGTACGCTAGAGGGCCATCTGCAGGTCGGCAACGCCCGCTGGAATCTCGATGGCAACGCCAACTGGCCTACCACTGAAAACTGGCAGGCCAGCATGGCGCTCAACGGGGGCAACTCGCCGCTTGAAATTCGCATGCCGGAGTTCGGCCGCCTGCGAGTGGCGCCCGATATCAGAGTGGCTGCCAACCCGCAGCGTCTGGATATCAACGGTGATGTACGGATTCCCTGGGCGCGTCTTGAAATCGGGCAGATTCCGGCATCGGCCGTCAAGCCGTCTTCTGATGAGGTCATCGTCACTCGTGAAGAGTATGAAGCCCGCCAGCAGAAAATGGCCACGGTTGAGGCGACCAATGAGATCGATCGTCAGCTGGCGTGGGCCAACACCCAGGATCTCGAGGCGGCCGGCATGGAGGTCAACGTCGGCGTGAACATCATCGTGGGCAATGACGTACAGCTGGCTGCCTATGGCTTGAACGCCAACGTACAGGGCCGGCTCAATGTCCGTCAGAGTGCCAGTCAGTTGCAGCTTTTCGGCGATGTGTCGCTTGAAGACGGGCGCTTCCAGGCGCTGGGGCAGGACCTGATCATTCGCCGCGGACAGGTACTGTTCAGCGGCCCGCCCGGTCAGCCCTACCTGAGCATTGAGGCCGTTAGAAACCCTGATAGCACGGCAGACAATGTGATTGCCGGTCTGCGAGTCACCGGTCCGGCAGACCAGCCCGAACTGGATGTCTTCTCGGAGCCGGCCATGAACGAGTCACGCGCGCTGTCCTACCTGCTGCGCGGGCGCGCACCGGATGCCGACGGCGATAGCGACGGCATGTTGACCTCGGCGCTGATCGGGCTGTCGTTGTCCAGAAGTGGCAAGGCCATCGGCCAGCTGGGTGAAAGTTTTGGCATTGATGACCTGTCTCTGGATACGTCCGGCAGTGGCGATGACAGTCAGGTCGTGGTCAGCGGCTATCTCTTTGACGACTTCCAGGTCAGCTACGGCGTAGGGTTGTTTTCCTCGATTGCCGAGCTGACGCTGCGCTATCGACTGATCCAGAACCTGTATCTCCAGGCGGTATCGGGGGCCAATCAGGCTGTAGACCTGATTTATACCTTCAGTCTGGGGCGCACGCCGGATAGAGCGTATTGATGCAAAGCAGACAGTTTTCGGGGCGAGGGGCTTGTGTTTGCTCCTGTCCGCCCCGATAACCTGTAGCCTGTTAACGTTTATCTCGTTTCGAAACCTGATGGGGAGGCACCATGTTCGGATACGACAGAACGCGTATGCCCAGTGCAGAAGAAGCACTGGCAGGCCGTGACACGCCCATGAACATCAGCGGCGTCCATCACATCAATGACCGTGATATTTCATCGCCACCGCCTGAAGGTTTCGATGAGATCGTTCTGGGGCTGGGCTGTTTCTGGGGGGCTGAGCGCCTTTTCTGGGAGCTGCCGGGCGTCTGGGTCACGGCGGTCGGTTATGCCGGCGGCTACACTCCCAACCCGACCTATGATGAAGTCTGTACCGGCAAAACCGGGCATGCCGAGGTCGTGCGTGTGATCTTCAATCCGGCAGAGATCAGCCTGGAAGAACTGCTCAGGACGTTCTGGGAAGCGCATGACCCCACCCAGGGAATGCGTCAGGGCAACGATATCGGCAACGAATATCGCTCCGTCATTCTCGTGCGCAATGAACAGCAGCGTGATATCGCCCGCCAGAGCCTTGAAGAGTATGAGCAGGCATTGAAGCAGAGCGGCAAGGGGGAAATCACCACACAGATTGCCTCACTTGAGGCCTTCTACTACGCCGAAGAGTACCACCAGCAGTATCTGAGCAAGAATCCGATGGGCTATTGTGGCCTCAAGGGAACAGGGGTCAGCTGCCCGATCTGATGGATACCCGCGGGGTATTCGGGGCGTGGCTATTCAAGTGGCTGATTACGCCCCAGTGGCTGGGTGTGTTGCTGCCTGCCGGGCACAACACGCCAGCTTTCAAGCTGCTGCGCCACACGTCTGGCAAGCCACGGGCGCAGCAGCCCCTGGCGAAACTCTACAAATCCAACATGACCACCATGTTCGGCCATCTCGATACGCACACTTCTTGACGGTACCGGCAGACGATCCAGCAGGCTTTTGGGCATTAATGGATCGTCGGCTGCGTGCAATATCAGGGTAGGGAGCTCAATGCGGTGAAGCATGAGACCCGACGACGCCCGCCGATAGTAATCCGTGGCTGACTCAAACCCGTGCAGGGGCGCCGTGATTTCATTGTCAAAGGCCCAGAACGTGTCCAGCTCCTTGAGCTGGTGACGGTTGATCCGGTCCAGACTGCCATCTTCCACACGACGCATGACCTTGCGCTTCATGGATTTCAGAATATGTCGCTGGTAGCAGCGCGCGAAGCCGATATTGATGGCATCCGCCGAAGCGGCCAGATCCAGTGGCGGGCTGATGGCAATGGCGCCTGCCAGGTCAAGTCCGTCGCCCCCCTGTTCAGCTGCCAGCTTGAGCAGCACATTGGCCCCCAGCGACACGCCCACGGCCACTTTCAGTGCATTGGGATAGCGCCGGGTCAGCTGTGAGAGCACCCAGTAGGCGTCTGCCGTCTCGCCGGCATGATAGCTTCGCAGGTGACGATTGGGCACACGCCCACAGCCACGAAAGTGCATCAGGACCGCGCGCCAGCCCATATCAGCGGCTGTTCGCATGAGCATGCGGGCGTAGGGTGAATCGACGGAGCCTTCCAGCCCGTGAAAGAGCACCATGATTGGCGCTCGGGCATCAGCGGGTGACGGCTGAGCCCAGCTGAGCTCCACGATGTCATTATCGGGCAGCGTCAAAAGCTCTGTTTCAAGACGCACTTTGCTGCGCGGTAGAAGCAGTGGCAGCAGGGTCTGAATATGAGGGTTGGCCAGCCCGCGAGGAGGGCGAAAGCCGGCCTTGTAGATCATGCCCGACATGTCGATTCTTTGTGCCAGCAACAGTGAGGTTCTGTTATCACCGAGAGCTGATAGCCAGGTCAAGCACTGTTGTGTTTATTGATGTGACGCCTGTCGGGCCGATTTCATGAAGCGTTCACGCGTTAGCGAGCGAGCCGGAAGGCCTCGGCCTCATCAAAGTTCCTTACCGTGCTGTCCAAGTCCTTGACCAGGCCATTTTCCAGGCTGTAGCACCAGCCATGCACCGTCACTTCCTGCTCACGCTCCCAGGCACGCTGCAAAATCTTGGTCTGACAGAGGTTGGACACCTGCGCCTTGACGTTGATTTCGCACATGCGGTTGATCTGCTCATCCAGCGACAGATCGGAAAGACTCTCCTGATGCTGGTGATAGAGGTTACGAACGGTATTGAGCCAGTAGTCGACAATGCCGTTATCACCGCCGGTAACGGCCGCCCTGATGCCGCCGCAACCATAGTGCCCAACGATCATGATGTGTTTGATCTTGAGCACATCCACGGCGAACTGGATAACGGAAAGGGCATTCATGTCATTGTGATGTAGCACATTGGCGACATTACGATGCACAAACACCTCACCCGGCGGGAGATTGATGATCTGGTTGGCAGGCACCCGGCTGTCAGAACAGCCTATCCACAAAAAATCGGGATTTTGCTGATCCGACAGGCGCTTGAAAAAGTCAGGGTCGCTTTCCACCATCTGATCGGCCCAGAGCCGATTCTGCTCGAGAAGCTGTGAGATGTCCTGATGACTCTTGTGATCACACATCGTTTTTTACGGCCTTTTCAATGAACAACATAAATAATGGTAAACACGCCAGCACGGCCATGGCGCACGCTCATGTGATAGCATCATGACCCATTATTCCCAGGGCAGGATTCCAACGGAAGCGCCTCTGTTTCAAATATTTTTCAGCTGGAGCAACAACCGTGTCGCAATATGATGTCGATCTTTTTGTTATCGGTGCAGGATCAGGTGGCGTAAGGGCTGCTCGCACCGCAGCCGGCAAGGGCGTCAGGGTAGCCATCGCCGAGGATCGATACCTGGGGGGAACCTGCGTCAACGTGGGTTGCGTACCCAAAAAGCTTTATTCCTATGCCGCTCATTTTCACGATGCCTTTGAGGACAGTCAGGGCTTTGGATGGCACTTCGACAGTGCGCCGCGTTTTGAATGGTCGGTGCTCAGGGACAACAAGAAGGCTGAAATCTCGCGTCTCAACGGCATCTATGAAAAGCTCTTGTCCAATTCGGGCGTTGAGCTGATTCAGGGGCGCGCCGAAATCGTTGACGAACACACGGTCACCGTGAATGGTCGCCACATCAGCGCCGAGAAAATCCTGATTGCGACCGGCGGCACGCCCTGGATGCCGGAATTCGAAGGACGCGAGCATGTGCTGTCCTCCGATCAGATTTTCGATCTGCCAACTTTCCCGCAGCGCTTTCTGGTCATGGGCGGCGGTTATATTGCCGTCGAGTTTGCCAGCATCTTCAATGGCCTGGGGGCCGAAACCCATCTGGCCTATCGGGGCCCGCTGTTCCTGCGTGGTTTTGATCATGAACTGCGCGACTACATTCGTGACGAAATGCTGAAAAAGGGTGTGGATCTGCACTTCGAGTCCACGATCACTCGGGTCGAGAAACGCCAGGACGCCTATGAAGTGGAGCTCAGCAACGGCGAAACGCTGGAAGTGGATGCCATTCTCGGTGCCACCGGGCGTCGTCCACGCTTTGAAGGGCTGGGTCTTGAAAATGTCGATGTCGAGCGTGAATACGATGGCAAGCTGAAAATCGACGACCGCTACCAGACCTCCGTGCCGTCGATTCTGGCGCTGGGCGATATTATCGAAGGGCCGGAACTGACACCTGTCGCGCTTGAGGAAGCGATGCGCCTGGTAGAGCTTCATTATGGGAGCGGCAGCGCAGACCCCATTGATTACGACAGCGTGGCGACCGCCGTATTCTGTCATCCCAACATGGGGACGGTCGGCCTCACCGAAGAGCAGGCCAGAGAACAGTGTGACAGCATTCGTGTCTATACCACTGATTTCAAGCCCATGCGTCATACGCTCTCGGGCAGTGATGAACGTTGCCTGATGAAGCTGGTAGTCGATGACAGCACTGATCGTGTGGTAGGCGCCCATATGGTAGGCGAGGAGGCCGGTGAGCTGATTCAGGCGCTGGCCATCGCAGTACGCGCAAGGCTTACCAAGCGTGATTTTGATGCCACGATCGGTGTGCATCCCACCAGCGCCGAGGAATTCGTCACTCTGCGCAGTGTCACAAGAACGTAATGCCTTGATACGTATCATGAGTTCGAAAGCCGCCTGCAGGCGGCTTTTTCTTGTCTATAGTTAGTAGGGTTGAACGTGCTGCCTTCAAATCCGGCAGGAGTGGTGCAGGCGGCTTAAGGTGGTATAAAAATGGGTTATGAAAGTCTCGCGAATTCATAATTAATGGATTTGCTGCTTTTATAAGTTATTGTTATTATGTGTGTCTAATTCGCCAACTGCGAAATATCCATGATACCAACCAATCAAACAACGACGGCTTCATCCGATATCTCTCATCCTGATCTGGCAGAGATGATTATCGAGGGGGAGACACCCATTCTTGTTCGCCCGCCGGGTACCGACGATGGATGGGGCATCTATGAGCTCATCAAGGCCTGCCCGCCGCTGGACGTCAATTCCGCTTACGCCTACCTGCTTCTCGCCACCCAGTTTCGCGATCGTTGCGCCGTGGCCACACTGGCCGATGGCGAAATCGTTGGTTTTGTGTCGGGCTACATCAAGACCAATGCCTCGGATACCTTCTTTTTATGGCAGGTAGCAGTGGGTGAAAAGGCCAGAGGGACAGGGCTTGCCCGCAAGCTGGTTGAAACCGTTTTGCGGCGCGAACATCAGGCCGGTGTACGCCATCTTGAGACCACCATTACGCCGGATAACGAAGCGTCATGGGGGCTTTTCAGGCGCCTGGCGCAGCGTTGGCAGGCACCGCTCAACAGCCGGGAATATTTTTCTGAAGAACAGCTTGGTGGAGAACACGATCCAGAAAATCTGGTACGGATAGGGCCTTTCGATCCACAGCAGATCTGAGCAGGACAACTTCAATTTTTGATTGAATCACTAGCCAAACGGGGGAGTGTTGTAAATGGACACACAGTATTTCGAACGGATGGAATCCGAAGTTCGCACTTATTCCCGCTCTTTTCCCATCGTTTTTGATCGCGCCTCCGGTGCCCATCTCTGGAGCACTGAAGGCAAGCAGTACATCGATTTTCTCGCCGGTGCCGGTACGCTCAATTACGGGCACAACAACCCGGTATTGAAAAAGGCGTTGATGGACTATATCGAGCGTGACGGCATCGTTCACGGTCTCGATTTCTGGACCCATGGCAAGCAGGATTTTTATCAGACTCTGGAAGAGCTGATCCTCAAGCCGCGTGGTCTGGACTACAAGATTCAGCTGCCCGGACCTACCGGTACCAACGCCGTTGAAGCCGCCATCCGTCTGGCGCGTCGTATTACAGGGCGCCACAACATTCTGACCTTCACCAACGGTTTCCATGGCGTCACCATGGGGGCGCTTGCGACCACCGGCAATGCCAAGTTTCGTGATGCGCTGGGGGTACCGGCCATCGGTGCCCAGTTCATGCCTTATGACGGCTACATGGGCGAGGGCGTGGATACGCTCGATTATGTCGAGAAGGCGCTCGATGATAAATCCAGTGGCCTTGATCGCCCGGCAGCAGCCATTGTTGAACTGGTGCAGGGTGAAGGCGGCATCAATGCAGCGTCCATCGAGTGGATCAAGCGCCTGGCGGATATCTGCAAAAAGCGCGATATCCTGCTGATCGTGGATGATATTCAGGCCGGCTGTGGTCGTACGGGAAAGTTCTTCAGCTTCGAGCACGCCGATATCAAGCCCGACATGGTGACCAACTCCAAGTCACTGTCCGGCTACGGGCTGCCATTTGCCATGTTGATGATGCACCGCGATCTCGATAAATGGACGCCCGGGCAATACAACGGCACCTTTCGCGGCCACACGCTGGCCATGGTGACTGCCACAGAAACGCTGCGTCACTACTGGGCCGACGACACCTTTGAAAAGGAGGTTCAGCGCAAGGGCGAAATCATCCGCGAGCGCTTCGAAAGGCTGGCAGGGCTTCTCGACGATGCCGGCCATCCGGCGAAGGAGCGCGGTCGTGGCATGATGCGTGGCATTGATGTCGGCAACGGTGAACTGGCCGATGAGATCACCCACGGCGCTTTTGAGCGCGGGCTTATCATCGAAACCAGTGGCCAGGCTGGTGAAGTGGTCAAGTGCCTCTGTCCGCTCACCATCACGGATGACGAGCTTGAGCAGGGCCTGAATATCCTTGAAGAAAGCGTTCGCAGCATCACTGAAAGGCATTGATAAAAAGGGCGAGGCGGGCGCATGGCGCCCGCACCCCTGGTGGTGATTCATGTTCATTGTGACCAGAGAAGGCAGCCAGACCGATGATCGTTCGTAACCTCGAAGAGTGCCGCAAGACCGACCGCTTTGTTGAAGCCGAAAACGGTAACTGGGACAGCACTCGCTTGATGCTGGCCGAGGACAACTGCGGCTTTTCCTTTAATATCACTCGCATTCGTCCGGGCACAGAGACCCATATTCACTATACGAATCACATTGAAGCCGTCTTCTGTTATGAAGGCGAAGGCGAAGTGGAAACCATCGCCGATGGCAAAAAACACACCATCAAGGCCGGTGACATGTATCTGCTCGACCAGCATGATGAGCACTGGCTGCGTGGCAAGGAAAAGGGCATGACGGTGGCCTGTGTGTTCAACCCGCCGTTGACCGGGCGTGAAGTCCATCGTGAGGATGGCTCCTACGCACCGGCAGACGATTGAGTATCTGCTGCATCTTCATCAAAAAAGCCTGCTCAAATGAGCAGGCTTTTTTGCATTGGCGAGCAGCAAGACCTTTCGCACTACGGACGATCAGGGGGTGTCGCTGTTGACCGGCATGTCGGAAGTCTCGATGCGCCGACTGTTTGACGCGGGCGCATCGTCGGCATGATCTACCGGCATTGAGGTCCCGGCTGCTTTAGTCGAACCGGATGAGGTTTCAGGCACCCTTGATGAAGTGTCTTCCAGAGGCATCGACGATGCGCCATCAATCTCTTCGGAAGAAGCATCTTCCATGGTTTCGGCGCTGCTGGAGTGGTAGTGACGCTGATAGACAATCTGATAGTGATTGTTTTCGCAGTGACCCACGATCTGGCCTTCGGCCTGATCGGCATCGGCCGTTGGAATCACCTCAAGTGAATAGCCCATGGGTTCGACGCCATTGGATTCGATGTTCCGGGCAATCCGATCGCGCACTTCCTGGCAGGCGCCAAAGGCAAGCGTGGGTAGACACAGGGCCGTTAGTGCCAGCGCAAGGGTTGAGCATCCTGATAATGCGCGTGAATACTTCATGGGACGATCTCCTGAAAAACGACACAGACAGCATTATTCGATGCGATGAATATAAACCATTATGGCGGCCGCCATGTGAGGATGCACTAAACAGCATCGGTGCTTCGCATAATATATATTATGTTAAATACAGTAATGCGGAAATACTGCCAGTTCTGTCAGCTGATGATTTGTGCTATCCCGCAAGGTGCGAGCCCTGCCCGATGACGTTACCATGAGCGTATATTTCCCATGCTGTCCTGCGTTTTAACGATGAGAATATTCGATGCCTGATGTATCCAGCCTGCTGCGCATGGCCGAAACACGCTGTCACGATAACGACGTGCGATTCACGCCTATACGTCGCCGGGTCTTTGAAATCATCAGTGCCCACTCCAGCGGCCTCAAGGCCTATGAGCTTCTGGATCTGCTGTCCAGCGAGCATGCGTCAGCACGACCGCCTACTGTGTATCGCGCGCTCGACTTTCTACTCGAACAGGGACTGGTGCATCGCATCGAGTCGCTCAATGCCTATGTTGCCTGCCCGTGTCCCGACCATTCGCGCGGCTTTCAGCTCATGATCTGTCGACACTGCGGTCTGGTTGAAGAGATGCACGATCATGACACCATGCGGCGTCTGGATGAGACGGCTGCCGGTCACGGGTTTCTCATCGAGCGCCAGACCATTGAGCTTTCCGGGGTGTGTCAGCAATGTCAGCAGTCACGCTGATCGACAATGATGTCCTTTTTTCCAACAGTACGTTTTTCCAATAATACAGGTCTTTTGCCATGTTCGATCTGCTGATCGTCAATGCCCGCGTCGTCAACGAAGGCACCATTCGTGAACTGGATGTCGGCATCCTTGATGGCCGTATTGATGCCATCGCCCCTTCCCTGTCGCGTGATGCCAGGAAGGTGATCGATGCACGCGGGCGTTATCTGCTTCCCGGCATGATTGATGATCAGGTGCATTTTCGTGAGCCGGGCCTGACGCACAAGGCGGATATGGCCACGGAATCGGCAGCGGCAGTCGCCGGCGGTATTACCACCTACATGGAAATGCCCAACGTAAAGCCGCCCACGCTGGATAGTCAGGCGCTTGAGAACAAGTACGCGCTGGCGCGTGGCCGCTCCCATGCCAATTACGCCTTTTATCACGGTGCGAGCAACGACAATCTGGAGGCCATCAAGGCGCTCGATCCTGCGACCACCTGCGGCATCAAGATTTTCATGGGGGCCTCGACCGGCAATATGCTGGTCGATGCGCCACAGACGCTTGAAGATATTTTCGCCAACGCAAAAATTCCGGTCATCACGCACTGCGAAGACACGCCCATGATTCAGGAGAGCGAGCGCCAGGCGCGCGAGCGTTTCGGAGAGCAGGTGCCCTTTTCACTGCATGGCGAGATCCGGTCGCGCGAGGCTTGCTACAAAAGCTCCAGCATGGCGATCGAGCTGGCGCGCAAGCACGGCACGCGTTTGCATGTGCTGCACCTGACCACTGCAGAAGAAATGGCGCTGTTTGAGCCCGGCCCCGTAGACGGAAAGCTGATCACGGCCGAAGCCTGCGTGCATCACCTGTGGTTCTGCGATGAGGACTACGAGCGCCTGGGGTCGTGGATCAAGTGCAATCCGGCCATCAAGACCGCGGCTGACCGTCAGGCCATTCGGGAGGCCGTCAACGACGGGCGCATTGACATCGTGGCCACCGATCACGCGCCGCATACGCTGGAAGAAAAGAACAACAGCTACTTCAATGCGCCCTCCGGCATGCCACTGGTGCAACACGCCCTCTCCTCCCTGCTGGATCAGGTCAACGCCGGTCACTTCGAGCTGACCACCATTGTCGAGAAGACGAGTCATAACGTGGCGCGCCGCTTTGAGCTGGAAAATCGCGGCTTTGTTCGTGAGGGCTATATGGCGGATCTCGTACTGGTGGATCTCGAAAAGCGCTTTACCGTGACGCGTGATGCGCTGCTGTACAAGTGCGGCTGGAGCCCTTTCGAAAATACGGCGCTGCGAGGCAGCATCGATACCACCATCGTTAACGGCGTCATCGCCTGGGACGGTGACAGCATTGCCGGCGCACCTTCCGGCGAGCGCGTTACCTACCGTCGTCGATAATCCATGGAGTGCGTAAGAACATGAGTGCATCCTCCCCTACCTACAAATCACTTGAGCAGGCGGCACCCGGCCATGAGGCGGATCTCGAGGCGCTGCTGGCGGCTGCAGGCTGGAATGACGAAGGCCTGATGCCCGCCATTGCCCAGCAGTTTGATAGCGGCGAAGTGTTGATGATGGCCTGGATGACCCGGCAAACGCTTGAAGAGACGCTGCGAACAAGACGCGTGTGCTACTGGTCACGCTCCCGGCAAAAGCCGTGGCGCAAGGGCGAGTCTTCGGGACAGGTGCAGATGCTTAATCAGGCGTGGCTGGACTGTGATGGCGATACGCTGCTGCTCAAGGTCGATCAGACCGGGCCTGCCTGCCATACCGGTCGGCGCACCTGCTTTTACCTGGCGCTTGATGAAACAGGCGCGCATGTGGATACGGCGCCGATGATGTCGGCCGAGGCGCTGTATGGCAATAGCTGACGCGCTGCGTCAGCTGTTGCGGGGGTTGCAAAAGGCGCTTGCCAGGGTTTTGATCGGGCTGGTGCTTTTCTATCAGTATGTTATCAGCCCATTGATTGGCCCGCGCTGTCGCTTCTGGCCCACCTGCTCCAACTATGCAATTGAAGCCATTCAATTGCATGGGGCTATGCGCGGTGGGTGGCTAGCGCTCCGACGACTCCTGCGCTGCCATCCTCTTTGTGCTGGCGGGGTTGATCCGGTGCCGGCTACCAGGGCGTCCTGCAAAGACTGCAAGGGTCATGACGAGAAAGTCTCTGATCATGACCGGAGCCGAAAGCACAAGGATCAGGCCTGAAAGGTGTGCAGGTGGTCGACATCCGGCGACTGTGGTTTTTGTCTTTGCGCATGTCTTTTGATGGCCTCTTTCACATTGCCGGCTTCCAGCGTACCGGCAGGCTGAAATCCACTCGACGTCAGATGACGCCGCTTCCAGTGGTTGCCATTGATGCCGAAGGCAATATAGAGGCCGAGACAGGCAATATTGGCCATCACGTCCAACATGCCGCTCTCTTCCAGCGCACCTGCCATCGATACAATAAAAACGCCCACGAGCGTCAATACAGCGATCTTCCATAGACGGCAATACAGTGCCCATAACGCGCCAAAAAAGAAGGCCGGCCAGTTCCATCCCTGTTTGACCGCTTCAAGGCGGCCATCGGGATGCCGGTAAACATCAAAGCGTTTCATGCATACTTATCATTTGTTAAGGATGGCGCATTATAGGCGCGCTCAAAACGTTACGCATCAGGCATGTGCATGCGCCGTTGTCTTGATGCGCTCCAGCATGGCGTGCAGTCCATTGCTGCGCGTCGGTGACAGATGCTTGTCGAGATCCAGGGCCGCCAGAAAATCGGGGGGGGTGTCGATAATTTCCTGCGGCGCTCGGTCGTTGTAGATACGCAGCAGCATGGCGATCAGGCCCGAGACGATGGCGGCATCGGATATGGCGTGAAAGTGCAGCTGTGCGCCCTGCTTTTCACCGTAAACCCAGACGTTGGACTGGCAACCGTCCAGGCGAGTGTCGTCATTTTTCCATTCGTCGGGAAATGCGGGCAGCAGCTTGCCCAGATCGATGATGTACTGATAACGGTCCATCCAGTTATCAAACATGTCGAACTCTTCGATCAGTTCCTGCTGGGCCTCTTGCGGACTCATGCCGGCTCCATGTGCTGGTGTAAGGGAAAGATTGGCATTATAGCGTGTCATCCGGGGCCTCGTCCGACAGATCAAGCGTGTGACGATTGATCTGTCCGTGCCACTCCTGTGTCTCAGCGTGGAGATAGCGCGCCGTGGTCTCAAGTCTTGAGTGTCGCGCCGTACGTGCAAGATAGCGCAGCTCGACGCCCTGCTGGGCCTGGTGCGTAATGGCCGTGTGGCGCAGCCAGTGGGGTGTGGCCAGTCGTAGTCGCCGCGCCTCGTTTTGTGCGGCCTCGCCCTCCTGGTCCTTTTTTACTGCCAGAACCTCGAAGGCCGTTTTGATCATGCGATAAAGCTGATTGTCGCCAACGCCGCGCTTTCCATCCAGCGCTCTGATGACCGGTGTGCTCTCTTCGGGTGTCGGCATGTCGGTTAGACCAAGCATCCGGCGCCACTGCATCAACGCCTCCATCATGGCATCCGGTACCGGGATGCTTGCCCGCTTGCCGCCCTTGCCCGTGACCTGCCACCACCACTGCCCTTCACGTTTGAGAAAATCGTTCATGCGAGCGTGGCTCATTTCGCTTACCCGTGGCGCCAGTAGATAGGCAAAGGCAAAAATGAAGCGCCGGCGCTCGAACTCATACCGGGCGCGAAGTGATGCTCCTGCTGGCGGTGGCGTATCGAGTGCCTGCCAGCACCACTGCCATAGCGGTCGTTCCAGATAGCGCTCGACGCCGGCCTGCGTATTGTCGAGGCGTCGGCGCTTTCCCCGCATCAGTCTGAAAGGATTTTGACGCAGCCACCCTGCCTCGATCAGCCAGCCGAAAAGCGTTTGTAAAATTACCAGGCTCTGACGGCGACTCGCGGCAGAAAGCCCTTTGCGAAACGGGCGCCAGTGTTCACTGTGGCGGGGGCTGGGCGGCCCGATCCATTCACTGGCTGGCCTCGGATCGGCCAAAAACTGCTCAAAATCGTCGAGCGTGCGTCGGTTGATATGCGCCAGACGCTTGCCCTGCCCCTCAAGCCATAACAGCAGCCGTTCGGCCTCCTTTCGATACTGTCTGAAGGTCTGAGCACTGGCGCGATATTCCATAAGCCAGGCGGCCACGATTTCTCGATCGCTCCCCGCCTCGACCAATTGGCCGGGTACCACGTGTGCGTCGCGCTCTACCAGTACAGTCTTACGGTCCCTGTCGGCATCAGGCTCGATACTCAACGCCTTTTTCATCGCATTCTCACCATCATCAAAAGCTGCCCCGCCCTCTCATCGCCCATGGTACCCATTATGGCGAACAAAATCATGATAAGACGCGTAATCATGAATTTATTATTTAATTTGTAAATATTATTACGTTATACATATTACGTAATAATGTTTTTGCCACAATAACCCGCTATAGTGGTGATGAAATGTCGCCCACCTCAAAACAGAAGAAACCTCAGGGCGATCACAGGGAACTCAGGAGGCCGTCATGGCACGAAATGGCGTGCAGTTCGAAGATGTACAAAGGGCGATCGAAACCCTGATACAGCGTGGTGATGCGCCGAGCGTTCAGCGTATCCGCGAGGTACTGGGTACCGGCAGCTTTACCACGATCAGTGATCACCTGCGGGAGTGGCGGGCAAGGCGCGAGGAAAACCGGGATGCCCCCCTGCCCCAGGCCATACCGGAGCGGCTGCACGATGCGCTGGCCGGGCTCTGGCAGCAGGCACAGGAGGAAGCCGGCGAGGCACTGGCCTTCTATCGTCAGCAGTCCGATGGGCAGGTGGAGCAGGCTCAGGAGGAGGCCCGACAGGCACAGCGACGCGTCGAGGACACCGAGCAGCGCCTGGAGGCGCTGGGAGAACGCCTCGACAGCACGGCCGCCCGGCTTGAGGAGAAGGCCACAAGTCTTGCCCGACTTGAAAGTGAAGCGGCGCATCTGCGCGGACAGCTCGAGGAGCGCGATCAGCGCCTGGCCATGCGCGATCGACAGATCGATGCCCTTAGCGAAGATCGCGATCGCCTGGAGCGTGAGCACCATGAGGCGCTTGAGCAGCTGGATCAGACACACAAGCGGCGCCTGGCACAGGAAGAATCACGCCATGAAAGCGCTGAAAATCGCCTGATGCAGCTCCTTGATAGCGCCCGCCATGAAAAGCAGGAGGTCGAGAAGCAGGCACGTCGTCGCCAGGAGCAGCTCGAGGAGCGTATCGAGAAGATCAACACCCAGCTGGAGCAGCAGCGACGCACCCTGCAGGAAGAAGAGCGCAAGATGCGTGATCTGGGCCAGCAGGCCCGTTACAACGAGCAGCAGCTTCAGGAAAGCCGGGGGCGTGAAGACCATCTTTCGGGGCTTTTGGCCGAGCGGGATGAGGAAATGGCGCGTCTTCGCACCGAACTTCGGGTGCTACAGGAACGTCTCTCGAAATCGCCGATGCCGCCGTTTGTGTATTAGAAATTCCGGTAGCTAGCGCATAAAAAAACCCCGGCTTGCCGGGGTTTTTTTGATGCACGCTTCCACTGATGCCGGGAATCGCGGGTAGCGATCAGTAGTAGGCGTTGGTGGTATCGGTGTGGTCGGTCACGTCACGAATGGACGTAAGCTCCGGAATGCGCTCTGTCAGCGTTTTCTCAACGCCCTGCTTGAGCGTGATGTCGACAGCGGCACAGCCCTGACAGCCGCCGCCGAACTGCAAAACGGCCACGTTGTCTTCTGTCAGCTGGATCAGGCGAATTTCGCCGCCGTGGGCGGCAAGCCCCGGATTGATTTCGCTATAGAGAATATAGTTGACCCGATCTTCGAGCGGACTGTCTTCACTGACCTGGGGCATCTTGGCGTTGGGCGCCTTGATGGTAAGCTGCCCGCCCATGCGGTCGGCATTGAAATCCACGACCGCATCTTCAAGAAACGTGACGCTGTGTTTTTCAAGGAAGAGGTTGAATCTTTCCAGCGGAATTCGCTCATCGCTTTCTTCTTCTTCGCCGGGCCTGCAATAGGCGAGGCAGGTTTCAGCGTAGGGCGTGCCCGGCTGGGTAATAAAAACACGCACACCGATGCCTTCAACGTCCTGACGCGAGAGCAGATCGGCAAGATACTCCTGCGCACTTTCGGTAATTTCGATGCTTTGACTCATTGGCGGCCTCTTGCGCAATCGCAATAAAGAAATCTGTCGATATTTTATGCCAGCCAGCAGCTCGCGACAAATCCGAGTGCAATACTCGGGTAAATGAACATGCCTGTCATGTCACAGTGGCGCTGAGGGCGCCGGCATGAATTACCCGGGCTCATGCTCGGCGTGAATGTCTTTCAGGGCGCAAACCTGTCCGCCTGACAGGGGTTTGCTAGAATACGCCCTCTTTCATGTACGCCCCACTACTGTCCGGAGATCACCTTCCATGCCCAAAGCTGCCGATTCGCCGGTTCTGGAGACACTGACCCGTCTGATGTCGGAACGCATACTGATCCTCGATGGCGGGATGGGCACCATGATCCAGAACGAGCGGTTGACCGAGCAGGACTTCCGCGGCGAGCGCTTTGCGCACTGGGGAAGTGATCTCAAGGGCAACAACGATCTCCTGGTACTCAGCCAGCCCGAGGTGATCAAACGCCTGCATCGGGACTATCTCGAAGCCGGTGCCGACATCGTTGAAACCAACACCTTCAACAGTACCCGACTCTCCCAGGCCGACTATCACGCCGAAGAACTGGTCGTTGAGCTCAATCAAAAGGCGGCCCGACTCGCCCGGGAAGTGTGTGATGAGGTGGCCGCTGAAACGGGGCTGCCGCGCTTTGTGGCCGGCGTGCTGGGGCCGACCAGCCGTACCGCTTCGATCTCACCGGACGTCAACGACCCGTCAAAGCGCAATGTCACCTTTGATGCGCTGGTCGACAACTACGTGGAAGCGGCGCGGGCGCTGATCGAGGGCGGCAGTGATCTGATCCTGATCGAAACCATTTTCGATACGCTCAATGCCAAGGCGGCCATCTACGCCCTCGACGTGTTGTTCGAAGAGCTTGGCTACCGTGTGCCCATCATGATTTCGGGCACCATTACCGATGCCTCGGGGCGCACATTGTCGGGCCAGACCACCGAGGCATTCTGGAACTCCGTACGCCATGCCCGGCCGCTGAGCGTGGGGCTCAACTGTGCGCTCGGTGCCGAGGACCTGCGCCCGTATCTCGAGGAACTTTCGCGTCGCGCCAACACGTATGTGTCGGTTCACCCCAATGCCGGCCTGCCCAACGAATTTGGCGAGTACGATCAGGAAGCCGACGAGATGGCCGAGATCGTGCGTACCTTCGGCGAGCAGCAGCTGGTCAACATCATGGGCGGCTGCTGTGGCACCACGCCCGAGCATATCGCCGCGATCAAGCGGGTCATGACCGACCTTCCCCCGCGCCGGGTGCCGGATATTGCGCCGGCCTGCCGTCTCTCCGGGCTCGAGCCGTTCAACATCAACGCGAAATCGCTGTTTGTAAACGTCGGCGAGCGTACCAATGTCACCGGCTCTGCCCGCTTCAAGCGGCTGATCAAGGAAGAGGATTTCAATACCGCACTTGAAGTGGCACTCGAGCAGGTTGAAAACGGCGCCCAGGTCATCGATATCAACATGGATGAGGGGATGCTCGACTCGCAGGCCGCGATGGAGCATTTTCTCAAGCTCGTCGCCTCCGAGCCGGATATCTCCCGCGTGCCCATCATGATCGACTCCTCCAAGTGGGAGATCATCGAGGCCGGCCTCAAGTGTGTGCAGGGCAAGGCGGTTGTCAATTCGATCTCGATGAAGGAAGGCGAAGACAGCTTTCGCCATCAGGCCCGTCAGTGCCGCCGATTTGGTGCGGCCATTGTGGTCATGGCCTTTGATGAGGATGGCCAGGCCGACACAAAGGCACGTAAGACCGAAATCTGTGAGCGCGCCTATCGCATTCTGGTCGATGAGATCGATTTTCCGGCCGAAGACATCATCTTCGACCCCAACATCTTCGCCATCGCCACCGGCATCGAGGAGCATAACAACTACGCGGTCGACTTCATCGAGGCGACGCGCTGGATCAAGCAGCACCTGCCCCATGCCATGATCTCCGGTGGTGTTTCCAACGTGTCGTTTTCCTTTCGCGGCAACAACACGGTTCGCGAGGCCATCCATTCGGTATTTCTCTATCACGCCATCCACGCCGGTCTGACGATGGGGATCGTCAACGCCGGCCAGCTGGCGGTGTATGACGACCTGCCGGAAGAGCTGCGCGAGGCGGTGGAAGACGTGGTGCTCAACCGCCGCGAAGATGCCACCGAACGGCTTCTGGAGATCGCCGAGCGCTACAAGGATGACGGCAGCGGCGTCCAGAAAAAGGAAGATCTCGAGTGGCGCAGCTGGGAAGTTGAAAAGCGCATCGAGCATGCGCTGGTCAAGGGCATTACCAGCTACATCGAGGAAGACACCGAACTGGCGCGTCAGCGTGCTGACCGCCCTATCGAGGTGATCGAAGGCCCGCTCATGGATGGCATGAACGTGGTGGGTGATCTGTTCGGCGCCGGCAAGATGTTTCTACCGCAGGTGGTGAAATCCGCACGCGTCATGAAACAGGCCGTGGCCTACCTGATTCCGCACATCGAGGCCGAAAAAAGCGATGAGGATCACAGCAAGGGCCGCATCATCATGGCCACGGTCAAGGGGGACGTACATGATATCGGCAAGAACATCGTGGGCGTGGTACTGCAGTGCAATAACTATGAGGTGATCGATCTGGGTGTGATGGTACCTGCCGAGAAGATCTTTGCCGCTGCACGCGAACATAACGCCCAGATCATCGGGCTCTCTGGTCTGATTACGCCGTCGCTGGATGAAATGGTGCACGTGGCGAAGGAAATGGAGCGCCAGGGGTTTGATATTCCCCTGTTGATCGGCGGCGCCACGACCTCCAAGGCCCATACGGCGGTCAAGATCGAGCCGGCCTACAGCCATCCGGTGGTGTATGTCACCGATGCGTCACGCGCGGTGGGTGTGGCCAGCAAGCTGCTCTCGCCCGGGCTCAAGGAAGCCTATGTCGGCGAGATTCGCGCGGAATACGAAAAGGTGCGCGAGCGCAACAGCAAGCGTCGACCCAAATCAGCCGATCTCAACTACGCCCAGGCCTGTGAGCGGCGCTTTGATGGTGGCTGGGCCGACTATGAGCCGCCGAAACCGGCTTTCACCGGCCTGCGCGTTTTCGAGGATGTCGACCTGCGCTCGCTGGTCGACTACATCGACTGGACGCCGTTTTTCATGAGCTGGCAGCTGGCGGGCAAGTACCCGAAGATTCTGGAAGATCACGTGGTGGGCGAAGCTGCCCGCAACCTGTATCAGGATGCGACGGCGATGCTCGACAAGCTCATCGAGGAGCGCCACATCCAGGCGCGCGGTGTGATCGGCTTCTGGCCGGCCAATACGGTGGATCATGACGTGATCGAAGTCTACGCCGACGAGTCACGCAGCGAAGTCGTTCAAAACCTTCACCACATTCGCCAGCAGACCACCAAAAACCGCGATGGTCTCTGCTATAGCCTGGCCGATTTCGTGGCACCAAAGGAGAGCGGCCGCGCTGACTGGATCGGCGGCTTTGCGGTGACCGCAGGCCATGGTGCCGACGAGCTGGCCAGAGCGTATGAACAGGCCGGCGATGACTACAACGCCATCATGGTCAAGGCGCTGGCGGACCGTCTGGCCGAGGCGCTGGCCGAGCACATGCATGAGCGTGTTCGTCGCGAGCACTGGGGCTACGTGCCGGATGAAGCGCTCGACAACGATGACCTGATCAGCGAGAAGTACCGAGGCGTTCGTCCGGCCCCCGGCTACCCGGCCTGCCCCGATCACACGGAGAAGGAAACCCTTTTCGAGATGCTGGACGCCACACAGAATACGGGGCTGACGCTGACCGAAAGCTTTGCCATGTGGCCGGCGGCCGCCGTGTCCGGCTGGTACTTCTCTCACCCGCAGTCGCGCTATTTCTCGACCGGGCGCATCAGTCGCGATCAGATCGATGCGCTGGCCACGCGCAAGGAGATGTCGCGCGACACCATGGAGCGCTGGCTGTCTCCGATTCTGTCCTACAACCCTGACGAATAGTCAGGGTCGGCCCTGGGCCGGCGATATGACCCTGTCAGAAAACCAGAAAAGGGCCTCTCAGCGAGAGGCCCCTTTTCTTTTAACAGCAGGCATGAGGTTCACGCTCAGGGCGCACGACGGCGCTGATGCAGCTCGCGGTTGCGCTGACGAGAGCGATGGGACTTTCTCAGCATGACATAGGTGGCGCCCAGCCCGCCGTGACGGGGCTGGGCCGTGGCGTAGGCCTGCACTTCGTCAAACTGCTGCAGCCATTTGCCGACATAGGAGCGCACCACATTGGCATGGCTCTCATCGCTTTTGCCGCGGCCGTGAATGATCATGACACAGCGCAGCTCATGCTCGTGGGCCTGGCGAATGAAGTTGAAAAGCTCCCGCCGGCACTCGGCCACAGGGCGCTTTAACAGATTGAGCTGGGAGTCGACCTGATAGCCGCCATGACGCAGCTTTTCGATCACACCGGTCTGGATACCATCGCGGCGAAACTCGATCGGGTCATTGGCCGGTAGAAGGTCTACAAACTCATCAGACAGGAAATTGCTCTCCTGTTCGCCGTCCTGGGCGCTGGCCCGCCTGGCAAGCTGGGCGTCGCTGGGGACTCGCGTGCCGGTACTGCTGGCATCGGCACGGTTGTGTCCCTTGTTGAGCGGGATGACGTCAGCCATTTCATGAAAGAAAAGCTCATCATCGCGTTGATTGGCATTCATCAGGCTACTCCTCGCGTATTGGCAGGGTCACCAATAGGCTTGTCGTTCAAACAGGGGCTGCTGCCGGTCGGGCAGCATCAGTGTCAGAGCGTCGCGTCGGGAATAAGTTATGAAGTGCCTCGCCTCCGGTTCTGGCCGTTATGGGGTGGAGCGCCGGTGAGCACGGGTGTCTTCCGATACGGCTGATGACATCGGAACCTCCAGTGCCTCGTCATGGCGCTGTCGTGCGGCATTCATCATGTCGGCAAGTCTACTATAGCCATCAGGTGCCCGGTATTGATCTGGCATGGCCCAGGGCAGGCCATTCACGAAGTCCTTGAGCGAGAGGGTTTCAAGCGGTCTTGCCAGCACCCATTCATCCTCTTCACTGATCGCCACCCAGCCCTTCTCGACCAGCGTGGCCCGCAGCGTATGGTAGTGCCCTCCCAGCCGCCTTCTTACCCTGGACGTTTTCAGGGCGCCCTGTCCGCTTGCCTGCGTCTGGTGCAGCAGCATCAGTATGCCCGCGGCCTGCCAGAACAGGGGCCAGCGGCGCCAATCGGCATGCTGTGATTCATCCAGCCAGGCAGCCAGCTCGGCTCCCATCAGGATGATGGCCCAGCTTAAAAATATCCAGAGCAAAAAAAGTGGCACGGCGGCAAAGGCACCATAAAGAATCTGATAGGAAGGGAAGTTGGTGACATAGATGGAAAAGCCCCATTTGGCCAGCTCCAGCGACACCGACACCAGCAGGGCGCCGGCGGCGGCATGCTTGAAGCGCACCCGAGCGTTGGGCACGGTGATATAGATAAACAAAAAGGCCAGGAAGCTCAAAATCGGCGGCAAAAAATGCAGGATGAAATCGCTGACTCCCAGCCAGGAGGCGGCCGAATTCAGTACGCTGATGGAGGCCAGATAGGAGGACAGCAGAAAGCCACTGCCGATCAGGATGGGCCCCAGGGTCAGTACGGCCCAGTACATCAAAAAGCCCATCAGGCCGTGCCGGTTGTGACGAACGCCCCAGATACGATTGAGCGCGCTTTCGACCGTCATCATCATCAGAATCGAGGTGACCAGCAAAAACGCGACGCCGACCATGGTCAGACCGCGTGCCTGCTGCGTAAAGCCGCGCAGCATGTTCAGAATCGTCTCGCCCGTTTCAGGCACGAACTGCTGAAACACGAACTGCTGGATATGATCCCCGGCATCCTGAAACTCGGGTATGGCGGCAAAAAGAGCGTACACCACGGTCGTCAGCGGGACCACGGCAAACAGCGTGGTGTAGGTCAGAGAGGCCGCCGTCTGCAGGCCGTCGTGTGCATTGAAGCGTTTGAACAGTTTGAGCAGCGCCTTGAACGGCGTCAGCAACAACCACAGGTATCGGGGTATGGGAAAACGTCTCACCTTGTCCTTCTCCTGACGATAACCGTTTGATTGTTAACTGAAACATAGCGCTAGCCATGCGCACTGACCAACCGAATCTGAAGGCCGTGCTGCCTGACAACCGCTGCCTCAATGGGCACAATGGTGACATACCTGCCAGAATTGGCCTCTATCGTTTCCACAAGGATATGTCATGACCCGACCCTACGTACTGGTGCTTTATTACTCCCGGCAGGGCGCGACACGCGATATTGCCCGTCACATCGCCGCAGGCATTGAATCGGTGGGCGGTATTGATGCCCGCCTGCGCACGGTGCCTTCGGTATCCAGCGAGTGTGAGGCGGTGGCCAGTGATATTCCCGATGAAGGGCCGATCTACGCCAGCCATGATGACCTTCGTGACTGCGCAGGCCTTGCCATGGGCAGCCCGACCCGCTTTGGCAACATGGCGGCAGCACTCAAGCATTTTCTGGATGGTACCAGTACGCTCTGGCTCAACGGGGCGCTGGTCGACAAGCCCGCGACGGTCTTTACCTCGACGTCCAGCATCCACGGGGGTCAGGAGAGCACGCTGCTGACGATGATGAATCCCCTTCTCCACCATGGCATGGTCATCGCAGGCATTCCCTATAGCGTGGATGAAATGTTCACCACGCGTACCGGCGGTACGCCTTACGGGGCCAGTCACTTCGCCGGACCGGACAACGACCGCAGCATCGATGAGCACGAGCGCGCGCTGGCAATGGCACAGGGCAAGCGTCTGGCACGGCTGGCACTGGCGCTTGAAACGACAAGAGGACAGTAGTCGTGCTGTTTCGCACCTTCGAGCAGCGCTACGGGGCGGCTGGCGCCCGGCAACGGGCGCGCCGGGTCGTGGCCATCAGCTGGGGCGTTCTTCTGGCAGTCACGCTGGTCACGGGGCTGGTATTGTCGCAGCGCGGCGGCACCGAGACACTGCTGCCCGTGCTGGTACGTATTGTGCCGCTGGCGCTGCTGGGGGTGGTGCTGCGCACCGAGCGCCGTCGGGGCTATGGCTGGCTGGCATTTGTCAGCGTGCTTTATATCATTCAGGGTGCGGCCATGCTGCAACTGCCGGGGCTATGGTGGCTGGGTCTTGTCGAGGCGCTTTCGGCGCTGACCCTGTTGCTCAGTGCCGGCAGCTACTCGTTTCTTATTCACCGCTGGCAACGTAACGATAATACCTCGGACACCGGGTAAAACGACTACCAGAGCCGTGAATCATGCCCGGCACACTATTGCGAGGCTGACCAGGTGACGCCTCCCGAAGCTTCAAGGAAACCGCTCATGAGCACCATTTCTGATTTGCGTCGTGATTATGCCGGAGACACTCTCGACCGTGACAGCACGCCCGAAGCGCCATGGCCTCTCTTTTCGGAGTGGCTCAACGCAGCGCTGGAGAGCGAGCGCGATGACGCCAATGTCATGACGCTGGCCACGGCCGACAATGAAGGCATCCCTCACGCGCGCATCGTGCTGCTCAAGGGTTTCGATGAAGATGGCATGGTGTTCTACACCAGCTATCAGAGTCACAAGGGCAGTGAGCTGGGGACCTGTCCTCATGCGGCGCTGGTGTTCTGGTGGCCGACCCTGCAGCGTCAGGTGCGCATTGAAGGCCACGTTGAACAGGTCTCCGATGACACATCCAATGCCTATTTTCACTCCCGCCCCAGAGCAAGCCAGCTGGGTGCCTGGATCTCCCAGCAGAGCGTGGAAATCCCGAATCGACAGTGGCTTGATGAGCGTACCCGTCGCTTTGAGAGTGCCTATCAGGACAATGAGGTGGATCGCCCGCCGCACTGGGGTGGCTATCGGGTCGTGCCAATCATGGTCGAGTTCTGGCAGGGTCAGCCTAGTCGCCTGCATGACCGGATTCGCTATCGTTGGCGGAGCACTGACGGTCACTGGCTGAAGAGCAGGCTGGCTCCCTGATGTCGAGGGCGGCCGGCCTCGGCCCGGAGTTATTCGTGCAAGGATGACAGATCGTGATGCAAGGATAGGGGCCAGCATGAATGTTGCCCGCGGGCAAAAGCCCTTCGTTGAGCCCCTGCGTCTGGGGGAGCGTCTGCGTGAGATTCGCCGTGCCCAGCAGTTGACGCTCGAAGAGGTCAGCCGCCGTACCGGCGTGGCACGCTCGACCCTTTCCAAGATCGAAAACGATTTGGTCTCGCCAAGCTTTGTGGTCGTGCAAAAGCTGATGATCGGGCTTGAGCTGGATATGCCGCAGCTTTTGAAAAGCCCGCGCAGTGCGCCCTGCAATGCCGGGCGGCGCGACCTGACGCGCAGCGGTCAGGGGGAGCAGCATCCCACGCCCACCTATGAGCATGAGCTTTTGTCGGCACAGCTGGCACAAAAACTCATGACGCCCTTCAAGACGATCGTTCGCGCTCGCAGCATTCAGGCCTTTCCGGACTGGGTGCGTCATGGCGGTGAAGAGTTTCTGCTGGTGCTGGAGGGCTCGATTCTGCTGTACAGCGAATTCTATGAACCTCTCCAGCTTGATGCCGGCGACAGCCTTTATTTCGACAGCGACATGGGGCATGCCAAGGTCTCCATCAGTGACGAGGACGCCCTGGTGCTGTCGGTTTGCGCGCCGGGCGAGCGCGCCTGACGCTTGACTGTCGCCGTCACAACTCTGTCCACTACTCGGGGCCCGGCTGAAGGCCTACAATATTTCTGCCCTCATCGTATCGTTTGCCTTTTGCAGCATTCAGGGCGTTTACAGGAGCTGAACATGGAACAACTGGACAAGCAGACCCAGACCGAGCTTGAGGCCGCCGCCTTTCGTCGTCTGCTCAAGCATCTTGATGACAACAAGGATGTGCAGAACATCGACCTGATGATTCTGGCCGACTTCTGTCGCAACTGTCTTTCCAAGTGGCTGGTGACGGCAGCCGAAGAGCGCCACATCGAGCTTGATCTGGAAAGTGCCCGGGAGCATGTCTATGGCATGCCCTACAGCGAATGGAAGGCCAATCATCAGTCACCGGCCACCGACGAGCAGCTCAGGGCGCTTGAAGCGCGCCAGAAGGAAAAGGAGAACGCATCCTCGTGAGTGACGATTTCATACCGCTCGATATTGCCGTTTTAACCATTTCCGACACCCGTGATGAAAGCAGTGACCGCTCCGGCGCCCTGCTGATTGAATCGCTTGAGCGGGCCGGCCATCGCTGTGTCTTCCGACAGATCATCCGCGATGAGCTCTATCAGATTCGCGCCGAAGTGGCGCGCCTGATTGCCGACCCGCAGGTACAGATCGTGATCACGACCGGCGGGACAGGGTTTACCGGTCGTGACTCCACGCCTGAAGCCGTCAGCGTGTTGTTTGATAGCCATATCGAAGGCTTTGGCGAGATGTTTCGCCGTCTCTCGCAGGACGACGTCGGTAGCTCAACCATTCAAAGCCGGGCACTGGCCGGGTTTGCCAACCACACGGCCGTGTTCTGTCTCCCCGGCTCTACCGGCGCCTGTCGCACCGGCTGGGAAGGCATGCTCGCTGAACAGCTCGACAGTCGTCACAAGCCCTGCAATTTTGCCAACCTGGTGATCCCCGGGCGGAGGCAGCATGGCTGACAGCGGTCGTTTACATACGCCGCAACAGGCGCTTGATTCGCTCTCGAACGGTTTAGAACCACTGCCTCTGGAATGGGTAGCGCTTGAGGCTGCCGGCGATCGCGTGCTGGCGCAGACGCTTCATGCCCGCCATGACACGCCGCCCTTTGATAACAGCTCGATGGACGGTTATGCCCTGCGCGCCGGGGATAGCGGCAAAGTGTTACCCGTCAGCCAGCGCATCATGGCCGGCCAGCAGTCAGCACCGCTGGAAGAAGGCACCTGTGCGCGCATCTTTACCGGCGCGCCTCTGCCTGAAGGCGCCGATAGCGTCATCATGCAGGAACAGGTGGAAACCCGTGACGAAGGGGTGTTTATCCCCGCCGGGCTTGAGGTGGGCAACAGCGTGCGTCTGCGGGGGCGCGAAATCACCACCGATGACGTGCTGGTGCGTCAGGGGTCGCGACTCAACAGCGCGGCGCTGGGGTTTCTGGCAGGCCAGGGTTTTGACCGAGTGCCGGTCTATCGAAAGCCCCGGGTTGCCCTGCTCTTTACCGGCGATGAGCTGAAACTGCCGGGTGAGCCCCTGGCGCCCGGGCAGATCTATAACGGCAACCGGTTCATGCTGCTGGATCTGTTGCCGCGGTTTGGCGCCGAGATTTCGCTGGTGGAACAGGTGCCGGACACCCTGGAGGACATGACGCAGGCGCTGGCGCGGGCATCACGCCAGGTGGACGTCATCGTCACCACCGGTGGTGTCTCGGTGGGCGACGCCGACTATGTTCGCCGCGCCCTGGAATCGCTGGGCGAGCTGGATCTCTGGCGCCTGTCGATTCGCCCCGGCAAGCCACTGGCGCTGGGGCACATCGATCAATGCCGTTTTGTAGGCCTTGCGGGTAACCCGGTATCGAGCTTTGTCGGCGCATGGCTCTTTTTGCGCCCGCTCATGGGTGGCCTGCAGGGGTGTGAAGCGATGCAGGCCCTGCCGGAGGTGAGCGCCCGGGCCGCGTTTTCAACCGAGACGGCCGGCCGCGATCACTACATGCGCGTCACCCTGCACTGGGAGGGCGATGGCTATCGCGCCGTGGCCTTTGAGGATCAGGACTCTTCCATCCTGCGCTCCTGTGTCAACGCCAATGCGCTGGCGGTCATCGGTGCCCATTCGCAGGTCACGCCGGGCGACAGCATCAGGTGCCTGCTACTGGTGAGCTAATGCCGCGGCATGCTCGCATGCCGCACGCTGCATCCATGGCCAGATCGTGTGAAAGCTCTCTTCCAGCAGCGGGTATTCCCGTTCAAGCCAGGGCGTCAGCTCGGCCAGCCGGTTGGGGCCGGACAGACGGCTGCCCACCCCGGCAATGGCCCGACAGGTGAAATCAAAATCCCCATAGGCTTCCAGCCAGTTCTCGCGGCAAAGATGCTCAAAAAGCCGCGTCTGCCGCGCCGGGATCATGGTGGGGTGATGATTCAGCACCCGATGGACGCGCCGATTCAGGGCGTCATCGGGGTAGAGCCTGGCAAGGAAGTGATCCCAGACGATATCCAGCGCAATGCCGCACACACGACGCTGCGCCTCGGGCGCCTGCTTTCTGAGGGCCAGCGTTACCTCATGATGATCGATCAGAGCGTCCATTCGGCGGTGAAACCGGACCCCCTGGACAAATCCGTCATCTCCCGCGGCCGGCACGGGGCCCTTGATGCCATCGGCGACCAGGTTACCCAGCATGAAAATGTCGCTGCCGTGACGTGCAAGCCAGGCGTGAGCAAGGAAGTTCAAGAGTTGACCTAAAGGCAGTTCGTGGGTCGCGGCAGGCCGGCAAGACGTGCGGCCACGCGCGCCGGGCTCTCGGGGAAAAGGGACATTAGATAGATCGATGTGCCCTTCTCTTCTCCCAGCTGCTGGCGGGTAGTCTTGACCAGTGCCCGCATGGCGGGGGCCATTTCAAAACGCGTATAAAAATCACGCAGTAGATCGATGATTTCCCAGTGGGCCGGCGTCAGCTCGCGCCCCTCGTGCTCGGCCATTTTTCGGGCCACTTCGGGAGACCAGCGTTCAAGGTCCTGCAGATGGCCATCGCTATCAAGTGCGATGCTGGTGCCATCAGCAAGCGTCAGAGTGTCCATATTCTGGGTCATGGGGTCTGGCATCGTGAAAAATGAGAGGTGTTGTATCGACGGGAAATCAGGGCGGCCGGGGGTCAAAACCAGCTGACAGTGCGATCGGTGCTGGCGGTCAGTGCCACAAAGCCTGCCATGCCCAGCGTCCCCACCGTGTCAGAGGTCGGCGTAACGCCTCTTGACGTACAGTCCTCTTCAAGCGCCCAGAGCTCAATATCCTCCGGCAATACGCGAGAGGTGGTGCCAGAGGCTGCGTAGACACCATCCTCGATCAGCAGAACATGATCGCCTTCTGAAACGGCGTCGGCAAGTTCCTGCAGGATGCTGGTGCTGAAGGGAGAACGATTGATCAGGTGAAGTGTGCTCATGGTAACACTCGTCGATGCCGGTAATGGCGTATTAAAAACTCATGACCACGTCGTGCCGGGCGATCAGGTCAGCGACACAGGCCTGCTGACACCCCGGCATCAGCTGACTGACCTCCATACCGCGCGTTTCAAGCGAGCGCTGGTCATACCACAGGGGTTCGATGTCATACAGTGACAGGCCTTCCAGCATGGCGGCACTGCCCTTTTGACCCAGCGCACCACGCTGCTGATGGGCAAGCAGTGCCAGAACGCCATCACCGCTGAAAAGTATTGTCGGCGGTTGTCCCAGCGCTGCGCCGACCAGCGCCGCCTCAAGCCCTTCGCGTACCCAGCTCGTGCCATGCGGTGGATGGCGCACGATGACCAGTATGCTTCTGGAATTCATGATGTCACTGCCCTGCCTGTCATACATGCCTCAAGGGGCAAAGGTAATCAATCGGTCATGTTGAAACGCTGCCTGCATGAGCTGGCCCAGGCCCGTCAGTTCAAAGGGTGCCTCAAGGGTAGGATGCGGGTGTCCGTGACGCCGTGCCTCGCCCTCGTCAAGCAGGCCGCGTCGAACGGCGGACGCCACGCAGACCAGCAGTTCGCAATGCTGCGTCTGATGAAGGGCTCGCCAGCGCTCGAGAAGATGAGGTTCATCCCGGGGTGGCGACATCATGCTGGCGGCGTTGTAGACGCCATCATGATAGAAAAAAACCGTTGCCACCCGGTGTCCCTGTGCCGGCAGGGCTTCGGCAAAGCGCAGCGCGCTGTGAGACGCCTGCTGACTATAGGGCGCCCCCTGCACCATCAGGGCATAGGTCAATCCTTGAGAGACCAAGACAACTCTCCTGAAACAAGCCTCTTGAAACAAAAAACCCTGCCCGAAGGCAGGGTTTCATACTAACAGATCATGACGTATCGATGGATCAGTCGCTGGAGGTCAGACCCAGGATCGACAGCAGGCTGATAAACAGATTGTAGATGGCCACATAGAGGCTGATGGTGGCCAGAATATAGTTGGTCTGTCCGCCATGGATCAGCTGGCTCGTCTCGTACAGGATCACGGCCGAGGCAAAGAGGACAAAACCTGCCGATACCGCCAGTGCCAGACCGGAGATGTTAAAGACCATCGCAACCACCATGGCCAGGATCAGCACGATGGCGCCGGCCATGATGAAATTGCTCAAGAAGCTGAAATCCTTGCGGGTAATCAGCGCGACCGCTGAAAGTCCCACAAAGGTGACGGCTGTCATGCCCAGCGCCGTCATGATCAGCTGCGGACCGTTGGACAGTGTCAGGTAGGCACTGAGAATCGGCCCGAGG
Organism: Kushneria indalinina DSM 14324; assembly: GCF_003385845.1. Lineage (GTDB taxonomy): Bacteria > Pseudomonadota > Gammaproteobacteria > Pseudomonadales > Halomonadaceae > Kushneria > Kushneria indalinina. The sequence continues at coordinate 926,684 of NZ_QRDJ01000006.1, read as the reverse complement.
GTGAATCCCATAAAGCCTGTAAACGCAAAGGTCGCCAGCAGTCCTGCGGCCGAGTTGGCGGTCTTGTGGACCAGAAACATCAGGCCGTAGGCGCCAATGAAAAAGACAAAAATGTTCATGCGCTGGATGCCCATCGACATCGCGATCCCGGCGGTAACGGCCGAGAAAAGCAGTGTCATGGCAAGCAGCATGTAGGTATTGCGCAATACCTTGTGTGACTCGACGCTTTTGGCCCCGGTTTGCGAGACCCCATAGGTTCTATCGACCATGGATCACTCCCTGCCTTGTGTCTAATTTGATGGAATTTTAACCAAGAATGAGCTTCAAACGCACTCTCTGCAAGTCACGGCCCTTTTGATTGAATTAAGCTCCTTGACCTTTGCTGACAGGCTGTTAAGATGCATCGCCGTAAGCCGGAGGGATGGCAGAGTGGTCGATTGCAGCGGTCTTGAAAACCGCCAAGGGTTTGTAGCCCTTCCAGGGTTCGAATCCCTGTCCCTCCGCCACTATCCGAAGAGCCTGCCGATCATTGATTGGCAGGCTCTTTTCGTTTGAGCGCTTTTCAGTAATCAAAAGCGTGCTCATCGCAGCCATGATAACGCCCTCTCCGATTTCGTGATGTCCCGACCTGGTTGTAAGCCATCGACATCATGATTGCTAACTTTTTCGCCTCGAAAATTTACAATCAAAACACGTGCGCTTACTGTTGCTGCTTCGATGGATATACCGAGGCAACCGTTTTGATACCTGTGCGTTTGCAGCAAGCTTCTGAGGCGGCCCATGATCACATCTCAAGGGAGGTCGTTCAGCAGCCGCTTGAGACGGGGGCGATCTGTCTGGAGCTCCGAGAGGACGGTTGCAAGGTGGACGAACTCTACCTCAGTGACGACATGCTGGAGGTCTTCATCAATCTTGAAGCCTGTTATCGCCAGCAGGGAATGAGCGATAGCACCGTGCGCGCGTTTCGTCAGCTGAGCCACTCCGGAAAATCCGGCCTGTAACGCGGCATCGACACTTCCTAGCCGTCACGGGCCCGCCCGGGGCCTCGGGTTGCAGAGTCATGACGCCTTGCCTAGGCTCATCTCAGGGTTATCCGATGATACGGGGAGGTTCAAATGGCCAACAGTGGACGCGGTTTTACCAGGGGCAACATGGAGCGCGAGAACGAGCACCAGGGTAATAATCCTCCTGCCGTATTCGACGCCGGTGACCGTCCCGGGCATGCCGGTGAGTTTCAGGAGTGTACGCCTCAGGGTGATCTGCTGGATGAATCGACACGCATTCAGCTTGATTACGACGATGAGCCATTGCCGCCGACGTCGGAGAAAAACAACAAGTGGCGCATGATGAACTAGGACACCCTTGTTGAAAGATAAAACGCCCGCTGATCAGCGGGCGTTCTGCTTCATGCTAGCCATGCAGCCTGATACCGACACGCGTCACGTTATTGCCTTCCACGTCCTGCACGATCCAGTGAATGCCGTGCCAGTCGATGTCATCCCCCACCACCGGGTATCCCCCTACGCGACGCGCGATAAAGGCGCCAAGCGTTTCTTCACGCTCCCAGCGTGACAGTGTCAGACCGTAGGCATCGGCCACATCCCCCATCAGGGCTTCGCCTGACAGGGCAAAGGCGCCAAAGAAATCGCGCTCCCGCTTGAGTTCGGCGTCGCCATTGAAAAGATGATTGATGGCATTGAGATCGTGGGTCCGGGCTATGACACAGGCCACATCCCCGGCCTGCAATTTCAGGCAGTACACCCAGCAGGCGACGTCGGGCCGGGGCTGTCTCTGCTGGTATTTCGACTCTGAGCCAGCGCGCCATATGGCCAAGTGTGGTGCCCTGCAGCACCAGTGAAATCAGCACCACGAAGAAGGCGACATTGAAATAGAGCGAAGCGTTCTCGACCCCGGCGATGACTGGAAAGATAGCCAGCACAATGGGTACACCGCCGCGCAGCCCTACCCACGAGATGAAGGCAAGCTCTCGCCAGCGAAATCCGAAGAAGGGTTTGAGGCTCAACAGGACCGACAGCGGGCGGGCCACAAAGATCAGTACCACGGCGACCATGACGCTGGACCAGGCGTAATCGACCATCTCGCTGGGCGTGACCAGAAGACCCAGCGTCAAAAAGAGGCCAATCTGACTCAGCCATGCCAGGCCATCATGCACGGGCAGGATAAACTCAAGATGCTTGCCACGGATGTTGCCGATCATGACGCCGGCCAGATAGATGGCCAGAAAACCGCTGCCGCCCAGCATGTTGGTCAGGGCGAACACGCTAAAGCCCATGGCCGCAGCCAGTAATGAATAAAGCCCCGGTGCCAGATCCAGCCAGCGCAATAGACGCCCCAGCAGCCAGCCACTGGCGACGCCTGCCACAGTGCCGATACCGAACTGCTCGACAAACATCAAAAGCGTGCCGGAGACGCTATCGATGGATCCGGCAAGGGTCTGCGACAAAATCAGCGTCAGAAAGATCGCCATCGGATCATTGGTGCCTGACTCGATCTCAAGCGTGGCGCCGACACGCTCGTTGAGACGAATCCCCTGCCCGCTGAGCATCGAAAATACGGCCGCGGCATCGGTGGATCCCACGATGGCCCCGACCAGCAGCCCCTGGAACAGGCTGAGATCGAACACCCACATGGCGAACAGCCCCGTCAGGCCACTGGTCAAAAATACCCCTAACGTTGCCAGCGACAGGGCAGGTCGCAGACCTACCCTGAAGGTCTTCATGCGGGTGCGAAGGCCACCGTCCAGCAGGATCATGGCAAGCGCCAGCTGGCCGACCAGATAGGCCAGGTTATAGTCGCTGAAATTGATCAGGCCCAGGCCGTCAACGCCGGCCAGCATGCCGATGCCAAGAAACAGGGGCAGCAGTGGCAGGCCAATACGCGCGGACACCCGGCTGGCCAGAATGCTCATGGCCACCAGTAATCCGCCAAGCAGGAATATGCTGTTAAAGTCGGTCACGGCGTTTTGTTAATAACCTCTTGTAATAAGCGGTAGTGTGCCATGAACGCCATCCTTTATCATCCATGCGTCTGAATGACCATGATCAAATATTCCATGCCGGCGACCGTGCTCAGGGATAATCAAGCCAGCAGTGCGCATCGCGTACCTGCGGCCAGGGGCACGGCCCGAAGCAGTTGAATTGCCACAAGATGGCTCGGCAGATGCGTCGGTGTGCTCCGATATCGATGGCATCACAGAACTGCCAGTAACGATCCAGAAAATGGCGCTGTTGATCGGGGTCCATGATCAAGAGTTCGATCAGGGCCCAGTCAAACTCCCGTGGCGCCCACACCAGTGCTTCCCAGTCGCTCCAGCACCAGTCGGTCACGCCTTCGATGAACTGATCGTCGCGCAGATCCGGCAGACACCATACGGCGCTGTCCGGTACGGGGATCCGTGCGGGCAGATCCCGAAGTACCGCCGGTGGCAGGTACTGATCCAGATAACGTTTCACCCTTTGTGGCCATGCTGACAGCGGCCACACGGTGGCCAGCGGGTGGCCCCAGCCTGATACGGGAACGGCATGGAGGCGTCCGATCTGTTCTCCCAGGCGCGAGGTAAATGAAGTATCCATGCCCGCGGTACGCCCAGCGCGCCAGGGCAGGCTCCATACCGGAGCACCCTGAAGGGTGCCCAGCCAGGTCATGGGCAGGGGTGGCATGGGCAAGTGCGCCGGCAGGTTACCGGCCAGACGTGTCAGGTGCTCGGCATGCGCCCAGCGATCGAATCCGAAAAGCGCCCATAGCCCGTGCCAGAAGGGATCATTGATGCTGGTTCGCGCCATGCGAATCATTTCCGGCGACAGCGAATCGCTTTTCCAGCGCCAGTTGGAGGCATCTTCCCAGTCCAGCGGCTGAGCGATGAGCTGCCGTCCCAGAAAAAAGGAGAGTCGCTCGGTAAGTTCGCACGATGGTGACATACACAGGCAGCCCTTGTTGATGAAAGGTACCGGAAGCGGTTGGCCTTCCTTTAGTATGCAAATAACGTTCTGATAAAAAAGTACTTTATGTTGATGGCCGTTATTAGGACGGGTGTTGTCGTGCATGAAATCATGGTGAATGCGGCCCCGGAGCGCTAGACTCGGCGGTGTTCGAACGGGGTGTATCGATGAAACATCGATGCTGAGAGTGGCTGACCACAACCCGCAAGGCGTCCACATGGCGCCCACTACCTGATCCGGTTCATGCCGGCGGAGGGATTTCGAGTCACGCACGCCGTGCCCTTCGCCCTGTAAAAAGGGCCTTCATGCCACCGCCAGATTTACGTTTCGAGTCTCACACGTCCGACGGTCTTTGGGTGCATCAGGCACGCCTTGCCTTTGGCGATCGTGTGCTGTTTGACGATGTGTCACTGTCTCTGCCCGCCCCCGGCTGGAGCTGTCTGCTGGGCCGAAGCGGCTGCGGCAAGAGCTCGCTCCTGCGCATGATGGCAGGGCTGAGCGTCTCAAACGATGCGCATCTGACAATGGTCGATGCGTCTCATCACCCCTTTGAGCAGCGCATTGCATGGATGGGCCAGCAGGATCTGCTGCTGCCCTGGCGACGCGTCATCGATAACGTACAGCTGGGGGCTGTCATGCGCGGTGAACGCGCAGATCCTGATCGTGCCATGGCGCTTCTCGAGAAGACCGGGCTGGGCTGGGCGGCACGCCGCTATCCGCAGACCCTTTCCGGCGGGGAGCGTGCCCGGGTAGCGCTGGCGCGTACGCTCTATGAACAGGCACCGCTGGTGTTGATGGATGAGCCCTTTGCTGCGCTCGATGCGATGACCCGTCTTGATATTCACGCCCGGGCCTGTGAGCTCCTGTCAGATCGCATTGTGCTGATGGTGACGCATGATCCCCTTGAAGCCCTGCGCCTGGGCGACCAACTGTTGATCATGCGGGGCAGCCCGGCCCGAATCGAGCGTGTCCTGCCGCCTGAAGGTGCCCCGCCGCGTGACCCGACGACCGCCTCGATGAGCCGTCATCATGGCGAGCTTTTAACGGCCCTGACGGAGCTGTCAGCATGACGCGATCCCTTTACCTGCCCCTGCTGCGGCTGATACTGGCCACCACCGTGCTGGTAGTCCTCTGGCAGCTGGTCATATTTTTCGGAGCGCCGCGCTATATGCTGCCGGCCCCCTTGAGCGTCATGCAGACGCTTGTCACACAGTGGGGGCTTTTGTGGCATCACGCCCTCGTGACCCTGGGCGAAATCGTGGCCGGCTTCCTCTGCGGGACACTGCTGGGCGCCGGGACAGCGCTGGTGCTGTCGCGCTGGGCCTTCTTGCGCTCGACGGTACTGCCGCTGCTGCTGCTGACCCAGGCCATCCCGGTCTTTGCCATTGCCCCGCTACTGGTGCTCTGGTTCGGTTACGGGCCGGGATCGAAAATCGTCATGGCGACCCTGATCATCTATTTCCCGGTCGCCTCGACCTGCTACGACGGCCTGCGCCAGACCCAGACCGGCTGGCTTGATCTGGCATCCACCATGGGCGGCAGCGCCAATCGCCAGCTTTTTTACATACGCCTGCCGGCGGCCCTGCCCTCGCTGGCCTCGGGGCTTCGCATGGCAGCCACCGCCGCCCCCATAGGCGCCATCATCGGTGAATGGGTCGGCTCCAGCGCCGGGCTTGGCTATCTCATGCTGCAGGCCAACGGCCGCATGCAGACCGATCTCATGTTTGCCGCCCTGATCATGCTGCTGGTGATCACCATCACGCTTTATTTTACCGTCGACCGTCTGTGTCGACTGGCCATGCCCTGGCAGCCGGACCATGCCGGCAGATACGCGTTGCTTAATGGAGAGATGACATGAAAAAAATGTTCGATTGGCTGTGTTTTACGGCGCTCACGGCCGTTTTACTGACCGGCGTTGCCAGAGCCGATGAGCGCGCCGGGGGCGAGGCGTCAACGCCTCTGTCGTCACCTCCCGAGTCGTCCCTGCGTCTGATGCTGGACTGGTATGTCAATCCCAGCCATGGGCCGATCATCATTGCCCAGCAAAAGGGGTATTTTCGCGATCTGGGTCTGAAGGTCACCATCGAAACGCCGGCTGACCCGACCGCCCCGCCCAAGCTGGTGGCCGCCGGACGAGCGGATCTGGCGCTGGGGTATCAACCCCAGCTTCATCTGCAGGTCGATGAAGGGCTGCCGGTCAAACGGGTCGGCACCCTGATCGGTACACCGCTGAATGTGTTGATGGTCCGCGCGGACAGCGACATCCACCAGTTCAGCGACCTCAAGGGCAAGCGAGTAGGCTACTCGGTCGGCGGTGTCGAGGAAGTTCTTCTGGCGGCAATGCTCAATCACTCGGGGCTTGATATGGACGATATTGAACCCGTCAACGTCAACTTCGCCCTGACCCCTGCCCTGTTGAGCCGTCGGGTCGATGGGGTGACCGGTGCCTTTCGCAATTTCGAGCCGGCCCAGCTGGCGCAGGAAGGGGTTGACGGGCGCGCCTTCTTTATCGAGGAGGAAGGCGTTCCCATCTACGATGAGTTGATATTTCTGGCCAGCACCGAGACGCTTGATGAGAAACGCCCTCTGGTGTCGCGCTTCATGAAAGCTGTTGAGCAGGCGGCGATGTGGATCGTGAATCACCCGGACGAAAGCTGGACGCTTTTCAAGTCATATGACGAGTCGCTGGACAATGAGGTCAACCACAAGGCATGGGAGGCGAGCATTGCACGTTTCGCGCTGCGTCCGGCCGCGTTTGATACTGCACGCTATCGGGATTTCGAGAACTTTCTGCTTGATCGCGGTGTGATTAAAAAGCGTGTTCCTGTCGAGCGCCTGGCAGAGGACGTCAATGCAATCGGTAGCTGACAGCAACCACGACGAGGCATCCTGGTAGGGAATGGCCATTTAAACCAGCGATGATAATGTCCGCACGGCACCGGACAGGACGGGCCAAATGGCCACTTTGACAGGTGCCGTCGAATACGGCGTTGTTTACAATCCTTATTATAATAGTCAACTTTTATGTGTTACTTTTATTCCCGTTTCGGCGATCGATCAAGAGAGAGTCATGCCATCAACGTCCCACCACGAACATTTTGAGCGCGTGCGCCAGGATCACCAGCGTGAACTGGTGGAGGACTACGTCGAGGAAATAGCGCATCTGCATCGTCATCTGGGGGAAGCACGCGCCAGTGATCTTGCCGACCGTTTCGGTGTCAGTCCGGCTGCCGTGTCCAAGGTGGTGACGCGTCTCAAGCGTGATGGCCTGGTCAATGCGCGCCCCTACCGCGGGATTTTCCTGACGGATCAGGGGGAAGAGCTGGCCCACAAGGTTGCCGCACGTCATCGGGTCGTGCTTCAGGCCCTTCTGGCCCTGGGTGTCCCCGAAAGCATTGCGCGGGCCGATTCCGAAGGCATCGAACATCACTGCAGTGATGAAACCGTGGCCGCCATGCACCGTTTTCTGGCCGATAACCCTCACCTGGTACCGGACTCCATTTCCCGCATGACCAGCCGTTAACGCCCCCTGCTTCCCGTCCTGACGTTTCGACATCTATCCTCAGTAAGGCCTTTCGCCTGCGGCCATGATGGTTTGTCTGCAGGCGTGCCCATTTTTTGTGTTCCAGCACGGCGCCTCGAGCGTCGGGAGACCCCGGTCATGCCGTCTCATTTAAAAGGTCAGACGCATCCGCCGCTGGCGGACACGCCGCTGATCTTTATCGATCTTGAAACCACCGGGACGCGTGCCACGCGCGATCGTATTACCGAGATTGCGGCGCTGCGTGTACTCGATGGCCAGATCGTTGATCGCTTTGAAACCCTGGTGGATCCCGGCATCGATATCCCTGATCGCATTGCCACGCTGACCGGCATCGATAATGCGCTGGTCGCCGGGGCGCCCGGCTTTGAGGAGATCGCCGATACATTTGAGCAGTGGCTGGGGGATGGCTGGCTGGTGGCGCATAATGCACGCTTTGACAACAGCTTCCTGCGCAATGAATTCCGTCGGCTGGGCCGGGAATTCCGCCGTCGTGTTGTCTGTACGCTCAAGCTGTCCCGGGCGCTGGATAAAGGCTCTCACCAGCATGGGCTGGACGCCCTTTTAGAGCGCTATCAGCTCGAGCCTCACCCGCCGCGCCATCGGGCGCTGGGGGATGCCATGACACTTTTTTCCGTCTGGCAGTACTGGGCAGCACACCATCGCGTCGATCACATCGAAACCCTGGTGCTCGATCAGGAGCGTCGCCGCAGCCTGCCTGCCCAGCTTGACCCCGGTCTGCTGGATGAGGTCCCCGCCCGGCCCGGTGTCTATCTCTTTTATGGACACAATCGCCTGCCGCTTTATGTGGGCAAAAGCGTCAACCTGCGCTCAAGAGTGTTGAGTCATTTCAATAACGATCATCGCAACGATCGAGAAATGAAGATATGCCAGCAGACCCAGCATATGGAGTGGCATGAAACCGCAGGGGATCTGGGCGCGCAGCTGCTCGAGGCACGTCTGATCAAGCAGCTCTCTCCCATTTACAACCGTCGGCTGCGTCGTAGCGCCGGGCTGCATACGTGGTACTGGCCAGCCGATGCTCAGGCGCCACAGCTAGCCGGGCAAAAAATGCTGCACGAGGATGTCGCCGGGACGCGCTATGGCATGTTTCGATCACGGCGGGAAGCCACCCAGGCACTGAGCAGCATTGTCGAGCAGCAGCGCCTGTGTCCGCGGGTCATGGGACTTGAACGTGGCAAGGGGCGCTGCTTTGCCTATCAGATTGGACGCTGCGCCGGGGCCTGCTGTGGCCAGGAAAGCCTGGAGGCGCATGCCCATCGGGGCCGGGAGGCGCTTGAGCGCCTGCGCATTCAGCACTGGCCCTGGCCCGGGCGTGTGGCCTTTCGAGAAGCGGCCAGCGATCAGGATGTGGTCTATCACCTGGTGGATCACTGGTGTTATCTCGGCAGCGTTGAGCAGCTGGATCAGGCGCCGGAAGCCACCGATATCGCCTTTGATGCCGACACCTACAGGATCCTGACGCGCTTTCTGGCCGACGAGCATGAAGGGATCAGCGTTATCCCGCTTGAAAACCGGGATCTCCCGAGCGGGATAACGGGCAGTGCTGCGCCCCCGACCTAGCGTGCGTTCAGAAAATCATCGATGGACCGTAGAAAGGCCTCGGGCTGCTCGGCATGCAGCCAGTGACCGGCGCCCTTGATGGTTTCGACCCGCGCCGCCGGCATCACCTCGTTAATGAGAGGTAGCATGTCGTTTTCGATGTAATTGGAGTTTTCGCCCCGCAGTACCAGCGTTGGCCCTTCAAAGGGCGCTTCTCCCCCCGGTGGTGCCACGATGTCACCGTAGCCTTCCTCGATGAAATCAAGCCCGACACGCCAGCCCAGAATCCCCTGATCATCGCGCGCCAGGTTGGTGGCCAGAAACTGCCTTGTGGTCTGGCTGTCGATGGCCTCGGCCATGGCGTCATCGGCTTCCTTGCGGGATTCCGGCAGCGCATCCTCGACCAGCCGATGGGCACGAAAGATATCGTCATGGCCGTGCTCGTAGGCCACGGGCGCGATGTCGGCCACAATCAGACGAGCGACCCGATTCGGGTGATGCCGTGCCAGGGTCATGGCGACCTTTCCTCCCATGGAGTGTCCCAGCAGGTCACACTGATCGATATCCAGCTGATCCATGACACCCAGCACGTCTGCTGCCATGTCCTCATACCCCATGCCGGGCGCATGAGGCGAGCGGCCATGATTGCGCAGATCCACGGCCACCACGCGTCGCGTTTGACGCCAGTATTTCGTGTGAGAGCGCCAGTTGTCAGCGCTGCCAAAAAGACCATGCACAACAATGAGCGGCGGAGCATCTGCCTGTTCCGGCACGCCTGAATCCGCATAGTGAAGCTCAATACTCATGAACTCTCCGTAACCCTGTTCATATCGACGCCATGATGCCCTGCTCGCATTCTGGCAGAGCATTACCGATGTTGCCTGCCATCATCCCCTTGTGTTTCTCCTGAGGCTTCTACGCCGGAAAGTCGAAGCAGGCATCGCTGTAGCCAGAGCAACAACATGGCGTAGAGGGGCAGAAACAGCAGCAGGCTGATGGTGAGTTTCACACCATAGTCGACCAGTGCTATTTCAATCCAGTGCTCGGCCATGAAGGGGTCGGGGCTATGCCAGAACGCCACGAAAAAGAAGATAAAGGTATCCAGCAGATTGCCGAGAATGGTAGAGCCGACCGGTGCCAGCCACCAGGGGCGCATCCTGCGCAGCCGGTCGAACACCAGAATATCCAGGGCCTGACCCAGCGCATAGGCCATAAAGCTTGCCAGTGCGATACGCCCGACAAAGAGATTAAACGACCAGAGGGCTTCCATCCCGTGCCACTGCCCCTGCTGAAACAGTACGGAGATCAGATAGGAGACCACCAGAGCCGGCAGCATGACGAGAGAAATCAGGCGCCTTGCCGCATGTCGCCCCATGAGGCGAACGGTCAGGTCGGTGGCCAGAAACAGGAAGGGAAAGCTGAAGGCGCCCCAAGTCGTGTGAAAGCCTAAAAGCGTAATGGGCAGTTGAACCAGGTAATTGCTGGCGGCAATGACCAGAATATGGAAAGCACAAAGCACCATAAGCGCAATACGCATTTTGGCATAGTCAAATATCAGCATTATTGAGTTTTTTGATCGATTTGTGTGAACCAGAAAGGTATAAAATCATCTAACCGTGAGCGCTAATCCAGAGGCTGTTTGATGAGTGAGTGCATCATCGCCATGGGACACGGTACTGCAGCGTTTGAATGCCGAGTATTTGCCGGAAACGATGCCGGCAATAGCGCATCAACCTGCAGAGCGTTTTTTTTCACAAGGAGTTAAAAATGAGTGTATGTGCCACTGCACCGATCGCGACAGCGGGGTGCGAAATGGTCATTCTCGATTCTGCACCGCTGCTCAAGGCCATGGCCAACGAAAACCGACTGCGCATTCTCTGTCTTCTCAGGGAAGGTGAAATGTCCGTATCGGAGCTGAACAGTAAACTTGACCTGAGCCAGTCGGCGCTCTCCCAGCACCTGGCCGTGCTGCGTCGCGAGGAACTCGTCAACACACGTCGTGCTTCTCAGACGATCTATTACTCCCTGCGTGGCAAGCACGCCGAGGCAGTCATTGATACGCTGGCAGGGCTTGATCGGTCCTGATCCCTGATCCGGATACGTGGTTTCAATAAACGGCCTGCCCCCTGACCGGGGCAGGCCGCTTGTCTTTTGGCAAAAGCGTTACTGCTTTTCCCAGCGCAGTCGCACCACGCGATCAATGGCACGATCGATGCCCCGCTCAATCGCCCCTTCGGTGCCCTTGCCAAGTCTTTCAAGCATCGAGCGCTGCGGCCTGAGGCCGACTTCGAGAATCTGCCACTGATCGCTGCGGGCCTGAAGCCAGGCCTCGCTGGTATTGACCTCATCGATCAACGCCAGATCAATGGCCTGCTGGCCGTACCAGATGTCCCCTTCACTGACTTGGTCGATATCCAGTGCCGGCCGGCGAGACGCGACCCAGGATTTGAAGAGATCGTGGGTCTTTTCCAGATCGTCCAGAAACTTCTGGCGCCCCTCCTCGGTATTTTCGCCCAGCATGGTCAGGGTTCTCTTGTGACGACCTGCCGTCAGGATTTCAACATCGACATCGTTTTTCTTGAGCAGGCGGTGCAGGTTGGGCACCTGAGCGACCACACCGATCGAGCCGATAACGGCAAAGGGGGCCGCGATCAAACGATCGGCGCAGCAGGCCATCATGTAGCCACCGCTGGCGGCCACCTTGTCCACGCTGACCGTCAGTCTGAGGCCCGCCTCACGCAGGCGATCCAGCTGGGCACTGGCCAGACCATAGGCGTGGACCAGCCCCCCGCCTGACTGCAGGCGCACCAGCACCTCATCGTTGGGCCTCGCGGCCATGAGAACGCTGGTAATCTCCTCCGTGAAGGCAGGCACGCGTGACGCTCTCAAATCGCCGTCGAAATCCAGCACCCAGAGGGTGTTGCGCCCATCAGCGGCCTGTTTCTGCTTTTTGGCCGCCTTCTGTTCTGCCTTGTGCGCCTTCAGTCGGGCCTTGATATTGCGCTCGCGCTCCCCTGCCTTGAGCGTGGCATCCTCAAGTGTTTCGCGATGGCGCCGAAAATATTCTCCGCGATTGCGCACATGAAGTCTGGCACTGCGCCCCTGGCGCTGACTGCGCGCCCGAACCATGAGCATCAGGACCACGGCAATGGCCACGACGACCGTGACACTCTGTGCCAGAAACAGCGCGTAGCTGGATAACCATTCGCCCACGTTTTCAACCTCCCGGGTATAACGGATAGAATGCGCGCCATCATCGCACATGAGGCCTCAATGTGCTGAGGACCAGGCATGGCGTGCCATGAAATGGCTATCATGTATTTTTTAATCATTAACCGGACATAAAGATGGTCGATACCGCGCCACTGATTGCAAAACTTCACGAACGCTTTGACGCAGAAGCGGCAGCGGGTGTCCACGAGACCCTGCAGCTCGAACTGGCTGAAGGGCAACGCTATTTTGTCGTGATCAATGATGGAACACTGGATATTCAGGAAGGGAACCACGAGGCGCCTTCCGTCACACTCATGACCGATACCCGCACCTTCGAGCGGCTGATCAACAAGGAGCTCAGCGGGATGCAGGCGGTCATGTCCGGCAAGGTTCGCGCCCGCGGCGATATCATGCTGGCGTCACGCCTGACCCGCCTTTTTCGTCGCCGCGGCGACGCCTAGCCTCTCCGGCGCCGCCACGTTTTGAGTGCTCACTCCCGAGTGGCGCTGCCTCGAAGGAAGTTTTCGATCAGGGCGCTTGAGATGGAATAGGATGGCGGCAGCCCCGGCAACTGATCGGCAGTAAACCAGTCGGCAGCCTCGATCTCGACCCCGTCGATATGAAGGTCGCGGCTGGCCGCCTCGGCGTAAAACCCCATCATGAAAGAGTGTGGCATCGGCCATGACTGGCTCTTGAAGTAGCTGACCCGGCCTACCTGCACGCCAACTTCCTCGAACACCTCACGGCGAACGGCCTCTTCTGCCGATTCACCGGGCTCGATAAAACCGGCCAGCGTACTAAAGCGCCCGGTGGGGAAGCGCGGGCTTCGTGCCAGCAGCAGCTGATCGCGCCAGGTCACCAGGGTGATGATGCAGGGGGATATTCTGGGGTAGCTTCGAAAGCTGCAGGCCGGACATGCCATCATGAACTCGCCGGGGCGACGGCGCATGCGTGTCCCGCAGCGGCCGCAAAAGCGATGATCCTGTGCCCAGCGCACGATCTGCAGTGCCGTGGAGATCAGCCCAAAGGATTGTTCGGGCAGTGCGCCCAGCCAGTGACGCGCCGGCAGCCACTGCTCTTCTCCCGGCTCTGATAACACGGCGACCGGCACCTCGTTCCAGTAGCCGATGGCGATGGCACCGTCCGGCCAGCGGCCTCGAGGCTGCAGGATGCCGCCCTGCCCGTTGTCGGCGATGCCATGCTCACCGACGCGAATCAGATAGCCTTCGCGGCAGCCGGTCAGCGTTCGAATATCGCGTGTCAGCACCTCAAGCTCCCAGTTCGTCCCAAAGACAGATGCCCTTTTCCCTCATTCTGGCCAGTTTTTGCTGGTGTGCCTGTGCTTCTTCATCACTGGCAGTAATCACGCGTAGCGGCACCCGCTCGGCCGACAGCCGGCGAATGGCAAAGCCCGTGTTGCCACTGCTGTTGCTGTCGGCATCCCGCTCTGCCCCCAGGGTCAGTGCCGTCTGCCCGCCGGTCATGGCCAGATAGACATCGGCCAGAATCTCGGAGTCCAGCAAAGCGCCGTGCAGTTCGCGGCGGCCGTTGTCGATATCGTAGCGCTTGCACAGGGCGTCCAGACTGTTGCGCTGCCCCGGGTGGCGATCGCGCGCCATCTTCAGCGTGTCCAGTATGCTGCATTTTGATGCCAGCGGCCCCAGCGCTTCGTTGCCACGCGCCCGGTTGACCATGGCAAATTCGTGATCGATAAAGCCTACGTCAAAGGGGGCGTTGTGAATGACCAGCTCGGCGCCCTGCACAAACTCCCAGAACTCGTGGGCGATATCGGCAAATACCGGCTCGTTGGCCACGCGCGCATCCGTGATGCCATGCACTTCAATGGCTTCCGGGTCGATGGCGCGCTCGGGGTTGATGTACTGGTGATAGTGTCGCCCGGTCAGGCGACGGTTAATGACTTCGACACCACCGATTTCGATCAGGCGGTGCCCGTCCCTGACTTCGATACCCGTGGTTTCCGTATCAAGAACGATCTGTCTCATGACATTTTCTCGCGGGTTTTGAGTTCATCCATGGCGTCATTGGCCAGCTGATCGGCCAATTCATTGCCTTCATGGCCGGCATGGCCCTTGAGCCAGTGCCATTCAATCTCGTGTCGACGGGACTCTTCCAGCAGCATCTTCCAGAGCTCGGCATTTTTTACCGGCGCCTTCGATGCCGTTTTCCAGTCCTTTTTGACCCAGTTGTGAATCCACTGGGTGATGCCCTGACGGACATACTGCGAATCGGTCCAGAGTTCGATGCGACAGGGGCGAGTCAGCGCCCGCAGAGCAGAGATGGCAGCCATCAGCTCCATGCGGTTGTTGGTGGTGTGCGCCTCGCCGCCCTTCAGGCACTTTTCATGAGGACCACTGCGCAGAACCGCGCCCCAGCCGCCCGGACCGGGGTTGCCCCGGCACCCACCGTCGGTATGGATAATGACATGGGGACGTACTTCATCGCTCACTGCGCGCCTCGTGGTATCCGTTATCAGAACACCATTATGCCATGACACCCGGGGGCGCTGTCGGGCTGCGTTGTTTCCTTTCCCGGGCAATGTCGCTTGAAGAGTTGTGATTCGGCGTGTCATGCGCCTTTTGAGAACTCATGAGCTGGACGATGTCATGTGACGGCTCGTGCCCGGATTCATGCGACATGCAGGCCATCGAAGAGACCTTGCTGCCGAGCATGGCGCCAGGGTCAAAGCGCTTTTTAAGCGGAATCATGCGACACATCTGGCGTTTTGCACTGATCACCCAGGCACGACCCAGCGGCAGGTTGTGGCGCCGGCCCCAGGTCTCCATGAGAAGCCAGTCCGGCGTGTTTTCGAAAGGCACAAAGCCGCAGTAATCGATACGCTCAATGTTGAAATCGATAAACGCCAGCCAGTCGCGCAGCCGACCCGGGGTCAGCCATCGGCTACGCTGATAAAAGCGCTCATGACACCGCTTGAGCCGTGCCGGGCCTGCAATGCCCAGCGGATGCCAGCCGATCAGTATCAAACGACCGCTGTCGCTGGTGACGCGAGCGGCTTCACGCAGCAGATGGCCGGGCTGAGGCGCCACTTCCAGCATATGATGCACCAGGACCAGCTCCAGTGCCTCATCGGCCAGTGGCAGGGCTTCGGGGCGACAGACGAGGGTCGAGGGATGCTCAGCCAGATCGCGCTGTGGCGCCCAGCTGATGCGATGGCGAATGCTGTCGTGGGCCAGCAGCGGCGGCGCTACACCGATCTCAAGGGCATGCTGTACGCCGGATCTGGCCAGCAATGGGTGCAGACACTGTTTCTCTGCCTGCCACTGTCGCCTGCCATGGGAGGTCTGCCAGTAACGCTGTCCGGCAAGGAACTGTTCGCTGAACGCTGCCTGGTCGGCGTGGTGATTTGACATGCAGGGCCCCTGATCGCATGGTTATCGCGTTTAATGACCACCCCGGTTGTCGAGGCTGGCGGTTACCCGAAACATTCGTTACATCGGGCACATTGCGCCCTTTTTGCAACCTACTTTATCGAGGATTGTCATGTTGACCGTCAAACCACTGCCGGCGTTCCAGGATAATTACATCTGGGTGATGCAACAGGACAACACGGGCAGCGTTGTCGTGGTCGATCCGGGTGAGGCACAGCCGGTCATCGACTATCTGGAGCGTACCGGTGCATGCCTTGAAGCCATCCTGATTACCCATCATCACCAGGACCACACCGGTGGTCTGGACGAGCTCAAAACACGCTACTCGCCACGGGTCATCGGTCCCGATAATTCGTCCATCGCGGGTATCGACGAAGCTGTTGGAGAAGGTGATCGCTTTCGTCTGATGGGGCGCCACTTTGAGGTCATGGCCACGCCCGGCCACACCCTGGATCATATCTCCTTTCTCTCCAGCGGCACGCCGTCTCTGCTCTTTTGCGCCGACACGCTCTTCTGCGGCGGCTGCGGACGTCTTTTCGAGGGCACGCCTGAGCAGATGCATCAGGCCCTGACGCGCTTTGCCGAGCTTGATGATGACACGCTGGTCTTTGGTGCACATGAATATACGCTTGCCAACCTGAAGTTCGCCCAGGCCGCCGAGCCGGACAACAGTGCCCGCGACACTCTGCTCGAGGAGTGCCAAAAGGCGCGTGAACTCGACCGCCCCACTCTGCCCAGTACCATCGGTCGTGAGTGCCTCATCAACCCGTTCATGCGCGTTCATCTGGAGAGTGTACAGCGTGGCGCGGTGGAACAGGGAGATACCCACGACGCCCAGGCAACCTTTGCCACCCTGCGCGCCTGGAAGGATCGGTTTTGAAGGTACACGCCTGACATGATGCGTATGAATCGGTGGCGCGGCCTGCTGGGGGCAGGTCTTATGATGGCCCTGACGGCCCAGGGGCTACAGGCCGCTCCCGTCAGTGACGTACCGACCGTGCATGGCATCTCGCTTTACGATACGCCCGAGCTGCCGGCTGGGTTTGATCACTTCCCCTGGGTCAATGTGCAGGCGCCAAAGGGTGGCGACATGGTGCGCGCCGCCCAGGGCAGCTTTGACTCGCTCAATCCCTTCATCGTGCGGGGCGACCCGGCCAGCGGGCTTAACGCCTTCGGCGGTCTGCCCTTTGATACGCTGATGGTGGAAAATCCCGATGAACCCTTCACCCTGTATGGGCTTCTGGCGGCGGGTATTCGGCTGGATCCGGACCGGCACTGGATGGAGATCGATCTGGATTCCCGGGCGCGCTTTCATGATGGTAGCCCGGTGACGGCCGAAGATGTTGTCACCACCTTCGAGACCCTGAAAACCCAGGGTTCTCCCCTGTATCGGGCTTACTATGCCGACGTCACCGGGGTGGAGATGCTGTCACCCTGTACCGTGCGCTTTGAGTTCAGTGCCAATAACTCGCGGGAACTGCCGCTGATCCTGGGACAGATGCCGGTGTTGTCGGCAGCCGATATTCGCGAGCGTGACATCACGCGCCCTACGCTTGACCCCCTGATGGGCTCAGGCCCTTATCGCATCGCCTCCGTTCAGCCCGGCCAGCGCATTGTCTATCAGCGTGACGACAGCTACTGGGCCCGCGACCTGCCGGTCAATCGTGGGCGTTACAACATCGACCGCCTGATCTTTGACTACTATCGCGACCCCAGCGTGGCCCTGACGGCCTTTCGAGCCGGCCGCGTCGATCTGCGGGTCGAGAACATCGCGCGCAACTGGGTCACCGGTTATGACTTCCCTGCCGCGCGGCAGGGACTGGTCAAACGCGTTGAGATCGAAGATCACAATCCGGCCCCCATGCAGGGCTTTGTGATGAACCTGCGCCGGGATATCTTCAAGGACCGACGCGTTCGACAGGCGCTGGGGCTGGCGTTTGATTTCGAATGGCTCAATCGCAATCTCTTTTATGGTCTCTACGTCCGTACACAGGGATTTTTTGACCACTCCACCATGGAAGCCAAAGAACTGCCGGACGCGGGCGAGCGCGACCTTCTCACCCCCTGGCGTGGTCAGCTGCCCGAGGAGGTCTTCGACTCGCCCCTGCCCATCGAGGCACCACAAAAGCTGCGGCCCAGACTGAAAAAGGCGCTGGACCTTCTGTATGAGGCCGGTTATGAAGTGCGTGATAATCGAATGGTCGATCGGGAAACCGGGCAGCCGCTGCGTTTTGAGCTGCTGCTGCGGGATTCAAGCCTTGAGCGCATGGCGCTGCCTATGGTGCGTAACCTCGCGCGCCTGGGGGTAGAGGTCAATATTCGTACCGTGGACGCGAGTCAGTATCTGGTACGGCTGCGCCAGTTTGATTTCGACATGACCACCACCGTCATTGCCCAGAGCAACAATCCCGGCAACGAGCAGCGCGAGTACTGGGGCAGTGAATATGCCGATCAGCCACAAAGCCGCAATCTCATGGGGATTGAAAGCCCGGTGATTGATGATCTCATTGACCATATTATCCGGGCAGACTCACGCGAGGCGCTGGCGTCGGCCGCCTCGGCACTGGATCGTGTTCTGCGCTGGGGCTTTTACGTGATTCCCCAGTATCACTCGCCGGTGACCCGACTGGCCTACTGGAAAAAATTTGCCGTGCCCGATCAAAGCCCCGAGTACGGTCTGGATCTCGACAGCTGGTGGGTCGACACACAGGGCGCCCGTCAGATTGACGCCCAGCAGGAGTAGTGCCCATGGCACGTTATATCGTGATGCGTGTACTACTGATGGTGCCGACCCTGCTGGCGGTACTATTGCTCAATTTCATCATCGTGCAGGCCGCACCCGGCGGGCCGGTCGAGCAGATGCTGTCGCGCATCGAGGGAATGGGCTCAAACGCGACGCTCGGGGGTGGCAGTGACGGGGTCGTGGCCAGCGGGGACGCCACGCGCGGAACGCGTGGCATTGATCCTGTCTTCATCGAGGAGCTCAACACGCAGTTCGGCTTCGACAAGCCGTTGTGGCAGCGTTTTGCCATCATGGTGGGCAACTATGCGCAACTGGATTTTGGCGAGAGTTTCTTTCGCGGCCAGCCGGTCACGGACCTGATCGTTGATCGATTGCCGGTCTCCATCTCACTGGGGCTCTGGAGCACGCTGCTGGTCTATCTCATCTCCGTACCGCTGGGCATTCTCAAGGCGGTGCGTCAGGGCAGCCGGTTCGATCTATGGAGCTCGGCGCTGGTCATTGTGGGCTACGCCATCCCCGGCTTTCTGTTCGCGCTGCTGTTGATCGTGGTGTTTGCCGGTGGAAGCTATCTCAACTGGTTTCCGCTGCGCGGACTGACCTCGCCCGAGTTTGACCAGCTCTCCTGGTGGGGAAAAATCATCGACTACTTCTGGCATATCGCTCTGCCGGTTACCGCACTGACCATCGGCAGCTTCGCCACCCTCGCCTTTTTGACCCGCAACAGCTTTCTGGAAGAGATTCACAAGCAGTACGTGATGACCGCGCGTGCCAAGGGTGCCTCCGAGCGACGCCGGCTTTACGGCCATGTGTTTCGCAACGCCATGCTGATCGTGATCGCGGGTCTGCCCTCGGCACTGGTGGGCATCTTCTTTACCGGGGCGCTTTTGATCGAGGTGCTCTTCTCGCTCGATGGTCTTGGGATGCTCGGCTACGAGGCCGTACTGCAGCGGGACTATCCGGTCATCTTTGGCACGCTGTTTCTCTTTACGCTGATCGGTCTGGTGCTGAAGCTGATCTCCGATCTGACCTATGTGGCCATCGATCCGCGTATCGATTTTGAACGACGGGAGAGCTAGCGCTTGTCCAACCATGCCCCCTTCCCGGCCAGAAGCCGTCTCTCTCCCATCATGCGACGTCGGCTGGCCGTCTTTCGCGGCAACCGGCGAGCCATGGTCGCCAGTGGTCTATTTCTGGCGCTGCTGGTGGTGACGCTACCCGCCGAGCTGATCGCCAATGACACGCCGCTGGTGGTGCGTTTTGACGGTCAGTGGTACTGGCCGCTGCTGGTGGACTATCCCGAAACCGTCTTCGGTGGCTTTTTACCCACCACTGCGCTCTACAGCGATCCGGCCGTTTTGTCGTTGATTCGTGATCAGGGGTGGCTGGTTCAGCCACCCATTCCCTTCTCCTGGCAGAGCATCGACATGACGCTCGATATGCCCGCGCCGGCCCCGCCGAGTGCGGCCCACTGGCTGGGGACCGATGATCAGGGGCGCGACGTGCTGGCCCGGGTGATCTACGGCTTTCGACTCTCGGTGCTTTTTGCCGGACTGGTAACACTGGGGTCGGTGCTGATCGGCGTTATCGTGGGCGCGGTGCAGGGCTATGTCGGTGGCCGGGTAGATCTGGTCGGGCAGCGCGTGATCGAGCTGTGGTCCGGCCTGCCGATGCTGTTTATTCTGATTATTCTCTCCAGCCTGGTGGTGCCCAGCGTGTGGTGGCTGGCGCTGATCATGATTGCCTTTTCATGGCTGGGGCTGGTCGATATCGTGCGGGCCGAGTTTCTGCGTGCCCGCAACCTTGACTATGTTCGCGCGGCCCGCGCCATGGGCCTGCCGGCACGGCTGATCATGGCTCGCCACGTGCTGCCCAACGCCATGGTCTCTACCCTGACCTTTCTGCCGTTTATCTTTACCGGCGCCATCACCACGTTGACGGCGCTGGATTTTCTGGGCTTCGGCCTGCCGCCGGGCTCCCCGTCTCTGGGCGAGCTGGTGGCACAGGGCAAGAACAATCTGCAGGCGCCCTGGCTGGGGATAACGGCGTTCATGACCCTGGCCATTCTCTTGTCGCTGCTGGTGTTTATCGGTGAAGGGCTGCGTGACGCCTTTGATCCGCGCCACGCGGTGCAGCCGGTGGCCGGGAGTGCGGCATGATGGAGACGTCCGGCAACCCCGTTTTTTCGCTGGAAAAGCTGCGTGTTTTTGCAGACGACAAGCCTCTGGTGCATGGGGTCAGTCTTGCCATCGAGGCGGGTGAAACGCTGGCGCTGGTCGGCGAGTCCGGCTCCGGCAAGACCATGACCGCCATGGCCGCGCTGGATCTTGTTCCCCCGGGCATCCGGGTCGAAGGTGGCCGATGGCTGGGAGAGACCCGGCTTGAAGGGCTTTCCCGCCGTGACTGGGAAACCCTTCATGGCGATCGGGTCGGTGTGGTGTTTCAGGAACCCATGAGTGCGCTTAACCCGCTGCACCGCATCGGTCGTCAGATCGGCGAGGCCATCACCCTGCACCAGCCGCTACATGGCAGTGCCCTGCGGGCGCGTATCCTTGAGCTGATGCAACAGGTGCGCCTGCCGCGCCCCGAACAGCTGATCAATGCCTGGCCGCACGAGCTTTCCGGCGGACAGCGCCAGCGCGTGGTCATTGCCATGGCGATCGCCAACCGTCCCGAGCTTCTGGTGGCCGATGAGCCCACAACCGCGCTTGATGTGACCGTGTCGCGTGAAATTTTGCTGCTGCTGCGGGATCTGGCCGACTCGATGGGCATGGCGATGCTGCTGATCACGCATGATCTCAATCTGGTACGGCGCTGGGCGGATCGGGTATGCGTGCTGCATCAGGGGCGCGTGCAGGAGACCGGCATGACCCGTGAGGTACTGTCGCACCCGACCAGCATTTACACTCAATCCCTGATCGAGGCCGAACCGGAAGGTAGACCGGCGCCCGTGTCGGCGCAGGCCCCCGAGATATTGTCAGCCAGTGACCTGTCGGTGGCCTTTCAAAGGCCCAGACCGCTGTTGAAACCACGCCCGGCTCCGTTCGTTGCCTTGAAGCCCACCTCTCTGACCCTGCTGCAGGGAGAGACGCTCGGCATTGTCGGCGAATCCGGCTCCGGCAAGAGCACGCTGGCGCAGGCGCTGCTGCGTCTGGTGGCCTCAAGTGGCGAGATCAGGCTGGGCGATACCCGCCTTGACCGTCTGGGTGGCCGCGCGCTGCGTCTTGAGCGCCGGCACATGCAAATCGTGTTTCAGGACCCCTTTGGCGCCCTGTCACCGCGCATGACCATTGAGGATATCGTCAGCGAAGGACTTCGCTTTCATTTTCCCGAACTGGACCGCAATGCGCTGCGTGAGCAGGTGGTTCAGACGCTGTCATCCGTCGGGCTGGCAACGGATGCGCTGGCACGCTATCCGCATGAGTTTTCCGGTGGCCAGCGCGCACGTATCGCGCTGGCGCGAGCGTTGATTCTGCATCCTCGTATTCTGGTGCTTGATGAGCCGACATCCTCGCTGGATCGTACCGTTCAAGGCCAGCTTATTGAGCTTTTACGCACCCTTCAGCGCGAACGCCAGCTCAGCTATCTTTTTATCAGTCATGATCTGGCAGTGGTCAAAGCCATGGCGCATCGTCTTATGGTGCTCAAGGATGGCGAGATGATCGAGCATGGTGCGACCCGTGAAGTCATCGAGCGGCCGCGCCATGCCTATACACGCCAGCTGATCGAGGCCGCGTTTGATCGATCGACGTGATCGGGGCTTTATTGAGCTGACGTTATTGCCGCCGCTTGAAGTCCATACAGAGTACTGGACGCCGTGGTCTGTCCGAGCACCAGTCCCTGTCCCCAAAAGGCCCCGAGCATTACTGCCCGGGGCCTTTTCGATCATGAGCATGCGACTGGCTAGACGTGCAGCGTAAAGCGGTCAGCATCGCGATGCGTTGGATATTGTTCACGGAAGTCTTCAAGACTTTCCTTGCCGATGACACCGGTACGCACAAAGGCGCGATCCGGCGCTTCATCGATCAGCGCATCGCCGCGGTAGTCGATCAACAGTGAATCACCGCTGTAATGCAGATCGTTGCCGTCATTGCCTACCCGGTTGACACCGATGACATAACAAAGATTCTCGATGGCGCGCGCCTGTAGCAGCGTTCGCCACTGCATGCGTCTCGGCGAGGGCCAGTTGGCGACACAAATCATGATGTCATATTCACAGTCAACGTTGCGCAGCCACACGGGAAAGCGCAGGTCATAGCAGACCGTCAGCAGGATTTTGAAGCCGTTGAGCTCGACCACGGTTCGTTCATTGCCCATGGCATAGTGTTCGTGCTCATCGGCCATGCGAAAAAGATGCCGCTTGTCATAGGTCACCATGGTCCCATCCGGGCGGGCCCAGATCATGCGATTGAAATACTGTCCCCCTTCGGCAACCGCGACACTGCCGGTGACCACGGCGTGGTGTGACTGCGCGGCCTGCTGCATCCAGGCGACAGCCTTGCTCTGATCCATGGGCTCGGCCATACGATCCGGGGCCATGCTGAATCCGGTGGAAAACATTTCCGGCAAAACAATCAGATCGCTTGTAGTGACATCCTGAAGCCACTCATCAAGTAACTGACAGTTGGTACCGATATCTTCCCAGCGCAGGTCAGCCTGCACCAGTGTTGTTCTCAGTTCGCTCATGATAATGATCCAGTATTTATCAAGCGTTTTAAAAAAGGCCGAACGGGTTTTCCGCCGATACACCTTTAGTAGAAAGAGAAGGCGCTATCACATTCCTGTCATCTTGATCGGCCATGGTTGCCGTGCCGGAAAAGAGAAAAACATTGTGCAGGGAAGCACATGGACAGGGAGTTCGATGGCAACAGGAGGTTGACTGGGCTCACACGACTTCCGGTAACAGTGACACTGTGTAAAGCCTGACGGCCAGCAACCTGCTGGCCGAATTTTTTCGGGGGAAGGCCACAGACGAGCCTTCCCCTTCTTTCATTAGCGTCCCTTCTCGAGGAAGTCGATCAGAAGCCGGTTGAGCTCCTGAGCATGCGTGAAGTTGAGGCCATGCGGACCATCCTTCACGACTTCAAGACGAGCATTCTTGATCATGTCTGCCGAGCGCTGGCCGCTGGCAGCCAGCGGAACAATTTGATCGTCATCGCCATGGATGACCAGGGTCGGCACATCAAATTTTTCCAGATCCTGACGAAAGTCAGTAAAGCCAAAGGCCTTGATGCACTCCTGGGTGGCTCTGGGGGAGGCAAAGTTGGCAATGCTCTGGTTATAGGCCAAAAGCTCATCGGAAAGCGTGGGCGCCTGGCCGTCATGATTGACGAACAGCTTGCCGAAGCCGCCCAGAAAACCGGGCCGATCCTGTTTCACGTTGGTCAGCATGTCATCAAAGATGGACTGATCCACTCCTTCGGGATTGTCACCGGTCTTGAGCATGAAGGGCGGTACAGCGCCAACCAGGACAGCGCCGCGAACACGCTTGCTGCCATGACGCCCCAGATAGCGAGCGACTTCGCCACCGCCCATTGAAAAACCGACCAGCGTGGCATCATCGATATTCAGATGTTCCAGAAGGCCTGCCAGGTCATCGGCAAGTGTGTCGTAGTCATAGCCCTGCCATGGCTTTTCCGACTCACCAAAGCCGCGACGGTCATAGGCGATGCAGCGATAGCCTGCCTCCGTCAGGGCGTTGATCTGGTACTCCCACATGCGGTGACTCAGCGGCCAGCCATGGATCAGCACCACTGTCGGCCCCTGCCCGCAATCCTGATAGTAAAGATCGATGGCATTGTTGTTACTGTCGATGATATTGGCATAGGCCATGAATCAGTCTCCCTCACTGGATGAGTAACACACGTCATAGCCTGCAAGGTAGCTCAGCAGCGTGATGCCTGCCTGGCCCTGACAGGTTGCTACTCGCCATGTTCAGACCATAAAAAGCCGCCTCCCGGAGGAAGGCGGCGAAAGGACCTGATGATGAGGAGAGAATCCATTCCGGCACCTGACATACCGAAATGAACCAGACGTCGTGACGTCTGAAAAACACTCTGAAGGATCCTGAAAGGGAAATCAATGCAAAAGAGAATTATTTTTATTTGAGACGATGTGCTATTTGATGGAAGCAGGCATAAAAAAACCGCCTCGGTGAGGCGGTATGAGGTTTGGACAGTCAGCCGTTTAGTCAGGGTAAGCCGACTGTCACTGCTCCTCATCAAGCAGTAAGCATATGCAACAAGTATACCGCACATTTTGTGTGGATTTGAGGCAAATCTGACAATGGCGTTCATTGTCAGATTCGAAAACCCCGGTTACCCCTGGCCTTCGCAGGGATACCACTTGTTGCGTTGATCGATGATTTCTCGCGGATAGCCGGTCATCTGAATGGAGGGCTGCTTCATTGCCTCGGCGCGCAGAATATTAACGTGCATGTTTTCCGGTGAATCGACGGAGACCACCTCCCCGATCATCAGAAAATTACCCCAGGTCTTGTCACTATAGGGCTGGCAGACATTCATGCCGTTATAGCCGACCAGCTGCGGCGGTGGCGGCACGACCGCGGCGCTTTCCGGTTTGTCTGAAGAAAACAGAGAACAACCTGATAGTGCACCGATGGCTACTGTGATGCCCAGCCATCGTGTAGCGCTTTTCAATTGACGAGCCACGCCTTTTCTCCTGAGTCTGTAATGACCAAAGATTAAAAATTCTTAAGCGCCAAAAGGGTTTATTGGTCGCGCGCGCCAGCATAACCGCGACGATGGAGCCTTGTCCCTACTATTTTCGCAGGCATCTTCCAATACTTTGGAATGCTCTCTATGAGGTGCGTTTGCGCCAGATATCCCAGGCCACACCACAGGCGATGCCAAGCATGATACTCATTGCCATGCTCTGGCTGGGCAACCAGGCCACCAGCCCCACCACCGTACCTACCAGCATTCCGGGCAGGTTTTTCATCATGTTGTCTCCTGTTGGGTAACGTTATGCACCATTCAAGCAAAAGCAGATGTTCAGGGCACGCAAGTTATAGGATGAAAAAGAGTTCCATTACGAAAGAGAGTTTTACTACGAAAGAGAGAGTCGATGGCGGCAGAAGTCCGGACGCAAAAAAGCCGCTTCGGTTGTTAACCGTAGCGGCTTTTTCATAAAGCTTTTGGTCGGGGCGACAGGATTCGAACCTGCGACCTCCACAACCCCATTGTGGCGCGCTACCAAGCTGCGCTACGCCCCGACACTGCTCTCTATATTTGCGAGAACGGGGCGTATCCTACATTACTGTTCTGCAAAAGGAAAGAGGCAGTTAACGCAGATTCATGAATTCCTGCCCTTTTCCATCATGGCCGCGATATCCTCGAGTCGCTCCAGACAGATGCGGCCGCTGAAAAAGGATCCGAGGTCGATATAGCGCACGTTCCCAAGTGTTTTGGGTTCGGCCACCGGTGTGTGTCCCACAACGACGGCAGTAATGTTGGAAACGATGTCCTGATTGCCGGATTCGATCCGTTGACGTGACCAGAGCAGCGTTTCGCGTGATGTCCCGCGAATGTCGGCCCAGTCCTTCGGCGGTTCGGCATGGACGATCCCCACCACACCATGAGAGGTCTCCACCTCAAACGCCAGTGGCATTTTCATCATGGCCTCGGCCAGGCGATTTCTCAGCACGACCTTGTCATGCTGCTGCGACCACTCTCCCCCGTTGCCGAGCCATTGCCCCCAGTGATTATCAAAGAGCGCATTGCGCGCCATCATTTCGTGGTTGCCGGTCACCGCAAAGCAGCCGGGTTGATGTACCAGCTCCAGGCACTTTAGGGAGTCGGGGCCGCGGTCAATCAAATCACCCACGCTAAAGAGACGATCCCTGTCTGGATCGAATTCGACTCGGGTCAGTTCACGCTCAAGTAATGCGTAGTGCCCGTGCAGATCGCCAACGACGTAGTCATGGCCGCTGACGTTGCGTTCGAATCGCTTGAGCATTCATGGACTCCGGTAATTGTTGGGCATGCGTCGCATCATAAACGAAATAACCGCTTGTTTTGACACCATCACGTCAGGTCACAACGATCAGGGCATGAATGATACCGGGGATATAACCCATGAGGGTAAGCAGTAGATTAAGCCAGAGAGCATCGCCAATGCCCACAGCCAGATAGACCGCCAGAGGGGGAAGAAGAAAGGAAAGAACAATCAGGGATACGGGATCCATCGGGAAGGTCTCGATGGCAGAGCCCATCAAGGGCTCTGCCAGCATATTCATTTACCAGCTTATGGCGTTTTTAACCTGCTCGGGTGACAGAACATGACGGGCATACTGCTGCCCCTGGTTGGAGCCGGCATCATACGGGTTTTGTGTATTGATGTAGGCGACCAGCACCTGATCATTTTTGGTATCGATGACATGAGGCGGTGTCGAGCCACTGCGATCCTTTGCCTGGCGCTGCATCTGTTCCCATTCCTGCTGTGGGTAGGCAGCCAGGGCCAGCAACGGCTCGGGGTCACTATTACGCTCGTAGTTCCTGTAATAGAACACTGACATGTTATCGGCATCGATGCGTTGATCATTCCACTCGAACGTATCGCGCTGGACGATGCCATTTTGCCAGTTTTCAGGATAGGTGAAGGTATAACCGACCGTCGTATTCCGATACCCCTGCTCGGACTGCGGAATCACGCTATCGATATTGGGATCTTCCTGCCTGGGCTCGGAGCTTGAGCAGCCTGCCACGGCAAACATGGCGCCTGCGATGGCCAGCGTGGTGGCCCCTTTTTTAATAAATGACATCCAGCATCCTCCTTGAGTCAATAAGTCCTGCATAAATCAATATAGTCCATTTCATGATTTAACAAATGTTCTAATAACGCCCAGGAGGTTAATTCGAAAGTGCGAATTTAAAAGAGAACTGCCTGGCCGATGAATTAATACTCATTTTTGGTCGATGCAAAACCTGAAGGCGCTTTGACATTCAGGAACTGCCTATCGGTGTACAGGGAAGACCACCGGGCGTGGCGTATAAAGTGCTTTCAGAAATCAGTGCTATTCGGGCCAGCCATCAATACCCATCAGGGCTGCCAGTGAACGACGCTGATCCCATCCTTTCTCCTCCAGCATGGGCGCGCTGTAAAAGGCCTCGACATGCCCCATGCACAAAATGGCAATGGGCCAGGCGCCTTCAGGAGCATTGATCAGTGATTTAAGCGCCTCGGGATCAAAGAGCGAGACCCAGCCAACGCCAATGCCTTCGGCCCGGCCGGCCAGCCAGAGATTCTGAATGGCGCAGCTGGCCGAGGCGAGATCCATCTCGTTGAGGGTGCGCCGCCCGAACACATACTGTTCGCGCGCCTCGCAAAGCGCCACAACCCACAGTTCCGGGCATTCGCGAATGCCCTCGACCTTGAGTTCCAGAAATGCCTGACCGCGTTCATCAAGCGCCTGCGCCGTCGCCTGGCGCTCATCATCCACGAGCCGGGCCATGGCCTCTCGCAGGGAAGGATCGCGGATGCAGACAAAGCGCCAGGGCTGCATGTACCCAACGCTTGGCGCGTCATGCGCGGCCTCGAGCATTCGCCGTATCACATCCGGGTCGACCGAATCAGGCAGGAAGTGGCGCATGTCCCGGCGCTCACGAATGACCCGATAGATCGCTGCTTTTTCTGCTTCGCTATAGGCATGATCATTCATGCTGTCTTCCCCACGGCCTTGCCGGCTGCTGACATGGCCTGTTCAAGCTGATGGTTCGCCTGTGGACTTTCATCATGCAGCCCGAAGCGCAATATGGCGCGCTGTTCATCCACTACCCACAAACGCGTCAGTACGCTCTGATGCACAAACGCTTCATGCCACTGCCGAGCGCGAGCCAGCGGCATGTCAAAGCCATTGAAAAGTGCGCTCTGACGCCAGCGCATGACATCACCATGCGCCCTGAGCCGCTCTTCAAGCCATTGCCCCTGCTCCCGACTGGCGCGTTGCAGGGTTGCCCGCATGCCATGTTGCCAATTTTGATCTGCCAGGGCTTCCATACCCGCCAGTTGAGCGGGTGATGTCACCCGCCAGGGCCCCTGCATTGATGACAATCGCTGCATGATTCCTGATTGCCCTGCCCCGATAACTGCGCCCAGGCGTAACCCGGCCAGGCCAAAAAACTTGCCCAGCGAGCGCAGCACCACGATGTTGTCAGAGATATCCGGCAGCAGGCTCTGCTCGGGCGTTGCATCGGCAAAGGCTTCGTCGACGATCAACACCGCGCCCTTCCTTTGCAGTTCAGCGGCCCACACGCGTAATACGTGGGGCACCACATGCTGCCCACCTGGATTATTGGGATTGATGACAACCACGGCGCGCAGGTTTTCTATACCAGACAAATCACCCATCACCGCATCAGGGCTATCCGCATCGTAATAAAGCGTACGATGCCCGGCCTGCTGCCAGCGCCATTCGTGCTCTCGATAGCCAATATCGGGGAGTGCCACGCTCCCCCGCGCACAACATTGCGGCAGATTCTCGATGGCCCACTGAGAGCCAGGAATATTTAAAAGGGTCAACGATGGGTGTAATCGGCTTTCGCCAGTATCGACCGGGTGCCCCAGATAATAACGAATGGCCGCGTCATGAAGTGCCTTGTCATGGTCTGGCAGTGCCTGGCAGGCGCTGGCATCGATAGGCGTTATCGGATAGGGCCAGGGATTGATGCCGGTGGAAAGATCCAGCCAGTCATGACGTTCAATACCCTGTCGGCGGCTGATCTCCGCCAACCTGCCGCCGTGTTCCGGCAAGGGGTTGAGTAAGGGACCGGAAGCATCATTCATGACAACACCCAGGTAATGATGAGAAGTACGGCCAGCCAAATCAGCAGCGCATGGCGGATAAGTGTGCAGGCACGCTGGATATCGACCGTGGTTGCAGGGCGACCGATACCCAGCACCGGGCTTTCGATATGCCTGCCGTGATAGATACCGCCGCCGCCCAGCTGTATGCCCAATGCACCGGCGCCGGCAGCCATGACGGGTCCCGCATTGGGGCTCTTCCAGCTTCTGCCCTGCTTCCACCAGCATGCAAGGGCTGCGTTAAAGGTGCTTTTTGAAGTCTGCCAGTGCCAGCCGGCCAGTGCATAGGACAGTGCCGTTAATCGAGCCGGTATCCAGTTCATGACGTCATCCACGCGCGCTGCCACACGGCCGAAATAAAGATAGCGCTCGCTGCGATAGCCCCACATGGCATCGAGCGTATTGACGATACGATAAAGGACAACGCCCGGGATGCCGGCGACGGCAAACCAGAACAGTGCGGCGAAGAGTGCATCGCTGCCGTTTTCAAGTACGGATTCACAGGTTGCGCGCGATATCCCGGAAGCATCGAGCTGATGAGTGTCTCGGCTGACCAGCATCGCCACCTGTTGACGCGCTGCTGTCATATCCCCCTTTGAAAGCGGCAGATAAACGCGTAGCGCGTGTTCAATCAGGCTTTTGTGGCCGATGGCCAGATAAAGCGTGAGGATCGCCAGCAAATTGTGCCAGAACCCTTCAACAAAACGATCGACCCATATCACTGGCAGCATGATGGGCACGACGACCATGAGCCATCCCGCAAGACCGGCCAATAGCGTCCTGGTTGTTTGCTGTCTTAAGGGATAAATGCGTTTTTCAACGGTAGCAATCCACCACCCCAGCCCGATCAGCGGATGAAATCGACGAGGTTCTCCTCGTATCTGGTCAACTATGAGAGATCCAACAATAATTAACCACATAGAAGATAACGGTATAATTTTGATTGATCACGACGTTTTCCCGTCACTTTACGCTCCCAGAGAGCACAGCTGCTCAAACCGTTCATCGCTTTGCCTATCGATATCCACCCGTAGCCGAGCCACGCCCGCATAAGGCAGATGTAAACGGTGAAGGTAGATACCCTGCAGGGTCGGCATACCCAGCCGCATTGCTACCCAGCTTTTGATGACACCGGCATGGCCACAGACCAGCAGTCGTACCGGGGCGCCGCTCTCCTTTTGTTGCTGCGTGTCCGCCAGCGCCAGACCCTTTTCCAGAATGAGCTGCCACCCCTGCTCGATGCGCTCCAGAAAATCATCAAGGGGCTCCCCGCCCGGCGGCGGAAATGCCTGAGGATCCACCCAGAAGTTTTCCAGCGCCGGCCGAGAATGCTGCAACAGTTCTTCCGTGGGGATGCCATCCCAGGTTCCGAAATTCATCTCCATGGTCTCGACCACGGTATGCAGTGACACGTCCCAATCCTGTGCCAGCGTCTCCCCCACGCGTTTGCAGCGAATCAACGGTGAACTGACAATCGCATGAGGGCGCGGCAACCGTTCTGCCGCCGCCAGCATGTCGACTCTCCCCTCAACACTCAGCGCCACATCGGTATGCCCCCGCAGACACTGCTGTGGCCCTTCACAGGCGCCATGACGCAGACAATCAATCATCAGGGTCTGAAACGTCATGCTCTGTCGCCCTTGAGGCACTGCGGCAGTCCGGCGACCACCCACCAGACGCGTTGACAATGTTCCGCCAGCGCCTGATGAAGCCGGCCGGCTTCATCCACGAAGCGTCGTGACAGGGCATTCATGGGCACCACCCCCTGACCCACCTCATTGCTGACCATCAGGACACGACCGGGAGCGGCGCTGAGAGCCTCCAGCAGTCGAGCACGTTCCTGTACGAAGCGCTCTTCGCCTTCAAGCAGAAGGTTGGTCAGCCAGAGGGTCAGGCAGTCCACCAGTAATAGGCGATCAGGCCGGGCATGACAGGCGATGGCATCGCCAAGGGCCAGCGGCGCCTCCACCAGCGCCCAGTGAGCGGGCCTTCGCGCCTGGTGGGCCTTGATGCGCGTGTACATTTCGCTGTCATCATGCACCTGCGCTGTCGCTATATAGGTCACCTCACCATCACTTTGCGCGGCAAGCCGCTCACCATGGGCGCTTTTGCCACTGCGCGCACCGCCAAGAATCAGCTCATGCATGAAGCACCACCAGAACCAGATATAACAGAATTTCGGTAATCTGCTGCACGGCGCCCAGCGCATCCCCCGTAACACCACCAAGCTGTCGGTTCAGCCAGCGATACAGGACCAGCCCCGACAGCGCCGTTGTCAGAAGCAATACGAGCCCCGACGCCACACCGGCGGCCAGGACCGCCACAATGACGGCGATGCCAGCCAGCCAGCCACGATCACTGCCGCGCTGATGCCCGGTCAGCGCCTGCACCTTGCTGTGACCATCCGATCGAAGATACGGCAGCAGGCCCATCATGAAGGCCGCCAGCCCACGGCTCAGACTGTGAGAGGTGATAAGGGCGACCATCACCAGAGCGGCGTCCTGCTGCGCCAGCGCGCTCAACAGCAGCCAACGACCAACCAGACTCACGCTCAGCGCCAGCACGCCGTAGCTGCCTACCCGGCTGTCCTTCATGATGGCCAGACGCTGCGCCACATCCTGTCCGCCGCCGAGACCATCCATGCAGTCCGCCAGCCCATCCTCGTGCAGCGCACCGGTGAGCCAGAGCGACAGCCCCAGGACCATGAACACCGCCACCGCTGAGGGCAGATAGGCTTCGATGCCCCAGTACACCAGGGCAAGCCCCAGCCCGATCAGCGCCCCGACCAGCGAGAACCAGCGATGACAGCGCCCCAGCGCCTGCGGCGTGACCTCGCCACGAATGCGCACCGGCAGGCGGGTCAGAAAACTCACCGCCAGGCAGCCCCACTGCCACTGACGCATCAGGCCGTCGCGATTCATAACGTCAAACCGGCGTCATCCAGCGAGGCCATCTCGTGATAAAAGGCCAGCGCCGAGCGCAGCAGCGGCAATGCCAGGGCCGCACCGGACCCTTCTCCCAGGCGCAGTCCCATATGCAGAAGAGGCACCGCCTCGAGCTGATCCAGCAGTGGCCTGTGACCGCGCTCGTCGCCACAGTGTGAAAAGATCAGATAGCCCCGTGCCTGCGGTGCAAGACGACAGGCACACAGCGCCGCCACGGTGGTAATGAAACCATCGACCAGAACCACCATGCCCTTTTCGGCAGCGGCCAGAATCGCGCCCACCATGCTGGCGATTTCAAAACCGCCCAGTGCCGCCAGCGTCGATTGCGGATCCAGCAGGGCCTGGGCATGACGCTGAAGCCCCAGCTGCACGATCTCCTGCTTGCGCTTCATGATGGTTGGCGTCACGCCGCTGCCGGCCCCAATGCACATCTCAAACGGCAGATGGGTCAACGCCGCCATCAGCGCGCTGGCACTGGTCGTGTTGCCAATGCCCATCTCCCCCAGTGCGATCAGATTGCACCCGTCGGCATGAAGCTCATCGATCAGCCGACGACTGTTGTCAAACGCTGTGTCGAGCTGCTCGAGCGTCATGGCGGGCTCACGATGAAAGGGGGCCGTCATCTCCCCCAGACGCTGACTGACCAGCTGCGGATGCGGTTCATGCGCCTTGAGCGTGCCGCAATCGATCACCTTAAGCGCCAGGTCGGCCTGGCGACAGAACACGTTGATCGAGGCCGTGCCCGCAAGAAAGTGATGCACCATCAGATGGGTGATCGAGGGCTCGACAATAGAGACCCCTTCGGCTGCCACGCCGTGGTCGCCGGCAAAAAGGAGCATGACCGGCGATTCAATGGCAGTCCGTGACGGCCCCAGAATACGCACCAGTGACGCCGCCGTGGTTTCCAGCGTGCCCAGCGACCCCGGCGGCTTTAATCGGCTATCGATGTGGGCCTGAATACTGGCGTCATCGCCACCGTCAGGTGGTGAAATGTTAAAGGTCATGACATTGACTCGGGTAAACATGCACAGACGCTACCAGGCACCCGGTAGCGGAACAACGATAAAGTGACGCCACGCCTCAGGCGGGCCCGGGCGCACCGCTGCGCCGGGCTTGACTCCATCATTGCCCCGGCCCACGATGAGCAGCGCTCGGGTGCCCGTGCCGTCTGCACGGGATAATCGGGAAAGTGATGCAAGTTCACTGCTGTCCCCGCAACGGTAATCGAGTGGCTTGAAGCAGGCGCCTGGCGCCAGACCACTGACCTTCTTCATGGTCGGGAAGGTGCTTCAGCCCGGCAGAACACCTATCTGCCAGCTCGTCAGCCCGGAGACCGGCCCGGCGATAATACAGGGTGGTGATGCTTACGACATCATCAGTAATGACTGCCACGCGTACGGGTCGATACGCAGGAGCACACGATTGATGCATTTTCCTATCAGGTGGCTGTCCCTGCCGACAGCCGCTGCGTTTGTTGACGCTGCCACGGACTCCATAGGGTCGACGGGCCGTCTTTTGGTGTCGTCATGCCTCTCTTGCCCGGAGGTGGCATGACCCGGACCACACGCCCCCTTTTCCCCTTTGCGGCCGTCACCGGTCACGAGCGCCTCAAGCTTGCGCTGATTCTGGCCGCACTGGACCCGCGTCTGGGTGGCGTGCTCGTCAGCGGTCCGCGCGGTACGGCCAAATCCACACTGGCACGCAGCCTTGCCGAGCTGCTGCCCTTTTCCCGCTCGTCACTGATCACACTGCCGCTGGGCGCCGACGAAGCCCAGCTGACCGGCACGCTGGATCTGGGGCGGGCCCTGGGCGATGGTGAAGTCGCCTTCCAGCCCGGTCTGCTCGCACGCGCTCATGAAGGCGTGCTCTATATCGACGAGGTCAATCTGCTGCCCGATGCGCTGGTCGATCTGCTGCTCGATGTGGCCGCCAGCGGCGTCAACCATGTCGAACGCGATGGCATCAGCCATCAACACCCCGCAGAGTTCCTGCTGGTCGGTACCATGAATCCCGATGAAGGCGAGCTGCGAGCGCAGCTGCTGGACCGCTTCGGCCTGTCCGTACTGGATCACGCCGCCCCGGATATCGAGCAGCGCCTGCAGATTGTCGAGCGCCGGCTGGCCTTCGATCACGACCCTCATGCCTTCATGGCCGCCTGGCAGGATGAGCAGTCACATTTGAGCGATCGACTGCAGGCTGCTCGTGAACGACTCACGACGGTCGCCCTGCCTCCCGAACTGGCTCGCATCATTGCCAGGCGCTGCGTCGAGGCCGGCGTGGAGGGCGTGCGCGCCGATCTCGCCTGGCGTCGGGGGGCGCTGGCTCATGCCGCCTGGCAGGGTCGAAACACCGTCACGCTGGAAGATATCGAGTCACTGGCGCCACTGGTGCTGGCCCATCGGGCCCCCGAATGGGAGGAAAAGGCCGACACATCTGAAAACGGCAACTCCGGCAATGACAACGGCAGCGCTCGGCGCGACACAGCCGATACAGAAAGCAGGCCACCGGAAGAGAGCAAGGCGCCTGATCAATCGGACCGCTATCAGGGGCGTCGAACGCCCCCCGAGGCGCCGAACCGGCCCGATCTCACATCGCGCCACGAGGCCTCGGGCGACCGGACTGATGCGGCGCCGCCACCGCATTCTGACAACCGCAAAGAGCATCAGGCGTCTGACGAGAATCGTGGTGATCGTCGTGACAAGCACAACGGTGACTGGGGCCATCTACCAGCCCACCGGCCATCGCTTGCCCTGAATGCGACTACCGGCGGATCTATTCAGCTGCCCTCAGCCGAACCGACACCGCGGACCGGACAGAAACATACACAAATGAAGGGCCGCCATGCCATCGGCCGAGCGCGTATCGACTGGCCCGGGAGCCTGCGCAGGGCAGCGACCCACCACGGTCGCCTATCGCTCGACGGTCCGCAGTCACTGGTCTGGCAGCGCGAAAGACGTCGTCCTGAGAAACTCACCTGCATCGTGCTGGATATTTCCGGCTCCAGCCTGAGCCGTCAGGGTGGCCAGCAGCGGTCGCGCCAGCTTGAAAGGGCCATGGCGCTGGTCGAGCGACTCGCCTCCAATGCCTATCTCACGCGTGAGCAGCTGATGCTGCTGACGCTGGGCGGTGACGGCCTTACCGAGGTCATGACGCCCCGGCGGGCGCCGCGCACGATCGCGCCCCTGCTGGAAAGAATTGAACCGGGCGGCGGCACGCCCCTGCGACAAGGGCTTGATGACACCCGCCAGCGTCTGACGCAGCTCTCGCGCCAGAAGCCCGGTGTGACCACCAGCCTCTGGATACTCACCGATGCCCGCAGTCGGGATGACCTGGACATCCCCCTCTTCGCCTGTGAGACGCACATCGTCGACTGCGAACCCCGGGGGGAAGCACTGGGCCGCGCGCAGGAACTGGCCGCAACGCTTGGCGCCACCTGTCATACCCTGGACGGCCTGGTCGACAACACGACCAACAACACACCGGCCGCGTCGCATCCTCACCCCCTTACGACGACAGCGCCCGGGAGAACATCGTGAGTCAGCACCATAGTGATGACAACCATAGTGACGACAACACCGATCAGGAGGCCAGCCGCTATCAGCAGCGCATGGCGACCAAAAAGCGCATCGTTGATGAGCGCATTGCCAATGCCGATCAGGAACGCGGTGTTTTGATCGTGCTCAAGGGCAACGGCAAGGGCAAAAGCAGCTCGGCCTTTGGCACCATGGCCCGCGCCATGGGCCACGGACAGCGCTGTGCGGTCATTCAGTTCATCAAGGGCCGACGCGCCACCGGCGAGTATCTTTTTTTCAACGAGCACCCGCAGGTCGACTTTCACGTCATGGGCCACGGCTTCAGCTGGGAAGTGCGCGACCCCGAACGAGAACGTCAGGCGGCGCAGGAGGCCTGGGCACTGGCAGAACGCCTGCTTGCCGATGACCAGTATCACTTTCTGCTCTTTGACGAGCTTTCCTACATGATCAAGTACGGCTATCTCGACGCCGAGCAGATCGCCCGGGCCCTCAAGGCGCGACCGGCCCACCAGAACGTGATGATCACCGGGCGCACCATGGCCCGCGAAATTCAGGACATCGCCGATACCATCAGCATCATTCACGACGAGCGCCACGCCTTCCGGCTCGGCGTCAAGGCACAGGCGGGGATCGAATACTGATGTCAGATACCGCGTACTGCCCGGCACTCTTTCTTTCTGCCATGGCCTCGGGTCAGGGCAAGACCACTCTCACCGCCGCGCTGGCGCGCTACCACAGCCACCAGGGCCGCCGGGTCGTGGTCTTCAAGACCGGGCCCGACTATCTGGATCCCCAGATTCTGGCGCTGGCCTCGGGCGCGTCGGTGGAACCGCTGGATCTGTGGATGGCCGGTGACACCTTCTGCCGCGAGCAGCTGTACCGCGCCGCCCGTGAGGCCGACCTGATTCTGATCGAAGGCGCCATGGGGCTGTATGACGGCACGCCATCGAGTGCCGATCTGGCGGTGGCCTTCGACATTCCAGTGGCCTGTGTCATCAATGCCCGCGGCATGGCGCAGACCGTGGCCGCCATCGGCCTGGGGCTGGCCCGCTATCGCCCGGAGATGCGCTTTCACGGTCTGGTCGCCAACGCGCTGGGCAGCGAGCGACACCGCCAGCTGATCGAAGACAGCCTGCCCGATGATGTCCGGCTACTGGCCGCCATGCCCCGAGAGGAGCACCTTGCCCTGCCCTCGCGTCATCTGGGGCTGGTCCAGCCCGGCGAGGCGGAAGATCCCGATAGCCTGTCCCTTGATGCTCGACTCGATGCCGCCGCCGATCTGCTCGAAGGCCAGGCCCTGACCGAACTGCCCACGGCGGTGGCGTTCGAACCGCAGGAGATCGACACGCCGCCTCGCGCGCTGGCCGGCAAGCGTATCGGTGTCGCAAGAGATGCAGCGTTCAGCTTTATCTACGCCGCCAATACCCGACTGCTGGAAGCCATGGGGGCCGAGCTCTGCTGGTTCTCGCCGCTGGCAGATACGAGCCTGCCGGAGGCCCTTGATGCTCTGTGGCTGCCGGGCGGCTATCCGGAACTGCACGCCGCGGCGCTGGGCGCCAATCAAAGCATGTGCGAGGCCATTCGACATCTTGATGCACGCGGTCTGCCCATTCTCGCCGAGTGCGGCGGCATGCTCTATCTGCAGCAGACCCTGACCGACCAGGACGGCATCTGCCACCCCATGGCCGGCGTGCTGCCCGGTCACGGCGAGATGCGCACCAAACGCGGCTGTCAGGGCATGCAGAGCGCGCCCCTGGCGGAAGGCGAGATTCGCGGCCATGCGCATCATCACTCCCGAAGCCACGACACGCTGGAACCGATTGCGTATGGCCGTCGTGCCAGCCACCCGGCACCAGGCGAGGCGATCTTTCGGCGCGGTCGACTGACCGCCAGCTATCTGCACCTGTTCTTCCCCTCCAATCCTGCCGCCGTGGCGGCGCTGCTGAGCAGGGACGCAATAACAACGCCATCGGTCCATGTTGAGCGATACCAGCATGCCGAATGAACCCGAACGGGGCCCGATTGCCCTCGGTGTGGGCTGTCGACGGGACTGCCCGTCGGATGCGCTCATGACGCTGGCGGTGCAAACCCTGGCGCTGGCCGGGCTGCAGCCGGATCAGATCACACTGGTGACCACGCTTGAAGGCCGCCAGCACGAGACCGCCATCACCTCACTGGCCAGGGCGTGTCACTGCCCGTTGATCGCGCTATCAAAAGAGGCATTACGGGAGAGCGAACCCGCGATGAGCCAGGTCAGCGAGACAACCCGCCGTGTGCATGGCGTGCCCGGCGTGGCCGAAGCCGCCGCCCTTGCCGCCATACGCCAGCACACCGGCGCGACGGCCCGGCTGCTCGTCAACCGCCAGCAGTGCGCCAGCGCTACCTGTGCACTGGCCACACCGGCAGCCTACATGGCCCTTACCGAATAACCCGTATCATCAGGAGAGCCTCATGCCCCCTATCGAATCTTCACGCCCCGAGCTGCACAAGATCCCCGCTACCGTGGTGACCGGCTTTCTCGGCAGCGGCAAGACCACCCTGCTCTCGCATCTGTTGCGTAACGCCGGCGGCAAGCGCATCGCCGTGATCGTCAACGAATTCGGCGAGCTGGATGTCGACGCTGAACTGGTGCGCAGCTGCCAGCTCGAGGCCTGCGAGGAAAACGAGGTCGTTGAGCGCGAACAGGGTGTCTTCGAGCTCGCCAACGGCTGTATCTGCTGCACGGTAGAAGAAGAGTTTCTGCCGGTGATGCAAAAGCTGGTCGAGCGCCGCGACCAGATCGATCACATCCTGATCGAGACCTCGGGCCTTGCCCTGCCCAAGCCGCTGGTACAGGCCTTCAACTGGCCGGACATCAAGCAGTTCTGCACCGTGGACAGCGTTATTACCGTGGTCGACGGCCCGGCCCTGGCCGCCGGCCGGGTCGCCCATGATCACGAACGTATCGAAGCGCAGCGTCAGGCCGACGAGAGTCTGGATCACGACCCGAGCCTTCAGGAGCTGCTCGACGATCAGCTCGCCTCGGCGGATCTGGTCATCATCAGCAAGGGCGACGCGCTGGATGACGAAGCCCGCCGGGTACTGGAGCAGCAGCTGCGTGGCGAGCTGCCCGAGCGGGTCAAAACCCTCTGGGCCACCCACGGGGAAGTCGATGTGGCCGCGGTCATGGGCATGCAGCTGGCCTCCGAAGGCCGGGCCGACGACATTCATACCCACCATGATGATCATCATGCCCATGGCCGCGAGCATCACCATGCCCATGACGACTTCGACTCCTGTGTCATCACCCTGGCGAGCGTGGACAGCAAGATGCTGGTTCAGGCGCTGGAGCAGGAACTCGCCGAGCAGACCATTTATCGGGTGAAAGGATTTGTCGATGTCGGCAAACCCATGCGCCAGGTGCTTCACGCGGTGGGCAACCGGCTTACCCATCACTTTGACCGCCCCTGGCGCAGTGACGAAACGCGCCAGACCCGGCTGGTGGTGATCGGCAAGCATCTCGATCGTGATCGCCTGCAGGCGGCGCTGGCCGAGGCCGAGCAGCACGAACGCCTCAGCTGAGTGCACAACCCCAGTCCTGCCACGGAGTGTGACGCATGCACCTTTTCGCCGCCCAGCCCGGCGGGTTCAGCGATGACAACGGCATTGTCGATCTTGGTCAGTCGCCCGCCGAGCTGGTAATCCTGTCGGCTGCCGACAGCGCCCTGGCCCTGCTGGCCACCGTGATCGAAGCCGATGACGCCGAACGCGCCACCAGCATTCGGCTGGCCAACTGGATGAACCTGCTCAAGCCGGCCGCCTTTGATCTTTATCGCGACCGGGTGCTGGATCAGCGCAGTGATGAGGCCCCAGAAGGGGCTCGCGTGGTGGTGCTCTCCCTGCTGGGCGGCGCCTCCTACTGGCGCTATGGCCTGGAGCAGTTAAAAGAGTGGGCACAGCGTCATCAACGCACGCTGATCGTGGTGCCCGGCGAGGATGTCGAGGATGAGAGCCTGCTGGGCGCCGGCACGGTGAGCTATCAGGAGGCGCATCGGGTGTGGCGCTATCTGCGCGAAGGCGGTGCCGACAACACCCGCGCCATGCTCGACTGGCTCGATGATCGCTATCTCGATCGACCCCGGGCCTGGCAGGCGCCGCGCCCCTTGCCGCGGGTGGTCCTGCACGCCCCGCCGCAGGAAAGTGATGCCCCGCCGTCACAGGTCACGCTGGCCCATTGGCAGGCGCGCTGGCAGCCGGAGCAACCGGTGGCCGCGCTGGTGTTTTACCGAAGCCATCTGCAGCAGGGCAATACCAGCGTCTTTGATCGGCTCATCAGTATTCTGGAAGCGGGCGGCTTCAACGTGTTGCCAGTGGCGGTGGCCTCGCTCAAGGAGCGCCCGTGTCTGGACACACTCGATGAGCTGATCGAGCAGAGTCATGCCACCATCATGCTCAACACCACCGGCTTTGCCCTGGCCGCGAGCGCTGACGCCACGCAGGGCGGCTATCAGCACCCCTGGACACGCCACATTCCCATCCTGCAGCTGATCATGGTGGGCACCACGATCGAAGACTGGCAGACCCAGCCCATGGGCCTGCGCCCGCGCGATATCGCCATGCAGGTAGCACTTCCGGAGCTGGACGGGCGCATCATCACCCGCCCGATTGCCTTCAAGTCGGCGCACTATCACTCCACGCGCTGTCAGCACGATATCGTGATTCACGCCCTTCATGAGGAGCGCGCCCGCTTTGTCACCGAACTGGCGCGGCGCTGGGTGAGCCTTGCCGAAAAACCCAACCGGAACAAGCGCGTAGCGCTGGTGCTGGCCAATTACCCTTCCAGCGATGCCCGTATCGGCAACGGCGTGGGGCTTGATACGCCAGCCTCGACGCTCAACATCCTGCACCGCCTGCGCGAGACGGGCTACCCGGTCACGGATGCCCTGCCCCATGACCCGACGGCGCTGATCGAATGGCTCACACAAACCGTGACCAACGATGCAGCCCATGTAGACAGCCGACCCGCAGCGCAGAGTCTTTTACTGGCCACCTACGAGCAGCATTTCGCGCAGTTACCGCAGAGCTGCCGTCAGGCCGTGCTTGATCGCTGGGGTAAACCGACGGATGACCCGCTGTATCGTCAGGGGCGGTTGATGGTGTCCGGCATGCGCCTCGGGGAAACCTTCGTGGGCGTGCAGCCGGCGCGCGGCTTTGATATCGACCAGAATGCGGCTTATCACGATCCGGATCTGCCGCCGACCCACGGCTATCTGGCGTTCTACTTCTGGCTGCGCCACGTCTATGGCGTGGACGCCTTTGTACACGTCGGCAAGCACGGCAACCTTGAATGGCTGCCCGGCAAGGGTACGGCGCTGTCAGATACCTGCTGGCCGGATATTGTGCTTGGCCCCATGCCGCATCTCTATCCGTTTATCGTCAACGACCCCGGTGAAGGCGCCCAGGCCAAGCGACGCGCCCAGGCGGTGATCATCGATCATCTGATGCCGCCCATGACACGGGCCGGCATCCATGACGATCTGGCTGAACTTGAGCGGCTCACCGATGAGTATTACCAAGCCCTTGGGCTCGATCAGCGCCGCGAGCAGTTTCTGCGCGAGGCGATCATCGAGCGGGTGCGCAACACCCATGTGCTCGAAGAGCTCAGCCTGTCGCCTTCGGCCAGCAGTGGCGACCGGCCATCAATCGATGATGCGCTGAAAGACGATCAGACCCTGCTGGACGCGCTGGACAACTATCTGTGCGACATCAAGGAGGCCCAGATTCGTGACGGGCTGCACGTGCTGGGCGAGCTGCCGGAACACGACTCGCTGCGCGATACGCTGATGGCGCTGGTGCGCCTGTCGCGCGGCAGTCAGCCCCATGAGCGCAGCCTTCTGCAGGCGATGGCCATGGATCTGGGCCTTCTCACAGTGCACGAAAATTTTGACCCGCTCTCGCTTGAGGCCTGGCCCTGGCAGGGGCCATGGCCCGCGGCGCTGCTGGATATTGAGGCCAGTACCTGGCGCAGCTCGGCCCATACCCGGGAACGCCTGGAGATTTTCGGGGCACAGCTGATCGAGCAGCACGTCCTGTCTTGTGATGCCCCGCCACTCCCGGCGCATGACTGGCCGCAGACGCGTGCCGTGATCGACTTCATGCGCGAGACCCTGCTGCCGCTGCTGCATCAGAGCGTGGACAACGAACTCTCGGCGCTGATGGATGGCCTTGCCGGGAAATTTGTGCCGCCGGGCGCCAGCGGCGCGCCCAGTCGTGGCCGGCTTGACACGCTGCCCACCGGACGCAACTTCTATAGCGTCGACAGCCGCGCCATGCCGACAAAAACCGCCTGGACGCTGGGGCAGAAATCCGCTGATGCGCTGATCATGCGCCACCTGCAGGAGCACGGCGATTACCCGACCAGCCTGGGGCTTTCGGTGTGGGGCACGGCCACCATGCGCACCGGCGGCGATGACATCGCCCAGGCCTTCGCGCTGATGGGCGTGCGCCCAATCTGGGCGTCAGGCTCGCAGCGGGTGATCGATTTTGAAATCATTCCCGGGTTTTTGCTCGGGCGCCCGCGGGTGGATGTCACTCTGCGGGTATCGGGGTTTTTCCGCGACGCCTTTCCGGGGCTAATCGCGCTTTATGACAGCGCGGTTCAAAAACTCGTCGATCTCAACGAGCCGGGCAACGGCAACACCATCGCCGCCAACGTCGAGGCCCGGTGCGACGCACTGCTGGCTGAAGGTATCGATGAGACCACGGCGCGGCGCCAGGCCGGCTTTCGCATCTTCGGCGCCCGCCCGGGCACGTTCGGCGCCGGCGTGCAGAAGCTGCTGGACAACGGCCACTGGCAGGAGGAAGCCGATCTGGCCCGCGCCTATGTCAACTGGGGCGGCTACGCCTACGGCAAGGGCGTCGAAGGGGAACCCGCCATGGAGGCCTTCCAGAAACGGCTCTCGACGCTGGAAGGCATCGTCCAGAACCAGGACAACCGCGAGCATGACCTGCTCGATTCCGGCGACTACAGCCAGTTTCAGGGCGGCATGAGCGCCGCCGCCCGCCAGCAGGGTGCCACGCCGGCACTCTATTTCGGCGACCACGCCAACCCGGCCAGCCCGCGCATGCGCACGCTCAAGGAAGAACTCAACCGGGTCATGCGCTCTCGCGTCACCAACCCGAAGTGGATCAGCGCCATGCAGCGCCATGGCTACAAGGGCGCCTTCGAGATGGCAGCCAGCGTGGATTATCTGTTTGCCTGGGACGCCACCACGGCACTGGTCAGTGACTATCAGTACGAGCAGATTACCGATGCGCTGGTGCTGGATGCCGACAATCAGCGCTTTTTGAACGATCACAATCCGCAGGCGCTCAAGGAGATGGGCGAAACGCTGATGGACGCCATCGCCCGCGGTCTGTGGCAGTCTCCGGCAGATTACCAGACGCGACTGCGTGATCTGCTGCTGGGCATCGACGAACAGGAGGAGCGCGCGTCATGAGTCAGACAGATCGTTTCCGGGCGTCCCGCACCCTGATGGTCCAGGGCACCACCTCGGATGCCGGCAAGAGCGCACTGGTCACCGCCATCTGTCGGATATTGACGCGCCGCGGGCGCCGGGTTGCCCCCTTCAAGCCGCAGAACATGGCGCTCAACAGCGCCGTCACCGTGGAGGGCGGCGAAATCGGCCGTGCCCAGGCCGTTCAGGCCATGGCCGCCGAGGTGGATGCCCATGTCGACTTCAACCCGGTGCTGTTAAAGCCTACCTGCGACCAGGGCTCTCAGGTGATCGTCGCGGGCCATGCCATCGGCCACATGAAGGCCGCCGAGTACTACGCCTACAAGCCCCAATTGCTGAAACAGGTGGTGGCCGCCCACGACCGGCTCTGTCGAGGCTACGACCGGGTCGTGGTCGAAGGCGC
Source organism: Kushneria indalinina DSM 14324 (assembly GCF_003385845.1). Classification (GTDB taxonomy): domain Bacteria; phylum Pseudomonadota; class Gammaproteobacteria; order Pseudomonadales; family Halomonadaceae; genus Kushneria; species Kushneria indalinina. Next base: position 883,063 of record NZ_QRDJ01000006.1, on the reverse strand, counting down.
CGGCAGTGCCGCCGAGATCAACCTGCGTGAGCATGACCTGGCCAACATGGGCTTTGCCGAGGCCGTGGACTGCCCGGTCATTCTGGTGGCCGATATCGATCGAGGCGGCGTTTTTGCCCACCTGGTGGGGACGCTGGATATCATCCGCGCCTCGGAGCGCGAGCGGGTCGTGGGACTGGTCATCAATCGCTTCCGTGGCGACATCAATCTGCTCAAACCCGGCCTTGAATGGCTCGAAGCGCGCACCGGCAAACCGGTACTGGCCGTGGTGCCCTGGCTCGAGGACCTTCACCTGGAAGCAGAAGACGGCCTGTCCCGGGCCGGTGACAGTACCGGTGCGGCGGACGGCCTCAACGTTGCGGTCATCCTGCTGCCGCGCCTGAGCAACCACACCGACTTTGACGCCCTGCGCCTGCATCCCCAGGTCAACGTACGCTTTGTTCGCCACCCCGATGAGCTGGGTGCGGCGGATCTGATCATCCTGCCCGGCAGCAAGCACGTACGCGCCGATCTGGACTGGCTGCGCCAGCAGGGCTGGTCAGAGGCGCTGGCCCGCCACCTGCGCTACGGCGGCAAGGTAATCGGGATCTGCGGCGGCTATCAGATGCTGGGCAAGCACATCGATGATCCGCAGGGTGTCGAAGGCCCCGCCGGTAATAGCGCGGGGCTAGGCTGGCTGGATCTTTCTACCACGCTCAAGGCCATCAAACAGCTGCGCCGGGTCACGGGGCACTGCCTGCTGGAAGGTCGGCAGGGAGAGACGCGCGCACCCGTCACGGGGTATGAGATCCACGTGGGAGAAAGTCTGGGTGAAGGGCTGGCCCGCGGCGTATTTGCCCTCGATGACGGCCGGCTGGACGGGGCAATTTCCGAGGATGGGCGGATTCTGGGCACCTATCTGCATGGGGTGTTCGACCACCCGGCCACCCTGAACGTGCTGCTGGAATGGGCCGGGCTTGCGGCGCCGGTGCCCTTTGATTACGACGCCCATCGCATGGCCGAGATCGACCGGCTGGCCGATCACGTCGAGGCGGCCATCGACTGGTCGCGCTGGCCGCTGGCGGATGATGTGCCGGCACCGCTAGATCCGGTTACTCCGGGGTAGACGCCTGATCCTTTGGCAGCAGGAAGTTGCCCTGACTGCCGTCGCCGAGCTCGGAATCCACCTCGGAGTCATCCTTCAACTCGACGCCGGAGACTTCGCGGCGGCTGGCCTCATCGAGCAGATACAGGATCAGCTTTGCAGCGGCGTCAAACGATTGTCCCCGCGGGCGAACGTTGGAAATACAGTTGCGCTCGCTGTCGCACCGGCCCGGGGTCGGCCCCCAGGTAAAGTAGACGCCCAGACTGTCCGGCGAGCTGAGCCCCGGGCGTTCCCCGATCAGCACCAGTCCCATGCGCGCGCCCAGCGCCTCACCCACCGGATCACCGATGGCCACGCGACCCTGCTCGACCAGCGATACCGGCCCCACGGACCAGCCGCGCGCTTCAAACTCAGGCACCAAATGATCCAGCAGCGTGGCGGCGTGCTCATGAATCGCACGCGCCGACAGACCATCGACAACCGCAATCGACACATCGCACTGCTCGACGTTCATTGATTCCAGCTGCTCGAGACTTCTCTCATTAAGCTGGCGCCCGAGATCAGGCCGGCGCAGATACTCGCCGCGGTCCCCGGCCCGGCTGTGAAGGCGCACAACGCTTTCAAAGCGCGACTCGAGCGCCTCCATCATCTGCTCGGTATCCAATGGAAGGTGCACAGCATCACGGGCCTGAGCGTGGGCCAGCTGAAAGGCCAGATGCGGCGCGGTAGGCAGACTGCCGCCGGCGCGGCCCAGCCCGATTCGGGCATCGGTGTACTCGCTGAGCTGCCGCCACGGATTGGTGGTTACCACACTCGTTGCGTCTGTTTTCATCGGGTCTGGTGAGCGGTCTGTCATGGCATCTCTCCGGTTAGTGCGCCCGCGTCAGGGCATGAGCAAAGGGAGCCGGCAGGCTCTGATCCACGATGATTCGACCATGACGGTCGGTGATTGCCATGGTCTCAAGCCAGGTTTCAAACTCGGGGGCCGCGCGCAGGCCCAGCACCTCGCGCACGTAAAGCGCATCGTGAAAGGAGGTGGTCTGGTAGTTGAGCATGATGTCATCCGAGCCGGGAATGCCCATGACATAGTTGCAGCCGGCCGCCCCCAGCAGCGTGAGCAAAACGTCCATATCGTCTTGGTCGGCCTCGGCATGGTTGGTGTAACAGACATCGCAGCCCATCGGCACCCCCAAAAGCTTGCCGCACAAATGATCCTCCAGACCCGCGCGCATGATCTGCTTGCCGTTAAACAGGTACTCCGGGCCGATGAAGCCCACCACCGTGTTGACCAGCAGCGGATTGAAACGACGCGCCACGGCGTAGGCCCGCGCCTCGAGCGTTTGCTGATCAACGTCATGATGCGCGCCGGCCGACAGCGCGCTGCCCTGACCCGTTTCGAAATACATGACGTTGTTGCCGACCGTGCCGCGACCCAGCGACAGCGCGGCGTCCTGACCTTCCTGCAACAGCGCCAGGTCGATGCCAAAGCCCTGATTGGCCCCCTGAGTGCCGGCAATGGATTGAAAGACCAGATCGGTGGGCGCGCCGCGCTTGATGGCCTCGATAGCCGTGGTGACGTGCGTGAGCACACAGCTCTGGGCGGGGATCTCGTAGTGATGGATGATGTCATCAAGCATTTTCAAAAGCGTTACCACAGCACCGGTATTGTCGGTGGCCGGGTTGATCCCGATCACCGCATCCCCGTTGCCGTACAACAGTCCATCGAGAATGCTGGCCGCAATGCCGGTGGGGTGATCCGTGGGATGGTTGGGCTGCAGCCGGGTCGACAGCCGCCCTTCAAGACCGATCGTATTACGAAAGGCAGTCACCACGCGGCACTTGCGCCCCACCAGCACCAGATCCTGCAGGCGCATGATCTTGGCAACGGCGGCGACCATTTCAGGGGTCAGACCGGGCGACAGGGCCGCCAGCACCTCGCTGTCGACCTCATGGGAGAGCAGATAATTGCGGAACTCACCCACGCTCAGGTGAGCCACGCGAGCAAAGGCCGCTGGGTCATGGCCATCGATTATCAGACGCGTGATCTCGTCGTCTTCATAGGGCACCAGCATCTCTTCGAGAAAGCGGCTCAGGGGCACTTCCGCCAGCGCCAGCTGCGCCGCGGCGCGTGTTTCGCTGTCCGGGGCCGCGATACCTGCCAGCTGATCGCCGGAGCGTTCGGGCGTGGCGCAGGCCATCAGCGTTTTAAGGCTCTCGAAGCGATAGCGTTTACTGCCGACGTCATGGTAATAGCCGCTCATGCGCACCTCCGAATCATTGTTTGTCTTGTATCGTTGGCCTTGTCGTGATGCCGACTTTCAGCATAAACGAGACCGACAGAGGCTGCCCACCGGGATGGCGCGGGCGAAACAGGCACGGCTGCAGGCACTGCGTTATGATCGAGCACATCTCACCTTCAACGCGAGAAAGGCATGACACTGACGCTTTTACTCATTGCGGTGACCTGCGCGGTCTCCCTGCCCTGTTTCAACAATCATCGACTGCTCGAGAAACTGCTGTTCTGGCCACCGGCCGTGGCGCGCGGTCAGCTCTACCGGTTCGTGACCCATGGCTTTGTGCATGCCAACGGTGGGCACCTGTTTTTCAACATGTTCACGCTCTTTTTCTTTGGCCGCGCCATCGAGCGCTTTTTTGTCTCCTATATCGGCGTGGCCGGATTTATCGGGTTTTATCTGGGTGGGATTGTGGCGGCCATCGTGCCCAGCTATCTGGCGCATCGAAATGACCCGAACTATCGCAGCCTCGGCGCGTCCGGTGCCGTGTCGGCCGTACTGTTTGCCTTTATTCTGGCCGCCCCCTGGACCACCCTCTATGTGCTGGTGATCCCGGTACCGGCCATCGTTTTTGCCATCGTCTATACCGGCTGGTCGATCTATGCCGGCCGCCGCGGCGGGGACAACGTTAATCACAGTGCCCATCTGTGGGGGGCGGCCTACGGTGTCGTCTTTGCCCTGCTCATGGAGCCGGCGCTGGGCCCTCGCTTTCTGGAGCAGATCGTGGCGTTCTAGACGTTAACAACCGCAGCGCGACATACCAAAAAGGCCCCTTCCATGGAAGGGGCCTTTTGCTGACAATCGCTTTTTACGGCGCTATCAGGACTGCGGCTGCCAGCCAGTGGCGTCTTCACCGGGCTGATTGGTCGCGCCACGTTCCAGACAGGACTGCACCCGGTCGGCGACGACTTCCAGCCCCTGGGTGACCTGAATGGGCGAGGCTTCTGCCCAGGCACCAATCGGCGCAAACTGGTTATCCTGCCCGCCACTGGCTTCACCCAGCCGGTCAAAATAATAGTAGTTGGCTTCCGGCAGGCGCTGTATCTCCAGACGGTAGGCCAGATCACGCCCTTCGTAATGCGTGACACCGGTAATGCCCGACACCTCGCCGCCACCATCACCGGACATGCCGTTAAAGGCCATCCCCCCACTCTGGCCTAACGGATCGCGCAGTGCCCCGCTCGTCAGATTCACCTGCTGCTGCTGGATGCCGGCATCAAGGCACTGCTCAAGCTGCATGGGGGTCACGTCGGTGTAGGGCCGGCGTACGGCAAAGGAGCCCAGGTAGTCACCATCCGCCCCCTGGACGGGGTTGATTTCCCGACTCTCGGAGACCCTGTCATCCACGATGTATTGTCCCGAAACGCACCCTGTCATCAGCGTCAGTGCGGCAACGCCCATCCATGTCCTTTTCATCGTCATTTTGTTCCACTTTCCATGGGTATCAGCCTGTCAGATGCGCTGATTGTAACGGATGGCGGTCTGTTCTGCCCGATACGGGATGCGTCACCGTTCGATTTTGAGGCGGTGACAGACCATATTTGGGGGACGGGCTGGCGAGAAGCATCATGTATCGGCAAGATAGCCTTCGACATTATTATTCGCAGCGACGACAGGGATGGATGTGACTTCAATCTTAGAGGAATACCGGCACTGGCAGCGTTTCTCCAAACAGGAAAAACTGGACCTGGAACATCGGGGTGCCGTACAGAAGCTGGCCAAGTCCGGCGCCATGGCGACACGAATGACCGCCTCCTACAAGAGCATGGCAGAGCGGGCCTCATCCGAGGGGGCATGCTACCGGACGCTGTTCAGCCGCCGTCAGGACAACGGTGAGGAGCTTGCCTGCGAGGGCTGGCTGTTCGTGCGTCGCGTGATCGCAGAAGGCGGTACGACGCGTGTCAGGGCCTCCCTGCTGGAAACCTTTACCCTGGAAGAGGGTGTCATCACACCCGGGGATAAGCCGGCCATTGGCGTAACGCTGGAAATTTTCGATGAACTGCTGGTCAAAAACACCATGCAGCTGGGCTGTCGGGTGGATCGCAATGATGATGATCGCGATACCCGGTTCATTACCTTTGTCGATGTTGTACGGGGCGATCTGAAACCTCATCTGTAATCGAACCGCACCTGGTTTCATGTTTTTCATTTTCGAGAGAAAAACGCCTGACAAGGCATGCACAGGAGACGCCCATGAACAATACCCCCTCCCCTTATAGCCATCTGCCCCTCAAGGAGATGGGCAGCGTCACCAGTATCTGTCGCCCGGGCCATCATGCGACCTCCGCGTCACTGGACATGGACAGCCCGGCGCTCGCTCTGCTGACGGACTTTCAGCAGGTGCGCGCCTTTACCGTATCGTCTCGCAGTAGCGTCGATGACGCCCTGCAGACGATGAAGCAGAACAGCATTCACATGCTTTTGGTGATTAATGACAAGGGTGAATTTACCGGCGTCGTGAGTGCCCGCATCCTGTTTGGCGGCAGTGCCGTGACGCGCGCCATGCATGAAGGCGCGCTTGCTCGCGAGGATGTCACGGTCGATATGATTCAGCTGCCGCGTGAAGAGCTCCATGCCATCGACCATGAGCGTCTTGAACGCGCCACGGTGGGCGATCTGGTGCAGACGCTGAAAGCGTCAGGTGATCGTCACGTACTGGTCACCGATCATGAGGAAGACGGCAGCCTTCGTATTCGCGGCGTAATCTCTGCGCGCGAAGTCAGTAACGCACTGGGCATCGATCTTGATCATCCCCCTGAAGCGCACAGCTTTTCGGCCATTCGTTCGGTCGTGCTGGGGCATGATCTGTAAATCATGCTGAAGCAGCAGGGCCGTCTATCGGCCCTGCTGCTTTTGAAACCTGTTTCTCACTCTCACTCTTGTCCACCGCTTTGACAGTTAGCTCTATCTATCTTCCTACTGTCGCAAGCACATGACTATGATTCGGGTAATTCGTGGTTATTAGAGATAACGGTATAAGATATATTGCTGACATATCGAGGCTTTGGCGTTACACTGCCGCCCTCCACTCGTCCGGACCGGATCCCGGGCGTCGATTTCCATCGGCAAAGAAATTCTCCGTCATGACATCACAGACCGCATCACGCGCCGTCGTTATCTATTCCGGCGGCATGGACTCCTACACTGTTTTACACCGCGCCCTGCGCGAGGGCCATGAGGTTCATGCCCTCTCCTTTCATTATGGCCAGCGCCATGCTCGTGAACTGGATGTTGCAAGTGAAGTCTGCCAGTCACTGGGCGTCGCGCATCAGGTCGTGGATATACGTGCCATTCATGGGCTCATTGGTGCCTCGGCACTGACCGATGCCACGCAGCAGATGCCGCGTGCCGACTACGCCGAAGACAACATGAAGGCCACCGTCGTCCCCAACCGCAACATGATTCTGCTCTCCCTGGCGATCGGCCACGCCGTTAACCTGGAGGCAGAGATCTGTTACTACGGGGCACACGGTGGCGATCACGCCATCTACCCCGACTGCCGTCCCGAGTTTGTCGAGCGCATGAACGATGTCGCGGCGATTGCCAACTATACCCCCGTGGAAATACGGGCCCCCTATCTGCACGCCAGCAAGGACGACATCCTTGCCGAAGGACTGCAGATGGGGCTCGATTATGCCAACAGCTGGACCTGCTACCTGGGCGAAGCGCTTGCCTGCGGTGAATGCGGCAGCTGTCGTGAGCGTCTTCAGGCCTTTGCTTCACAAGGCCTCGTGGACCCACTGCCCTATCACATGCAATCCTCTCGCACCCGGGAGGTTTGATCGTGTACAGCGTCAAGGAAGCGTTCTACACCCTGCAGGGGGAAGGCGGCCAGGCCGGTCGTGCCTCGGTATTTTGTCGTTTCACCGGCTGCAACCTCTGGTCGGGCCGTGAAAAGGACCGCGCCAACAGTATCTGCCGTTTTTGTGACACCGATTTTATCGGCACCGATGGCCAGAACGGCGGGCGGTTTCGACAGGCCTCGGACCTTGCAGAGCATATTAAAGCCCTGTGGCCACAACAGACGGATCATGCGCGCCCCTATGTGGTGTTTACCGGCGGTGAGCCCCTGCTCCAGCTGGATGCCGCTCTGATCGAAGCGGTGCATGAACGGGGTTTTGAAATCGCGGTTGAGACCAATGGTACGCTGCCGGCACCGGAGGGTATCGACTGGCTCTGTGTCAGCCCCAAGGGCCGTGCCGAGCTCAAGCAGCTGTCAGGTAACGAGCTCAAACTGGTCTATCCGCAGGAAGATGCCCTGCCCGAGCGCTTCAAGGCGCTCGAGTTTGATCACTTTTTTCTGCAGCCCATGGACCTTGCGCCTCGCGGCGAAACAGGCAACACCATGGCCGACACGGTGGGCTATTGCATGGCGAACCCACAGTGGCGGCTCTCCCTGCAGACACACAAGATTGCAGGTATTGATTGATGATTCTTTTCGTAAATGCCTTGAGCGCCCTGGATGTGTCCATCTGGTGCCCCGAACGCGGGCTGATCGGTGCCAGCTATCACATTGATGTAGAGCTTGAAGGCCCACTGGGCGAAGACGGGATGCTGTTTGATTTTGGCGACGTCAAGCCCTGGATCAAGTCCCGCATCGACGCCACCGTGGACCACACCCTGCTGGTACCCACCAAAGCGCACGATATCAAGGTTGACGAGTGCTCCGAGGGACTGCGTCTACAGACACGGCATCCGTGGCCCATGGAACTACGCGCGCCGCGTCAGGCCTACACACTGCTGCCCTGGCAGCGGATCACGCCTGAACGCCTGGGTGACTATCTGTCTGCCGAGCTTTCCAGACGCCCGCCGGCGCAGGTTGAAAAAATCCGCGTGTCGCTACGTGAAGAGCCGCATGCCAGCGGCGGCTATACGTATAGCCATGGCCTTCGACGCCACAAGGGCAACTGCCAGCGCATCGCACACGGCCATCGCTCGCGTCTGGCCATCTGGCACAACGGCCAGCGCAGCGAAGCGCTTGAAGCCCAGTGGTCGCATCGCCTTGAGGATAGCTATCTCATCGATCGCGCCGACCTGATCGATGCTGACAACGAGATCTATCATGTCGGGTATGAATCGGCGCAGGGGCGCTTTTCGATACGCCTGCCTCAGGAGCGCGCCGAGATTCTGCCCACGCCGACCACGGTAGAACAGATTGCTCACTGGATGGCGAAGGAGATCGCTTCACTGCACGGCGGCAGTGTACGGGTACAGGCCTTTGAAGGGATCGACAAGGGGGCCGTTGCGACCGCTCATGGGGTTCGGGAGCCGGCATGAGTGCCGATGACGAGCACACGCGGTTAATTGCCACAAATCAGGACGACGGGTGCCGCGCGGGGTGCGGCGCCTGTTGTATTGCGCCTTCCATCAGTTCTGCCATACCCGGCATGCCGCAGGGCAAGCCGGCCGGCACACGCTGCATCCAGCTTGATGATGATAATCTTTGTCGGCTGTTTGGTGATCCATGCCGACCGCAGGTCTGCCACGACTTCACTTTTGATCATGAGCTTTGTGGCCACACGCGAGATGAGGCGCTCCACATGATTGCGCTTCTTGAAGAAGGCAGTACGCCATGAAATGACTGAACCCGCACAAGGCGGGTTCAGCACTGGTGTCATGACCTCAAAATCAGTCCAGTTTCACCAGCATCTTGCCGTCATTGCTTCCTTCAAACAGGGCCAGAAAGGCGTCAGGCGTTCGCTCGAGCCCTTCTTCCACGGTCTCGCGATATTCGATGCTGCCATCGGCCACCAGCGGGCCAACCTGCTGATAAAACGTCTGCTCATGGCCCTTGACCCACTCATGCACGATAAAGCCCTGCATACGCAGCCGTTTGGTCAGCACGGCGGCAATATTGGCCGGCCCGGCAGACGGTGACGTTTCGTTATAGCGTGAAATCATGCCACACACTGCAATACGGCCGAAGTCGTTCATGCTATCGAACGCTGCCTCAAGCATGGGGCCACCGACGTTTTCGTAGTAAACGTCAACGCCCTGAGGTGCGGCTTCCTTCAACGCCTGCTTGATCTCATCAGCACTCTGATGGTGATCGATGGTCTTGACGCCCCGGGCTTCAAGCCACTCACGTTTTTCCTGACTGCCGGCACTGCCGATGACCGTGCAACCCTTTTGACGGGCCAGCTGTGCTGCCAGCGACCCTACAGCGCCGCTGGCGGCCGAAATCAGCACGGTGTCCGATGATTCAAGCTCGGCCACCAGTGTCAGCCCGGTCCATGCGGTCATCCCGGGCATGCCCAGAACGCCCAGAAATGCCTGTGGCGGCACGTCGATATCCGGCAGGGGCTGCACCTGATCGCCATTCACCTGCGCCACGTCTCGCCAACCGCCCATGTGAACGACACGGTAGCCCTTTTGCAGCTTTTGGTGGCGGGATTCGATGATTTCTCCGAGCGCGCCGCCCTCCATGGGCTTATTCAACTCAAAGGGCTCAACATAGGTCTTGACGCCACTCATGCGCCCGCGCATGTAGGGGTCCACGGAAAGCCACTGATTACGGATGCGTACTTCACCTTCCTTGAGCTCGGGCAGTTCACAGGTTTCCAGCTGAAAAAGCGAACGCTCCGGCAGGCCTTCGGGATGTTCACCGATCGTGAAATAGCGTGATTGGGTCATGGGGCTCTCCTGGAGACTTCAAAAAAGTGCCAACAACAAACAAGTGGATAAACCACAGGATAAAAAAAAGGCGCAACCCATGTTGCGCCTAAAAAAGATAGCAGCCTATTTAATTTTGCGAAATGTCAGCATGGTTACGGATTGCATCCGTCATGACACCAATCGTCTGGCCGGCCTGCGCATTCCAGAGCCCGTCTGTCATGGATGATATCTGTTCATCGCTGACATCCGTATCGACATGATCAATGGCAAATACCACCTGCTGCTCACCGGTACGGGCATGCCCATAACCGGGATGGCCATCGTGCGGCCGCGGCATGCCAAAGGCGGCATTGATCAGATCGGCCGAAAGTTCTCCCTGCCCATCACGCGTGGCACCAGTGACCTCCTGCCACGTCACTCCCTCAGGGGTTTCACCGCGACGAAGGGTCGCCACCGTCTGATCCGCCTGCTCGGCAAGTGCCTGGCGGCGCTTTTCCTGCAGCGCCGAACGCTCTGCCTGGTCTCGTACGTCATCAAGGGCCAGCGTGGTGGCCGGACGATGCTCGGTAACGCGTACGACCACACGGCGATCCTGCCCCAGCTCGACAGGTTCACTGTTGTAGCCATTGTTGAGGACATCATCACTGAAGGCAGCGTCCATGACCCCGGCTTCACCCAGTACGGCATTATCACCTTCGAACTGATCATTGCGTGATACCCAGTCCGTGCGCTGCAGCGGCAGATTCAGGCGATCGGCCACACTTTCAAGATCGTCAGCCGAAAAGCTTTCGTCACTGAGCTGCTGGGCAAGCTGCTGAAAACGCTCGTCACGCTGCGCCTGTCGAAGCTCGCTGGCCAGTTCATCACGCATCTCATCGAAACTGTCGATATCAATATTGTCGACACGGATGACATGGAAGACGCCGTCACTTTCCACACCCTGCGATACTTCACCCGGCGACATGGAAGAGACGGCCTCATCAAAGGGCTGACCAAAGATGCCTTCGCTGACCGCCCCCATCCGGCCGCCCCGATCGGCGCTGGAGGGGTCATCGGAGTACTGTTTTGCCAAAGCGGCAAAATCTTCACCGTCCTGCAGACGCGCTTCAACCTCATCGACGCGCGCCTGCGCCTCCTCACGCGTACGATCGTCACCAAAGGTGACCACAATATCTGACACTTCACGAGGCGCGGTGGCGCGACGCTGTTCGTAGCGCTGCCGAAGCTGCTGTTCGTCAACGGACTGATCATCCTCGGTCAGCTGACTGCGATCGAGCACGACATACTCGAGTCTGACCTCTTCAGGACGCTGATAAGCTTCCTTGTGCGCGTCATACCACGCCTGCACCTCGTCATCACTGACGCTTACCGGCTGCTCGAGGGCGTCCTCGTCCAGCGTGGCATAGCGAAAATCGCGCTGCTGATAGCGAAGCTCTGCCAGACGCCGTGTTTCCGAAGGCAGCAGGAAAGTCCCTGCAATCAGTCCGTTCTGGAGCTGCTGGGTCAGCATGTCTTCCTGTAGCTGGCGGCGAAACTCATCGGCGGTGTAGCCGGCACTCCCCAGTCTTCTCTGGAAAAGCTCGGCAGAAAAGTGACCGTTGCTGTCCTGGAATTCCTGACGATTGACCAGAAGCTGGTCCACCTGCTGATCCGAAAAGCTCATCCCGCCATCACGTGCGTACTGCTCCATGGCCGTACGGGTGATCAGGGAGTCCAGAATGGCGCGTCGCGCTTCGTTTTGCTGGTCAGGAGGCACACGGCCGGAGCGTACGGCTCGCTGAACCTCGATATCCAGGGTCTGACGACTGATTGTCTCGCCGTTGACGGAAGCAGCTTCGTCACGCTGACTACCGTTGAAATAGCTCAGCAACGATTCTGCGCCAAATAGCGTAAATGTCAGCGCGATCAGAGCCACTATTATTCTGGCGATCCAGCCCTGTGCCCGATCTCTGATCTTTTGCAGCATGCAGCAGGCCCTTGAAATTGATGGATGATAAATGGGATTGGCGAAGGATTATAACGATACATGGCACAAACCGACACGCTATAAGCCGGTATCTGACTGAAGGTCCTTCCAGCCGGGGGTTGCACACAAAAAAACGCACCGTTTTCACGATGCGTTTATCTCATACAGGGAAGACACCTGAATACACGCCTTCCAATGCAGTAACACCGCTATCAGTTGACAGCGTCCTTCAGCGCCTTGCCGGCCTTGAAGCTGGGCACGTTGGCAGCGCTGATTTCAATGGTCTTGCCAGTCTGCGGGTTACGACCGGTACGTGCAGCCCGCTCCTTGATGCTGAATGTTCCGAAACCTACCAGTGCTACGGAATCACCCTGCTTAAGGCTATCGGTAACGGAATCGATCATGGCATCGAGAGCCCGACCAGCCGCTGCCTTTGGAATATCTGCAGAAGCAGCAATAGCCTCAATCAGCTCGGATTTATTCACTCTTCACCCCTTGACTATAACAATCGTTGCTAGGATTAAGCGCGGCAATCGAACAGCATACGCAATCATAACGAGCCGCATTTTATATCAACGACCATAAATACCGTCAAGCAATGTTGGCAACAAAGCCCGTCATTTCAGGCTTTGTTGGCCGACATTATTCAAAAATAATCCTAATGAGTATTTACAGACGCCTGCGAAGTATTTTTTTCTTCTATCCGCGTATCTTCAAAATCATCATCGCCCTTTTGTACCAGAGCAATATCAAGAACTTCGTCGATCCAGCGCACCGGTCGAATATCAAGTGCATCCTTGATGGTATCAGGAACTTCCTTGAGATCGCGGCGATTTTCTTCCGGTATCAGGGCAATCTTTATACCACCGCGCCGGGCAGCCAGCAATTTCTCCTTGAGCCCCCCGATCGGCATGACTTCACCGCGCAGGTTGACTTCACCTGTCATGGCAACATCAGCACGTACGGCCTGATTGGTATAGGCCGACACCATTGCCGTTACCATGGCGACACCGGCGCTGGGGCCATCCTTGGGCGTGGCCCCTTCGGGCACGTGGATATGAAGATCTTCCTTCTCGAACCGCTCCGGATCGATCCCGAGCAGGGCTGCACGTGAACGCACGACCGTATGCGCGGCACTGACCGACTCCTTCATCACATCGCCCAGAGAGCCGGTCTTGTTAATACGGCCCTTTCCGGGGGTGACAACCGATTCAATATTGAGAATTTCACCGCCAACGGAAGTCCATGCCAGCCCGGTCACTCGACCGACCTGATGGGCCTGATCAGCCAGACCATAGCTGAAACGCCTGACGCCAGCATAACGCTCAACATCAGTGGCTTCCAGATGCTGGGTAGCAGCACCCTTGCCCTGTGAAGCTTCGTTGCCAATGCGCTCGCGCAGTACTTTGCGTGCCACCTTGGCAATCTGACGCTCGAGCTCGCGAACGCCAGCCTCGCGCGTATAGTATCGGATCAACTCAAGCAGTGCGTCATCTGTCAGGACCAGCTCATCCTTTTTCAGACCGTTGGCCTTGAGCTGCTTCGGCGCCAGATAACGCCTGGCGATGCCCAGCTTCTCGTCTTCCGTATAGCCCGGAATCCGGATCACTTCCATACGGTCCAGAAGCGGACCGGGAATGTTCATGGAATTCGCGGTACAAATGAACATGACATCCGAAAGGTCGTAGTCAAGTTCCAGATAGTGATCGCTGAACTTGTCATTCTGCTCGGGATCCAGCACTTCAAGCAGCGCGGAAGAAGGATCGCCCCGATGATCCATCCCTACCTTGTCAATTTCATCCAGCAGGAAGAGCGGATTGCGTACACCGGTCTTGCTCATGCGCTGCAAAAGCTTGCCGGGCATGGAACCAATATAGGTGCGGCGATGGCCGCGAATTTCTGATTCGTCACGCACGCCGCCCAGTGCCAGGCGCGTGTATTTGCGATTGGTAGCACGCGCAATGGACTGGCCCAGTGATGTCTTGCCCACCCCGGGCGGGCCAACCAGGCACAGCACCGGTCCCTTGAGCTTGCGCACACGCTTTTGCACGGCGAGATAATCAAGGATACGCTCCTTGACCTCTTCAAGCCCATAGTGGTCTTCTTCCAGAACCTGTTCGGCATGACTGATGTCGTGGCGAACGCGCGTGCGCTTCTTCCACGGGACAGCCAGCATCCAGTCAAGATAGGAACGTACAACCGTTGCTTCGGCAGAAGCCGGCGCCATCATCTTGAGCTTGTTCAGCTCCTGACGGGCCTTTTCCTCGGCCTCAGCCGACATGCCGGATTCAGCAATCTTCTGTTCGTACTGATCCGCCTCATTGGGCGTATTCTCAAGCTCACCCATTTCTTTCTGGATGGCTTTCATCTGCTCGTTGAGGTAGTACTCACGCTGGGACTTCTCCATCTGCTCCTTGACTCTGGAGCGAATGCGCTTTTCTACCTGCAGCAGATCAATCTCGGATTCGATCAGCGTCATCAGATGCTCGACGCGATCGCGAACCTTGTCCATCTCAAGCAGTGACTGCTTGTCGCCAATCTCGAGAGACAGGTGGGCACTGACGGTATCGACCAGCCGGCTGGCATCTTCAATGCCCTGAAGCGAGCTCAATACCTCGTTGGGTACCTTGCGTGACAGCTTCACATACTGCTCGAATTGATCCAGCAGAACGCGCACGAGTGATTCCTGTTCGCGTTCACTCAGAGGCTCACTCTCCCTCAGAGTAACACTGGCTGTCGGATAGCCATTTTCACTGTCATCATCATCGATCTGGGCGATATCAGCCCTGGAACTGCCTTCAATGAGAACCTTGACAGTGCCATCCGGCAGGCGGAGCAGTTGCATGATGCTGGCAATCGTTCCGATATCGAACAGATCCTCGACCTCGGGATTGTCCTGACCAGCGTCACGCTGAGCGACCAGCAACACCTGCTTATCCGATTCCATGGCCGCTTCGAGGGCACGAATCGATTTCTCGCGACCCACGAACAGCGGTATGACCATCTGCGGATAAACGACAACGTCTCGCAGTGGCAACAGGGGTATGTTTAACGTCTGTGCGGGGTTACGCTCCATCGCAGACAACCTCGAATCTTGTGTGTGGGCCGCAGGAAGCGACTTTGATGGCATCAATATGGGGATGACGGCCGGAAATACAACCGTTTATCAGGCAGGAGTCTGATATGACTGGGGGGCCATGACGGCCCCCCCGATCAACCATCAGCTTACCGACTATCGATCGTCGCCAACGACCAGCTTGCTTTCCTGCTGGTTGGCATAGATCAGCAATGGCTTGCTGTCACCATTGATGACAGTCTCATCAATGACCACCTTGACAACATTCTCGGCGGAGGGGATTTCATACATGGTATCCAGTAACACGGATTCCAGTATCGAACGAAGCCCGCGAGCGCCTGCTCTTCTTACGATGGCCTTGTGGGCAACAGCCCTGAGCGCATCTTCACGGAAATCCAGCTCAACGCCTTCCATCTCAAAAAGACGCACATACTGGCGTATAAGAGAGTTCTTGGGCTCGGTAAGGATCTGGATCAGTGCCTGCTCATCAAGCTCATTGAGCGTCGCAATAACAGGCAGACGACCAACAAACTCGGGGATGAGACCATACTTGACAAGGTCCTCGGGCTCTACGCTGGCCAGGATATCGCCGACACCCTTGTTGGTATCCTTGCTCTTGACGACAGCGTTGAATCCGATGCCGCCACGCTCGGCACGATCACTGATGACCTTGTCCAGTCCGGCAAAGGCGCCACCCACAATAAACAGGATATTGCCGGTATCGACCTGCAGAAATTCCTGCTGAGGATGCTTGCGCCCTCCCTGCGGAGGTACAGAAGCCGTAGTGCCCTCGATCAGCTTGAGAAGCGCCTGCTGTACGCCTTCGCCCGACACGTCGCGCGTGATGGACGGATTGTCCGATTTACGCGAAATTTTGTCGATTTCATCGATATAGACGATGCCGCGCTGAGCCTTCTCTACGTCATAATCGCATTTCTGCAGAAGTTTCTGGATGATGTTTTCGACATCTTCACCCACATACCCAGCTTCTGTCAGCGTAGTAGCGTCAGCAATGGTAAAGGGCACATTGAGCAGACGAGCCATGGTTTCTGCCAGCAACGTTTTACCGCTACCGGTAGGACCAATCAGCAGAATATTACTCTTGCCAAGCTCGACCCGGTCATCGCCCTTGTGCTGCCCTACTTTCAAACGCTTGTAGTGATTATAAACAGCGACGGAGAGCACCATCTTGGCGCGATCCTGACCGATTACATAATCATCAAGCGTGTTGCGAATTTCCCGCGGAGCAGGAAGACGCTCGTCGTCGGAAGACGCTTCGGACTCCACGACCTCTTCGCGAATGATGTCGTTGCATAGATCAACACATTCATCGCAGATGTAAACAGAGGGTCCAGCGATCAGCTTGCGCACTTCATTTTGATTCTTGCCACAAAATGAGCAATACAGCAGCTTGCCGCCTTCGTCCTTGCCTTTGCCGTCAGCCATTCGCGTACCTCTTGAAGATAGCGGCGCAGTGGCACGCCATCATGGTCAAACTCTGAATCAACGCTATCAGGATACCGGGCGATGCGCCAGCGTTGCATCGATCAGCCCGTACTCGACGGCCTGCTCGCCATTCATGAAGTTGTCGCGATCAGTATCGCGGGCAATCTTCTCGAGATCCTGTCCGGTATGATGCGCCAGAATTTCGTTCAGGCGCTGCCGAATCGTCAGAATTTCACGTGTATGGATTTCGATGTCACTGGCCTGGCCCTGGAAGCCACCAAGCGGCTGGTGAATCATCATGCGGGAATGCGGCAGGCAGTAACGCTTGCCTTCTGCACCACCTGCCAACAGCAGTGCACCCATGCTGGCCGCCTGACCGATGCAGACCGTTGAAACATTGGGCTTGATAAACTGCATGGTGTCATAGATCGACATGCCAGCAGTCACTGAACCGCCCGGAGAATTGATATAAAGATGGATATCCTTGTCAGGATTCTCTGACTCCAGAAAGAGCAGCTGCGCCACGATCAGATTGGCGCTGTAGTCTTCGACCGGGCCGACCAGAAAAATGACACGTTCTTTCAGCAGGCGCGAATAGATGTCGTAGGACCGCTCGCCACGTGCGTTCTGCTCCACCACCATGGGGACCAGCCCACCAGCATTGGTAATATCAGACTCGCTTCTCATGTAGCAACCTTACAGTGATGTGGGCCAATGATAGAACCCGGCTTTCGCCGGGTCCTGACTGCCAGCCTCGGTATGGCTGTAATGCCAGATATCAGCCGGCCTGCTATTCAGTTTCTTCGGCTTCGTCAGCATCCTGCTGCTGTGCGGCCTGAAGTGCTTCCTGATAACTCATGGGCGTTTCAACGACGCTGGCCTTGTCCAGCAGCCTATCGATAGCCTTGCGTTCAAGCACAGCAGACTTCACCTGATTTTTCATCTGCTCGTTGCCCATATACTGCTCGACAACCTGCTCGGGCTGTTCGAACTGGCCGGCCTGCTCTTCGATAAAGGCACGGATCTCATCGTCATCCGCATCCAGTTCGAAGTGACTGACAACCTCTGCCAGCAGCAGACCGACTTCAACGCGGCCACGAGCCTGTTCGGCAAACAGCTCATCGGGCAGCTGAGAAACATCGAAATCCTCACCCAGGCCGAACTGCCGTGCCGCCTGGCGCTTGAGGCCCTCGACTTCCTGAGAAATAAGAGAGCTGGGGACCGATACTTCATTGCGCGATTTCAGCGCATCAATCAACTGCTGACGCACGCGGTTGTCGATTGCATTGTCCAGCTCGCGCTGCATGTTGTTGCGTACTTCGGCGCGGAAGCTGTCGTTGTCACCGTCTTCAACACCAAAGCGCGACATGAACTCACTGTCGATTTCAGGAAGTTCCTGCGCCTGCACCTTGTGCGTCGTGGTCTTGAAACGCGCCTCCTGACCGGCCAGATGTTCAGCCTGATAATCTTCAGGGAAGGTTACCGTAACTTCACGCTCTTCACCGGCCTGAACGCCTACCAGCTGCTCTTCAAAACCCGGGATAAAGCTGTTGGAACCCAGCACCAGCTGATGACCTTCAGCGCTGCCGCCTTCAAAGGCTTCATCACCGAGGAAACCCTCGAAATCGATAGTGACCTGGTCACCATCAGCTGCAGCGCGCTCAACGTCATTCCACTGAGCATTCTGCTTGCGCAGCGTATCGATCATCTCATCGATATCGGCATCCGTGATCTCGGCTTGAGGACGCTCGATCTGCTCGTCTTCAGGCAGTGTCAGCTCGATGGAAGGATAAACTTCCAGAGTCGCGACAAACTCGAGATCCTTGCCTTCTTCGTTGACCGTGGCTTCCAGCGAAGGATGGCCCGCCGGGTTAAGCTCGTTTTCGGTGATGGCGCGGACATAATGCTGGCGCATCACTTCATCAACGACTTCGTTGCGTACATCGCGGCCAAAACGCTGGCGAACAACGCTCATGGGAACGCGTCCTGAACGGAAACCATCCAAGCGTACACGACGAGCGGTATCCTTGAGTCGCTCATCGACATTGTTATCCACTTCTTGAGCCGGGACCTGGACGGTTACGCGACGCTCGATCGGTGAAGTCGTTTCGACTGAAACTTGCATGAATGATCCTCTACCCACTCAGGTGGCGTGTTCGAAATAAAAAACTCAAGGGCGCAGATTTTAAGAACCCCATCAGATACTGGCAAGCTCGAAGCCTTAATTGGCACCGATTAATACGATTTCAAGGGGAAAATCGGAATTTCTTTGCACTCGGGAAACCAAAGAACCAGTCATTACTGGACCGAGTACCGACAGCTGATATGCAAAGCAAAAAGGGCGACCCTGTCGGGCCGCCCTTTTAATGCAAGCACTGACAATAATCAGCGCTTAAAAATAATGGGGTGGATGATGGGGATCGAACCCACGACCACCGGAACCACAATCCGGGGCTCTACCACTGAGCTACACCCACCATTTTAACTTCAAGCACTGACAATCATCAGTGCTTTCAAAATAATGGGGTGGATGATGGGTATCGAACCCACGACCACCGGAACCACAATCCGGGGCTCTACCACTGAGCTACATCCACCACTATCTTTTACCGGTTACGCAAGCCAAGCATTGTTGGCGCGCCCAGCAGGATTCGAACCTGCAACCTACGGCTTAGAAGGCCGTTGCTCTATCCGGTTGAGCTATGGGCGCATTCTATTGACCGTGACTTTTGCTGTCAACCCTCAATTTTAAAATACTTATCAAAATCAAGAAGTTGGTCGGGGTAGAGGGATTTGAACCCCCGACATCCTGCTCCCAAAGCAGGCGCGCTACCAGACTGCGCTATACCCCGATACGCCAGCACCTCTGCCGAGGCCGCTGCCAATGCGAGGCGCATTCTACCTGATAAGCGCGACGGGTCAAGCATAACTTGTCATGGGCTGCGCTCCTGCCTTTCCTCGGCCGTGAAAAGAACATTCATTGACTGCACCCGGCGGGATGCGACAATTGCGCCACTAATGAGCGAAGCTCGCTTGAATCGTCACCAGGACAGAATACAGATGAGTGCACAGTTGATTGACGGCAAGGCCACGGCACAGAAGGTGCGTGAAAGGGTTACCCAACAGGTAGCCGAACGTCACCGTGAGGGCAAGAGAGTGCCGGGCCTGGCCGTGGTACTGGTGGGCGAGGACGCTGCATCGGAAGTTTATGTACGTAACAAGCATCGTGCCTGTGAACAGGCCGGTATCCTTTCCTTTCAGCATCAGCTGCCGACGGATACCTCACAGCAAACGCTGGAAGCGCTGATCGATCAGCTGAACGCGGATACCAGCGTGGATGGCATTTTATTGCAGCTGCCCCTGCCCGGCCACCTGGATGCACGCCCCCTGCTTGAGCGCATTCATCCGCACAAGGACATCGATGGTTTTCATCCCTACAACCTTGGCCGTCTGGCACAGCGCATGCCTACCCTGCGCCCGTGTACGCCCATGGGCGTCATGACACTGCTCAATGAGCATCAACTTGATGTTCGCGGCATGACAGCCACCATTGTTGGCGCATCCAACATTGTTGGCCGTCCGATGGCCCTCGAGCTGCTGCTGGCAGGCTGCACCATTACCGTGTGCCATCGCTTTACGCGCGATCTTCAAAAACACGTTGAGAGCGCAGAGCTGCTGATCGTGGCCGTGGGTAATCCGGGACTGGTCAAGAGTGAATGGATTCGCCCAGGCGCCATCGTCATCGATGTCGGCATTAATCGTACCGCCGAGGGCAAGTTGACCGGCGATGTGGAGTTCGAGGGCGCCAAAAAACGCGCTTCTCACATCACACCGGTGCCAGGCGGTGTGGGGCCAATGACCGTGGCTTCACTGCTCGAAAATACGCTGATGGCTGCCGACCTGCACGACAATAGCTGAGAAAAGCGGTTTCGTGCCGGCATTCCGGATATGACAAGGCCCCGCCAATGGCGGGGCCTTTTTTGTACCAATAGCACATTTGCGTGGAACAGCGCGTAAAAACTAGTGGTTTTCGCTTACCCAGGTTGTCCCCCCACGGCTGTCCTTGAGAATGATGCCCTGTGCTGCCAGCGCATCACGAATGCGATCAGCCTCGGCAAAATCGCGGGCCCGGCGCGCTGCATTTCTCGCCTCGATCTGCCGCGCGATTTCCTCATCATCAATGCCGGACTGGGCTCCCTGCAGGAAGTCACTCGGCGAGCGCTCAAGAAGCCCCAGCATATTGCCAAGCCGGATGAGCTCGTGCGCCAGCGCACCGGCACGCGCGACATCATCGCGATGGCGATTGATTTCGCGCGCCATCTCGAACATGACCGCCAGCGCCTCGGGCGTGTTGAAGTCATCGTCCATGGCACGGGCAAAGCGTTCTGCAAACTCATCGCTGACCTCACCTTCAACGACCTCGATGCCTTCCAGCGCGTTGTAGAATCGCTCCAGTGACCGCCTGGCATCCTTGAGCGTGTCAGGGGCGTAATTGATGGCGCTGCGATAATGGCTGGCGACGAGCAGATAGCGCACTACCTCGGGGTCATGCTCGGTTAGTACATCACGGACCGTGAAAAAATTGCCCAGCGACTTGGACATCTTTTCGTTATCGACTCGCAGGGCACCGGCATGCATCCAGGTATTGACGTACTTCTGGCCCGTGGCCGCCTCGCTCTGGGCAATCTCGTTTTCGTGATGGGGAAAGGCCAGATCCGGCCCCCCCCCATGGATATCGAAGGTATTGCCCAGACAGCATGTCGACATCGCAGAGCATTCAATATGCCAGCCCGGTCGGCCCTCACCCCAGGGGGATGGCCAGCTGGCTTCTCCGGGGGTGGCACTTTTCCAGAGCACGAAGTCCAGCGGATCTTCCTTGGCCTGATCGATATCGACACGGGCGCCGGAGCGCATCTCATCAGGATTGCGATTATTGAGCGCGCCATAGTGTTCAAAACGGCGGACTCGATAGAACACATCACCGTTATCGGCCTGATAGGCATAGTCGCGCTCGATCAGCGTCTTGATCATGACGATGATGTCATCGATATGACCCGTGGCACGCGGCTCCTGATCCGGTGCCAGTACGCCCAGTCGACGCTCATCTTCATGCATGGCATCAATCATTCGATTTGTCAGCGCATCGATGGATTCGTCGTTTTCCCGAGCCCGGACCAGAATCTTGTCATCGACGTCGGTAATGTTGCGCACATAGGTAAGACCATAGCCACTGGCACGCAGCCATCGGGTAATGACATCAAATGCCACCAGCATTCTTGCATGGCCCAGATGGCAGTAGTCATATACCGTCATGCCACAGACATACATGCGTACGTTGTCGGCATCAGCAGGCGCAAAGGCTTCTTTCTGACGGGTCAGGGTGTTGTAAATCTGCACGCGGATACCCCCTTCAATTTGCCTTGTTCTGCGCCTTTGCCCAGCCATCCTTGAGGCTGACCGTACGATTGAAGACCAGACGACCTGCGCCGTGATCATGGCGATCGGCACAGAAATAGCCGACACGTTCAAACTGGAAACGCTGCTCGGCGCCAGCCTGTGCCAATGAGGGCTCACCGATGCCGTGAACTACCTCGAGTGACTGTGCATTGAGATGCTCCAGAAAATCGACGTCCTTGTCCCGATCCGGTGCCTCGACCTGAAACAGGTTGTCGTAGTTGCGCACCTCGACATCAACACCGTGACGGGCGCTGACCCAGTGAATGACCCCTTTCACCTTGCGACCTTCCGGATTCTGGCCCAGCGTTTCCAGATCAACGCTACAGTGCAGCGCTTCTACCTCGCCCTGCTCGTTTTTGATCACCTCATCGCAACAAATGACATAGGCATTGCGAAGACGTACTTCCTTGCCGGGTGCCAGGCGGAAGAACTTCTTCGGCGGCTCTTCCATGAAGTCTTCCTGATCGATCCAGATTTCGCGGTTGAGCGGCAGCTGACGCACTGCCATGTCTTCACGTGCCGGATGCCCTGCCACCTCGAAAATCTCCTCATGGTCATCAGGGAGGTTGGTCAATACCACCTTGAGCGGCTTCATGACACACATCGCGCGTGGCGCGTTGTCTTCAAGATCCGAACGAATGGCGTGATAAAGCATCTGGATATCGACAACGCCCGAGGCGCGGGAAACGCCTACCATATCGCAGAACTTGCGGATGGAGGCCGGGGTATAGCCGCGACGCCGCATCCCCGAAATAGTCGGCATTCGCGGGTCGTCCCAGCCGTCTACCACACCCTGATCTACCAACAGCTTTAATTTACGTTTGGAGGTAACGGTATAATTCAGATTGAGACGCGCGAATTCAATCTGCCTTGGGCGTGCCGGCACCGGCAGGTTATCCAGAAACCAGTTGTAGAGCGGGCGATGGTCTTCAAACTCGAGCGTACAGATGGAGTGCGTGATTCCCTCGATGGCATCGGACTGGCCATGCGTGAAGTCATAGGAGGGATAGATCTTCCACTTGTCCCCGCTTTGATGGTGCGCGGCATGGCGAATGCGATACAGGGTGGGATCTCGCAGATTGATATTGGGCGAGGCCATATCAATCTTGGCCCGCAGCACCTTTTCACCCTCTGCGAACTCGCCGTTTCTCATGCCCTCGAACAGGGCCAGATTTTCTTCAACGCTACGATCGCGCCATGGGCTGGGACGGCCGGGTTCGGTCAGCGTGCCACGGTACTCACGCATCTGTTCGGCATCAAGATCATCCACATAGGCCAGGCCATCGCGAATCAGCTGGCAAGCCCATTCATGAAGCTGGTCAAAATAGCTTGAGGCATAACGAATCTCACCGCTCCACTGGAAGCCGAGCCATTCGATGTCTTCACGAATGGCATCGATATAGACCTGCTCTTCCCTGGCGGGATTGGTATCGTCAAAGCGCAGATGACACTGCCCACCGAGCTGTTCGGCAAGGCCAAAATTGAGACATATCGATTTGGCGTGACCGATGTGCAAAAAGCCATTCGGTTCGGGCGGAAAGCGCGTCACGATAGTATCAACGCGCCCCTGCTCGATCTCTTCACGAATCTGTGTACGAATGAAATTCGGTGCGCTGGTGCTTTCTGAGCTCATGGGGCGTGATCAGACCTTGTTGACGGCGGATACCGGCAGGCGCGGTTTCGCCTGCCCGAATAAAGCCGCTATTATAGCGTGAGCGCCCGGGACCATGCCATGCAGGTATCAGTCCCGACGTCATGAGTGGTCAGCAGATCGGTACGCACCACTCTTGCGTAGCTTCCCTGAAGCTGTCCTTTTGTTGTCTTTCAGAGAGTTTTTCATGATTATTTTTTCCACCAGCGCCGGCGAGATCAAGATCGAGCTTTTCCACGAGTCTGCGCCGCAGACGGCTGCCAACTTTGAGCGCTACGTCAGGGAAGGCCACTATGACAACACGCTTTTCCATCGTGTGATCGACGGCTTCATGGTGCAGGGCGGCGGGTTTGATACTCAATTCAACCAGAAGCCGGTTCACGAGCCCATCAACAATGAAGCCAATAATGGTCTCAAGAACAGCCGCGGCCATCTTGCCATGGCCCGCACCGGCGACCCTCACTCGGCGACGGCACAGTTTTTCATCAACGTGGCTGACAACGATTTCCTGAACCACACCTCTACCACCCCTCAGGGCTGGGGCTACTGTGTGTTTGGTCGTGTCGTTGACGGCATGGATGTTGTAGAGAGCATCAAGGGCGTGGCCACCACACGGCGTCATGGGCATGCCGACGTCCCCGCCGAAGATGTCGTGATCGAGTCTGCTCGTCTGGTTGACGCCTGATCGCTGAACAATAATGTTTCAGGCGCAGCAAGATACTGCGCCCTTCAAGCAGGAGAGGTCATGACGACACTGTTTATTGCCGATCTGCATTTACAGCAGGACACCCCCGAGTTGACCCGGGCGTTTTTGAACTATCTGGAGTATCGCGCCCGGGATGCTGATGCGCTCTACATCATGGGCGATCTCTTTGAAAGCTGGATCGGCGATGATGCCATCGATGACTTCGAACAAGAGGTGATCGAGGCCCTGCGTCGTTTCAGTGACGGCGGCAGACACCTTTATGTCATGCATGGCAATCGCGACTTCCTGCTGGGTGAGCGCTTCGCCGAGCTCACCGGTGCCATACTGGTCGACGATCCCGCCATCATTACCATCGACAAGGATGTTCCTGCCCTTTTGATGCATGGCGACAGTCTTTGCACCCAGGACGGTGAGTACATGCAGTTTCGCGCCATGACGCGCGATCCGCAGTGGCAGCAGCAGACGCTGGCAATGCCCATAGAGCAGCGCCGTCAACTGGCAGATCGCATGCGTGAAGGCTCCGGCAGTGCCAACGGCAGCAAATCCGATGACATCATGGATGTCAGTCAGGAGGCCGTGGAAGAGATCATGGAGCAGTGCCATGTTCGTACGCTGATTCATGGCCATACCCATCGCCCTGATGTGCATGATTTTCGCCTGCACGGTGACGAGGTTGCCAAGCGCTATGTCCTCGGCGACTGGGACCATGAACGAGACGAAGGCTGGGAAGTGCGTCTGGATGGCATAACCCTGACACTGGAGCATTTCAGCCTGTCGGAACTGCCTTATCACTGATGACTTCCGACGCCCCGAATCGGGGCGTCCTGTCACCGAGCTCGTTTACAGGTACGCCCGTCACGCTGCGACCGGGACACCGCTGTGAAAGCGAAATTCTGGATCAGGTGACTCGATCAGCGATCTTTCGACCTCTCCGAAAAAGGCCACCCGTGCATCGATGGGCTCATCAGCATACTGCGCGGCCAGCTCCAGGTAATCTTCAAAATGCCGCCCTTCGGATTTCACCAGGCTGCGATAAAATTTCGCAAGCGTGTCATCAAGGTGAGGAATCAGACAGGCAAAACGCTCGCAGGAACGCGCCTCTATATAGGCGCCCACGATCAGCACATCGACCAGCCTCACGGGCTCCTGCTCCCGAACGTGTTCACGCAGCCCCTGCGCATAGCGTGAGGCCGACACGTGTTCATAAGCGATGCCACGCTCACGCATCAGTGTCACCACCTGCTCAAAATGAAGAAGCTCCTCACGCGCCAATTGAGACATTTTCGTTAAAAGGTCCGCACGACTTGTGTAGCGATACATGAGGCTCATGGCCGTCGAAGCGGCCTTTTTTTCACACTGGGCGTGATCGATCATTAAAAGACGTTCGTTGCCCAGCGCCGCTTCCACCCAGCGCTGGGGGGTACGGCAAGGCAGAAAATCAAGCAGTTCGGAAGGCATCAATTCGTGGGACATATCAAAACCAGATAGAAAACATGAAGATGTGCGTGATCATGTTGAGAGCATGATAGAAGGACAGGGATTGTACTGGTGAAAGGGGCGACTGCCCCACCATCACACTAGTGAAACACTAAATAATTGTCGGTACAGGTCGAAAATACAGACTGTTGCTATACTAGCATCCCTTCTCGTTAAGAGATTTTTGCAAACCACCTCATAGAGCAGGTTGATGCATTCTAATCTTTACGTGAACCGATTCTCATGCTAAAAATGTTTTTGAAAACACTGTTCGAGTAATAACAGCTCATCGAATCAAGTTTGATCGTGGAGCAGGAACGCTCCCGTCAATAAAGGTTTCATGCAAGGAGATCATCATGAAAAAATTCGCACTGTTTGCTGCACCGCTGTTCGCCTCCTCTCTGGCAGTTGCCCCGATGGCGATGGCTGATACCAGCACCGGCATCTACTCCGGTGTTGGTGTTGGTAGTGCCCAGGTCCACGATGCTGATGTTGGCAGCTTCAGCAGTGGCGATCTGTCAGGCGATCGCATCACTGACAACAACGACACTGCTCAGAGCGCTTTCGTTGGTTACAAGTTCAACGACTGGTTCTCCACCGAAATCAACTATGCCGATCTCGGTGACATTGATTACGCGACTGACCAGGGCAATGGCCGTTATCAGACCAAGGCCTACAGCCTGAGCGCCATCGGCGAGCTGCCCCTGTTCTATGGTGTTTCCGGCTACGCACGTGTTGGCGCTGCCTACTGGAAGGCCAATGCGCAGGAAGGTCCGGCCAGCAACCAGTACGGTACAGACCCGGTTTACGGTCTAGGCCTCAAGTACCAGTTTGAAACCATCCCGGTCTTCGCACGTGCTGAGTACACGCGCTACGACATGGACAGCGACTACCGCATTGACGCTGCCATGGCATCCGTTGGCGTACAGTTCTGATCGATTCCCTTCGACAGCTCTGAAAAAACGGCACCCTCGGGTGCCGTTTTTTATGCTGTCCTTCTCAACGGTTACAGCTGCTGGGGCCGTCGGGCCCGGGCATGCAGGCTCTCTGCCCTGCCTGAGTCCCCTGATCGTTGACCCTTGGTGACTGCCAGACAAACTCCGTATCATCTCTCCCTGCACAGCCCGATACCATCAGTATCAGCACGGCCGTCACCACGCCAGCCCATCGACGTTGCATAATGCCTCCTGCCTGTTATCAATTGATGACAATCGCTGTCCCCTCTAGGCGTGCAGCGCTAATGAACACATACCATCATTGCCGGCTACGGGAAACGCATTTTGCCGACAGGCAACGAATGCTCGTACAATGCGGTTCATTTCATCCGGCTCAAGGGAAACATTCGGTTCATGCGCGCCAGTCAACTGCTGCTATCCACGCTCAAGGAAACGCCCGCCAACGCTGAAGTTGTCAGTCATCAACTGATGCTGCGTGCCGGCATGATTCGAAAACTGGCCTCGGGCCTTTATACCTGGCTGCCGCTGGGGCTGCGAACGCTACGAAAGGTCGAGCAGATCGTGCGCGAGGAGATGGACCGTGCCGGCGCGCAGGAAGTATTGATGCCTGCCGTGCAGCCCGCCGAGCTCTGGCAGGAGTCAGGCCGCTGGGACAAATACGGCAACCTGCTGCTTCGTCTTCGTGACCGCCATGATCGCGAGTTCTGCTATGGCCCCACCCATGAGGAGGTCATTACCGATATGGTACGCAATGAGGTGCGCTCCTACCGCCAGCTGCCATGCAATTTCTATCAGATCCAGACCAAGTTTCGTGATGAAACGCGGCCCCGTTTTGGTGTCATGCGCGCGCGCGAGTTCCTGATGAAGGATGCCTACTCGTTCGATGTCAGTCAGGAAGCGATGGCCGCCTCCTATCAAAAAATGTATGACGCCTACATTCGCGTTTTCAATCGTCTGGGGCTCGATTTTCGTGCTGTCCAGGCCGACAACGGCGAGATTGGCGGTAGCGCTTCGCATGAATTTCACGTGCTGGCCGACTCGGGTGAAGATGCCGTGATCTTTTCAACGGGCTCTGATTACGCCGCCAATATCGAAAAGGCCGAGGCACTGCCTGATCGCCAGGAACGGGCGGCCCCTCAAGAAAGCATGCGAGAGGTCGATACACCGAATGTCAAAACCATTGCAGCACTGGTGGAAAAGCACGGGCTGCCGATTGAAAAGACCGTCAAGACGCTGATCGTGCATGGCACCGAGGGCGGGCTGGTCGCGCTGATGGTACGCGGTGACCATCAGCTCAACGAGGTCAAGGCGCTGCATCTATATCAGGTGGCGTCACCGCTGACCATGGCCAATGAAGAAGAAATTCGTCAGGCCGTCGGCGCAGGTCCCGGATCACTCGGGCCGGTCGGGCTTGAAATACCGTTGATCATTGATCGCAGTGTCGCGGTCATGAGTGACTTCGGGGCCGGCGCCAACCGTGATGACAAGCATCTTTTTGGCATCAACTGGGAGCGCGATCTGCCGCTGCCGATGGTCGCCGACATTCGCGATGTCGTGGCCGGCGATCCGTCACCGGATGGCCAGGGCACGCTCTCGATCGCGCGCGGCATTGAAGTCGGGCACGTCTTCCAGCTCGGTACGAAGTACTCCGAGGCGCTGGGCGCCACCGTTCTCGATGAAAACGGAGCCAACGTACCGCTGCAGATGGGATGTTATGGCATCGGCGTCAGCCGCGTCGTGGCTGCCGCCATCGAGCAGAATCATGATGAGCGCGGCATCACCCTGCCCGCCAGTCTGGCGCCCTATCAGGTGGCGCTGGTACCCATGAATGCGCACAAGTCGCAGGCCGTTCGCGACGAGGCCGAGCGTCTCTATAACGCCTTCAATGAAATGGGTGTCGAAGTACTGCTGGATGATCGTGACGAGCGCCCCGGCGTCAAGTTTGCCGATCTTGAACTGATCGGTATTCCACACCGGATCGTGATCGGGGATCGCGGCCTGAAAACAGGCGAACTGGAGTACAAGGGAAGACGTGACGACGAGATTACGATGGTGGCGCAACAGGAGGCCGTCGAGTTCATTTGTCAAAAGCTGGCTTGACGCCGGCCCGCTGGCACGTCTTCTGGGCGCCTGTTGGATAACAGGCGCCCTTTTTGCGCCCGCCTGCCCGACTGCCGCAGCGCCCGAAGCGAATGTTTCGGCCCAGCTGATTCGCCAGCTCTCCAGCGCTCTGGCAAATGATCAACACTTTGAAGATCATTTTGAAGCCGAGGTCTGGATGACCGACATGAGTCGGCGCCTCACGTCCTACCTTCCAGAGACACCTCAGCGACTTGCCCTGCTGGAAAGCATTCAGCGTGAATCCCTTCGCGCCTCACTGGATCTACAGCTGGTCCTCTCGGTCATCGATGTCGAAAGCCGCTTTACCTCCCGGGCCGTCTCGAGTGCCGGTGCCGAGGGGCTCATGCAGGTCATGCCTTTCTGGAAAAAGGAGATCGGCAGAGACAGCGACGACCTCT
Source organism: Kushneria indalinina DSM 14324 (assembly GCF_003385845.1). Classification (GTDB taxonomy): domain Bacteria; phylum Pseudomonadota; class Gammaproteobacteria; order Pseudomonadales; family Halomonadaceae; genus Kushneria; species Kushneria indalinina. Next base: position 853,817 of record NZ_QRDJ01000006.1, on the reverse strand, counting down.
TCGATCCCGACACCAACCTGCGCTATGGCTGTACCATACTGGCGTGGTATCTCAAGGTCGAAAAGGGAGATATTACCCGTGCACTGGCGCGCTACAACGGCAGCCTCGGCAAGACAGGCTATCCGGAGCAGGTCATGACACGCTGGGACACTCGCTGGTGGATAGACAGTTAAAGCGCACCGCATGACGCCCGTTTCAGCTTTTTTGTGACGCCCGAATCTGTCCTGCCCCTACGGTAACCTGGTGCTCTCGCTGCAAAATATTAAGCAGTACGATGACACGCTCCTCCCCCTTGCCGTGCACGAAAAGCCCTTCCAGAGCCTTGAAGGGACCTTCGGTGATCTCGACACGTTCACCGACACTAAAACGATACGCTCCTGAAGCCACCGGCTGATCATCGACCTGCTGGCGCAGGGTGTCGATCAGCGCATCCGGTACCGGTACCGGCGCCTGGCCAAATGCCAACAGCTTGATCACCCCTCGAGTAGAACGAACGGGGGCCCAGTTATCCTGCTGCGGATTCATCCGGATAAAAAGATACCAGGGGAAAAGGGGCTCGACGACCTGCCCGGTTCTGCCGCGCTGGCGCTTTTCTCGCTGCATGATCGGATGGAAGACCGTATACCCCTGGTGGCTCAGGTGTTCGGCGGCACGAAAGGACTCGCCCGACTTGCACTGGACGGCATACCAGCGTAGCCCTTCAGGGCCTGTCGTCTGCATTAAAACCACCCCCGGTCAGTAGCCGTGGGCGCACCGGTCTGAGAGAATCGGCGCGCCATTTAAATGCCCGCGACTTTCTGGATAAAACCGTTGACTTCGATTGCTACAGCCCGGGCCGCCGTTGCGCGCCATGGTATCACGTTCCTGATGGGGCTGGCGTCAGGCCTGCCACTGTTGCTGACAGGCAGTGTGCTTCAGGCATGGATGACCGATGCCGGCGTTGCTCTGGATGCGGTCGGCCTGCTGGCACTGATAGGCATCCCCTACACGCTCAAGTTTCTCTGGGCACCGCTGCTGGATCGCTTCGAGCTGCCCTTTCTGGGTAGACGCCGCGGATGGCTTTTGCTGACCCAGCTGTTTTTGACCTCCTTGATTGTCCTGCTGGCCCTGTCCGATCCGGGCCTAGCACCACTGACCGTGGGCCTTGTGGCACTGGGGATCAGTTTTTTCAGCGCCACCCAGGACGTCATCATCGATGCCTATCGCCGCGAGCACCTGCCCGAGAAGGAACTCGGCATCGGTTCCAGTCTGTATACCTATGGCTATCGCACCGGCATGCTGTTTGCCTCCGGTGGCGGGCTGATGCTGGCCGACAGCATCGGCTTTCGTACGACCTATCTGACCATGGCGGCCCTGCTGGGTGCCTGCATGCTGGTCACCCTCATGGCGCCCGAGCCGAGCGCCCAGCGACCCACGCAGCCACAAAACTGGCGCGACACTTTCCTGGACCCCATTCGCAACTTCCTGACGCGCCCGGGTGCGCTCTGGCTGCTGCTGTTCATCCTGCTCTACAAGCTGGGGGACTCGGTGGCCGGCAATCTGACGACGCCCTTTTACAAGGCGCTGGGGTTTTCCAACGCCGAAATCGGCGCCACGGTCAAGATCTTTGGCTTCTGGCCTCTGCTGGGCGGTATCTTCCTGGGCGGTCTGGTCATTCTGCGTATCGGTATTTACCGCTCGCTGTGGTGGTTCGGGCTGTTGCAGATGATTTCGACCGCCGGCTTTATCTGGCTCAATCATGTGGGGCACTCGATTACGGTGCTGGCCACAGTGGTCAGCTTTGAAAACGCCGCCGCCGGCATGGGCACCGCCGCCTTTCTGGCCTTCATGGCCGCCCTGACCGACAAGCGCTTTACCGCCGGGCAGTACGCCCTGCTCTCCTCGATCATGGGCCTGCCCAGGGTCGTGATCTCGGCGCCGGGAGGCATTCTGTCAGAAGCCGTGGGTTGGGACGGCTTCTTTTTGATCTGCACCCTGGCCGCTATTCCGGGGCTCATGATCCTCTGGTATTTTCGCCAGTGGCGCGATATCACCGACCCTCCCGGCCGGTAATACCGTTTTACGCCTTTCCTGTTTCACGGGCGCCAGGCGACAGCCGCGCCCCTAGAAGAGACCCTGATCTTGTCCCTTGTACCCGCTAGAATGTTTCGCCCTCAGGGCCTTTTATCGTTGGCACGCATGGCTGGTCAGACCACCTGTCTGGTACTTGCCGGTGTATTTCTGGCCGCCTGCTCTACCGGTCAGTCCGGTTTTCAGCCTGCCAAAACTCCCAATTATTCCAATCCCCAGCCCCCCATGCATCCCACCAGCTGGCAACAGTTGCCCGGCTGGCACGATGACAATCTGTTAAGCGCCTGGAGCGCCTTTCGAACCAGCTGCGAAAAGCTCGCGCGCAAGCCTGACTGGGCCTCGGTCTGCAACGATGCCCGCCACGTCGACCCGCTGGACAGCCAGGCCATCCGACGCTATTTCGAACAACGCTTTACGCCCTTCACCCTGGTCAACAGCGATGGGTCGACGGTCGGCACCATTACCGGCTACTACGAGCCCGTTCTTCGCGGCTCCCGCACGCGTCAGGGGCCCTACCAGGTACCGCTGTACCGTAACGTCGGCAACAATAGCCTCATGGCCGCCAGCCGCAGCCAGCTGATCAAAAGCGGCGTGTTGCGCGGTCGTGAACTGGTCTGGGTGGACGACCCGGTAGAGGCCGCCTTTTTGCAGATTCAGGGGTCAGGACGCATCAAACTGGCACAAGGCGGCGAAATGCGGGTCGGGTTTGCCGGCGCCAATGATCAGCCCTTCCAGTCCTTCGCGCGCTGGCTGCTGGACAATGGCGAAATCACACCGGCTCAGGCAACCCTGCCGGGCATCAAGGCCTGGGCCAGTGCGCACCCGGACCGGGTACAGGACATGCTCAACGTGAATCCGCGATTCGTCTTTTTCAGGGAGCTCGACAGCAGCCACAAGAGCGATGATGGCCCGATCGGTGCCCAGGGCGTGCCATTGACCCCGGAACGCAGTATCGCCGTCGACCCCGCACAGATTCCGCTGGGCGCACCGGTCTTTCTGTCCACCACGCGTCCGCTCTCCAACCAGCGCATGCAGCGTCTGATGCTGGCTCAGGACACGGGCAGTGCCATCAAGGGGACTGTACGCGCCGACTTCTTCTGGGGCCACGGGGACGAGGCAAGTCTCAATGCCGGGCGCATGAAGCAGCCCGGCCAGATGTGGGTATTTCTGCCCAATCGATAGTAGACGGTATGTTCGAGGGCGGCATGCCATGGGCAGCCAGGGGGTTACTCGAGAGGGGCGCGTAGTCTGGCATCCAGCCAGCCAATGGCGCCCCGAGTAGCCACCCAGTGAGGCCGCATGAGCACGCGATACTGCCACGCCTCGGCACGTGAGCCCGGGATCGGTGCATTGCCGGTTACCGGCTCGCGCCTGGGGTTGTCACGAATCAGTAGCTTGAGCATCCAGGGGTTGGCCTGTTCGACCATGGTCAGTGCCTGACGGGCCTCCTCAAGCCGAGCAAGACGAAAGAGTGCCAGCGCCTTGCCCAGCAGCAGCCCAAGCCAGGGCTCGCCATCGTCACTGCCCGCCTCGATCTCCTCGATCAGTGTCAGGGCTCTGACATCCTGACCATCACTCAGAAGCTGCTCCAGCAGCAGCTCACGCAAGCCCATGCTGTCCTCGCCATCAAGACGAATCAGGCGTTCGGCCAGCTGTCTTGATTGCTCACGCGCACCGCGCTCCATGCCGATAATCAGCCCAAGCCCGAGTCGGAACAGGACGTGATTGTCACCATCCCCCCATACAAAGGGGCTGTCGGCCGCCTCGATCGCAACCAGCCAATCTTCAAAGCGCTGCGCCAGCGGGGAAAAGATGGATGCAAACATCCAGGGCAGATTGCCGAAACGCCCGGCCAGGGCCATGGCAAGCTCCTGCAGAATGGCCGGCGTCGCCAGCCACTCGGGGTGAAGACACAGCGCATCCAGCCAGGGACGGGCGTCACGCCAGGGGTCGCCCTGAAGCCCGCTGCCGGGCGCCTCCTCGTTTTCGGTCGTGAAGTGCTGCTGCCACATCTGATAGCGGGCGTCGTCCAGATCGCCCTGCTGATACTCAAGCCGTCCTTCGACATTGATCGACAGCGACAGCCGTGAGGCGCTGGAAAACTCCTGCAGGATTCTGGTCAGGGTCTCCAGCGGTTCGGCCAGCTCCTCGTCGGCGTAAATCATCTGCTCTGCGAGGGTGGCTTCGGGGTCTTCTGCCAGCTGCTTGAGAAACGCCTGCTGATCCTCGTCGAGATCACTGCGATGGATCAATCGCCGGCGCCAGAAATCGGCCCGCGCACGGGCCTGTTCGGGACGCCCTTCATGCAGCAGCAGCATGCTTTCAAGATAGGCCAGCGCCGGCTCATTGGGCATGGTCTCCAGGGTCCGAATAAAGGTCTCCCGGGCACTGGTCAGATCATCACTGTCCATATACCTCAGGCACAGCCGTTTCAATGCCGCGCCACGCAGAAAGCCGGGGCCGTGCTCGACGGCGCTGTCCATCAGCGCGGCCTTTTTACGCGTAAAGCCCCGCTCCTGATACACATCGCTGAGAAGTTCAAAGGCCGGCTCGCTCTCCTGCGGCAACCCCTCCCAGTCGGCGTTATTGAAAAGCGCCTCCAGAATGGTCTGGGCCCGCCCCAGCTGCCCGCCCTCGGCACTGACAATACCGGCTTCAAGCAGGGCCTGTGCCGGCACCTGATCCGAGGCCAGCGCCTCATGCAGTACCTTCCCGCGAAGGCGCTGCAACAGCAGCATCCACATCAGGTGCGGCGGTACCTGGCCGGGTAACGTGACCCGGGCGCAGCAGTCGGCATAGCGTTTACCGGAGTCGCACCAGCAGGGCTCCTGAGGTGCCGGGACAGCCAGCGTTTCAATACGAAATCCAAGACGCTGCAGCGGCATCTGATTCCAGAGCACCGGCGCCAGCGCCTGTGCCAGCGCCACATCTGCGCCAAGCAGCTCAGCGCCCTCTTTTCTTGCCCAGGCCATCAGTGACGGATAGCGCTCGTCACGCCGTATGGCGTCAAGCGCACCCGTCGAAAACCCAAGGAGTTGGTCAACCCAGGCTGCCAGCATATTGTTCCTCCACCATGATCACGCTTATGCTAGCACGCTGACTGCCGGCGTCTCATGATAACGCCATCATGTTGCCTCGTTGACGCCTCACATCCTGTCAGCAAGGCCTTCTACATGTCCTGAAGCAGCCCTTGCGTTACTGCGCCCACTTTAGTTCCGGAAATACCCGCTTGTTCTCAGCTCGTTCACTGCTTCGCCGACGCCAGAATCCCAATGAGCCCCGCGTTCGTCTCGAGCGCGAAGGGCGCGACCGTATCCGCCGCATTACTCAGGCGATGGACAAGGTGCCCTGGACCAACAGCGCCATGCAGATCCTCTGGGTCAGCGGCCCCGTGACCCTGCTGGGGGCCTGGGTCGGCTACCTGCTTGGCTACGGCCGTGGCCCCTCGATGGAGAACTATGTGTTCTTCATCAGCTATGCCCTGATCACGGGTCTTGCCGGTATCATCGCCAATTTCGCCCATCATCTGACCCGGGGACGCAAGCATGAGCGTGCCGCGGCCCGGGTCTCGCAGGTGCTGGATACCCTGCCGGAACTGGTGCTGATCACCCGCAATCTGATCGTTGGCAGTCTTGAAGGCGACGCCCGTCGGCGTGAGGCAGCTGCCATGCTGCTGCGCAAGCATGACCTGTCACCTGAAGGGGTAGAACTGGCTGCCCTTGAGCTGCTTGATGATGAGGAGAGTGCCCGGCGCATCTCGCAGATCGATGTCTATCGCCGTATCGGCATGCAGTCACGCATCCGCGACCTGGTCGATCTGTATCGCGACCATATCGACCCGCGACTCAACGAGCTGGCCGACGTGGCGCCGGAGGCCATTTCACTGCTGCGCGATCGATTCGCAGGCCGGGCCCCCGATCTGCACCAGGGGGTGCCGCGCGATGAGAACTTCATCGAACGCGTGCTGGCGGCCATCGAGCAGGACAACGAACTGCTCATGACGCTGCAGGATGTCGAGGAGATGATCATTCTGGCCTTTGAGCTGCTTTGCGGGCGTCGCATCCCCATGCTCACCTTTGAGTATCGCGGTCGATGGCATCTGGCCCGAGCGCTCGACGCCCTTGAACAGACCCGCTCACGCTATCGCATCCAGCAGGCCACAGGGCTTTCCCGTCTCAAGGCATTGACCGTCTATCTCGCCGAGCAGTCGGGCACACTGGTCGAGGACGCCGCGGCGGGCCTGCGTGCCGAGACCCTGACGGCCCGTTGCCGTCAGGCCATGGATGCGCTGGCCGAGCAGATTGAACATCTCGCCAGCGGCGTACAGCAGGGACGCAGTGACCTGCGCCAGGAACTGCGCGACCGTGCCGAAATTCTGACCAATGCCCTGAAACTCTTTCGAAGCGTGCAGGAAAACTACGGCCAGATCGCACGCAGTCACGCGACGCTTATTCGTCACTCCCAGCGCTGGGAGGCGATTACCGAGCAGATGCACGACAAGGCGACGCATCTGCAGGTCGGCCCCGGCAAGCGCGGGCTTCGCATTCATGAAACTCACATCGCATTGACCGACGGCGAGAAGGCCCGCGTCTGCCGTCATCTGGCGCGCTATCTCAATGACACGCGCGCAGACCGTGAACGCTCCCAACAGCATGACCATGGCGCCAACAGCTCTCCCGCCAGCGGCGATATCGAGATGGCCAAGCATCTGGCCATCGAGATTGCCCTGGCCCTTGAGCCGCATATCCATCTGTCGCGGCCGGAAGTGCAGCGCGCCATCAATGCCACCAATGCTTCCTATTTCGGGCATCTGGAGCCGGACCTGTCGGCAGCGGCCAAGGCGGCACTGGGTGCGGCCATGGTTAACGAGATCCATGATGATCTGTCTCGCAGTGCCGAATCACTGGCCATTGCTTTGGTACGCCATTACCGGGTGGCGCTGGAACCCGAAGCGATCGACTTCCTGATTCGACAGTACGGAGCCCGTGCCTCAACGCTTAACATCCTGTCCAACATTGACCAGACCGCCCATCGCAACATCAGCCTGCTCAGCCAGCGCCCTGCGGGGATTGGCACCGTACCAAGACGCTGGTACCGGGCACTGATCAAGGCCAAAAGGGCATTGAACTGACGTCATGCAACTGATTATTGCCGAAAAACCGTCACTGGGCCGCGCCATCGCCTCAGCGCTGCCCGGGCGTTTCAGCCAGACCGAAGGTGCCCTGAGCAGTACCGATATTACGATCAGCTGGTGCTTTGGCCATCTGCTCGAGCAGGCCGCGCCTGAGGCCTACGATGAGCGTCTCAAGCGCTGGCGCCTGGATGATCTGCCCATTATCCCCTCGAAGTGGAAGCTGACCCCCCGACCGAAGGCGCGCGCTCAGCTGGCCATTTTGCGCCGTCTGATCAAGTCTGCCACCAGGATCATTCACGCCGGTGACCCCGACCGGGAAGGTCAGCTTCTCGTTCAGGAAACCATTGAATATCTGGGCTGGAAGGGCCCCATCGAGCGCCTTTTGATCAGCGACTTGAACACACCCGCCGTCAAACGTGCCTGGCAGGCGCTGGAAGACAACGCTCGCTTTCAGCCGCTCTATCAGGCAGCACTGACCCGCTCGCGGGCTGACTGGCTGTATGGCATCAACCTGACCCGAGCCTGGACGGTGACCGGGCAACAGGCCGGCATCAAGGGCGTGCTCTCCATCGGTCGGGTACAAACGCCGCTGCTGGGACTGATCGTACGCCGTGACAGAACCATCGAGGCCTTCCAGCCGGTCGATTTCTACCCGCTGTGGGCCGATTTCGCCACGCGTCACGGCACCGTCCGCGCCTGGTGGCAGCCGCGTGACCAGCACCGCCTGGACAATCAGGGTCGCCTGCTGGACCCTGCCCCCGCCAGCGCTCTGGCGGCAAGGCTGCCCGGACAGCCGGCCGTGATCAAAAGCGTCGAACAAAAGCATCAGCGTCAGAGTGCGCCGCTGCCCTACTCGCTCTCGACGCTTCAGATTGATGCGGCCCGACGCTATAAAATGTCGGCCCAGTCGGTGCTCGACTGTGCCCAGCGCCTGTACGAAAGACACCGATTGATTACCTATCCGCGCTCGGACTGTCGCTACCTGCCGCGTGATTATCTCAACGGCATCGATGCCACTTTGCGCCATGCCTGTCAGGGTGATGACACTCTTGGGCAATGGCATGCCGGTATCGATACCACACGCGTGTCGCGTGCCTTCAACGACAAGCAGATTGGTGCGCACCATGCCATTGCCCCGACCGGGCAGACGCCGCGCTGGCAGACGCTGAGCCGCGAGGAGCAAAACGTCTATACGCTGGTGGTGCGCAACGTACTGGCCCAGTTTTATCCATCCTTTGAGTATCGTGATACCCGCGTCACGCTGGAAACGCTTGATGAGGCCTTCATGACCAAAGGGCGCGAGATTCTTCAGGTGGGCTGGCGAGCGCTTTTCAATACGCCTGATGAGGATGCCATTCTGCCCGCCATGACCCAGGGCGATGATGCCCGCGTCAGCCAATGCGAGATGCAGACACGCCAGACACGCCCGCCCGACCCCTTTACCGATGCCAGCCTGATCAATGCCATGACCCATGTGGCGCGTTACGTGACCGATGACGCCGTGCGGGCAACCCTCAGAGAAACGGACGGACTGGGGACCGAGGCCACGCGGGCCAGCATGATAGAAACGCTGTTGACACGGGAATATATTCATCGACAGTCGGGCACCATTCGCGCCACTCGACGCGGCCGCGGCCTGATTGATGCCCTGCCCGAGAGTCTTTCCGGTCCTGAACGCACGGCGCTCTGGGAGCAGCGGCTCTCCAGGGTGCGAGAAGGCGACGACTCGCTGGAGGCCTTTCTTGCCGACATGGCCGGCGAGCTGACAACGCTGGTCAGCGCCGTCGATGCCGGGCGTCTGAATCAGGCCATGCAGCAGGCCGGCGGTGAACAGCCTGCCGCCTCTGCCGGTCGTAAAAAAAACCCGGCGCGCCGCGGCAAAAGCAGCGGGCGTACGACCACACGCGACACTGCCAGGCGCCGAACCTCAAAAGGTCGCAGCACGAAGCAATAGCGCGCCATCACGATCGACGCCTTGTTTGAGACACAAAAAAACCCGCATCAGCGAGGGCTGATGCGGGTTACAGACAGAGTCATCCGTCAGCGCGTTACATACTTATTTGGCAGCGTTGTAGCGCTTTTCGACTTCTGCCCAGTTAACAACATTCCAGAACGCCTTGAGATAGTCAGGACGACGGTTCTGGTAGTTCAGATAGTAGGCGTGCTCCCACACGTCGACGCCCAGAATCGGCGTGGCATCATGGCCGCCATAAGCCTGCGAGGAGACCGGGCTGTCCTGGTTGGCAGTGGAGACGATCTCCAGGTTGCCATTTTTGACCACAAGCCATGCCCAGCCGGAACCGAAGCGGCCCTTGGCAGCCGTTTCAAACTTCTCGGCAAAGGCTTCGACGCTGCCGAAGGTCTTTTCGATGTCGTTCATCAGCGTGGGGAATTCCTTCAGACCACGCGCGTTGGGGGTCATGATTTCCCAGAACAGCGAATGGTTGGCATGACCGCCGGCGTTGTTGCGAATGGCGGTACGCTGCTCTTCCGGCACGCGATCCAGCTGCTTGAGCAGCTCCGGCGCCTCGAGCCCGGCCAGATCTTCAGGAAGCTTTTCCAGCGCAGCGTTTGCATTGGTCACATAGGTGTTGTGATGCTTGCCATGGTGGATTTCCATCGTCTGCGCATCGATGTGCGGTTCGAGTGCATCAAATGCATAGGGCAGTTCGGGAAGCTTGTAAGCCATGGTCAAACTCCTTCTTCGCTCGCTGAGCGGGTTTAAACCGACGACTGCGTTTTGATCCCCGCAATCGTCATGAAAGTTGAGGGCACACGATGGTGGGAGACCACCACCGTATGCGTCCTATAAGACATTAGGTGCCAACGCAGGCTTTTCAAGGTCAGTGACACAATTCTTTGTTCGCCATTCGTGTCATTGCCTCTCTCATCATGCTTAACCGGTGTTGCGAAGGCCCGCCGAAATGCCGGCCATGGTGACCATCAGGGCGCGCTGCAGGTCCGGGGAGATATCGCCCTCAAGCTGGCGGCTTCGATATAACAGTTCAGCCTGCAGCCCGTGCAGTGGATCGATATAGGGATTGCGTATATCCACGGCCTGACGAATCAGTGGCGCATGTTCGAGCAGATGGCTCTGTTCCCGAATGCGCAAAAGCGTCTTCTCAAGCCCCTGCAGGCGCTCGCGCAGTGAGGTCCCCAGCGCGCGGGAATTGTCATCATCGATCAGACGCTCTTCATAATAGGCATTGATCTCGGCATCGGCCTTGGCCAGCAGCATCTCGAGCATGTCCAGGAAGGTGCCAAAAAACGGCCACTCGTTCATCATTTCGCGCAGCCGGGCCATGCCCTCCTCGCTCTCGCTGCGCTCGGCAAAGGCGGCATCGCTGCCCAGCCACGCCGGCAGCATCAATCGCGTCTGTGTCCAGGCAAATATCCAGGGAATGGCCCTGAGCGTTTCAACACCGCCCGTGGCGCGACGCTTGGCCGGCCGGGAGCCCAGCGGCAGCCCGGAAAGCGCCGTTTCCGGTGTCACGGCGCGAAAATAGGGCACAAAGGCCGGGTCTTCCCGCACGATGCCTGAATACACCTGATGCGCGCGCGTGGCGAGGTGATCCATCTCCTCACGCCACGCCTGCTTTGGTTCGATCGGCGGCAACAGCGTCGCTTCCAGCACCGCACTGAGATAGATCTCCATGGAACGCACGGCGATACGGGGCTGACCGAACTTGAAGCGAATCATCTCGCCCTGTTCGGTCACCCGCAGACTGCCCTGCACGGAGCCCGGCGGCTGGGAAAGAATCGCTGCATGCGCCGGACCGCCCCCACGGCCTACCGTGCCGCCACGCCCGTGGAAGAGCGTGAGCGTGACACCGTGTTCATGACAGACCTCGACCAGTCGCTCCTGGGCACGATACTGCGCCCAGGCCGCCGCCAGCTGGCCGGCATCCTTGGCCGAGTCCGAATAGCCGATCATCACTTCCTGACGCGCATCGATCAGGTTGCGGTATTCCGACATGCCCAGCAGGTCATTGATCACATGGCCGGCACGGTCCAGATCATCGAGCGTTTCAAACAGCGGTGAGATGGGCAGACTGACCCGGCCGCCCACCGCCTTCATGAGAAGCGCCACGGCGAGCACGTCACTGGCCTGCCCCGCCATGGAAATGACATAGGAGCCCAGCGCCTCGCTGTACTCGGAGCCGATCACTTCAAAGGTATCGAGCACCTCACGGACCTCGTCCGAGCAGGGCCACTGCGCGGGAATCAGCGGGCGCGGCGAGTTCAGCTCAGTTAGCAGAAACTCGCGGCGGGCCGGCTCGTCCCACTCGGCGTAGTTGCCAAGCCCCAGATATTGCGTCAGCTCTTCGAACACCTGCGTGTGGCGGGTGGACTCCTGGCGAATGTCCAGACGGGTCATGGTGGTGCCAAAACAGGCCACCCGACGCAGGGTATCCAGCAACGCCCCATTGGCGATCACATCAAGACCGCAGGCCATCAGCGAGTGATAACAGGCTTCCAGCGGCGCCTGCAGCGCCTCGCGCGTATCCACCGTGGGCCGCTCGCCGCTCCAGCCGTGCCCTTCCCAGATCATCTGCGCCTTGTCGCGGGTCGCCCCCAGACGCTGTTCGAGATCGCTGAGCACCTTGCGGTAGGGCTCGGGACAGGGGCCGCCGGCCAGTTCGATCAGCTCCGGCGTGGCCTTCCACATGGAAAGCTCAAGACGCAGCTGCTCGACATCGCGGCGGAAACTCTCGGCCGCGCGGTGGCGCTCAAGCAGCAGCACTTCACGGGTGACCGCCGAGGTCACGTTGGGGTTGCCGTCGCGGTCGCCACCCATCCATGACGCAAACCGGATGGGCGCTGCCTCTAATGGCAGGCGCCGACCGGCACGCGACAGCAGCATCTGATCCAGCTCGCGGTAGAAGGTCGGCACGGCCTGCCACAGCGACTGTTCGATGACCGCCAGCCCCCAGCGTGCCTCATCCACCGGCGTCGGCCGCTCGGCACGGATCTCGCTGGTGTGCCAAGCCTGACTGACCAGCTCATTGAGACGCCCCTGCAACTGCTCCAGACGCTCGGGGTGCTCTTCGCTGGCGTTGAGCTCTCCCAGACAGCCATTGATGGCGTCATATTTGCGGATCAGGGTGCGCCGGACCACTTCGGTCGGATGCGCCGTCATGACCAGCTCGATGCGCATCGAGGCAATGCGCTCGATCAGCGCCTCGCCGTCATGGCCGGCCTGCGTCAGACGTTCCAGCAGGTCATCCAGACGCGGCTGGGTGCCGGGGCGATAATCCTCGACCCGGCGAAAGCGACCGCGATAGTGCTGCTCGGCAAGGTTGGCCAGGTTCAGAAACTGGTTGAAGGCTCGCGTCACCGGCAGCATGCGCTCTTCAGGCAGGTTACGCAGATACTCGATCAGTTCGGCGCGGGCACCGGCATCCTTGCGCCCCTGCTTTGCCAGCGCCCGGATTTTTTCGATCTGATCGACAAGGTCGGTGCCCAGGTCATCGGCAATGGTGTGGCCCAGGCTGTCACCCAGCAGACGCACATGCTCACGCAGTGAGGCGTGAAGCACATTGTCATCCAGCGCATGGTCGTTATCGGAAACGTCCCCTGAAGAGGCACCTCCAGGGGCAGAAGAAGAAGCGTATTGCATGAAAGACTCCGCGAGGCGCATGACAGGAAGCAAGAGCCTGACGCGGTCGGGGAACAACAACAACACTACAACAATGACTTGCGACCAAAGTCGAAGTCATGCGAACTCATGGGGGATTAGCCGCTACTGCCCACGCTCGATGCGCTTGGCCTCCTGCCAATGACACTCAAGGGTGTCGAGGTCGGTATGCTCGATGGGATGGCCGCTTTCCCGAACGGCGTCTTCCACGTGGCGAAAACGCCTTTCAAATCGCTGACCGGTACCGCGCAGCGCCTGTTCCGGATCCACCTCCAGATGGCGAGCCAGATTAACCACGGCAAAGAGAAGATCGCCCAGCTCGGCGTTCATGTTCTCCTGATGGCCGGCCTCGATTTCGACTTCCAGTTCGGCCAGCTCCTCGCGAATCTTGTCCAGCGCGCCGCGGTGGTCGGGCCAGTCAAAGCCTGCCCGGGAGGCGCGACTGGAGAGCTTGCTGGCGCGAGACAGCGCCGGTAGTGCCAGCGGGATGTCGTCCAGGTGTGATGTGGCCGCGCGCGAATCACGCTCGTTAACCTTGCGGGCCTCCCAGCGCTGCCCGACCGCCGAGGTATCCACATCAACCGCCGCCACACCCTGTCGCCGCGAGCCGAGATGCCCGTCAGGAAACACATGCGGATGACGGGTGATCATCTTGGCCGTCAGCACATGGACAATATCGTGAAAGTCGAAACGGCCTTCTTCGCGGCCAAACTGGGCGTAATAGACGATCTGAAACAGCAGATCCCCCAGCTCGCCGGGCAGCTCATCAAAGGCGCGACGCTCGATGGCATCGGCCACTTCATGCGCCTCTTCGATCGTATGGGGCACGATGGAATCCCAGTGCTGAGCCACATCCCACGGACACCCCTGCTGCGGGTCGCGCAAGACCTGCATCAGGGTGAGCAGATCATCGAGCGTGTAACGTGCCTCTTGCATCGAAATACCCTTTTTCACCTTAAAATCGCGATCTAGACCGAATCCTTCAGGCTGCCACCGCCCTGACGCAGCCGACGGATATCGGTCACGTTGGTCAACTGCCCGATCCGGTTGACCACCTTTGACAGCACATCAAGCCCCGACACCTCCAGCGTGATTTTCAGCGTGGCCATATGGTCATCACGATTGGTAGAGGTATTGACGCCCAGTACGTTGACCTTTTCATTGGAAAGAATACCGGTGACATCGCGCAGCAGATTGGAGCGATCCCATGCCTTGATTTCGATATCGACCGGGTACTGGATCGGTTGCTGCTGGCCCCACTCGACCTGAACGACGCGCGCCGGCTCATCGCTTCGAAGCTGCAGGATATTGGGACAATCCTGACGGTGCACCGTGACCCCCCGCCCCTGGGTGATAAAGCCCACGATGTCGTCCCCCGGCACCGGATGACAGCAGTTGGCCATCTGGGTCTTGAGATTGCCGACCCCCAGCACGGTGATGGTATCGGTGCTTTCACGTACACCCTGGCGACGCGGACGCGCCAATAGACGGTCAAGTTCATCGACATCTTCGGTTTCACCGAAAAGATGCTGCGCCTGGGAGAGTACCTGCCCGATGCGAAGATCGCCGGCGCCAATGGCGGCGTACATGTCTTCAGGACTGGTGTAATTTACCGCCTGCGCCAGGCGCGTGCGATCCAGACGCTCAAGGTCCAGACGGCGAAATTCGCGCTCCAGCAGAACGCGCCCCTCCTCCTCGTTTTGCTCACGCGCCTGCAGCTTGAACCATGACTGGATCTTGGCCCGGGCACGGGAGGTACAGACATACCCCAGCGACGGGTTGAGCCAGTCGCGGCTCGGGCCGCCCTGGGTGGCGTTGAGAATCTCGACCTGCTGTCCGGTCTTGAGCTGATAGGTCAGGGGGACAATGCGCCCATCCACCTTCGCACCGCGGCAGTGGTGGCCGACTTCGGTATGCACGCGGTAGGCAAAGTCGATCGGTGTCGCGACCCGGGGCAGGTCGATCACGTGCCCTTCCGGGGTAAAGACGTAGATGCGATCGGGAGCGATGTCGGAGTTGAGCCCCTCGGTAAGATCGGTCAGCTCGCCGACCTCCTCCTGCCACTCGAGCACCTGACGCAGCCAGGCAATCTTTTGCTCGTAGCTGCGGCTTTTGGAGTCGACATCGGTGCCCTTGTAGCGCCAGTGCGCACAGACCCCAAGCTCGGCATCCTCATGCATGGCGAAGGTACGAATCTGGATCTCCAGCACCTTGCCCTCGGGCCCGAAGACAGCCGTATGCAGCGACTGATAGCCGTTTTTCTTGGGGTTGGCGATGTAGTCGTCAAACTCGTTGGGCACGTGATGCCACAAGGAGTGGACAATCCCCAGTACGGTGTAGCAATCGGTGACTTCAGGCACCAGCACCCGCACGGCGCGCACATCGTAGACCTGTGAAAAGTCGATGTGCTTGCGCTTCATCTTCCGCCAGATCGAATAGATGTGCTTGGCACGCCCGGAGAGGTCATAGCGGGTGATGTTCTGCGCCTCGAGAAGACGCTTGAGCGTGTCCACGACATCGTGGATGTAGCGATTACGATCCAGTCGCTTCTCCGCCAGCTGTTTGGCGATGGTCTTGTAATCGTTTTCATGCAGGTAGCGAAAGGAAAGATCTTCCAGCTCCCACTTGATCTGGCCGATCCCCAATCGATGCGCCAGTGGGGCATAAATGTCGAACACTTCGCGCGCCACACGCAGGGCACGCTCGCGGGAACCATCCTTGACCTGGCGCAGCATGCTGGTGCGTTCGGCAATCTTGATCAGGGCCACACGCACATCGTCTACCATGGCCACCAGCATCTTGCGCAGATTTTCCTGCTGATTGTGCTGCGTCATGCCCTGATCCGGCGCCTGCAGCTGAGAGATGGCCGCCATGCGCAGCACCCCATCAATCAGGCTGGAGACTTCCGGGCCGAACTCACGCTCGATCACGTCCAGACGCGTCAGCCCCTCGCGCACGCTGCGATACAGCACGGCGGCCGTGATGGCCTGCTGATCGAGCTTGAGCTCACTGAGGATATCGGCCATTTCAAGCCCGATACGAAAGGCGGAATAGATGTCACGCCAGGCAGGCTGCTGGCTGGCAGCCTCCTGATTGATCCTCGCGGCGAACCGGCAGGCGCGTTCAAGCTCGGCCGGGTCCTTGAGGGGGACTTCGCTTTGAAGATGGGCAAGCCAGGTCGTGATATCGACTCGTCCATCGGCATCGAGCGGCTGATCTTCGCGAACCTTGACCATGTAACGCGATTCCCGTCTTGTCTTTTATGTAGGCTGACGCTCGAGCAGCACCAGCGATTCCAGATGCGCCGTCTGCGGGAACATGTCGGCCACGGCTGCCCTGACCAGACGATAGCCACCGCTCACGAGTAGATGCACATCGCGTGCCAGCGTGGCCGGCTCACAGGACACATAGAGCACCCGTGAAGGCCCGCTCACTGCAAGCGACTGACAGATGCCCTGAGCCCCGGCGCGAGGCGGATCAAGCACCACGAGC
The DNA here is from genome assembly GCF_003385845.1 of Kushneria indalinina DSM 14324. Lineage (GTDB taxonomy): Bacteria > Pseudomonadota > Gammaproteobacteria > Pseudomonadales > Halomonadaceae > Kushneria > Kushneria indalinina. Next base: position 837,483 of record NZ_QRDJ01000006.1, on the reverse strand, counting down.
GCCGCGTCCTCCAGCCCGGGGGGCGCACTGGCGAGATCCGTACAGCGCGCCTCGATATCATCCGATACGCCTGCCGCCTGTGCATTATCGCGCAGGCGCTGCACCATTGATTCCCGACCTTCGTAGGCGATTACGCGCGCCCCGGCAGCGGCAAGGGTCAGGGAAAAATTGCCCACGCCGGCAAAGAGATCCACAACAGACATCCCGTCATGGATATCAGCCCACGCCAGCACCTGCGCCACCAGCTGATGATTCACCTCGGCGTTGGCCTGCAGGAAATCGCCGTTTTGCACACGAATATTCAGGGCGTCGTCACCGGGAAGCGCCCGATAACTCGGCCATGTCTCGGGCCTGTCGTCCAGACGCTCCAGTGCCGGCTTTTCACCTTCGCCGCAAACAACGCTCAAAAGCACACCATACTCATGGGCAAACTGCTGCCAGCGCGCCAGATCATTGGAAACACGGCGGAGCTGGCGCAGGGTAATCATGACGTTTTCATCACCGGCCACCAGTTCGATATGCCCCAGCCGACGCGGCGCTTCAAGCGTTTCGATCAGCGCGCGCAGCGGCTGAAGCAGCGCTTCCAGACGGGGCTCGAGAATCGGACACTGCTCGATATTAAAAAGCCGATCCTGCCCGCGCACCCGATAGCCCATGTGAATGCGGTCATCACTGCCGACCCGAACGCCCAGTCGCGCACGGCGGCGATAGCCCCATGCGTCACCTTCCAGCAAGGACAGCTCGGGAAGTTCAATATCATGGCGCGCCATGTGTTCACGCAGCACCTGCTGCTTGTGACGACGCTGGCCTTCGATCGCCAGATGCTGCAGATCACAGCCACCACAGCGGCCAAAATGGGCACAGCCCGGCGTCACGCGCTCATCGGATGCCTTGAGGATTCGGCGCACGTGGCCTTCATCATACCGACCGTGCTGGGTATGCACGGCCACTTCGATTTCTTCACCGGGCAGCGCCTGCTCGATAAAAAGTATCTTGCCCTCAAGATTGTGCGCCACACCGCGTCCATCGTGCGCCAGGCGCTCGATCACCACGCTTCCTTCATCAGCGCGTTTCGCGCCCGGCGATTCCAGACGCTTGCGCGTCGCGGGTCGCTGCTGACGACGCTGTCCCAACATGGCCATGTTTAATGCTGCTCCGGTGCATAAAGACCGGTGGAGAGATAACGGTCCCCACGGTCACAAACGATAAAGGCGATCACGGCGTTGTCGACTTCGTGCGCGATACGAAGGGCGCCCGCCAGCGCGCCGCCCGAGGAGACGCCAGCCAGAATGCCCTCTTCCCGTGCCAGACGCCGCATGTGTTCTTCGGCTTCCTGCTGACCGATATCGATGACCCTGTCAACGCGCGACTGCTCGAAGATGCTGGGACGATAGGCCTCGGGCCAACGGCGAATGCCGGCAATGCTGGCACCATCCTCGGGCTGAAGCCCCACGATCTGGATCGCGTCATTTTTTGACTTCAAATAGCGCGAGACGCCCATGATGGTGCCGGTGGTGCCCATTGAGCTGACAAAATGGGTGATGTTGCCCCCCGTCTGTTCCCAGAGCTCGGGCCCGGTAGTCTCGAAATGGGCCAGTGGATTGTCATGGTTGGCAAACTGATTGAGCGGTTTGCCTTCGCCTCGAGCGATCATGGCATCCGCCATGTCCCGGGCACCTTCCATGCCCTGATCCTTCGTGACCTCGATCAATCGGGCGCCATAGGCGGCCATGGCCTGCTTGCGCTCGCTGCTGGCACTGTCCGGCATGATCAGAATCATCTGATAACCACGTATGGCCGCTGCCATGGCAAGCGCAATGCCGGTATTGCCGGAAGTGGCTTCAATCAGCGTGTCGCCGGGTGTGATCTCACCGCGCGCTTCGGCGTGGGCAAGCATCGACAGGGCCGGACGATCCTTGACCGAACCGGCAGGATTGTTGCCTTCAAGCTTGGCCAGCAGCGTGCTGCTGCCGACCTGAATGCGCTTGAGGCGCACCAGCGGGGTATGCCCGATGGTGGATTCGATTGTGGGGTAATCCATGCAGCGCTCCAGAATCAACGGGATGCCAAAAAAGAGCCTATTATAGCGCGGCCCGATCAACGCATTGTCTTTAGCGCTAATGCGTTCAGTGCCGCCGTCTTCAGGCCGAGTGCTCGAACGTACTGAAGGCGCGCGCCTGTACCATCAAACGCTTCATTTCACGCACGGCCTCGTCAAGCCCGGTCAGGGCGGCACGTGAGACAATCGCGTGGCCAATGTTGAGCTCATGAAACCAGGGCATGGCCGCAATGGCTTCTACATTGTGGTAGTGCAGGCCGTGGCCGGCGTTGACGGTCATGCCCAGGGTATGGGCCATTTCGGCCGCCGCGGCAATACGGGCGAGCTCGACATCGGCATTGTCGCGTGACGCCTCCACCCAGGTCCCGGTGTGCAGCTCGATGGCGCGCGCGCCTGCATCGAATGCTGCCTGAATCTGATCCGGCTCGGGATCGATAAACAGTGACACCTCACAGCCTGCTGCCGCCAGACGCTGGCAGGCCTGTCGAATGCGATCACCGCCCCCGACCACATCCAGACCGCCCTCGGTGGTCAGCTCCGCACGCTTTTCAGGCACCAGGCAAACATTGGCGGGCCTGAGACGCTCAGCCAGCGTGATCATCTCCTCGACCACGGCCATCTCAAGGTTAAGACGCGTGTTGAGCATCTGCATGGCAAGCTCGATGTCACGGTCCTGAATGTGACGGCGATCCTCGCGTAGATGCATGGTAATGCCATCGGCACCGGCCTCTTCACTGACCAGGGCGGCCTGCACCGGGTCGGGAAAGCGCGTGCCGCGCGCCTGTCTCAGCGTGGCGATATGGTCAACATTGACGCCCAGCAGAATCCGCGGCGGCAGGGCATTAACGATTTGATCCGACATGGTGGTCTCCTTCAACGCGCGCCGGTTCGGCGTCGGCGCATCAGTTCGTTCATCAGTTCCCGCGAGCGCAGCTCACGACTTCCCAAAAGCGGCGCCAGTGCCTGACGCGTCAAAACGCGTGCGGTACCGGCAAGGCCCGGGGAATCCCAGTCCCCACGAGCAAGCCAGCCCAGCGCACGCGCTTCAAAGGCCGGCCCCTCCAGGGGCGCCGGACGAAAACGTTTCAGGGAAGGGTCGTAGTGATAGCGCCCTTCACGATCCAGCGGTCTGTCCTGCTCATCAAGAAAGACGGGCTCGCTGTCGAGCGCTTCAAGAAGCGTGATCTCAAAGCGTCGGAGCGCGCCGCCTCGCCTCTCGGGAAAGGGCAACGCCTCAAGCAGCGCTGCGTAAAAGGCAAACAGGGTGTCTACCGGCATCGACAGGGGCAAAAGACGACTCATCAGCTCGTTGGCATACAGCCCGCAGATAAGACCTTCCCCTGCCAGCATGGCACCCGGCCCCTGGGATTCAATGATTCTCAGGGTTTTCAGCTCGCCCTCGCCCTGCCAGGTCAGATGCAGCGGCGTGAAGGGCTGAAGCCGATGGCGCGTTCGACTGCCCGGACGCATCACACCGCGCGCCACGGCGCGGATACGCCCGTCGTATAGCGTCAGTATGTCCGCCAGCGCGCTGGTTTCGCGCCAGGCCTGACGGTGCAGCAGATACGCCGGCTGCAGTTCCATGATCAGTCCAGATCGTAACCAAGGCTTTTCAGGGCGCGTGCGTCATCGGACCAGCCACGCTTGACCTTGACCCAGAGCTTTAGCATGACCTTGCAGTCAAAGGCCTTCTCCATCTCAAGGCGCGCTTCCTGGCCGATCTTCTTGATGCGCTCGCCCCCTTCGCCGATCAGAATCTTTTTCTGTCCGTCGCGCTCGACCAGCATCAGGGCATGGATATGAATGATGTGGCCTTCATCGCGAAACTGCTCAACTTCTACCGTCATCTGGTAAGGCAGCTCATCACCGAGCTGGCGCATGACCTTTTCACGCACCAGCTCGGCGGCCAGAAAGCGCTGGCTGCGATCGGTGACCTGATCTTCGGGAAAGAAATGAACGTTTTGCGGCAGGTGTTTGGCCACTTCGGCTTCAAGTGCTTCAACGTTGGTGCCATGGCGCGCGGAAATCGGCACGATGGCGGCAAAATTGCGGCGTTTCTCAAGCTCGGCAAGCCACGGCAGAAGTTTCGAGCGATCGTCGATCCAGTCCACCTTGTTGACCGCCACGATGACCGCCGCCTGCACGTGGGAAAGCTTCTCAAGCACGATATCGTCTTCATTGGTCCACTTCGTGCGATCCACGATAAAGACCACGCAATCGATATCGCGCAGCGCCTGGGTGGCGGCTTGGTTCATGAAGGCATTGATGGCCCGATTGCGATCCTTTTGCATGAGGTGAATACCGGGCGTATCCACATAGATGGTCTGCGTGTCGGCCTCGGTCTTGACGCCCATGACCTGATGGCGGGTGGTCTGCGGGCGCCGCGAGGTAATGGAAATTTTCTGACCCAGGATGCGATTCATCAGGGTTGATTTGCCCACGTTAGGGCGGCCGACAATGGCCACAAATCCACAGCGCGTGGGCGCACCGGATTCGGGAGTGTCGTCCGTGGTATTTTCGTTCATGAAAGGCTCCACGTTAACGTGTGTCCGGTGTTGCAGGGAGGATGCATAAGGTAGCAGTACAGCCCATGGCGACCGATCATCGCCGTGCCGACTCGATCAGTGTCAGTGCCTGTTCGGCTGCCTGCTGCTCGGCATGACGACGGCTGGCGCCGGTGCCGGTGGTCGGTGCCTTGAGCACGTCCACATGACAGCTGACAGTGAACTGCTGGGCGTGCGCCTCGCCTTCAATATTGAGAACCTCGTAGCGCGGCAGCGGAATCTGGCGGGACTGTAGAAACTCCTGCAGGCGTGTCTTGGGATCCTTCTGGGTATCCTCAAGGTTGAGCGCCTGAAGACGTCCATCATACCAGGCCAGCACGCAACGTCTGGCAACGGTCATGTCACTATCAAGATAGATGGCGCCAATGATGGCTTCCACGGCATCGGCCAGAATGGAGTCGCGCCGGTGTCCGCCGCTTTTCATCTCGCCCGAGCCCAGCCGCAGGAACTGGCCAAGCTCGAATTCGCGAGCCAGCTCGGCCAGCGTTTCACCCTTGACCAGCCGCGCCCTGAGCCTTGAAAGCTGCCCTTCGCGCGCCTGAGGGAAGCGTGCATAGAGCGCCTCGCCCACGACAAAATTGACAATGGAATCGCCCAGAAACTCGAGTCGCTCGTTATTGGCACCGCCATAGCTGCGGTGCGTCAGGGCGAGTTCAAGCCGGGCCTTATCGTCAAAACGATAGCCGAGACGGTCGCTGAGGATATTGAGGGAACTGCTCACGAGATAGTCGCTTTGTTCAATGAAACAGGCATAAATGATAACAGAAGCTGTCCTTCGACAGCTTCTGTTGGATGGGATTTTCCCTCAGAGCCTTCTGATGGAAAAGGGATGAAGAGCATTCAGTGCAGCAGTCTGGCCTTTGTAAAGTCCGGCAGGCCGCTATCCCAGTGCATCCAGACACCAAAGGCACGCCCCACGATGTTCTCCTCCGGTACGAACCCCCAGTAACGGCTATCGTTGGAGTCGTCGCGGTTGTCACCCATCATGAAGTAGTGACCGGGCGGCACGATGACTTCACTCATCTGCGGGCCGGGAGCTTCAAGATTGTTGAAGATATGATGCTCCACGCCCCTGAGATGTTCCCTGTAAAGCACCTGCGTATCGCTGCCGCTATCATCCAGCAGATCCTTTTGCACCGGCTGCCCGTTGATATAGAGCTGTTTGTCCTGATAGCGAATGCGATCTCCCGGCACGCCGATCACGCGCTTGATGTAGTTGACCGAGGTATCGCCGGGAAAGCGAAACACCATGATATCGCCGCGCTCCGGCTCGCCTGTATCCAGAATTTTGGTGTTGATCACGGGCAGGCGCAGCCCGTAGGAGAACTTGCTGACAGCAATGAAGTCACCGACATCAAGCGTGGGCTCCATGGAGCGTGACGGGATCTGGAACGGCTCGATGATAAAGGAGCGCAGTACCAGCACCACCAGCAGGACCGGAAAGAAGGCCCTGGAATAATCCACATACCAGGGCTCCTTCGGCGCGCCCGGGGCCGTGGTGTCGTGGGTCACTTCCCCGGGTGGTCGGCTGCCACCTGTAGAGGCCCTGCGCCGGCGACGCAGTACAACAATATCCAGCAGCCAGATCGCCCCGGTGACAAGGACGGCTACCACCAGCAGAAGTGAAAAATCCATTACGTGCTTTCCCGACTCACGGGAGCGCAGCCTGCGCTACGCTCAATCATTGACTTTTAGTACGGCTAGAAAGGCATCCTGCGGAATCTCGACCTTGCCGACCTGCTTCATGCGCTTTTTGCCCTGCTTCTGCTTGTCCAGCAGCTTGCGCTTTCTTGACACATCACCGCCATAGCACTTGGCCGTGACGTTCTTGCGCAGTGCCTTGACGGTTGAACGTGCCACGACATGACCACCCAGGGCGGCCTGTATGGCCACATCAAACATCTGACGCGGGATCATCTCCTGCATGCGCTCGACCAGCGAGCGGCCGCGCTGATGCGCCTGATCACGATGGACAATGGTGGCCAGCGCATCGACGCGGTCGCCATTGATCAAAACATCAAGGCGTGCAAGCTTTGCCGCATCAAAGCGCTCGAAGCTGTAATCCAGCGAGGCATACCCTTTCGAGATCGACTTCAGGCGATCAAAGAAGTCCATGACCACCTCGCCCATCGGCAGCTCATAGACCAGCTGCATCTGACTGCCCAGCACCTGCATGTCGAGCTGCACGCCGCGGCGCACCACGCATTCGTTGATGACGTTACCGACATACTCCTGCGGCACCAGAATGTTGGCCCGCACGATCGGCTCGCGAATCTCGTTGACCGAGCCCATGTCAGGGAGCTTGGAAGGGTTGGAGACGTACATAACCTCCCCATCTTCCATGGCAAGCTCATAGATAACGGTCGGCGCGGTGGTCAGCAGGTCAAGACCATACTCACGCTCGAGGCGCTCCTGAACGATCTCCATGTGCAGGGTGCCAAGAAAACCGACGCGAAAACCAAAGCCCAGGGCATCGGAGTTTTCAGGAATGTAATCCAGCGAGGCATCGTTGAGCGCCAGTTTTTCAAGCGCGTCGCGGAAATCCTCGTAGTCGTCCGAGCTGATCGGGAACATGCCCGCATAGACCTGCGGCTTGACCTTTTGAAAGCCCGGCAGGCGCTCCACCTGAGGCGTTTTGGCATGGGTGATGGTGTCACCCACCGGTGCGCCGTGAATGTCCTTGATGCCGGCGATGATGTAACCCACCTCTCCGGCCCGCAGCATGCCGGTGCTTTTCTGGCGCGGAGTAAAGATGCCGATATCGCTGACTTCCCACTCGCGTCCGGTGGATTTCATCAGGATCTTGTCGCCCTTTTTAACGGTGCCGTCAAAAAGGCGAACCAGCGATACCACGCCCTGATAGTTGTCAAACCAGGAGTCGATGATCAGCGCCTGCGCGGGTTTAGTAATGTCACCCTTGGGTGGCGGAATAAAGCTGACCAGCCGTTCGAGCAGTCCTTCCATGCCAAGCCCTGTCTTGGCCGACACCTGCGGGGCATTGTCAGCCTCGAGCCCGATAATCTCCTCGATCTCGTGGCTTACCTTGTCGGGATCGGCCTGGGGCAGGTCCATCTTGTTGAGTACGGGCAGAACCTCAAGGCCCTGCTCGATGGCGGTATAGCAGTTGGCGACCGACTGCGCCTCGACGCCCTGCCCGGCATCCACCACCAGCAGCGCCCCTTCACAGGCATACAGCGAACGAGACACCTCATAGGAGAAGTCAACGTGGCCTGGCGTGTCGATGAAGTTGAGCTGATAGACCGTGCCATCCTCGGCCTTGTAATCCAGCGTGACCGACTGCGCCTTGATCGTGATCCCGCGCTCGCGCTCAAGATCCATGGTATCGAGCACCTGTTCCTTGAGCTCGCGCTCGGTCAGCCCGCCGCAAATCTGAATGATACGATCCGCCAGCGTCGACTTCCCGTGATCAATGTGGGCAATGATCGAGAAGTTGCGGATGTGTTTCAGCGTCCCGTTGCTTGCGTCATTCGTCATTCGAGGTGATCACCTGTTAAAGCGCCGTGAGCCATGGCGCATCCGTGCCGTGTTGAATCCGTGCACTGACCATGGCCGAAAATGGGCGCATTGTAGCGTGTTGGCGAATCAGGTGATAGGCAATGCCTTGATGGACACCCTGAGGGTAATGCCGCACTCGCGATGAATGAAGGGGCCCGGACGGGCCCCTTCGATTGAACGAGTTGATCAACGCGTGCTCAGTCGCAATGGAACGAAAAGCGTGGCGCCATCACGATTGATACGCATGGGGACCGCCTTTTTATCGTCAAGCTGGCCAACTAGTTTGCGAAGCGTTGCAACCGAATCCACCGGCTGACCGGCAAGCTCGACGACCACATCGCCCGGTTGCAGGCCGGCACGAGCCGCGGGGCTGTCCTGTGCCACCTGCTGGACCAGCACACCGGCCTCGATACCCAGCTGCTGGCGCTGTTCAGCGCTCAGACCGGAGACCGCCAGACCGATGCTGTCACTGTCGGCCCGGGACACCTCACCGGTATCGCTGTCGCTGTCGGGCCACTGTCCTACCGTGACCTTGATCGTCTGCTCGCGTCCGTCACGCTGTACATGCAGGTCGATACTGTCGTCCGGCGAGACGCGCCCGATCAGGCGTGGCAGCGCATCAGACGTATCGATATCGCTGTCACCGGCCCTGAGAATGATGTCACCGGAGCGCAGGCCCGATTTTTCCGCCGGGCTGTCCGGCGCCACCTCGGCAATCAGTGCCCCGCGTGCCCGGTCCAGACCAAAGGAGTCGGCCAGGTCTTCGGAGACGGGCTGAATAACAACGCCCAGCCAGCCGCGATCGACGCGTCCGTTGTCCTTGAGCTGATCGGCGATATCCATGGCAACGTTGATCGGAATGGCAAACGACACGCCCATGAAGCCGCCGCTTCGGGTAAATATCTGCGAATTGATGCCGACGACCTCCCCGTCCAGATTGAACAGAGGCCCACCAGAGTTGCCCGGATTAATGGCGACATCGGTCTGGATAAAGGGCACGTAGCTGTCGGTGGGCAGCGTGCGATTGATGGCACTGACGATGCCGGCGGTTACCGAGTGATCAAACCCGAAGGGAGAGCCGATGGCCGCCACCCATTCGCCTGTTTCAAGCCCGTCTGAATCGCCCATCCGGAGCGTGGGCAGATCATTGGCATCCACCTTGATCAGCGCGATGTCCGTTTTCTGATCCTGACCGATGACATCGGCTGTCAGCTCACGACGATCGTTGAGTCGCACCGTCACCGTATCGGCCCCGTCAATGACATGCGCATTGGTGAGGATGTAGCCGTCATCACTGATGATAAAGCCGGACCCCAGCGAGCTCAGCGTTCTGCCTCCCCTCTGATCGGGCATCCCGCCAAATCCCGGCGGCATCTGATCGCCAAAGAAGTGACGAAAGATATCGGGCAACTGCTGATTGGGACCCATCATGCCGGAGCGTGCAGCCGCTTCCCGGGTCGTTGAAATATTGACGACGGCAGGCGCGGCGCTTTTTACCAACGCCGTAAAGTCGGGCAGACCATTTTTTTGCTCAACGGCTCTGGCGGGGAGTGACATGACCATCAGGGCGGTCATCAGCAGCATCAATAAAACCATGGCCTGCCATCGGCTGGCGGCTAGTCGGCCTATGGAGGGGACGGTAACTGAGGCATCATTGAAAGAGAGATCGGCCATCTTCGGACTCCGGATACTCTTATGGGCTAGGACGGTAGCAGATACGGTGATCAGGCAAGGGTCAACGTGCCCTGCCTGTCGCCTCTATAGACTATTAAGAATGATTTAAGTTCTCGATCTCAACACGTTGCCGGTTTTATCTCCAGAACACGTCAGGACGCTTTGTTTGAGCAGTCATTGCTCCCGGCCGGGGGAGGCGCGCCCTACTATCTCTGAGCGTCACTGCCGGCACCCTCAAGCTGCACCTGGGAGACAACACGGGTGAGCACTTCAGCCGGCATGGCGCCCACGGCAATCACCTGCCAGGGCTTGCCATCATGTTGAACATGGCGCGCTGCGGCGCGAAAGTTGCCCAGCTGGTGAACCCCTTCGCGCAGCGCTGTATCGTCCTTGACCGGGCCGGCAAAAAGGCTCATGGCAGCCAGACCGTCACTATAGATTTCGCGCTGAAGCCGTGCGCCATTGAGGGTGACATCAAGCGCTGCCGGCTGGCGATAGAATCCCTGCGGCAGCCAGCCCGGCTGCCAGGACGATTCGGGCATCGCATCATCATCGGCTTCCTGGAGATAAAGGGTATCGCTGGAGCGCACCAGAGAGTCGATGCGTACAATCTGCACGGTATCAACGGCCTGCCCTCGAGCATTCAACAGCTGCTGTCGAAGTGGCAGACCGCTGGCAATATCCAGCCACAACCGATGCGGGAAACGCTGATCGTCACGAGGCGTGATATCGAGCACCACGGCCTTGCGACCAGCGACAACGTCGCGCGCAATCAGACTGAAATCATAGTGGTCCTGAAGCTGCTCGACCGTGTCATTGATGGAGGCCAGGTGAGGTGAGCTGCCCGAACGCCCTGTCCACCAGAGCCCGGGAGGATGCCCCTTGTGCTCGATGGTTTCGGCAGGGCCATCAAGGAACTGAATACGCTCCTGCTCCTGCCCGTCATCGATGCGGTGTTCAAATAGAAAGGTACGAAGAGATCCCATGCCCAGTCGCAGTGCCACTGCCTGAAAGGCGTGGCAGCGCTCGGCCATCAGGCTCCGTCTGAACCACTGTTCACCCTTGTCTCCCATCTCCTGATCCAGCTGGCTGCAAGAGATCTCTACCCTGCCTTCGGCATGTGGCTCACCGGCATCAGCCTGAGCGGCAAACAGGGGAGAAAACAGCACAGCTCCCATCAGAGAAGCACAAAACCACTGTCGCATTGCTTGAAGGCCCGCCTTACTCGCCGCTGGCAGGTGCCAGCCCCTGCATGTTCGCCATCCAGACATTACTGCGGTAGCCTGCCTGTTCGACATGTCGGTTCAGATAATTTTGAAGTACTTCGACCTGCTGGCGATCATTGCGTGCCGCATCTTCTTCGCCTGGCGCCATGAACCATGAGGTCTGGGCACCAATGGGCATGACATTGCTACCCGCGTCACCGCCGGTACCACGAAAGGCTGCCAGAGACGCCATCGCACCATCGCTTCCTGACATGGCGCCACTGCCATCAATGGTCGTATCACGTGATGCCAGACTGGTGCCACCACCATTACCGGGCACACTATCGACACCCGTATTGGCTCGATACACCTGAACACCGGTCATGACCATCAGGCTGACGGCTGCCGCAATGGCGGCACTGCCCATAAAGGAGAACGGTGCCGTACGCCGGTGGGTCTCCTGCCCCGGCTCGGCATCTTCCATGTGTTCCTGCTCAAGGCGCGCCCGGATGGAGGCAGACAGATCGGTCGATACGTCGATGGCGTTATCACGCTGCATGATGCTGCGCATGAGATGATAGCGACGCCAGGTATCGGCCTCTTCGGGAGCATCTTCAGACAGCGATTTCAATACACGTCGAGTTTCGAACTCGCTGCACTCGCCATCCATCAACGCCGAAAGGGATTCCCGTACTTTCTGATTCATACCCTGACACCCTCAAACCCGTCGTGACGCATCGTCACGCTATGGTAGACAGTCCAAAACCCATTAAGTTTTACCCATGACTCACTTCTCATCGTCTGCACTCCTCATCATGGGTAGATCTCATGATCAACGTCATTGCTCATGCACCATGTCATCCTCTTGTTCCGGATGAAGCAGCGGTCTGATTCGGTTGTCCACTGCCTCTCTGGCACGAAAGATACGTGACCGCACGGTCCCGACCGGACACTGCATGATGCTGGCAATATCCTCATAGGAGAGTCCATCGAACTCTCGCAGGGTAATGGCCGTTCGCAGATCCTCGGGCAGGTTTTCGATGGCCTCGAAGACCGCCTTTTCGAGTTGATCACGCGCAATGGCCGACTCTGGCGTATCGATATCCGCCAACCGGCCGCTTTGATCCAGCACCTCTGCATCACTGATATCCATGTCGCTGTTGGGCGGACGACGCCCACGCGCCACAAGATAATTTTTCGCGGTGTTAATCGCGATGCGATACATCCAGGTATAAAAGGCGCTTTCATTGCGAAAGCGTCCCAATGCCCGATAGGCCTTGATAAAGGCTTCCTGCGCCACATCGTGCACTTCTGCCTGATCGTGCACATAGCGACCCACAAGACCGATCACCTTGTGCTGATACTTGCGTATTAAAAGATCAAAGGCCTGGTTGTCTCCCTTCTGCGCCCGCTCGACCAGTTGATGATCCGTTTCCTTCAACCCCATTCGCGATCCCCCGCAACGACAGGGTTCAAACCTTTCGAACCTGTCTTCTCAGGCCCTTCAGGAAAGTAACAAACAATTAAAATCATAGTGATAACCTGAAAGCTCCGGGCCTTGATCCATGGCGTTAGTGTTCCCCTTTATCGACGCCTCATCAAGTCGACATCAATCCACCGGACACAACCCTCCCGGAAACTGTAAAGTATTGAGACCATGAAAAAGTGTTTCGGTTCCATGGTAGTATTCTCCGCCAGCCGCGTATCATGCAGGTTCCGTTTCATTTCGATTTCCAAGCACTGCCGGATAGCACGCTCATGTCACAGCAACAGGTCAATAATCTAAACGTTCTCTCTCAGGACGTGCTTACCACTCCCGAGGCGCTCAAGCGCGAGATTCCCCTGTCGGAAGAGGCTGAAAGCACCGTTATCGAGAGTCGTCGCACGATCGAACGCATTCTCAGCGGTGAAGACCCTCGTCTGCTGGTCGTCATCGGCCCCTGCTCCATTCATGACACAAAGGCCGCACAGGATTATGCTCAGCGCCTGAAGGCCCTGGCAGAGCGCGTAAGTGACTCGCTGTTTATCGTCATGCGCGTCTATTTTGAAAAGCCTCGTACCACGACGGGATGGAAGGGACTGATCAACGACCCTCACCTCGATGACTCCTTCGATATCCACAACGGACTGCGTCTGGCTCGCAGCCTGCTGGTTGAACTCTGCGAGATGGGCCTGCCGCTGGCCACTGAAGCACTGGACCCGATTTCGCCACAGTACCTGCAGGACTGCATCAGCTGGTCCGCCATCGGGGCGCGCACCACGGAATCACAGACGCACCGTGAAATGGCCTCGGGTCTATCAGGCCCGGTCGGCTTCAAAAACGGCACCGACGGCAGTCTGGATGTTGCCATGAATGCACTGTGCTCGGTCGCCTCGCCGCACAACTTTCTGGGTATCGACCAGCAGGGCCAGGTCGCCATCATTCGCACGCGCGGCAATTCCAACGCCCATGTCGTACTGCGCGGTGGCAACGGCAAGCCCAACTACGACAGCGTCAGCGTCGCACTGGCCGAAAAAGAGCTGGAGAAGGCAGGACTCAAGGCCAACATCATGGTCGACTGCTCGCATGCTAACTCCAACAAGGATCCTGCCCTGCAGCCGCTGGTCGTTGAAAACATCACCCAGCAGATTCTGGAAGGCAACACCTCCATCATGGGTCTGATGATCGAGTCCCATATCCACTGGGGCGCCCAGAAGCTGACCAGTGATCCTTCGCAGCTCGAATATGGTGTGTCGATTACGGACGCCTGCATCGACTGGGAGACCAGCGAGACACTGCTGTTGGAGATTAACGACAAGCTGCGCGAGCCGCTTGAAGCGCGAAAGCGCTGAATCGATCGATTCAGGGAGCACCTGTCCCGATAAAAAAACCCGGCCATGATGGCCGGGTTTTTTATGCGCTGCGCTTTTCAGGAGGCAAGCGTTGCAGGTGCGCTCTCGCCTTCAATCTCACGACGAAACGGCGGCAGCGCATCCAGCAGCGCCCGCCCATAGCGACGCGTCAGTACGCGCCGGTCCAGCAATGTGATACGACCGGTGTCGATCTCCTTGCGAATCAACCGCCCGCAGGCCTGTACCAGCTTGATCGACGCATCGGGCACCGAAATCTTCATGAAGGGATTGCCGCCCCGGGATTCAATCCACTCTGCAAGCGTCGCCCCCACCGGATCGTCGGGGACGGCAAAGGGCAGCCGCGTGATCACGACATGGGTCAGGTAATCGCCCGGCAAATCGATGCCTTCGGCAAAGCTTGCCAGCCCCAGAATGATACTGCCCTGCCCGTCATCGATGCGCTTTCGATGGCGCTCGATCAGCTCACGTCGTGGCATGTCATCCTGAGAGAGCGTGCGCGCCGCCGTCTCCTCTTCAAGCCTTGCCGTAACAGCGCGAAGCTGTTTGCGCGACGAAAAGAGCACCAGCGCCGCCTCATCCGCACCCAGCTTTTCAATAAAATCCACGATAGCCCCTTCGTGGGCGTCACGATCGCCGGGATCAACGGCCTCGCGTGGCACCGACAGCACTGCGCGCGAGTAGTCAAACGGGCTAGGCAGACTCTGGTAGCGATAGCGGTTGGCAAGGCCGGCACGCTCCTGAAGACGATCAAAACGCCCCAGCGCCGTCAGCGTGGCTGACGTCAGTACCGCACCATGGCAGCTGCCCCACAGATAGCGGGCCAGCGTCTCGGCGGCACTGACAGGGCTTGCCGAGAAGGTCAGCTCCGCCTCGCCGGAGCGCTGCTCAAAGGTCAGCCAGCGCGCCTGAGGCGGTGCGTCCTCGACCTCTTCGGCGCCAAAGGCCTGCCACAGTGCGTGCGCCTCGAGCGCGCGCCCATGGACCAGCGCAATCAACGGCAGCCAGGCTTCTGCCTGCTCACGGGCAAGACCGGTCGACTTGTCCGGATCCAGGCTTTCCCGAAGGATATCGCTGATGGTCTCCAGGTGGCGTGAAAGCTCGGCAAAGGGCGTGACCAGCTGCTGGGCCAGATCACGAAAGGCCGCCGGCAACCTGCCCATGGTAAAGCGATAGTGCAGCCGTTCGTTGTCTTCCGGGGTACGCTCGGCCAGCGGCTGCGCCAGTCGAAAGGCGTCTCCGAGCCGGGGCTCAATGCTTGCCAGCAGGTCCGGAAACTGACCCAGCAGGCGAGCGATCGTATGCTGCGCCCCCAGCCCCGTGTTGAGATCCGTCAGCGACTTCTTGAGCTGGCCCAGCCAGCGCATCGACGCGTTGACGCCCTGACGATGATAAAAGTGCTCCAGCGCCTTGTCCGGCAGATGGTGCGCCTCGTCAAAGACGTAGATCGTATCCTTTGGATTGGGCAGCACGACGCCCCCGCCCAGCGACAGGTCGGCCAGCACCAGATCGTGGTTGGCAACGATAATATCGGCCTCGTCCATGCCTCGCCGGGCACGGAAAAAGGCGCAGGCACCGAAGTGCCCGCAGCGCCGATTGGTGCACTGGCGGTGATCGACCGTCAGACGTCGCCACTGCGGATCGGCAATGGCCTGTGGCCAGCTGTCGCGATCGCCCTGCCACTCGCCGCTGCCATAGGCCTCGGCAAGCTCGCGGGCCAGTTCACCGATATCTTCCTGACTGCTGACCAGGCTCTGCTCGAAAAGCGACATGGTCGGGTTCTCTTCTGCCCCGTCCATCAGCTGATCCAGTTTGGCCACACAGACATAGCGCCCGCGGCCCTTGGCCAGCGCATACTCGAATTCAAGTCCGCTACTGGCCTTGAGCATCGGCAGGTCCTGGTGGAGCACCTGCTCCTGCAGGGCGACGGTGGCGGTCGAAATGACCAGTCGCTTACCCTGCGCCTGGGCAATGGGCAGCGCCGAAAGCAGATAGGCCAGTGTCTTGCCGGTCCCGGTACCGGCCTCCAGCACACAGACATGCTCCTGACTGACGCGCTTGCCCTGCTCGTCGGTCCTGATATCGCCAAGCGTGCGGGCAATTTCGGCCATCATTAGACGCTGGCCATAACGAGGTCTGAGCGAGCGCGCTTCAATCACGCGTCGATAGGCCGCCTGGATATCGCTTTTAAGCGCGTCGTCGAGCACAGTGCTTCTCCGCCTCCTGGTACACGGCGTGGTCAGTCATCGCTGAGAAGGTTGGCCGGCGGCTGCTGACAGGGGAGTCGATCCTTGATGTAGGCTTCAATTTCCGGCAGTGCGTAGCCGTCTTCTTCACCCACAAAACTGATCGAGGTGCCCTGTGCGCCTGCGCGGCCGGTCCGTCCGATACGATGCACGTAGTCTTCCGGATCGTCGGGCAGCGTGTAGTTGACCACATGGCTGATGTCGTTGATGTGGATCCCGCGACCGGCCACATCGGTGGCGACCAGCACGGCGACCTTGCCTTCACGAAAGCGCTCAAGCGTGCTCACACGCGTTTTCTGCGGTACATCGCCCGACAGCATGGCCACGTTGATCCCTGCCTTGCGCAAGCGATCATCCAGCTTGCGTACCAGATCACGCCGGTTGGCAAAGACCATCACCTTCTCCAGCTTCTCCCGCTCGATCAACCGCCTGAGAATGGTGAATTTCTCGGCGTCACTGACGAGATACACGCGCTGATCAATATTGGCCGCCGCGCTGGCATCGACTTCGATCTCGACATGCGCAGGCTCGTGCGTCCACTGGCTGGCCAGATTGAGGATGTCCTGGGTAAAGGTGGCCGAGAACAAAAACGTCTGACGCTCGCTGGTTTTGGGCGTGGCACGAATGATGCGTTTGACATCCGGGATGAAGCCCATCGACAGCATGCGGTCGGCCTCATCAAGCACCAGCACTTCGACCTGAGAGAGATCGGCATCGCGCTTTTGATGGAAGTCGAGCAGACGACCGGGCGTTGCCACCAGGATATCCAGCGGCTTTTCAAGCTTCTGGCGCTGCTTTTGATAATCCATGCCGCCAACGGCGCTGGCCACCTTCAATGAAGTGTGGGTCATCAACGCTTTGGCATCCTTTTCAATCTGCATGGCCAGTTCCCGCGTCGGCGCGATGATCAGTGCCCGGGGCGCGCCCGGCTTCTGCCCATCCGGGGCCGGCTCTTCCAGGAAATAGGCCAGAATCGAGATCAAAAAGGCGGCCGTCTTGCCGGTGCCTGTCTGCGCCTTGCCGACCACGTCACCGCCGAGCAGCGTGTGTCGCAGTGCCTCGGCCTGGATCGGGGTGCAATAGTGGAAGCCCTGCTCGGCGATGGCCTGCATCAGGGGCATCGGCAGGTTGAAATCCTGAAAACGCCACTTGCCAGCCACGGCGGGCACTTCCGGCAGAGCGTTCTGGGCATCACCGCTCGAGGCCTGTTGACCCTGCACGTTACCGGTCTGCGCATTGTTGCGGGACTGGCTGCGGCGGGGCTTTCGACGGCGACGCTTGGGCCGACGATTGGCATTGGCAGGAGCCTCCGCCGACGTCTGTGCCGGCTGAGAGTTTTCCGACTCACTCATATGCTGCGATCACTTTGGCTTGAGATGAATAGACAAGATAACGCTTCATTGTATCAGCACCGTTGACTCAGTTGTGCATCAACCGTGTCAGGTGCAAGCCAGCGCGCGCGCAAATTGTTAAACTGCATGCCACTGCGGCACACTGCTTCAGGCGAGACACGAGAGGTTTTTATGACCCGTCGCAAGAAGACGCGCTCGCTGGCCGACAAGGTGACAATCCGTACCGGCAAGCGCAAGGATTACCGCCGCTGGCGGCATGACAATCCCGATCAATTACACTCCACACCGCGATTTGCGGCCAAAAAGCGTGACCAGCGCAAGAATCAGGCCGCCAGCAAGCTGGAGCGCCAGCGTCGCGAGGCCACGACCCTGCCGCTGCATTCGCAGGACAACGACACTTCATCCGACTCATCACAAGACAGCTGACATGCGCCTGGTTTCATTTAATATCAACGGCATTCGTGCCCGCCAGCATCAGCTTGAAGCGCTGGTCGAAACCCATGCTCCCGATGTCATCGGCCTGCAGGAGACCAAGGTCCAGGACAGCGAGTTCCCGCTCGATGCCGTGGCCGGTCTTGGCTATCACGTGCATTATCATGGCCAGAAGGGCCACTACGGTGTGGCTCTTCTCACGAAATCGGCGCCGACACAGGTGCAGCTCGGGTTTACAGACGATGGCGAGGATGCGCAGCGGCGCATGATTGCGGTGACTCTCGATACGCCTGCCGGACCCCTGACCGTCTACAACGGTTACTTCCCGCAGGGTGAAAGCATCCATCACCCGACCAAATTTCCCAACAAGCGTCATTTCTATGATCAGCTGTCACGTCATCTCGAGCAAACGCATCACAGTGATGAGCTGATTGCGATCATGGGGGATTTCAACATCTCCCCTGCCGACATCGATATCGGTATTGGCGAGCCCGCCCGAAAGCGCTGGTTGAGAGAAGGCAAGACAAGCTTTCAACCTGAGGAGCGCAGCTGGCTCGAGCGCCTGACCACCTGGGGGCTTGAAGACAGCTATCGTCGCTGTTACCCGCAGCGCGATGACCTGTTCAGCTGGTTTGACTACCGCTCAAAGGGCTTTGAGCGTGATCCCAGACGTGGGCTTCGTATCGACTACATCCTGACCAGCACCGGCCTTTCGCCACGCGTGCAGGATGCCGGTATTGATTACGACCTGCGCGCCATGACAAAACCTTCCGATCATGCGCCGGTCTGGACCACTCTGTCTGTAAAATGACGCCTCTGTCGGCATGATCCATGGCAGAACGCTCACCATCTGGCCCGCCTTGTGCGGGCCAGATGGCCTTCAGCGCATTAAAGCTTACGAGGACAGATCGGGCTGGCCGCGGTCGTTATCGATCAGCGCCAGCCACTGATTGGCCTGGTCGGCACTGTCACCAAACTTCTCGGCCTGACGAAAGACCTCCTCGGCCTGTTCGAGGCGGCCCTGCTCATAGGCCGCAACGCCTTCCATCAGCAAGAGCTGTCCGGGATTATCCCCACCTCTGGCACGCGCATTGGCAAACCCCTGCTCTGCCTGCGCCCAGACGCCCCAGCCATAGGCCAGATCGCCCAGCATGTACCAGTCATGCGCATCCTCGGTGCGCTCGGCCACGGCCTGCCAGGCCTGCAACGCCTGTTGATGATCGCGGGCCTGTGCCCAGGCCCGCGCCAGCAGACGGCGATGATCATTGCTGTCCTCGAGTTCACCGTTATCGAGCGCCTGCGAGAGCATCTCGGCGGCACGCGCCGGCGTACCACCCGCCATATGCAGCCTTGCGCGCGTCAGCAGCGCCTCCTCGCCCTTCAGAATGCCCCGCTGCCAGCCGGCCTCCCACAACGCGGCCGCGCGCCCCGGCTGCCCGATGCGCTGATAAAGTGCGGCCGCCTGCTGCCAGCGTTGCGGATCGCTGTCCTCCTGCTCGAGCTGCGCCTCGACCACGCTGGACGCCTCACCGTACTGGCCGGCCTGCTGATACACACTTGCCGCCAAAGCCAGCTGCTCGTTGTCCGGTGCTGATTCCTTGTCGCGTGCCAGACTGACCCAGCGAAGGGCGTCATCCCACTGCTCAAGGCGGGCATGAAGACGTGCCCCCAGCCAGAGATCGTCGGATGTAAGCGATGCCTGACCCTGCCAGCGATCAAAGAGCGTCGCCGCCTGCTCGAGCTGCCCGGCACGCAGGCGCAGCCTCGCCTCCTGTTCAAGCCATTGCAGCCGCTGTGACAGCGGTGCCGTATCGATGCCGCGTGCCTGATAGAGCAGATCGGCGGCGCACCCGGGCTGGTCCAGACGCTGGGCGGCACTGGCGGCCACCTGCAGATACAGCGCCCGGGCCCACTGGTCTGCCTGACTGCTGCCGGCACTGGCGGCCCGGGAGCGCGCCGTATCCACAACCTGCTGGTAATGCCCGGCCGAGAGCTTACGCTCAAGGCCCTGCAGCCGATCAATGCTCTGCTGGGAAAGCGCCGGGCCGGCGGCCGTGGCACGCTGCTCGCCGCCCAGCAGCATAACCAGACCGACCCCCATCGCCATCAGCGTTTTCAACGGTTTTGGGCGGCGATTCAGATGGCGAACCAGATAGTGACGAAACATGGCATTACCTCAGCTTGAAGACCAGCCGCTGGCGCGTACGGGCCGGCGCATCACGTGGCGGAAACTGCCACTGCTCGATGGCATCACGGGCAGCACTGTCGAACACGCCGCCGGGCTCGGATTGCGTCACTTCAATGGAGCCTGCATCAACACTGCCGTTGGGGTTGATCAAAAAGCTCATCTCGACAAAGCCCTCCTCACCGCGGCGTCTTGCCCGCATGGGGTATTCCGGCTGCACCTGATTGGTGGGCTGGGCCTGTACCGTGCCGCCCCCCTGGGCTGCAGGCGCACCCTCCGGCGTACCACCACTGCGTTCGCCCTGCTGCTCGCTCTGCTGCGTCCCCTGTGACGATGGCGTGGGTGTGCGCTGCTCCTGCGGCGGCGTGGGCGTCGGCCGTGGCTCGGGCTCAGGTTCTGGTTCGGGCTGCGGCTCGGGCTGTTCCACCTCCAGCTCCGGCAGATTGTCGTTCATCTCAACATCCGGCGCCTGAGGCTCGCTGACCTCCTGTGTCTGCAGCTCGATATCGCTTTGTACATCCTGTGCAGGCTGAGGCGCCGGTGCCGGCCGCGCCGGCGCGGCCGGTGGTGGCGGAGGCGGCGCCGCCGCGGCGATGTCGGTCGAGGCTTCAGGTGCCTGAGCAGGCGCCGCCACATCATCGACGACTGCCATGGCCATGGTTTCCTGCGGCGTTTCACGCGGCTCGGGCGGCGCCACCATCATAGCCAGCCCCCAGAACAGCAGCAGTGCAAGGGCCAGCGCGCCCAGAAGCGCAAGCGCCTGACGCATCAGCTCTCTCCTCGTGAGGCCGCTACCGCCACGTTCTCGACACCCGCCTGGCGGATACGGTCCATGGTTTCGATCAAAAGCCCGGTCTGTGAGGCGCGGTCGGCCTGAATGACAACATTACCGTCACTGCCGGAGAGCGCCTCACGCACGCGATCGCCTACGGCGTTGCTGTCAACGGCCTGGCCGTCCACCCACACAGCCCCTTCAGAGGTGATCGCGACCAGCACCTGTGTATCGTTGCGCTGAGTGGCTTCACTGGACTCGGGACGCTCGATCTCCACACCGCTTTCACGCACAAAACTGGTGGTCACGATAAAAAAGATCAGCATGATGAAGACCACATCCAGCATCGGTGTCAGATCGACCCCGGTGGTCTCTTCTTCCATGCGAGTTCGCCGTCTACGCATGATCGATCTCCGTGGCTCGGGTCAGCCGATCGTGAAGATGCTGATCCTCACGCCGCACAATATGTTCAAACCGACTGGTAAAGAGGATGCCCACCACGGCCACTGCCATGCCGGCAAGCGTGGGCAGCGTGGCGCGTGCCACACCATCCGACATGCTGCGCGCCTGTCCCACGCCGGTGATGGCCAGCGTATCGAACACCTGGATCATGCCGGTGACGGTACCGACCAGCCCCAACAGCGGGCACAGGGCCACCAGCAGTTTCAGCCACGGCAGCGAAGCCCGCAGCGCGCTGATCAGCTCGCCACACCAGCACTCACGCAGGGTTCGTGCGCTCCAGCTGACGTGCTCGTGGCGTTTTTGCCACCGGGCGATCAGCGCCTGACGCTGGCGCCGGTAACGCCACTGCCAGTAGATCAACCGCTCAAGCGACAGCATGAACAGCAGTACGGCGACCAGGGCAATGATTACCAGCACGGGCCCGCCGGCGCTGGCCAGCCGCTCAAGGGGATGTACCAGCGCCTCGATCATGATGCACTTCCATGCAGGCGGGTATCCGTTTCAAGCCCACTCTGCTGCTCGTCCAGACGATCGGCCAGATGAGCACTGGCCTGGCGCTCCAGCAGGTTCATCAGGCTGCGGCTGCGGCTATTAAGCGCGGTGTTGGCAAACAGCAGCGGAATGGCCACGACCAGACCCAGCACGGTGGTCACCAGTGCCTGGCTGATGCCGCCGGCCATCATCTTGGGATCGCCGCTGCCGAATACCGTAATGGCCTGGAAGGTGCCGATCATGCCGGTCACCGTGCCCAGAAGCCCCATCAAAGGGGCGATGGCAGCAATCACCTTAACGGCCGCCTGGCCGCGCTCCAGCCCCGGTTGCTCGGCCAGCAGCATCTCATCCATGCGGGCCTCGAGCACTTCGGGCTCGTGATAGCGCTGCTGCTGCCCGAAGCGCTTGAGCACGCGTCCCAGCGGGTTGTCGTCACGAAGGTCCTCGAACCGTTGCGTCTGACGGCGAGTGCGAGCACTGACCAGCGCCAGCCAGAAAAACTGGGCCAAGGCGATCAGCAGCCCCACTGCGCCCAGTGCCAGCGTGATATAGCCGATCACCCCGCCCTGCTGGATACGCTCAATCAGTGATGGCTGCTGGGCCAGCGCTTCAAGCACTTCGCCATCGGTCGGGTCCAGCGCCATAGTATCGCCTTCACCCCGGGCCAGTGCTTCAAGCTCGCTTGAAACACCGCTCGGCGTATGCGCCGCCACGGCCAGCGGTCGATCCTCTACGGGCGCGCGCAGCAGATCGCCTTCGCTGAAGGCGCTCATGCCACCCAGACGTACCACATCACGCTCGGTGATGTTGCCGTTCTGCCCGGCCACCGGCAGTTGAAGATGCTCGCCACGGGCACTGCGCGCGATCAGCTGACTCATGGACTGTGCGTACTGCTCGAGATCATCGGTAGAAGCAATGCTGTCCTCTTCCAGTGCCGGCAGAGTGATATCACTGCCCAGCATCAGCCAGCTGTTGTGCAGGCTGTCACGGGTGTCGTCGATTTCGCGGCGCAGATGATCAAACATGGGCTGGAGATCATCGCCTTCGGCGTTTCGGCGCTCGTTGATCTCGGCAATGGCGGCTTCCTGACGCTGACGTGTGCTGTCGAGACTGTCGCGACGCGCCTGAGCCTGTTGCTGGCGAGCTTCGGCCTCTGCCACGGCCTGTTCCAGCTGCCCGCGATCATCCAGCAGATTCTCCAGACGCGACATGTCGCGCTGACGCGCCTCTGCCGAGTCCTGCTGATAGTTCTGAACAATGTCATCAAGCGAAGGCGCCGACTGTTGCGCAGCGGCGGCCGGCAGGGACACCCCAATCATCAGGGCCAGTGCAGCACCAGCCATGGGCCCGATCATATGCTTTACCACCTTCATGAGGATGCCCCCTGCGGCGCGGATTCGGATGACGCATTGTCCAGTTCGATGGACAGTGGCAATGACAACAACTCCGGCGCGCGCTGATCGTTGGTGATGCGAATGCCGCGATTGATCACGGTGCGCTGGGCGCTGTCCAGGGGATGCCACTGATGATCGCTGTTTTTCCAGACACCGCCCTGCTCACCGTCCGGTGTGAGGTAGTAAAAACCGATGCGCCCCATACGCAGGAACTGAACGTCGCGCTGTTGATCGCCCTGAGTCAGCTGTCCGCGCCAGCTGTCCATGCTGCGCCCATAATCAAGCTCTGCCCGCCAGACGGAGAGCAGTTGCTCCATGCGTTGCTCTTCAGAAACGGAGGGGTCGGCAAGCGTTCTCTCAAGACCGTCAAGGCGGGCCATGCGCTCTGTCTGGTGGAAGGGAACATCAGCTTCGACCAGTGCACGCAGGCGATCAAGCATGTCCTGCAGCGTATCAGGCAAGGCGTCACGAGTGTCGTCCAGTGTCTCGAGTGCATGCTGCTGACGATCGATACGCTGCTGCTGCTCCTCCAGTGTCGAGGAGAACTGATCGTTATAGCGCTCAAGGCGCTGCGCCGACGACTGCGCATCACGCAGGCGGGTCAAAAGCTCGCGAGTCTCGTCATCCGCCTGATCGATACGGGTCTGAATGGCCTGCTGCTGCTGTTGCTGCTGAGCGGTCTCATCACGAAGCGACGACGCCTCTGCCAGCGCCGGTAATGCCATTATCGTCAACAGGGAAAAGGCAGCGCCTCTGAGGCAACAATTACGACGGTGGGTCCTCACATGGTTCTCCAGGAAGAGGCGTACGGTAAACGTGGGGGCAACCCGAGCGCGTGCTGTCGGATACCCGAGGCAACTTAATAGAAACAAGAACAATTATCAAATGATCATCGCTAACATCGCCAAAACGGAACTGCTTTCCCCTGAAGGCAGTCGTTTTCCACAAAAAAGCCGGCATGGGGCCGGCTTATAAAGATATTGGCAAGACGGGTCAAAGCTTGCGTTCAAGCTCCGGCAGCGCCTGAAACAGATCCGCGACCAGGCCGTAGTCGGCCACCTGAAAGATCGGTGCCTCTTCATCGGAGTTGATGGCCACGATCACCTTCGAGTCCTTCATGCCGGCAAGGTGCTGTACCGCACCGGAAATGCCGGCGGCGATATACAGCTCCGGCGCCACCATCTTGCCGGTCTGACCGACCTGAAGGTCATTGGGGACATAGCCGGCATCCACGGCAGCACGCGAGGCGCCCACGGCCGCTCCGAGGCGGTCGGCCACCCCTTCGATCAAACGGAAGTTCTCGGCGCTGCCAAGGCCCCGTCCGCCGGAGATGATTACACGCGCACCGCCAAGCTCCGGGCGTTCGCCGCCGGCCAGCTGCTCATCAACGAAGGTCACCAGCCCCTGCTCGCCGGTGCTGTCAGCGCTTGAAACGCTGGCCGCGCTCTGCTCGCCCACCGGCTCAAAGGCCGTCGGCCGAATGGTGATGACCTTTTTGGCATCCCGACTGCGCACCGTGGCCAGCACACTGCCGGCATAGATGGGGCGCACGAAGGTGTCAGCCGATTCAATCGCGATGACATCGGATATCTGCCCGACACCCAGAAGCGCTGCCACACGTGGCATGACGTTGCGCCCGCTGGTGGTCGAGGCGCACAGCAGATGGGTGTAGGGCTCTGCCAGCGATTTGATCAGCGCGCTCATGTTTTCCGCCAGCATGTGATCAAAGGCGCCGTCTTCCACGCTGATCACGCTATTAACGCCGGTCAGGCGAGCGGCGTGCTGCGCGGCCTGGGAAGACTGGCTGCCTGCCACCAGCACATCGACGCTGCCCCCCAGCCGAGCGGCAGCATCCATGACGCGTGTCGTGGCACTGGAAAGATGGCCCTTTTCCTGTTCGGCGATGACCAGAATACGTGCGTCGCTCATCAGATCACCTTCGCTTCGTTCTTGAGTCGATCAATCAATTCATCCACGGAATCCACGCGTACCCCTGCCTGGCGCTCTCTCGGGATATCAACCCGAAGCAGCTCCTGACGAGGTGTTGCGTCGATACCCAGCATATTCATATCCAGACTTTCAATGGGGCGTTTCTTGGCCTTCATGATGGCAGGCAGCTTGGCATAACGCGGCTCGTTGAGGCGCAGATCGGTGGTGACCACCGCCGGCAGCGACATGGACAGGGTTTCAAGCCCCCCATCGATTTCCCGGGTGACCTCCAGACGCTCACCGTCGATGGTGATTTTCGAGGCAAAGGTGGCCTGGGGCATCTGCGTCAGCGCCGCCAGCATGGGGCCGGTCTGGCTGCTGTCGCTGTCGATCGACTGCTTGCCCAGCAGTACCAGTCCGGGGCTTTCACGCTTGACCACCTCTGCCAGCACCCGGGCCGCACCCAAGGAGTCGACCGGGGTATCACAGCTCACGTGCAGGGCACGGTCAGCGCCCAGCGCCATGGCCGTGCGCAGCTGCTCCTGCACACTCTTGTCACCGATGGAGACGGCCACTACCTCATCGGCAATGCCCTGCTCCTTCAGGCGAACGGCTTCTTCGAGCGCGATTTCACAAAACGGGTTCATGGCCATTTTGGCGTGCGTCAGGTCCACATCGCTGTGGTCTTCCCTGAGGCGCACCCTGACGTTGTGATCAATCACGCGCTTGATGGCGACGAGTACTTTCATGCCTTCCTCGTGGTGTCAGATATCTCGAAATTCGTAAGCGTTACCGCCCGGCAGCAACGGACAGGGTGCTCCTGGGCGTTTTTTGCACATCAATTGTCAGCCTACATGGGGATTGAGACGCCTCAGGACAACAAATCCATCCTGAAAAAGGGCTTCAGATTGGGCTGGGCCATGACTTGATGCGATAATCAGGCATCTTTGAGTCCCCCGAGGCTGCTTCCAGAAGCGGCTGAGAATCATTGCTATCCAAAAGCGTTAGTGTAACACGCCAGACGTCATCAGGATGGGGGATCGAATCACGCACAAGGAGTTGCGCAATGGACAGAGAGTCCATGTCGTTTGATGTGGTTATCGTGGGTGCCGGCGTCGCCGGGCTTTCCGCTGCCTGTCGCCTGATGCAGGAAGCCCAGCGCCAGGCGCATGAGCTTAGCGTCTGTGTGCTGGAAAAGGGTGCAGAGGTGGGCGCCCACATTCTCTCGGGCGCCGCTTTTGACCCACAGGCACTTGATGAGCTCTTCCCTGACTGGAAAGACCGCGGGGCGCCGCTGCATACCCCGGCGCAACGCGACGAGATCCTGTTTCTGCGCGACAGCGAGCGCGCCGTGCGCTTCCCGGATGCTCTGATACCGCCGTCCATGCTCAATGACGGCAGCTACCTGATCAGCGCCGGCGATCTGTGTCGCTGGCTGGCCGAGCAGGCCGAAGCGCTGGGCGTCGACATTTTCCCGGGCTTTGCCGCCCAGTCGTTGATGTTTGGCGAGCGCGGCGAGATTACCGGCGTGATCACCGGTGATATGGGGCTGGATCATGAGGGCAATCCCAAACCCGCTCATGAGCCCGGCATTGCCCTTTACGGGCGCTATACCCTCTTTGCCGAAGGCGCCCGCGGCCATCTGGGTCAGGAATTGATCAGGCACTACAACCTGGCCGCCGGGCGTGACGAACAGCACTATGCCATTGGCTTCAAGGAGCTCTGGGAAGTCCCCGCCGAACAGCACGAGCCGGGGCTGGTGGTCCACACCGCCGGCTGGCCGCTGTTGTCCGAGGCGCACGGCGGCAGCTATCTGTATCACGGCAGCGACCGCCAGGTCATGGTGGGGTTGATCGTGGATCTGGCCTACGACAACCCGTGGCTCTCCCCGTTTGATGAATTCCAGCGCATGAAGCATCACCCCGAGGTGGCGCGTCATCTCAAGGGCGGCACCCGTATCGCCTTTGGTGCACGGGCCATTACCAAGGGCGGTCTCAACAGCCTGCCGGAGATGGTCTTCCCCGGTGGTCTCTTGATCGGCTGCGATGCCGGCACGCTGGATTTTGCCCGCATCAAGGGCCTTCACATGGCCATGAAGTCCGGCATGCTGGCAGCCGAAAGCGTGGTGGAAGCACTTGCAGGTGGCGATGAAGGCGGCAAGACCCTCACCAGATTCAAAACACGCTTTGAAAACAGCTGGGCCCATGAGGCGCTTGCCCGGCACCGCAACTTTGGCCCGGCGATGCACCGCTTCGGCATGGTCATGGGTGGGGCATGGAATTTTCTGGAGCAGAAGCTGCGTCTACCGCTGCCCGTCCTGCATGACAACGTCGCGGATCATGCGCGCCTCAAGACAGCGCAGGCGTCAACGAAAATTGACTACCCGCGCCCCGATGGCGTGCTCTCCTTTGACAAGCCCTCCTCGGTGTATCTCTCCAATACCCATCATGAGGAGGATCAGCCCTGTCACCTGAAACTGCGTGATGCCAGCACCCCCATCAACGTCAACCTGCCCCGCTATGACGAGCCGGCACAGCGCTACTGCCCCGTAGGCGTCTATGAGGTGGTTGAAGACAGCGAGGGGGCGCCGCACTTCCAGATCAACTTCCAGAACTGCATTCACTGCAAGACCTGCGATATCAAGGACCCCTCCCAGAATATTCGCTGGGTCACGCCGGAAGGCGGCAACGGCCCGGGTTACCCCAACATGTAGACAGGTAGCGTGCAGGTAGTCAGATACGCAAAAGGGCCCCGATGTGCAACCCAACGGGGCCCTTTTCGTTTCCACTCGCCCGTTGATCAGGCCGTTGGGGCACTGGTGTCGGTTGCCACCGGACGCGCCGGGTCCCGGCTCCACTCACTCCATGACCCCGGATAGAGCCGTGGCAGCAGCCTGCCCAGTGCCGCATGCGCCAGAACGATCATGCAGGCGGAGATGCCGGAACCACAGTAGGCAATACTCGACTGCCCGGTGGCCGGTATCAGCTGTTCAAGCGCCTCACTTTCTGACAGACAGTTGCTGTTATCCAGCAGCGCGGATCCCGGCACGTTAACGGCGCCGGGAATGTGACCTGCGACCTGATCGATCGGCTCACTCTCACCGCGATAGCGCGCGGGCGGTCTGGCATCCAGCAGCAGGGCATCACCGCCGGCCACATCATCGGCACTGGCCACCATCTGGTGCTGGAAATCACACTGCCAGTCACTGGGGGATGGCGACTCGGGAGTATCGTGCTCCAGCGCCCCGCCAACGGCCTGCCACACCTGAATGCCGCCGTTGAGGACGAACGCGTTGTCGTGACCGGCCCAGTGCAGCATCCACCAGGCACGCGCCGCGGCCAGCTGCCCGCCCAGATCGTCATAGACGACCACCCGGGTGTCGGGCGTGATGCCCCAGCTCTGCAGGGTCTTCTGCCAGGTGTCGGGCGCCGGCAGCGGATGGCGCCCGCCCTTTGCCCCACCCGGCGGCGCCGAGAGATCCTGATCCATATCGGCCAGCAGCGCGCCGGGCAGGTGCCCTTCCTGATAGAGTCGCGTGGCCGCCTGGGCGTCATCCAGGCGCGCCCGACAGTCAAGAATCACCAGTGGTACGCTATGGCGCTGCCACATCAGCAGTGTTGTGACATCTGTCAGTGCAGTGGTCATGAAAACTCCCTGGATTTAACTGACGCGCTCGATTGGCGCGCGTGAAGCGATGAGCCGGCGACGACCGGCCCGATGAAACATGACTTCCAGCACGCAGCGCTCACGGTCGCCTTCGACCAGCTCGATGCGCCCCTCCCCGAATACGGCGTGACGCACCTGCTCGCCGGGCTGCCAGTCATTGGCCCGGGACAGCACTGCCGGCGTTTTGCCGCCGGCACAGACACGAAGCGAGGCATCAGCACCGATACCTTCAAGATAGCGGTTGACCAGTGCCGGGTCGCGTACGCCGGGGGTGGCATCATGATCTGCCGCGATGGCGCGCGTGATTTTAATACTGTCTTCCCAGGCGGCTTCCTCGACAAACCGGCTGGTGCGATGCGGTGCCGGGTCGGAGAGCAACAGCAGCCGCTCGCGTGCGCGGGTAATGCCGACATAAAACAGCCGCCGCTCCTCTTCCAGCGCCTGGGGTGTAAGCGGATTGTCTCTGGAGTACAGGGGGAAATCCTCTTCGTTGAGACCCGCCAGCACCACCATCGGCCATTCAAGCCCCTTGGCGCCATGAATGGTAGAGAGCAACACGCCCTGCTCCTGACTGACAACCGGGTCCTTGAGCAGCGCAATGAAGGCATCCGGATCGTCGGCAAGCTCGCCGGCCTGCTCGATCAGGACATCCAGCAGGCGGATATCCTCCTCGCCCTTGTCACGCCGGGCAGCGGCGCGGCGCAGAAGCTTTTCGGCCTCCAGCGTGTCGACCACATGGGAGAGCACATCGGCCGGGGCCTGATCCCGCATGGTGGGCAGCTTCTGCAGTAGCGCCCAGCGTTTTTTGAGGTGCCGGCGCTGAAAGGATTTCAGACCGTCCAGCACAATGTGCTGCTCGGGCCAGCGGCCGGTACGTGCCAGCTCCGCCGTCAGGGGGCCCAGGCGTTCCTGACTGACGAAGGCACTGGGCTGGCTGTAAAGCATCAAAAGATGATCGCTGTCGTTTAAAAGCTCTGGACGCCGGGTCAGCTCCAGATAACCCGCCAGCGCCCTGACCAGCGGCAGGCGAAAGACAAAGCGCTCCTGTTGCCCCAGCTGGAAGGGAATGTTTTCCCGCAAAAGACGAAGCTGCACGGGGACACTGAGCGCCCAGCTACGCACCAGCACCGCACATGCCTTTAGATCGCGCCCCTGAGCCTGCCACTCTCCCAGCAGTCTCACCAGGCGCGTGCCGTCGATGTCATGTTCCACCCGTGTCTCGGGGTTGCCCGGCGCCGACAGCGTGAGCTGATCGGCAGCGCCCTTGTTGGCGCGAATCACATGATTGGCCATCAGCGAGACGGCGTGGCCGTGACGAAAGGTCCAGCTCAGAGGGTAGTCGGTCGGCGCACCGAAAAGCTCGCCAAAGCGGGCATTCATGGCATCCGGGCGCGCCCCGCGCCACTCATAGATACACTGGTTGGCATCCCCCACGGCCATGACGCTGGCGCTGTGACCCGCCAGCATCGACAGCAGACGCAGCTGCACCTCGTTGATGTCCTGGTACTCATCGACAATGATGTGATCAAGACGTCCCTGAATGCGTTCGCGCGACGCGTCATCGCGGATCAGTGCCCGTAACGGGCGATAGAGCAGGTCGGCATAGGTCATGACCCCCTGCGCATGCATCTGGCGCTCCATCTCCAGAAAGGCCGGCACAAAGTGCTCGGTATCCGCGCCGTAGTCGCCGCGCTCATGGAGTCTGGCAGGCGGCAGGCACTCCGATTTCACCAGATCGCAGAACTGTAGCAGCGCCTCGATACGCTCTTCTTCCAGCGCCAGTGCCAGCTGGGCGGGCTGATCGACGAGCAGCTGTTGCAGCACCTGACGGGCTAGGCGTTCACGCTGCCACTCCCCCTCGATCAGCCGACGCGGCGGCAGCGCGCCCCAGCGCACCAGACTCTGCCCCAGACGATGACCGATGGAATGAAAGGTGCGTACCTGCGGCAGCCGGCTCCCCGCGGGGGCCAGCATGCCAAGGCGCGCCGCGAAATCCTCGCGCGCGGCGCGATTGAACATCAGGATCAGGATGCGATCAGGCGGCGTGCCCACGGCCATGAGATGAAGCACGCGGGCCACCATGGTCGATGTCTTGCCGGCACCGGCCACGGCAAACACTCGCGCATGCCCCTCGCCATGGTGAACCACGGCCTGCTGCTGCTCAGTAAGCGTCATGATGGCGGTGTTTGAATATCGTCGGCATCCATCGGCGCGCCCAGCGCATGCCAGTGACCACCACTGTGAAGCCCCATATGCAGGCGACCCTGATCATCCTCGACACACTCGGCCTGCTCGACCAGGTGATACCAGCACTGGCGTGACAGCCGTGCCGAAAGACCATGACGCAGGTTGACCCGTGGTATCTCCGTGTCCTCATCTGTTACCAGACAACAGTCGCCATTCAACGTGGCGTGCTCTCCGGTCTGCGTGGTCAGCACCCAGCAGGAATCCCCCCCGGGCATCTTCTGACAGGCGGCGTCCACGATCAAAAGCGGATAATCCTCGACACGGATTCGCCATTTCTCGACCGGCGTGACCAGATAATAGTGTCCATCCTTTTCACGCCGCAGAAGCCGTGACAGGGCCCGCAGTACGCGTGGATGCTCAACCGCCGCGCCCTCATGCCACCAGGCTCCCCAACGATCCACCAATATGTCCAGTTCGCCTGACAGCGCCGGATTCCAGCGTTCCAGCGGCAGCGGCTGATCATCGGTTTGAACCGTCAGCAGTCTCTCCAGTGACATCGCAGGCTCCTCAGGCAGTCGCAAAGTGTGCAGCGGCGTCGTGTACGGGTGTGGCCCGGCGAAACAGACGGTGGAAATTGGCCGTGGTCTGCATGGCTACCTCATCAAGGCTAATATTGCGCTCACGAGCAATGACACGAGCCACTTCCAGCACACGCGCCGGCTCGTTGGGGCGACCTCTGTAAGGCACCGGTGACAGCCACGGACTGTCGGTTTCCAGCAGCAGTCGATCAAGCGGCAACGCCCGGGCCAGCGCGCGCACGTTCTCGGCGCTGGCAAAGGTGACGATACCGGACAGGGAAATCATGAAGCCATGGGCAACGGCCCGACGCGCCATATCCAGATCTTCGGTAAAGCAGTGCAGTACCCCGCCCACGCCTGAGTCAAGATGCTGCTCGATAAGCGCCATTGTCTCTTCACGCGCCGCGCGCGTATGAACACTGACCGGGAGCTCGGCCTCAAAAGCGGCCTGCAGATGACGTTCAAAGCGGGTCAGCTGCGTCTCTCTGGGGACACGAAGCGCCCCCTGCTCGTCCGGCTGAAAATCCAGACCGATCTCGCCGACGGCCACCGGCTCGAATCGCTCAATGCAGTCCTTGATTTCTTCAAACGTGGGTTCGCTCTCGAGAATCTGCATCGGGTGAACACCGACACCATAAAAGACATCGTCATGGCGACGCCCGATCTCTGCCAGTGTCGGCATACCTTTCAGATTGGTGGCGACCGCCAGAAAGCCGCGCACACCCGCATCACGGGCACGTGCAAGCACGGCGTCCACATCGCCGCTTTCAGGGTCAAGGCGATCAAGATGGCAGTGGGAATCGATCAGAACCGAAGGCCATGACAATTGCTCGGTTAACTGGCTCATTAAGCTTACCCGGTTGTAGATAGACAGATCGGGTATTATCGCAGATCACCGACTTTCAGGGGGATGAAAGATGTATTTTCAAATTGAGCGGATAACAAGATAACGGTATAAAAAAATTCCATCGATACCGCATGCCGGCCTTCAATGCACTTCAGGCCAGCAGTGCCTCAATATGCTCACGCAGCGCATGCTCTTCTGCATCAAGGTGCACGCCGACACCACCGTCCTGCTGTCCGGCCATGCCCGAGGGCGATAGCCAGGCAACGATGCCCGATGCCGGACGCGGCTCCTGTTCACCAGGCAGCGTCAGCAGCAGGTAGACCCGCTGCCCCAGGCGATGACGCGCCGATGTCGGAACAAACAGACCACCGCGTTCAAGAATCGGCATCCATGCGGTTTTGAGTGCATCAGTATCGTGGAACGTAAAAGACAATGCCCGGGCGGCACTCATGAAAACCTCCTGATGAGAAAGCGACGTTTCTCTTATCGGCCAACAGCAACAGAAGTTGCGCTGGAGTTCAGGAGCGCAACAACGCCGACCATCGAATCAGCCATGATTCGATCACCAGCTGAGCGTTGGGATTCCCTCCTCCGGCCAGCAGTCGCCGCTGCTCGTGGGCATAGTCCAGCAGCCGGAACCAGTCACGCGCACGGCCGTTCTTGATGGCCTGCCGGTATAGCGGCAAAAGGTCCCGATTACGAACGCTATCCATCTCACCGGACACTCCCAGGCGAATCAGATCCTCAAGCCAGAGCACGCCATGCCATAAAATATCGGCCAGCGCCTGTTTATCCAGCCGCGCGGCCTCTGCGACCGGATCGCCGCCGCGCACCAGTGATTCGAAAAGCTCTCGCAACTCATGGCGCAGCTGACGGGCCTCGGGTGCGGCCAGATCACGCGCCAGCAGCGGCCGGCCACCGGCAACCTGCCACCAGAATGCCGCCTGCTCCTCGTCTTCAAGCTCACGGGCCAACCAGGCAAGCGCCTCCTCGCGTGCCGGCTGCGGGTGCGACCACTGCTGACAACGACTGCGAATGGTCGGCAACGTACGAGAGGGAATATCACTTTGCAGGATAAACAGCGTGTCGCTGCCCGGCTCTTCGAGGCTTTTCAGCAGCGCATTGGACGCCGCCACGGTCATCGCCTCGGCAGGCGCCAGATGAATGACGCGATAGCCACCCTGCTGCGCGGTCTGGGAGGCAAAGGCATTGATGTCGCGGATGGCATCGATACGAATCTGCTTGCCACGATCGGCCGGCAGGATCTCCAGAAGATCGGGATGATATCCCGACATCAGCATCTGGCAGGCATGGCACTCGCCGCAGGCGGTGTTCCGAGGCCTCTGACAGAGCTGGCGTGCAATCAATGCCTGCGCCAGCCGCTCCTTTCCCAGCCCCGAAGGACCGGTCAGCATGAGCGCATGGGGCAGGCGTGATTCATCCGCCAACGCCGTCAGGCGCTGCCAGATCTCGGTTTGCCAGGGCCAGGGGGTTAATTCCATGAGCTGAGCTGTTGATCGAGTAACCGGCCAATATCGTGCTGCACCTGCTCAAGCGACTGTGAGGCATCGACAGGGACAATACGCTCGGGTGCCTGAGCAGCGCGCATACGATATCCCTGTCGTACCCGCTCAAAAAAATCGCCCCTTTCGCGTTCAAAGCGGTCGCGCTCCCCGCCTCGCGCGGCCAGACGATCTGCGGCATGGGTCACCGGCATGTCCAGCCAGAGGGTGAGATCCGGTGCAAGCCCCTGCTGGACAAACTGCTCAAGCATGGCAATACGATCACAGGCGATGCCGCGGGCGCTGCCCTGATAGGCAAAGGTGGCATCGGTGAAGCGGTCACTGACCACCCACTCTCCCCGGGCCAGCGCGGGGCGAATCACCTGCGATAGATGCTGGGCGCGGGCAGCAAACACCAGCAGCAGCTCCGCCAGATCATCCAGCGGATCTTCCTCGTCACCGGCGAGCAGCAGCGCGCGAATGCGTTCTGCCATGGGGGTGCCACCGGGCTCACGCGTAGTGACAACGCTGATCCCGCGGTCTTGAAGATAATCACGAACGAAGGAAAGGTTGGTGCTCTTGCCGGCACCTTCTCCGCCCTCCAGAGTAATAAAGCGGCCTGGCTGGGTCATTACTGTTCTCAACGATTGAGGATATAGCGACGTACCGCCGCATTGTGCTCTTCAAGCGTGGCGGAAAATTGATGCTCGCCATTGCCCCTGGAGACAAAATAGAGCTCGTTGCCTTCAGCAGGGTTGACCGCCGCTTCGAGCGAGGCGCGTCCGGGCATGGCAATGGGCGTGGGCGGCAACCCATGAATGACATAGGTGTTCCAGCGGGTAGATTTTGTCAGATCGGCACGCGTCAATGAGCCGTCATAGGCCTGCCCCAGACCGTAGATCACGGTGGGATCCGTCTGAAGGCGCATGCCCTTTTCAAGTCGGCGCACAAACACGCCCGCAATTCGAGTACGCTCGGCAGGTGCGCCGGTTTCCTTCTCGATCAGCGAGGCCAGAATGAGCGCCTCATAGGGGCTATCGATCGGCAGGTCAGACTGACGCTCGGCCCAGACCTCATCGAGCGTGCCGGTCATTCTGTCGTGGGCACGCTTGAGCAGCTCGAGATCCGTGGCGCCCTTGTGCCACTGATAGGTATCCGGGAAGAACCAGCCTTCGGGGAACTCACCTTCCTCTCCGAGTGCGGCCATGACCTCTTCATCGCTCATGTCCTGGGTCTTGTGCTCAAGCGGCTCGGCCTGATTCAGAATCTGGCGCATCTGGGTAAAGGTGCGTCCTTCCGGAATGGTCACACGGTATCGAACGACATCATTGCTGGAAAGCTTGTCCAGCAGCGCATGCGCGTTCATGTCCGGGAGAATCTCGAATTCACCGGCGCGCAGTGCTCTCAGGCGCGCCGGGTCGACCACCCCCAGCAGCTGATACGGCCAGCGCTCGTCGATAATGTCACGCTCGTGAAGCTCCTCGATGATCTGTCTGGCCCCCATGCCGGCGCGCACTTCATAAACGGCAGGCGATTGCAGCGCAATCGGGGCATCCAGCTTGTGCTGCCACCAGAGCCAGCCGCCGCCGATGGCGGCCGCCATGACAACCAATACCAGGAGCACACCCTTTAACCATCGCATACGTGAGACTCTGATCAGGAAGTTGGGAGATTGAACACATGGCCCAGCAGGGTATGTGCTTCACGCTGGAGACGGCGCACGGATTCATCGATTGGCCACTGCGCGAGCAGATGCTGATTGTCCGGATCGCAACACGTCACGATCGGCCATAGCCCCTGTACCGAATTAAAAAGACATGCGGTCTGTGAATTCAGGAGTCTGGAAAGCGGCGCATGTTCTGTAACGGTCAAATGACCTCTTTCAACCAATGCACGGCGCAGCGTACCTTCTACGCCACATTCGGTCAGTGCCGGCGTCCACCACTGCCCCTGATCATGCCAGGCGAGATTCATGGCGGTCGCCTCAACGAGCTGATCGCAGTCGTTGAGCAGAATACCTTCAGCAATGGCATCCTCCTGCCACTCCTGGCGGGCCAGCACATTTTCAAGTCGATTGAGATGCTTGATACCGGCCAGTGCAGGCTGACGCGCGAGACGCAGCCGGCAGAGTCGAACGTTCACCCCGCTGTCCCAGCGCGCAGGCATGGGACTAAAGGGCATGAACTGCCAGTAGCAGCGAGGCTCGGCCGGCAGTGGCGGACGATAACCGCGTCCACCGCTGCCACGGGTGAGCATGATCTTGAGCACCTGCTCACCGGCAGGTGCCCTTTCAGGCAGGGCATCGAGCCATTCCCGCGACGGAGGCTCGAAGCCCAGCCGGCGCGCGCCCTGCGATAAACGCTCACAATGCTCGTCCCAAAGCCGGGCAGCGCCGTCTCTTAACAGTACGGTTTCAAAAAGACCGTCACCGTAAGCCAGCCCACGGTCCGTCAGAGCAATCGTCGGATCGCTTTCATCCATGCCCTTCACGTTGACGTCATCCGCCATCAGATACGCGAGAACACCAGCGAACCGTTGGTGCCGCCAAAGCCGAACGAGTTCGACAATGCGTGCTCGATCTTCATGTCACGGGCGGTATGCGGCACGTAATCCAGACGGCACTGCTCATCGGGGTTGTCCAGATTGATGGTCGGCGGTGCAACCTGATCGCGCAGGGCCAGAATGGAGAAGGCCGCTTCGACAGCGCCGGCAGCTCCCAATAGATGTCCGATCATCGACTTGGTCGAACTGATGGCGACATCACGCGCGGAGGAACCCAGCACCTTTTCGATGGCAAGACTTTCTGCAACATCGCCCACCTGCGTGGAAGTACCATGCGCATTGATGTAGTCAATGCTGGAAGGATCAAGCCCGGCATCACGAATGGCGTTGCTCATGGCAAGGGCGGCGCCAGCGCCATCACTGGGGGGTGCCGTCATGTGCCAGGCATCATCGCTCATGCCAAACCCTGCGCACTCGGCCAGGATGTCGGCGCCACGTGCCCTGGCGTGCTCATACTCTTCCAGCACCAGTATCCCGGCACCATCGGAGAGCACAAAACCATCGCGATCCCGGTCCCAGGGACGACTGGCCGCCTGCGGGTCATCGTTGCGGGTCGAGAGCGCACGCGCTGCGGAGAACCCACCGACGCCCAGCGGCGTACTGGCCATTTCGGCACCGCCGCACACCATGACATCGGCATCGCCATAGGCAATCGTTCGCGCGCCGTAGCCAATATTGTGCGTACCGGAAGTGCAGGCCGTTGTAATGGCGATGTTGGGACCGCGAAAACCAAACTGAATGGCCAAGTTCCCGGCAATCATGTTGATAATCGAGCCCGGTACAAAGAAGGGAGAAATGCGGCGTGCCCCCGACTTAAGCATCGACTGGTGGTTGGTTTCGATCATCGGCAGCCCGCCAATGCCTGATCCGATGGCAACCCCGATACGATGGGCATTCTCTTCACTACAGGTAATGCCCGAGTTCTGAACAGCCTGCACGGAAGCCGCGATGCCATACTGGATGAAAAGATCCATCTTCTTGGCATCCTTCGGATTGAACCAGGGGGCTGGATCAAATCCCTTTACGGCGCCGCTGAAGCGGGTGTTCAGACCGCTGGCATCAAAGTGCTCGATCGATCCGATACCGCTTTTGCCAGCCTTGATGCTGTTCCAGGTGGCATCAGTAGTATTACCTACCGGTGTTACCAGACCGATGCCGGTCACCACGACCCTTCTGCGAGGCATCGTTTTTCCTCCAAAAAAGACAGATGAGTGCGCTCGAGAAACTGAATTCCTGCTGGATACCCGACCGCCTGCTGCATGATATACCGTGGCCATTATACCGATTCTGTCGATTCGGTCGCTGACTGATATACCTTGATGATTCAGCCTGAAAGGCCCGGTGCAGCTTTCGCTGGCTACCGGTCAATTTTATTTAAAAATAAAGCCGCTCCCGAATGGGGCGGCTTTACAGGTCAACCCTGGCCCTGCGGGCCGGATTGCGCCAAAAACTTACTGATGGGCGACGATGTAGTCGATCGCTTCCTGCACGGTCGTGATCTTTTCAGCTTCTTCGTCGGGAATTTCAGTATCAAATTCCTCTTCGAGAGCCATTACCAGTTCCACGGTGTCGAGCGAGTCGGCGCCAAGATCTTCAGTGAAGGAAGAGCTGTTCTGGATCTCTTCTTCCTTGACGTTCAAACGTTCGGCAACAACTTTTTTAACGCGCTCTTCGATGGTACTCATTTATCATCACTCCTGGTTTACGAGTCGCCAGATCAAAACTGGCGGTAGTTTATAGACCGTCTTTCTCGGACGCAACAACGTCCTTTGCCGGCTCTAGCGCATGTTCATACCGCCGTTGACATGCAGCGTTTCACCGGTGATATACCCGGCGACATCACTGGTCAGAAAACACGCTGCTGCTGCGATTTCCTCGGGTTGCCCCAGACGCGACAGCGGGATCTGATTCAGCAATGATTCCTTGTGTTTCTCTGGCAGCTCACTGGTCATGTCGGTTGCAATGAACCCTGGTGCCACCGCGTTGACGGTAACATTGCGCGAGGCAAGCTCGCGCGCCAGTGAACGGGTAAACCCTTCCATACCGGCCTTTGCCGCAGCATAGTTACTCTGGCCTGCATTGCCCAGCGTTGCCACGACAGAGCTGATATTGACGATGCGGCCAAAGCGCGCCCGTGTCATTGCCTTCATGCAGGCCCTGGAGACACGATAGACCGAGGTGAGGTTGGTATCCAGAACCTCATCCCATTCATTATCCTTCATTCGCATCAACAGGTTATCACGAGTGATGCCGGCATTGTTGACCAGAATCAGGGGGGCACCAAAACGCTCGGTAATCTCCTTGATGACCTGATCGATGGCCTCGCTGTCGGTCACGTTGAGCACCATGCCCGCACCGGTAACCGAATGCGCGGCAAGATCATCCTCGATGCGGCGCGCGCCGTCTTCGCTGGTGGCCGTCCCGATAACCGTATGGCCCTGTCGACCCAGCTCACGAGCAATGGCCTGACCAATGCCGCGTGTTGCACCGGTAACCAGTGCTACTCTTGCTTCACTCATGCTTACTGTCCCTTTTGGGCTTGATGTCTTGTACTACGCATCGACATGCCATTAATGACTGCTCGGCGTTTCTTTGGCCAGTTCAATGGCAGCCGATAGCGACTCGGGGTCGTTGACGGCCAGACCGCGGCTCTGACGTACGATACGCTTGTTCAGTCCGGTCAGTACCTTGCCGGGGCCGCACTCGATAAAGACGCTGGCGCCCTGCTCACACAGCGCTTCCACGCAGCGCGTCCAGAGCACCGGACGATAGAGCTGCTGCACCAGACACGCTCTAATGGTATCAAGATCATCGTGCCAGGCGGCATCCACATTCTGGATAACACGATAGCGCGGCTGGCGAAGATCGATGTCGGCCATGGCCTGTTCAAGGCGCTCGGCAGCAGGCTTCATCAACGCACAGTGCGAGGGGACCGATACCGGTAACGGCATGGCACGCCGAGCGCCGCGTTCCTGACAAAGGGTAATGGCACGCTCGACGGCAGCCTTTTCGCCGGCGATGACGACCTGCCCGGGCGAGTTGTAGTTGACAGCAGAGACAATACTGCCCTGTGCGGCCTGATCGCAGACAGCTTCCACAACCTCATCATCGAGACCCAGTATGGCGGCCATACCGCCCTGACCGGCAGGCACGGCATCCTGCATGGCTTCGCCGCGCAGACGCACCAGGCGAACACCATCGGCAAAGCTCATGGCACCGGCACAGACCAACGCACTGTATTCACCCAGGCTATGACCGGCCATGGCTGCCGGGCGCGGCCCTTCAAGCTCCTGCCATACGCGCCAGATGGCGACACTGGCA
Organism: Kushneria indalinina DSM 14324; assembly: GCF_003385845.1. Lineage (GTDB taxonomy): Bacteria > Pseudomonadota > Gammaproteobacteria > Pseudomonadales > Halomonadaceae > Kushneria > Kushneria indalinina. Next base: position 797,688 of record NZ_QRDJ01000006.1, on the reverse strand, counting down.
GTCAGCAGCGCCGGCTGCGTGCAGGCCGTCGCATTGAGCGCTGACTCGGGGCCTTCCTGGGTCACATGCCAGAGATCATATCCCAGCGCGTCGGAAGCTTCCTCGAAGGTCGTTCGCACCACGCTATAGCGCTCGGCGAGCTCTCGCAGCATGCCCAGCTGCTGAGACCCCTGACCGGGAAAGACCAGGGCGAGGGCATTGCTCATCTGATTCACCTGTACTAACTCATTGAAGATTGAATAAGCGAAGCATTATAAAAACCATGATGCAGGCTTGCTTCAGGCTTCGCCATACGAAAATGACCTTATGACATCAGTCTGTCCGGCAAATTCATTGCTGCTTCATCCACAGCACGGCGCACAGCATAGGCGAACCCTTCAGCCCGTGCACTGCCATGACTCTTTACCACAGTGGCCCTGAGTCCCAGAAAACTGGCGCCATTATATCGCACCGGATTGAGTTCCTGCAGAAAGCGGCGCAATACAGGGGCTGCCAACCGCCCCACGACACGGGCATACCAACCCGTCTGAAATTCGGCCTGCAGACGCTCGCCCAGCATGCGTGCCAGTCCTTCGCTGCCTTTGAGTGCAACATTGCCCACCATGCCATCACAGACGGCGACATCCGTATTGCCGATAAAAAGGCCGTCCCCTTCTACGTAGCCGACATACTCAATATGTGAAGACCCGCTGGCACGAAGCATTGCATCGGCTTCTCGTACGCGGCGCTCGCCCTTGCTGCTCTCGGTACCCACATTCAAGAGCCCTACACGCGGGAGAGAAACGTTGTCCACCAGCCTGACCATGGCAGCGCCCATGAAGGCAAAATCCACGAGATGCTCTGCCCGGGCATCCACATTGGCGCCAAGATCAAGCATATAACAGGGTCTGTGAGAAACCGTTGGGATAGCGGCACTGATGGCGGGCCGTGAAACAGCGCTCAACATACCGACATGACGTCGTGCCAGCGCCATGATGGCACCGGTATGCTCACCGCTGACACAGGCCTTTGCTTCACCGTCACGCAGGGCGACAAGGCTGGCATGAAGGCTGCCGGAAGGTACATCGCGCAGAATTCGAGAGGGCGTCATGTCAACGGGAAGGCAATCACCGGCTTCAACGAAATCGATGCGTTCGCGAACATGAGCAAGAGTAGCTGGCAAGCGAGAGAGTTCGTCATCGATCAGATGATGCCTGCCATAAAGCGTGGCGCTGGCATTTGGTCTTTCTGCCAGAGCAAGAGCTGTTCCGGTGACAGTAGCGCGGGGACCGTAATCCCCGCCCATGGCGTCGATGGCGATACGCAAGGGCGGCATCGCCCGAACCATTTATTCTTCGACGTCAATGACCTTGCGGCCACGGTAGTAGCCATCCGGTGCCACATGGTGACGAAGATGGGTAGTACCGGTTTCCTTGTCCTGGGAAAGCGTCGGGGCGGTCAGCGCATCATGTGCACGACGCATACCGCGCTTGGAACGAGACTTGCGATTCTTTTGGACAGCCATGGGGTTGTCTCCGGTTGTAACGTAACGTCAGAAATGACTCAGTGATCCTTCAGGGAACGAAGCACACTGAACGGGTTATCGGCTCGCGCCGGCGTTTGCTCGGCTTCGTCACCGCTTTGCAGCAAATCACGGGAAACGGCACAATCCGCTTCATCGTGATAGACCACCTGCGGTAGCGTCAGAAGCAGTTCGTCCTCGACAACCGGCAGCAGATCCAGATGTTCGTCTTCCACAAGCACCGGCTCATAGCTTGCCGGCAGCGTTGCTGCACGCTCGTCGCTGGTCACCATGCCAAGCAGAAAGGTGCTTTCAAGATGGACCGGCATGGCCTGCAGACATCGCTGGCAGGGCATTTCGGCATCGGCAACAAGTGAGCCTTCGATATAATGCTGGCGCTGTGCATCACGATCAAATGTCATGACAACATGACATTCAACCTCTTGCCGCCCAATAGCATCGACGATACGAGGCATGGCAGAGAGATTAACTCTCCCTTCCAGACGTTCGCCGCTGGCAGCAAGCCGATAGGGCTCGACCGTTTTGGGTAGTCGCGTGGTTGACATAGGCGCGCAATAATAGGGATTGTCTTTGAAGGTGTCAAAAGAGTTGTTGCAAATGATAGCTCTAAAGCAATTTCGTACTGCTTAAAAAGACCACCTTGTTGATTACCTTCTTTTACGAGCAACTATGTTCAGGAGAGATGATGTCCCTGCTTGTTCTTGCCTCCGGCTCCGCTTCGCGGCGCGATCTTCTGGACCGTCTTGGCCTGCCCTTTCATCATCACTCGCCCGATATCGATGAATCTCCTCGGGATAACGAGACGCCGCGGATGCTGGCCGAGCGTCTATCGCGCGAAAAGGCGTACGCTCTGGCAGAGCATTATCCACAGCATCTGATTATCGGCAGCGATCAGGTCGCCAGCCTTGATAACGATCTACTGGGCAAGCCGGGCAGCATCGACAAAACACGTCAGCAGCTGCAACGATTCTCCGGCCGACGCGTCAATTTTTTGACGGGCCTTGCACTGCTGGATACGCGTCGTGACCACTGCGCTACCCACGTGGATCTTACCTGCGTCGATATTCGGGCGCTGAGCCCTCAGGAGATCGAGGGCTACATCAAAAAAGAGCCGGCAACCGACAGTGCCGGCGGCTTTTATATGGAAAGGCTGGGCATGGCACTTTTCGATAACATCGACACCACTGATCCCAGTGCCCTGATCGGCCTCCCGCTTATCGCCCTTTGCCGCCTGCTGCGCGAGGCCGGCGTCAATCCGCTACTCGAACAATGACCAACGGATACCGCCGGGCTCGCCTACCGGCCCGGCAGATCAGCGCAGACGAACCGGCGACTCTCCAGCCTGAAGGTCAATACCGAGATATTGAGCCGCAACCCGGCCAAAATGGCGTGATATCTGCTCAAGCGGATCACCGCTCTGGGTATAGTCCGTGGTGTCGGCACTGCCGGTCATGTCGCGCGCAATATCATCAACGCTTTTGAGACCATCCGTCAGCCCCTTGTCGACGGCCTCCTCACCGGTCCATACCAGCCCCGAGAAAAGCGACGGATCATCCGACAGTCGATCCCCGCGCCCCTCCTTGACGGCATTGATGAACTGATCGTGCGTCTGATCAAGCACGTGCTGCCAGAAACGCCGCTGCTCTTCACTGACGGGCTGAAAAGGATCAAGCATGTCCTTGTTGTCGCCTGCCGTGAACACGCGCCGCTCAACGCCCAGCTTCTCTATTGCACCCTCAAGACCAAACCCGGAATAGACCACGCCAATGGAGCCGACAAGGCTTGCCGGGGCCGCATAAATCTCGTCAGCGGCGGAGGCGATATAGTAGGCACCGCTGGCACCGATATCTTCGATGACCGCGATAATGGGCTTGCCGCCGCTACTGCGAAGACGGCGAATCTCGTCATAAATGCGCTGTGACTGCACCGGGGAACCGCCGGGACTGTCGATCTGCAACACCACCGCCGTATCGGAGCCCTGCCAGGCATTGTCCAGCCCTCGAATGACCCTTTCGGCACTGGCCGGTGAACGGCTGTCAATGACCCCCTCAATCCTGACGACCCCGACCCGGTTACCGGCCAGCGACTCCCGATCGCTTGTCACCATGAAGGCCACGGCTGCCACCACTACGATCCAGAAACCCCAGAACAGAAGGCGAAAGAAGATTTTCCAGCGACGGCTGCGACGCTGCTCACGCACCATCTCGAGCAGCCACCGCTCCATCAGCGCTTCGCGAGAATCGCTGTCACGGGCATGGCCTGCAGCCGTCACGCCCTCCTCTGTCATGTCACGCTCTGTCCACTGATCCCTTTGATCACTCATGCATCCCTACCCTTGTACGCTGGCAGGCTGTCGACGCCAGCCAGGACATCAGTTCGTAAAAATCCGTCGCCACGCATACGGGCGAGAAGTCACCCAGCTGCCGCGCATTGTGGACGCCCCATGTGACGGCCACCCGATCCATACCCAGCGCCTGAGCCATGCCCATATCATGAACACTGTCGCCCACCATGACCGCCTCTTCGAGGTCGACATCAAGCGTCTCAAGCAGTTCGAACAACATGAGTGGATCAGGCTTTGAGCGCGTCAGATCTGCCGTGCGACTGCCATCGAACCAGTCTCCGCAGCTGCGCTCGTTAAAAATGCGATCAAGCCCTCGACGACTCTTGCCGGTGGCGACGGCAAGCTTTACACCGGGCGTTGCTCTCAATCGGGAAATGCCCTCTTCCACGCCGGCAAAAAATGGCAGAGCGGGCCCTTCCCGCTCGGCCGCCACGAAGTGATGTGCGTAACGCTGCCGAAGCTGTTCGGCTCGATCAGCATCGATCCCCGGGCACAGGCGGGCAATGGCTTCAGGCAAACCAAGGCCGATAATATCGCGCACGGCTTCCCGGCTCAGCTCAGGCCAGCCGACATCGATGCCGGCACGCTGCATGCAATCCACGATTCGATCCGCCGAATCCATGAGCGTGCCATCCCAGTCAAAAATGATCAGACGATACCGCATCGCTGCCATGCTCCTTTGAATTTCGTTATCGGTGTGGCCCGCTTGCACCGCCGGGGCTCCTAACGCAGGCGTGCCAGCACACTCTGCAGGTCATCAGTCAGGGGAGCCTGCAGCTGGACAGGTTGTCGTGAGGTCGGATCGGTAAATCCGAGCATTCGTGCATGCAGGAAAAGGCGAGGCAATCCGCAGCGTGTGGCCAGACGCTCCCCGCTGTCACTGCCATATTTGCTATCCCCCAGCAGGGGGTGGCCGGCATGGACCGCATGAACCCGGATCTGGTGCGTGCGGCCCGTCACGGGCTCTGCCTCTACCAGCGAGGCGCCCTTCAACGCTTCAATGAGCGTGAACCGCGTCCTGGAGGGCTTGCCGGCGGCATCCACTCGCACACGGCGCTCGCCGTTGGCCAGCTCAAAGCGCAGCAATGGCGCGTCTACCTCATCACGCCCGACGGACCATACACCTTCTACCAGGGCCAGGTAGTGTTTCTGCATTCGGTGCTCGCGCAGCTCATTGCCGAGAAAGTTGAGGGCATCGCGGGATTTTGCCACCAGCAGACACCCTGAGGTGTCGCGATCCAGCCGATGCACCAGCTCCAGATAGGGCAGATCGTCACGTATCTGACGCAGAGCTTCGATAAGCCCGATCTTGACCCCGCTGCCGCCATGTACGGCAAGTCCCGAGGGCTTGTTGAACACCATCCAGTCCGGTGTCTCTTTCAGGAGACTGCGTTCGATCACATGGCGCAGATTATCGCTGACTTCCTGCACGGCCTCCTGAGGCGTCAGCCGCAGCGGTGGCACACGGACACGATCCCCTCTGATGAGGCGTCGACTCGCCTTGCCCCGCCCGCCGTTGATGCGCACCTCACCGCGGCGAATAATCCGATAGATCAGGGTGCGAGGCGCGCCCTTGAGATGGGCAAGAAGAAAATTGTCCAGTCGCTGGCCATCATGATGCTCATCGATTTCAAGCCACTGAACTCCGCGCCCCTCGGCCATGTCTTTCTTCCTCTTTTACCGGCTGTAAGGGCCGGCATTGTATCGAAATAACGCCGTGATGGCCCCGATTGTGGGCACCAGGGTTTGCTGTTATATTCCGGGGGCTTCCTTAAGGTCCCAAAGACCTGATAGCGCCTGCACCAGATGACACGCAGGCCGAAGCAACAGAACAGTCGTCGGATGATACCAACCCGGCACCTGGCAGTATTGAAGTACCCGGATTTTGCATCACGGGATAAACCATTTCCGTGCCGAAGGCCGGTGCTGTCGAATCGATGGCCACCAGGTGTGACCGCCCCACTGGAAGACCGGTTAAGCAACCATGCTGCCGCGACATGTCTTCAGGCGGTCACGTACTCAACATGATCATGAAGCCTTTCCAAGGCACGTCTGTATGGCGCCCGAGGAATTGAAACATACTTGTAGACATGCGCTGAGCACAAACACTCTGGCCCGCGATTCGGCTGCACCGATGCCCGGCGCTACAGGCCATCAACTGCAGAGGTTGATAACGACTGTGGCACGGCATTTGTCTGACGGTACGCTCAGTCAGTGAGACAATATGAAACGCATGCTTATCAACGCGACTCAGCCCGAAGAGCTGAGAGTCGCGCTGGTCGACGGACAAAGACTTTATGACCTCGACATCGAATCCGGTGCTCGGGAACAAAAAAAGGCCAACATCTATCGCGGTCGTATTACGCGCGTCGAACCCAGCCTTGAAGCTGCCTTCGTCGATTTTGGTGCCGACCGCCACGGCTTTTTGCCGCTCAAGGAGATCTCGCGCGAATACTTCTCGAAGGAGCCCTCCGGCAACGGCCGCCCCAATATTCGGGAAGTGATCAAGGAAGGTCAGGAAGTCATTGTCCAGGTCGACAAGGAAGAGCGCGGCAACAAGGGTGCGGCACTGACCACCTTTATCAGTCTGGCCGGCCGTTTCCTGGTGCTGATGCCCAACAACCCGCGAGCCGGCGGCATTTCGCGTCGCATCGAAGGTGATGAGCGCACTGAGCTGAAAGAGGCCATGAGCCAGCTCACCATGCCCGAAAAGATGGGCGTGATTGTGCGTACGGCCGGCATCGGTCGCTCCTCCGAGGAGCTGCAGTGGGATCTGGACTATCTGGTACAGGTATGGGAGACCATTACCGAAGAAGCCGGCAAGCGTTCAGCTCCCTTCCTGATCTACCGGGAATCCAACGTCATCATCCGCGCCATGCGCGACTACCTGCGCCAGGACATCGGCGAGGTGCTGATTGACCATACCGACGTGCATGAAGAAGCGCTCAACTTCGTCAAGCAGGTCATGCCGTCGTATCAGCAAAAGATCAAGCTGTATAACGACGACGTCCCCCTCTTCTCTCGTTTTCAGATCGAATCCCAGATCGAGACCGCCTACGAGCGTGAAGTAAAACTGCCGTCAGGCGGCTCGGTGGTGATCGACCATACCGAAGCTCTGGTCTCCATCGACATCAACTCCTCACGCGCCACCAAGGGCGGCGACATCGAGGAGACCGCGCTGCAGACCAACCTGGAAGCCGCGGACGAAATCGCCCGGCAGCTCCGTCTGCGCGACATCGGTGGTCTGGTGGTGATTGACTTCATCGACATGTCGCCTGCCCGCAATCAGCGCGAAGTCGAAAACCGGGTTCGAGACGCCCTGAAGCTTGATCGCGCGCGCGTACAGATCGGGCGTATCTCGCGTTTCGGTCTCATGGAGATGTCGCGCCAGCGCCTGCGGCCTTCGCTGGGCGAAACCAGTGGCGTGGTGTGCCCACGCTGTAACGGTCAGGGCACTATCCGCGATGTCCGCTCGCTGTCACTGTCGATCATGCGTCTGATCGAAGAAGAAGCGATGAAGGATCGCAGCTCGCAGATTCGCGCCATGCTGCCGGTGCCGGTCGCCACCTACCTGCTCAACGAAAAACGCAACGTCCTCGCCGACATCGAACGTCGCCAGGGTGTCCGCGTCATGCTGCTGCCACAGCCTGAACTCGAAACACCGCACTACGACGTTCAGCGCTATCGCGACGATCAGGTCGACCCCGAAGAAGCGGCACGCTCAAGCTTTGAGCTGTCGGACGATTTCGAAGCGCCCGAAGACGAAAGCGAAACCTATCGAAAGCCCGTCAAGCGTGCCGAAGCTGCCGTACGCTCCGTCGCGCATCGTACGCCGGCCCCCGAGCCAACTGCCGCCGCCGAGCCGGCCAATGAAGAGCCGTCGGGCTTTTTGAACCGTCTCATGAAAGGCTTCAACCGCCTGATGGGCAGCGAAGAAAGCAGCAGCAAGCAGGACTCTGCCAGCGCTCAGCCCAAAAAGGAAAGCGCTCAGCCGACCGCCAGGGAAGAAAAGCCACAGCCTGCCACTCAGGAAACCGCGGCACGCGAGGAACAGAAGTCCTCATCGACAGGCGCAGAGCAACGCAATAATCGTCGCGACAACACAAAACGCGATGACAACGGCGGAAGCAAAAACGGTCGCAACGACAAGCGCACCTCGTCTGAAAAAGGCCGTGACGACAAGGGCCGTGACGACAAGAGCCGTGACGACAAGAGCCGTCGTGATCGACCTTCACGCGATTCGGACAAGGGCGATAACAGCAACGCCCGAGGCGATAAGCGCCCGCAAAGTACTACGCCCGACAAGGGTGACAACGCCAGCACCGAGCGCAATGACAAGCGTCAGCAAAATGGTACGGCACCCAGGGGCGATAACGCCGCATCCGAGCGCAATGACAAGCGTCAGCAGAGCACTTCTGCAGACAAGAGCGCTTCAACAGACAAGAGCCCTGAAAAGGCTCGTGATGACGGCGAGCGTAAAAAGCCCGCTGCGGACACCTCTGCCAAAGCGGAAAATGCTCAGGGTGAGCCTGCGCAACAGACGCCTGCTCAAGCTCAGGATGGCGATGATGACAAGCCCCGTCGTACTCGCAACAACCCGCGCCAGCGCAGCCGCAAACAGGCCTTGAGCCCGGAGGCGATTGCAGAGCAGGAACGGCTGCAGGCTGAAGCCTCCCCGTCGACGGATACGGGTAGTGCCGATGCTGACGCCGCCAAAAACGGCGATAGCAGCCCGGCGGCGCCCAAAGCGGCAGCCTCCAATGAGACTGCCAGCACTGCTTCGAAGGACAGAACGCCCGCTTCTGACGCGAAAACGTCGACCTCTGAAGAGAAGACGCCTGCCTCTGAAAAGAAGCCGTCTGCCTCTGAAGAGAAAGCTTCTGCGACGTCAGGCAATGGCCGCAAGTCGGTCAGCGCTACCTTCGGCCGTGAACCGCAGTCCTCCGACACCGCTTCGGGTCAGCAGGACGCAAAAAATGGTGGGGCTGTTGATACGGCAGAATCCGGTGCCGCAGCACCGAGAACAGCTACCGAGTCTCAGGACAAGGACGCTCGACAGAAACCGTCACAAAAGGTCTCCGACGCCGCCAGTGACACGGCATCTACCGTGACCCCCGAGGTACCTGGTGCTGTGGCGGCCGAGAATGCGGGCAAAAAAGGTGAAAAGCAGTCTTCGCCTGCCACTGCCTCCACGAAAGAGACCCAAAAGCCTGAAGACAGCGCCAGCGAACGTCCGTCTGCTGACGCAGCATCCAGTGACAAGGGAGAAGGCGTCGATACAGACAAGGCATCTGCTGCCACCATGGCCAAAGAAGCAGCACCCCGCGAGCAGCCGCAGCTGGTTTCTCAGGAAGCCGAAACGCCTGTCACGGACAGGGCCTCCAGCGAAGCACCGGCACGCGACATCAATAAGCAAAGCGTGACGGCACGTGACAAGGGCGCGGAAAAGCCCGCCTCGAAGGGCTCGACGGCCCCTGAAACCGGGCAGACATCGGCGCAGAAAGCTCCGGCCACCAGCACCAGAGCCGCCGATAAACCCGCTGCTGTTGACGTCGGTAAATCGGCCAATGAAGCGGCCCCGAAGAAGGCCAGCGACAAGCCCGAGCCGGTAGCTGCTACCGGCAGCGACAAGTCAGCCACGACTGCTGAAAAAAAGACTGACAAGGTGACAGCGTCTGAAAGTGCTTCCGTGGAAGATACCAGCACTTCAGAAAAGGCGCCCTCACAGCAGCGTCAGCGTCGCCGGGCACACAACGACCCGCGTGAACGTCGCCGTCAACAGCAGCGCGAGCTGCGTGAAAACCAGTCCTCTGGCGAGTAATCAAGGCTGCATCAAAAAGGCCCATTCCTCTGGAGTGGGCCTTTTATTTTGTCACCGATGTCAAAATCGCTGCATCTACCGCCCGATAATGCCGGGCTCCATCTCAAGTGTGACGCCAAAGCGCGCCTCGACGGAATCCCCGATGCGCCCGGCCATCTCCAGCAGATCATTCACACTGGCATCGCCGTAATGTACCAGCACCAGCGCCTGCTGGCGGTGGACGCCGACATTTTTGTCACAATACCCCTTCCAGCCGCACTGATCGATCAGCCACCCAGCGGCCAGCTTGGTCCCCTGCGCGGTCTTCCAGACCGGCAATCCGGGCCATTGCGTCATCAGTCTTTCAGCCTGCTCGGGTGGCACCACCGGATTTTTGAAAAAGCTGCCGGCATTGCCCAGCACGTGCGGATCAGGCAGTTTTTCCCGGCGAATGTCGGCCACGGCCGTGGCAATATCACTCGGTCCGGGTGTTCCCGACAACCGTCTGGCAAGATCGCCGTAGTCGATGCGTGGTTTCCCTTCGAGGCCGAGTCTTAACACGACTCTAACGATCATGACCCTGCCGGCCAGCGCTGCCTTGAAAATGCTGTGTCGATAGCCAAAATCGCACTGCGTGCGATCAAGTATTTCATAGCGGCCATCAGCGATGTGCATGACATGTACGTTCTCGATCCTATCCCCGATTTCAGTGCCATAGGCACCAATGTTCTGGATAGGCGCAGCGCCTACCGACCCCGGAATCAGAGCGAGATTTTCAAGCCCCCACCAGCCCCCACGAGTAGTTTCCTCGACCAGCGCCTGCCAGTTCACGCCCGCCTCGACATGCCAGAGCGCCTCATGTTCGTTGACGCTTTCCTGCCAGATACGCCGCCCCGTGTAGCGCACAACCAGCCCCTCGATACAAGGCTTCATGACAACGTTGCTGCCGCCACCCAGCGGAATAATGCGACGGAATCGGTGATGGCCTGCGGCAAGAATACGGCGTAGGGAAAGCAGTGAATCGGCTTCAGCCAGCGCCTGTGCCGTGGCTTCAAACCCTAGTGTGTTGTATGACTGCAGGGAAACGCCGTACTGCATCCTCAATCCGACGCTTCCTCGAGTCTCAAATGGCGGAGCAGCCCCCGGCAGCCGGCGGTGATTTGATCGGCCACATTCCCAAAATTGTCGGTATTACCGAAATAGGGATCACCAATTTCGACGCCGGTGCTGTCGTCTGCGAAATCCATCAACAGTCCCACTTGCGCGCGACCGTTATCGGGTGCCATCTCTTGCAGAGCGCTCAGGTTGTCAGCATCCATGCAGAGGATGTAATTAAAGTGGTTGAAATCTTCCTGACGGATAACACGACCACGCAGGTCAGTGATATCCACCTCACGCTGTCGTGCTTCGCGTATGGCGCGCGGATCGGGCGGCTCTCCCACGTGATAGTCGCCTACACCGCAGGAGTCCGCCTCGATTCGGGCGTCGTGCCCCGACTGCTGTACCATTTGACGAAAAAGACCTTCCGCCATGGGCGAACGACAGATATTTCCCAGACAGACAAACAGGACTCGAATCAATCTGAACTCCTTGTCATCCATTCGCGGACACGTGCCAGATCCTCGGGTGTATCCACACCGGCGGGATATTGCTCAGTGGCCACAGCAACGGAAATGGCGTAGCCATGATAAAGCGCTCGCAGCTGCTCAAGCTGCTCGCAGGCTTCAACGGGCGCTACCGGAAGATGTTGATAATCGCGCAAAAAGGACGCGCGATAAGCATAGATGCCGATATGTCGAAACCAGCCCTGCCCCAGATCATGAGTGTCATGCGCCTGTCCGGAGGCCGGTAGATCGAAGCGATCACGATCCCAGGGAATGGGCGCCCGGGAAAAATAAAGGGCCCGCCCCTGCTGACTGCAGACCACCTTGACCACACTGGAGCGCATCAGGGTGGCTCGATCAACGATCGGCTCTGCAAGTGTCGCCATCGCAGCACCGTTATCCTCCCCAAGCGACTCGGCCACCCGGTCAATCATGCTGCTGGGCAGCAGTGGCTCGTCGCCCTGCACATTAACGAGGCAGGCGTCATTTTCAAGGCCAAGGCTGTCGACGACTTCTGTCAGACGCGATGTGCCATTGACATGGTCCTCGCGCGTCATGACCACCTCCGCACCAAAGCCCCGAGCGACGGTCGCGATCTGTTCGTTGTCGGTAGCAATCAGCACGCGAGCAGCGCCGGATGCCATGGCACGCTGCCATACGTGCTCGATCATGGGCCGACCAGCAATCTCCAGCAACGGCTTGCCGGGCAGTCGCTGTGAGGCGAATCTGGCCGGGATAACGACAGTAAAGGCCTGACTCATGATGCAGCCGATGTCCCCTGCCGTTTACCCAGTGCCTCTTCAACGTTCAGACGACGGGCCCGGCTGACCAGCATGACGGGGATGCCATCCGTGATGGGATAGGCCAGGCCACTTTCACGGCACAGCAGCTCACCGGTATCGCGGTTGTATTCAAGCTTTCCACCACTTTCCGGGCACACCAGCATGGCAAGCAGTTCCTGATCCATTCTCTTTCTCCTGCATCAGAGTTTTTCAAGACGCGCCGCCAGCCACTCGATCAGTGCTGGCTCGGGGCACGCCTCAATGTCCAGTGACCAGCACCGTTCGTTGGCGAATGGGCGACATTTGACGGCATCCTTGGCGGTCATGACGACCGGACGGTTATCGGCAAAGCGCACATCCTGCGCCGAAAAACGATGGTGATCCGGTAGCGGATGCTGATCGAACGCCACGCCCAGCGTCTCGAGTGTTTTAAAAAAACGCTGAGGATTGCCGATGCCGGCAATGGCATGAACTCGCCCATCGAAGGGTCGAGCGTTGACACTATAGCAAACACCGTCATTGAGATGGCGCCAGGCGCTGGGCACCAGAGACATGGCGTACTGCGCGGCAGCATCCGGAGTCTGCAAATCACCATTGGAGATGACGGCATCGACCTCACACAGCCGGGACAACGGCTCTCTCAGGGGGCCCACCGGCAGGCAGCGACGATTGCCGAATCCACGCATGCCATCTACCACCACCAGCTCTATATCGCGCCCGAGCGCATGATGCTGCAAGCCATCGTCAGACAGCAGAATATTACAGCCGGCAGCGATCAGCTTGCGTGCAGCACGCGGCCGGTCCGGATCCACCACGACAGGCAGCTGTGTCTGCTGGGCCAGCATGACAGGTTCATCCCCGGCATGCGCGACATCGCTGTTTTCGTTGACATAAAAGGGATAGCGCGGCGCATGCCCGCCATAGCCACGCGAAATGATGCCAGGCTGCCAGCCCTGCTCCTGCAGCCAGCGCCCGAGCCACGCCGTCAGCGGGGACTTGCCGGTCCCCCCTACCGTAATATTGCCAATGACAATGACCGGCACCGGCGATACCCATATTTCGCGCCGACCGCTCTGGTAGGCGTGACGCCGGCGCGACACAACGCTTTTATACAGCGCTTCAAGCGGCGTCAGCAGCCCCGGCCAACGGGCGCCGCTGTACCAGGCCCTTTCGAGGCCCTTCATGGAGTTACCACCCCGAAGAGGCGCTTATACCGGGACATTGCTGCGCTCCTCGCTGAACTGAATGCGATGCAACGCTGCATAGGCACCGTCCTGTGCCAGTAGCGTGTGGTGATCTCCCGATTCAATGATTTCGCCATTGTCCATGACCAGGATGCGATCGGCCTGCTCGATGGTCGAAAGCCGGTGCGCAATCACGAAAGTGGTGCGCCCTTCGCAAACCCTCTCGAGGGCCTGCTGAATATAGCGCTCGGACTCCGTATCCAGTGCCGAGGTCGCCTCATCCAGCACCAGGATGGGGGCATCCTTGAAAATGGCACGGGCGATGGCGATACGCTGGCGTTGCCCGCCGGACAGCATCACACCGTTGTCGCCGACCAGGGTGTCATATCCTTGCGGCAGGCGCTCGATAAATTCATCGGCATAAGCGGCCTGAGCAGCCGCCACCACGGCCTCGCGTGATGAATTATCGATCCCGTAGGCAATATTGTCGGCAATGGTGGCGTTGAACAGCGTGACATTCTGGGTCACCAGCGCAATCTGACGGCGCAGCGCCTGCATGGAATAATCGCGGATATCCACCCCATCGATACAGATACGACCGCCCGTCGCATCATAAAACCTTGGCAGCATATTCATCATGGTGCTCTTGCCGCTGCCTGATCGCCCGACCAGCGCAATCATTTCGCCGGCATGAACCTCATGACTGATCCCCTTGAGCACATCCGGCAGATCGCTGCCGTAGCGAAAGCGAACTTCCTTGAAGCTGACCCGGCCCTGGACGCGACCCGGGTCATGCGTGCCGTTGTCGGGTTCACGCGGCCTGTCCATTAAATCGAAAAGTTCCTGAGCGGCGGCCAGGCCCTTTTGAATGACACCATTGATTTCAGTCAGCGACTTGATGGGCTTGATGATCATGCTGGCGGCGGTAATAAAGCCGATGAACTGCCCCGGGCTCATGTTCCCCAGAAGCTCGGGGGCCAATGCCAGCCACACCAGCAGTGCCAGCGACACGGCGACCATCGTCTGAATGACCGGCGCGCTGATGGCCTTGGTCAGCGCCTCCTTCAGGCTCTGATCGCGGTTGTACTGACTGGCCCGGTTAAAGCGCTGGTATTCATGGTGCTCCGCGCCGTGCGTGCGAACCACGCGGTAGCCCGTAATGGTTTCAGACGCCACATGGGTCACTTCTCCGACCGACTTCTGAATACGCCGTGAAAGCTTGCGAAAGCGTTTGCTGCACCAGGCCACCACAAAGCCGATCAGCGGCGTGACCGCAATGAAGATCAGCATCAGCTTCCAGTTGATCCAGAACAGATAGATGGTCAGACCCAGTACCAGCATGCCTTCCTGTAGCACCACATTGAGCGCCTTGGTGGCGGCACCGGTGACCTGCTCTACGTGATAGGTCACACGTGAAATCAGATGACCGCCGCTGTTTTCATCATAAAAGCGCCCCGGCAGATGCAGCATCTGATCAAAGACCGACACGCGCAGACGATGCACCACGTTACGCGCCACATACTCCATGCCATAGGAGCCCAGAAAGGTCCCAAAGCCACGGGCAAGGAAGATGCCGATAATCATCAATGGCAGGGCCTGACGAAAATCGGCATCGGGATTTTGTATACCGTCTGTCAGGAACTCCATGATACGCGCCATGAGAGTACTGGAGCCTGCATAGATGGCGTTGCCGATCAGAGCGATCGCAAAGGCCTTCCAGAAAGGCTTTACATAGGTCAGCAGTCGGGCGTACAGCGTCAGACTGGCGTTTGACTTCACGGGCTCTCCTGCCTGGCTGATAATGATACCGGGTATACACGTCAGGGCTCCGGCAGCGCCGAACCCAACGATGCCCCGCTATCGATCACGATCGAAGACTGCCCCTGGGCAATCACCGGCCGGATTCTACCCCAGGTCGGCATTGTTCGACACCGCTGACAGGCCGTTGGGAGACAACACTGATCTCAAGGGCACTGCTTGTCACGGTAATGGCGCCATCAAAAGCCGTATTCCACTGACAGCTCCCGGCATGACGAAATCGCCTCACTACACTATCAGCAGGATGCCCATAAGCGTTGAGATAACCGGCGCTGTAGATCACGCGCGCCGGCTCAAGAAGATCCACCAGCCGCTGCGAAGAACTGCCATGACTACCGTGATGGCCTGCCACCAGCACATCGACGGGCGCCTGGTAGTGGGCAACAATCCGGGCTTCGACCGCCTGGCCGGCATCGCCGGTGATCAGCACACGATGATGGGCTGTTTCGACCAGCAATACGCAGGAACGATCATTTTCAGCGGCTGGCAGCGTGGCCGTACTGCGCGGCCAGAGAAAGGTAAAGCTTACCCCGTCGACTCGCCATGACGCGCCGGCTCGACAGGGCATCACCCCTTCAACTTCGATGGTATCAGGCAGTGGCGCCCACCAGCGTTCCACCTCATGTAGCGTCTTGAGCACGGGTACCCCACCGGCATGGTCCATATCCCCATGCGACACGATGACGCCATCAAAGTGCTGAGGACCATCCCAGAGCGTGGTAATCGCCATGAAGCCCGACCGGGAGCGCGGGCCACTGTCATAAAGCCAGCGTCCGCTGGCCGTACGAATATCGATCAACTGGCCCTGACCGACATCGTGGACCACCAGCGACAATTCGCCGCTTCGAAGTACTGGCGTAGCGCTTCCTCCCAGACACAGCGACATTGTCATGACACTGGCAACACAACGCCACACCCGGGATAGTCCGGGCAGCAGCCATACCAGACAGACCAAAAACGCCATGGCGGACAGAGGCCATATCTGTTCGGCAGAAGGCTGCCACTGGGGTTGCCACTGTCGAACCAGCTCAAGAGCGTCCTCGAAATAATGGGCAGTGTGCCCGAAAAGCCCCCAGAGCAGTTGTCCGACCCCTGGTACGGGCGACAGCAGCCAGCCCAGCAGCGCCAGCGGCACCATGACCATGGAGACCCATGGGATCGCGACGAGATTGATCAATAGCGAAAGGCTTGCCAGTTGTCCAAACAAAAGCAGCGTGGCGGCACCGGTTGCCAGACTCAGAAGTGCCTGGCTTCGCAGGATCGCGTACCACCAGACAGGCTTTTCCCGCCAGCGCCAAGCCAGTATCAAAACGGCAACGGCACCAAAGGACAGCCATAATCCCGGACGCAGCAATGAGAGTGGTGCGGTCATGATGACCACCAGAAGTGCCAGCCACCAGGCCTGCCACACACCAGGGGCATGACGGCCGCTGGCAGTCCACAGCGCAATCAGCGTCATGATGGCGGCACGCACGGCCGGCGGCGCAAAGCCCGAGAGTCCGGCATAGGCCACGGCTGCCAGTCCCGCCAGACCCCAGGGCCATATCACCATGCGCCAGCGCTGCGGTTGAAGAAGCCGGGCCAGCAACCGACCAAGCAGCAGTACCCAACCCGACACCAGTCCTACGTGGAGCCCCGAGATCACGGCCAGATGCGTCGTCCCGGTGTCCCTGAGCAGGGTCCACTGTGACGACTCGAGCGCTCCGCCATCTCCCAGCGTCAGCGCCTGCAGCCAGCGCCGGGTAAAGTCATCATGTACCCGCAAATAAAGCCAGCGCTCGGTCAACGCTGGGCCACTACCTGAATGAAGGCGTACCGCGTCGTCGGCATCACGTACATAGCCGGTAGCGCCAAAGCCCTTGTCCATCAGCCAAGCGCCATAATCAAATCGGCCTGGATTGAGAAAGCCACGCGGCGGTTTCAGGCGCGCCGTCAACTGCCACCGCTCCCCGGTTTCGAGCGACGGAGGCCGATACCAGTCAAGGCGGACGTTGTTGAGATGATCGCAGCGTGGCAATTCGGCCGCGCCCTGACAGCCTGCCACCTCAAGGTTGAACCTTGCGCGCCCTCCCAGCCGCTCCAGCGAGACAACGCGGCCAGTCAGTATTACATCCTGTCTGGCCAGCCCCTCCGCCAGGGGCTCAGGCCACTGAGCAAGGCCGTGATAAAGCGCCAGGGCCAATACGCCAGCCATGAGTAACAACAGTCGGTGATAGAGTGCCGCCGCCAGCAGCCAGAAAAGCGCCAGCGCCCATAACCACCTCTCCTGAGGGACGCGCACCAGCAGAGCACCGATACCGGCTGCAAGACACAGTAGCGGAAGGCGTATACCTTTTGCGCAATCAATCAGTTCACGACGAATGGGCACAAAGCGCTCATGATATTCAGAAAGATTTTCCTCACCCATGGGGTTCAGGGATAATGGCTACATCGTTCTGTCAGGACGCTGCCTGATGCTGCGCCGATTTATTCAACGTTATCTGCCGGACCCGGAGGCCATTCGGCGCCGAAAATCGCTTCGACTGATTCACCCATTGCTTGGCAATCCTGCGCTCTGGCTGATCACGCGTCGAAGCATTGCCAATGGCATGTCCGTGGGGCTTTTTTGTGCCCTGCTGCCGATCCCCGGTCAGATGCTGATAGCGGCTCTTGGCGCCTGGTGGCTACGCGGCCATCTGCCGCTGGCGCTGGCGCTGGTCTGGTTGACCAATCCGCTGACCATGCCCGTGATCTTCTATGTCACCTATCGGGCGGGGGCCTGGCTACTCCACACGCCACCCCGCGCACTTCCCGATGAGGTCAGCGTCAGCTGGTTTGCCAATCAGCTGGTCGACATGATGCCGGCGCTGATGATTGGCTCGCTGGTCTGTGCACTGGTTATCGGCGTCATTGCCAACATCTTGACGCGCCTTTGCTGGCGCTGGCACATCCTGCGCATCTGGCGCAAACGGCGGCAGCACCGGCGACGCCATCATTAAGCATTCTTCATGACATCAGGGCCTGCGAAGACGGAAACACGCACGTTTCCCATGGGCGGTTTTTAAACTATGTTAATGCTGCCTGTCATCGAGGCACATTCATGCAGTATCGACACGGAAGCCGACATCATGGATCTGGGAATTACCAATCGCGTTGCCATCATTACCGGGGCAAAGGGTGGGCTGGGGCTTGCTGCCGCGCGTGAGCTTGCCAATGAAGGCGCAAGGCTTGTTCTGTCCGACATGGACATCGAGCAACTGGAACAGGATGCGGCGCAGCTTGATGCTGAAGTGGTCTGTCAGAAAGCCGACATCACCCGACAGGAAGATGTTGATGCGCTGGCGCAGGCGGCCATCGATCGTTTTGGCACCATTGATATCGTGATCCACACGGCCGGCATTACCGGCGCCAAGGGTCATCCTCTTGAAGTCGGCGATGAAGACTTCGAGGACACCTGGCAGATCAACTTCATGTCCGCCGTTCGCATGGCACGCGCCACCTTTCCCACCATGCGCGCAAAGGGCTGGGGACGCTTTGTATGCATCACCTCGGAAAATGCCGTGCAGCCCTACTGGGATGAAGCCGTGTATAACGTTTCCAAGGCAGCGCTTGCCACGTTCGTCAAAAATCTGGCCTATGGCGAGGCCGAAAACGGCATCCTTTGCAATACGGTCTCACCGGCGTTCATTGAATCGCCCATGACCGATGGGATGATGGACAAGCGCTCAACGCAGAACAGCTGCTCCTTCGATGAGGCGGTAGAAAGCTTTCTTGAAGAAGAGCGCCCCGGCATCAAGCTCAAGCGCCGCGGACAGCCTGAAGAAGTCGCTGCCGCCATCGCTCTGGCGGTCTCCGAGCGTGGCTCGTTTATCAGCGGGTCCAATATCCGCGTTGACGGTGGTGCAGTGATGTCCGTTCAGAACTGAGCCTCCGATCAAAACGGAGCAGCGATTCAACGAAAAAAGGCCCGTCAGCCATGCTGACGGGCCTTTTTCATGGGTATAACATGTTGTCAGGTCATGACATCGGGCGCCAGTCGACCCTTGTCCAGACGCAGAACCCGATCCTGATGCCGGGCAATCGCCATATCGTGGGTCACGACCACGAAAGCACTGCGTGAGCGCTCGGCAACTTCATCCATTAGATCCAGAATCTGGCGTGCCGTGACCTGATCAAGATTACCGGTAGGTTCATCCATCAGCACCAGACTGGGATCGGTGACCAGCGCCCGCGCGATGGCCACCCGCTGGCGCTCGCCACCGGAAAGCTCACCCGGTTTGTGCTCCCCACGGGGTGCCATGCCGACCCTTTCCAGCAGCATATTGGCCTTTTTGGCCGCCTCACTGCGACTCTGACCGCGGATGATCAGCGGCATGGAGACATTTTCCAGCGCCGTGAACTCGGCCAGCAGATGGTGGAACTGGTAGACAAAGCCGATGTGCTGGTTGCGAAACTGGCCGACAGCGCTCTCGGAAAGCCCCTTGATGGAGCGCCCGCCAATCAGGATTTCTCCCTGCGTCGGACGATCCAGTCCGCCAAGCAGGTTGAGCAGCGTGGTCTTGCCGCTGCCGGAACTGCCGACCACCGCGATACGCTCACCGGCGGCCACCGTCAGTTCCAGATTGTCCAGTACGGTCAGATCCTGCGGCCCTTCCTGATAGACACGTGTCAGCTCCCGGCACTCCAGCATGATGTCGCCTTCCACCGTTTTTCTCGCATCGTGTTGACTACTCATAGCGCAGCACCTCGGCCGGTTGTACCCGCGCAGCTCGCCACGCCGGATAAAGGGTCGACAGAAAACTCAGCAACAGCGCCACACCGGTGACGACCAGAACATCCGAGAACTCAAGGCGGGAAGGCAGATAGCTGATGAAATACACGCTGGGATCCAGAAACTGAATGCCAAACGCTGACTCGACCCAGCTGATGATATCGGCAATCGATAGCGCCAGTCCGATCCCGGCAAGGACCCCCAGCACGATCCCGATAATGCCGATGGTGATGCCCTGCACCATGAAGATCCCCATGATGGAGCCGGGAGTGGCGCCCAGCGTGCGCAGGATGGCGATATCAGCGTGCTTGTCGGTGACGACCATGACCAGCGTCGAGACAATATTGAACGCCGCCACGGCCACGATCACCATCAGCAATAGCCCGATCATGCGCTTTTCCATCTGAATGGCCTGGAAAAGATTGCCCTGCGTATAGGTCCAGTCGATCCCGCGATAGCCGGGCGGCATGGAATTGATGATGTCCCGGGTAACCGCATGGGCCTGAAAGAGATCATCGAGTTTCAGACGCACGCCCTGGGCTTCACCGGACTGGCGCGCCAGCGTTTTCATGTCACCAAGGCTGGTATAGGCGAGGTTGCCATCAAGCTGCGCCCCCACCTGAAAAATGCCGGACACGGTGAAACGCTTCAAACGCGGGAAGACGCCCCCGGGCGTAATGGAAGCCTCGGGCACCAGCAGGGTCACGCTGTCGCCCAGCGCTACCCCAAGGTTTCGGGCCAGACCACTGCCGAGCACAACGTTCCACTCCCCCTGCTGCAGGGAAGACAACGTCCCGCCCACCATGTGATTACCGATGATGGAAACCTTCTCCTCGGCGTCAGGAAGAATGCCCTCGATCATGGCACCCTGCGTCTGGCCCCGGGAGGAGAACATGCCCTGCTGCTCGATGTAGGGGGCCGCCCCCACAACGTGATCATGTTTTTGCATCTGCTCTGCCAGCGCACGCCAGTCGTTGACACCGTTTTGCGCCTCGATGCGGGTATGCGGGACCATGCCCAGTACGCGGGTTCTCAGTTCATGGTCAAAGCCATTCATGACTGAAAGCACCAGAATCAATACCGCCACGCCCAGCGTCAGGCCGAGCATCGACGTCAGCGATATAAAGGAGATGAAGTGGTTGCGCCGCTTGGCTCGCGTATAGCGAAGCCCGATCAGGAAAGGAATTCGATCAAGCATTATTGGCCTGGGATCCAGTGACAGGAGCCGATATGGTACGGACTTTTATGTCACCCTGCATCAGGCGTCGCCTTAATCCCTGTCGGTGGTAAAATATCGCTTCAGGCCATGCGCCGACACCTGCAGACTCCTGCCCCATCGATCGAGCGGATAACACTGTTGCCATGAACCAGGGCCCTTCCTCCCGTCAGTTTCTACCCGAATGGACACCCCAGCAGGCCGTCCTGCTCAGCTGGCCCGGCCGGGACAGCGACTGGGCGTCGTTGCTGGATGCCATCGAAACCACGTTCATCACCCTGATCGAGGTTATCGCCCGCTATCAGCATGTGCTTGTTACCCTGCCGGATGACGATACCCGGCAACGCCTTGCCACGACACTGACCAATCTGGGCGTTCCCGACAGCCGTCTATCACTGGTGATGGCACCCAGTGACGATACCTGGGCACGCGATCATGGCCCATTGACCGTCATGGACAACGCCACCCTGCGCCTGCTGGACTACCGATTTACCGGCTGGGGAGGCAAATTCCCTGCCGAACGTGACAATGCTCTCAATGGCGTGCTGGCAGAGCAGGAGATTTTTGCCCCTGAACTGCAGGACATGCAGCACCTCGTGCTGGAAGGCGGCGGCGTGGAGACCGACGGTCAGGGAACACTGCTGACCACCCGCAGCTGTCTTTTGAACCCCAACCGCAATCCACACCTTGAGCAGGCAGATGTAGAGACGCATCTCAGGGAAAACCTGGGCATTGATCGTGTTCTATGGCTTGAAAACGGCTATCTGGAAGGTGATGACACTGACAGCCATATCGATACGCTGGCACGCTTTTGCGACGAACAGACCATCGCCTACGTCCGCTGTGATGACCCGCTGGATCCGCACTTTGAAGCATTGAGCGCCATGGAGCAGGAACTGAAGGCCTTCCGTCGCGTTGATGGCCAGCCCTATCGGCTGATTGCCCTGCCCTGGCCCGCGCCCTGCTTCGATCCGGAGGATGGTCACCGTCTGCCGGCAACCTATGCCAACTTTCTAATCATCAATGGCGCAGTCCTGATGCCGGCCTACGCCGACCCGGCCGATTATGCGGCGCTGAAGGCGCTGTCGGAAGCCTTTCCCGAGCGCGATATCATCCCCATTGACTGCCGCCAGGTCATCCGACAGCACGGCAGTTTGCATTGTCTGACCATGCAGCTGCCCGCGGGCTCACTGAAAGCGATCGAAAACTGATGCGCGGAGAAACACTACTGATGAATAGCATTGAAGTCGGTGTCGTTCAGCAAAAGGCCTGGAACGACAAGCAGCGAAGTCTGACCGAGAGCGAGCGAGGCATCCGCTCGCTGGCCGAACGTGGTGCACGTCTTGTCCTGCTTCAGGAGCTGCACGCCACGCGTTACTTCTGTCAGTGCGAGGACACCGACGTCTTTGACCTGGCAGAGCCGCTGGAAGGTCCGACGACGCAGTTTCTGGCCGAACTGGCCAGAGAATTGAATATCGTGATCGTGGGCTCCATTTTCGAGCGCCGTGCGCCCGGGCTTTATCACAATACCGCCGTGGTACTGGATACCGATCGCGGCCTGGCGGGCATCTATCGCAAGATGCATATTCCGGATGATCCCGGGTTTTACGAGAAGTTTTACTTTACGCCCGGCGACGCCGGCCCCCAGAAGGGCTTCACGCCTATCGACACGTCCGTCGGTCGCCTGGGGGTACTGGTCTGCTGGGATCAGTGGTATCCCGAAGCCGCGCGCCTGATGGCGCTGGCCGGTGCTGACATGCTGCTTTATCCCACGGCCATCGGCTGGGACCCGGCAGATGCGCCGGATGAACAACAGCGCCAGAAGGATGCTTGGACACTGATTCAGCGCTCACACGCCGTGGCCAATGGCATCCCGGTACTGGCCGCCAATCGGGTCGGACATGAAGAGGACCCCAGTCAGGTGGGCGACGGGATCGATTTCTGGGGCGGCAGTTTTATTGCCGGAGCGCAGGGCGAGCTTCTGGCACTGGCAGGTGAAGATACCGAAGAGCTTCTGGTCACGCTGTCGCCGGCGCGCAGTGAACAGGTACGACGCATCTGGCCCTATTTACGCGATCGTCGTATCGATGCCTACGGCGATATTACCGAGCGATATCTGGACCGCTGAGTCAGCCCATCGAATCATCAGCCTCTGTCGCCATAACATCAGGGGCAGATGCTGATGGTTCATCGTTTATCTCGCAATGGTTGCCCCGTTTTTGTTTATGTCACAAGATAACGGTATATTCCAGAACCGGGATGGAAACGATCATGTCGCTGCAATATCAACTGATGGCAGAGCTGGAGAAGGCCTTTGATGAGCTGGTAGAAGCCACGGAAGCACTGATCGCAGCAGCAAGGCAGCAACCTCCGGCCATGTGGCGCTTTGATGGTGAAGCCGATATCGACTGGCTGATGCGGGCACTGACCGACTACTGGTACCAGGATGGACAGGACGGTCGTGCAACGCGCGATCATGTGGGCGTGGTCGTCGCCAATGACACCCTGCTTGAACACGCGCACAGGGTAAATCAGTGCAAGGATGCTTTCGCCCGGCAGCTGGGCGTTGTCCGAAAGCAGCACCCTTCCATGATCGCCGAGCTCAAGGCCACGCTGCCCTTTCGCCACCCTGTACTGCATGATCATCTCAAGGGAAGCGGTATGGCACGCCTGCATCTCAAGCAGTGCTGGCGCCGGCTGCCGATCGCGGACGCCCCTGTGTCGCGCATTCGGCTCGCCTGGTATTCCAGCGGGCGATCGATCAAGCGCATGAGCGTTGCAGAGGTAGAAGCCAAACTGGCCAAACTGAACAATGAAGCGGCACACGTCCAGATTCAGTATCGATTGCTTGCAGGCCTGCCTGATGGCGAAATGCTGGCACAGGTGCAGGCTCAGGCACCGCTAATGCGCGCCAATCTGTTTTTTCGTGAGCCGCTGGAAGACGGGCATACGCGCCGTGCCATGAATGTGGCTCTACCCCTGTTCGTCCCGGCCTCGGATAATCGTCTGCCGCAGATCAATCAGCCGGCACCCACCCCTCCCGAAAAACGAACGCGCGCCCTGCGAGGTGATTCAAGACTTGAGAGTGAGCCGTTCATCCCCAGTCTGCGCATCTATCGTTACCGATTTTGATGGCACTCAAAAATCGTCACTGGCCTGGGGTAGTCGCTTCAAATGGAAGTGTCGGCTCAATCGAATGACCGGCCTGATCAGCATTTGCGCACTGCCGATCACAAACAGCCAGGTGCCGATCATCATTAGTGATGAATAGAAAAAGCAGATACTTCCCAACAGAAACCAGAGTCCGATCAATACATCATTAATGATGCTGATGACTTCATAGCGGCGATGCACGACCAGCATGTCGTGATTGAAATGCAGCGTCAGATCGCTTGTCTTAGCGCAGCTTTCCTTGCGAGACAAGGTCGCCTCCTTGTGATGAACAGTTACTCTATAAAAACGCCGACCTGATGGTCGGCGCTTTGACACAAGACTCATTTACATCGCTAGTGTAGGCGGTTAAGCCCATTATGCGCCGCGATACGGTAGGCTTCTGCCATGGTCGGGTAGTTGAAGGTGGTATTAACAAAATATGCCAGCGTATTGGATTCGCCGGGCTGGTTCATGATCGCCTGACCAATGTGCAGGATTTCGGAGGCCTGATCGCCAAAACAGTGGATACCGTAGATCTCGAGCGTTCGCGGATTGAACAGAATCTTGAGCATGCCTACCGTGTCGCCGGTAATCTGAGCCCGCGCGGTATCCTTGAAAAAGGCCTGCCCCACCTCATACGGCGTTCGCGCCTCCGTCAGCTCCCGCTCGGTCTTGCCCAGTGAGCTGATCTCGGGAATGGTATAGATACCCGTGGGAATATCATCCACGAAGCGCGAATCCTTGCTCAGAGCGTCGCCGGATGCCGAACGTCCCTGATCATAAGCGGCACTGGCAAGACTGGGCCAGCCGATGACATCACCGGCGGCATGGATATGCTCGACTTTGGTGCGGTAGCTGGTATCGACCTGAAGCTGCCCACGCGAATTCGACTCAAGCCCTGCATTCTCAAGCTTGAGCGTATCGGTGTTACCCGTGCGGCCATTGGCCCACATGAAAGCATCGGCACGCATCTTCTTGCCTGACTTGAGATGCAGGGTAACGCCGGATTCATCCCCTTCAACGCGGGAATACTCCTCGTTATGGCGAATCTGCACGCCGTTGTTGCGTAGATGATAGGACAGCGCGTCACTGATCTGATCATCCAGAAACGACAGTAGCCGATCGCGGGTATCGATCAGGTCGACCTTGACGCCCAGATTGGAAAAGATCGAGGCGTACTCGCAGCCGATAACGCCGGCGCCGTAGATCATGATGCGCTGGGGTGTATGTGACAGACCCAGGATCGTGTCGGAGCAGTAGATGCGCGGATGTCTGAAATTGACATCCGAGGGTCGATAGGGGCGCGAGCCAGTAGCAATAACGATGTTTTCAGCAACCAGCGATTCGCTGGTGCCATGCCCGTCACCGATCTGGATGGTATGAGGATCGGCAAAGGAGGCCGTTCCAAAGAAGACATCAATACGATTTCGCGCGTAAAAGCGTGTCCGCATCGCGACCTGATCCTCGATCACCCGGCGGGAGCGCTCGAGCATGCGAGGAAAGGAGACCCAGCGAGGCTCTCCGAGATCCCTGAACATGGGATTATTGTTGAATTGCACCACCTGCTTGACCGCGTGACGCAACGTCTTCGATGGAATGGTGCCCTTGTGCGTACAGTTGCCGCCCACCGCTGACTGAAGCTCGACGATGGCGACTCGCTTGTCATGTTTGGCAGCATTAACAGCGGCGCTTTCCCCCGCGGGCCCGGCCCCAAGCACTACAACATCATACTGATAGGTCGGCATGACTCACTAGGCTCCCGGCTTGCGGGTGGCATCGAAAGCCAGCTCGGGCCTTTGAGCCATCAGCTGCAGCTTTTCCTTGCGCTGCTGCTCTTCACAGACCTCATCCTTGCCGCCACAAATATCGCAGCCCTGCTTGAGCCCCAGATTATTGAGGCCACCGCAAGAACCGCTGATGGGCTTGCGTCCCAATAAAACGCCTACTGACATGGCGCCTACGATAAGCAGCATGACTGCCAGAACCATCAACCATAACAGCATGGATCGCTCCTGTTCGTTGTCGGTCATCGCCCACCAGGGTTTGACCGTAATCATCATTTTAACTGCCCTGACCGCACAAGTACCAATGCTGGCAGCACAATCATGTTAATAGAGTTCAAATAAAAACGGCATCGGGAATACCGATGCCGTGGAAGGAAGCGCTGAATCAGCCGCCGAAATCATCAAGTAGAATGTTTTCCGGCTCAACCCCCATGTCAAGAAGCATCTTGACGACCGAGGCATTCATCATCGGCGGCCCACACATGTAGTACTCACAGTCTTCCGGGGCCGGATGATCCTTCAGATAGTTTTCATACAATACGTTATGGATAAACCCGGTCTTGCCGGTCCAGTTGTCTTCAGGCTGCGGATCCGACAGTGCCAGGTGCCACTCAAAGTTGGGATTTTCTTCCTGCAGCCGGTCGTACTCGTCGTTGTAGAACGACTCGCGAACCGAGCGTGCGCCATACCAGAAAGAGATCTTGCGTTCGCTACCCAGACGCTTGAGCTGATCGAAAATATGGCTTCGCATGGGGGCCATGCCCGCACCGCCACCGATAAAGATCATTTCAGCATCGGTATCCTTGGCGAAAAACTCGCCAAAGGGACCATACACCGTGACCTTGTCACCGGCCTTGAGGCTGAAGACCCAGCTCGACATGAGACCCGGCTGATGGCTGGAGTTGGGCGGCGGCGTGGCGATACGGATATTGAACTTGAGAATACCCTTCTCTTCCGGATAGTTGGCCATTGAGTAGGCGCGAATGACCGGCTCGGTTGTTTTGGTTTTCAGATTGAAAAACCCGAACCTGTCCCAGTCACCACGATACTCTTCAGCGATATCAAAATTGCTGAAATCGACCTCATACGGCGGCGCCTCAAGCTGCATGTAACCACCGGCACGGAAGGCCACGTTCTCGCCTTCGGGCAGACGCAGCGTCAGCTCCTTGATAAAGGTGGCCACGTTGTCATTGTCAACAACGGTGCATTCCCATTTCTTGACGCCGAACACATCCTCGGGCACCTCGATCTTCATATCCTGCTTGACCGGCACCTGACAGGAGAGACGCCACCCTTCCTTCTTTTCACCCATGGTGAAATGGCTCTCTTCGGTAGCCAGGATCGACCCGCCACCTTCCTGCACGCGGCACTTGCACTGTGCGCAGGACCCGCCGCCGCCACAGGCAGACGACAGAAAAATGCCCTGACCGGCGAGGGTCTGCAAGAGCTTGCCCCCGGCCTGGGTCTTGATGGTGCTTTCGGGATCACCATTGATCTCGATGGTCACCTCACCGCTGCTGACCAATCGGCTGCGAGCGGTAAGGATAATGGCCACAAGGCCCAGAATAATCAGCGTGAACATGACCACGCCAACGATAATGACAGAGATATCTACCATGACTCGTTTCCTTGCTCAGTCGATGATCCGCCGCTTACAGCTGAACGCCGGAAAACGACATGAAGCCCAGTGACATCAGACCAACCGTCAGGAAGGTGATACCCAATCCCTGAAGTCCGGCAGGCACATCGCTGTACTTGAGTTTTTCACGAATGCCGGCCAGTGCTGCGATGGCCAGCGCCCAGCCAAACCCGGCACCAAGACCGTAAATGACCGATTCACCAAAGGCGTAGTCGCGCTGCACCATGAAAAGCGCCGCCCCCAGGATGGCACAGTTCACCGTAATCAGCGGCAGGTAGACACCGAGCGCGTTGTAGAGCGCAGGCACGAACTTGTCGAGAAACATCTCGAGAATCTGAACAATGGCAGCGATGACGCCGATATAGCTCAGAAGACCCAGAAACGACAGATCAATGTTCTCGGCACCCTCAACACCCGTCCACGAAAGCGCACCGGCCTTGAGCAGATAGTTGAGGATCAGATTATTGGCCGGCACCGTGATGGTGAGCACCACGATCACCGCAACGCCCAGACCGATGGCAGAGGATACCTTTTTGGAGACGGCCAGAAAGGTACACATGCCCAGAAAGAAGGCCAGCGCCATGTTCTCGACAAATACGGCCTTGATGAACAGGCTAAGGTAATGTTCGAACATCACGCGCTCCCCTCGGCAGCCTGCGGCTTGGTGTTGGTAGTGATTTTGAACTCGTTGCTTTCAACCTGCTCCGGGTTGAAGCTTCTGATGGCCCAGATGAGCAGCCCGATCACGAAAAATGCCGACGGCGGCAGCAGCATCAAACCGTTGGGAAGGTACCAGCCACCATCGTTGACGGTCTGCATGATGGTAATGCCGAACACCGACCCAGACCCCAGCAGCTCGCGGAAAAAGCCGACGGCCAGCAGGATAAAGGTATAGCCCAGACCGTTGCCGACACCGTCAAGAAAGCTCAGGCCGGGACCATTTTGCATGGCAAAGGCTTCAGCACGCCCCATGACGATGCAGTTGGTAATGATCAGCCCCACAAACACCGACAGCTGCTTGGAGAGATCATAGGCGAAGGCTCTCAGGAGCTGGTCCACCACGATGACCAGTGAGGCGATAATGGTCATCTGAATGATGATACGAATCGATGACGGCATGTGATTGCGGATCAACGAGACGAACATGTTCGAAAATGCCGTCACCGCAATAACCGCCAGCCCCATGACCAGCGATGTGCTCATGGAATTGGTGACCGCCAGCGCGCTACAGATCCCGAGAATCTGCAGTGCAATGGGGTTATTCTGAAAGATCGGAGTTATCAGCAGACCTCTGGCCGTATCAGTTTTCGCCATGATCAAGCTCCTTGTGAAGTGTCACGAAAGCGCGCCAGATAGTTGGCGAAGCCTTCGTCGCCCATCCAGAACTGCAGCAGGTTGGTCACACCGGTACTGGTGAGGGTGGCACCGGAAAGTGCATCCACCTTGTGTTCGGCATCAGGTGTGTTGCTGCCAACGCCCCCTTTGACCAGTCGGATCGCGGGGTCGTTGCTGCCTTCAGGGTAAATTTCCTTGCCGGGCCAGAGCGACTTCCAGCGAGGATTGTCTACCTCACCGCCAAGCCCTGGTGTCTCACCCTGCTCGTAGAACGAAAGGCCCACCACCGTATTGCCGTCGCCTTCAAGCGCCAGATATCCCAGCATCAACGACCACAGACCCTGACCACGTACCGGCAGAATAATCTCGTCGGGATTATCGGGGTCACCTACCAGAAAGACCGTAGCATAGTTTTCGACACGACCGCCGAGGCCCGCACGGTCCTGGCTGCCGCCCAACGTGCGCGACATGGCCGGGTCCTGGGTCGAGGCAATCTGGTTAAAGCGGTCCGGATCGATATCCTCAGCGTATTCACCAGTACGCAGATCCACCACACGCTGGGTGATCTCGTTGAACTGACGCTCCACACTCTGCCCGG
Organism: Kushneria indalinina DSM 14324; assembly: GCF_003385845.1. Lineage (GTDB taxonomy): Bacteria > Pseudomonadota > Gammaproteobacteria > Pseudomonadales > Halomonadaceae > Kushneria > Kushneria indalinina. Next base: position 768,159 of record NZ_QRDJ01000006.1, on the reverse strand, counting down.
GCTCGAGCAGGTTGGCGACCTGCAATACATTGGTCTTGCGATCAAGCTCCTGATTCTGCTGCTGTGTGGGTCTAAGCGCCACGGCTGCCGTGGAGACAACCACGGAGCAGACAACGCACAGTGACAGCGCCACTGTCAGCGTTTTCTTGATCGAATCATTGCTGGCCATCAGGCAACCTCCTTATCCCTTGACGGCATAAGACGCTTCTGCCGACGTTTGATATTGGCCTGAACGATAAAGTGGTCGATCAGCGGTGCGAAAAGATTGGCAAACAGGATGGCCAGCATAATGCCCTCGGGGAACGCCGGGTTGGCGACCCTGATCAGCACTGTCATGAAACCGATCAACCCACCGAAAATCAATTTGCCGGTGTTGGTCATCGAGGCCGACACGGGGTCAGTCGCCATGAAGATCATGCCAAAGGCAAAGCCACCAATGACAAGGTGCCAGTACCAGGGCAGCGCAAACATCGGGTTGGTATCGGAGCCGATAAAATTGAACAGCGTCGCTGTGGCGACCATGCCGAGGAAAACACCCAGAATAATGCGCCAGGAAGCCACTCTGGTCCAGACCATGACCAGACCACCCAGCAGAATCAGCAGGGTCGACGTCTCACCGACACTCCCCTGAATGAAACCCAGAAAGGCATTGAGCCAGGGCGTTTGTGCCACCAGCTGCTCTACGCCACCCTGAGCGGCGGTCGAAAGCGCCGTCGCACCCGTATAGCCATCAGCCGGCACCCAGACAGAGTCACCCGATAGCTGCGCTGGATAGGCAAAGTAGAGAAAGGCACGTCCGGTCAGGGCCGGATTGAGGAAGTTCTTGCCGGTACCGCCAAACACTTCCTTGCCAATAACCACGCCAAAGGTAATCCCCAGGGCAACCTGCCACAGCGGCACGGTCGCCGGCAGAATCAGGGCAAACAGCACAGAGGTTACAAAGAAGCCTTCATTGACCTCATGACCACGACGAATGGCAAACAGGACTTCCCAGAAGCCGCCCACGATAAAGGTGACAGCGTAAATCGGCAGAAACCATGTCGCCCCAAGCACGAAGTTGGCCCAGATGCTGCCAGGATCATGCCCTCCGGCGAGTGCCATGACGACCGATTCGCGCCAGCCCGCCAGCGCACCATAGTTGTCAGCGATGGCAACGTTGGCCTGAAGGCCTGCGTTGTACATCCCGAAGAACATGGCCGGCCAGGTACACATCCAGACCGTGATCATGATGCGCTTGAGGTCGATACCATCGCGCACGTGAGAAGTTGACCCGGTCACATGACCCGGGGCATAGAAAATCGTATCGACCGCCTCATAAAGTGCGTAGAAGCGTTGATACTTCCCGCCCTCATGAAAGTGGGGCTCGATATTGTCCAGTAAACGACGAATCCCCATCATCAGACCTCTTTCTCGATCGTTGTCAGATTGTCGCGAAGGATCGGACCATATTCATACTTGCCCGGGCAGACATAGGTGCAAAGCGCCAGATCTTCTTCGTCGAGCTCCAGACAACCCAGCTGCATGGCCACTTCAATGTCGCCCACGATCAGCGAACGCAAAAGCTGGGTCGGCAGAATATCCAGCGGCATAATCTGTTCGTAAGAACCGATTGGCACCATGGCACGTTCCGAGCCGTTGGTGTTGGTATTGGGACGAAAGGAGGCCGGACGCGTCAACCGCGACAGATAGATACCGGTCGCGGAATGCCGGTCCAAACCCAGTGAAAGCCAGCCAAACAGCGCACGTTTGTGGCCCTCCTCGATCAGCGACACCTGCAGGTGATAACGCCCCAGATAGGCCGTTGCCTCTTTGGCAGTACTGCCACCAAAAACCGATCCCGAGATGATGCGAACGTCATTGTCGCTTTCGACTTCACCGGCAAGCAGCTCATCAAGGCTTGCGCCAAGACGCGTACGTACCAGACGCGGTTTTTTGGCGCCCGGACCACCAATGGCGACAACACGTCGCGTATCCAGATGGCCTTCCGTGAACAGCGTGCCAATGGCCATGACATCCTGATAGTTCAGGTGCCATACCTGACGACTGATTCCTACCGGCGAAAGATAATGTATGTGGGTCCCTGCAAGACCTGCCGGGTGAGGACCGGCAAAGCTTTCATGCCTTACTCCGTCAAGCTCACTACCGGCAATTTCGGCACCAGGTGCCGTACACAGATAGACCTGCCCTTCGGTCAGGTGTCGAATGACCCTGAGTCCATTGACGAAATCTTCGCGTCGCTCCTGGATAATGGGCGCCGGATCAGCACTCAAGGGATGCGTATCGATGGCCGTCACGAAAATGTTGAGCGGCTGCTCGGACACCGACGGCACACGGGAAAAGGGTCGCTTTCGAAAGCTGGTCCACAGGCCGGTAGCCACCAGCTGATCGACCACCGTTTGTCGCTCAAGCGTATCGAGACGGCTGGGATCGTGACGCTCAAGAGCGGGCGCCTGACTATCGCTGTTTTCATCAAGTCGAATGACCACCGACAAAAGGCGGCGCTTCTCACCACGATTAATGGCTACTACCTCACCGGCGGCAGGCGCCACATATCGAACGCCTTCGGTTTTCTTGTCAGTAAAAAGTACCTGACCAAGCGATACCCGGTCTCCCTCGCGGACTTCCATGGTCGGCCGCATGCCGATGTAGTCAGGGCCAAGAACGGCCACATGCTTCACCGGCTGACCATTTTCGATGGTCTGGGAAGGTGAACCCGCGATGGGGAGATCCAGGCCTCGTTTGACTTCGATCATAGTCTCGCCCAGTAGTCGAATCTGATGCAGTCATGCAGGGTTTGATAACCGTTTGACGCAAGCTATTGATAGCAACCGTTATTCCCGGTGATCCCCTTGGGTGATGATCAATCAGATGAGATGTTTCGGTGATCCGCCAGAGCGGACATGATTAACACGGTTTAAAAACCAGCCGTATTATAAGGAGCCGGAACATGAAAAACCATATGAGTTACAAGGGATTCACATTGCAGGCGGGGGTCTCCTGGACCAAAGTCCAGGAGAAAATACGCTGATTTCAGTTTGGCGAAGGAAAGGAAGGAAGACGCGCATGCGCCATATGCTGCACCAGTCGAATCACCTGGGCACTGTAGCCAAACTCATTGTCGTACCACACATAAAGCACGATATTTCTGCCATCAACGATGGTCGCCTTGCCGTCCACGATGCCGCCGTGACGATTGCCCACGAAATCCGATGACACCACCTCGGGCGAATCGACAAAGTCGATCTGGCGACGCAGTTTCGAATCGATCGACATCTCGCGGAGGTAGCCGTTCAGGGACGTCCTGTCGCACGCCTTTTCAAGCGTCAGATTCAAAATCGCCATGGAGACATTGGGGATCGGCACACGAATGGCATTGCCGGTCAGCTTGCCGGCAAGCTCCGGCAGTGCCCGCGCCACCGCTTTCGCCGCGCCCGTTTCGGTCAGCACCATGTTCATTGGCGCGCTGCGCCCACGACGCTCGACCTTGTGATAGTTATCGGTCAGATTCTGATCGTTAGTATAGGCATGTACCGTTTCTACATGGCCACGCTCGATGCCGTAACGATCCGACAGACATTTCAGCACCGGCACAATGGCGTTGGTGGTACACGATGCCGCCGACAGAATCTGCTCGCTTTCATCGGCCTCATGCTCGTTGATGCCGTAAACGATATTCTTGATATCGCCCTTGCCCGGCGCCGTGAGCAGCACACGTGCTACACCCTTTGCGGACAGGTGTTTCGCCAGCCCCTCCCGGTCACGCCACTTGCCGGTGTTGTCCACCACAATGGCGTTATCGATGCCGTAGGCCGTGTAATCAATGCTTTCCGGCGATTCGGCGCGGATGAACTGGATATAGTTACCATTGGCAATGATGGCGTCATTGTCATGATCCAGGGTCAGCGTGCCGGGAAAAGGCCCATGGATGGAATCGCGGCGCAGCAGGCTGGCACGCTTTTCCAGATCAGAACTGTCACCACGTACGACAACGCCACGCAGCCTCAGCGTACGCCCGCCACCGATCCGCTCGATAAGAAGCCTTGCCAGCAGTCGTCCGATACGGCCAAAACCATACAGCACCACATCACGGGGAGGCTCTGAAGGCCCCCTGCCCTGCTGGCCCACAATGGGAACAAGTGCCTTCCTTAAAAAGCCCATCACATCACGCTCGCCACTGCGCTTGTAGGCCACGGCAAGTTTGCCGATATCGATATGAGCCGGGCCGGGCTCAAGCTCGATCAGCCGTTTGACAAGAGCGAAAGTATCGCCGACCTCCAGCTCAACGTTTTCGGCATGGCGGGCATAGCGATGGTGCTTTAGTAATTGAATGACCGATTGATTGACCATGGAACGGCCATACATCAGCGGTACGACCTGGCAGGTCCGATAGAGACGCCCCAGCAGCGGGATCATCTCTTCGGCCAGCGCCTCCTGTGCCTGCCACTGCTGCAGGCACGTTTCTTCTTTTTCCATACTCACGTCAGGTTTCCTTGCAGTGATCAAAAGCAGTGATCGAAAACCTGCAGCGCCTGCCCTTGTTTTATTTGATATCCATGCTGGTATCGTGGGCACTCTCTCGGCAGCTGCAATCTTAAGGTGGCGGCATTATCGAAAGAGCGCTGCTTTCTCACAATGGTTGCGTAGTCGCAAAAATGTAGTCTCACTACACCAAAGCATAAGTTGACAGGCGCCTCTCCCTGTACTCACCGCTTCACAGCAACTTCCAGCCTCGGAAAGCACAATCGGTGCCGTTTTCACGGCATAATGATGCGTTGCGAAAGAACGCTTTATGCCTCGGGTATGACAGACTTCAACGCAAACCTCTTCCATATCGACGATACTGTCCGCACTTTGTCCACGTGCCCATCGATCTGAAGTGACCCATGCCATCGCATAGCCACACCATCAGCCCCCTTGCGCCCCCTGCGCTTGTCCCTGCGCGGGAAAATACACGCTGGCGACTGCCCGAGGGCAGCGCTGATGCGCTCACCATGGCCCATCTGGCCGGGGCCGAAAACACGCCTTTGCTCGTGATCACGCCGGACTCGGCGAGTGCCCAGCGCATGGCCCTGGCACTGCGCTTTTTCAGCGATCAGGAGGTGCTGGTCTTTCCTGACTGGGAAACCCTGCCCTACGACAGCTTTTCTCCCCATCAGGACATCGTATCGGAGCGCCTGCGCACCCTGCGACAGCTTCAGCACCAGTACCAGAGCATCGTTCTGGCGCCGGTCAACACCCTCATGCAGCGCCTGCCGCCGACCGACTATGTCGCCGTGCAGGCCCTGCATCTGGAAACAGGCATGTCGCTGGACCGCCAGCATTTTCGCGAACAGCTCCACCTCGCCGGCTATCGCGCCGTTGAGACCGTCTACGAACCCGGTGAATACGCTTTTCGCGGGGCATTGATCGATCTCTATCCGGTCGGCAGTGAGCACCCGCTTCGCATCGACCTGTTTGACGATGACGTCGATACGCTTCGTCATTTCGATCCCGACACGCAGCGCTCGACGGATCGCATCGAGCGCATCGAGCTGCTGCCGGCCCATGAATATCCGCTGACGCAGGAGGCCATTGCGCGGTTTCGAGAGGGCTTCGAAACAATTTTTGATGTCGACCCGCGCCACTGTCCGCTCTATCTCGATGCCCTGCAGGGCATTCCATCGCCGGGGCTGGAGCAGTATCTGCCGCTTTTTTTTGAGCGGACATCGACGCTTTTCGACCATATCGGTGACGACCTGCGTTGTGCCCTGATGCCGGGCAGTTTCGAGGCGGCCGAAGGTCACTGGCAGTCCATCACCGGGCGCTATGAAAACCTTGGCGTTGATCCCACGCGCCCGCTCCTGCCCCCGGCAAAAGCCTTTATCCCGGTGGCGGAACTCTTCGGGCAGATCAACCGCTACCCGCGCCTGCAGTGGCGCACCGATGATGAGGGTACCCCTGTTGAAGGCGCCGCCCTGCCCGAGATTGCCATTGACGGTCGTGCGGCCCGGCCGCTGGCAGCACTGGAGCAGTTTCTGTCCACGCACGACGACCTTCGTGTACTGTTTGTGGCAGAGTCGCGTGGCCGACAGGAAGCCCTGCACGAAACCCTGGCGCCTCTGAACCTCTCCCTGGGTGACACGGACAGCTGGCAGAGCTTTCTCAACGCCAGCCAGACTCATGCGCTCGTGGAGGGTGGTCTCGAGCGTGGGCTCTGGCTGGAAAGCGAAAAGCTGCTGGTACTGACCGAGACCGAATTGCACGGCGAGATTGTGCGCCAGAGCCGCCGGCGCAGCCGTGCCACGGATGACAACGAACTGGCCATACGCCACCTCTCCGAACTCAGGGAAGGTGCGCCGGTCGTTCACAAGGGCCATGGCGTCGGTCGCTACCTGGGGCTTGAAACCCTCGATGCCGGCGGCATGCCGGCCGAATTTCTGACGCTGGAATATGCCAGCGGCGCTCGCCTTTATGTGCCGGTCGACAGTCTTCATCTGATTTCCCGCTATGCCGGCGCCAGCGATGACAGCGCCCCGCTGCACAAGCTGGGCAGTGATCAGTGGGAAAAGGCACGGCGCAAGGCAGCAGAAAAGGTCCGCGACACGGCGGCCGAACTGCTCGATGTCTACGCCAGGCGCGAGGCGCGCGAAGGCTTCGCCTGTGAACCGCCGGGCCAGGAATACGCCCGCTTTGCCGCCACCTTCCCATTTGAGGAAACACCCGACCAGCGCATGGCCATCGATGCCGTGATCCATGACATGACATCGCCCCAGCCGATGGATCGCGTGATCTGCGGCGACGTCGGCTTTGGCAAGACGGAAGTGGCGATGCGAGCGGCCTTTCTGGCCGTACAGTCCGGTCGCCAGGTGGCCGTACTGGTGCCGACCACGCTGCTGGCACAGCAGCACTTTGACAACTTCCGCGACCGCTTCGCCGACTCGGCCATCAACATCGATATCCTGTCACGCTTTCAGGGCGGCAAGCTGCAGTCGCAGACGCTTGAACGCCTCAATGATGGTCGCATCGATATCGTCATCGGCACGCACAAGCTGCTGGGCAAGGAACTAGAGTTTGCCAACCTGGGACTGGTCATCGTTGATGAAGAGCACCGCTTTGGCGTCCATCAGAAGGAAAGGCTCAAATCCCTTCGCGCCGAGGTCGACATCCTGACCCTGACCGCCACGCCGATCCCGCGGACGCTGTCGATGGCCATGAGCGGTATGCGCGATCTTTCCATCATCGCCACGCCGCCGGCGCGCCGGCTGTCGGTCAAGACCTTCGTGCAGCAGCGCAACCAAGCGGTGCTCAAGGAAGCGGTCTTGCGCGAACTGCTGCGCGGCGGTCAGGTCTACTATCTGCACAATGAGGTCAAATCGATCGAGGCCACGGCCGACAAGGTGCGCGAACTGGTGCCCGACGCGCGCGTGGGCGTGGCCCATGGCCAGATGGCCGAGCGTGCCCTGGAACGCGCGATGTCCGATTTCTATCACAAGCGCTTCAATGTGCTGGTGTGCTCTACCATCATCGAAACCGGCATCGATGTGCCCAGCGCCAACACCATCATCATCGAGCGCGCCGACAAATTCGGCCTCGCCCAGCTTCACCAGCTGCGAGGGCGCGTGGGCCGTTCACATCATCAGGCCTACGCCTATCTGCTCACCCCGCCTCCGAAGCAGATCACAACGGATGCGACCAAGCGGCTCGAGGCGATTACACAGGCCGAAGACTTGGGCGCAGGCTTTACCCTTGCCAGCCACGACCTGGAGATTCGCGGTGCCGGAGAGCTGCTGGGCGAGGAGCAAAGCGGCCAGATCGAGACCATCGGCTACAGCCTTTATATGGAAATGCTCGACCGGGCCGTCAATGCCATTCGAAGCGGCAAGACGCCCAACATCGAAGCCCCTATGTCGGAAGGCGTGGATATCAGCCTCGGGCTGCCGGCGCTGATCCCCGAAGACTACATGCATGACGTGCAGCAGCGTCTGGTCATGTACAAGCGGATCAGCAACGCCAAAAACGATGGGGAGCTACGCGAGCTTCAGGTCGAGATGATCGATCGATTTGGACTGCTGCCGGAGCCGGTCAAACACCTTTTCCGCCAGGCCACTCTGCGTTTCAAAGCCGAGCGGCTGGGCATTACGCGGCTGGAGGCCGGTGACAAGCGCGGGCGAATACAGTTCAGCCCGGAAACCTCGGTTGAACCCATGACGCTGGTCAAAATGATGCAGAAGGCGCCCAGTCAATATCGTCTTGATGGCGCCGACACCCTGCGATTTGAACAGCCCATGGAGACAGCCGAGACGCGCTTTGCCGCGATCGAATCCCTGCTGGATCACTTCAATCAAAAGCCCTGACACCCTGGATACGTCAGCCAGGCAGTCACGCTGATTGATGACGCCACACGACAAGGGGCCGGCCACAGTGGCCGGCCCCTTGTTGCTCATTACGGCAGGGCGCTTTCGGATTTAGCGCTCTAACGTCATCAGAATGTCAGCATGAAGAAAGCTAACCGATGAGGGCCCGATCAGAGCCCGCGCGGTGCGAAAATTCCCGGCGCGTTGCGCCAGTAGCCCTTGTAATCCATGCCGAAACCGAACACATAGCGATCCTCGACCTCCAGACCACAGTAGTCTGCCTTGAGATCGGGAACCGCCTTGCGCTCATGCATTTTTTCGACCAGCACCGCCGATGACACACTGGCCGCGCCCGCCTGATGGCAATAGTCAAGAATGGCGGCAAGCGTTGCCCCTTCATCCAGAATGTCGTCCACGATGACCACGTGACGGCCCGCCATGGGAATTTCCGGTGAGACACGCCAGAACAGCTCACCGCCGCGCAGACCGCCGCGGTAGCGCGTGGCATGGAGATAATCCACTTCCAGCGGAAACCCCAGCCGTGTCAGCAGATGGCCGGTCGTGATCAGCCCGCCGTTCATCACGCAGTAGAACACCGGCATGCTGTCAGAAAGCGACTGCGTCAGTTGCTCGGCCATGTCATCCAGCGCCCTTTCGACGGCAGGCAGATCGATCAGGCAGTCTGCCTCATCCATCAAAACCTTCATGTCGTTGTGATACTGGGCTATCTCGAGGTGACCATCGTGCTTTTCAGCCATCGCCATCTGACTCACTGTTGGGTTCGGTATCAAACGGGGCCTTTTGCCCCCCGTCCTGGTCCCGCGCTCGGCTTTTGGCTGCCGATCGGGAATTTTGAGGGGCGTTATCCTGACGTGAATCCTGCTCGGGCTCAAGGTTCGCCTGCTCCGCCACGCTGCTCAAGCGGACCTCGTCAGGGACATAAATCCTTGAAGCAGGCAGCGCCAGTTCAGCACCATGGCGATAGATAATGTCGCGGACCTTGAGCAGTATGCGCTGTCGGGTCTCATTGTAGCGCTGCCAATCGGTGACACTGCTCAGGGCATAGATCATCAGATTCAGCGAGTAATCACCATACTGGTTAAAATTCACCGTGATCAGTTCATCGCTATTGATCTCCTCGTCCCGATCGAGCATGTCGCGTATATCGCCGGTAATCGCCTCGATCGCCCCGGCGTCCTGATAGCGTATGCCAACATTTTCCCAGATGAGACGTGCCTGCATGCGTGACGGGGTTTCGATGGTAATACGGTTGAATGCGGCGTTGGGCACGTAGATGGGAGGGCCGGCAAAGGTACGTATACGGGTCAGGCGCCAGCCAATGTCTTCAACAACGCCTTCGATATCGCGATCAGGTGAACGAATCCAGTGCCCCACCCGAAAGGGCTTGTCCAGATGAATCACCATGCCGCCAAAGAAATTGGCCATGACATCGCGTGCGGCAAATCCGATCAGCAGGCCGCCGGCACCGCCGACCGCCAGAATGCTGGACATGTCGACGCCCAGCAGCTGCATGCCCAGCAGCATGACAGTGAGCAGGGTTAACGCGCCCACGATCTTGGTCACGGCCGAGGCCGTGGTCTGGTCCATCGGAGGCGAGCGCGAATTGCCGGGCGGAAAGACCATGCGCTGCTCGAGACGCTGCATCAGGCGGATTTCACCCCAGAAGATCAATATCAGGGTAATCATCCCGAACGTCAGACCCATATAGCGGCTGGCCCCTTCAAACTCAATCTCCTGAGCCACCAGGGTCAGGATCACGCACAGGGCACCGCTCCACAGCCAGACCCGAAAGGGCACACGAGCACCGTGCACCAGAGCATCGTCCCAGCGCCTGGGGCTGCGACGTAGACGCCGCTCCAGACGACGCAACAGAAGTGCCCCCGTGATATCGACGACCACCGTCAAAAGCGTCAGTCCGATCAGCATGAGGGCCCAGCCCGGCAGACCGGTCAGTTGATCCAGGCGGTCGCGCAGCTCGATCAGCAGTTGTTGCCAGAGCGCGGTTGCTTCCATAAGGAAGGAGCCTCTTCAGGTCGTCGAGTGTGTTTGAGCGTCAGTCGATCTGCTGTAGCTGATCCCGCGTACGCTGCCAGCGCGGCAGCGCCATTAGCGTTTCAAGCGTCAGACGCTCACCGCTGAAGTAAAGCCTGCTCAGACGCTGCCGGCTCGCTGGTGCCATGTCATGCGATGTCAGTGTATCGCGGGCCTGCGCTGCGGTGTCAGGATCGTTGCATAGCAGGGTCAGGTCACAGCCGGCGTCCAGCGCTGCCAGAACGCGCTCACCGGGCCCGCCCGCCATGGCGGCCCCTTCCATTGAGAGATCGTCGGAAACAATGACGCCCTCAAAGCCGATATCGTGACGTAGATATTCCAGCCAGCGTCGCGAAAAGCCGGCAGGCCGGTCATCGATTTGGGTAAAGCGTACATGCGCCGGCATGACACCGGTCAGTTCGTCGGACAGCGCGCGGAAGGGAATCAGATCATGCGACTCGAGCGTCTCAAGCGTTCGGGTATCTTCCGGCATCACTAGGTGTGAATCGAGTGTGACGCCACCATGGCCCGGAAAATGCTTGCCGATACTGGCCATGCCGGCCTCCCTGAAGCCCTCGATAAAGGCGCCGCCCAGCGCCGAAACATGCTGCGGGTCATCGGAAAAGGCACGGTTGCCGATAGCCGGGCAGCGGCTATCGTCCAGATCCAGCACCGGCGCAAAGGAAAAATCTGCCCCGCAGGCGGCCATTTCCATCGCCAGCAGCCAGCCGGTATCCCGGGCAAGCGTCAGCGCCTCATCAGGGGACTGCCGATAATAATGGCCCAGCCGCGCCATGGGGGGCAGGTTCGTTACGCCGTTGCGAAGGCGCTGAACCCGCCCGCCTTCCTGATCAATACCGATGACGATGTTCGGGCGGCATTGACGAATGTCGTCACAGAGCTTTCGCATCTGCTCGGGGGACTCGACATTGCGCGCAAAAAGAATGATACCGCCTACGCAGGGATGGGAGAGCCAGGCACTTTCCCTGTCGCTCAGGCGTGTCCCCTGAATATCGCACATGAGAGGCCCGCCAAAGGTTTCGGCCCGGGAATCGGTCATGAATGCGTTCCTGTCTTGGGGTGAGAAGCCACCTGGCTGTCCAGATGATGATCAACCACGCAGGCCGGAGTAACATCGGCAACCGGCGCCCGCAGGGCATGCAGTGCGACCGGCTTCAACCGCTGGGCCAGCTCTCGAATCGTGATGCGCTGATGGTAGTCATGCTCGGCAATGTCACGCAGCGTATTGAGCCCGGACAGGGTAAAGATGACCGACCCCAGCATGAAGTGCAGTCGCCAGAAACGCTCATCATCGGCCAGTTCCGGCGTGGCCTGTCTGAGCAGCTTCAAAAATCGTGAAAAGATATTGCCGTAATGGCTGCGAAGCTCGTCACGAAGGTGGCGCTGTGCCTGCGAGTAGGCAAGCCCCAAAAGCTTCATGAACGTTCTCAGATCATGATTATTGGAAGGCATTTCCAGCACGCTGGCAAAGAGCGTGTCGAGCAGCCCCTCAAGATTTGATGCCCCCGCCTCGCTTGCTTCCAGTGCATCGAGCCGTCGGTGCAGATCCACACTGAAGGGATCCAGATATCGGAAAAATACTGCCTGTATCAGGGCCTGCTTGGAGCCGAAGTGATAGTTGACAGCGGCCAGATTAACTTCGGCCCGTCCGGTGATACGACGCAGGGAAGTCTCGGAAAAGCCATATTCGGCAAACAGGACTTCGGCCGCATCAAGGATTCGGGTCACGGTATCGGATGGCACCATGTGAAATATCGGTTCTCTGTCATGAAAATAAAACGTACAGACCAGTCATTGATGGTATCACCATTGCCGCCTGGTACCTGCCCCTGCGACAGTATCGAAGCGCTTGCATTGCTCTGATGACTGGATACAATCACATACTGTATACATCAACAATGGCCACTGCACATGACACGACCGTTGACCGCACGCCAACAGGCCGTATTCGATTTCATTGCCAGGACCATCAGTGAACTCGGTTACCCGCCCACGCGCGCCGAAATCGCCGGTGCCCTTGGATTTCGCTCGCCCAATGCCGCCGAAGAGCACCTGCGCGCCCTACGCAAGAAGGGCGTCATCGAAATGATTCCCGGAACGTCGCGCGGCATTCGTATTTCACACCAGGAACTGGTCGGTCAGGAACAGGAAAGCCTCATGACGGGCCTGCCCGTGATCGGCGAAGTGGCTGCCGGCAGCCCGATTCTTGCCGCCGAACATATCTCGCGCTACTGCCCGATGCCTGCAGATTTTTTCAATCCGGGCGCAGACTATCTGCTTCGCGTACGCGGTCTTTCCATGCGCGATGCCGGCATTCTGGATGGTGATCTGCTGGCCGTCCACCGTACACACGATGCTCGCGACGGGCAGATTGTCGTGGCTCGACTGGGAGACGATGTCACCGTCAAGCGCTTCAAGCGTCAGGGCAGCATCGTGAGTCTGATTGCCGAGAATCCGGAGTTTGAGCCCATCACGATCGATCTGACACGACAAAGTCTGGATATCGAGGGCGTTGGTGTCGGGGTGATACGCGGTGGAGACGGCAACAGCCTTTAAACGACGTTATTGCTTTTTGTGATGGTGCGTCTGCGGGCGCACCTAACGTACCCGCGGCAACATGAGCCGCGCCCTGTCCAGCGTAATTCCTGAATCCCGGTAGATATCCATCATCAGATGGCATTCGTCATCATGCATCCCCATCGATCGAGCGTCGCCAAAAAGACGCGTCAGGTCGCGCATGGCCGCCAGATGCCCTGATGGACGGCGCTGACATTTTTCCAGATCCACGAGGGCGGTACTCGCCCTTTTGTCATCCTCAAGACGCACCAGCACTTCCTTGGGATAAAGATGCCCATGCTTGTAGCCACTGCGATGCAGCCTGACGAGATTTTCCGCCAGTGCCGTGAATATTGCCGAGCGCTGTTCGGGCGAATGGTCGTCAGCCGCCAGCATCGCCTGCAGGCTTTGATAACACAGTAGCGCCTCGGTCACCATGACGGCCTGCCACCCCTGCCCGCTTTTTCTGGCCTTGAAAAAGACCGGCTGCGGCGCATTTACCCCCAGCGCCTGACACCGCCTGAGCCCCTGCCATTCACGCACCGTTGTCGGCCGGCCCAGCGGATAGCGCAGACTACGAAACAGGTGACCGTGCTGAATCTTGACGTAATAGGCAGGTCCCCCGGGGTCAGGGCTGACAAATCGGACGCCGCTGAGGCCGCCCTTGCGTTCGTTGGGGGGTTCTACCCACTCTCCCGGCGCTTGCCACCAGAAGTCAAAATCACCCTGCAAGGCCTCTGACATAACGATCAATTCCGGATTTTTCAGACCCGCGGGCCTGAAACGACGATACCCGCACATGGACGGGTATCGAACCAATCAAAAAAAGAGCGGCTTAATGGATCGCGGCAGGCTCGGGCGCGTCAGCGGCGTCATCTTCATCTGCCAGTACCGAGCGCGAGATCAGATGATCCAGCATCTCGCGGGCGACATCAAAGCGATGGTGACGCAAAAGCTCAAGCGTCTGGGACGAAAAACGAATGCTGGCCAGCGGCTCGTTTTTATCGTCACTGTCGGCGGCACGCAGCACAAACTGCCCGTCCTCGAGCTCAACGATTTCAAATACGGCAGCTTCAGTCATGAGCCACCTCACCAAGCCGATCAGCGAAAAACATTAACACAATGTTAAGGCTCTCTGACGGCGATGTCACGTTCATTGAATACAAGAAATTACCACTCATAACTGGTTTCACGGAGTCTGGGAAGCAGAGCCCGAAATTCATCAAGACAGGTTGCAAGCTCTCGGGACAGGGGCGGACTCTGGCTGGAAGCAATCATGTTGTCATGCCGACGAAGCTGTGCGGCGCCGCTTTCATCATGCAGGCGGTCCAGCAGCTGTAAAAGCCGGGCAAGCCAGCTTTCCGGCTGCGACATGAGCGCTCGCAGCAGCTCAATTTCAGCCACCGGCGCCGGCGGCTGATCAAGCACCGCTCGCCAGTGCATGGCAGGCCAGCGGCAGGTGTGCGCGATCTCCTTGATCACGCTTTCAAGCGCCATTTCGATCATCGAAAGCGTGCCCTCTTCAAGGGCGCGTCGTCTGGCATCGGCATGCTCATCGTGACCTGCCGGCTGCTCAAGCAGCAGCATGGCCTGGTAAAGCAGCTGATTGGTTCGTCCCTGATGACTCATGAGGCCTGTTTCCCTGCCTTGCTACCCTTTTTGGTGCCGGTCCCCTTTCGATTATCTTCGACCTGCCAGCGCTCACCATCCCACAGCGCCTTCCAGCCGGTCGCCTTGCCATCCTCTTCGGTCAGCACAAACTGGCTCTTGGTCTTGCGCGAAAATCGAATCTGCGCTGGATGCCCATCCGGATCATGGTCCGGCGCCTTCAGGAGAAAGTGGTATTTCTCCGGCAGTGCCTCGGCATGCGGCCTGATTTCACTGACCAGCGGCGGCCGAGTCTCACGATTCTTTGGAAACTGACTGGCGGCCAGAAAGAGACCGCTGGCGCCATCACGCAGCACGTAGTGGTCGTCCACCTTTTGACAGGTCAATTCCGGCATGGGGATCGGATCCATCTTGGGCGGCGCGGGTTCGCCGCTTTTCAAGAGTTTGCGGGTATTTTTGCAGTCGTCATTGGTACAGGCGAAATACTTGCCGAACCGTCCCGTACGCAGCTGCATTTCCGAACCGCACTTGTCGCACTCGATGGTCGGGCCTTCATAGCCCTTGATGCGAAAGTGCCCCTCTTCGATCTCGTAGTAGTCATCATCATCGTTGCTGATGTGGATCTTGCGCGTCTCATCGATGAGATAGCTGTCCATGGCCGTCCCCGTCTTCGGGTTACGACGCTTGGCGCGCAGGGCATCGGTTTCGGCATTTTCATCGGCATCGGCCGGCACTGCCTCATCGCCGGGCAACAGATCGATGGTGGTCTTGCAACGCTCCTTGGGCGGCAGGTTATAGCCCGAGCAGCCCAGGAAGACACCCGTCGAGGCGATGCGAATCTGCATCGGCCGGCCGCAGGTCGGACACTGGATATCGGTTTCGACCGGCTGATTGGGACGCATGCCCTTCTCGCCTTCGGCGTGTTCGAGGCGGCTGCGAAAATCGCCATAGAAACTGTTCAACAACTCACGCCAGTCACGCTCACCATCGGCGACATGGTCAAGCTCGTCTTCCATGCGGGCCGTGAAGCCGTAATCCAGCAGGTCCTGAAAGGATTCTGTCAGTCGGTCAGTGACGATCTCGCCAAGCTTCTCGGCGTAGAACCGGCGGCTGTCCAGCTTGACGTAGCCACGCTCCTGAATCGTGGAAATGATCGCGGCATAAGTTGAGGGCCGACCAATGCCGCGTTTTTCAAGCTCCTTGACCAGGCTGGCTTCGGTATAGCGGGCGGTTGGCTTGGTAAAGTGCTGTTTTGGATCGAGTGTTTTAAGCGAAAGGTGCTCGCCCTTGCCCAGATCCGGCAGCTGCTGATCCTCTTCCTTTCTGGAAGAAGGCTTGAGCACCCGGGTATAGCCATCAAAGCGCAGCACGCGCCCTTTGGCACGCAGTTCAAAGCCTTCCACTTCGACGGTCAGCGTGGTCGACAGATACTGTGCCGGCACCATCTGACAGGCCAGAAACTGACGCCAGATCAGCTCATAAAGACGCTCGGCGTCACGCTCCATGCTGCCAAGATCGTCTGCCCGGCGATGAGCGTCAGTCGGTCGAATCGCCTCGTGCGCTTCCTGAGCCCCGGCCTTGCTGGAATAGACGTTAGGCGCGTCGGAAAGATAGTCACTACCCATTTCCGATTCTACGTAGTCGCGCGCCATGGTGATGGCATCCGCCGACAGATTGGTCGAATCGGTACGCATATAGGTAATAAAGCCTGCTTCATACAGACGCTGCGCCAGGGTCATGGTCTTTTTGACCGAAAAACCGAGACGGCCACTGGCAGCCTGCTGCAGGGTCGACGTAATAAAGGGCGCGCCGGGCTTGCTGGACGTCGGGCGATCCTCACGCCCGGTAATAACGTATTCGGCCTTTTTCAACGGCTCAATCAGGGAGGTTGTCTGTGACTCACTGACCGGCCGGAAAGCTTCACCGTTATGGCGTGCCACTTCAAAGCGCACACTGTCACCACTGCCGGCTTCAAGGTCGGCATGGACGTCCCAGAACTCCTCGGGCGTAAAGGCGCGAATCTCGCGCTCACGCTCGACGATCAGGCGCACCGCGACGGACTGAACGCGACCCGCCGACAGGCCTCGTGCAACCTTGCTCCATAAAAGCGGCGAAACCATGAACCCTACCACCCGGTCCAGAAAGCGCCGGGCCTGCTGGGCATGAACCCGATCCAGCTTGAGCTCGCCGGGCGTCTCGAACGCCTGGGCAATGGCATTTTTGGTAATCTCGTTGAATACCACGCGGCGGTAGCGTGACTCATCGCCGCCGATGGTCTCGCGCAGATGCCAGGCAATGGCTTCCCCTTCGCGATCAAGGTCGGTGGCGAGATACACGGCATCCGCCTTTTCGGCGAGCTTTTTGAGCTCGTCGACGACCTTTTCCTTGCCCGGCAGTATCTCGTAGTTCGCCTGCCAGTCATTTTCAGGATCAACGCCCATGCGGCGGATCAACTGATCATGGCTTTTGCGCTTTTTATAGACTGCCTTCTCTTCAGCAGACATCTTGCGTGTGGCAGCGGCCTGGCGCGCACGCTCGGAAGGGTCCGTGGCGCTTTTGCCACCACCACTGGTCGGCAGATCACGAATATGACCCACGCTCGATTTCACGATGAAATCGTTGCCGAGGTACTTATTGATGGTCTTGGCCTTGGCCGGCGACTCGACGATCACCAGTGACTTGCCCATAGATCTCCGTCTCTTTTGCCGGTCCTGCCGGCACTGTAATGTCAGAAAAGCGGCGTGCGTGAGCGTCCGTTGGCCCGGACGGGTTCAGACACCCTGAAAATGCGACTACCCTACCCTGGCCTTATCCATGGCGCCACCGGATAAAAACCGATGCAAGGCAACGATCTTTCCTTTCTGACGCCTCTTCGACTTCCTCTGAGCTGCCAAACACCTCGACATTCTCGAAGGTGTCATCAAGACTTTGGAGCATAGCCGTCGCACCCGAAGGGGTGAAAAAGGTATAGTGAATCCATTCAGACACCGCATCAGGAGAATGCTTCATGACGAAAGCGACCGCCGGTCCGATTCGCCGCACCAAGATTGTCGCCACCCTTGGTCCCGCCAGTGACAAGGAAGGTGTACTCGATGCCATGGTGCACGCGGGCGTTGATGTCGTTCGAATCAACTTCTCCCACGGCAGCGCCGAAGATCACCGCCGCCGCGTAACGGCTGTGCGTGAAGCGGCCAAAAACCAGCAGCGCAACGTGGCCATTCTGGGCGACCTGCAGGGCCCGAAGATTCGTATCGCCCGTTTCGCCAATGGCTCGGTCGAGCTTGAAAACGGCCAGGATTTTGCCCTCGATGTTAACCTGGGCCGTGATGAAGGCAACGACCACCAGGTCGGCTGTGACTACAAGGAACTCGCCGATGACGTCAAAAGCGGCGACGTACTGCTGCTCGACGATGGCCGTGTCGTGCTGGAAGTCAAGCGCGTCGATGGCGGGCGTATCGAATGCACCGTCAAGGTGGGGGGCAAGCTCTCCAATAACAAGGGTATCAACAAACAGGGCGGCGGCCTGTCGGCAGCAGCATTGACCGACAAGGATCGCGAGGACATGAAGACCGCGATCGACCTGGAAGTCGACTTCCTGGCGGTCTCCTTCCCGCGCTCCGGTGCCGATATGCAGCTGGCGCGCGACCTGCTGGGAGATGCCGGCAAGAATATCGCCCTGGTCGCCAAGGTCGAGCGTGCCGAAGCCGTGGCCGATGAAGCCACACTCGATGAGATCATCATCGCCTCCGATGCCGTCATGGTGGCCCGTGGCGATCTGGGTGTCGAAATCGGTGACGCGCAGCTTATCGGTGTTCAAAAGCGCATGATTGCCCGCGCCCGGACGCTTAATCGCGCGGTCATCACGGCCACGCAGATGATGGAGTCGATGATCGAATCGCCGCTGCCAACACGCGCCGAGGTCTTTGACGTGGCCAACGCGGTGCTTGATGGCACCGATGCCGTCATGCTGTCCGCCGAAACGGCCGCCGGCAGCTTCCCGGTAGAAACCATCGAAGCCATGAATCGCTGCTGCATGGGCGCCGAGCGCGAACGCGCTGCTCAGGAGTCCAAGCACCGCATGGCCGACGAGTTCCATCGCATCGATGAAACCGTGGCCCTGTCAGCCATGTATGCGGCCAACCATCTGGAAGGTGTGGCGGCCATCGCCTGCCTTACCGAGACCGGCTATACCCCGCTGATCGCGTCGCGCATCCGCTCTGGTCTACCCATCGTGGCCCTCTCGTCGCATCCGCGCACACTGCGTCGCATGGCGCTCTACCGCGGCGTATTTGCCATCGAATTCAACACCGATGACATGCCCAATGCCGAGGTCAACCAGCGCGCCGTCTCCGAGCTCGAAAAGCGCGCACTGGCCAATCCGGGCGACTACGTCATCCTTACACGCGGTGACCACGTCAGCGCTCAGGGCGGCACCAATGCCATGAAGATCGTCCAGGTCGGCGAACACATCGGCTGAAAGCCGCTATGTGACTTTTGATCTGCATTAAAAAGGCCTTCATTTGAAGGCCTTTTCTGTTTTCAGCTTCCGGCTACTCTCTCTGCGTTGATCAGCCTTCAAGACCCAGTATCCACCCTTCAAGATGGCGTGCCACGGGCGAAAGGGTCGATGACGCCGGCAGATGCTCCTCTACTACCGCAATCATCATCAAAAGCCCCAGTGTGGCATCAAAGGCATCCTCTCCATCAGCGCGCTCACCAAATCCCGAAACAACGGATGCTTTCGCCTGCCCGTCCCACACGATGGGAAGCCCGCTTTCAAACAGGGCCTTTCCAGCCTCGATACGATCCACCTGACGCCGCTTGCTCTGGCGTGGCGACAGCTCATTTTTCATCAGTCGCGCCGCCAGCGTCGGCCAGGTCTCGCACAAGATGCAGTGATTCTCTTGCGCCAACGCGGCCAGCGTCCCATCAAAGGGCCAGAGTGCCGCGCCTTGATCAAGCGCCGGCATGATGACTTCACGCCACCCGGCCTGAGCCGCCTTGCCCACCTGATTGGCCCCCAGCGTCCAGAACAGCGGACAGGGCCTGCGCCCCGGCATGTCACGCTCGCATTCACGACGCAGTGCATCGAAATCCTCAACGTTGAGCGCCCGGGTCAGGTCCGACTGTCTCATACCCTGTCTGGCGCGATGAGGATAAAAGGGCCGCGTCAGCGAGATCTCTTTTGGCGTTGAAGCCGTATCAAAAAAGTACTGCCATCGGGGCATATCCAGCGCTTCCAGCCACGCCCTGAAATCGGTGACACCAGCCTGCATGGCCCACTGCTCGGGAACACCGATCGGGAAATCAAACCCGGCAAGCGTTGTGCCGTGAACCGGCGCCATCAGAACCTCGTCACGCCAGGTGTGCACATCCCCGATTCGCACCGGATCACTAACCTGCCACTGACCATTGATACGGTGGGCCTGAGCGTACCAGCGTTTTGAGGGGGACAGGCTCCAGTCGGCATGCAATAGTCGCTCGATACCGGCAATGGCCATCAGTCGCTGTAGATACCTTCCGCCCCCGACGTCACAAAGGCCCAGCATTCGTGAATATCGGCAGGCAGCGTTCGCCCCTCGGACAGCGGCGGCAGATCATCAAGATCGAAGAATTCGGCAGCATCCGTTTCATTATTGGATACAAACTCACCACCCTCATGAGTACAAACATAAAAGAGCTTGTAGATATGATCCGGCGAATAGTGGGCGTAGGGATGAAGACTGCGATCCTTGAGCATGACCAGACGCGGCTGGCTCGCCCGGTGCCCGGACTCTTCGACAATCTCCTTTAACACGCCTTCACTGGGGCCTTCGTTGACGTCTGCCCAGCCGCCGGGCAGTGTCCAGAGCCCATCCTTGATTTCACGCACCAGCAGCACCCGGCCGCTGTCGTCAAAGACCGCGCCGCGGACATCCACCTTGGGCGTGGCATAC
Source organism: Kushneria indalinina DSM 14324 (assembly GCF_003385845.1). Taxonomy (GTDB): domain Bacteria; phylum Pseudomonadota; class Gammaproteobacteria; order Pseudomonadales; family Halomonadaceae; genus Kushneria; species Kushneria indalinina. The sequence continues at coordinate 747,653 of NZ_QRDJ01000006.1, read as the reverse complement.
CCGCGATCAGGGATGATCAGGTTTTCTATTTTTTCGATGGGCACATCACCCAGCACGGCAAACATCTGGTTGGTCAGTGTTTCCAGCTGTTGATAGCGCTCCAGCTCATACTTGTTGGTGGTATAGGTCTGCCCGGTCTGGGCAATGGATCTGAGTTGCTTTGCAAAGGCTAACCAGTCATGTGTCATGCCACGTCTCTCCTGCTTTCCATCACGCTCGTATCACCACAAGCACAGCGACTGGCATCGGCTGTCATCATGGTCCAGATTGGTGGCTGACATTCTAGTGGATGACGCATCAACGTGCGTTCGTTAACCAGGGAGAGACCATGAAAGCCATTGCCACACGCGGCGCCAGTGATATCAACGCACCCGGTGCCTTTGAAGAGATCGACATCGAGCGCCCCTCGCCCGAAGGGGAAGATGTTCTGGTGCGTATCGAAGCCGTGTCGGTCAACCCGGTAGATACCAAGGTTCGCGCCGGCGCGCTGGGAGACATCAGCGAGCCGACCATCCTGGGCTGGGATGCCACCGGCATCGTGGAAGCCATTGGAGAGCGTGTCAGCGATCTGGCCGTCGGCGAGCGCATTTACTATTCAGGCGAGGTCAATCGCCCCGGCTGTAACGCCCAGTACCAGCTGATCGATTCGCGTCTGGTGGCCCGCGCGCCTCAGACGCTTGATATCGAGGAAATTGCGGCCATGCCGTTGACGGCACTGACGGCCTGGGAGGCGCTGTTTGACAAGCTGCGCCTGGCGCAGGACACCAGTGACCATGGTGACCAGACGCTTTTGATCATCAATGGCGCCGGCGGCGTGGGCTCGATCGCCATTCAGATGGCCCGCCAGCTCACCGGTATCCGCGTGATTGCCACCGCCTCGCGCGAGCAGTCGGTACAGTGGTGTCGCGAAATGGGCGCTCATGATGTGGTCGACCACCACAATCTCGTCAACGAACTCAAGCGACTCGATCTTGAGGACGTCGATTACATCTTCAACTGCCACGACATCGGCGTGCACTGGGACAACATGGTCTCTCTGATCAAGCCGCTCGGCGAGATCGTGGCGATTGCCGAAACGAAACAGCAGGTGGATCTCAACGCCCTGCAGGGCAAGGCTGCCAGCTTTCACTGGGAATTCATGTTTGCCCGCCCGCTGCATGATGTGCAGCGTGAACAGCAGGGCGCGGCGCTGGCAACCCTGGCACGCCTGCTTGATGAAGGTCGGCTGCGCAGTACGCTGGGTGAAATCGTCGGGCCGCTCAATGTCGAAAACCTCACCCGCGCCCATCAGATGCTGGAAGAGGGTCATACCATCGGCAAACTGGTGCTGACCGCAATGCCGCAGAACTGATCAAACCACATAAAAACGCCGGCCTCATGGCCGGTGTTCTCTCAGAAGTTTTTTTTCAGGAAAAACGAGGCGCTTTGGGCCCACTGCCACGCCGGGGGCGAACCCGACCCAGCGCCCGCGAAACCACGGGAATCCTGAGCAGCATCAGGACGGCGCCGGCAAAAGCGTAGGCGCTCCACTGCCCCATATCGGCACGCACCACCCAGAAAAAGTGTAAAAGCACCAGCGCCAAGGCGATATAGACCAGCCGGTGCAGAAACTTCCAGCGTTTGCCCAGTTGCTTCATGGAGTAGCGATTGGAGGTCACCGCCAGCGCCAGCAGCATAAGCAGGGCTGCAAACCCCACCATGATGTAGGGCCGCCGCTGCAGATCCGCGCCCAGCGCCGAGAAATCCAGCCCCAGTATGAACAGCAGATAGCTGGTCAGATGCAGTACCCCATAGCTGAAGGTCCAGAGCCCCAGCTGGCGCCGGATCACGGCAAACCCCTTCCAGCGCGTCAGCTTCATCAGCGGCGTGAGGCTCAGCGTCAACAGCAGCAGAATCAGCGCACACTGGCCAAAGTTGAGCAGCAGATACTGCCCGGGCTCGGGGCCGGCCTGCCCTGCTGCTACCTGAAAGGCCCACCAGAGAAACGGCAGCAGTGCCGCCACAAACACCGCACATCGCCAGAGTCGCATCAAAAATACTTCCGCAGATCCATGCCCTTGTAGAGAGACGCCACCTCGTCACCATAGCCGTTGAACATCTGCGTATCGATCATGTTGGTACTGAACAGACTGTTGGGCAGGCGACGCTCGCGCGCCTGACTCCAGCGTGGGTGATCCACGTCCGGGTTCACGTTGGAGTAAAAGCCGTATTCATTGGCATTGATGGTCGGCCAGGCCGTCGTCGGCTGCTCTTTGACCAGCGAGATACGCACGATCGACTTGATGCTCTTGAAGCCGTATTTCCAGGGCACCACCAGGCGCACTGGCGCCCCGTTCTGATTGGGCAGCACTCGCCCGTACATGCCCACGCTCAGAATGGTCAGCGGATGCATTGCCTCATCCATGCGCAGCCCTTCCTGGTAGGGCCAGTCGATCAGGCCGAAACGGGAGCGCTGTCCGGGCATCTCTTCAGGGCGCATCAGGGTCTGAAAGCGTACAAACTTCGCATCGCTGGTCGGCTCGGCGCGCTTGATAATTTCGGACAGCGGTACCCCGAGCCAGGGGATAACCATCGACCAGGCCTCGACACAGCGCAGTCGATAAATGCGCTCTTCCAGCTGCTGCTCACCCAGCAGTTGATCCACATCCAGCGTCCCGGGCCGGGCCACCTCGCCGTCAATCTCGATGGTCCAGGGCTCGGTGGTCATCGCGCCGGCGTGCTTGTAGGGGTCGTCCTTGCTGGTGCCAAACTCGAAGAAATTGTTGTAGTGCGTGGCATCATTAAACGGCGTGAGCTTGTCGTTATCCCCTGCCGTCACCGCCTGCCAGTTTGCATTTTCAAGGCGCGAGGCAAACCAGTCAGGGTGGCTACCCTGTTCGACATCGTCATATTGAGACGCCGCCCAGGCACCGCGCGGCAGTGCTGCTGCCATCCCAAGGCCTGCCACCCCTGCCATGAAACGCCGGCGCGCATAATAGACCGACTCCGGGGTGACCTCGTTTTCACCAATATGGTGAGGCTTTCGTGTCCTGATCAGCATGGCTCCCTCCACTTGACGGCCGTTATGGTTACTGACCGTTACGCAGCGAAATAGTTTCTGCCCTCGATGGGCGACAAGGACCCCGGAGACAACAGCGCCCGGCAGTGCCGGGCGCGATGAACAAAACATGTCGGGTATCAGCTGCCCGAGCCTGTCATGTTTCAGGACACCCTTTCACCATGTGCCTGCTTGTCGGCGTGATAGCTTGAGCGTACCAGCGGGCCTGACGCGACATGCTTGAAGCCCAGCTCGTAGCCCTTTTCGGCAAACCAGGCAAACGTGTCGGGGTGTACCCAGCGATCGACCGGCAGGTGATTGCGTGAAGGCTGCATGTACTGGCCAAGGGTGAGCATATCGACGTTATGGGCGCGAAGGTCACGCATGACCTCGACCACCTCGTCATCGGTTTCACCCACACCCAGCATCAGCCCCGATTTGGTCATCACCTCGGGACGGGCTTCCTTGTAGCGCTTGAGAAGATCCAGCGACCACTGATAGTCAGCGCCCGGACGCACGCGGCGATAGAGCGACGGAACCGTTTCAAGGTTGTGATTGAACACATCCGGCGGCTCCTGACGCATGATATCGATGGCTTTCTCCATGCGGCCACGAAAATCAGGCACCAGCACCTCGACCTCAAGGTCAGGGCTGCGCTTTCTGATCTCTTCGATGCAGTTGTTGAAGTGCTGCGCACCGCCATCACGCAGATCATCACGATCCACGGAGGTGATCACGACATACTTCAGGCGCATCTCGGCGATGGCTTCAGCAAGCTCCCGCGGCTCGTCTTCATTGAGTGCATTGGGCCGGCCGTGAGCGACGTCGCAGAACGGGCAGCGGCGCGTGCAGATATCCCCCATGATCATGAAGGTGGCCGTGCCGCCGTTGAAACATTCACCAAGATTGGGACAGGACGCCTCTTCGCATACCGTCACAAGCTTGTGCCGGCGCAGGGTTTCCTTGATGCGTGTCACCTCTTTCGAGATGGGCATGCGCACCTTGAGCCAGTCCGGCTTGGTCGGCAGGGTCTCGGTCGGAATGACCTTGACCGGAATGCGGGACACCTTCTCGGCGCCGCGCAGCTTGACACCTTTTTCAGCCCGCTGTTTGGGGGTGGTAGCAGTCGTCTCGGTCATCAGTTTGATCCTGTTACTCGAGAAATGTGGGTCAGCACCCCGGGTGCGCTCACCATCTCCTGAAGCTCGGGGTTGCCGAGTTCAGCGGCAAAGGCTCCGAGCAATCCTTGTGCTTCACGCGCCATGTCCGGTGGTTGCGACAGCAGATCGCGAAGCTGTGTCATTCTAAGCCCTGCATGGCCACAGGGATTGATATGGTCAAAGGGGGCAAGGTCCATATCGATATTGAAGGCAATCCCGTGAAAGCTGCTGCCCCGGCGGATACGCAGCCCGAGGGAAGCAATCTTGGCATCCTCCACGTAGACACCCGGTGCATCCGTTCGTGAGCGGGCCGTAATACCGTGGTCACTCAGCGAACGAATGACGGCATTTTCAAGGGCATCCACCATGGCACGTACCCCGATGCGTCGCCTTTTGACATCAATCAGTGGGTACATGATCAACTGCCCGGGCCCATGATAGGTGACCTGTCCGCCACGGTCACTGTGTACCAGCGGAATGCTGCCGGGATTCAATAAATGTTCCGGCTTGCCGGCCCGCCCCTGGGTAAACACGGGAAAATGTTCCACCAGCCAGATCTGATCCTGCGTTGTGGCATCGCGCTCATCGGTAAAGCGGCGCATCGCCTCCCAGATCGTGGTGTAATCGCATACCCCCAGACGATATACGCCAATGCTCTGATCATCCAGGTTTGTATCACTCATCAGTGCCACCTCAGGGGAGAACCGGCAGGGTCGCCTGTCAGCCGGTGCGTCTTAAAGCACCATCTGAACACGACCGGTCGCCTTGAGCGCCACAAAAAGCTCGTTGAGCTGCTCTTCGCCGGTCGCATAAATGGTGACATGCAGAGAGCGGTATTTGCCGTTGCGGCTGTCACGATGGGTCACGCGTGAACGATCGAGCTCCGGTGAGAACCGCTCCACGATATCGAGCATGTCACGATCGAATTCAACATCGTTGTTTCCCACGATCTTGATGGCGTAATCGCAGGGAAACTCGATCTTCGGCGCCTCCTGTGCCCTTTTATCGTCGCCGGGTGACGACAGGATAGCGGCAGGCTTTTTGGATGAAGGCCTGGACATGATAAACCTCTTGAGCATTGCAGGCTGAAAGTTCGCCCGATTACCTGCCATTTTACTGAAAAAGGGGGGATTCGTCAGCCGAATCCCCCCTGATGGTCATGGAACAGTTGCGGTTTCAGGGATCAGAACAGACCCTGAACAAACTTCAAAAGGCCATCCCAGAGACGCTTGAACAGACCGCCCTGCTCGATGCTTTCGAGCGCGACCAGCGGCTGCTCATCAATGACTTCGTCATTTTGTACGATCTGAACCGTGCCGTATTGCTGGCCGGCCTGGATGGGCGCCTGCAGATCACCATTGATATTGATGCGGTTGGAAAGGCCTGCATCATTTTGCTTGGAAGCTGTCAGGTAGACATCGTTGGCCACGCCGAAGCTGCCCTCATCCTGAGTGCCGCCCCAGACGCGGGCACGCGTGAGCTCCTGCCCAGCGTCATACACCTTCTGGGTCTGGAAGTAGCGAAAGCCATAGCTCAAAAGCTTCTGGGTTTCCTGCGACCGGGCCTCTTCCGAATTGGTCCCCATAACCGCCGCGATCAGGCGGGTGTCGGTCTGCTGGGCCGACGCTACCAGGCAGTATCCTGCCTCTTCGGTATGGCCGGTTTTCAGGCCATCGACCGTCTTGTCACGCCACAGCAGCAGATTGCGGTTGGGCTGTTTGATGCCGTTCCAGGTGAAATATTTCTCGGCATAAAGCGAATAGTGATCGGGAAAATCGTTGATGATGTGCCGTGCGATCACGGCCATATCGTAGGCCGACGAGTAGTGCTCCGGGTCCGGCAGACCGGTCGGGTTCATGAAGTGCGTATTCTGCAGGCCCATCTGGCGTGCATGTTCATTCATGAGATCGGCAAACGATGACTGGCTGCCGGCGATGTGTTCGGCCATGGCTACCGTGGCATCGTTACCGGACTGCACCACGATGCCCTGCATCAGTGCCTGCACCGGCACATTGCTGTTGACCTTGACGAACATCCGCGAGCCACCGGTCTGCCAGGCTTCCTTGCTGATACGAACTTCATCTTCGGCAGACATGTTACCGCTTTCGATTTCGCTTTCAGCAATATAGGCCGTCATCATCTTGGTCAGACTGGCTGGCGGAACGCGCTCGTTGCCATCGTGTTCAACCAGGACACGACCGGATTTGGCGTCCATCAACACCCATGATGTCGCGGCAAGCCCCGGCGGCGAAGGAATAAAGCTTGAAGGTGACGGGCCATCGGATGCCATTGCGGGCGCCGCCGTCAGAGTCAGCGCCAGCGAGGAAAACGCGACAAGGTGGCGCCAGCGGCATACGTTTACTGCAAAAAGGGTCATATTGCCTTTCTCTGTTTGCTTGTATTCAGTCCGTGCCAGCTACCTGGTGTAGCTGATCATAGCCTGCGTCATGCAGTTCGGACCTGACTGATTCCACCATGATCGGATCATCGAGTGGACCCACTTGTACCCGATGCATGGCGGCATGTCGTGTTACCCGAACCGGTCTTGAAAGACGCGCTTCGAGCTTGTCCCTGAGCGCCCGGGCGTGCTCATCCGATCCAAGGGCCGCCACCTGCAGGTAGACGGCGTTGCCCTGGTCGTTACTGCGGATCACAGGTGCAGCTGCCTGCTGCGCAGAGGCACCTGCGCCCTGCCGGACAGGTTCCTGAGCTCTTGAGGCTCCCGGCGAGTCTTCAATGCGCCCCGAGCGGGCCGCGATCTGTTGATTGTTATTGTGTTGAGCCTGCCATTGGCGCGGATCTATGGCGGTGACCCGTACCCTGGCCGTGCCATCGCCGAGCATATCCAGTCGCGACGCTGCTGCATAGGAGAGATCAATCAAACGATCATCATGAAACGGGCCACGGTCATTGACGCGAACAATCACGGATTGGTCGTTGGCCAGATTGGTCACGCGCGCGAAGGTGGGCAACGGCAGGGAGCGATGCGCCGCCGACATGGCATACATATCGTACTGCTCACCGTTGGCGGTATCGTAGCCCTGGAATTTCTGACCATAGAAGGAGGCCAGCCCCGTCTGGCTGTACCCCTCGCTCGATGAGAGCACGTGATAACGCTTGCCCAGTACCTGATAGCTGGACTGATTGCCGCTGCGTGAGCGCGGCTCAACCCGAGGCACCGCATCCGGCACCTGCGAGACATCGACCTGACGATCAGGGTAGGCATCACGGGACATGGCGTAGCGTCCGCCGGCGCTACCGCCGCCACTGGCACAGCCGCCCATCAGCGCTACGATCACCAACAGCAGAACCGAGCGCGGGACATGCCCCGGCAGAAAGGCTTTCAAGAATGACACCCTACCCCTCCCGCTGGAGTGCCGCCTGGATCTGCTCGGCCAGCGTGGTGACGGCCATGGCATAGAGATGGCTGTGGTTATAGCGCGTAATGACGTAGAAGTTATGCAGACCAAACAGATAGTGGTCATCACCATCGGCATAGTCGAGCGCCAATGGAATCACCTCCTCGTCATCGGAGATGGCGATGTCGGCCACCACGCCCTTTTCCTTTAGATCTCCGACCCGCATATACGGCGGTTTGGCTTGATTGAACTCGACATCTTCGGGCTTTTGCGAGGCCTCCAGATGGGCCGCCACCGTCAGCGGCCGGCCCGGGCGCCAGCCATGTTCGGCAAAATAGTTGGCCACACTGCCGATGGCATCGACAGGCTCCTCCCAGAGATCCTTGATGCCATCATGGTTGAAGTCGACGGCGTAGGCCTGATAGCTGCTGGGCATGAACTGAGGCAGCCCCATGGCACCGGCATAGGAGCCCTTGAGCTCCAGCGGATCAAGACCCTGCTCGCTGGTCAGGGTGAGAAAGGCTTCCAGCTCACGGCCGAAAAAATCACTGCGGGGCGGATAGTCAAAGGCCAGTGTGGTCAGGGCATCGAGGACGCGATAACTGCCGGTGTGGCGCCCATACCAGGTTTCCACGCCGATGATGGCGGCAATGATCTCACGCGGCACCCCGTATTCCTGCTCAGCACGTATCATGGCATCACGGTGAGCCCGGATGAACTCAACTCCGCCGGCCACACGCTCAGGCTTGATAAAGATGTCGCGATACTGATCCCAGCGCAAATGACGTTCGGCGGGTTTTGAAATCGCATCGATGATCTTTTGCTGACGACTGGCCCGGGCCAGCGTTTCATCAAGCTTCTGGCGATCAAGCCCTGCTTCGGCAAGCCTGTCGACCACGGCACGTGCCTGATCATTGGTGCTCGGGTCATACTCGCCTGCCGCGTTTGCCAGCGGTGCCACCGCCAGCAGCATTGCCATGGCCCAGCGCCATTTCTTACCTGAATGACATCGATCCGGCTTCATCCCGACTCTCTCTAGCGTGGCGTGGTCTTGTGATGGGTAAAAACGGCCATCAGCATACCGAAGCCGGCCATCAGGGTCACGCTGGCCGTGCCGCCATAGCTGATCAACGGCAGCGGTACGCCGACCACCGGCAAAACGCCGCTGACCATGCCGACATTGACGAACACATAGACAAAAAAGGTCAGGATCAGGCTGCCCCCCAGCAGTCTTCCAAAGGTATCGTGCGCCTGAGTGGCCATGTAGAGGCCACGCCATATCAACAGCAGATAGCAGGACATCAGTACGGCCATACCGATCAAGCCGAATTCTTCGGCGAGCACGGCCACAATGAAATCGGTGTGACGTTCGGGGAGAAACTCGAGCTGTGACTGTGTTCCCTGCATCCAGCCCTTGCCATGGATGCCGCCTGAACCGATCGCGGTCTTGGACTGTATGATATTCCAGCCCGTTCCCAGCGGATCACTTTCCGGATTCAAAAAGGTCAGTACCCGCTGGCGCTGATACTGGTGCATGTTGAACCACAAAAGCGGCATCGCGGCGATCCCGAACCCTGCGCAGACCGCCACAAAACGCCAGGAAAGCCCGGCCAGCAGTATCACGAAAACAGCAGAGGCCGTAACCAGCATGGAGGTGCCCAGATCGGGCTGATTGGCAATCAGCGCCACCGGAAATCCCATCAGCAGCAGACACACCAGCAGGTCCAGCCACCCGGGCGGCAACACCCGGCGCGATAGATAGGCGGCAATGGTCATCGGCATGGCAAGCTTCATGAGCTCGGAGGGCTGAAAGCGGATGACGCCGGGAATGGTCAGCCAGCGCTGAGCCCCCATGGCATGGGTGCCGATCACGTCCACCGCCACCAGCATCAGGATGACCACGACATAGAAAAACCACGCAAAGCGCTGCATGGTGCGCGGTGAAAACTGCGCGATCAGCAGCATGATCAAAAATGCGGCAGCGAATCGAAGCGCCTGGGCCTCCACCAGATGTGTAGACTCGCCCCCGGCGCTGTAGAGCACGATCAGACCGCCGGCAACGATGGTCAGCAGCGCCAGCAAAAGCCAGGGATCAAGATGCAGGGTGCGCCAGCTCAGACGCTGATACTGCCGACGACTGCGGCGATACACCCGCTGCCAGTAGTCCATCATCATCGTCAGTCTCCCGTCACGATCTGCTGAGCAGCGCTTTCATTTTGCTGGGCGTGGCGCTGCGCCTCTTCACTGGACTTCATGCTCGGCAGTATCCAGGCATCCAGCATTTCACGGGCGATGGGCGCGGCCACCTTACTGCCGCCACCGCCGTTTTCGATAATAACGGCAAGCGCGATCTTCGGGTCATCCACCGGGGCATAGGCCGTAAACAGGGCATGATCATGCAGGCGCTCTTCAAGCTCGGCGGCGTTGTACTTCTCCTTCTGCCCCAGGGTAAACACCTGCGCCGTGCCTGACTTGCCTGCCATGCGGTACTGAAGGTTGCGGCCCGAAGCACGTCCCGAGCCTTCGCTGCCGCTCATGACGTTTTCCATGGCCTGATGGATCAGATCCCACCAGCGCGGGTTATCCAGTTCCACGTCATCGGGCGTATTCTCGAAAGGTGGCGCGATCTTCTCATCCCCCACCTGCATGGCAAGGTGCGGACGCACCCATTTGCCATCGTTGGCCAGCACGGCGACAGCAGTGGCCATCTGCAAGGGCGTGGCCAGCCAATAACCCTGTCCGATGCCCACTGACAGGGTTTCGCCCGGGTACCATGCCTGGTTATAGCGCCCACGCTTCCAGTCGCGGCTGGGCATCAATCCACTGCCGGCCCCCCAGACATCCAGGCTGTGATCCTCACCGAACCCATATTTGTGCATGAACTCGGAGAGCCGATCGATACCCATGCGATGGGCGAGGCTGAAGAAATAGGTATCGTTGGAGACCGTAATGGCACGCTTCATGTCGACCCGACCATGTCCCCAGCGCAGCCAGTTGCGATAGCGTCTGGAGTCGTTGGGCAGCTGGTAGTAGCCCGGGTCATAGACCGTGTCGGAGGGCTGTATCAGACCGTACTCCAGACCCGCAGACGCCATGTAGGGCTTGACCGTGGAAGCCGGCGGGTACTGTCCGCGCGAGGCCCGGTTATAAAGCGGCATGTCAACATCGTCACGCAGGGCCGCGTAGGATTTGGTGTCGATGCCGGTCACGAACTTGTTATTGTCAAAGCCGGGTTCGGACACCATGGCCAGAATGGCGCCGCTCGCGGGTTCGATGGCCACAATGGCACCGCGCTTGCCCTTCAAGAGCTCGTGACCCAGCTTTTGAAGCTTTGAATCCAGCGTCAGCGTCAGATTCTTGCCCGGCTGCGGCGGCGTTCGATCGATCTCGCGCAGCGCTCGGCCACGAGCGTTGGTTTCCACACGGCGTACCCCCGCCTGACCATGCAGCTCATCTTCATAAAACCGCTCGATTCCGGTCTTGCCGATGAAGTGGGTGCCGGCGTAATTGCTGGTATCAATACGCTGCTGGTCTTCCTGGCTGATACGCCCCACATATCCCAGCACATGCGACATCCACTCGCCGTCGGGGTAATAACGGATGAGCTGGGCCTCGACCTCCACGCCAGGCAGTCGATAACGATTGACCGCAATCCGGGCGATCTGGCCTTCATTGAGATCACTGAGCAACAGCGCAGGCTCATAGGAGCGCAGCCGCTCACGAGAGCGCTGCGCCAGCACATCGTGCTCTTCGGGGGGAAGATCAAGAATATCGATCAGGCGTGCAATGGTCTGGCTGACATCGCCGGCCTGCTCACGCACCAGAGTGAGGTTATAGGTCGGCCGGTTCTCGGCCACTACATCATGGTTGCGATCAAAGATCAGGCCGCGATTGGGCGGCAGCGGCTCGACACGCATTCGATTTTTATCCGAGCGCGTAATGAAGATGTCGTGTTGAACAACCTGCAGCCATACCATGCGCCCGATCAGACCGGAAAACATGATGAGCACAAAAAACGCCGCCACAATGCTGCGATGACGAAAGATACGTGCCTGTTGTTCGGAATCCTTAAGCGTGGCGCGACGTGGGCGCATTGAGGAGACTGCCCAAAAACGGTAAACGGATAGGCCAACCGGCAAGCAAAAAACGATGCATGCTCAGCCCCCTAGCGATGGTAGGGATGCCCGGTCATCAGCGTCCAGCCACGGTAGAGCTGTTCGGCCAGCAATACACGTACCAGCGGATGTGGCAGCGTCAATGGCGACAGGGACCAGCGAAGATCAGCACGTGACAGGCAGCGCTGATCGAGACCATCCGGGCCACCGATCAAAAGGGACACGTCGCTGCCGGTCATCTGCCAGTCACGCATGCGTTCGGAGAGCACTGGTGTCGACCAGGGCTTGCCTTCGACATCAAGCGCCACCACGAGTTCACTGTCCCTGATTTTCGACAGCAGGCGATCGCCCTCAACGCGTATCGCCTTCGCAGGGTCCGCGCTTTTCTGACGTGGACCGGGTGACAGCTCGACCACTTCCAGTGGCATCTCGCGCGGCAGCCGCTTGCGGTACTCCTCGACCCCCTGAGTGACCCAGTCCGGCATGCGCGTGCCAACGGCAAGCATTCTCAATTTCAAGACTGGCGCTCACCGATCGCTTCATGACGACCCAGATCGTTGGGCAATTCGCTCCAGAGCCGTTCCAGATCGTAGAGGCTGCGGGCATCCGGCATCATGACATGGACCACCACATCACCCAGATCCACCAGCACCCAGTCGCTGCCGGCCTCCCCTTCTACACCCAGTGGACGAACGCCCTCGTTTTTGGCGCGCTCAACCACATTGTCTGCCAATGCCTTGACGTGTCGGCTGGAAGTGCCGCTGGCCACCACCATGACATCGGTGATGCTGGTCATTCTGGAGACATCAAGTTCGGCGATATCACGCCCCTTGAGCTCTTCCAGGGCATCAACCACCAGAGATGAAAGTACTGTCTGCATAGCTCCTCGGAGATATAGGGTTCAGGCCCGCATTGTACCGCTGTCAGGGATAGGCACCATAGCCATTTACAGCTTTTGGCGCCTTGAGCGTACCGGGATGCTTTTTCATCGTGTCAGGGCATCTCGCCGGTGTAGAGGCCGCGCTGCTCGATGAAGGCTTCAACCGCCGGCGGCATCAGATAGCGTATGCTCCCGCCCCGGGCCAGCGTCTGACGAATGGCGGTTGCGGAGATGGCCATCGCCGTGGTTCGGTCATAATCCAGCACCCGGCCGCAGGGCTCAGCCATGAGCGCATCGGTGCTGTCAACGCGGCGCCCTTCGATCAGCGCCTCGAGTGCCGAACACTGCACTTCATCACTTTCCGGGCGGCCGATCACCAGAATATGGGCATAATCAAAAAGCGCTCGAGGCTCATGCCATTCATGCAGCTTCAAAAAGGCGTCACGCCCCAGCACCATCACAAGACGCGCCTGGTCGCCATACTGCTCGCGCAAGGAGGCGAGCGTGTCCAGCGACCAGGACGGCCCGTCACGGTGAATCTCGCGGTCATCGGCAATCAGCCCCGGCGTATCGGCCAGTGCCAGCTTCAGCATGCTCAGGCGGTCCTCGGAACTGACGCCCGGCGCGCTGCGATGGGGCGGCAGATGCGCCGGCACCATGTGTACAGCGTCCAGCGAAAGGGCGTCGCGAATCTCGACGGCCGCGCGCAGATGCGCGATATGAACCGGATTGAACGTGCCGCCAAACATGGCGACACGCGGCTTACGTTCTAACATGACCATCGCCCAGCACGATATATTTACGCGTGGTCAGCCCCTCAAGCCCTACCGGCCCCCTGACATGCAGCTTATCGGTGGAAATGCCGATTTCGGCACCCAAACCATACTGCGCGCCATCGGCAAAGCAGGTCGGTGCATTAACCATGACCGAGCTTGAATCCACTTCCGCCAAAAAACGCTGGGTATGGCCGAAATGGTCACTAACGATGGCATCGGTATGGTGTGAGCCGTAGTGATTGATATGCTCGATGGCAGCGTGCATGTCATCGACCACCCGAATGGACAGATACGGCCCCAGGTACTCGGTCTGCCAGTCCTCCTCGGTGGCCGGCTCAACCTCGGTCAGTGCCTGAACCCTGTCGCAACCACACACCGTGACACCCGCGTCCTTGAAACGCGCGATCATGGGCGGCAGAAAGGTCTCGGCCACCGCCTGATCCACCAGCAGCGTTTCCATGGCGCCACAGATGCCATAGCGAAAGCACTTGGCGTTAAAGGCGATATCGAAGGCCATATCCAGTGATGCATGACGATCCACGAAGATGTGGCAAAGCCCTTCCAGGTGCTTGATAACCGGGATGCTCGCCTCCTCCGAGATGCGCTTGATCAGCGACTTCCCGCCCCGCGGAATAATCACGTCCACGTACTCATTCGCTGTGATCAGCGCGCCCACAGCCGCACGATCGGTGGTCTCCACCAGCTGCACGGCGTGGCTCGGCAGACCGGCCCGCTCAAGACCCGAAGCGATACAGCGGGCAATGGCGCAATTGGATTCAAAGGCTTCAGAACCACCGCGCAGAATGGCGGCATTACCGGCCTTGAGACACAGCGCGGCGGCGTCCACCGTCACATTGGGGCGAGACTCATAGATGATACCGATCACGCCCAGCGGCGTGCGCATACGGCCGATACGCAGCCCGTTGGCCTGAGTGCGAAGATCATCGATACCGCCGATCGGGTCCGGCAGGGAGGCCACGGTGTCAAGTCCGGAGATCATGGCGTCGATGCGCTCAGGCGTCAGCAACAGCCGATCCATGAGCGCCTCCGACAGCCCCTCCGTTTTGCCACGAGCCATATCACGCGCGTTGGCTTCCAGCACGGCCTCACGCTGTGTCGACAGCTCGCGAGCCATGGCGGCGAGTGCCTCATTTCGCTGCTGCGTGGTGCTGCTGCGCAGCAGACTCGATGCCCGACGCGCCTGCTGACCCAGCAGCGTCATGCGGGTGGCGATATCACTGTCTTCCCTTTGCACCTCAGACGTCATCTGCGCTGTTCTCCTGTTCCCGAATGCGCGGCCGCGCTTGTCTGTCGTCGACTCCTGACGCTATCGCAGGGCACAGCGGCTGACTATACTGGCCGGCGATTTTACGTTTGTCCGTCCGATACTTATGAATCGCTACTATAAGCCAGTTGTCGGCAGCAGTAAAAACCGCGCCCGGCGCGGCAAGTCATTGTGTGGAGTCCTGTTAGATGAATCCTGTTGCCCTGATTGATCAGTGGGCGCACAACCCGACGATCCTGATTGTCATCGTTGGCGCCGTCGCCCTGCTCGAATCACTGGCGCTGGTCGGTCTGGTCATGCCCGGTGTGGTCATGCTTACGGCCGCCGCATCGCTGGCAGGCCACGACCAGATTTCCATTGTCGCGTTGTTGCTCAGCGCCTTCATCGGCGCCGTAATCGGCGATGGCGTAAGCTACTGGCTCGGACGCACCCAGAGTGATCGCCTTCGCGCCTGGTGGCCGTTCAATCGCTATCCCCACTGGGTCGACAAGGGCGAAAGCTTTTTCACTCGTTACGGCGCCCTGTCAGTAGCGTTCGGACGCTTTGTCGGCCCGGTACGCCCCATTATTCCCATGGTGGCCGGCATGATGTACATGCCGCCGATGCGCTTTTTGATCGTCAATGTGATCTCGGCGCTGCTCTGGGCACCCGCCTACCTGCTGCCCGGCTACTATCTGGGACGCAGCTGGCAGCGGCTGGTCCATCTGCCCCCCGGCGCCGAAATGCTGCTGTCGGTGCTGTTTTTCGTGTTCATCGCCCTTGGCCTTGCGCTGTCGTGGCTGCGGCGACGGCTCGACCGGGACAGCCGCTTCTATCGCGGCCTGCTTGTCCGAGCGCGCCGGCACACCATAACGCGCCGGCTCTGGCTAAGCCTTCGCCAGAGACGGATTGGCGGTGAGATCCCGCTGGCCTCCATCGTGCTGGTACTGGTGGGCATACTCGCCTTTATCGGCTGGACATGGCTTGTGGCTGGGCTTCATCAACCGCTGGCACTGGATGTCGCGGCGCAGAGCTTCTTTTCCCACCCTGACAACCGTCCCTTGATGCAGATATCGGTGCTGCTGGATCGTATCGGCGATGCACTCGGGGTGATCGCCATGCTGACGCCCTGGCTTGCCTGGCTGTTGCTGCGAAAGCGTCTGGCCGCCGTGTTTCACTGGGGCGGCGCCCTGGCCCTGCTGGCCTTCAGCAATACCGCACTCAAACAGTGGATCGGACGCGCACGGCCGGATACGCCTGAGCATCTGACCGGCTCGTTTTCCTACCCGAGCGCGCATGCCTCAACGGCCGTGGTGTTCTGGGGATTGAGTGCCGCCTTCATTGCCGAGGGGCTCTCAAGCCGAACCCGGCACTGGCCCTACTGGCTCGCGATCGTTGCCGCCAGTATTGTTGCCCTGTCGCGACTGACCTTTGGCGTGCACTGGATCAGTGACCTTGTCGGCGGTGCACTGCTGGGACTGATTATCTGCGGTGCGACCCGCATCAGCTATCACCTCTTTGCCAGGCGCAGTCTGGCCGGTGTGGCCACGCCCATGCAGCTGATGCTTTTGACGCTGGCATCGGTGGCACTGGTGACTGCGCGCATCATCTGGGTGCCCGCCTTCTGACTCTCCTGCCGGCCTTCGAGAGCCGCCATGACAATCGGGGGCCATCACATGGCGTGAATGGCCCCCGGTGCTCATACGAACTCACCGACCCTGTCAGGCCTCGGCGTGCGCCGTCTGCCCATGGCGCTGTTCGAGCGCCTTCAAAAGCCGCTCATGAATGTTATCAAAGCCGCCGTTGCTCATGATGACAATCCGGTCGCCCGGGCGCGCCTGATCCACCAGCACCTCGATCAGCTGCTCGGTGGTGGTCATGACATGGGCCGGCACCGGACACGCCTGGGCGACCTCGGCTACCGACCACCCCAGCATCGCCGGCTGATACCAGTAGACTTCATCGGCACTGGCAACGCTTTCCGGCAGGCGCGCCTTCATGGTGCCAAGTTTCATGGTATTGGAGCGTGGCTCGATCACGGAGATCAGGCGTCCGCTGGAGGGTACGGCGCGCAGGCCTTCGAGCGTCATGGCAATCGCTGTCGGATGATGGGCGAAATCGTCGATGACCTGAATGTCGTTGACGCACCCGCGCACCTCCTGACGGCGCCTGGGGGAGGCAAACGTGGCCAGTGCGCCGGCCGACTGCTCAAGCGTGACCCCGACGGCACTGGCGGCCGCCATGGCCGCCAGTGCATTACGCCGGTTGTGCTCGCCGCTCATGCCCCACCATACGACCACTTCCCCCTCGGGGGCGCTGACGACAAAGTGGCGGTCATCGGCGCCGTCAGCGAGGCGCCACTGCGCATGAGTTGTGCGGCCAAAGCGGGCCACCGGTGACCAGGAACCCATCTCCAGCACGCGGGACAGCGCGTCCTCGTCGTCCGCCACGACAAGCTGTCCGTTGCCCGGCACCAGACGTACCAGATGATGAAACTGTCGCTCGATGGCCGCCAGGTCACTGAAAATATCGGCGTGATCGAACTCCAGATTGTTGAGCACGGCAACGTCCGGCAGGTAGTGAACAAACTTGGAGCGCTTGTCGAAAAAGGCCGTGTCGTACTCGTCGGCCTCGATCACGAAAACGCCGCCGGCCGCCCCCGCACGTGCCGAAATGCCCAGATTGCGCGGAATACCGCCGATCAGAAAGCCCGGGGACAGCCCGGCCTGCTCGAGGATCCATGCCAGCATGCTGGCCGTTGTCGTTTTGCCATGGGTGCCGGCCACCGCCAGCACTCGCCTTTTTTGCAGCACATTGTCCGCCAGCCACTGTGGCCCGGAGGTATAGGGAATACGCTCGTTAAGGACAGTCTCGACCTCGACGTTACCGCGCGACAACGCATTGCCGATGATGACCAGATCAGGCCTGGGCTGTAGATTGGCCGCATCAAAGCCGTGCCCGGCATCGATACCGTGTGCGGCAAGCTGTGTACTCATGGGGGGATAGACCCCCTTGTCCGAGCCGGTGACTCGATGCCCGAGCTCGCGAGCCAGCAGCGCAAGGCTGCCCATGAACGTGCCACAGATGCCGAGAATGTGAATATGCATGAAAAATTGGGCTCTCCGTCAAAAGCCGGATCAGCCTAGCATGGGGCATGAATCGACGTCAGGCTCCGGCTCACCTGCAAATCCTGAATCTCTGACTGGATCAGGCCTGCAGGTAATGGCTATGATCGCCCCACGGGTAATACCCGATGCCGGCCATCGATCCGCTGACCGACCAACAGCAGCGCTGCCCACAAGAGGTGCGCCACGTTGCCGAGAGACAAATCGGTCAGAGCAACGGCGCTGGCCGACCTACATTCATAAGAAGCAGGAAGCTCATGACCTCCAATAACGCCTTTTACGCGCAATCAGGTGGTGTTACGGCCGTTATCAATGCCAGTGCCTGCGGCGTCATCCAGACATGCCGCAAGTACAGCGATCGCATTGGTACCCTCTATGCCGGACACAATGGCATTATCGGTGCATTGACCGAGGATCTGATTGATACCAGCCTGGAAAGTGACGAGGCCATCGCAGCACTGAGACATACCCCGGGCGGCGCCTTTGGCTCCTGCCGTTACAAGCTCAAGGATATCGAGACGCACCGCAGCCAGTACGAGCGCCTCATCGAAGTCTTCAAGGCCCATGACATTCGTTACTTCTTCTACAACGGCGGCGGCGACAGCGCCGATACCTGCCTGAAGATTTCCCGTCTTTCCGAACACATGGGCTACCCCCTGCAGGCCATTCACGTGGCCAAGACCGTCGATAATGACCTGCCCATTACCGACAACTCTCCGGGGTTTGGCTCGGTCGCCAAGTACATCGCCACCTCCACCCGCGAAGCGGCCCTCGATATTGCGTCGATGTGCTCGACCTCCACCAAGGTCTTCATCCTGGAAGCCATGGGTCGCCATGCCGGCTGGATTGCCGCCGCCGGGGCCCTTGCCAGCGAAACCAATGACGGCCCGCCGCACATGATCCTGCTGCCCGAGGTGCCCTTTGACCGCCAGCGCGTCATGGCCCACATCGACGCCGCGGTCAAAAAGCACGGCTACTGCGTGGTGGTCGTCTCGGAAGGCGCCCGCTATGAAGACGGCACCTTCCTGGCCGATGCCGGCAATACCGACGCCTTTGGCCATCGCCAGCTCGGCGGCGTTGCCCCCACGCTGGCCGGCATGGTCAAGCAGGATCTGGGCTACAAGTATCACTGGGCCGTGGCCGACTACCTGCAGCGCGCCGCGCGCCATCTGGCCTCGGCCGTTGATGTCGAACAGGCCTACGCCGTGGGCCAGCGCGCCGTGGAATGCGCCCTTGAAGGCAAAAATGCCGTGATGCCGGCCATTCAGCGTGACAGTGAAGACCCGTACAGCTGGTCGATCATTGATGCCCCGCTTGAACGGGTCGCCAATCAGGAAAAGTTCATGCCAGCGGAGTATATTCGCGAAGACGGTTTTGGCATCAATGATGCCGGTCGCCGCTATCTGCGCCCCCTGATTCAGGGCGAAGATTTCCCGCCGTTCGAGAACGGCCTGCCCAAGGTCGCCAAGCTGCGCCTGGAGCGCATCACCAAAAAGCTGCCCGAGTACCATCTCTAGTCACGAGCAACCGACCCTTCGGCCTGAATGCCGAGATCAAAAAAACCCCGGCCACATTGCGTGGCCGGGGTTTTTAACGTATCGATCCGGAGCGTCCTACTGGATCAGCATGACGGCCACCAGAATCAGCAGCAGGGCCGCCGCAATGCCCTGCCATAGACGAAGCGCCTTCTGACGCGATGAGGCATCCAGCGTTTTTTCACCCGATGAAGAGGCTTCGTCGTCATCATCGTCATCAAGCGCTGCGCCGTGACGAAGCGTTTGGATCATCTCGGACAGGCGCCTGAAACGAAGCGCTCGACGTGGGGACAGGGCACGCGCCAGCGCATCATCGATGGATGTCGGTATCTGAGCATTGATCTCGCGGGCGCGACGGTAGGTCATCCCTGACAGCGCCTGTTCACTTTCAAGCGTATCAGGTGCAATGTCGTAGGGCATGGCCCCAGTGAGCAACCAGTAGATGGTCGAGGCCAGCGAATACTGGTCACTACGACGACTGACGCCCAGCCCGAGGGCGTACTCCGGCGCACTGTGCATCCCAAGCCTACCATCCCGTGCCAGGGCCAGCGCCGCGTTGTTGTCGTCATCCAGCCGGCGCGCGCAGGCGCCAAAATCGATCAGGACCACCTGCTCATGTTCATCAATCATGATGTTTTCAGGACGAATGGCCTGATGAAGAATGTCGCGCCGATGTAGCGCATGCACGGCACGCGCGAGCTGGCGCGCAATGTCGAGGCGCTGTTCGAGACCGGCGTCGGGATGCTGTGCCAGCCAGTGATCCAGCGGCTGTCCCTCGATGGGACGCATCAGATAATAGAGATGTCGCCGGGGACGCGGGGGCGCCACGATGCGCACCACAAAGGGGGAGCGTACTCGTTCGCCGATCCACTGCTGCAACAGGAAATGCTCCAGATAGGGATTTCTGGACGACATCGCGGGACTGGGGACCTTCATCGCCATCCGCCGCAGCGAGGTTTCATCCCTGACCCCGTAAACATGAGCTCGTGCCGTTCTGGAGATGATCGACTCGATCAGAAATCCGTCAATGCGATCCCCCGCCTCAAGCTCGGCCGGGATCGGCAACTGCCCGGGAAACTGAACCGGCGGCCCCATATCTTCATCTGGAAGCGTGTCGACACGAACCAGCTGAAAGCAGAAGGCTTCAGCGCCGTAACCCCGTGCACCGGCACGCTCACGCGCCATGCCGGCCAGACGCTCGCAGGCTGCATCAAGGTCGTTATCCTGCTGTCGGATGGCGTGCACGTAGTCCGTGGGTGTGAGCGTGCCGCGCACAGCCTGGGAGGTAAACAAAAACACATCGCCTGTCTTGAGCGGCAGACTCATGTGATCGATATCGATGTTGTTGTCCATGCCCAGCGCGCGGGAGGGATAGCGATAGCCGCCCAGGTCCGTGACATGATCGCGCGAAAGCTGCTCAAACTCGGCGCCGCGCAGGCGAAAGACCAGCGTATCGCCCATATGAAACAGGTAACTTTCCCGGCCACGAAAGATAATGGCCGACAGCGAGCTGATATAGCTGCCGCCCTGGACGTAGCGGCTCTGGCTGTAGCACCAGCCGTTGAGCGCGCGCAGCACTCTGGTGGCCGAGGTCTTGATGTCCCAGTGGTCAGGCGTGGAATAGTAATCAGCCAGAAAGCCACGTACCGAAATGTCGCCGGCCTGGCGCGCAATCGCATTGCGCCAGGTAGAATCCGCGATGATCGCGCAGGCACCCTTGATCTCGAGCTGACGAGCGTTATCGGGCACCTGGACCGACATCGAGGAGCGATGACGGCGTTGATCGGGCGCCACGAACGCGTGTCCGAAACTTAATGACAGGCCACTTTGCACGTCACTGGCATCCTTTTTACGAGACAACGGATTTATCGTATTGTGCGGATCGGGAGCTGCCGCTCGACCGAATTGGTAATCGTCCTGCCTGGTTCGTATAATTTCCCACGATTTTCACTCTCGAATTTTCAACCCGCAAACGCAAGGACTCGATCGATGAGTTTCGACAAGATCCCCGCCGGCAAGGATGTTCCCCACGATCTGTTCGTGGCGATTGAGATTCCTGCCAACCATACGCCGATCAAGTATGAAATCGACAAGGATCTCGACGCGCTGCTGGTCGATCGTTTCATGCCGACCCCGATGTTCTATCCGGCCAACTACGGGTTCATCCCCAACACGCTGGCCGATGACGGTGACCCGCTGGACGCGCTGGTCGTGACGCCCTACCCGGTACAGCCCGGCTGTGTCATTCGCGCCCGCCCCGTGGGCATCCTGCACATGACCGATGAAGCCGGCGAAGATGCCAAGCTGATCTGCGTCCCTCACCAGAAGCTGTCCGCGGCCTATGACGATGTCGAGGAAGTCACTGATCTGCCCGAACTGCTGCGTCAGCAGATTGCGCACTTTTTCGAGAACTACAAGGATCTCGAAAAGGGCAAGTGGGTCAAGATCGACACCTGGGGCGACAAGGCCGCTGCCATCAAGGCCATCGAAAAATCGATCGATGCCTTCCAGAAGGACAGTCACTGATCATCAATCCATGATCGCGTGGCCCTCGAAGCACTGATCGGCGAACCCCTTCGCTGAAAAAATGTCTTCATACCAGCATGTCGCGGCGCCGTTGCGCCGCGACATGTTTTATTCAGGCACTCCTTACCTTCACTCTCGGCATTTTAAAATGCCAGCGCTGCGGAGTTCATGATGTCGCGCGCCCTGTTTTTTTTAATGGTCACCCTGCTGGGGATCGTGCTGTCAGGCGCAGCGCCTGCCAGCAATTTCTTTTCCACCTCTGACGATAATGCTGCCGTCGAGGGTTCCAGCCGCGTAGAAGGCAGCAGTACGGCTGAAATGCCATGGCAGACGTCCTCTGCAGACACCACCGGCAACGGCGACTTCCTGCCCGTCGATCAGGCATTTACCTACAGAGCGTGGCGCGAAGGCAATACGATCAAGGTGGGATTTGCCAGTGCCGATGCCTACTATCTCTATCGTCACCGGTTTGAACTTCACATCGAGCGCGAGGACATTGCGCTTGAATCCGTCGAGATACCCCGCGGTGAAGCCATTCACGATGAATTTCTGGGCGACGTGGAAGTCTTTCATCACCCGCTGGTCATTACGGCAACACTGAAGGGGTCGGTGTCCGATGACGCCTCGATACCGATTCGCGTCGATTTCCAGGGGTGTGCCGAGGCGGGGCTTTGCTACTCTCCCGAAACGCGCCGTCTTCAGGCTGCTCCCGGCACCACGCCCGAGCGCTTTATCGACGCGCAAATGCCGGGCGACCCTGCCCCTGTCGCAAAGGCACAGGACGGGAAAACCCAGGACACGGATCAACCGCGCGATAGCGACACTTCCGCCCTGCCCGGCCAGTCCAGCCTGCTGGTCATGATGGGCGTTTTCCTGCTGGCAGGGCTAGGGCTTGCCTTCACGCCCTGCGTGCTGCCCATGCTGCCCATCGTGACCACCCTGGTGGTGGGCCAGAATGCGGACAAACCCCGCGCGCTGGCGCTGTCATCTGCCTATGTGGCCGGCATGTCATTGACCTATGCGGCGCTTGGCACCCTGATGGGGCTGTTTGGTGCGAGCCTCAACCTCCAGGCGCGGCTGCAGTCGCCCTGGGTACTGATCCCCTTTGCCGCTCTGTTTCTGGTATTTGCCCTGTGGCTGCTGGATGTCTGGCAGTTCTCTCCCGGGGCACGTTTTCAGCAGCGCATCAACGCCTGGCAGGACCGGCTGCGCCGCGCCGGGCTGCCGGGGGCGGCACTGGCCGGCGCGCTCTCGACCCTGATTGTCTCTCCCTGCATCTCCGCGCCACTGGCAGGCGTACTGGTCTACCTTTCGGCAGGCTCCAACCCTGTGGTCGGCATGCTTGCGCTTCTGGCCCTGGGCGTGGGCATGGGCATTCCCCTGATACTGGTCGCCACACTCGGCGCCGGCTGGTTACCGCGCAGCGGCCCCTGGATGGAGGGCGTACGCAGCTTCTTTGCCGTGGCGCTGGCAGGCGTTGCCCTGTGGCTGCTGGAGCGTCTACTGCCGCCCGCGCTGTCACTGGCGCTGTGGGGTGGCCTTGCCGTACTGGTCGGCATGGGGATGGGCGCCCTGTCGCGGTCCGGGCAGTCGCTATGGTCGCGCCTGCGCCAGGCGCTCGCCCTGATCGTACTACTCTGGGGCGTTTTGTGCCTGATCGGTTCTGCCATGGGCCATGATGATCCGTGGGCGCCGCTGGCCAATGGCGGTGCGGCGTCAACGGATCGCAGTAACACCTCGCTCGACATGACCACGGTAACAAGTCGCCAGGCGCTCGATCGTCTGGTCGACAATGCCGAAAGACCCGTCATGATCGATGTCTACGCCGACTGGTGCATCAGTTGCCGCCGCTTTGAGCGAGACGTCCTGAGCGACCCCGACATCCGCGAACAGCTCCAGGATCTTGTACTGATTCGCCTCGATGTCACGGATAATGATCCGGAAGCACGGGCGCTGCTCAAGCGCTATAACCTTTTCGGCCCCCCGGCACTGCTTTTTTTCAGCGATGGCCAGGAGATGCGCTCGCTACGCACCCAGGGCGAAATCGGACGCCCGCAAATGCGCGATCTGCTCAAGCATGTTGCTAAAAATGCCTGACCGGGTTTCGTCGGTATCATTCAGTGACTTTCTGGACACCGTTCGCTTTTTTCGGCAAACTCCCCCGACACATTTGCGGCGGCGTGATCGTCTGAGATCATGTCGCTATCTTGCCGGTTGACCTGCAGGTTAACCATGAGGTGTTCGAGGGCACGTTCACTGCCTGACAACAGAGTTTACTTTCCCGTGCCCTGTTCCAGGCAAGGCACGATCGATCAACAGGTATTGTCATGGACATTCGCAAGGTCAAGAAGCTCATCGAGCTGCTGGAAGAATCCAACATCAGCGAAATCGAGATTCAGGAAGGCGAGGAGTCCGTCCGTATTAGCCGCAATCTGCCCGGTCAGCAGGGTCAGATGATGATGCCGCAGGCACCGATGGGCTATTACCCTCAGACCCAGGCACAGCCGCAGCAGGGCACCGGTGGCGGCGCACCCGCGGCCGAAGAAGCCGCGCCGGCCATGCCCAGCGGCCATCAGGTGCTCTCTCCCATGGTCGGCACCTTCTATCGCGCCCCGGCGCCCGGCGCCAAGTCGTTCGTAGAAGTCGGCCAGAGCGTCAAAAAGGGTGACACCATCTGCATCGTTGAAGCCATGAAGATGATGAACCAGATCGAAGCGGACAAGGATGGCGTGATTGATACGATCCTTGTTGAAGATGGCGAGCCGGTCGAGTTTGACCAGCCCATGATCATCATTGCCTGACAGGATTTTCAGCATGCTGGAAAAGGTACTGATCGCCAATCGCGGCGAAATCGCACTACGCATACTGCGCGCCTGCAAGGAACTCGGTATCAAGACGGTGGCTGTCCATTCCAAGGCTGACCGTGACCTGATCCATGTACGCCTTGCCGATGAAGCCGTCTGTATTGGCCCTGCGCCCTCCCCGGCGTCGTATCTCAATATCCCGGCCCTGATTTCAGCCGCCGAGGTAACGGATGCCACCGCCATCCATCCGGGCTATGGCTTTCTCTCCGAAAACGCCAACTTCGCCGAACAGGTCGAGCGTTCGGGCTTTGTGTTTGTCGGCCCCACGGCAGATGTCATTCGATTGATGGGTGACAAGGTCTCGGCCATCGAGTCCATGAAAAAGGCCGGCGTTCCCACGGTTCCGGGCTCTGATGGCCCGCTGCCCGACGACGATGCTGAAATACTGGAAATCGGTCGGCGCATCGGCTTTCCAGTCATGATCAAGGCCGCCGCCGGTGGCGGTGGGCGCGGCATGCGTGTGGTTCGCGAAGAGTCACAGCTGGTCTCGGCTGTGGCGGTCACCAAATCGGAAGCCAACGCCGCCTTCGGCAGCGATGTCGTCTACATGGAAAAGTACCTGGAGCGTCCTCGCCATGTCGAGGTACAGGTACTGGCTGACGGCCAGGGCAATGCCATCCATCTTTTTGATCGCGACTGCTCGCTGCAGCGCCGCCATCAGAAGGTCCTCGAGGAAGCACCGGCGCCCCATATCGATGAGCAGGCCCGCGCGAACGTGCTCAAGGCCTGTGTCGATGCCTGCATCGAGATTGGCTATCGCGGCGCGGGCACTTTCGAATTTCTCTACGAAAACGGCGAGTTCTTCTTTATCGAGATGAACACCCGCGTTCAGGTAGAGCATCCGGTCACAGAAATGGTTACCGGTGTCGACATCGTCAAGGAGCAGCTCAAGATCGCCTCCGGCATTCCGCTGTCGATTCGACAGGAAGATGTGGTGGCCAACGGGCACGCCTTCGAGTGTCGCATCAACGCCGAAGACTCTCGCACCTTCATGCCCTCGCCCGGCAAGATCACTTTCTATCATGCCCCCGGTGGTCTGGGCGTGCGCATGGATTCGCATCTTTATACCGGCTATACGGTGCCGCCCAATTACGACTCGCTGATCGGCAAGCTTATCACCTGGGGCGAACACCGCGAAAGCGCGCTGACGCGCATGCAGAATGCGCTGGATGAGCTGCTGGTTGAAGGCATCAAGACCAATATTGATCTGCAAAAGGATCTGGTCCGCGATGTCGAGTTCCAGCGCGGTGGGGTCAATATCCACTATCTGGAAAAGAAGCTGGGTCTGCACTGATACCTGCTTTTGACGTCTATCGTACAGGACCCGTCAGGGGGCGATCATATCGCCCCCTGATGCTTTCAGGGCATCCCCGCCATGCCCTCCACCCGGCTTTGCAGGAGGCCTTATGGCCTGGCTTCAACTCAAGGCGCACATCGCGCCGGAACACGCCGAACTGCTTGAAGAACTGCTCACCAACGAAGGTGCTCAGGCCATCACGCTTGAAGACGCCGTTGATGACCCGGTATTCGAGCCCGAGCGCGGCACGACTCCCTTGTGGAATCAGACCGTTCTGACCGGTCTTTATGACGACCTGGAAGGCGTCAGCGACATGATCGCACGGGTGCGCGAACACTGGGCTGCGGCAGTTGGCGACGAGCCCTGCCCCGACATCGAATACGAAGTGCTCGAGGATCGCGACTGGAGTCGCGAATGGATGGACGGCTTTGAGCCCATGAAAATGGGGCAGCGTTTGTGGATCGTGCCGAGCTGGCTCGATGCGCCGGAGCCTGATGCCGTCAATCTGCTGCTCGACCCGGGCCTTGCCTTTGGCACCGGCACTCACCCAACCACAGCGCTGTGCCTGCAGTGGCTGGATGAGCTGGCCGTGGCCGGCGAGCTTGAGCACAAGCGTCTGATCGACATCGGCTGCGGCTCGGGCATTCTGGCCATCGCGGCGCTCAAGCTCGGTGCGACTCATGCCGTCGGCACCGATATTGATCCGCAGGCCCTGCTGGCCAGCCGGGACAACGCCGGGCGCAACGAAATCGCCGAGCAGGACTTCGATCTGTACCTGCCCGAGCAGGCACCCGATGAGCGCTTTGACGTGGTCGTGGCCAATATTCTGGCCGGACCGCTGGTGGCACTGGCGCCCATGATTGCAGCACACGTCGCCCCGGGCGGGCGCCTGGCGCTCTCGGGCATTCTGTCGCACCAGGCAGACGATATCCTCGAGGCCTATCGGGATCAGGGGCTTTACATGAACGAGCCCCGTGAGCGCGAGGGCTGGGTCTGTGTCGAAGGCTATCGCCCCGTCAACACCGACTGAGTACCGTTCTTTCGGCGAAGCAACGCGACCTGGCCCTTCAAGATCGGCGCTCAGGTCGCTATCATGTTCCTCCCTTTTCCGGATCAAGCTTTCAATGGTTAACGGACTGCCCTGTATCGGCCCTCACCGGCTGGCCGGGCGCGTTATTCTTGCGCCCATGGCGGGAATTACCGATCGCCCCTTTCGCCAGCTCTGCAGAACGCTGGGCGCTGGTCTGGTGGTCTCCGAGATGGTGACCGCCGACAAGCGGCTATGGCATACGCCCAAATCACGCCTGCGACTGGACCACAGCGGCGAGCCCGGCCCCCGCTCGGTGCAGATTGCCGGTGGCGATGCGGCAATGCTGGCAGATGCCGCGCGCGTCAATGCCGACAATGGCGCTGAAATCATCGACATCAACATGGGCTGTCCGGCCAAGAAGGTCTGCAACAAGGCCGCCGGCTCAGCCCTGATGCGCGATGAAGCGCTGGTCGCCGAGATTCTGGAGCGGGTGGTCAGCGCAGTGGATATCCCCGTGACGCTCAAGATCCGCACCGGCTGGTGTGATCAGACCCGTAACGCGCTTACCATCGCCCGCATGGCGGAATCTGCCGGCATTGCAGCACTCAGCGTTCATGGTCGCACCCGCGAGCAGCGCTACCAGGGTCTGGCCGAGTACGACACCATCGCCCGGATCAAATCCGAGCTTGCCATCCCGGTGTTTGCCAATGGCGATGTCGACGGCCCCGAAAAGGCGCGCCAGGTGCTGGACTATACCGGCGCCGATGCGGTCATGGTTGGACGCGCCGCTCAGGGCAACCCCTGGATCTTTCGCGAGATCGAGCACCATCTTGAAAATGGCAGCTTCCTGACGCCCCCCACCGCCAGCGAGCGCGCCGAGGTCATGACCCGCCATCTGGAAGCCCTTTATGCCCTGTACGGTGAGCATATGGGGGTGCGCATCGCACGCAAGCATATTGGCTGGTATCTCGCCGGTGCCGAGCACGGCGAACGCTGGCGCCGCGAATTCAACACCCTTGAAGGCTGTGACGAACAGCAGCGCTACCTGATAGCGCTTTTCGCCGAAAATTCTCCGTTCGCCCCTATAGATGGAACGCGTGCCGCATGAGTAGTCATCCACTGTCTGATCACCCGGGTGAAACCCCCATCCAGCTTCACCAGCATCCGTCGCAGTCACGCACGCTGCGTGAGGCGGTTGATCAGGCCATGTCGCTTTATTTTTCCCATCTTGATGGTGAAAACGTAACCGACCTTTACAACATGGTCATGGCCGAAGTGGAAGCCCCGCTTCTACGTTCGGTCATGGCCCATACCCGCGGCAACCAGACCCTGGCCTCACAGATGCTGGGCCTGAACCGCGGGACACTGCGCAAGAAGCTCAAACAGTACGATCTGATCTGAGCCTGATGCGCTGCTCGCGCATGACACGTTTACTGCCTGCCACGGAAACCTCATGACTCATCAAGACGAGACTGCAATGTCCCACGCCTGCCAGCCGATCCGCCGTGCACTGATCAGTGTCTCCAACAAGGACGGCATCGTGGACTTCGCCCGCCGCCTAACCGCTCTTGGCGTAGAGCTTCTTTCGACCGGCGGCACATGGCGCCTCTTGAATGAGCAGGGCATCGCCGTCACCGAGGTCTCCGAGCATACGGGGTTCCCGGAAATCATGGATGGCCGGGTCAAGACGCTTCATCCACGCATTCACGGCGGCATTCTGGGCCGTCGCGGCCAGGACGATGACGTCATGGCCGAGCATGACATTGCCCCCATCGACATGGTGGTGGTCAATCTCTATCCCTTCGCGGAAACCGTGGCCGAACCGGACTGCACGCTCGAGCGCGCCATCGAGAACATCGATATCGGCGGCCCCACCATGGTGCGTGCCTGCGCCAAGAATCACGCCTACACCACCATCGTGGTAGACCCGAGCGACTATGCGCGCGTACTCGACTCTCTGGAAAGCGCCAATCAGGGTACCGACACCACCCTGCGCTTTGACCTGGCGGTCAAGGCCTTTGAGCATACGGCAGGCTATGACGCCGCCATTGCCAGCTATCTGGGCGGCATCGTCGAAAGTGGTGACGATTCAACATCCGCCCTGCCCCGCACCTGGTCGACGCAGTTCCACAAGCGCCAGCAGATGCGCTACGGCGAAAACCCGCACCAGCAGGCAGCGTTTTATACCGAGCGTGAGCCCGCACCGGGCAGTATCGCCAGCGCCGTCCAGCTCCAGGGCAAGGAACTGTCCTACAACAACGTCGCCGATACCGATGCTGCGCTTGAATGCGTCAAGAGCCTTGACGCACCCGCCTGTGTCATCGTCAAGCATGCCAACCCCTGCGGCGTGGGCATCAGCCGTGACGGTCAGCTCAAGAGCGCCTACGAGCTCGCCTTTGCCACCGACAGCGAATCCGCCTTTGGCGGCATCATTGCCTTCAATCGCGAACTCGACGGGGATACGGCAGCCGCCATCGTCGAGCGCCAGTTTGTCGAAGTCATCATTGCACCGGCGATCAGCGACGAGGCGCGTCGGACGGTAGCCGACAAGAAAAACGTGCGCCTGCTGGAATGCGGCGCCTGGCCTGAAAGCACCCCTGAAAGCTTTGACTACAAGCGGATCACCGGTGGCCTTCTCGTGCAGTCACGCGATAGCGGCATGGTGACGGAAGATGAACTTCGCACGGTCACACAACGCACGCCTTCCAGTGATGAACTTGATGATCTGCTGTTTGCCTGGAAGGTCGCCAAGTTTGTGAAGTCCAATGCCATCGTCTATGCGCGCAACGGCCAGACCGTGGGCGTGGGCGCCGGCCAGATGAGCCGCGTCAACTCCGCCCGCATCGCGGCCATCAAGGCAGAACAGGCGAACCTTGAGGTGAAAGGCAGCGTCATGGCATCCGACGCTTTCTTCCCCTTCCGTGATGGCATTGACAACGCCGCAGCGGCCGGCATTACGGCCGTCATTCAGCCCGGCGGCTCGATGCGGGATGAAGAGGTCATCAAGGCCGCCGACGAGGCCGGCATGGCCATGGTCTTTACCGGCATGCGCCACTTCAGGCATTGATCTCGAGCATCAGCCGTCAAAAGGGCCGCCATCTCACGATGGCGGCCCTTTTATTTGCACCTGTCGAGTTCGGGCCATGTCATCAGGGCAGTCCTTTTCAAGGATCACCTGAGCCTGCTCATTTCCCTTGGAACCATAGGTGTTGCCCGGGTAAAAATAATTCCCTGCTGAAACCTTTCTTAATCCAAACGGCACAGTGTCAGAACATGCCTGCAGGCAATAATGCCTTGCCCGGCCAGCGTCGGCTGCAATGACCTGCAACGGCAAAAAAACTAAAAAAACCGTCCGGAGTAACCCCGCATGTGGAAGTCATTGACCATCAAGGGACTGACCATCCAAAAAATGACCGTCGCCGTTGCGATTACCATCGTGACCACTGCCGGCACCTACGCCTACGCCAGCGA
This sequence comes from Kushneria indalinina DSM 14324, assembly GCF_003385845.1. Lineage (GTDB taxonomy): Bacteria > Pseudomonadota > Gammaproteobacteria > Pseudomonadales > Halomonadaceae > Kushneria > Kushneria indalinina. Next base: position 717,214 of record NZ_QRDJ01000006.1, on the reverse strand, counting down.
GCAGAGCTGGTGGTTCACACCGGTACATGGCATGTGTTCCTGAGCCACGAATGCCACAGGCGTTGAAGACAACAGGCCTTCAGCGCATAAAAAACCCCGCCAGCGCGGGGTTTTCCAATAGCGTATTCAACGATTGAACAGGTCTTCAGGGTTACTGGATCGTCATGCACAGATATTTCGTTTCCATGTACTCCTCCAGCCCGTAGCGTGAGCCTTCACGACCCAGCCCGGACTCCTTCATGCCGCCAAACGGTGCTGCTGCGTTGGACACCAGCCCTTCATTAACGCCCACGATGCCGTACTCCAGCGCCTCTCCCACGCGCCAGATCCGACCGGCATCGCGCGTATAGAAATAGGCCGCCAGACCAAATTCGGTATCGTTGGCCATGCTGATTGCCTGCGCCTCATCATCGAAGGGGAAGACGGCCGCCAGTGGCCCGAAAGTCTCCTCGGAGGCCACCTTCATCGAGGCATCGGCGCCGTTGATGAGCGTAGGCTGATAGAAGCGGCCGCCCAGCGTATGCTGGTGCCCGCCGATCATCAGCTCGCCCCCCTTGTCGATGGCGTCCTGAACGTGCTCGTGCACCTTGTTGACCGCATCCTCATTGATCATGGGGCCGATGTTGACACCCTCCTGCATGCCATCGCCGACCATCAGCTCGCCATTCATGGCCGCCGCCAGCTTCTCGCAAAAGGCATTGACCACCCCCGACTGCACCAGAAAGCGATTGGTACAGATGCAGGTCTGGCCCGCGTTGCGGAACTTGGAAGCCATGGCACCGGCGACCGCAGCATCAAGGTCGGCATCATCAAACACGATAAAGGGCGCGTTGCCGCCAAGCTCCAGCGAAATCTTCTGGATATGGCTTGAGGCCTGGGACATCAGCTTGCGCCCGACCTCGGTGGATCCGGTGAAGGTGATCTTGCGCACCAGCGTTGAGTCAGTCATGGCCTTGCCAATCTCGCTGGCGCTGCCCGGCAACACATTGAACACACCGCGCGGTACCCCGGCACGCTCGGCCAGTACCGCCAGCGCCGTGGCAGACAGCGGCGTCTGGCCGGCCGGCTTGATGACAATCGGGCAGCCTGCGGCCAGCGCGGCCGCCGCCTTGCGGGTAATCATGGAAGACGGGAAATTCCATGGCGTAATGGCACCTACCACGCCAACCGGCTGCTTGAGCACCATAATGCGCTGATTGGCCTTCGCCCCCGGAATGGTGTCGCCATAGACACGCCGCGCCTCTTCGGCGAACCAGCGCATGAAGCTTGCCGCATAAACGATTTCACCTTCGGCTTCGGCAACGGGTTTGCCCTGCTCAAGGGTCATGATGCGGCCAAGATCGCGCTTGTGCTCGATCATCAGCTCATACCAGCGGTAAAGAATATCGGCACGCTCGATGGCGGTGCGACCGCGCCAGTCAGGAAAGGCGGCGTGGGCCGCCTCGATGGCACGCTGCGCCTCGGCGGCGCCCAGACGCGGCACCCGAGCGATGATCTCGCCGGTGGCAGGATTGTCGACGTCGATCTGCTCGCCGCTGTCGGCCGCGACCCAACTACCGTCAATGTAGGCAAAGGGTCTGAAAAGGCTCTGGTCGTTCAACGTATCCATGTCGTTCTCCTGTCGATTTGAAATTCTCGGGGCACTCGGGATATGTGCCAAGCATAGGACATGCTATCGAACAGGAGAAACGTTGCCCGGGATCGGGATCGACCCATGAGGTCAACGTATGGCGATCAGTTATAGACAAGCGTCAGAAATTCCTGACGTGAAGGCAGATTGTCACGAAAATCGCCCAGCATGACCGAGGTTTTCATGCTGGAGTTCTGTTTTTCCACGCCGCGCATCATCATGCACATATGGCGCGCCTCAACAATCACCCCTACCCCGCGGGCATCGGTGGCGTCCTGAACGGCATTGGCAATCTGGCGGGTCAGCTCTTCCTGAATCTGCAGGCGACGGGCATACATGTCCACGATACGGGCAAATTTGGAGAGTCCCAATACCTTGCCGCGCGGCAGATAACCGATATGGCATTTGCCGATAAAGGGCAGCATGTGGTGCTCGCACATCGAGTAGAGCTCGATGTCCTTCACGATCACCATTTCATCGGTATCCGATGAAAACACCGCGCCGTTGACGATATCGTCCAGACTTTGCTGATACCCATGCGTCAGGAACTGCATGGCCTTGGCAGCACGTGCCGGCGTGTCCTGAAGTCCTTCGCGCTCCGGATTCTCGCCCAGAGCAGAGAGGATCTCGCGATAGTGGTTTTCCATCTCCTGACTCATGTTTCTTTCCTGCGTTTCGGGTATATCCGATGTCCATGCGGACACCGTGGCATGTTTCATTTCCGGTCAGCCCGGTCATGTCGACGCTGCGTCAGGCCAGCCAGCGGGGTGACGACAGCGCGACACGCTGCTGTTCGAGAGTTCTGATATGCTGATCCCAGTAGTGTTCACTGGCAAGCCAGGGAAAGGCTCGCGGGAAAGCCGGATCGCTCCAGCGCTCCACAAGCCAGGCACTATAGCGCACCAGGCGAAGCGTTCGTAGCTGTTCGATCCACCCCAGCTGGCGCCGATCCAGCGAACAGTGTTCTTCATAGCCTTCAATCAGTTCCGCCAGCTGCGCCTGCCAGGAAGGCTCATCCTCGCCGGTCAACAGCATCCACAGATCCTGCACGGCAGGCGCCATGGCGCAGTCATCAAAATCCACCAGTGAAAAATGGCTTTCCCGCCCCAGGATATTACCCAGATGGCAGTCGCCATGAACGCGCTGAAAGGCATCATCCGGCCAGGCCTTTTCAGGCAGCATGTCCAGCAGCGTCTGACTGATCTGCTCATGGGCACGGCGCTGCCGGGCATTGAGCCAGTGACTGGCGCGAATGCTTTCAAGACTCTCGAGTGCGATGGTGTGCGGCCGCAGTATGGACCGATGTTTAAAGACACTGCGGCGCGCGACGGCATGCATCTGCCCGAGCGTGCTCCCCAGTGCGAAAAGATGCTCGGGGTTGTCCAGCTCCGGGGCCTGCCCCGACACGAAATGGAAGATGGCAAAACGAAAGCCGTCATGGTGATGCAGCGTCTCGCCCGACTCGCTGCGCCAGAGTCGATTGACGGGGCAACCCGCCGCATGCAGCTCATCGACGAAGGCATGCTCCTCCAGGATGGCGGCATCCTCGAGTCGATCGGGCCGGTAAAACTTGACGATGAAGCGCTGGTTGTCGTCGTCGCGCCACAAAAAGACCCGGTTTTCATAACTGTTGAGCGCAAAGGGCTCGCCTTCGGTACGAAAGCCCTGCGCTTCTATGGCCGCTACGATGCGCGCCGGGTCGAGCTGTTCAAAGGGGTGAGCCACTACACTATCTCCGCGTCTGAATGCGCCATGCTATCAGATTGCGCGACCTGCCGGGGTACGGGCAAGCGCACCGGCGGTGACATGGGCGGCGCCCTGTTCACGGCAGGCGCGTGAGAGGGCCTCAAGCGTGGCGCCGGTGGTCATGACATCATCAAACAGCAGCACGGAAGCAGGCAGCGGTGACATCACGCGATAGACGCGGTGAACGTTACGCTGTCGGGCCCGGCGCGACAGCCCTCGTTGCGTCGGCGTCAGGCGAAGCCGCGTCGCCCGATACAGAGGCAGATCCAGCGCCGCGGCGATTCGTTTTCCCAGCCACAGGGTCTGATCAAAGCCGCGCTCTCGGGCGCGCCGGGGATGAAGATCGGCCGTGACGATCGCCTGCACCTGCCCGTGGTACTCCCTGAGCGCCTGTAGCATGAGCTGTAAAAGGATATGACCGGCGCGACGATCGGCGCTGAACTTGAAGCGCTGAATCAACTGCGCGATCTCGCCTTCGTAGAGAAAGGGCACCCAGCTGTCATCAAAATTCGGCCGCTGCTTCAGACAGTGGCCACAGGGCATGTCGGCAGGCACCGATGCCGGCCGCGGCTCACTGCACAAGGGGCACGCGCTTTGATGCCATGCCAGTGCTCTGAAACATTGATCGCACCAGGGCCTGCCGCCTGCAGTACCTGCCAGACAAAAACTGCAGTAGCCGGGCATGGTCCAGGCAAGCGTGCGGTCCAGCGTCTCGACAAGACGCCTGCCCTTTACCCGCCATATATCTCCTGAACCGTTTTTCATGGCATGCCTTCTGACCGTATCAGAAGGCTATCGGCAGATTTTGTCGGTACTAAATGCTGCTACTTTCATTCGAACCATCAGAATCCACCCCATCAGAGCATGACAGACAGCTTTTCCCTGCCCTGAGCTACCAGTCATCGAGCCTGGTGCCAGGCAGCCGTCTTTAATGGTCCCACGCCCACTTTCGCCTGTGCTGCCAAATGACGACCAAAGTTAACACTCTGGACATGGCGTGGCGCTGGCGGCTCCCCTAGCCTCATTAAAGGCGCATCAATAAAGCTGACCATCGGAGATCATCATGCCTTATACCTATCAATACGCCGCAGCAGGAGAGTTCACCTCCACGGGTGAGAACGACCATGTCGAGGGGTTCGTCGTTTTCTTGGAGGGTACCAGGATGGAAATCGCGACCTATACGACCGAGGACGCCGCGAAAGCTGCCTGCGAAGAGCTTAATGACAAGGATGATGTTTCCGGCAAGCGTTGAGGACCCTTTTCACGTGCGGACAGGCTGATGCGCGATGGGTCATCAGCCTTGCTGCCTGCGACACTCGAATCAATCCGGCTACCCGTTATTTCTTTACAGGCACAGGGCAGCACAGGCACAGGGCAGCTATAGCCTGTTTAGTTACCTGTTTACCTGTTGAAGCATCCATTCAGCCCTTCCGTGATGTCTGGATCATTACCAATCATGATGCTACTCAGGGTTTCAGGACCTGTATCGCTTCTGTATTGATTCAACAAGGCATTCTTCCGCCGGTTATCACCGGCTCTGTAAACACCCTGAAATCACCAGTTTATTATTTCCTCTCGGCCCCCCGCCATCTTCATGTTCCATCACCCGGACAGCCATCATTATCACCTTCGGTCTTCGATGGTTTACCAACGTCTAATGGTAATGCAGCACAGGCTTTACAACGCTGACTCATGGTTCGTGGCTTGAAACAGCAGTTCATGGCTTGACCCAACAGGTCGTATAGGCGCTTTAAAAACCAGCCGGGCAGCGACCACATCCATATGAACCTCACGCTCCGGCCACCAGCCGCGGCCTTCAAACCATTGCCCTTCCCTCTCATCAGGATGATGCATGACGACAAACAGGAATACCCTGGAAGGCCCACAGCCGGAAGCATCATCGGCCAGCGCTTCTATTCCGGAAGCCGAGAAAATTGGTCTTTTGGAGAAAGTCGGTTATGGCTGTGGCGATCTGGCCAGCAACTTTATCTGGCAGGCAATGAGTATCTTCATTGTCTATTACTACACCGATGTTATCGGCATTGCCGCGGGCGTCATCGGCTCGATCATGCTCTTTTCACGCGTGTTCGATGGCGTCTCGGATGTTGCGATGGGCTACATCATCGACAAGACAACCTCCCGGCATGGCAAGGCCAGACCATGGTTGCTGTGGCTGGCAGTCCCCTTTGCCGTGTCGGCGGTATTGCTGTTCGCCGTTCCCGATATCGACCCCTTCTGGCAGGTGGTGTATATCGCCGTCACCTACAACGTTGTCTGCCTGGTCTACACCGGGCTCAATGTTCCCTATGGCACCATGAACTCGCTCATCACTCAGGATCAGTACCAGCGCTCGCTGCTGAATGTCTTTCGCATGAGCCTGGCACTCGTGGGCGTTCTGCTGGTCAGCAACCTGACGCTACCGGTCGCGACATTACTGGGCGGAGGCCAGTTTGGCTGGGTCATGACCTTCATGATGTTTGGCGCGATAGGCACGGCGCTTTTCATCTTTACGTTCAAGACGACCAGAGAGCGAGTCCAGCCCGCAAGCCAGAACATGCGAGACACGAAGGTCTCGCTCAAGGAAAGCCTGAAGACGCTGGGCAGAAACCGATACTGGGTGCTTGCCACAGCGTTCATCCTGTTGACCTACATCTTTAACGGGCTCAACTCGGGCGCCGTGGTTTATTACGCAGAATACATTCTTGATAACACCTGGCTGGTAGGGGTCGTGACGACGGCCTATATCGCTTTCATTTTGCTGGGCATGGTCGTCGTCGCACCGATTACCAAACGATTCGGCAAGCGCAACGCCATTATTGTTGGCGAAGTCATTACCATCTTCGGTTATTTAATCATGCTGATCGATCTCACCAATGTCGCCCTGATCATTGCCGGCACGATTATCGCGGCATCGGCAAGGCACCGATCAACGGCAGCATGTTCGCCATGCTGGGCGATACCGTCGAATACGGTGAATGGAAGACCGGAATCCGTAATGAGGGCATGGTCTACAGCGGCGGCAGCATGGGCATCAAGGTCGGCAGCGGTCTCGGTACAGCGCTTATCGGCTGGATACTTGCCATGGGCGGCTATGTCGGCGGCGGCGACGCACAGACCGATACGGCCCTGTTGTCCATCCAGGCGCTCTTTATTTATCTACCGCTGGCCATTTGCGTACTCATCATTGTTTTGATGCTTTTCTACGATCTGGATAAGCGCTATCCGAAGATCATTCAGGATCTCAAGGCAAGAGCTTGATACCCCGCCTTAAAAAGGACGACATCAATGACGCTGATTACCAACCCTGTATTGCCCGGCTATCATCCTGACCCTTCGATCCTTCGGGTAGGCGACGATTATTACATCGCGGTATCGACCTTCGAATGGTTCCCCGGCGTACAGATCCATCATTCCAAGGATCTGGTGCACTGGCAGCTGCTGACATATCCGCTGACTCGAGTGTCACAGCTCAACATGATCGGCAACATCGACTCGGGAGGCGTCTGGGCGCCCTGCCTGAGCCATGCCGATGGCGTTTTCTACCTGATCTATACCGATGTCAAAAGTCGGGAGGGGGCCTTCAAGGATACACACAACTACCTCATTATCGCCGACAACATCGAAGGCCCCTGGTCGGATCCTGTCTATCTGAACAGCAGCGGCTTCGACCCCTCCCTGTTTCATGACGAGGATGGTTCGAAGTGGCTTCTCAACATGATCTGGGACTTTCGCAAGAGCAAGCACCCCTTTGCCGGCATCGCTCTGCAACGCTACGACCACGACAGAAAACGCCTGACTGGCCCCGTTCACAATATATTCAGAGGGACCGAGCTTGGCCTGACAGAGGCCCCCCATATCTATCAACATGGTGGCTATTACTATCTGATCACCGCCGAGGGCGGCACAGAGTACAACCACGCGGTGACGGTCGCTCGCTCGAGTTCCCTGTCAGGGCCTTATGAGGTCGACCCTGAAAACCCGATACTGACCTCCGACCGGGAGGATCCGTCCCGGCTGCAAAAGGCCGGCCATGGCAGTCTGGTCACCACCCAGGACGGTGACTGGTACATGGCGCACCTGTGCGCCCGCCCGGCCATTGATGACAAATGCATTCTCGGTCGTGAGACAGCGCTGCAGAAATGTTACTGGACCGAGGACGGGTGGCTGCGAATCGAAAATGGCCCCTATCCGGACTGGCAGGTCACCGCGCCGAATCTGGCGTCGCATCCGTTGCCTCAGGAGGATGGTCACGATGATTTCTCTGACTCACGCTTAAAACTGTACTGGAACTCGCTCAGGCGACCCTTTACGCAGGACTGGATTTCCCTGCACGAACGTCCCGGGTTTCTAAGGCTCAAGGGCGGCGAATCGATGCAGTCGACGCATCGTCAAAGTCTGCTGGCAAGACGCCTGGAACATTTCCATGTCGAGGTCGAGACCGAACTGGAGTTTTCACCCGAACACTTTCAGCAGATGGCCGGGCTGATCATCTATTACGACACGGCCGATTACGTTTATCTGCGCGTGACCCATCATGAAGAGCTGGGCAAGTGTCTTGGCATCATCGAGTCTCGGCATGGCGAATACGATGAGCTATTAAGTGAAGAGATTGCGCTGCCGGCGTCCTCCACCTTTTTAAAGGCAAAAATCGACAGGGAGCAGCTGCAGTTTTATTACTCGACAGAGCCTGAGCAGTGGCAATCGGTCGGCGACAAAATCGACATCGCTCATCTTTCTGACGATGACGCAAAATACATTCGCTTTACCGGAACGTTTACAAGCCTGTGTGTCCAGGACCTCAGCGGTCAGGCTCTGGCCGGAGATTTCGCCTACTTCGATTACCGTACGGGGGAAGACAAGGATCACTGATCGACAGCCTACACACAGGCATACATGGCATGTCGTGCTGGCAGCATCTGGATATGGAAAATTACTTGAAGCGAGCTCCGTTCAGGGCTGAAGAGTACTTCAGAAGGCATACAAGTAAAGCAGATGGTGCGGAAGGAGAGGACGGCTTCCTCTTTATAGAACAACCCTTACACATGTCAGGAGCTGGAGGCATACAGACAGGCATATAAACCGAGCGTTGCTGTTTTGATCTATCGATTTCAAAATTGGATTTACATCATTGCTATTGATCAGGCTGACGGCCCCAGCTAGCGAACCTGCAGGCACAGCGCCAGCTTGGTCATAATATCTGCTCATATTGGAAGGATGCCGGTGGCTCTCCGGGCGCATCGAGTGCAAGGTGCTCGTGGTAGAGGTCAGCGTCCGGGTAATAAAAATCTGGATGGTACTGCCCATGCCCGGCATCAGCCGTATCGCTGTAATAGGGTTTCTCGTACCGGTAGTTAATGCCGTTGAGCGTCAACCAGTCGGCGATCATCTTCTCCTCCTAGCTTTTTACGACTTCCTCCCGATGGGTCACGATGGCCTCGGGATCAATTGGTGTCAGTGGTACGGTATCCACCCGGTCCTTTTGTGCCTGGAATGTGCCGATGTCTCTGGACAGTACTGCAGAGAATAAAAGGCAGATGTCCTGAAACCCCGGTGACTTCACTAATAACCCGCAGGCCGAAGGCATGAAAGGTGCTGGACTGGATCTTTTCAAGACCATCGACCCAAGGCACCACCCTTGAGTTAAGGCTCTCTCTGAGTTCGCTGGCGGCATCGCTGTTGCAGGCCAGCAGCAGAATCTGATCAGGTCGGGCGATACCCGCCCGTACGGGGTAGCCAGCGCGGGCCACCATAGTGGATGTCTTTTCGGACCCGGCCGGCGCAATGAAGCGAACCCAATCATCAAAGCAAATGGCCGCAGCAGCTTGCTCGTCCGTAAGTGGCCGCGATTCTACCCTGTCCAGAAAGTCACGATGTCGAAGCAACTCGGCCTGCTCGAACTTCCGATTCAACGATTCTGCCTGTTGCTCAAGCTCATTACTGAATGTCCTTCACAGATTGCCGATTGCTTCAGTAGCCTCAGCGTTTTCCCCAGACTCATCAAGCGCTGGGTGGGCAGTCAAATCAGCATTGGAAATCTCACCTGCAGGAAAAGGTTGTCGCGTTCACCATAGAGTTGATCGAGGAGGCTTCGTCGATTCCAGCGATCCCTGTAAAGCTGGCCAAAGGCATCATGACGCCAACGGGCGATCATGGCTGCCCGTGAGGCCAGCATTCTCAGGAGATAGCGATTCAGATTAAAACGCAGCGCATCCGCGAGTTTTTCCGCACTGTCCCTGGCAAGCCCCTTGAGAACAACGCTGGTCGTTTTCGTGGAAACAGCATTGGCGATCTCGACATGGCAGGACGCCCATGCGGAACCTTGAGTTGTTCGGACCTTTTGCACCTGCCAATCGCAAATGATGTCTTTTGCCGAGAGTCCGGTAACGGTCGGACGGTCATTATCGAGACGAAGTCTCCAGTTAGACGTCACTTTCAAACGTCTGGCCCATGGGGAGGGTATCCAAGTATTCATGCCGGTAACGATGCTCGATTGATGCAGGATGAACGAGTGGGTATCACCGCCTGCTATTCGAGAGTAGTAAGAATAAAGTGATGGTGTAGAACCTTGCCAAGCATATCTGTTGAAAAAACATCATTGGAATTGGCAAAAGCTGACTGAGGCAATTGTAAAAAATAGCAACATAGCTTAAATTAGCATAAAATCATCTTAGTCAACTCAAATTGTATAAAAATGAATATGTGGGGAACGCTTGTGAAGCTTGATTCAAACCGAAAACCCTTGATTGCCACCACGGTTTTACTGATTTCTCTCCAAGGCTGTGTCTCGATAACCGGCGAACCCAACATCGATAAAACCACCCCAGTTTTCGAAACTCAGGCTAATCAAGACAACCAGTTTAACCAAAGCATTAGCTTAAGAAGCATAGAAAATTTTCGAGGAACCAGCATATTTCCTATAGCAGGCCATGTATCTCCCAACATGCCTGAGCATGCTGCGAGAGAAGCGCTGGAAAATGGCATGAAAAGTGCAGGTATCTATGCACCGTTTGAAGATTCAAGATATGTGCTGGACGTAAAAATGCTGGAAACTGGCGAAGAAGGAGCCTTGAGCTCAGCCAGCACCTTCTCTGGGATCACCAGAGATATGGAAGTTCAATATGTGCTGAGCTCCAAGGAACCGGATAGAAAGCTCTTTAATGAAATCGTAAAAAGCACTGGATATGCATCATGTAGTAATGGAGATGGCTGCGTCTCTTTTTATCTGGTCGAAAGGGTTGCAGCAGAACGCTCTTACAAGGAAAGTTTTACCAAGGCAATAAATGCCATCCTTGAACTGGGTGCCCGCACATTAGATACGTGAAGGACTTATCACTCATGGTGAGCTGAGAAAGCAGCCTTTATCAGCGCTCAATCTGATCGCTGATGAAAAGTCTCCACAGTGAACAATCGAGATTGGTTGATACGCTCATACACCCCACTGAATAATCAGGAGCTGCAGCCAATACCTAGTGTATCAGACTCGAGATCAAGCTGAGTAGATTTGACAGACTGGAAAAGTGAGGCAATAAAAATTAAACATTTAAATTTAGATTTACCTTCATTAAAAATGCATCATGGATCGAAGTTTAAAGTCGAACTGCTGTATAAAAACCAAAACTATACGAATCTTGTGGCTATAGGAAGCTATTAGAATGTTGAACAACTTTTCTGACACAAAACAAAATATAGCTAGTGGTGTGACATCTATAATTTTTCCTAAGATTGATTTTTTCCCTGTGATGATCTTGAGTTCGAGCCATACAGATCACTCCTATACTACTACCAAACAGGTCAGGGATATCACTTCCGATATAAAAACACCTGACGGAGAAGGTGTGAGTATAAAAAGCTTTCATCACAGGGACGAACGACAAATAATTAGATATAAAAATCTTCTCACTCAAAAAGAAGGCGTATTAAAGCTCAACAACGAGTCAATTGACGTTTTTGAAAAACAAAAGCTTTGTCTGGGCGTCGATTCCAGGGACGGATATCTTGAAGTTTACCATAACTACAATACTGGAGAAATTTTTAATATGGGAAGAAGTTTGATTACCAACTCCAAGGAAAAAGAGTTTTCTAAAACTGTTGCTATAGAAGGTTTCTTAGTGGGCGCAATACCTCTGCTAAACATATTAGGGGCTTGCTTTAATCCACTTATTTTGCGCGGCAAAACAAACACCTTGACAGAGCAAAATTGTTATAAAGGGTTATACATTAAACTATTCTTGCTGTGGATTTTAATATCCTGCGGGGTGGTTTTAGCTGGGTACCTTAACGTTGAAGCTGGTTTTTTAACGAATGGCAAAGCTGCTCTTATAGCTTTATTAATTTGCGGGATATTAAGCTCGATCACCTCGATTAGAGTTCTTGAAAAATATACAAGTGCAAACTGGGGCATACGAAGATCGATTGAAAGTCAGTTGCATAAAGCTGCGGAAGAGTTTAACCGTTATTGAATAATTTAACTTCTAAATATTCTACAACGTACATTGGCGCCACGGCAGCTTGATTAAAAATAATATTTAATCAAGCTGCCGAGTAAACGGCGAGTTGCTTGTAGGGATCGGCTGTCATGTCGAGCTGGTCGGTAAAAAGGGGGAACACCAACGCATTGCGACAACACCCCATGCTCAGGAGGGCTACCGACTCAACGATGCACGCCTGGACCCTTCAAATCGTCTATGGGTTGGCTTGATGTATGAAGGGGCTACGGTAGGGCTCAAGCTATCTGTATCGTCTTGATCCGGACGGAGTGTGGCACACGATCGATTCCGGGTGCACTTTAATTAATGGGATCGACTTGAGTCCTTACAGGCAAACACTCTACGTCACGGACTCGCGATGCGGATGCATCTACGCCTGTGATCACGATCCCTTTTCTGGTGACGTCAGTCACCGACAAATGCTTATCGGCCCCCCACGGATACAGGCAAGCCTGATGGATTACTGATTGACCGGGAGGGAGCGCTTCTCATTGTGTTTTTTGATGGGGGAGTCATCGTCCAGATATCGCCGAAAGGAACGATCATGCGACGGATCAAGCTTCCGGTCCTGCGCCCTACAAGCTGTTCTTTCGGCGATGGCGACCAATATCTGTACATTACTTCAGCGCGGTTAGGTCTATCAGAAAGCGAACTTGCAGACAGGTTCGCGTCAGGAGCATTTGCTCAGGATCGACTATGCCGAGATAAATTGAGACTTGCGCACAAGCTGACGGACGGGATGTCCCCAAGGAAAAGCCCACTCACCGGAGCGGGCTTTTTAGTGGAAGCGCTATCCGCCCGGGCTGGTGCCGGCACGTCCATGAATCATTATGCCGATTCGCCCCCCGGCAAGGCATTCAGAAGGACCTCGATACTCTTGATCTTGTAGTCGTACTTAACCTGGTCCTGACTGTTATCGCTCGACTCTTCACAGATGACATTGTCACCTTCCTTCACCGGTCGTTTGAGCTGGAAATCCAGCTCAGTGAAGGTTCTGTCATTACCGCCCCACTCTATCTCGAATACAGGCGCGCCACGGTCAGGAACAGGTGTTAAAAGGACCGGGTACATATGGAGCCCGTCACCATAGTTATCCTTCACGTGCCCATAGCTATCCTCTTCACAAATACAACGGTCGCCATCAAGGAAAACCACGATCTCAATGTATTTGTCTTTATCTTCACATCGGCTCATTCTGATTTTGGCAAGCTGCTGGCGGATCATGATCTCTCCTTGGTAATGGGAAGCGCACTGGTCGGAAAACTCGTCAGCGCAATGTGGTAAAGCGTCTATCTAGCTTGTTGAATGAAAAGGGGTGCGCAAATACCTATTCTAGCAATGTGTTCAGCAGCCTTAAGGCCATGGTGATACCGGCCCGCATCAAGCTATGCACGAGACTGAATTTTCACACAGAACCTGGTCTTAAGCGCACGGTTAACCCGTTTTCTTGGCATTACATCCGAAATCGTCTGGAGGCAGGACCGACTCCGTGCTGTCGTGACGATATCGACGCCGTTGGCAGCCATCGCGCTAAGATCAAAGGCCTCTTTGCGAGCCGCTTTACCAGCTCTATTAGGAAAACCACCGAGACCCAGCCAAGAACAGCGTCCATCCGGGCGCTTGAAACGCAGCTCCCATGATTTTGAGCTGTTGGCCTTCACACGAAAATATAAATCCTATCCATCGAGCTCCCGGTAGTCTTTATCCTCGGGTTCAAGGGAATTTAAAGTGATGTCCGCCAGCGGCCGGCGCTTGTCTGTGAGCGCTTCATACAGTGATTTCATGACTTTTGTATGCCTAACTGGAAGCATACACACAGGCATACACGAAGAGCTATTCTAAAGGCGCTTTTGAGGATGACGTTAGAGGAAAGAGATTTGCTACAGACTAGGCCCCATGGGGGCTGGAGGGTATGTCAGAAAATGTACAAGTAAAGCAGATGGTGCGGAAGGAGAGACTCGAACTCTCACGCCTTACGGCACTGGAACCTAAATCCAGCGTGTCTACCAATTCCACCACTCCCGCGAGTGCGGCGTATTGTACGCATTGCACCATGGCAGTCAATCAGCAGAAGTATTTGCGTGATCGTTTCGTGGATTCCGGGCAAAGAAAAGCCCCTCGAAACGAGGGGCAAAGAAACCCAGAAGGATGTCTTGCACTAACTCTGACCGCGGCAGTCGGGATTGGTTCCATGAATCGTGAATTAATCCCGAAAATCATTTTTGCCCCATCACATCCCTGCTCATCGCGGCCTTTTCTCTCACATTTCCCGGATATTAGCCCAGCCTTAAATCGATGGATTTCCAGGCTATTTACCAATACAGGTCAGCCTGTACACCCCGCTACATTATGCTAGAGTCCGCGTCGCATCGCCGGCAGGGAATGCCATCGATGGCGTGCACCGCATATTAATATCCATACTGACAAGGGAAATGTCATGAACTCAACCACCTTGCGCAGTGGACCGCGCTGCCCCGAATGCAATATCACCCTTTCCTGGCCCGGGCGTACTCCGGACCACCACGAACTGCGCTGCCCCAATGGGCACTATATCTGCACCATGCAGGAGTTTCGTCAGGCCGCCTTTGATCTTGCCATGGCCGAGGAATTTCAACTTCACCAGGCGAGGATGACCCGCAAGGCAGGCTAGTCTCATTGCTGTAAGTCGTGCCCGATCAGAGGAGCGTCAGCATGCGTTATTATCGCGTTGGTCTTCTTTCATTGTCTGTCGGCCTAATACTGGCCATGGGCACGTTGCAAAGCGTTGCAGCATCACAGGAGCGCGCCGGTAGCGAAGCACAGCAACGCTTCGAGCGCGCCCAGCAGCACTCCCGCATTCAATCCGGTGAATCCAGCGTCAATCGTCAGAAATCCAGCCTGCGCAACCAGCAGACGACTTCTCGTGGCGAGCGCTCACTACAACAGCAGCAGCTGCGGCAATCACAGCGCAACCTGAGAGAGGAAAAGCGCAGCTACCAGCAGCGCAACACGACCTCGACGCCTCGCTCATCCAGCGCGACGACCGATCATCGCGAGAGTGACGTTCGTTGATATACTGTCATGAACCTGTACCGTTCTCGATGGAGGACCCCGCGATGACCAGTGCCCGCTATCCGGAACATCACACCCCCTGTCAGCCATGGGCATCACGCTGGGTTGAATCCTCTCTGGCGTGTCCTGACGAGGCGTGGAACACGTTCGATTCCGCACACCGTACTGCCTTTATCATTTTGCGCGTAACACGCCCGGAGATGGGTGAGGAGATATTGATTGATTCACTGATTCAGGCGCAGATGGTGTCGTGATGTCTCAGCAGGATAATGGTGCCACGACGGATGAGAGCGCAGAAGAGACGATGCCGATGGGGTATCGCTCGCTGCGTGATCCGCTGCCTTCCAACCGTCGTTACCGCAATGTGCTCTGGTATGAACGCTTCAACTGGCTGATGCTGACGCTGTTTGCCCTGTTCAGCCCCATCATGCTGGCTCTGATCATCAGCTATATGCAGAACATTCCCCTGCCCTTTCCGCTGCCCGACTTCTCCTTCCTGCGCTGACGGCGCGACCAGCGCAGCTTTCCGGCGCGCATTGATCTGATCAGCGACTGTCGGCCAGCGGCAGCGGCGAGGGATGCTTGCCGCTTTCCCAGCCCAGGCTTCTCGCCGTTTGCGTGGCAAACCAGCCCAGCGTGTCATGCAGGGTCACGACCTCTCCGACGATAATCAGGGTGGGCGGCGCCGCTTTCAGATCCGCCAGCCGCCTTGGCAGGTCTTCGAGCGTACCGGTATGCAGGCGCTGCCTGGCCGTTGTGCCCTGTTCTACCAGTGCGATGGGCGTTGACGCTGACAGACCGTTTTGAATCAGCTGCTCGCAAAGGGTGTCCAGCGTCCCCAACCCCATGTAAAAGACCAGGGTCTGGCCGGGTGCCGCCAGTGTCTGCCAGTCAAGATCGCAGGTGCCATTACGCAGATGACCGGTGACAAAACGCACCGACTGGGCATGATCGCGATGCGTTAGCGGAATGCCGGTATAGGCCGAAATCCCCGTGGCCGCCGTAATTCCCGGCACGACCTCAAAGGAGAGCTGCGCATCTGCCAGTGCCTGCAGCTCCTCGCCACCACGACCAAAAATAAAGGGATCCCCCCCTTTCAGGCGCACGACGCAGTAACCGCCGCGCGCCCAATCCACCAGAGACTGATTGATCCCTTCCTGCGGCACACTGTGTGCCGAGCGGGCCTTGCCGACATACAGGCGTCGCGCCTGCGGATTGGCAAGCGCTAGGATTTCCGGGCTGACCAGTCGGTCATGAATAACGACATCTGCCTCCTGCAGTCGCTCCAGCGCGCGCAGGGTCAAAAGCCCCGGGTCTCCCGGGCCGGCGCCGACCAGCGAGACATGGCCACGCCGCAGGGCATTGGGCGCCTCGGGCGCCAGTGCCTGAGTGCGCGCCGGCAGGCGCACGGTAGACAGCTCGGGACAGGCAGGCACATACACGCCAATGCCAAGCTGATGTGCCCTCTCTGCCCAATGTGCATCCTCGCTTGTGATACCGGTGGCCACGATCCAGAGCTGGCCGGTCTGCGGCATGGCTGCAACGCAGTGCCAGCCCTCTTCACGCGCCAGCGCGCTCAATGCAGGCATCATCTCGCCGTGCAGGGTCAGGGCCAGTTCAAGCCCGCGAAACTGGCGCGCCAGCGTCAGGGCGGCCTGACCGGCACCGATCAGATGAGCATCCAGATGACGAGGATCAAACTGAAGAGAAAGCAGTTCCATAAGCGCGCTCTGCAAATTGTCGTTATCGATTGATGATAAAACGCGCCGGCACCTGCATGCCGACGCGCTCGGCATCACGACTGATTAATGCGCTCTACACCGCCCATCCAGGGGCGAAGGGCGTCGGGGACGGTGATCGAGCCATCGGCCTGCTGATGGTTTTCCATCAGTGCCAGCAGACAGCGCCCGACCGCCAGCCCCGAGCCGTTAAGCGTGTGCACCAGTGACGGCTTTTTCTGCCCCTGACCGCGAAAGCGGGCATGCATGCGACGCGCCTGAAAATCTTCCGTATTGGAGACCGATGAAATTTCGCGGAAGGTATTCTGGCTCGGCAGCCACACTTCAATATCGTAGGTCTTGGTCGCACCAAAGCTCATATCGCCGGTACACAGCGTGACCACACGATAGGGAAGCTCCAGCGCCTGCAGAATCGCCTCGGCGTGGCCGCGCATCTCTTCAAGCGCTTCATAGGAATGCTCGGGATCCACGACCTGCACCATCTCGACCTTGTCAAACTGGTGCTGGCGAATCATGCCGCGGGTATCACGGCCATAGGCACCCGCCTCACTGCGATAGCAGGGGGTATGCGCGGTCATGCGAAGCGGCAGCCTTGCACCGTCAATAATTTCGTCGCGGACGATATTGGTCAGCGGCACCTCGGCGGTCGGAATCAGGTAGTACTCCTGATCGCCTTCCAGCTTGAAGAGGTCATCGCCGAACTTGGGCAACTGCCCGGTACCGAAAAGCGAGTCGCGATTGACGATGTAGGGCACGGCCACTTCTTCATAACCGTGCTCGAGCGTCTGTTTATCGAGCATGAACTGTGCCAATGCCCGATGCAGCCGTGCAATGGGCCCCCGCATGACGGCAAAGCGAGACCCGGTAATTTTGGTGGCCAGTTCAAAGTCGAGATAGCCGTACATGCCACCCAGATCGGTGTGGTCGCGCACGGTAAAGTCAAACTCGCGCGGCGTACCCCAGCGGTGCAGCTCGACGTTGTCTTCCTCGTCCTGCCCATTGGGGACACTCTCATGCGGCAGGTTGGGGATGGCGGTGGCAATCTCCTCGAATTCAGCCTGCACCTGAGCGAGTTCACGGCTGGCGCTGTCGAGTTCATCGCCCAGATTGCCGACGCTTGCCAGCAGCGGCTCGATATCCTCACCGCGTGCCTTGGCCTGCCCGATCTCTTTTGAGCGGGTATTGCGCTCGTTCTGGAGTTCTTCGGTACGGGTCTGAAGCTCGCGACGGCGTGTCTCCAGCGTTCGGACCCGGTCAACATCAAGGGCATAGCCGCGGCGGGCAAGGCTTGCGGCAACGCTGTCAGGGTCGCTGCGCAGCAGTTTGGGATCGAGCATGACTATCCTGTCGGTTCGTGACAATAATGTCCGTCAATCGCGCGCGCACGATGCGGAATCAGGAAAAGGAACATATTGTAAAAAATAACGCTGCCCGACACTATTGGCCGGCAGCCAGCCACGACACTTTATCTGCCGCAACCGCATGACTGCCAGTGCATTATGCGCATACCGAACCACGATGGCGACAGCCGCCTGCCCCGCCGTGAGACAGTACATGCACACCGCCTGCTGCCCGAGCCGATGACGCAGCACAATCGCACGCTTTCGACAGACCACAGCCGCAAGACTTGATCATGACCGAACAGCTTAAGACCCCAGCGCTCGAGCAGTGCTATCAGCAGTTTCTTGACACCCTTGAGGCTCGCGGCTTCAAGGGCGATATCGCCGCAGATGATGCCAACCGCATCGTCCTGGCCACCGATAACTCGCTCTATCAGCGCCTGCCCCGGGCCGTGGTCTATCCGCGTGACGCCGATGACATTACCCTGCTGGCCGGGCTCGCCGGCGAAGAGGCGTTCGCCGAGGTGGTGCTGGCCCCGCGCGGCGGCGGCACCGGCACCAACGGGCAGTCTCTGACCGATGGCCTGGTGGTGGATGTCACCCGCTATATGCATCACATCATCGACATCGACGTGGACAATCGCCGCGTGCGCGTTCAGGCCGGCGTGGTCAAGGACCAGCTCAATGCGGCCCTCAAGCCTTTTGGGCTTTTCTTTGCCCCCGAGCTTTCGACCTCCAACCGCGCCACCATCGGCGGCATGATCAGCACCGACGCCTGCGGCCAGGGCTCGCGCGCCTATGGCAAGACACGCCATCACGTGCTCGAACTGGATGTTGCCCTGGTAGGCGGCGAGCGTTTTGTCAGCCGGCCGCTTGATCACGCCGCGCTTGAAGCGCAGTGCGCCCGCACGGACCGTATCGGTGAGGTGCACCGCTGTGCGCGTGAGATCATCGATACCCGTCAGGAACAGATCAAGCGCGTCTTTCCACCGCTCAACCGCAGCCTGACCGGCTACGATCTGGCCCACCTGCGCACCGAGGACGGGCGTTTAGATCTCAACAGCGCGCTGTGTGGCAGCGAAGGGTCGCTGAGCTTTCTAATCGAGGCCACCCTCAACGTGCTGCCGCTGCCGAAATATTCGGCGCTGATTAACGTACGCTATTCGGGCTTCATGGATGCCCTGCGCGATGCCCGCGCCCTGATGGGCAGCGATGACAGCCCGGATGCCCCCACCTCGATCGAGACCATCGATGACCGCGTGCTGATGCTCGCCATGGAAGACATCGTCTGGGATGGCGTGGCGCAATACTTCCCGGCCGGTGAGGAAGGCGCCGCACCGGTGCGGGGTATCAACCTGGTGGAGTTCAACGACAACGATGAGGCATCACTCCAGCGTCGTGTCGAGCGCTTCACACAGGCGCTGGAAAACAACCGAGACGTTGAGCGCCTGGGCCATACCATTGCCTGGGGCCGCGAGCGTATTACGACGGTCTACGGCATGCGAAAGCGCGCCGTGGGGCTTTTAGGCAACGTGCGTGGCGAGAAGCGCCCGATTCCGTTTATCGAGGACACGGCCGTACCGCCCGAGCAGCTCGCCGATTACATCAGTGAGTTTCGCGCCCTGCTCGACAGCCACGGCCTTGAATACGGCATGTTCGGCCATGTGGATGCCGGCGTGTTGCATGTCCGCCCGGCCATCGACATGAAGGACCCTGCGCAGGCGGCCCTGATTCGCCCGCTCTCCGATGAGGTCGTCGCCCTCACAAAGCGCTACGGCGGGCTTTTGTGGGGCGAGCACGGCAAGGGCATTCGTTCGGAATATACCCCGGCCTTTTTTGGCGACCTGTATCCGGCCCTGCAGCAGCTCAAGGGCGCCTTCGATCCGAGAAACCAGCTCAACCCCGGCAAGATCGCCACGCCGCCGGCAAGCGATGCCACCCTGCTCACCGTGGATGGTGTTACCACACGCGGCGAGCTCGATCGCACCATCGACGAGCGGGTCTGGCAGAGTTACCAGAGCGCGGTCTACTGCAACGGCAATGGCGCCTGCTACAACTACGACCCCAACGACGCCATGTGCCCGTCGTGGAAGGCCACCCGTGAGCGCATTCACTCGCCCAAGGGGCGCGCCAGTCTGATGCGCGAGTGGCTACGACGCGAGCAGGCAGCCGGCCATGATGTACTGGCCGAGGCACATGAACTGCGCCAGGCCGGCACGATCCAGCGTCTTAAAACGCTGCCGGCACGACTGCGACGTACGCTCAAGGGGGATGATCGCTTCTCCGATGAGGTCCACGAGGCCATGGCCGGCTGTCTAGCCTGCAAGTCCTGCGCCGGGCAGTGTCCGGTACGGGTCAACGTGCCGGATTTTCGCAGCCGCTTTCTGGAGCTCTATCATGGCCGGCGCATCAGACCACTGCGCGATCATCTGATTGGGCGCATGGAAACCCTGATGCCGCGGCTCAAACCGGTAGCGCCGCTGTACAATTTCCTGCTGCGCCAGAAGTTGGTACAGCACGTCATGGCGCGCGGGATCGGCATGGTGGACGCCCCGACCTTTTCACACAGTGACTTTCACAAACAGCTCCACGCCTGGGGCATTGCCGAGGCGACCCCGGTCGCGCTCGGGCTTTTAAGCGAACAGCAAAAGGCGCGCAGCGTCGTGCTGGTACAGGACGCCTTCACCTCCTGGTTTGATGCCAGTGTTGCCCGTCAATTTGTCGAATGCCTGAGCCTTTTGGGGATACGCGTCTTCGTGGCGCCCTATCTGCCCAACGGCAAGCCCATGCACGTGCAGGGCTTCATGGGGGCATTCACAAAAACCGCACGACACCAGGCCGAGCAGCTTCGATCACTGGCCCGTCTTGAGGTGCCGCTGGTCGGTCTCGATCCGGCCATGACCCTGACCTACCGTCAGGAGTATGTCGACGCGCTGGGCCAGGACGCCGTGCCCGAGGTGCTATTGCCCCAAGAATGGCTGCTTTCCATGGCGGGAACACTGGCGCCGACATCAAATGACGCGTCATCGAAGTCGAACGTTCGCTATCGACTTTTGAGTCACTGCACCGAAAAGACCAACGCCACCGGCAGCGCCAGGGCCTGGCAGCAGGTCTTCAGCGCCTTTGGCCTTGAGCTTGAGCTGGTGCCCACGGGCTGCTGCGGCATGTCCGGTACTTACGGGCATGAGGCGCGCAACCTGGAAACGTCGCGCATCATTTACAGCCAGTCCTGGCAGCCGCTTGTGGAATCCGGTGAAGACAATACCCGGCTGCTGGTGACCGGCTACTCCTGTCGAAGCCAGGTCCGGCGCTTCTCCGAGGTCACGCTCGAACATCCCATGCAGGCCCTTTTGTCGCACCTGCGTCATCACAACGCGTCACTGTGACGATCAATGGCCGCCACCTTAAGGCGGCCACTTTCACTCCCCATTGCAACGGCCATCGCCTGCGTCTAGGCTGCGCACCCTTATCGACCCCTATCGGAATCTTCCTGCATGGAACACGCTGCGCTCTATCTGGCCCTGATCGGCCTGCTGTCCCTGATGTGTCAATGGGCGGCGTGGCGGGTTCACCTGCCTGCCATTTTGCCTCTTTTGATTGTCGGCCTGATCGCCGGGCCCGTCACCGGCTGGCTGGACCCCGACGCCATTCTGGGCGAGCTGCTGTTTCCGCTGGTCTCGCTCTCTGTGGCAGTAATTCTCTTTGAGGGCAGTCTTACGCTCAACTATGAGGATCTGCGCGGCCATGGGCGCACCGTGATCCGCCTGATCACCTGGGGGGTGGTCATTACGGGGCTGATCGGCACCGTGGCCGCCTGGTGGCTTCTGGACATGCCGCTCGAGATTGCCGCCGTTCTGGGCGGGCTGCTGGTCGTGACCGGGCCGACCGTGGTGATTCCGCTGTTGCAGACGCTACGCGCCAAGGCCAATCTCTCCCAGATCCTGCGCTGGGAAGGCATCCTGGTGGACCCGGTAGGCGCCCTGCTGGCCGTTTTGATCTATGAATTCGTGGCGCTGGGTCAGGAAAACGGGGCGGCATCCCATACCGTGCTGCTGTTTGGCCAGACCGTCGGTCTCGGGTTCGGCCTGGGCGCGCTGGGTGGCTGGCTCTGGGGGCTTATTCTGCGTCATCACTGGCTGCCGCAGCGGCTGCATAACTTCGGCACCCTGATGATCATGCTGACGCTGTTTGCCGGCTCCAACGCGCTGTTTGAAGAGTCGGGGCTTTTGACCGTGACCGTCATGGGCATCTGGATGGCCAACATGCGCGGGATCCCTGTGCGACCGATCATCGAATTCAAGGAAACGCTGACCGTTTTGCTGGTCTCGGGGCTGTTCATCCTGCTGGCCGCGCGCATCACCACCGAGCAGCTGATGACCCTGAACTGGCCGGCCTGGGTGTTTCTGGGCGTGCTCATGTTTGTGGCCCGCCCCATTACCGTCTGGGTCTGCACCATCGGTACCGAGCTTCACTGGCGTGAAAAGGCCCTGCTGGCCTGGCTGTCGCCCCGCGGCATCGTCGCCGCCGCGGTAGCCTCGCTGTTTGCCATCAAGCTCGAGCAGGCCGGCGTTGAAGGCGCCGAGATGCTGGTGCCCATCACCTTTCTGGTCATCATCGGCACCGTGGTCATCCAGAGTCTCTTTTCAAAGCCCATCGTCAAGGCGCTCAAGGTCAACGAGCCCGAGCCCACCGGCTTTCTCATCATCGGTGCCAACCCGGTCGCTCGCGCCATTGCCAGCGAGCTGATGACGATGGGCTGGACCGTACGCCTGACCGACACCAGCTGGGACGCCGTTCAGGAAGCACGCATGGCCGGTCTGCCGGTCTACTACGGCAATCCCCTGTCAGAGCATGCTACCCAGCATCTGGAGCTGACCGGTATCGGTCGCCTGCTGCCGCTGTCTCCCTACCGCGAGCTCAACAATCTGGCGGCACTGCACTTTGAGCACATGCTCGGCCATGGCAATGTCTTTCGACTGGCCGAAGAGTCGAGCAAGCATGCCAAGCGACAGCAGGATCGTGCGCTGGGCCATCTGCCGCGGCTTTTCAATGACGAGGCCACCTTTGCCAAGCTGGCAAGTCTGGTGGCCGGTGGTGCCGAAATCCGGGTGGCGAAAATGACCGACAGCTTTGGTCTTGAAGAGTATCGTCGCATTCACGATGGCCGGCTGATGCCTCTTTTTTGTGTGGCAGCCAACGGCCGGCTGCGCGTGGTCCACACCGACGCGACCCTCGCGCCTCGAGCGGGCGAGCGCGTGATCAGCCTGATCTATCCGGACTCCCCGGAAATGCAGCCGGGCGAGCGTGAAGAGCGGGCCCGCGAAGAGCAGCGCGTGACGCCGGGACGCAGTGACAGCAGCAATCCCGGCCGCCTGCCGTCGTGATTCTGCCCGGCAAGCATCCATAACCAACTGGCCCTGCCATAAAAAAAGCCTCGCAACGCTGCGAGGCTTTTTTATTGAGGCTCAGGAAAGACCCCGTTCGTTACCCTTTGGAAGGGCGCTTCTCGGTGGCAATCCCCTGCTCACGGGCCATGGCGTAGGCCGCTCTCGGCCCGGTCCATAGCAGCGGCAGCAGCAGCAGTGACACCGGCACGGCCGCAATGACGATGACGGACTGCAGCGCACTGATGCCTCCCTGTCCCATCATCAGCAACAGTGCTGCGACCACGCCAAAGGAGATGGCCCAGAAGATACGGACAAATGCCGACGGCCTGGCATCACCGGTCACCGACATGGCGATGGCATAGGCCATGGAATCACCGGTTGTGGCCACGAAAATGGTAGTCAGCAGCAAAAAGGCCGGCACGATGATAAACGCCAGCGGCAGCTGACTGGTCACCGCCAAAAGCGCAGCAGGCAGTCCACCGGCGGTCAGGGAGTCCGAGACACTTCCCGGGTTTTGAAGCTCATAGAAGATGCCCGAGCCCCCCAGCGTGGCAAACCAGATGTTGGTGGCCACCGGGGCGGTAATGGCCAGTGCGATCACCAGCTCCCGCAGGGTACGGCCTTTCGAAATGCGCGCCACGAACATGGCCATGGAGGGCACGAAACTGATAAACCAGCCCCAGAAAAAGAGCGTCCACTGCCCAAGCCATGCTTCGTTTTCGCTGCCCCGCGTCAGCGACATGCCGACAAAGTTGTGCAGGTAGCTGGCGAAACCTTCCATCATGGAGTGCACGATGAACGTCCCCGGACCTGCCACCATGATCAGCACAAACAGCACCAGCACAATCCAGACGTTACAGTTGGAGAGCCACTGAATGCCGCGCGACAGCCCGGTGGCGGCTGAAAGCGTGTAGATAACCACCAGCCCGCCCAGAATGGCCAGCTGCAGAGTGTAGCTGTCAGCCCAGCCAAACAGCGTATTGAACGAATAGGCAAGCTGGGTGGCCAGAAAGCCGATGGGGCCGATGGTACCGGCCGCCACGCCCAGAATGCAGACAACGTCAGCCACGATCCCCAGCCAGTGGGTTTCCACCTTTTGTCCCAGAAACGGATACAGCAGTGCGCGAGGGCGCAGGCGAATGCCGCCGTGGTAATGCGCATGGATCATGACCAGCGCCGACAGTGTGCCCAGACAGGCCCAGGCGCTGAAGCCCCAGTGGAAAAACCCCTGTGCCAGTGCCGGGCCGATGGCTGCGGGTGTGGCGCTTTCCACGCCGTCAAAGGCCGGCGGCGTCGACATGAAATGATAAATGGGTTCGGCCGTGGACCAGAACACGCCCCCGCCACCCAGCAGGGCGCAGAGAATCACGGCGTGCCAGTTGAAGGTCGACATGGTGACTTCACTGTCGTTGCCGCCCAGACGCACATCACCATAGCGTGTCAGCGCCAGCGCCAGGGCAATGACAAGATTGAGCAGCATCCACAGCTGCCAGTAGGCACCAAACCAGTAGGTTGACCAGCCAAAGGCGGTATCGATCCAGCTGCTGACCGTATCGATATCGATCAGTGCGGCGGTCACAAACAGCACCAGCAGGCCGCCACTGAGTGCAAATACGATACGTTGACCGAGCACTCGAGCGGAGTCGGATGAAGACATGAAGGGGGGTCACCGTTTGATAGCAAAGCTGACCACCCTACCAATCCATCACCTTCAGGTATATTCAAATTTCAAATCCGGCCATAATTGCGCGCCGTTGTGCGGGTCCGCTGCGCCTGCCGGTGACTGCCCGTGCGCTCAGACTTCAATCTGGTAAGGTGTGCGCCAAAGCGTCCGGGCAATACGAAAGCGCCCGAGCGATACGAGAGAGCGTTGTTCCCTGGAACAATCAATAATACATACCGGGAGTTGCTGATCATGCAAATTCTGATGGGACTGGTTGGCATCGTGTTCGTGCTGGCAGTCGCCTTTATCTTTTCCGAAAACCGCCGCGCCATTCGTCTGCGCACCGTGTTCTGGGCATTTGTCCTGCAGGCCGGCTTTGCCCTGTTTGTTCTCTATGTGCCGGTGGGCCAGACCGTCCTGCTGGGAATGTCAGGTGGTGTTCAGACGGTCATCGACAGCGCCGGCGATGGCATCGAATTTCTCTTCGGCTCGCTGGCCGGCGGTAACAATGGCTTTATCTTTGCCATCCAGGTGCTCTCGGTCATCGTCTTTTTCTCCTCGCTGGTCTCAGTGCTGTATTACCTGGGCATCATGCGCTGGGTCATCAACATTCTCGGCGGCGGCATTCAAAAGCTGATGGGCACCAGCCGCCCCGAATCGCTGTCTGCAGCCGCCAACATCTTTGTCGGCCAGACAGAGGCGCCGCTGGTGATACGCCCCTTTATCGCCAACATGACCCGCTCGGAGCTTTTCGCCGTCATGGTCGGCGGCCTGGCAAGCGTTGCAGGCGGCGTGCTGGCCGGTTACGCCGCGATGGGGGTGGACCTTCAATACCTGATCGCGGCCTCGTTCATGTCAGCGCCCGGTGGCCTTTTAATGGCCAAGATGATGTTGCCGGAGACCGAAACGCCCAGACACGACACCAATGTTTCCACTGCCGAAAACGATGAAAAGCTGGCCAACGTCATCGATGCCGCGGCGACCGGTGCCAGCACCGGCGTGCAGCTGGCCCTCAATGTGGGTGGCATGCTGCTGGCCTTTGTCAGTCTGATCGCGCTGGCCAATGCCATCCTTACCGGTATCGGCGGGCTGTTTGGTTTTGAAGATCTCACCCTGCAGCTGATTCTGGGCTATATCTTCTCCCCCGTGGCCTGGCTGATCGGCGTGCCGTGGTCGGAAGCCGTGGCGGCCGGCAACTTTATCGGCCAGAAAACGATTCTCAACGAGTTCGTCGCCTTTGCCTCCTTTACCGGCTTCGAAGGCGATCTCAGCGAACACACGCGCGCCATTATCACCTTTGCGCTGTGTGGCTTTGCCAACATCTCCTCCATTGCCATTTTGATGGGCGGGCTGGCTGTCATGGCACCCTCACGGCGTGGCGATGTGGCCCGGCTGGGGCCGAAAGCGATTCTTGCCGGGACACTGTCCAATCTGATGAGCGCCTCGCTGGCGGGCCTGTTTCTATCAATGTAGGACCATGGACCACGATCATTCGCTTTCACAACAGGACACCCTGACATGAGCAACGACGACCAACGCCAGGCGCGCCATCAGCGCGCCATGGAAAAACTGAAAAGTCACGTGGATGAGCGGGTCGCCGGCGCCAGTGAAGAGCGCGGGCAGCTGCTGATCTTCACCGGCAACGGCAAGGGCAAGACCACCGCCGCTTGGGGAACGGTGACGCGCGCGCTGGGCTACGGCTATGGCGTGGGCGTGGTTCAGTTCATCAAGGGCGAGTGGGAGTGCGGCGAACGCGAACGCCTGCAGGAGGACCCGAACCTGCAGGTGGCCACCATGGGCACCGGGTTCACCTGGGAGACACAAAACCGCGAGACCGACCGCCAGGCCTGTGAAGCGGTCTGGCAGGATGCCAGAAAAATGCTGAGCGACCCGGGCGTCTATCTGGTGGTGCTCGACGAGATCACCTATATGCTGAAATTCGGCTATCTCGATATCGAGGCGGTCAGGGACGCCCTGCAACACCGCCCCGTCGAGCAGAGCGTGATCGTGACCGGGCGCAACGCCCATCGTGAGCTGCTGGCCATGGCAGATACCATTACCGAAATGCAGGAAACCCGCCATGCCTTCAACAACGGCCTGAAGGCACGACGCGGGCTCGATTACTAGGCGCAACCGCAGATACGGCGCTGCTCACCGGCGCCGTTCTACCCTTTCAGATCAACCCACAGTGTTCCCGTAAACGGGTCGCTGATGTAGTGCTCGTTGATCTCTTCAAGCGTCTGGCGGGCATCAATGTCCTGAAAGCGGTCGGGATAGCTCCATTTGGCCATCTGCTCCAGCACCAGAATATTGAGCGGTGTGTTGATCAGATGATGGTAGAGACCATGCACCCGGCCGTTTTCAACGGCGCTCAAATGGCCGATCAGGGGGCGCTCCAGAATGCGCTTCAGGGATTGAGCCGCCTCGCTTTCCTCCACGTCCGGCCCCAGCACCAGGCCATTGACCCGACGCAGGTAACCACCGCCGGTAGCGATATAGACATCGGGATCACGGGTCAGCACGTACTCGGGGTCGATCCGGCCACTCTTGCCCTTGAGCACGTCGGCGCCGATGTTGTCCACGTTCAAACGTCTGGCGAAGTGATCAAAGCTGCCCTGCCCGGGTGAATTGCAGCACTCATTCATGCCGGCATGGGCCTCGATCATCACCGTAGGCCTGTCGGTATCCGAGTCATCTTCGACTCGATCCAGGACGGCCTGACGCTTTTGTTCGTAAAAGCTGATAAAGCGCTCGGCCTGATCCTCGCGTCCCAGAAGCGTGCCCAGCGCACGCAGGCTGGGCACGGTGTCATCCAGCGGGTCGGTGGCAAAATCGATAAACACAACGGGAATGCCGGCCGCATCCAGCTGATGCATGAGTTCCTGCCCCTGGGATACCGGCACCTGCGAGCGGCTTAAAACGACCGCATCAGGGTTCATCGAAATGATTTTTTCCACCGAGATGCTGCCCGGTCCCGGCCCGTCGCCCACGATGGGCAGGTCATCAAGTGCCGGCGCACGCTGGCGATAGATGTCATAAAGCTCGGGCGATCGCTTCATGTCGCTGCCCCAGCCCAGCAGCCAGTGTGCCGGGTCCTTGTCCAGCAGCGACAGTGCAATCAACTGACGCCCTTCCGCCAGCACGATGTGCTCTGCCGGTTTGTCGAGTGTGACGTCACGGCCTTCAATATCGTGCACCGTAATATCGGCCTGCGCCGACACGGACAGCACGCCCAGCGCCAGACCGGCAAACCATTGTTTACTCACATGCATTCTGATGTATCGTCCTGACCGATCGAAAACGAGGGTTCGGGGCAGCGCCCGTCGCGCTCATCATGATCGCGTAGACTCAATGAGGCAAATCCCCCTCAAACCGACAGGCGCTTTTCTTCAACCCGGCAAGGGATGGTACGCAAAGAGCGTTGTACTTCATGCCGCAGCCTCTTTACTATCTCACGCAGTATTGGCCCCCGAGGTCATTTCCGGTCTGTCGTGAACCAGTATCGTCCTTTTCCCGCGCCGATGGCGCCCTGTGTGGAGCATCGCCCCATGCCCGTCTCACTGCGCCTTCCAGCGTGTCTGGCACTAATCGCCATGAGTCTGCCGGTGATGCCGGCTCTGGCCGCAGAGTCACACGTACCACCTCAGATCGAGGTCCAGGCCGAAGCCAGTATCGATGTGCGGCCCGACCGGGCCACCCTGAATGCGGTACTGGTAGAAGCGACCCCGCTGGTGGAGATGGGCAGCGAACGCGATGACGATGCCACGCCTCAGGCGCGTAAGCAGCTGGAAAAACGCAGCACCGCTCTGATCGACGCGCTGCGAAAGCTGGGTATTGATGATGATCACCTGCATGCCGGCAATCTGAGCGTGCGCAACGAACAGCAGCTGCAGCAACATGATCAGAATGCCCCACTGCTTGAGCGCGTGATCATCGAGCGCAATCTTGATATCGACATCAACGACCTGACATCGTTGCCCGATATCATCGATGCCCTCTTTGCCAACGGCATCGATCGTCTGGCAGGTATTCGCTATGACGTCAGCGATCGGGAAGGCGTTGAGGACAGGGCGCTTCAAAAGGCGCTGCTACGTGCTCGGCACAAGGCAGAATTGATGGCGGAGACCCTGTCCGTGACGCTGGGCGATGTCGAGCGTATTCAGGAAACCCGAGCACCGGTCTTTCGTCCGATGATGATGGCCACGGCGCGTAGTGAACAGGCCGACAGCGCCACTTACACGCCGGGCACCATCAGCGTGGATGCGGGCGTCCTGGTCAACTGGGCGCTTGGCGCGTCGTCATTCCATACGAACTGACTGCGGGGACAATTCGTCTCCCACACCCCGGCCTGACCGGCCAAAAGGCCTGCTCCGGGCCACCGGCTGGCTTCTGGAAACGGGTCTTGTGCTTCTGGGCGCCTTCCTGCCGTCCGTGGCGTCGTTTTGATGACGGCGCCCGGGCTGGCGTATCGGATCGTGCTCATAAGCACCTGCCTGTTACATGCTCTATTCTATAGGGCTGTTGGATGGAACCTCATATAAAGCGGCTTAGCAGGCGTTATGCTCGACTATAAACTTCTTGAGGCGCTTGGCGCCGTTGTGGACCAGGCAGGCTTTGAGCGCGGCGCTCAGGTATTGGGACTGACCCAGTCCGCGGTATCGCAGAGAATCAAGCTTTTGGAGGCGCGCCTGGGCCAGCCGGTCCTGATCCGTGCGCCACGCATTGCTCCCACCGATCTGGGCAAAAGACTGCTTAACCATATTCAGCAGGTTCGGCTACTGGAACATGATCTGCTCGATTATGTGCCCTCACTCGGTGATCGCGAACAGCGTCTGCGCATCGCGCTCAATGCCGACAGCCTGGCCACCTGGTGGGCCGAGGCGGTAGAGGATTTCTTTCGTGAGCATACCGTGCTGTTTGACCTGGTTGTCGAGGATCAGGAAGCAGCGCTCAAGCGCATGCGTGATGGCGAGGTCGCTGCCTGTCTATGCATGACGCCACGCTCGATTCAGGGGGCCCGCGCCCGCCCGCTTGGCGGCATGCGCTATCGCCCGCTGGCCACGCCCGACTTCGTGAAGCGCTACTTCCCCAATGGTCTGGATCGCATTGCGCTTGCCGAAGCACCGGCAGTAGTCTTTGGCCCCGATGATCGCCTTCAGCAGCGCTACATTGCCAACCATGGCGTGACCGTGCCGTTTCCGCATCACCTGTGCCCCTCTTCTGAAGGGTTCTATCAGATGATTCGATCCGGCATCGGCTATGGTCTGGTGCCCGAAATCCAGGCGCAGGCGGCCATCGAGCGTGGGGAGCTGGTGGATCTTGAAAGCAGCTCTGACGTTATCGTGCCGCTCTACTGGCATTACTGGCGTCAGGGGGGGAATATACTGGAAGCGTTGACACAGCATCTGACCCAGCATGCACAGCGCTGGCTGACCGATCTTGACGGTTTCGAAAATTCCGTGGGAGTACTCTGACCATGCGTGCCCCTTCTTCTGTCATCAGACCTGCGCTCGCCTGCCTTGGCATGCTGTTACTGCCCGGTCTGCTGCCAGCCTGTAGCGCTACTCAACAGGAGGGGCCGTCAGAAAGAATCCTGACCGTCAGCGCCGGTGCCACTGATGAACCCACGGCCCGAGCCAATGCCATGGAGACCGGACAACATCAGTGTCGCGCGCGCGGTGGCCGACAGGCCAGCATGGTGGACATGGAGGTGACCCCACCTGCCATGGCCACCATGGACGACGACTCCGACGCCAGCTCCACTACGGACGCCCTGGAAGCCGCCACCCCGGAAGGCGATATCCGGCACGTCACCCTGACGCTTCGCTGTCACTGACATCCCCCCTGCCGTCCTGGCGATGCGTCTGCACGCTCTCGATCTTGTCTGACATGCTCTGCTCACGATCCGTGCGCGTTCCGATGCGCATGGAGGTCGTGATGCGTGGCGCTCCCATGTCATGAACCACTTCATGACATCGCCTTACCACCTCAAAGACCTCCTCCCACTCCCCTTCAATGTTGGTGCCATAGGCATGCATCTGATGTGTGAGTCCTGCCTGCTCGATGACCTCCTGACAGGCCGACACATAGGCCCCCACCGAAACACCAACACCCAGCGGCACAACACATAGATCGATCATGACCTTCATGCAGTTTCTCCTTCACGACAGGGTTGAAATGTAAACCTCCTTTATAGAAACAAGGGCTGAAAAATGGAGAATTGTCGATTAAATTTTAAGGCTGATGCAAGAAAACCACACTCAAGGGTTCCTTTGACATAGGCAGGTATGTCACCCGCTCATATTCAGGGAGGCATTGTGGGGGTAATGAACCATTACCAGGGGAGAATGTCATGACCAGCAATACCGCTGACAATTCAACGACCAATACTGATACACGCTCACGCCGTCTGATCGAAGGATGGCTTGAGCCCACGGGCGTGGCGCTCAACGGCAACAAGCCCTGGGACCTGCAGATCCATAACCCCGATTTCTATAGTCGGGTGGTGCGCCAGGGGTCGCTGGGACTGGGCGAATCCTACATGGACAACTGGTGGACATGTGAGCGCATTGACCAGTTCATCGAGCGCGTTCTACTGGCCAACCTGGGCGATCGTGCCCATACCCGTCGCGAGAAGCTGTTCTATCAGCTTCAGACCAGCCTGACCAACCTGCAGAGCAAAACACGCGCCTTCATGGTGGGCGAGCAGCATTATGATTTCGGCAATGACCTGTTCGAGGCCATGCTGGATGAAACCATGTGCTACTCATGCGGCTACTGGAAAGAGGCCACCACCCTGCATGAAGCCCAGGTCGCCAAGCTGGATCTGGCCGCGCGCAAGCTGCAGTTGCGTCCCGGCATGCGGGTACTCGATATCGGCTGCGGCTGGGGCAGCTTTGCCGAACACGCCGCACGCCATTACGGTGTCCACGTCACAGGCATCACCATTTCCAAAGAGCAGGCAGAGCTTGCCCGAAAGCGCTGCGAAGGACTGGATGTCGAGATCCTGCTCGAGGACTACCGTGATCTGCAGGGCAGTTTCGACCGCATCGTCTCCATCGGCATGTTCGAGCATGTCGGGCACAAGAACTACCAGACCTACTTTGAGACCGTGGAGCGTCTGCTGGCGCCGGATGGTCTTTTCGTCCTGCACACCATCGGTTCCAACAACTCGAAGATCGGTGCTGACCCCTTCATCAACAAGTACATCTTCCCCAACGGAGTGCTGCCCTCAATCGCCCAGATCGTGACGCCCACCGAGGACAGAATGGTCATGGAGGACTGGCAGAATTTCGGCGCAGACTACGACCGTACCCTGATGGCCTGGCTTGAGAACATCGAGGCGGCCTGGCCCTCGCTGCCCTACGACGAGCGTACCCAGCGCATGTTTCGTTACTATCTGGCCAGCTGCGCCGGTGCCTTCAGGGCACGGGATCTTCAGCTCTGGCAGATCGTCTTTTCCAAACGTCGGCCCGGGCGCTACGACGCCCCTCGCTAGCCATCGCGTGCGGGCCAGGGTCGGCCCTGTCATCGGCGGTGGCAGTAACGGCCCTGCAGTGGCATTATTTCTCGTGTGCCACCTACATGCCTATTCATTCATGACCGCCAACCCGACGAGGTAGTCATTCAAGATGTTCGAGCGTATCGAGCGAGTTCCCGGGGACGCCATCCTCGGCCTGATCGAGGCCTATCAACAGGACACCAACCCGCAAAAGGTTGATCTCGGGGTCGGTGTCTATCGTGACGACAAGGGCCGTACCCCGGTGCTTGCCACGGTCAAAAAGGCGGAAGAGCAGCTTTATCAGCAGGAAGCCACCAAAAGCTACATTGGCTCGCATGGCGATACGCGCTATACCGAGGCGGTCACCAAAATGGTGGTGGGTGAAGACTCTAAAGCGCTGAGCGCCGGGCGGATCAGCACCACCCAGACCCCGGGGGGCACCGGTGCCCTGCGCCTGGCCGCCGACTTTTTAAAGTCGCACCTGTCGAATCGAGCCATCTGGCTGAGCGACCCGACCTGGCCCAATCACCCGGCCATCTTTGAAGCTGCCGGCATCGAGGTCAAACGCTACCCTTACGTCAACGCCGACAATCGTCTGGACTTCGAGGCCATGCTGGCCGCCCTCGAGGAAGTGCCTGAAGGCGATATCGTGCTGCTGCATGCCTGCTGCCATAACCCGACCGGCTTTGATCTGTCAGAAGATCAGTGGCGCGAGATTCTGGAAGTGGTCAAATCGCGCGGACTGCTGCCGCTGATCGATTTTGCCTACCAGGGTTTTGGTGACGGCCTGGATCAGGACGCCTTTGGCGTACGTCTGTTTGTCGAGGCGCTCGATGAACTGCTGATCACGACCTCGTGCTCGAAGAACTTTGGCCTCTACCGCGAACGCACCGGCTCACTGATGGTACTGGCCGCTGATCATGAGCAGATGCAGAACGTACGCACCCAGATCGCCATTGCCGCTCGCGAGAACTACTCCACACCGCCCTCTCACGGTGCGGCAGTCGTCGCCGAGATCCTGGGTTCGCAGACGCTGACCGAGCAGTGGCAACAGGAGCTTGCCGAGATGCGCGGGCGTATCAACGGTCTGCGCAGTGATTTTGTGGCCGCCTTTCGTCCGCACGGTCTTGAAGAGCGCTTTGCCTTTATCGCCGAACAGCGGGGCATGTTCTCCTACACCGGTCTGACGCAGGCACAGGTCAAACGACTGCGCGATGAGTTCAGCATCTACATGGTCGGCTCGGGACGTGCCAACATTGCCGGGCTCTCCGGAGACTCGCTGGAATACGTGGCGCGCGCCATTGCCACGGTCGTCAAATAAGCTCCGGGGATGGTTACAAAAAAAGCGAGCCTGATGGCTCGCTTTTTTCATGTCTGGCCTTCTCAGGGGGACAGCGCCTGCTCACTACGGCTGTCGGTCGACGCCCCCGGTGTCTCTGACTCGGGCGATGTCTCGGGGGGCGCGACACCCCAGGCCGCCGCCGAGGGCGTGCTCAATGTCGCAGGTGCCGTTCCCGGCTCCAAGCGCCCCTGCTGTGAAGATGGCGCCGTCATCTGCAGCTGGCGCTGGATGGCAGGGTCGTCAAAACGCCGTCGAAATTCCTGACGCGAGACCTGCCCGTCGCCGTTTTCATCCAGCATGTTCCAGTAATTGCCAAGGCCGATGCGCTCAAGATCCAGAGCGTCGAGGCCGCTGCGTGGATCGGCGTTTGCCTGCTCAAAGACGCGATCGACATCCTGCACGCTACCACTGGCCAGAGATGAGTCGCCGGCCTGGGTGACGCCGTTTTCCTGTGCCGAGTGCTGAGCACAGCCCGAGAGCATCACCACGACGGCAAGCCCCGACAGCCCATTGCGATATCCTCTGGGACTCCTGCGCATATCCGCCTCCGCAATATCAGCCATGAAAGAGTACTAATACTATAAACACAACGCCGACCCTCTTTCACGCCGGACGTTTACGCAGGATGCTCATGTCATCCGACCGGGACGGCACCTTCCGGCTCACGCCCCTTGTCGCCCAGTATGCGGCGATAGCTCCACCAGGCCAGCACGCCGGCCAGCACATTGCCTACGGCAGCGCCAATGCCCAGACCCATGAAGCCGCCCAGCCAGGCCCCCAGGCTCAAACAGGGCAGATAGCAGACAAAAAGACGCATGAAGGAGACCGTCACGGCCCGACGCGGCCAGCCCAGTGCGTTGCAGGCCGACACCACCAGCATGCAGATCCCTAAAAAGGCGTAGCTGGGCAACATGAAATACAAAAGCGTTGCCAGCATGCCGCGTACTTCGTCATTACCAGCCAAAAGACCTGCCAGCGGCATGGCAAGCGCACTCAACAAAAGACCCAGTAGCAGCTGCCAGATCAGCACCACGCGTGCCGCCAGATTCATAAGCGCCCGGATTTCCTGCCAGCGTCCGGCCCCATAGCTGCGCCCGAGCCAGGGCGGCAGGGACATGGTCAATCCCAGCACCACCAGAATGACAAAGGTTTCCAGACGCGCGGCTAGCCCCCAGGCGGCCACCGCGGCCTCGCCGAGTCGCGCCACGATCCCGGTGGCCGCCAGCGCCGAGACCGCCGGCAACAGCTGGGAGGCCATGGCCGGCAGTGCAACCCCCATAAAGCGCCCCAGCGAGCTGCGGGCCTCCTCGCGAAGACCCGTATCGGCCAGCCAGTCGCGCCGGGCAAGACTTCGTGCCAGAACCACAAGGCCAATGGAAAAGGCAATCAGCGTCGCCCAGGCCGCCCCCGCCAGACCCCAGCCCTCGAAGGGCCCCACGCCAAAGATCAGTATGGGATCCAGTACCAGATTGATGAGACTCGTCAGCACCATCATGCGCCCGGGAAGACGCGTTTCTCCATGGGCGCGAAAGAGGCTGTAGCCCAGATACAGCAGCGCGCCGATCCAGCTGGCCAGAAGCCAGGGGCCCCAGTACTGATTGATCAATGCCAGAATTTCTTCATTGGCCCCCAGCAGACGAAAGATGATCGATTCCAGCAGCCAGAGCACCAGCAGCAGCAACAGCATGGCAGCGCTGCCGCCCAGCAGTACCAGACTGCCCAGACGCCGGGCACGAGCCTGCTCGTCGGCGCCCAGCGCCCGTGATATCAACGCTGCAATGGCAATGCCAAAGCCGACCTGTACCCCAATGATGACCGTGGCCACCGGAAAGGTGAACGACTGCGCTGCCAGCGGCTGGGTGCCCAGGCGGGCGATGAAAATACTGTCAATCAGATTGAAGCCCAGCAGCGCCATGACACCCATGGCCATGGGCAGGGTCTGACGCCAGAGGGTTTTACCCATTTCTCGGGTTTGGGGCGATGCCACAGCACCTCCAGAGTTGATGGGATGAACGTGAATGCGGCGCGCAGTCTAACCTTATGCACAAAAAAAAGCAGGCTGTGCCTGCTTTTCCGATCATGCCTCCCTGACAGCTTCGATCATTCTTTCCTGACCGCCCGTCAATGACGGGAGGCTTCGGGTTACAGCGAAGTGAGGATTTCGTAGCTGCTGTCAGAGCTTGAACGGCTCTGGGTGGTATTGCCATCCACCACCAGGGTGTACTGCCCGGCGTCCAGAGCACTGTCGATGCTGAAATCACCCTGCACATCGCTGGCGCTGCTGGCCACCACCTGTCCCTGTTGATCCAGAACCAGGGCATTAAGGCGATAGGCGGCGTTGTGCGTGCCTGCCAGCGAACGGCTGGCGAGCTGAACCCGGCCATCGTTTTCCACATTGAACTGGAAGCGATGCGGTGCCCCCTGAGCGGCGTAATAGGTGCCGGTCAGACCGCTGGCAGTGTTGACGGCCGAACGCGAAAGCGTGCTGCTGTCGGTATTCAGGGCAGCCGCGTTATTGGCTTTCATGAAATCGCCTTCGGCGGTCGAGGCCATGCTCTGTTGCGCCATCAGTGTGGTCAGCGAGAGTGCGGCGATCAGAAGTGTGCGTGTCATGTCATGTCCCTTTTCAGTGTGGTATATCTCGGGGCTGCCTCCGGCAGCGCCCGTATCGATAGATATATTCTCCGCCTGAAAGCACTTCTGATCGATGCACTCTATAACAACTTTGTGTTGTGGAAAGCGCAACATTCCCGCAGGAGATTGTAAGCATCCATGGATCTGTCCAGCCGTCTTTTACTCCTTGCCGAGGTGGTCGATGCCGGAAGCTTCACGCGCGCGGCCGATCTTCGTCATGTCGATCGCTCGGTCATCTCACGCCAGATCCGCCATCTTGAAAAAGAACTGGAAGTGCGGCTTTTCAATCGCTCGACCCGCGTGGTGCATCTGACCGACGCCGGCAGGGAGATCTACCAGCGCGCCCTGAGCCTGCGCACCGCGCTCGAGGATGCCCGCCATGTGGCAGAGGCCTACCAGAGTGCCCCGCGAGGCGTGCTGCGCATCAATGCGCCGACGGATTTCGGCAGACGCTACGTGGCGCCGGCCGCCGGTATTTTCATGAGACGCTTCAATGACATACGGGTCGAGCTCCAGCTCGACAATGGCTACGTCGATGTGATCGCCGGCGGCTATGATCTGGTCATTCGCATCAGCGAGCCGCAGGATTCTTCACTGATTGCCCGCCCCCTGGCACGCAATCACCAGGTCATTTGCGCCAGTCCGGAATTCGTTCAAAAACACGGGCTGCCCGAAAGCGTCGATGAGCTTCTATTACTACCGGCCACCGCCTATTCGCGTGACGACCTTTCGCTGGATTATCTCCACTACTACAACGAGAGCAATCATGTTGTGCGCGGCGCGCTGAATGCCCGCTTTCGCACCAATGATCCCGAGGTCATGGTCAGGGCGATGCTGGTGGGGCTCTGCTATGGCGTCATGCCAGCCTTCATGCTTGAAGACGCCTTCCGGGACGGCAAGCTGTTTCCGATTCTGCCCGAGCTGCGCCTGGCGCCCAGTCCCGATATCTACATGGTCTACCCGCATCGGGAGTTCATGACGCTCAAGACCCAGCGCTTTATCGAGTGCCTGCAGGAGGTGGTGGGAGAGCCCCCTGTATGGGAGCGCAACATGCCGCGGATCGGCATGCTGCAGGGCTATGACCCGATGGCCTGAGACTGACCGGTGCCTCAGGGCTTCAATCACCGCCTGAAGCCCTGATGGCACCGCCCCGTTTTACAGTGCGTCCAGCCCGCGCGCCAGATCCTGTTTGATGTCCTCGAGATGCTCAAGACCGACCGCAATGCGGATCAACCCTTCCGTAATGCCGGCCGTGGCACGCTGCTCATCACTCAAACGCCCGTGCGTAGTGGTGGCCGGATGGGTGATGGTGGTCTTGAGATCCCCCAGGTTGCCGGTAATCGACAGGAGCTGCGTGGCATCGATCACTGACCAGGCCCCTTCACGACCGCCTTTCACCTCCACACCCAGCACGGCGCCGAAGCCACTCTGCTGACGCGCGGCCAGCTCGTGCTGCGGATGCGAGGTCAGCCCGCTATAGTGCACTTTT
This sequence comes from Kushneria indalinina DSM 14324, assembly GCF_003385845.1. Taxonomy (GTDB): domain Bacteria; phylum Pseudomonadota; class Gammaproteobacteria; order Pseudomonadales; family Halomonadaceae; genus Kushneria; species Kushneria indalinina. The sequence continues at coordinate 679,206 of NZ_QRDJ01000006.1, read as the reverse complement.
TCAACGCCGGGATGCGCCTCGAGCCACTGCGCCAGCGCCAGGGCGTTGTCACAGTGTGCGCGCATGCGAAGCCCCAGCGTTTCCAGCCCCTTGGTGAAAATCCACGCATTGAAGGGGCTCATGCTCGGACCACAGGTACGCACCACACCGTGCACTTCCTTCACCAGATCGGCACGGCCGGCCACGGCGCCGCCAATGGCACGCCCCTGCCCGTCCAGATACTTGGTGGCCGAGTGGATGATCAGATCCGCGCCGTGCTCCATCGGGCGCAGCAACGCCGGGGTACAAAAGCAGTTGTCGATGGCAAGCCAGGCGCCATGCTCATGCGCGATATCGGCCAGCGCGCGAATATCGGCAATCTCGGAAAGGGGATTGGACGGCGTCTCGGCAAAGAGCAGTTTGGTGCGCGGCGTCATGGCCGCTTTCCAGGCCTCCAGATCAGAGAGCTCGACAAAATGGGTCACCACGCCGAACTTGCCAAAGTATTTGGCAAACAGGCTGACCGTGGAGCCGAACAGCGCCCGCGAGGCGACAATCTCGTCACCGGCTTCCAGCAGCCCGAGCACGGTCGACATGATGGCCGCCATGCCGGAAGACGTCGCCACACAGGCCTCGGCCCCTTCCATCGCGGCCAGACGCGCTTCAAAGGTCTGTACGCTGGGGTTGGTAAAGCGCGAGTAGACATTGCCCGCCTCTTCGCCGGAAAACTTGCGCGCCGCTTCGGCTGCGCTTTCGTAGACAAAGCTTGAGGTGGGAAAGATCGGTTCGCTGTGCTCCTGCTCATGAGTACGCTGATGGCCGGCCCGAATGGCCAGCGTATCCGGATGCAGGTGATCATTCTGGGCGTCTTTCTCGAACATGGTGGCTTCCTTGAATGGTCGAAGGCCGTGGCATCCCTTGAACAATGCCCGCGGCAGCCTCGGCCGTAATCGTCATGAACAAAATGACCGGGCGCGTGGCCCGGTCATTCAATGAATCCCCTTCAGCGTTGTCTTACCCTGCCGCGGGCGCGAAGATCAGTCAACTTCCTCGACATCGTTATGCAGATCCACCTGCGCATGGCCGCCGCTGGACTGCTGCTTGGCGGCATCGCTGCGGGCAATCTCGAGGCGGGCCAGATAGTCCGGATCGATATCGCCGGTCACGTAGCAACCATCAAAGACCGAGCAGTCAAACTCCTCAAGGGTCGGGTTGATCTCCCTGACGGCTTCCTTGAGATCGTCAAGATCCTGATAGATTAGCCGGTCAGCCCCGATCAGCTCACCCACATCCTGAGTAGTGCGATCAAAGGCAATCAGCTCCATGGCCACCGGCATGTCGATGCCGTAGACATTGGGGTAGCGCACGGCCGGCGCGGCGGAGGCAAAATAGACACTTTTGGCCCCTGCTTCCCGCGCCATCTGAATGATTTCATTGCAGGTGGTGCCGCGCACAATGGAGTCATCCACCAGCAGGACATTCTTGCCGGCAAATTCGATATCGATGGCATTAAGCTTTTGACGCACCGACTTCTGGCGCTGGGTCTGCCCCGGCATGATGAAGGTCCGCCCGATGTAGCGGTTTTTCATGAAGCCTTCGCGATACGCCACGTTCAGATGCAGCGCCAGCTCCAGCGCAGCCGTGCGGCTGGTATCGGGAATGGGGATGACGACATCGATGTCGTTGTCGGGCCAGTCACGCTTGATCTTCTCGGCCAGCTTTTGTCCCATGCGCATGCGGGTGGCATACACATTGGCACCGTCGATGATCGAATCCGGCCGTGACAGATAGACATACTCGAAAATGCAGGGCGTGAGCCGGGCATTTTCAACGCACTGCTGAGTATGCAGATTGCGCGCCATATCGATATAAAGGGCCTCACCCGGGGCCAGATCGCGGATCAATTCAAAACCTGCCACATCCAGCGCCACCGACTCGGAGGCAATCATGTACTCCGGGCCTTCAGGCGTGTCGCGTTGACCGAATACGACCGGGCGAATGCCGTGCGGATCACGAAAGGCCACCAGCCCCTTGCCATTGATGATCGATACTGCCGCATAACCGCCCTTGCAGCGACGATGGACCCGGCGGATGGCATCAAAGATGTCTTCGGCTTCCAGATGGTGCCCCTGCTTGCCCAGCTCATGGGCAAAGACATTGAGCAGCACCTCGGAATCCGAGCTGGTATTGATATGGCGCAGATCGGCGTTGAAAAGCTCGGCCACCAGCTGTTCGGAGTTGGTCAGATTGCCGTTGTGGACCAGCGCAATGCCGTAGGGAGAGTTCACATAGAAGGGCTGCGACTCCGACTCACTGGCAGAGCCGGCGGTCGGATAGCGCACGTGGCCGATGCCGATATTGCCCTTGAGCCTTTGCATGTGACGCGTATGGAAAACGTCGCGCACCAGGCCATTGCTCTTGCGCAGCAAAAAGCGTCCGTTGTCCCAGGTCATCATGCCGGCAGCATCCTGCCCTCGGTGCTGCTGCACCGTCAACGCATCATAGACTGCCTGGTTTACCATCGAGTTGGCCATCAGGCCCACGATACCGCACATGCGTTACATCCTCGCTGTCGGTGATTGCCGGCGTGGTGCCGGCCGTACTGATCGCTTGATCATTGCGACATCTGCGCTGGCAGATGCCCTTGCAGTTCACGAGCGCGCTGCGATGCTTCATCCATGAGGAACTGATCCCTGTCGAGCTGCTGATACTGCCTGATGGCCATATCACGCCCCTGCTCGACCCAGGGTAAAAAAGTCGACTGCTGCCACTCGGCCCTCTGACTCAGCGGCGTCAGCCCGACCACGGCCGCAATCAGGATGAGAACGAAACCGCCCCGCAGCAGGCCAAAGGCGGCCCCCAGGAGCCGATTGAAAAACCCCATCCCCACCCATTCGATCATGGCGTGGAGCAGCCTGATGGCCATGTTGGCCAGTAACAGCACAACAAATACCACCAGCACAAAGCCGATCACCAATCGTATTTGTTGACTGTCGATATAGTCGGAAAAAAGGCCGGCGGCGGGTTCTGCCAGGGCGCGGGCCGCGAGCAGGGCAGCAATCCATGCTGCCAGCCCCAGCCCTTCGCGGATGAAGCCGCGCGCAAACCCCGACAGGACCGAAAATCCCAGGATGATGACAAAGGCCCAGTCAATCCAGGTCCAGCTCACTGACCACCTTCACGGCGAACGATCAGCCCCTTGATATTGGCCTTCTCCTGCAGTTCGGCGCGCGCCCGCTCGCTCTCCTCGGTAGACCCAAAGGGACCGACATAGACCGTGTTGAGTTCGCCGCGCGGCTGCTTGTAGGCGGCAAAGCCCTGCGACTTGAGCTGCTCGATCAGGCGATCGGCATTTTCGGGCTGTCCGAAACTGCCGGCCTGTACGGCCCAGCCACCGCTGCCGGAGGGCTGTGAGGCGCTGGCGCTGTTACGATTGGCCGCGGCCATGATCGGATCACCCGAAGAGTCATCGCTGCGCTGCTGTGTCTGACGCTGCGTGCTGCCGCCATTGCTGTCCCGCGAGGTGGTCGCAGACCGACTGCTGCTGGCCGAAGAAGCGGTGCTGCTGGTCGAGGACCCACTACCGTTGTTGGCGCGTGTGGTACTGGTATCACGCGAGTCGGTCTGTGGTGCTGACGGCTCGCTACGGGCCGGCGCCTGGGCAGGCGTCGATTCACGCTGCCGGTCCGGGAACAGCTGATTGCTTTGACTGGCCTGGCCGGGGCGCTCGTTCATGTTATCAGCGCGGCCTTCATCGTCGGCCAGTGGCGACTGCGGCGCCGCCACATCGCGCTGTGACATCTCGATGGGCTGTTCGATGGTGACCGACGAGTCGTCGGTGCTTTCTTCTTCATCACTTGAGCCGCCAAACAGGATGGGCAGCAGGATAAGGGCCAGTGCCACGATAATGACGATACCGCTGATGCGCTCACGCATGCCGTATTTCATGCGACTCTCTCCTTGTTACGCGGTTCCCTCGCCCCTTTCGAGCCGAGCCAGTGCTTCTGCCACGGTAAAAAAGGAGCCGCAAACCAGTACGTCATCATGTTGTGAATGTTGTTCCAGCCAGTCGATACCCGCTGTCGGGCTCTCGGCCACGGCAATGACCTGCCCGCCACGGGCACGAATGAGTTCCGCCAGCGTCTCACCACCCCGCGCACGTGCCCCTGACAGTGTCACCGCCAGCCAGTCATCCACGACCGGCCAGAGCGCCTCGACCACCCCTTCGGCGTCCTTGTCGCCCAGCATACCCAGCAGTGCCACGCGCCGCGTCACGGGCCGCAGCATTAGCTGATCGGCCACGTAGGTGGCGGCGTGCGGGTTGTGCGCTACATCCAGACAGTAACGGCCGATGCGCTGCATGCGCCCGGCCAGGCACATGCCGGAAAAGGCCTGCGCCAGCCGCGAGGCGTCAAGCGACAGACCCAGAGCCTCGAGCGCGGTCAGCGCACTGGCGGCGTTGTCCAGCGGCAGGCCCGGGTCGGGAAGTGGCGATAGTGCCGACGCAGCGGTCTCGTCCGGGCGTTGCCACTGCCAGCATCCGTTGTCATCGCGATGCCAGTCAAAGTCCTGACCCAGCGTCAGACAACGCGACACCGGCAGCGAGGCGGCATGTGCCGCCACACTGGCCACCATCCGGCGACTGCCCAGAATGGCCGGTCGGCCGGCACGCAGGATGCCGGCCTTCTCGGTACCGATTTTTTCAATATCAGTGCCGAGAAAATCGGCGTGATCCAGCGCCACGCTGGTGACGATGCCGACATCGGCATCGATGATATTGGTGGCATCCAGCTGACCGCCCAGCCCCACTTCCAGAATGGCAATATCCGGCGCCCGGTCACGAATGATGACCAGTGCCGCCAGCGTCCCCATTTCGAAGTAGGTCAGCCCGGTATCCGCGCGTACGGCCTCGATGCGCTCGAAGGCATCGATCAGGGCGTCATCACTGACCTCTTCCCCATCAAGGTGCAGGCGCTCGTTATAGCGCAGCAGATGCGGTGAGGTATAGCTGGCCGTACTCAGACCATGGGCCTGCGCCACGGCCTCGACCATGGCCACGGTCGAGCCCTTGCCATTGGTGCCGGCTACGGTCACCACCTGCCGGGCGATGGGGGCGGACAACAGCCCCAGACGCTCGGCCACGGTACGAATGCGCTCAAGCCCCAGATCGATGGCGACCGGATGCAGCCGTTCCAGGTGGGCCAGCCACTGTGTCAATGTACGTGACATGGTGATCAGCGTGCAGGCTCGGCGCTGTAGGGTGCCCCATCATCACCTTCCACGTCTTCCAGCATGGTGACGGCAGGCTCGGAGGGACGATCGGTCAGCGTGCGCAGGATACGCCCCAGCCGGATACGCATCTCGCTGCGATGGATGATCATGTCAACCGTGCCGTGCTCCAGCAGGAACTCGCTGCGCTGAAAGCCCTCGGGGAGCTTTTCACGCACGGTCTGCTCGATGACACGCGGGCCGGCAAAGCCGATCAGGGCGTTGGGCTCGGCAACGTTGAGATCGCCCAGCATGGCAAGCGAGGCCGATACGCCGCCAAAGACCGGGTCCGTCAGCACCGAGATATAGGGGATGCCGGCGCCGCTGAGACGCTCCAGCGCCGCCGAGGTCTTGGCCATCTGCATCAGCGAGAAAAGGGCTTCCTGCATGCGCGCGCCGCCGGACGCGGCAAAGCAGACCAGCGGCCGCTTCTCTTCCCGGGCAATCGTGGCGGCGCGCACGAACTTCTCGCCGACCACGCTGCCCATGGAGCCACCCATGAACTCGAACTCGAACGCCACGGCCACGACCGGCAGGCCGTCCAGCGAGCCTTTCATGACGACCAGGGCATCCTTCTCTTCGGTCGCTTTCTGCGCGCCGGCCAGACGATCCTTGTACTTCTTGGAGTCACGAAACTTGAGACGATCCACCGGCTCAAGCTGAGCGGCCACCTCTTCGCGGCCGTCGCTGTCCAGAAACCAGGAAAGACGACGACGTGCATTCAGGCGCAGGTGGTGATCACACTTGGGGCAGACATTGTGATGCCGCTCAAGCTCGGGCCGATAAAGGACAGCCTCACAATTGGGACATTTACGCCACAGGCCGTCGGGGATGTTGTTGCGACGATCGGTACGGGCAGTACGCCCCATTGAAGGAACAATCTTGTCGAGCCAGCTCATCGAGAAAGGGCTTCCATATCGTTGATGGTCAGTCTTTTAAAATGGGCGCGCCAAAAAAGGCATGTGGCGCATTCCCCCATTATCAATCATCGACGGTAGCGAGGGCCAGCCCGGCGTACAACGATACCCGCATAGCCCCCGCCACCGCCTGTCAGCATCAGGCTCAGGACGCGGCCGGGGAGCGGTCAGCGCCCTGCGCTCGATCAATGAAGCGTCTGATCAGGTCATGATCCTTGCACCCGGGGCTGGCTTCCACACCGCCGGAGATATCTACGCCGTGGGGCGCCACCTGATGGATCGCCTCGGCAATATTGTCCGGCGTCAGGCCACCGGCCAGAATGATCGGCAGCGCCGGATCGTGCGGGACACGCGACCAGTCAAAGGTTTCCCCGGTACCGCCGGGCACGCCGGGGCGATAGGCATCCAGCAACAGACCGCGCGCCTGGTGATAGCGCGCGGCTTCCTGATGCAGGTCAATATCATCGCGCATGCGCAGTGCCTTGAGCCAGCTCATGCCGTAAAGGTCGCAGGCTTCAGGCGGCTCATTGCCATGAAACTGAAGCATGTCGAGCCAGGGCGCGCAGTCGGTAATGAGATCGGGCTCCTGATCCACAAAAAGCCCCACCCGGGTCACAAAGGGCGGCACTAGTGAAGCCAGGCGCTCAAGCTGCTCAACCGTCAGTGCCCGCTTGCTGCCGGGCCACATGACAAAGCCCAGCGCATCGGCGCCGGCCTCTACTGCGGCATCGACATCCGCTTCACGGGTCAGTCCACAGATCTTGATTCGGGTTCGCATTTACAGATGTCCTGGCGATTACAAACGTCTTGGCGATTACAAACGTCCTGGCGATTACAAGTGTCCTGCCGGTTCACCGCGATAGACCGGCCGCTGATAGTTCGAAGCAGGCAGTGTCCGCTCGCCGGTCCACTCGCCGCTGAAGTAAAACTCAGCCGGACCCAGAGGCTCCGAGGGCAGCTCAAAGCGTGGATCATAGTACACATCCACGAAGTGCAAACCCTGTGCCGGCGCCGTTGCCTCGGAAAGGGTGCGATCCCGGCCTTCCAGAATGTCACGCGCCCGGGAAATATCGCGTCGCTTATCACCGATGGTCAGCAACACGCCGGCGATATTGCGCACCATGTGATGCAAAAAGGCATTGGCCTGAATATCGATCACGACCAGCGGCCCGGCACGCGTGACTTCAACGAAATGCACATGGCGCCAGGGCGTACTGGATTGACAGCCGGCGGCGCGATAGCCGGAAAAATCATGCTCGCCGATTAGCGTCTGCGCCGCCTCATGCATGCGTTTTTCATCCAGCGGGGTTCGATGCCAGGTCATGTGCTCGGCATCCAGTGCCGGCGGCACGGGCTGATTGAGAATCACGTAGCGGTAGCGGCGCGCAAGGCTTGAAAAGCGGGCGTGAAAGTCATACGGCATGACGCGCGCCCAGCGCACCGACATGTCACGCGGCAGATGGACATTGGTGCCCATGACCCAGGCCTTGAGCGTGCGAGCGCTTGTGGTATCAAAATGCACGACCTGACGGGTGGCATGAACGCCGCTGTCGGTCCGCCCGCTGCACATCACCTCGATGGGCGATTGTGCAATGCGGGAAAGTGCCTTTTCGAGGGAGGCCTGAAGGGAGGGGCCATGGCCCAGACGCTGCCAGCCCTGATAGGCCGTACCGCGATACTCAAGCCCCAGCGCGATACGGCCGCTGACGCGTTCGGTTTCATCCAGTCGTGTAAAAAGGGACATGTGACTCGGTAATGCAGGGACGCCCGGCCGCGAGAAGCAAGCTACTCCTGACCGGCAGCCCTCATGTAAGGATTTGAAGGATCGAGATCGAAACGCCCTGGTCAGGCGTGACGATGGGAACGACCGGCATCGGGGCGCTCATTATCCGTATCGACGCCCTCGAACGCCACCTCTTCCAGCGCCCAGTCGTGTGGAAACCCGGCGGACGGTGTCATGGCAACATCCGCGCTCTTCGTGTGGGTGCCGTATGCAGTCCCGTACCCGGGTTCAATGACCTCTTCCTGCTCCGGGAAAGTCTGTAGTGACCAAGCCGGCGCCAGCGCCGGCGTCTCATCAAACGTGGATGTTGATGTCGATGCCGCCGGATGCCTTCGATCGTCGTCCCTGCCGTCACGGGGCTCATCGTTGTCAGGGGTCGCTTCCAGCGCGGCGAGCGCCCGTATCAGCTGGAAATCGTTGGGATAATGCTCAAGCCCCTCCTTGAGCATGGTGATGGCGTGATCACGCCGGTTATGGCGCTGAAACACTTCGGCTTCACTGCAGATCGCCTCAACCTGGGCACGATGGGCCCTGGAGACCTCATCCTCTTCGGCGCCGACAATGCCTATTTCCCGAGCATCGCCCTCCTGGCCGCCTGAAGAAGCCGCACTCGCCGAATGAGCGTCGGCCCCCGCCATCGGCGAGAGCTCGGCTGCGCTGACCAGGCGATAGCGCTGCTGCCGCCAGCGGCGCACCCCTGCCCATACTCCCGCCAGCATCAACAAAAACGCCGCCAGTGCCCAGGTCCAGACAAAGCTGCGGTCGCGTTCAGGGACCAGGGACTCAATGGCCGGTGCCACTGCCGCCTCCCCGGGTGAGGCGTCCTGTTGTGGCGCATCCTCCGGAGAAATGGACTCGGGAGCTGATACACCGGCGGTCAGCACCTCCTGATCCAGTCGATCCAGACGGGTTTCCAGTGCCTGCTGACGCGACGTCAGCGACGCCATTTCGGCGGTATCAAACGAATCCTGATGGGCGAGTGACTGCGTTCTGACGGACTCAAGATCCGACATCAGCGCGGCCTGTGCCTCACGACTGGCGCGCAGCTGCTGCTCAAGACGGTCAAGCCTGCCTTCCAGCGCTGCAATACGCGAATTATCCGGCGCCGATGCTGGAGTTTCATGCGTTTGACGAGCGCCGGACTGATCGCGCGCATCACTGGCCACCGCCGCGCCGTGACGCGCGCCCTGTGCGGCAGATGACGCGTTGGCGCCGGCAGCCTCTGCGCCAGACCCCGGCCCGGTCGACGGCAGCAGGGTGAGCTGCGGCGTCAACTCGCCCTGGGGCCAGTTCAGGGTAAGCACCACATCCAGCCAAGGCGCGGCAAGTGGACGACTGCCCTGAACCTCCAGATAGAGATGGCCGGGGCGGCCGTTGACAGCCAGTCGCAGCGTATCGGTATCGGCACTTCGCGCCAGATTCATGGCCTGCCAGCGCTCGCTGTCCGCCAGCGCGACCCGAACGTCGTCGGCGCGCAGGTTGCCGGTATCCAATAGCGCCACGCGTGCCTTTAACGGCTCGTTGAAACCGGACATGACCTGCGGTTCAGCAAGGCCCACGGCATGGGCCGTCATCGAGCCCGACAGCAGCAGCGCGCTCAACAGGCAGCTTCGTAAACGCAAACGACAGGGCCGGTCGGCCATCACATTCTCCAGTCACTCTTTCAAGAGCCATCAATAAAAAAGGGCGCCTCAATGAGGCGCCCTGGCGTGCATAACGATGGCGGGTGCGTCAGTGGCGCTCGACCAGCAGTGCCAGCATGCGCCGCAGGGGCTCGGCAGCACCCCACAGCAGCTGATCACCGACCGTAAAGGCCGAGAGATATTCGCCGCCCATGGCCATCTTGCGCAGACGCCCCACCGGTACCTCCAGCGTGCCGGTCACGGCGGCCGGTGTCAGGCGCGCAAGCGTGGCGTCCTTGTCGTTGGGCACCACGCTGACCCAGTCGTTATGACGTGCAATTCGATCCTCGATCTCGTCTATCGGCACATCGCGTGTCAACTTGATCGTGAAGGCCTGCGCGTGAGAGCGCATCGAGCCGATTCGCACGCAGAGCCCATCGACCGGGATCTCGTTGGGTGCCAGACCAAGAATCTTGTTGCTCTCGGCGCCGCCCTTCCACTCTTCCTTGCTCTGGCCGTTGTCCATTTTCCTGTCGATCCACGGCAACAGGCTGCCGCCCAGCGGCGCGCCAAAATGTTCCGTGGGAAAATCACTGCCCCGCATGGCCTCGCTGACCTTGCGATCGATGTCCAGAATCGCGGAGGCCGGATCCTCCAGCTCGGCGCGGGCCGCATTGCCCACCATCGACATCTGATTGAGCAGCTCGCGCATGTTCTGCGCGCCGGCCCCGGAGGCCGCCTGATAGCTCATGGAGGTCATCCACTCGATGAGCCCGGCCTCATACAGGCCACCCAGCCCCATCAGCATCAGACTGACCGTGCAGTTGCCGCCGGCAAAGGTTTTAAAGCCATCATCCAGGCGCTGATCGATCACATGTCGATTGACCGGATCCAGCACGATCACGGTGTCATCGTTCATGCGCAGGCTGCTGGCGGCATCAATCCAGTAGCCCTTCCAGCCGGATTCGCGCAGCTTCGAATATACCTCGGCGGTGTAATCGCCGCCCTGACAGGTCACGATCACATCCAGTTCGGCCAGCGCCTGAATATCGAACGCGTCCTTGAGCGCAGGTACGTCGACACCCACGTCAGGCCCGGGCTTGCCCGCCTGAGAGGTGGTAAAAAAGACCGGTTCGATCTGCTTGAAGCCGTCCTCTTCCAGCATGCGCTGCAACAGTACGGAGCCCACCATCCCTCGCCAGCCGACAAATCCGGTTCTCAACATCTCGTGTTCCCCTATTGTGATAAATGATTGGAGGGCGTCGCATCACACTCGCCCTGTGCCTCGAGTTCCCGCACAAGCCGTGGATGCAGGCGCGCCATTTCAAGACTGTCCAGATAGCGGCCATGACCAAAGGCCACTCCGCGGCTCAAACCTTCGCGCACAAAGCCGTGACGCTCATAAAGCGCGATGGCCCGCTGATTATGGCTGTAGACGCCAAGGCTCAGGCGGGTGACGTTCAGCCAGTTGTCTGCCATGTCGATGGCGGCCCTCAGAAGCTGGCCGCCCGCACCCTGCCCCGCGATCTCCGGATGAATGCTAAGCCCCAGCGTACGAACATGGGCCACCCGGGGCGAGTCGCTGACCGGATGCAGGCCAATAAGCCCCAGCGCCCTGTCCGGCCGCTGTGGATCGCAGGCACACAGCCAGATATGTTGTCCCGTCTCACCCCGTTCCAGAAAGGCACGCCAGCGCTCGATGCCGGTCCAGGGCAGCTGCATGGTGCAGGGATAGACCGCGTCATGATTGAATATCTCGGCGACAGCTTCAGCGTCGCGGGGCTCGGCGCGGCGGATACACCAGCGACCTTCCAATGACGGCATGTTCTCTCCTGTGGACCCGGGGCAATGTTTTGTCAGTCTACCCGGGCGATCCTCGACAATGCCACTCAACGCCCATCCATCAAGGCCATAATGAAAAACGGCAGCGAGCACCCCGGCTCGCTGCCGTCTACGGATTGGGCGCACCCATGATCCAGCGATGTCGAGGGTGTCAGGCCGCGTTGAAGGCGGCGAGCACGGCGTCGCCCATCTCCTCGGTCGTGACCTGGCGAGTGCCCTCGTAGGCGATATCCGCGGTGCGCAGGTTCTGATCCAGTACGGCCCCCACCGCCTGCTCGATGCGCGCGGCCATGTCGGGCGCGCCCAGGGAGTAGCGCAGCATCATGGCCACCGACAGGATAGTCGCCAGCGGATTGGCCAGCCCCTGCCCGGCAATGTCCGGCGCGCTGCCATGACAGGGCTCGAACATGCCCTGGCCGCTCTCGTTAAGCGAGGCCGAGGGCAGCATGCCGATCGAGCCGGTCAGCATGGCGGCGGCATCGGAGAGAATATCGCCGAACATGTTGCCGGTGACGATCACGTCAAACTGTTTGGGCGCACGCACCAGCTGCATGGCGGCGTTATCCACGTACATGTGCGAGAGCTCGACATCCGGATATTCGGGTGCCAGCTCGTTCATGATGTCGCGCCACAAAATGGTGACTTCCAGCACGTTGGCCTTGTCGACGCTGCAGAGCTTTTTGCCGCGCTTTTGCGCCATCTCGAACGCTACCCGCCCGATGCGGCGGATCTCGTGCTCATCATAAACGTAGGTGTTATAGCCGTAGCGCGTACCGTCTTCACGCGTCTCGCGTCCACGCGGCTGGCCGAAATAGATGCCGCCGGTCAACTCGCGCACGATCATGATATCCAGACCGGACACCACCTCCGGCTTGAGACTCGAGGCTTCCACCAGCTGCTGGTACAGCAGCGCCGGACGCAAATTGCCAAAGAGATTGAGCTCCTTGCGCAGCGCCAGCAGCCCCTTCTCCGGGCGATTGGCAATATCGGGCATGGTGTCCCACTTCGGCCCGCCCACGGCGCCCAGCAAAATGGCGTCCGCTCCTTTGGCCTTCTCCAGCGTCTCGGGGGCCAGCGGCACGCCGGAGCGGTCGATTTCGGCACCGCCGACCGGGGCTTCCTCGATGTCGATATCCAGGCCCGCCTCGCGACAGGCGTCCAGTACGCGGCGCGCCTGGCGAGTAATTTCGGGACCGATGCCGTCACCCGGCAGTACAAGAATACGTTGTGTCATGACCTGAATTCCGTTGACGCCATCCCCGTTCGGGCATGGTGCGTTTCTGACATAAAGGAAATACCGGGTGTCAGGGCGCTACGGCCCGCCGACACCCGTAAATCTGCAAGGACCATTGCCTCAGGCCTGATTGGCCGCTTCCCCGCGAAACAGCCACGGCTGCGAGGCGCGATGGCGCGTTTCGAACTCGCGAATGGCGTGACTGTTATCGGTCAGCGTCAGGCCGATATCATCCAGGCCGTTTTCAAGGCAGTACTTGCGAAACGGGTCGACCTCGAACTCGATCGCCTCCCCCTCGGGGGTCATGATCTTCTGCGCGATCAGATCGACATCCAGACGATAGCCGGGCGTTTGCTCAACGGCGTCAAACAGGCGGTCCACCGTGGCCTCATCCAGCTGAATCAGCAGCAGGCCGTTTTTGAAGGCGTTGTTGAAAAAGATATCGGCAAAGCTCGGCGCGATAATGACGCGAAAGCCGAAGTCTTCCAGCGCCCAGGGCGCATGCTCGCGAGAGCTGCCGCAGCCGAAGTTCTTGCGCGCCAGCAACACGCTGGCGCCCTCATAGCGCAGCTGATTGAGCACGAACTCCGGATTGATCGGTCGGTTCGAGCAGTCCTGACCCGGGTAGCCTTCGTCGAGATAGCGCAGCTCATCGAAGAGATTGGGGCCAAAGCCGGTGCGCTTGATCGACTTGAGAAACTGCTTCGGGATGATCAGGTCGGTATCGACGTTGGCACGATCCAGCGGCGCAACCAGACCCTTTTGGCGGACAAAGGCTTTCATGGCGTATTTCCTTGAAAATGGCGTGGTCGAGCGCTTAAAGCCCGGCGGCGCGTTTGGTCGGCACGGGCGTGTCAACGAACTCGCGGACATCGACAAAGTGACCGGTCACGGCGGCCGCAGCGGCCATGGCCGGACTGACCAGATGCGTGCGCCCGCCGTAGCCCTGACGCCCCTCGAAGTTGCGATTCGAGGTCGAGGCGCAGTGCTCGCCGGCGCCCAGCTTGTCGGCGTTCATGGCCAGACACATCGAGCAGCCCGCCTCGCGCCACTCGAAACCGGCGTCAATAAACACCTGATCCAGCCCTTCCTGCTCGGCCTGACGCTTCACCAGCCCGGAGCCCGGCACCACCATCGCCTGCTTGATGCTGCCGGCCACCTCGCGGCCCTTGACCACAGCCGCCGCCGCACGCAGATCCTCAATGCGCGCGTTGGTACACGAGCCGATGAACACGCGATCCAGTCGGATGTCGGTAATCTTCTGGCCGGCGTGCAGCCCCATGTACTCCAGGGCGCGGCCGAGGCCGCGACGCGTGGTCTCATCCTCGGCTGCTGCCGGGTCGGGCACGCTGCCGTGAATGCCCACGACCATTTCAGGACTGGTGCCCCAGCTGACCTGCGGCTCGATGGCGGCGGCGTCGAGTGTGACCACCTTGTCAAAGGCGGCGTCGTCATCGGAGACCAGCGAGCGCCAGCTCTCGACAGCGGCGTCCCACTGCTCGGGCGTCGGGGCGAAGGGGCGGCCCTTGACGTAATTGATGGTGGTGTCATCCACCGCCACCAGTCCCACGCGGGCGCCTGCTTCGATCGCCATGTTGCAGATCGTCATGCGACCTTCCATGGAGAGATCGCGAATGGCGCTGCCGGCAAACTCGATGGCGTAGCCGGTCCCGCCGGCCGTGCCGATCTCGCCGATGATGGCCAGCACGATGTCCTTGGCGGTGACGTGCAGCCCGAGCTGGCCTTCCACGCGCACCTGCATGTTCTTCATCTTGCGCTGGATCAGGCACTGGGTGGCCAGCACATGCTCGACCTCGGAGGTGCCGATGCCGTGGGCCAGCGCGCCGAAGGCGCCGTGGGTCGCAGTATGGGAATCCCCGCAGACCACGGTCATGCCCGGCAGCGTCGCGCCCTGCTCGGGGCCGATGATGTGCACGATGCCCTGACGAACGTCGTTGATGCCAAACGTCTCGATGCCAAAGCTGGTGGTGTTGTCATCCAGCGTCTGGACCTGAATACGCGAGACGTTGTCCTCGATACCCGCAATACCGGCGCTACGCTCTTTCAGAGAGGTCGGCACGTTGTGATCGGCGGTGGCGATATTGGCATCGATGCGCCAGGGGCGGCGATCGGCCAGACGCAGCCCTTCAAAGGCCTGCGGCGACGTCACCTCATGGAGCAGATGACGGTCGATATAGATCAGTGACGTGCCGTCATCGCGGCTGGACACCAGATGCGATGCCCAGAGCTTGTCATAAAGCGTCTGTCCTGCCATGTCGTCTCTCCCTGCGCTCAAGGCGCGTTCACGGTCTGCAGTGCTATGGAGCTCTTGTTATCCAGTGGGCTCTCAGCACCTGTATGGCGCCCAGCCTACGCCGCGATATACCATGAAAGCAATTCATCCTATTCATGCCATGCATTCCGGAGAGGAATCGATGGAAACCGAAAGCCTGCGGGCCTTTGTCGCGGTGGCCGAATGCGGCTCCTTTTCCCTGGCCGCCGAGCAGATTCATCTGACGCAGTCCGCGGTGAGCAAGCGCATTGCCACGCTGGAATCGCAGACGGATGCCCGTCTTTTTGATCGCATCGGCCGGCGCATTGCGCTGACCGAAGCCGGCCATACGCTGCTGCCCCGCGCTCGGGAGATTCTGGGGATGTTCGAGGATACCCAGCGGGCACTGACTCGCCTGAGCGGGACGGTGCGCGGTCGGCTGAGCCTGGCGACCAGCCATCATATCGGGTTGCATCGTCTGCCGCCGGTGCTGCGCGACTACACCCGGCGCTGGCCGGACGTACGGCTGGACATGCGCTTCATGGATTCCGAGCAGGCCTACCAGGGGGTACTCGATGGGTCGCTGGAGCTGGCACTGGCCACCCTGGCCCCTCAAACGGCGGCGCCGCTGGTGGCCATCCCCCTGTGGGTCGACCAGCTGCGCTTTGTCTGCGCACCGGATCACGCCCTGGCCCGTGAACCCTCACTGACGCTGTCACAGCTCAGCCGGGTGGACGCCGTGCTGCCCGGCGAGCAGACCTTCACCCGGGCCATGGTGGTCAACACCTTTGCCCGCGAAGGGCTCGACGTGGGCGTGGCCATGTCCACGAACTTTCTGGAAACGCTCAAGATGATGGTCAGCATTGGGCTGGGCTGGAGCGTGTTACCCGAAACCCTGATTGATGACAGCGTTCATCGACTCGATATCGACCACCCCCCGATCGAGCGTCCGCTGGGCTATCTGTTCCACGAAAACCGCACGCTTTCCAACGCCGCCCGCGCCATGATCGACCTGCTGGAGGCGTCCCGACAGGCGCCTGACCAGGTCTGAACCACCGCCATGGCACAACGCAGTAGTTGCATCATCATGCCCGGCGTGATGCCATCTCAGCCGGCGGGCTGAGCCTGCCGACCACAACGATAACCTGACCAATAACAACACAACGTATTGCAAGGAATGATCATGTCCAACCCTCTACGCATGCCCCTCACATGTCGGGCAAGCCTGCGTACGTCCTGTGGCGTGCCCCATGCTCTGATCGCTGCCGCCCTGCTGCTGCCACTGTCGGCCCAGGCCGATGAGCAGACCGCCACGGACCCGGCCGCCTCGGGCGAGACCGCCAGCTACGAGACGACCGAGGATGCGCCGCGCAGCGCCTATCTGTCGGACTGGTACAACCAGAACGTCACCGTCATCGGCAGCAAGGACATCCGCTTCGGCCCGCAGAAGATTGATGATGTCTATCTGGAGTACGAGTTCTTTGGTCGCAAGGGGCCGCTGGATCTGTATGGCTATATCGACATGCCCAAATTCTTTGGCATCGGCAATGCCGCCGACAGCGGTATTTTCGACAACGGCTCGCCGATCTTTGCCGAGATCAAGCCACGACTGTCGCTTAACGAGCTCAGCGGGCGCGATCTGAGCCTGGGGCCCATCAGCGAATGGTATCTGGCGGCCAACTGGATCTATGACTGGGGGCACAACAGCGACAATCGCCAGAACACACTCTATACCGGCCTGGGCAGCGACATCGACACCGGCACGCCGCTGGATGTCTCGTTTAACTTCTACGGCAAATATCAGTGGGAGAACTACGGGGCAGATAACGAAAACAGCTGGGATGGCTATCGCGCGCAGCTCGAGTACAGCTACCCGCTGGCAAGCTTTGATAACGGTGCCAGCCTATTCTATGCCGGCTTTACCAACTACGACTTTGGCTCGGATCTGGGCGACGATGACCCGACACGCACCAACGAATCGGTCGTGGCCACCAACGCCTTTGTCTACTCCTTCACCCACCTTCGCTTCATGGCCGTGGCCCGCTATTTCCATAACGGCGGCCAGTGGAACGACGGTAGTGAGCCGGCTTTCGGCGACTTCCGGGTGCGCAGCACCGGCTGGGGCTATTACTTCGGCGTCGGCTGGCAGTTCTGATCCCGCCTGACAGCCATAAAAAAGGGCCGGTCATGTGACCGGCCCTGTTGTCCCTTGCCTTCAACACCCTATCAGCTGCCCTGCTGATACCACTGGGGGCTTGCGACGTGCTGAAAGCTGCCGTGCTCCATGGTGACCGACGGACTCGGACAGCGCGGCCGACCGGCCTGACGCGCGGGGATACCGACCACCGTCGTATGCTCGAGCACGTCGGCCAGCACCACGCTGCCGGCCCCGATCTGGGCTCCGTAACCGATCTCGATATTGCCCAGCACGGTGGCCCCGGCGCCGATCAGTACGCCGCTGCGCACCTTGGGATGGCGATCACCGCTCTCCTTGCCGGTACCGCCCAGCGTAACGCCCTGCATGATCGAGACGTTATCGCCGATCTCGGCAGTCTCGCCGATGACAATGCCCGTGCCGTGATCGAGCATCACCCCGTGGCCTACCCGGCAGGCCGGATGAATATCGATACCAAAGGCCTGCGTGCTGCGGTCATGAAGTGCACGGGCCAGCATGCGTCGACCGTCACACCACAGCACATGGGCAAGGCGGTGCGCCTGAAGCGCCTGAAAGCCCTTGAGATAGAGCAGAATGGGCAGATATTCACTGCTGGCGGCGTCGCGCTCGATGACCGCGGTCATGTCACGTGCCGCCGTATCGATCAATGCAGGACGGGCCTGATAAAGCTCCCTGAAACAGTGGGTCAGGGCCTCGCTGGAGAGCGTGCGGTCGGCAAGCGCCGAGGCCATCACGGCGGTCAGACATCCTTCAAGATGAGGCTGCGACACCACGTAGGTGGTCAGCATTTCCGCCAGCAGGGGTTCATCCCGGGCGGCAGCGGATGCTTCCTGATGCAACCGGCCGAACACGCCGGTCCGTGCGCTGGAATCGTGCAACATATCGCCTCTCATCGAAGATATTGTATCCATTGAGGACATACCGCCACTCTCCCATTCCGGGTCCTGTCGACGGCGTCTAGAGTAACCCAGCGTAACTTTCTGTGCTTTCTTCGTTGATCACGGCGCGCGTTTCAACACAATCCCGGGATAAATGCTTCCCGTGAAGACGCCGATTCCGGCAACAAGAACCCCATAACCCCGGGCCCACCAGAAGCGGGCCCTTGAATCTGCCAGGAAAACGAAGATACAACAGAAGAGGCCCACTGACGGACAGTGCTAGCGCTGCTTGAGTCGAGGCGTCTCGACGCTGACCTCACCGTTTTGCCCGCGCTGGCGCAGCAGATGATCCATCAGGGTCAGCGCCATCATGGCCTCCGCAATTGGTGTGGCACGAATGCCCACGCAGGGGTCATGACGCCCCTTGGTGATGACCTCGACCGGCTCGCCATGCACATCGATCGAGCGGCCGGGCGTGGTAATGCTGGAGGTCGGCTTGAGCGCCAGATGCGCCACAAGCGGCTGGCCGGTGGAGATGCCGCCCAGCACCCCGCCGGCGTGATTGGAGAGAAAGCCCTCGGGCGTCATCTCATCGCGATGCTCGCTGCCACGCTGGGCGATGCTGCCAAAGCCGGCCCCGATCTCGACCCCCTTGACCGCGTTGATGCTCATCAGGCCGTGCGCCAGTTCGGCGTCCAGGCGATCAAACACCGGTTCGCCCAGCCCGACCGGCACGCCTTCGGCCACTACCGTAATCCGGGCGCCGACGCTGTCCTGGTCGCGCCGGAGCTGATCCATGAAGGCCTCAAGCTCCGGCACGCGATCCGGGTCAGGGCAGAAAAAGGGATTGTCGTCGACCCCGTCCCAGCTCTTGAAGTCAATGGTGATCGGGCCGAGCTGGCTCATGTAGCCGCGCACGCTGATGCCCTTTGCCGCCAGATACTTCTTGGCAATCGCCCCGGCCGCCACCCGCATGGCGGTTTCACGCGCACTCGAGCGACCGCCACCGCGATAGTCACGAATACCGTACTTGTGGTGATAGGTGTAGTCCGCGTGCGCCGGGCGGAACTGATCCTTGATCTTCGAGTAATCCTTCGAGCGCTGATCGGTATTTTCGATCATGAGACCGATCGGCGTGCCGGTGGTCACCCCCTCGAACACGCCCGACAGAATGCGCACCTCGTCGGCTTCACGGCGCTGCGTGGTATGACGCGAACTGCCGGGGCGACGGCGATCCAGATCGCGCTGCAGGTCCGCCTCACAAAGCGGCACACCCGGCGGGCAGCCATCCACGATGGCCCCCAGCGCCTGGCCGTGGCTTTCCCCGAAGGTGGTCAGCGTAAAGAGTTTGCCGAAGGTATTACCGGACATGTTGTGTTCCTGATAGTGCGCCGTGCCGACCGGTCACCGGCCGCACGACAGATCAAAATTCAAACCGGGGTTATCAATCCGACAGATCAGCGCGACAGCGTCGACGCCCATTCATCCAGCTGTGCCGCCGTCAGCGCGAACACGCCGTGACCGCCGCGGGCGAACTCGAGCCACAGAAAGGGCACTTCCGGCCAGGTCTCGATCACATGGCGCTCGGAATTGCCGACCTCAACCAGCAGCACGCCATCGTCGGTCAGATAATCGCGGGCCTCGCGCAGAATGCGCCGAACGATCTCAAGTCCGTCGTCGCCGGCCCCCAGCGCCAGTGTCGGCTCATGGCCGAACTCGGCAGGCATGCCACCAAGATCACCGGCGTCCACATAGGGCGGGTTGCTGACGATCAGATCAAAGCGCTGCCCGGCCACCGGGGCAAAGAGATCACCGGCCACCGCCTTCACACGGGCGCCAACATCGTGGCGAGTGATATTGGCCCGCGCCACCTCGATGGCGTCATCGCTAAGATCCGAGAGCATGACATGGGTCGTGGGCATCATCAGTGCAGCCGCGATCCCGATACAGCCCGAGCCGGTGCAAAGATCCAGCATATGCGCCGGGTCGCGCTCATCAAACCACAGATCAAAGCCTGACTCGATCAGCTCGGCAATCGGCGAACGCGGGATCAGCACGCGCTCATCGACATTGAATGCAAAGCCGGCATAGAAGGACTCCCCCAGCAGATAGGGCAGCGGTCGACGCTCGACGGCGCGCGCACGCAACAGCGTGACAATGCGGGCACGTTCGATACGAAGGACCCGAGCATCAATAATCGCCGGGTCAACATCGTGGGGCAGACGCAGCGCGCCAAGCACCAGCGCCACGGCTTCGTCCCAGGCGCTATCGGTACCATGGCCGTAATAAAGGTCATGGGCATTGAAGACACTGACCGCCAGGCGCAGATAATCACGCACGGTAAGCAGCTCATCGATCAGGGTGTCATCATCCAGAGAGAGTGGCGCGGCGGCGGGTACAGGCATGCGGGCAGAAACGTCGCTCATGAATGCGGCGGCCTTGTCGAGTGATCATAAAGTGAAGAAAAGGCGAAAGTGTACCCGTTATGTCGTACCGGCGCATCGGTACACGCCTGCACATCGGGCCTCGATTCCCTATAATCACCGCCTGAATTCATGACGTCGACGCCACCATCAGCATGACGGTCAACACCACCCAGCGGAGAAGCAGGCATGACCGGTAACCGCCAACCTGACGATGACGACCGGGCAGCCTTTCGCGAGGCCATGCAGGGCAGCGATATTCGCCCCGTCCATCATGACCGCGCCGATACGGGTCGCAGGCCGCAACGCAGCGAACTGCGTCATCGCCGCGAGGCCGCAGCCAGCAGCGGCAGCTCGGTGACGGCCACCTTCTCTCGCACCTCCGATGGGCGCGTGGATGCGGTACGTCCCTCGGAGACACTCATGTTTGCCCTGAGTGACCTCCCCCAGCGAACGCTGGCCCAGCTCAAGCGCGGGGCGATCGCCTGGCAGGCGGGGCTGGATCTTCACGGTTATGACCTTGAACAGGCAAGAGGCGAGCTTGAAGCCTTTCTGCATGAGGCCCGCGTCAACCGGGCGCGCTGCGTGCTGATCGTTCATGGCAAGGCGTGGTCGGGCGCGGCGCGCTATCCCGTCATCAAGAGTCACGTCAACGCTTGGCTGCGCGAACTCCCCGAAGTGCTGGCCTTTTGCTCGGCGCAGGACCGCGACGGCGGCACCGGCGCCGTCTATGTGTTGCTGCGCCGCACGCGTGAGGACTACGCCACGCCGTAGGCCCCGAGAATCGCATTGGCCACGCCTGCCACGCTTTGCGGCTCAAGATGAAGATGATGGCCACCGGGCACCCGATGGGTGGTCAGAGTAGTCATGTCATGACGCACGCCCTCCCGGTCCAGATGATTGCCAACGATGCCGTTGTCCGCCTGAATCAGATCCACGGGCGCCTGAATGGCCAGCAGCATGTCGCGTGACTGCGCAGGCGTCAGCTTGACCTGCGAGGGTCGCAGCAGTCGCGGGTCGGTGCGATAGCGCACGCGCGTGTCGTCCTGGATCAGACTGCGCGCGATCAGCGGCTCGGCGGTGTCGTGATCCAGCGGCGTGATGGCGCCCGCCACGCGCGCCTCGAGCGCCGCTTCAAGCGTTGCGTAGGACGGTGGCGGCGAGAGCGGCCGGCGCACGCCCAGCACGCCGTTGCGCAGCTGACGTGTCGATTGATCGACCGGGGTCGTTAACGCGCCGATCCCATCGATCAGCCACAGCCGTTCAATGCGTTCGGGCAGTGCCGCGGCCAGCAGACACGACACGCAGGCGCCCAGCGAATGCGCCAGCAGCGTGGCCCGCTCGACGCCCAGGTCGTCAAGCGCATCCAGCACATCGTGCAGGTAGTCCCAGAGCGCGTAATCGGTGCCCTTGCCCAGCCATTGAGACTTGCCATGGCCGGCAAAGTCGATGGCCACGATGCGGATATCGAGTTTTTCCACCAGCAGCGGTGCCAGTCGTGTGAAGGTCGCGGCATTGTCCAGCCAGCCGTGCAGGGCCACCCAGGTCGGCGCCTGTATCGACAGTCCTTCCCGCTCCCATACCAGACCGGCCAGACGGTTATCGGCCAAATGGCACTCTCGCGGTCTTGCGCTCATCCTGCTCGCTCCATCGTCATCAAACACAAAACAATACGACGGCTAACGATGTGATGCACTCCCTGCATGCATGGGAGCTGTTAAACAGGCGCCGTGTGGCCCGTACTCGCCATGATGCCAAAGCGTCGCGACCGAGTGTCACAGGACTTTCGGGTCGCCGATGTTGCGCCTGACGCGTATGATAACGTCTCTTTCACCCCATCTGTTCCGGAGTCGTGAATGTCTGATGCCTCCCGCCGCCTGCGTAATCGCCTCTTTTTCGCAGTGGTTCTGGCCGGTCTGATCACCGGGTTTGTAACGCTCTAACCATCCTTCCCGATACGATTTTCCCACAGGTCTTCTCCATGACATGACCGCGCCCTGCCGGCCCGGATTCATGAGAAAGGCCATAATGTCATGGCCCCTGTCGCCATACGGTAGCCCTGCATGAACCCCTCAGCCCTTTTTGCTGAAACCCTCAACGTCACGTTTCCCGTTTTTGCCATGGTGCTTCTGGGCATCGCGCTCAAGCGTCTCAAATGGATTGACAGCGCCTTTATCAATACCAGCTCGGCGCTGGTGTTTCGCGGTGCCATGCCTGCCCTGCTCTTTTTGTCGCTGGTCGATGCGGACATGTCGCAGGCACTGATACCGGACCTGATGGCCTATCTGGCACTGGCCACGGTGGCCAGCTTTCTGCTCATCTGGTGGTGGGCCACCCGGCGGGTCGCGTTTGAAGATCGCGGTGTCTATGTGCAGGCGGCCTTTCGCGGCAATGGCGGCATCGTGGGGCTGGCACTGGCAGGCAGCATGTATGGCCAGTTCGGCCTGTCCGCCGGCAGCGTACTGGTGGCGACCATCATTCCGCTCTACAACGTTCTGGCCGTCATCGTGCTGGCCTGGTATCAGCCACAGGCCCGGAGCAGCTGGCGCAGCATTGCGCTCAAGATTGTCAAAAATCCGCTGATCCTGTCCGTGGTGGCGGGCCTTTCCTTTGCCGCCACCGGCCTTGCGCTGCCGAACTGGCTGCACACTTCGGGGGAGTATTTCGCCAACCTGGCCCTGCCGCTGGCGCTGATCAGCATTGGTGGGACCATGTCGATGACGGCCATTCGCGAGGCCAGCGGCGTGGCGCTGGGGGCCAGTGTGATCAAGATGGTATCGATGCCGGTTGCAACGGTGCTGATCGCCTGGCTGGCAGGCTTTGAAGGGCGGGAACTGGTGCTGCTGTTTCTGTTTCTGGGCAGCCCGTCAGCGGCCGCCAGCTTTGTCATGGCCCGAGCGATGGGTGGCAACGCAAGGCTTGCCGCCAATACAGTGGCCATCACCACACTGGCCAGCAGCGTGACCATCACACTGGGTATTTTCATCCTGCAGATTACCGGTATGACGGGCTGACACGCCCGTCATCACGGCAGCGCCAAGGCGCTACTCAAGCGTTGCGTTGGCAGGCGTAACGTGGCGTGCAAGCGTCGCGCAGCCGGCCGCCCAGACCTGAGCATCCAGTTCGACCACGTCCGCCGTGCCCATGGGCAGCCGGGCATTGGGGCTGCCATCCACCAGCTGGCCGACCAGCTCTGCGACAAGCGGCATGTGGCTGACAAACAGCCAGGGCGCATCGTCCTCACGAGGGTCGACGTTGTCAGTGAGCCATTCGATCATTGTGGCCGGCGGTGCATCAGGGGTCATGATGGGCAGCGTCATGATGTCGTCCACGTGCAGGGCCCGGCCGATAATGCGAGCGCTTTGCTGGGCGCGGTCGTAGGGGCTGGCCACGATCTTCAGCTGATGCCCCTGCTCTCCCAGTATCGAGACGAACCAATCAGCGATACGGGCAACTTCCTGCTGTCCGGTAACGTCCAGCGGCCGTTGCGCATCAGGCGTTCCGGAGGCGGCTTCACCATGGCGCATTACGTAGATTTTCATGATGGGATATCCCTGGCTGCGGTTTGCTGCTGAGCACGCCGCGTATCCTCTCGCGGCAGCGTGAATTCGACGTCACTGCTCTGTTCACTGCGCATGAGTGCCGTAGCCATCTCGCGCGGTGCAACGCCTTCAAACATGACCCGATAAAGCCCGGTCGCCAACGGCATATAGATATGGTCTTCCTCGGCCCTTTTGACGATCAACGACACCGTGTTGACCCCTTCGGCCACCTGTCCCAGCGCCGCGGTGGCTTCATCGAGCGTTCGCCCCTCACCCATCGCGTAGCCGACCCGGAAATTGCGCGACAATTTGGAGGAGCAGGTCACGATCAGATCACCCACGCCCGCCAGCCCCAGAAAGGTCATGGGACTGGCGCCCTGAGCCACCGCAAAGCGGCTCATTTCGGCCAGCGCCCGGGTGATCAGCATGCTGCGGGTGTTTTCGCCCATGCCGAGTGCTGATGCCATGCCTACGGCAATGGCATAGATGTTCTTGAGCGCACCGCCCATCTCAACACCATAGCGGTCATTGCTGGCATAGACACGAAAATGATCACACGAGAGTGCCGCCTGCACCCTTGACCGGGTTGATTCATCGTCGCTGGCAATGACGCTGGCACTCAGGTGCCCCTGAGCGATTTCAGCGGCCAGATTGGGACCGGAGAGCACGCCGATGTGCGCACTTTGGGTCTCCTGCTCCAGAATCTGGCTCATCAGAAGAAAGCTGTCGGTCTCGATTCCCTTGGTGGTACTGACCAGAATGGCATTGTCAGCAAAATGCGGCGCGGCCTGGCGCACCACCTGGCGAAACCCGCCGGAAGGAATGGCGATCAGTACCAGTCGCGCCTGTTTCAGCACCCAGGCCAGATCAGTCGAGGCCACGACATCAGGATGAATGCTGAAATCAGGCAGGTAGCGATAATTGACATGATGGGTATTCACATGATCGACCAGTGCTGCGTCACGCATCCACTGGCGTACCCTGGCACCGCCGCTGGAGGCAATACTGGCCAGCGCCGTGCCAAAACTGCCGCCTCCCAGCACGGCCACCGGAGGCACACGAATATCATCTGTACTGACCTGAGGCTCGACTGCCATGGGTAATCCTTGTTGATCGACGATAAGCAGGCTTTAGTGTAACGCTTGACCGGCCGCTCGGGTAACGCACGCCCCGCCTGTTCGCAGAGCAGGCCGGAACCCTTTTGATGCAGACCATGCCAGTTATCAGCCAGGAAGAACATGGCATGATGCAAACCTGGGCACCAATGAATACTTTTGGGGTCAGAAAGCCGAATCAATGACTTGCACCAACACACGGGACGAGGATCATGAGAACATTGCGCCACTCTTCATCGTTGCCTAAAGCAGGCCCCATACCGCCCTTACAACGTTCCAACCAGGAGCCCAACAGCATGCAGGTATTATTTGTCGAAGATGATTTATTGCTGGGTGACGGCGTGGAGACCGCCCTTCGCCGTGAAGGCCACCAGGTCACCTGGCTGACCGAAGGCGAAGGCGTGCTCGAACATGTTGAACAGGGCCAGGTCGAGGCCGTCGTTCTGGATCTGGGGTTGCCCGGCATTGATGGCATGGAAGTTCTGCGCCGGATTCGTGCCGCCCATGATATCCCGGTACTGATCCTGACCGCGCGTGACAGCCTGGAAGACCGCATCCAGGGACTGGATGCCGGTGCCGATGATTACGTGCTCAAGCCCTTTGACGTCGATGAGCTTCAGGCCAGACTGCGCGCCATCAGCCGCCGCCAGGGCGGTCGTACGCAACAGAGTATCCGCATTGGCCCGCTACATATCGATCACGCGCGCCATGAGGTCAGCTGGAAGGATCAACTGGTCAAGCTCAGCCGACGCGAATACACCCTGCTGCATGAGCTGGCCCAGCACCCCGGGCAGGTCTTTACCCGGCCCCATCTGGAGAAGCTGCTCTACGGTTGCTGTGACGAGATCGAATCCAATGCGCTGGAAGTGCATATCCACCACCTGCGCAAGAAGCTGGACAGCAACCTGATCGTGACTCTGCGCGGCATCGGCTACCGTCTGGACGACAAGATCGAATGACCTCGATTCGCCGTTACCTGACACGTGCCGTCATGGGGCTGGTACTGCTGGGTGCCATTCTCTCGGGTCTGGCGGCATGGCTGATCACAAAGCACGAACTCGAGGAGATGTTTGACGCACAGCTCTCCCAGTTCGGGCGCATCGTGACCGGCATGATCGATATCAACATGGATTCGCAGGACTACCAGGCCCTGGCGGATCGACTGACCCAGCCCGGCCATGCAGCGCGCTTCTACAGCATGGAAGACAGCGGTGATTCGAGCATTATCATGGATACGCACTCCGTGAGCACGCCGCGCCGATTTAGGGAAGAAGAGCGGCTGCTGTCACTGGGCTTCTGGAACAGTGACCGCTCGCCACGCATGCTCAGCGCCGAGTGGAATGACAACGGCCCCTTCCCGCCCCCCAGGGAGACCGGCTATCGCTGGGTCACCTATGATAGTGAGGAGTGGCGCGTTTTCAGCATCTACGACAAGCAGCATGGTGTCTGGGTCTCCACCGGGCTGCGCGATGATTTTCAGCAGGAGCTGGTCAACAAGATCCTGCTGGGCAACAGCATCCCCTTTTTGCTGATCCTGCCCCTGCTGGGTATCGCACTCTGGTGGGTCATTCGCCGCGGCCTGCGTCCTATCGACAATCTCTCGGCGGAAGTTGCCCGGCGCTATCACCAGGACCTCACGCCGATCGAACAGGATCCGCCGCGTGAGCTGACAGGGCTTCGCGACTCTCTCAACGCCTTCATTGAAAGGCTTCGCATGGCGCTCGACCGGGAAAGACGTTTCACGGCGGATGCCGCTCACGAGCTGCGCACGCCGCTGGCGGGTCTCAAGATTCATCTGGATAACGCTCGCGCCAGCGAACAGGACTACCAGAGTTCACTGGACAAGGCGCGCCAGGGCATCGAGCGTCTTCAGCGGGTGGTGGATCAACTCCTGACCCTGGCGCGCGTGGAGCGAACGCCACAACGTCAGCTGGACGTGGTCGATCTCTATCCCATCGCCTCCCAGCTGGCCGGTGAGATGTGGCCATTGGCCAATCACCGACATCAGCAACTGGAGATGAGTGGCCTGTCCTCGCTTGAGGTACGCGCCGACCCGACAGAGCTCGGCGTACTGCTGCGCAACCTGCTGGATAACGCCCTTCGCTACACACCCGATGGCGGCACCGTCATGCTGCACCTAGACAAGAGCCACGGGCAGCCGATGATTCAGGTCATTGATGATGGCCCCGGCGTGCCTGCCGAGTCGCTTGAAAAGATTACCGAGCGCTTTCATCGCGCCAATCAGCGCATGACGGGCAGCGGCCTGGGGCTCTCGATCGTCAAGCAACTGACCCAGCGTCAGAAAGCCTCACTGGTCATCGACAATCGAGAGCCGCACGGGCTGGCCGTAACC
The DNA here is from genome assembly GCF_003385845.1 of Kushneria indalinina DSM 14324. Classification (GTDB taxonomy): domain Bacteria; phylum Pseudomonadota; class Gammaproteobacteria; order Pseudomonadales; family Halomonadaceae; genus Kushneria; species Kushneria indalinina. Next base: position 651,802 of record NZ_QRDJ01000006.1, on the reverse strand, counting down.
GTGACCTGGCCATCATCGCAGGCACACTGAGCCAGACATGCCACCCGAAAATGAAAAAGTCGCCTCAGGGCGACTTTTTCATGAGCGGCAATCCAATCAATCAGGCGGGATCGTCACTGTCCTGGACGCGCATCTCTTCAATCAGCGGCGCATTGGTATTTAAAAGCGATTGCAGGGCAGCAAGGTAGGCATCCCCACGAATGGAGTAGTTCTGCAGCGAGGGAATCAATGCCAGCGCATTGACGTTTTTCCCCTTGTCACGCAGCGCCGCACGACGCTCACGCAGATGCTCGTAGGCACGATGGGTATTGAGGTTGCGCATGTAGGCTTCGATGCCGTCATAAACGGTGGCGAAGCTCTGATAACCGCTGCCGGTGCCGGTCTGTTCAAGGCCACAGTTGTTGCCGAAGCAGCGCATGCCAAAGAGGTTATTGCCTTCACGGGCAAAGCGCGATGTTCCCCAGCCGGATTCTTCCACGGCCTGAATCAATACCAGCTGAATCGGTACGGTATCGACGCGGGCGAACAGACGCGACCAATTGACGTTTTTCTCGTTGTTGCAGCTCAAACCATAGTCGTCACATATGGCGGCCAGGCGCTTTCGTGAGCCAACAGTCCAGCGCTTTTGCTCACGCATGTGTGAAAGCCATTCACGATCATTCTGAATCTCATCGTTGGCTTTCTCGATGAGCGGAATCATTAGATTAAAAAAGGCAATCTTTCGATCGCTGCCGGCTGGATGTTCTCGCAGATCCGGCATGTGGAAACTGGGCTTGCTGCTATCGGCGTGAGAGGGTGTGAACACGCTGAAAACTGAGAGTGCAAGCACGAGCGTCAACGTCGTTAACGGGCGATGCGTTCGTGTCATGTTACAGGGCTCGGTATCAGGACAAGGCAGCAGGCTAACATGATTTGCCTACCGTGTCGTCATAAGCGACGACCTGAGGCGAAAATCCGTAAAATTGCATAACCATGTAAAATACGTATTCGCGGGAAGAAACCACAAGAAAATGACGGCCATTCGGCCGTCATCCTCTCTTTTAGCCAATACCCGTTAATGGGTCAGCATGGCGTTCAGGCGACGTACATAGGCGGCAGGATCATCGAGCTGGCCACCTTCGGCGATCACGGCCTGGTCAAAGAGTACGTGGGCCAGATCCGTAAAGGCGTCCCCTTCACTGCCTTCCAGTCGAGAGACCAGCGCATGATCGGGGTTGAACTCAAGAATCGGCTTGACCTCGGGCACCGGCTGGCCGGCCGCTTCCATCAGACGACGCATCTGATAGCCCATCTCGTTTTCAGGCAGCACCACGCAGGCCGGTGACTCGGTCAGGCGATGCGTTACCCGCACTTCCTGAACCTGATCGCCCAGCGCTTCGCGGAAACGCTCGGCCAGTCCTTCCTTGGCCTTCGCGCTTTCCTGCTGCGCCTGCTTCTCCTCTTCGCTGTCGATATCGCCAAGATCCAGATCACCACGAGTAATGTCGATCAGCGACTTGCCATCAAACTCGGTGAAGTGGGTCATCAGCCATTCATCGATGCGATCGGACAGCAACAGGACTTCGATGCCCTTCTTGCGGAAGATCTCAAGGTGCGGGCTGTGCCGCGCGGCATTGAAGCTGTCAGCAATGATGTAGTAAATCCCCTGCTGACCTTCCTTCATGCGGGAGATGTAATCCGCCAGCGACTGATTCTGGGCCGAACTATCGGTGTGGGTGCTGGCAAAGCGCAGCAGACCGCCAATTTTTTCACGATTGGTGTGATCTTCTGCCGGGCCTTCCTTGAGCACACCACCGAACTGGTTCCAGAAGTTCTGATAGGTATCACTGTCTTTGGAAAGCTTGCCGAGCATGTCGAGTGCGCGCTTGGTCAGTGCGCCCTTCATCTTCTCGACCTGCGGGTCCTGCTGCAGGATTTCACGTGAGACGTTAAGTGACAGGTCGTTGGAATCAACCACACCCTTCACAAAACGCAGGTACAGCGGCAGAAACTGCTCGGCATCATCAATGATGAATACCCGCTGCACGTAGAGCTTCAGCCCACGGGCGCCTTCGCGCTGATAGAGATCAAACGGCGCGCGCGACGGTACGTAGAGAAGGCTGGTGTACTCGAGCTTGCCTTCGACCTTGTTGTGGCTCCAGGTCAGCGGGTCGCTGAAGTCATGCGCCACATGCTTGTAAAACGCCTTGTACTCGTCATCGCTGACCTCGCTTTTGGGACGAACCCACAGCGCCTGAGCCTCGTTGACGGTCTCCCAGGTGACAGTGACATCGGTCTCGTCTTCGCCTTCCTGAACGGTCGGCATACGCACCGGCACTTCGATATGGTCGGAATACTTGCGCACTAACCCCTTGAGGCGATGCTCGTCGGCAAACTCAAGAGCATCTTCCTTGAGGTGCAAAACGATTTCGGTGCCGTGGGCGGCGCGCTCGATGTCCACAATGGTGAACTCGCCCTCGCCCTTCGAGCGCCACTCCACGCCATGCTCCTGGGACGTGCCGGCCTGACGCGTACGCACGACCACCTCGTCGGCCACGATAAAGCCCGAGTAGAAGCCAACGCCGAACTGACCGATCAGACGGGCGTCCTTTTGCTGCTCGCCGGACATCTGCTTGAGAAACTCGGCGGTCCCGGACCTTGCAATCGTGCCGAGATTGGCAATCACGTCTTCACGGTTCATGCCAATGCCGTTATCACGAACGGTGACGGTTTTAGCCTCCTGATCAAACTCGATCTCGACGCGAAGCTCGGGATCACCCTCGTACAGGGCATCACTTTCCAGCGCCTGATAGCGCAGCTTGTCGCAGGCATCGGCGCTGTTGGAAATCAGCTCACGCAGAAAGATTTCCCGGTTGGAATACAGGGAATTGATCATCAGGTGAAGAAGCTGTTTGACTTCGGTCTGGAAACCGAGCGTCTGCTCTTGCGCACTCGTCATGGCAACATTTCTCTTCTGACAATAATCGACTGGGTGAAACACGCCACGCGGTCTGCCTTTTGATCAGACCGCGTCGTGCTGTGTGTTACCCGTTATGGGGGAAGTTGTCGATTTTTCAAGAGAAACGACCCTGCATCCGTCAGGACAGGGTTGCCGTTTCGGTAGGATCGGCCATTACGTGACGGGTTCGCCGGTGCTTTCGCGCCAGCGTCGATAGTCATCAAGCTGTTCATCGATCTTGGCCAGCAACCAGCCGCTGATAATGACGTCATCGATCAATCCCCAGAAGGGAATGAAATCCGGAATCAGGTCAAAGGGGCTGATCACATAAACGATCGCCAGCGCCATCAGCCCCACTGCCTTTTTGGGCAGCGGCCGGTAGCGTCCCTTGCGCCAGTCGTTGAGCATGGGAAAGAAGGTACGAAACGCCTTGAAGATGCGCCAATAGATGCGACCACGGCCACGAATCAGACCGATGGGATTGAGTCGACCTTTTGCCATGGATGAATACTCCGAATAAAAGTGCTGTTTCAAAAAGGCCGTTATCTGCGTCTGCCTGCCCAACGCCGGATGAGCTGAAGATTCTGCCAACGGGATCGTTAAATTCAGCCACCTGGATTAGTCTAGGCCCCCAGGAAGCAGTATGCCTGTCCTGGACAGGTTCATATCGGTGGCTGACAGGAGTTTTTCGGGTGAGGGTTACGCAGACATTAACCAGATGCTGGCTGGGCATCATGCTTGCGGCGGGGCTTGCTGCACCGTCACTGGCCAGCGACGAGAGCTTTAACCAGTCCTTTGAGGCCGCCCGCGCCCAGCAGTGGGATCAGATCGACCGTGACGCTGTCCGAGGACATGTACTGGAAGGCTATGTCCAGTATCACGAACTCAAGTCACGCCTGCCAGGCGTATCCCCCTCGGCCATCAATGACTATCTCAGGCGCCATCAGGATTCGGTGCTGTCAGAGTGGATGCGTGGCGTGGCCCAGGATGCCTGGGGGGCGCGTCAGCAGTTTGATGATTTCCTGGCCGTCAGCGATGGCGTTCCGCAGAGCACCACGCGTCAGTGCTGGTACTATCGGGCGCTTTTGAATCAGGAACCAGAACGCGCCTCGCTCGGGGGGCGCGAGCTATGGCTGGTCGGCCATTCACAGCCTTCGACCTGCGATCCGCTGTTTGATCAGCTGCGTGCCAACAACACCATCACCGGCGCCGACGTCTGGGCACGGCTGATGCTCGCCTGGCGCGCGGGAGACGACGGCATGCAGCGCTATCTACCGGGCGAGCTGCCGTCGGACTGGTCCGCCCAGCGCGCCGCGTTTGAGCGCCTGCAGAGCGACCCCGGTCGCATTACCGAGCTGCCCGGGCTCGTCAGCCTTGATGCCCCGGGCGTCTCCTCACTTTACAGTACGGCCATGGCACGCCTTGTCCGCCAGGATACGACCCGGGCACTGATGGTGTGGCGCGAGATCAAGTCCCGCGCACCGCTGACCGATGAACAACGTCATGATGTCGAGCACGACCTGGCGTTCTACTCGCTGGTACGCGAGGTCAACGCCAATACACAGTGGGCCGATACGGCCACGGCTCAGCTGGGTGATCAGGACCTGCTGGAGCTGCGCACCCGCAAGGCGCTCGAGCATCGCCAGTGGCAGGAGGTTGCAGCCTGGATCGAGCGCATGGCGGAAAGCGAGCGTCGTGACGCTCACTGGCAATACTGGCTGGGCCGCGCTCGACAGCAGCTGGGTAACGAGGAAGGCGCACGTCAGGCATGGCAGATTGCGGCCAGCCAGCGCAGTTTCTTCGGCTTTGCCGCCGCCGATCGCATCAACCAGCCCTACGCGCTTGAAAATAAGCCAATCACGATCGCCGAGCATGACCTGGAGGACGCCGCTGCCCTGCCCTCGATGCGCCGCGTTGCGGCGCTGTATCGCATTAACGAGCCGGGGCTGGCTCGGGCCGAGTGGTATTACCTGATGCGCCACCTGCCAGGGCCACAGCGACCGACGCTGACGCAGTATGCCCTCACCCAGCAGTGGTATGACCTGACCATTTACGCCGCCATTCGTGGTGATCACTGGGACGCGCTCGACTGGCGGTTCCCGCAGGGCTACGCCGATCTGTTCCAGAAATGGGGACAGGCACGCAATGTCGACCCGTGGCTTCTCATGGCGCTGGCACGACGTGAAAGCTCCTTCAACCCCCAGGCACAGTCACCGGTCGGCGCGCGCGGTTTGATGCAACTGATGCCCGGCACAGGGCAGCATGTCAGCCGACAGCTTGGCGTGCCGTGGCAGGGGGTGCCCAGCCTCGAAGATCCGGAAACCAACGTCATGCTGGGCAGTGCCTATATTCGCGACATGGCGGCGCGTTACAGCGGCAATCGTATTGCCGCGGCCGCTGCCTATAACGCAGGCCCCGGCCGGGTGGATCGCTGGCTGGCCGACAGTGATGAGCCCTTTGATCTTTTCATCGAGGAGATTCCCTTTCGCGAAACACGCGAATACGTCCAGGCGGTACTGACCTATCGTGCCATTTTTGAAGGACTGGCAAAGGGATCTACCCAGGGGGTTCACATGATGACGGAGCACGAGCGCACGACGCGCTACAGTGGCGCACTTCAGCGCTGAAGGTATCGGCATCAAAAAAGGGGCCCTGCCGGGTCCCTTTTTTGATGGCTGCGACAACCGCGCTATAGCAGCAACAACAGCGATGCCATGCCCGCCACGGCAACGATCAGCCCCGTCAGTGTTGCCAGGCCATCGCGCATCAACATGCCCAGCGCTATCAGCAGCAGCATGGCACAGGGCAACGCCGGCCCCATTGGCAGGGGCTCGACAAAGGGAATGGACAGGCTGATCAATACGATAAACAGCGCCACCACGCGATGAGTAACATCGTTGTCCATGAAGGCCAGGCGAGGCCTGAAAAGACGCTCCAGACGCTTCACCCATGGATTGACCTTCTCTACAGTTCGATGAAAGCGTTGACCGTTAATCGAAAGGTGACGCAGGCGTTTGGGCAGCCAGGGATTGCGGCGGCCCATGACCTGTTGAATGGCGACCAGCGCCGTCACGATGCCGCAGACGGTAGGCAGGCCAAAAATGGGCAGGGCCAGCGCAATCAGTGGTGGCATGACCAGAAGCGGGCCGAAACTGCGCGAATGGAAGGTTTCCAGAACATCATTGAGGCTGACCTCGCTCCCCTCGTGCTTCTCGTCCAGCGCCGTCATCAGGTCACTGAGCCTGGTGGTTTCTGCCATGAATATCCATAGTGCGTTGGTAAATGAATCCGGTAATCACCGGATATCCGCTGCAGAGCCTGATGTCTCGAATCTGCTGTAGCGGCATCTCTACAAGGCGCTTGAGCAGCCCCAATCATGCGAAGACATCGTCCGGATTCCCTCTGACGCTGGCACGAGACACTGACAAAGCTGACGAAAACTTCTCTACCAGATGGTCAGATAGCGCCACCATGATGATGACAGAAAGCTATAGCATCACTCCCAGCCATAGCGCGCCTACCACGGCAATGACCAGCCCCACCAGCATTACCAGACCATCACGCGCGATCATGCCCAGTGAAATCAACAGCAACATTCCAGACGGCAGAGCGGCCGCGAAGGGTAAAAGCTCCAGCGGCGCCATGGACAGACTCAACAACGTGACCAGTACGGCCACCACGCGTCGTGCTGTGTTGGTATCCATAAATTCAAGCCGCGGCTTGAAAAGAGTCTCAAACCGTTTGGCCCAGGGCTTGACGCGAACCACCATCCGATGGAAACGATCAGCGTCAATGGACACCCCACGTAGACGCTCCGGTAGCCAGGGGTGGGAACGCCCGAACACCTGCTGAACCGCAATCAGTGCCATAAACAATCCGCAGGCGGTTGGAATACCCGGGACCGGACAGACCAGCGCCAGCAGTGAGGGAATAACCAGCAATGGCCCGAACCCACGGGATTCAAAGGTCTTTAAAATATCGTTGATACTGACATCATCGCCCTCGTGCTCTTCATCCAGCGAGGTCATCAGTTCACTGAGACTGGTGGTTTGTGTCATGAATATCCGTATTGCTGTCGTGAATGAGCCGATCTTTATCAAATGGACCTGGTGTCAGGGCCCGCGGCCGAAAGACACCGCCTTCAAGACTGGACTCGGCCTCGATAAAGATCCGCTTGATCTCGTCATGCTGCTGTTTGAGGCTTTGATCCAGCTCGGCAATGACTCGCTCGAGCCTCTCGGCCGGCATGCTTTGATTAAAGCGCACGCTCAGATTGACCAGAATAAAATTCGGTCCCATATGCATGGTCAACACTTCATTGACGGCCTCGACCTGAGCGTGACGTCCAACCGTCTTTCGAATGTCTTCCACAACACGGCGGTTGGCACTCTCGCCGATCAACAGTCCCTTGGTTTCGATGGCAAGCCATACGGCGGTGCCTGCCAGTATCAGGCCGATCACGATGGAGGCTACCCCATCAAATACGGGGTTGCCGGTCACCTGGCTCAGCCAGACGCCGCCCAGTGCCACCACAAGCCCCAGCATTGCCGCCGAATCCTCGAACAGCACCATGAAAAGCGAAGGATCCTTGCCGCGCTGCACTGCCTCAACGTACCCCCACTTGCCCTTGGCCTTGCGAAAGCCATGCAGGGCAAAAAGCCAGGAGGCCCCTTCAAAGACAATCGCCAGCCCCAGCACAATGTAGTTGATCAGAGGCGACGACATGGGCTCGGGTGACAGTACATGGACCACACCCTCGTAAAATGAGACCCCGGCGCCGATCGCAAAGATCAAAATGGCGACCACAAAGCTCCAGAAGTAGACCTCCTTGCCGTAGCCGAACGGGAAATCCTGATCCGCGGGCTTTTGGGCACGATGCATGCCCAGCAGCAGCAGAATCTGATTGCCGGTGTCCACCACGGAATGGATGCCTTCGGAGAGCATGGCCGAGCTGCCCGTGATGGCAGCGGCCACGAATTTGGTCACGGCCACGGCCAGATTGCCGGCCATGGCAGCATAAATAACGGCTTTTGATTCAGAGGCCATAACAGGATGCCTGCATCGGGATCTAGCGCTCGCGTTCGTGTTTTATCGACAGCTGATCGTTGAGTGTCCAGAAATCATAGAGTACGCCCAGCAGGAAAAGCCCGCCGGTCAGCAGATAGATGACACCCGTGATCCACTTGCCCATGTACATGCGATGGATGCCCAATGCTCCAAGAAAAGTCAGCAGTACCCAGCTAACGGTATAATTTCTGCTGCCGCGCTGAAATCGCAGGTCGGCCTGACGGTCCATGAGCGGGATAAGAAAGAGATCGACAATCCAGCCAATCAGGAAAAGACCAAAGGTGAAAAACCAGATCGTGCCTGTCACGGGTTTGCCGTAATAGAAACGATGCGCACCGGTAAAACCAAAAATCCACAGCAGATACCCCATGAGCATATTATGGGTGCCCTGCGTGGCAGGCGTAGTTTGCGTTGGAGCGTGTTCGGGTGCAGACATGCGATTGCCCTTCAAGGTAGTGGTACTGCACCCGATATGGTGGCAGGCGGTGAAACAGTCAATATCGGAAAGTGCGATAGTGAGACGTCACGTACGTCTCTCCATGTGCAAAAGCCCCGATATTTCGCCCGAGTTGGGCATGACCTGAAAGCCCATGCGCGCATAGAGTCGACGCGCCGGATTTTCGGTGAAGACCTTGAGACGCATCTTTCTCGCGCCCAGTGACTCCTGCCGCTCGATCCAGTGTGACAGTACTTCACCACCGATGCCCTGGCCCCGCCACGGCGCCGTCAGGTGCAGTTCGCGAAGATGGTGAATGCCGTCCACCACATCCCAGGCAATCAGCCCCGCTCTTTGCTCATCACGCATGATGATGGCCGTTTCCAGACGCACCCACTGATCCCTGAAAAGCTGGCGACTGAAGACCATGCGCCGCTTTTGCCAGTAGGGAGACATGGTCTCCTCCACCAGCTGCTGAGCAAAGCGCAGGTCATCCGTATGATTGCCGGGGCGCCAGTCCAGCGGCCAAAGCGGCTGTGACGTGACAGCACTCATGATACGCCCAGCTCCTTGAGCCTTTCCTTGAGATAGCCATCGGCGCTATAGCGCTCGGAGAGCGTCACCTCCGGTCTGGGGTGCAGAAACAGCGGCAGGGACAGACGTGCGCGCTGACGCGAGGCGCCTTCAGGATTGACCACCCGGTGTGTGGTGGAGGGGAAATACCCGCTTGAGGCTTCCTGCAGCATATCGCCGACGTTGATGATCAGCTGGCCCGGATCACAGGGCACGGGCAACCACTGCCCATCGCGTCCCTTGACTTCCAGTCCTGCTTCATTTGAGGCAGGCAACACGGTGATCAGGTTGATGTCCTCATGCGCGCCCGCACGTACGGCACCGGCACTCTCACCACCTTCAAACGGCGGATAGTAAAGTACGCGTAGAAGCGTCTGGTGACTGTCGCGAATCATGCTGGAGAGCGATTCACTAAAGCGTGTTGAGACATCCTCAGGCGTATTGGCTTCAATCCAGCCCAGAAGCGTCTCGGCCACTTCCTGAGCGATTCGATAGTACTCATCGATATCGGCCTGCAGGCTGTCGGGCACCTTCGTCCCGGGGTAGATATGAAAGTACTCCTTGAGATCCTTTTGCGTTTGCCCCTTCGCGGTCTCGGAGATACTCGCCGGGAAAAAACCGGCGTGGGTTGCGGGGTCAAAACGCCACTGATGCTTGCCTTCATCTTCAAAAAAGGCTGCCCACCCGGCATAGATCCGCTCTACAAGCGCCTTCGGTACAGGGTGGTTGCGCACTACGCCAAAGCCGGTCTCACGCAGGGACTGCGTGAACTGCTGCGCGGCCTGAGCATTTTGATAATCGACGTTCTGGACGTTCATCGGTCCTGCCTCCAATGCTGATCGTTCCAATGCATAATGGCATGCACCTGAAGATTGGCAAATTGCACTTGACCTTTCTCAGGATACTGAATCATGCTTCCAGAGGTAGCTTTGCAGGTAGAATGTCTGACCGATTCCTCGATCAACATTCCTCTGAAAGCCCAACGCATAAACGGGCTGCGGCTCGGTATCACTGCAAATAGAGCAAGGACATCAAAGATGGCAACCGGTACTGTCAAATGGTTTAACGACACAAAGGGATATGGCTTTATCTCTCCCGACGACGGTGGCGACGATCTCTTCGCGCACTTCTCCGAGATTCAGGCTGAAGGCTTCAAGTCGCTTCAGGATGGCCAGAAGGTCTCCTTTGAGGTGACTCAGGGCAAGAAAGGCCTTCAGGCCGCCAACATCAAGGCCACGGACTGATCCCTGTATCAGCACCCGCCTTGCAAAAAGCCCGCGCCATGGCGCGGGCTTTTTTATATCCGGCAGTTTTATATTCGACGATCGGCAGGTTCTGAAACCCGCTTTCTGCCGGTCGAACCGGCAGGCCGCATGGCGACCTGCCCTGTCGGGTTACTGCGTATTGCTTGAGGAGTTGTTGATCTGCTCGGCTTCTTCTGCCTGACTCATGGTGCCCGATGAGCTGGAGTTGGTTGCCGTGTGACCTGTACCGCCCTCGCGTGCACCGGTGCTTTCATCAGTGCTTTCCTGAGCTTCATTCATGCCCTGCATGGTGCCTGAATCGTCAGTGTCAGTATCACCATCTTCAGTCATGGTGCTGCCTGTGTCGGAACCCATGGTGTCATCGTTCATGTCACCATCGTCGGTACCGGCCTGATCAGCGGCACCATCAGAGGTCGCATTGGCGCCCTCGCCATCCATGGACTGGCTGGTCTCATTGGCTTCCTGGGCCTGATCACCTGCCTCATCAGCCGGATCGTCCTGGCCACAGGCACTCAGACCGAGCGCCATGGTAAAGGCAAGGCTTGCTGCCGCGATTGTTTTCCCTTTCATGAATACCTCCCTGATTGCTTCAGATAAAAGCCACGTCAACAGATACGGCACCGGAGCGGTAACCAATACTGCCCCTGAAACGGCTCACGCCGATTCTGCGCACTCTGGAAAGCGTAGACCAGTTCATGCACGTAAACGTATCAATACTACGTGTTAAATTGATGAGCCTACTATTTATAGTCTTCCGATAACTGTCATGCAGTCGTCATTTTGTAACGTTCAGGTTAATGCCAGATGTTGCCGAGTGAAGGGCGAAAATCTGCTAGCTGCTGCGACCCCGCCGGCTTCTGGGCTTGCCCTCGTACAAAAGCTGACACTCATCGGGAAGCAGGATCGACAGGGCGCCAGGGCAGACTTCGATTCTCGCCTGCGTAAACTCGTGAAACTCGCCATCGAGATTGATGGGCAGAGGCGTTTCACTCTGAAAATCCATCGACGTCAGTTGATGGTAGCGCACCAGCTTGCCATCGGTGGGGAGCTCTCTCAGCTCATGAATGGCACTGCCTATTCGGCTCAGCGAAAAGGCTTCAACGGTCAGCACATCCAGCAGACCATCGTTAAGCAGGGCTCGCGGCGTCAGCTCCTGGCCGCCGCCGGCCTGACGGCCATTACCGATCGCCAGCACGATCAGATCGCGCTCGTAGTTGCCATCGTTGGTCTGAAGATGACAGCGAAACGGTTCGAAGCGCCAGGCCTGCATCACGCCCACCAGCGAATAGGCCCCTCCCCCCAGCAGTTTTTTCAGGGCCGGCGGCGTATCGCTGGTGACCTTGGCGCCAAAGCCGCCGGAGGCCATGTTGAGACAGTACAGGTCGTTGATACGAGCCACATCGATGGCCCGGGGCGTGCCGTAAACCGCCAGTGAGAGCGCATCAAGAGGCGGCCCCGGGATACCCGTGGCAGTGGCAAAATCATTGGCTGTTCCCATGGGAATGATGCCCAGCGCAGGACGCTTCGAGGCATCGATCCCCATCAGCGCATTGGTGGCCTCGTGAAGTGTACCGTCACCCCCTGCCACAATAATGCGGTCGAGCTGCTGATCCACTGCCTCCTCAAGAAAGCGCGCAATATCGCCGCTCTCCCAGGTGACCCGGACCGAAAGATTCACGCCCTCATCCCGGATGCGATTCACTGCCTCGCGCAGCTCAGGATTCCCGACTCCCTTGCCATTCACAATCAGCCAGAAATTCAATATCGCACTCCTGTTTATCGAGTTGAGGAACAACGGTGCAGTGACGGGATAAACGCCGTCGTATCAGGCACTCGTCGAGGTGATATAGACAGCACGCCATGGCAGACACAAGTATCGGCACGCCAGACAAAAAACAGTGAAAATTACCACGCCATCCAGCGTACTTCATCTTCATGATGACACTGACAGCGGACGTCTCGTTGAAAATCCCCGCCAATGCCCTCCTGACCATTATTGATGTGAATGGTTCGTGCCCCCTGCTCGATGCAGGTATACTCCGTCGCTTTTATTATCCGGACAAGCCATCGGCATTTTCGATCGTAACGGCCTGATGTCAGACGCTGCAGGCATGCTACATTCACCGACGCTTTTGCTCGCACCTGCTGGAAAGACCGTCGGTATTGTGCCCACACGGCGCGTCAGCGCTGAAGACACGCGTGCTGACCGTCATTACTGGCACTCGCAGGACAGTCCTGTCAGCACCATGGGTTGCTCGATGCAGCAAAACGATAATGCCGGCAGTCCTGACCTGCCTTTAATTCCTTTAAATTATAAAAGCATTATAATTTATACCTTTTAATTCATTGGGGAGGTCGCTAGCATTCGCCTTCCTCCCCCGGGGACAGATGAGGATATCCACGATGTCACAAGGCCCCCTGCTCGATACCAACAGTCCTCTGAATGGCGATCAGGCCCAGCGTCTCAATGACGTGCTGGGCGGCATGGATCGCGATCAGATGACCTGGCTGAGTGGGTATCTCGCCGGACTCAACGCGTCCGGCGGCCAGCTGAGCGCTGCGTCACCTGCAGGTGCAACACAGACCGCCTCCGCACTACCCGAAATCACCGTATTGTATGGCAGCCAGACCGGCAACGCCGAAGGCGTGGCCGAACAGGCGCGCGATCGCGCCAAGGCCCATGGCTTTAACGTTCGTCTGCTCGATATGGCAGATGCCACCAAAAAGGATCTCAAGGATCCCACCAACCTGATGGTTGTGGTCAGCACCCAAGGAGAAGGCGATCCACCGGATACGGCCATCGGCTTTTATGAGCTGATCAATGGCCGCAAGGCGCCCAAGCTCGACGGCCATCGCTTTGCCGCGCTGGGACTGGGCGACTCAAGCTACGATCAGTTCTGTCAGATGGGCAAGGAGTTCGACGCCCGCTTGGCCGAACTCGGTGCCGAGCGTATCAGTGATCGCGTCGACTGCGACGTTGACTACGAAGAGCCGGCGGAAGCCTGGATCGAGACCGTACTGGCGCGCTACGCCGAACTTTCCGGTGCCACAACGGCGGCGGCTGAACAGGGCGCCCCGGCAGCATCGGCGGGTGAAAGCCAGTGGTCCAAGAAGAACCCCTTCTATGCCGAAATCCTCGACACGGTGATTCTCAATGACGATGGCTCCAGCAAGGAAACCCGTCATATCGAGCTGTCACTGGAGGACTCCGGTCTCGTTTACGAACCCGGCGATGCGCTGGGCGTGGTGCCACAAAACGATCCCGCCTACGTCGATGAGCTTCTGGAAAAGCTCAGGATCAGCCATGACACCGAACTCGATACCGGCAAGAAGGTGCGTGATGCCCTGCTGGCCGAGTTTGAAGTCACCACGCTGACGCGGCCGTTTCTCGAAAAGTGGGCCGACCTCAGCGATAACGCCGAACTGCGTCGCATTCTGAGTGACGAGGCGCGGGATGAGTTCAAGGAGTGGGTCTACGGCCGCCACATCATTGATGTGATCGAACAGTTCCCGGTCGACAACCTGGATGCCGCTACATTTACCCAGGCCCTGCGCAAGCTGCCGCCGCGCCTCTATTCGATCGCATCAAGCTATAACGCTGATCCCGACGAAGTTCACCTGACCGTGGGTGTCGTGCGTTATGAAGCGCATGGACGGGCCCGTAACGGGGTCACCACCGGATATCTGTCCGATCATGTCGAGCCCGGTGACAAGATCCCGATCTATGTTGATCGCAACAAGAACTTCAAACTGCCGCACGACAACAGCACACCGATTATCATGGTAGGTCCGGGCACAGGCGTAGCGCCCTTTCGCGCCTTCATGCAGGAACGTGACGATGCCGATGCCGAAGGTGACAACTGGCTGTTCTTTGGCGATCAGCATTTTCACACCGACTTTCTCTATCAGGCCGAATGGCTGAACTGGCGAGAAAAGGGCCTGCTGACGCGCCTGGACGTTGCCTTTTCACGCGACCAGGCTGAGAAGATCTACGTACAGGATCGCATTCGGGAAAAGGGGGCGGAACTCTACGCCTGGCTTGAGCGTGGCGCCCATTTCTATATTTGTGGCGATGGCGAGCGCATGGCAGCCGACGTACACCAGGCACTGCTGGATATTGTAAAAGAGCACGGTGGTCTTGATGAGGACGCTGCAGCCCAGTATATCCGCGATCTCCAGCAGTCCAAACGCTACCAGCGGGACGTATACTGAACATGACCGATATTATTGCCAAACTCCGTGACGAGTCGCTTGATGACTACGCCGCCAACGAAAGTCTCAAGGTCGGTAGCGACTACCTTCGTGGACGGTTAATGGAAAACATGGCTGACAACGCCACCGGCGCTGTCAGCTCTGACGATACTCAGCTGACCAAGTTCCACGGCTTTTACATGCAGGATGATCGCGACGTTCGCGATCAGCGCCGCAAGAAAAAGCTGGAACCGCTCTATTCTTTCATGGTGCGTCTGCGCATTGCCGGCGGGCGCATGAGCAGCGAGCAGTGGCTCACCCTGGATGATGTGGCACGCCACTATGCCAATGGCACGCTGCGCATCACCACGCGTCAGACCTTTCAGTATCATGGGGTTTTCAAGAGCAATCTGCGCGCGCATCTGAAAACGGTTAACGACGCCATGATTGACACCATCGCCGCCTGCGGCGACGTCAACCGTAACGTCACCTCGACGGCCAATCCGCATCGCTCGGCGGTGCACCGGCAGGTCTACGATCTGGCCGCCGAGATCAGCAACCATCTGCTGCCCCGCACACGCGCCTATCACGAGATCTTTCTGGGCGAAGAGCGTGTGGCCGGTGGTCCTGAAGAAGAGGTTACCGAGCCGCTTTATACCCAGCACTATCTACCGCGCAAGTTCAAGATCGGCCTGGCCGTACCGCCGGACAATGAGACTGACGTTCTGACCAACGACGTCGCCTTCATCGCGATTGTCGAGGATGGCGAACTCAAGGGCTTCAATGTTGCGGTCGGCGGCGGCATGGGCTCCACTCACGGCGAGCCGGAGACCTATCCGCGCCGGGGCACGGTCATCGGTTACTGCGATGTCGCTCAAACCGTAGACGTAGCCGAAAAGATCATGCTGGTTCAGCGGGACAATGGCGACCGCAAGAACCGCAAGCATGCACGCCTGAAATATACCGTCGACACCATGGGCGCCGACGGCTTCAGGGCCGAGCTAGAAAAATACCTGGGTTATGCGCTGGGCGAAGAGCGTTCGTTTGAGTTCACTACCACCGGCGATATTCTCGGCTGGTATCAGGGAGAGGACGGGCAGTGGCATTACGGTCTGTTCGTCGAGAACGGACGTATTCGCGACTACGAAGATGACAACCCCATTCATGCCGGCATGCAGATCATGACCGGGATGCGTGAAATCGCCACTATTCATGACGGCGATATCGTGCTGAGCTGCAATCAGAACCTGATCATCACCAATGTGAAGCCTGAACTGCGCGAGCAGATTGATGGCATCATCGATCGCTATCGCATGCTCAAGGACGTTACTCCCCTGCGCCAGCATTCGATCGCCTGTGTGGCCTTCCCCACCTGCGGTCTGGCGATGGCAGAGAGCGAGCGCTATCTGCCCACGCTGCTGGACAAGTTCGATGCCATCATGAAGGACGCCGGGCTGGAAAACGATCCAATCATCGTGCGCATGACCGGCTGTCCCAACGGCTGTGGACGTCCTTTCATGGCCGAGATCGGTTTTGTCGGCAAGGCGATCGGTCGCTATAACCTTTATCTGGGCGGCGACTTTACCGGCACCCGGCTCAACAAGATGTATCGCGAGAACATCGACGAGAAGACCATTCTCGAAGAGCTGACGCCGATGATTCATCGCTACGCCAGGGAACGTGAAGCAGGCGAATACTTCGGTGACTTTGTTGTGCGCGTTGGCATCATCAAGGCCACTGAAAACGGCCTGGATTTCCACACGGCCTGATGGCCGAGTAGTGTGCAGCATCCAGAGGGCCCGGCAATTGGGGGCCCTTTTTTATGGCTTCTTTTTTACCCGTTCTCACACCAACCAGTACGAACATGAAAAAGGCCCTGCCAATGGCAGGGCCTTTTTGCGTCAGACCGCCCGTCTAGATAAAGCGCGGTGGCGGATCATCGGCATAGGCTTCATCGATCCAGGCAGGATATTGCTGGCTTCGATCCCACACATGGTAATGGAGCCTTGAAAGCATGACCGGATCATCCAGCACCAGCAGCTTTTCCTTGATGGACATCTTGTCGGGCCCACCCACCAGCGCCTGGCGCACCATGGACTGACGCTGCGATTCGATCGCCTCGGACTTGTTATGGCGTGCCACCCCCATGGCGCAGCCCAGTGCGTTGTCGATGGGATTGACTACGGTCTGCACAAAGGTCGGTGCCGGCGGCTGACGGCGAGCATTACGCACAAAGCGCCAGGTGGCTCGCAGCTCCCGCGGCGGATTGGACTCTTCTGGAATCAGAAACATCCGCCCTCTGAAGGCAGCCCGCCCCAGTCCGACCTTACTGGTGATCACCGACACCGGGATCGACAGCATCAGCGCTCCGACAATAGGCCACAGCCAGAGCAGAAACAGCGGGTCCAGCCAGAGAACAAACAGTGTCCAGATAATGCCGAACACGGTCTGCCCGCCGTGACGCATGAACGCGTCCTTCCAGGTCGTCTCGCTGAAGTCACGCTGGGGCGATTTCCACTTGACCTCGATCCCCATCAACGCCGCCAGTACAAAGCGGGTATGAAAGAGCATGCGTACCGGCGCCAGCAGCATCGATATCAGCGACTCGATGATCATCGAAAAGCCAAGCCGAACTGCGCCGCCGTAGTAGCGCGGGCCCTTGGCCCAGATCACGATGACACTCAGGATCTTGGGCAGAAAAAGCAGCGTCAGCGTGGTGGAAAAGAGCGCCACCGCCCTGCCCGGATGCCACTCGGGCCAGCGTGGAAACAGCTGCATGGGCTCGGTGAAATACTCGGGCGTGGTCAGGGTATGTACGGCCAGAAGCGCCGTGGACAGCATCAGAAACAGGAACCAGAGCGGCGCCGACAGATAGGACATGACCCCGGTCAGGAATACCGCCCGGTGTACCGGATGCATGCCGCGCACCAGAAACAGCCGGAAGTTCATGATGTTGCCCTGACACCAGCGCCGATCGCGCTGCAGCTCATCGATCAGGTTGGGCGGCATCTCTTCATAGCTGCCCGGCATGTCATAGGCAATCCACACACCCCAGCCGGCACGACGCATCAGTGCGGCTTCGACAAAGTCGTGTGACAGGATCTCACCCGACAGGGCCCCCTTGCCCGGCAGCGGTGCCAGCGAGCAGTAATACATGAAAGGCTCAACGCGGATAATGGCGTTATGCCCCCAGTAGTGGGACTCTCCCAACTGCCAGAAGTGCAGGCCCGCCGTAAACAGCGGTCCATATACCCGGGTAGCGAACTGCTGCAGTCGGGCATAGAGGTTGTTACTGCCGGCGGCCAGCGGCGCTGACTGAATGATACCCGCGTCCGGATTGGCTTCCATCAGCTGTACCAGACGGGTCAGGCAGCGTCCGCTCATGACGCTGTCGGCATCCATGACCAGCATATAGCGGTACTTGGCGCCAAAACGACGGCAGAAATCGTCGATGTTGCCGCTCTTTTTCTTGACCCGACGCGAACGGCGCCGATAGAAGATCCGGCCGAACCCACCGACTTCGCGGCACAGTCGCAGCCAGGCATGGTTTTCTTCGACACAGGTGTCAGGATCATAGCTGTCACTGAGCACGTAGAAATCAAAGTGCTCAATATTGCCACTGCGCTGCACGGACTCGTAGGTCGCCTTGAGCCCGGCGAATACGCGGTTGACGTCCTCATTACAGATCGGCATGACAATCGCGGTTCTGGCCGAAGGATCGATCGGCTCATCGCCGGCACTGGTGGCCGAAATACTGTATTTGTCCCGTCCCTTCAGCAGCTGAAAGAACCCCATCAGTGCCGTCCAGAAACCGGCCGACACCCAGCAGAACAACAGCGCAAAAAGTACCAGCTCAGCCACTTCCAGCAGCTGCGCGCCCTGATACGGCAGCACGGTACTCATGTACCAGACGGCCACGGCACTTTGCACCATGACCAGCGCCAGAAGGGTCCAGCGGCGCATCGACCCGACCATTTTCCAGCGCGCCGCCGAGGGTGCCTCGGGGGCACGGGTCTTGCGCTCGCGAGGCTTTAGATTGCCACGGCGCAGATGATAGCCCTTTTTCAGGCGCTTGATCGGGCTGGTGGTCCAGGGGTGAGGCGCAATCGAGGTGCGCTCGATGGGCGGCATGGTCTTGAGACAGACACGCCCCGCCTTGTCGGTTCCAAGCACCTCCGGCGGTGCCAGCGGTGCCGTCCCGTAGGCGAGTTCCAGGCGCCGAAGCACCGAAGCACTGGAAGGGTCGTCCTGTAAAAGATGCTGTTTGCCGAGCTCCTCATGGATCTGAAACAGGGGCGTATCCTGAGAAGCCAGCGCCAGCAGTTCTCGTCGATTTCCCAGCTCCCGGGTCCCGAGCGCCAGGCGCTCGAGATACGCCCGGGCCGGGCTTGAATAGGCATCATCACTCATTGGCAGGCAGCACGTAGTTCCAGGTTTCCGTCAGGCGCGAATCACCATTTTTAAGAAAAGCCTTCATGTTGACCGGCTTTGAGGTGTCGTTGGCCTTGACGCTCAACTTCAGGCGATACCCGCCCATGGCAGGGTTGCGAACCACTTCACTGCGTACGACCTGACCGTTGTCACCCAGATCGACATCGGCCTGGATATTGGCATTGCTGCCCGGCGACTTGAGGTTCGGCCCCACGAAATCGACCACATACAGCGTGCTGTCGTCGTTTTTGCGCACCAGATTGTCCTGAATCACCTCACCGCGTGCGCGACGGGTCTGTGCCACCCAGCCCAGATCGGGCGTGTGATAGCGCGACTCGTTGAGCGTCCAGTTAATGGTGTAGTTGTAATCCAGCGGCTGATTGGTCGGCAGTTCCTGGGTCGGACGCCAGAAACTGACAATGTTGTCATTGGTTTCATCCGGCGTCGGAATCTGTACGAGCTCTACCTGACCGTCACCCCAGCCGTTTTGTGGCTCGATCCAGGCGCTGGGACGCAGGTCGTAGCGATTCTGGATATCCTGATAGTTGTCAAACTGGTGATCGCGCTGCAAAAGCCCGATACCGCGCGGATTGTTGGCCGGGAAGGTATCGACTGAAAGACGTTTGGGATTGGCCAGCGGACGCCACAACCACTGCCCGTCACTGGTGGCCAGCTGCAGGCCATTGGAATCATGAATGGCGGGACGATAATTGCTGTCCCCGGACGGCTGCTCGGGCCCAAACAGGTACATGCTGGTCAGCGGCGCGATGCCCAGCTTGGTGACCTGACGACGCAGAAAAAGACGCGACTGCACATCGACCACGCTGTCCTGACCCGGACGCAGAATAAAGCGATAGGCACCGGTCGCGCTGGGCGAATCGAGCAGCGCATAGATGGTCAGGTAGCGATCATCCCCCTGCGGCTTGACGACCCAGAACTCCTTGAAGCGAGGAAATTCTTCTCCCGAGTTAAGTCCGGTATCCACGGCCAGCCCGCGGCTTGAAAGACCATAGCGCTGGTTCTTGCCGGCCACCCGGAAGTAACTGGCGCCAAGGAACACCATCGACTCGTTTTTCTTGTCGGGGTTGTCCCCATAATTGATCTTGAAACCGGCAAAACCAAGATCCTTGAACTTCGACTTGTCGATATCAAGATTGCCGTAGTTGAAATTGTCCGGCGAGAATTTCAGTTCCTGCACATCATCGCCATTGACTTCGTTGATGGTCACGGGCGTGTTGTAGTGCATTCCCTCATGAAAGAACCCAAGATCAAATCGCAGGTTTTCGCTACGCCAGTGCGACTGGGCAGGCTTGTACTGAATCTGTTGATACTGCTGAAAATTCAGTCCGGAAAGTGAACCGGGGAGATTGCCTTGAGGCGCACTGTAGCCACGCTGTGCAAGCTCCTGAGCCTCCTGGCTGACATCATTGAAGTCAAATGCGAGCACGGCCTGAGCGGAAAACAGTGAAGCCACCCCGAAAGCCAGCATGGCACTTTTTTTCAGGGTAGTGTAAACCGCGGAACTACCGGAGGTTTTCAGATAAGACGTCACAGCAACATTCCTCATAAGCATCCTTGAAGTGCCCTGATATATAAAAAGGTATGGTTCATACGGTGACCGTCATGCAGGAAAAAATCTCAGGGCAGCCATGCATGACAGCGTATGCTTTATTGAACTGGGCAGGCCTGTTTACCACGACACTGCACTTTCATACCAGCAGTACAAGCGCAGCATTTTACGCCACTTTTCAGCGCGCAATACGTTCAAAAATGCCACAGCGACACAAAACATGTTCATGTTGAAGGCTAGGTTAAACGCCATTCTAGCGTCAGAAGCCCTTTTTCTCAGTAGTCATAATGAAACGCTGTCTTTTTTTACTTATCGGTGACATGCCGACAATAGAGGTAACCCGTCATGACACCGTCGGATGCCGATGAAAAACAAGAATTGCCGCCAGCAGCAAGCCACCTGCTCCCAGCACCCCTGTAAGGGCCAGCATCCATTGAGGTGGTAGCGGTAGCAGGGTCAGCAGCGAGGCCAGCAGTGCCCCACCCCCCATCTGGCAGCACCCGGCAAGCGACGACGCAAGTCCGGCCCTGTCGGCATAGGGCTCAAGGGCCAGACTCAACGCCGCGCCAAGTGTCAATGAAAAACCGGTCACCATGACAGCGTTGGGCAGCATGAAGGTGGCCACGCCCGGTCCGACAAGGCTGTAAAAAAGGCCGTGAAAAACCCCACCCGCCACCATGATGGCAAGGCCTGCATGGATGGCGCGTTGCTGGCCCAGACGAGCGATCAGCCGGGGAGCCAGAAAATAGGAAAGCACATTGATGGCGGCCACGGCGCCAAACCAGCCGCCGAAGGCGAGCTCACTCAATCCGGCCTGGTCAATCAGTAATATGGGGGCCGTGGTGACATAGATCAGAATGACCGTCATTCCGGTCATGGCAATCATGGCATGAAAGACAAAATGCCCATCGCGCAGAATGGCTAAAACATCATGGCCATAACGCGACCAATGATTTTTCCGTCGGCCTGGCGGTCTGGTCTCCTCAAGGCCCCAGAGACAAAACAGGGTCACGCCCAGAGCAAACGCCACCATGAACACAAAACTGGCGCGCCAGTGCCAGAAGGCGGCCAGCACACTTCCCAGCAAGGGGGCGAGCGCCGGTACCACACAGACTGCCGCATTCAAAAAACTGTAAATACCCGCCCGACGTTCGCCTTCAAAACGATCACGCACGCACGAAAATGCCACCACGGTGGCAAGCGAGGCGCCAAATCCCTGCATCAGGCGCCCGATATAAAAGAGCGTGATCTGATCGGCCACCAGACACAGCCCTGCGGCCAGACCATAAACGAGCGCCCCTGCCATCGCCATGGGGCGTCGTCCGAGGGCATCCACCAGCGGACCGGCCACCAGCTGCCCCGCCCCCATGCTGATGAGATACAGGGTGATGGACCATTTGATGCCGGCCGTATCCAGCGCAAAATCCTGCGCCAGCATGGGCAGCGAAGGCAAAAAGATATCGACCCCCATGGGGGTCAGTACGATCAGCGCCATCATCATCATGATCAGGCGACGGTTGCCGGCAGAATGGCCCATCATCAGACTCTTTTAAAATACGAGCCGGCACTGTACAGGCGGCCCGGAGCCCGGCCAACATGTCCTGTTGATTCAGGGGCCGCATGACTACGCTAAGCTCATCGATTACCGGGACAACCAACAGGCACGCCATATGAGCCAGGACCAGAACAAGCAGGCGCAGGATGACTTTGAAGGCGGTCTGGATGCCGAGACTTCAGAGCAGGAACAGCAGGATGCGACACCGGAGAACACCCCGGAAGATCGTCGCGAGGTCGAAGAGGTTGCCAACGAACAGGCCCGCGAGCTGCCCTCGCAGGCGGCCGCCGTACACCAGCGGCTTCGCAAGGATGGCCAGAAGGAGCTGTCGCGGGACTCCATGGCGCTTTTATGGTCCGCCATCGCCGCCGGCATTTCGATGAGCCTTTCCATGGTGGCGCGCGGTCTCTTGCATGCCAACCTGCCGGAAAGCGATACCGGATTTTTGATCGAGTGTCTGGGTTACACGATCGGCTTCATCGTGGTGATTCTGGCCCGCCAACAGCTGTTTACCGAAAACACGGTGACGGCCGTTTTGCCGGTCATGAGTCATCCGACGCTGGCCAACTTCGGCTCTTTGAGCCGTATATGGGGTGTGGTACTGGTCGGCAACATGATCGGCGCCGCCATTTCCGCCTGGACCTTTTTGCACCTGCCCATCTTTGACGCCTCGACCCAGGGCGCCTTTACCACCCTGGCAGAGCACGTCATGGAGAATACGACGGGCGAAATGTTCGCCAAGGGTGTGGTGGCCGGCTGGATGATTGCCACCCTGGTGTGGCTGATACCGGCAGCGGATCAGGCCAAGGTCTGGATCATCCTGATCATTACCTACGTCATGGCCATTGGCGAACTGACCCATATCATCGTGGGCGCCAGCGAGGTGCTGTACCTGGTCTTTGAAGGCGGCGCCAGCTGGGGCGAGTTCCTGTTCCACTTCGGCCTGCCCACGCTTGCCGGCAACGTGGTCGGCGGGACCTTCATCTTTGCCCTGATCAGCCATGCCCAGATTCGCGGTGATCTTGAAGCTCAAAAGGATCACAAACAGGGGCTGATCCAGCGTCGCCACAAGCAGAAGAAAAAGGCTCAGAAATAACGTGGCGACAGCGCCACGGTGACCGACATCTCCCCCGGCGGGCGTGGCTCGACCGGGGGTGGTGCTCCAAAGGCTTGCTATCAGCGCCATTCAAGCACTCATGGTCATGATTGCGTACCATGACGTCTTTCCCGCAACACCAGAGTCCTGTCGGATTGTCATGAAATATATCGGAGCACACGTCAGCGCCGCCGGCGGCGTCGATCAGGCCGTGAAACGCGCCGTCGATATTGGCGCCAACGCCTTTGCCCTGTTTACCAAAAACCAGCGTCAGTGGAAGGCCAAACCGCTGGACGACAAGGTGATCGATGCCTTTAAAACGGCATGTGCCCACCACGGCTTCGAGCCCGGTCAGATCCTTCCCCACGACAGCTATCTGATCAATCTGGGTCATCCGGAAGCCGAGGGACTGGCCAAATCACGCGCCGCCTTTCTCGACGAGATGCAGCGCTGCGAGCAGCTGGGCCTGACCCTGCTCAATTTCCATCCGGGCAGCCACCTGCGCAGGATCAGCGAAAGCGAGTGTCTGAAGATTATTGCCGAATCGATCAACGAGGCGCTGTCACAAACGAAAAGTGTAACGGCCGTCATCGAAAACACCGCCGGTCAGGGCAGCAACCTGGGCTATCGATTCGAACAGCTGGCCGACATCATCGAGCAGGTGGATGACAAATCCCGCGTGGGCGTGTGCATCGATACCTGCCACGCCTTCGCCGGTGGCTATGATCTGCGCACGCAAGCCTCCACCCGGGCCGTGCTGGATGAGTTTGAGGCTGTGGTGGGTTTTGAATACCTGCGCGGCATGCACCTCAACGATGCCAAAAGCACCCTGGACAGCCGCGTGGATCGCCACCACAGCCTGGGTCAGGGCAATATCGGCAGTGAAGGGTTTGTCACGATCATGCAGGATGCGCGAACGGATGATATTCCGATGATTCTGGAGACCGTTGAGCCGGCCATCTGGGATCAGGAAATTGCCTGGCTACGCGCACAGGCCAGCGCCTGACGCCCCTCACTTCTCGCGGAAACTTCACTATGCAGTCAGACGGTTTTTTCAGCTGGGTCGGCGAAACGCTGGGCGATATCATTCGCGCCATCGTTGAGTTTCTGGCCTCCATTTTCGCTAACCTGTTCGGTGCCATGGGCGGCTTCATCGACGGGCTGACCCGCTCGCTGGGCATCAGCCCGTCCATGTTCAGTCTGGCCATTCTGGTGATCGGCCTGTTGCTTCTGATCAACGGCATTCGCGCCATGCTGCGCGGCGGCATCATCGGTGGGCTGATCTGGCTGGTGCTGGGGCTTCTGGTATTGTCATGGCTGATCCCCTGACACCGCTGGCACTACATCCGGGTATATACACCACCTGCCGCTCATGGGCTGCGGCCAAATGGCTTGACGCAGCGATCAATCACATGGCCGGGCTCAAGCCGAATCCGACATCGCCGATAAGACCTTCCTGATCAACCATGGCGCGTGCCAAAAAGGCCAGCGCCGTCACGGGAAGGGTACTGATGTCGTTAAGGATTCTGGGAGTCATCTGCCTTGCGGCCACGCTGAGTGGCTGTCTCAAAGTCAATACCTCCCAGGTGCCCATGGCCACTACCTGGGAGTTGAGTGATCAGCAGCGCATGCAGGCGGCCCACCACTGGGAGGTGCTGGCCCGCAATGAAGCTCGCGGCATCATGGCCAATCAGCGCCTTCGCAGCAGCCCCCTGTATGTTTTCTCGCCGCAGCCGGCCACCCCCTTCGCGCGTGGCTTTCATTCGCTGCTGGAAAGCCAGCTGGTCCAGCAGGGCGCGCTGGTCAGCACCCAGCCCGAAGGCGCTGTCATCATCAATCCGACGGTGCAGGTCGTGAAACACCGCGACCGGGGCAGCATCCGCCGCCCACCGGGCACCTTTACCCTGCTTGCCGCGGGCGTGGCATGGGCTTTCCAGCCGCTCAATCACTGGTCGGAACCCGCTCTGGCACTGATTCCGGGTGCCGCCATGCTTGATGCCTTCAGCGGCAACATCACCGAGGTGGGCAATACGGAAGTCATCATTACCACCCGTGCCAACGAATTTGACACGCTGCTGTATTCGTCCTCCAACATCTATTACATCAACGCCGGTGACAGCAATCATTATGAAGCCCGTGACGGGCTGAGGGTCTCATCGCAATGGTAAGCAAACGACTGTCTCGACTGTATCTACCCATTGTGTTGCTGCTGTCGGTGCTGATCACGGGCTGTTCCGCCCTGCCGGGTTACCACACCGTGCCTGAGCAACCGACGCTGCTCTCTCGGGTCGACACCGCCGCCGAACGACTGGTCAGGAACACCCACGGCCGCCTTGCCGCCACTGACACCATCATTGCCACCACCTTCGTTGACGTGGACCAGCTTGGCCGCTCCTCAACGCTGGGACGTACACTCACGGAAGCGTTGACCTCCAAAATGGTTGAAAACGGGCTTAACGTCATCGAGGTCAAGCTGCGCGATAGCCTCTATATCGAGGAGTACACCGGCGAGCTTATCCTGTCTCGCAACGTTCAGCGGCTGGGCAACAACTACAATGCCAGCGCCGTGTTGCTGGGCACCTACGCGGTTGCCCGCGGCGAGGTATTCGTCAACGCCCGGGTCGTGCGTCTGGCCGATCAACTGGTGCTCGGCGCGACCAGTTTCCGGGTCCCCATGGATGCCGATGTTCAGATGCTGCTGTCCTCGCCCTATTGAGTCCGGCCCGAGACGCAAAAGGCCTGTTGCCGCAGTGGCAACAGGCCTTTTTCAATGGATGACGTCTGGAGCGGTCAGGCGCTTTCGCTGTCGGCGATCGCCGTCAGGCCGTCCCGACTTCCGACCGTTTCATTACACAGATTGATCCCTGCGATCACGGCCTTGAGCGAAGCACTGACGGTATCGCTGTCCTCGGCCACCGCGCACAAACGCTGGCCATCCACATTGAGCTGCACGAAGGCAATGGCGTTGGCGTCGCTGTCTTCACCCAGCGAGTGCTCGTTGTAATCGAGAATGCCGATCTGCTGACCGCTATGGCGCTGCCAGGCATTCATGAAGGCCGACATCGCGCCGTTGCCGCTGCCTTCCAGCGTCAGGCGTTCGCCGTTTTGTTCCAGCGTGATCGACAGTCCCTCTTCGCTGGCCCGTGACAGGCGATAGTCCACCAGCGACAGCGGCCCTTCGCACATGAAGGTGGCAAACAGCAGTCGGCGAATGGACTCACTTGAAAGCTCACCGCTGAGGCGCTCGCTCTCCTTTTGCACGTAAGGCGCCAGCGCCAGCATCATCCAGCGCGGCAGACTGATGCCGTAATCGCGCTCCAGCAAAAAGGCCATGCCGCCCTTGCCCGACTGACTGTTGACACGGATCACGGCCTGATAGTCGCGGCCGATATCGCGCGGGTCGATCGGCAGATAGGCCACCTGCCAGGGCTCATCATTACCCTGCTTTTTGAGCGACTTGCGAATCGCGTCCTGATGGCTGCCGGAAAAGGCGGTATAGACCATCTCGCCCACCCACGGGTGACGCGGGTGCATGGTAATGCCGGTGCACTCGGTCACCACCTGAATGATTTCATCCGGGCGCGACAGATCAAGCGCCGGGTCGATGCCCTGGCTGTAAAGATTCATCGCCAGCGTGACGATATCCATGTTACCGGTGCGCTCGCCGTTGCCCAGCAGCGTCCCTTCAACACGTTCGGCCCCCGCCAGCAGTGCCAGTTCGGCGGCTGCCACGGCACCGCCGCGGTCATTATGGGTATGCACCGAGATAATCACGCTGTCGCGTCGGCTGATGTTCTGGCAGAAATATTCGATCTGGTCGGCATGATGATGCGGGCCTGCCACTTCCACCGTATTGGGAAGATTCAGAATGCACTTGTTCTCCGGCGTGGGCTGCCACACCTCCATGACGGCTTCGCAGATGGCCAGCGAGAAATCGATCTCGGTGCTGGAGAAACTCTCCGGCGAGTACTGAAAGCGCCAGTCCACCTGCGGGTAGCGATCGGCATGCTGTTTCACCCACTGCGCGCCGCTGACCGCAATATTGATAATGCCGTCGCGGTCCATCTCGAACACACGCTCGCGCTGTGTGGTCGAGGTCGAATTATAGAGGTGGATAATGGCGCGTTTGGCGCCCACCAGTGCCTCAAAGGTCTTCTCGATCAGGTGCTCACGACACTGCACCAGTACCGCAATGGTGACATCCTCGGGGATCTGGTCTTCCTCGATCAGCCAGCGCACGAAGTCATAATCGGGCTGACTGGCGGACGGGAACCCGACCATGACTTCCTTGATGCCCACCCGGATGATCTGTTTCCAGAAACGCTTTTTCTGCTCCACGCTCATCGGTTCCAGTAGCGCCTGGTTGCCATCGCGAAGGTCTTCACTGACCCAGATCGGCGCGGACTCAAGATCACGATCCGGCCACTGGCGATTGAAGGCGGGCACACGCGGCGCCGGGCTGTACTTGCGATGATTGAAAGCAGTCATGTTGACCTCTGATTAAGCGCTGAAGGAATGTTTCATGCCCGGACAGGGGCGCCATGGATGTCTTCTCTTGTGAAGCGGACCCATGAGCCGAATCGGCACTGCTTTTGGCAGTCAATAAAGTATAGCGCTGCCGACCTGACAGGTCCTTGCGATTATCATGCTAAACTGTGCCAACTGCGCAATATAGTGCCAATATTTAATATTTTTGTAGAACAAGGTGCCAACAAATGTCCGAAAGACAACCCGGTATTGCGATTGATCGCTACGACCGGCATATCCTTGAAATACTGCAGACGGAGGGTCGCATCAGTAATCAGGCACTGGCCGATCGCGTGGGTCTGTCGCCGTCCCCCTGTCTAAGGCGGGTACGCGCCCTTGAAGAGAGTGGATTGATTACCGGCTATCAGGCCCAGGTCGATGCCCGAAGGCTGGGGTATCGCCTGATGGCGCTGGTCCACATCTCCATGGATCGCCACACGCCCGAGCGCTTTGCCAATTTTGAGCAGCGCGTTGCCGCCCTGCCCGAAGTGATCGAGTGTTTGATGATTACGGGTCAGGAGGTCGACTACCAGCTCAAGATTCGCGTTGAGGACATGGATGACTACCAGCGACTGCTGCTGGAGCACATCACCCCGATTGAAGGCGTGACGGGCGTACACTCCAATTTCGTGCTGCGCCCGGTATTTGGTGATCGAGGCACGCCCATTCCGGAAGCCTGAGTGTCGCAGGAGCACTGCCGGCCGATATCGGTGCGCTCTTCGAAACCCGAAATACTTAAACCAGGTTATCAACCTGCTTTTGCCGCCCCCTCGGAACGTGGCTAATCTGAAACAAGGCAGGCCTGACACCTGCTCCCTTCATGCGCACACCGACGCGGGCCTGAGCCGACAGATTCCCTTCATGGTCCCACCCTGCTGCGCATTTGATCACCTTCCTCAAGGACCGGGGACGCACGCCACCATGAAACAGGCAACGGACTGTACGATTTCATACGATCAAAAGCATCTGACCGGCCCTCGGGATGCACCATTGATCGATTTCCTGACCGGACAGGGTATCGACCTGCCCCACGTCTGTTATCACTCCTCACTGGGTCCGCTTGAAACCTGTGACACCTGCTGGGTGGAGCACCATGGTGAACTGGTGCGAGGCTGTACCCTGAGAAGTGAGGAAGGCCTTGAGCTCAGAAGCGACACCGACCGAGCCCGCGCTGCACGCGAAGAAGGCATGGATCGGCTTCTCGGCAAGCATGAGCTCTACTGCACGGTCTGTGAGCACAATACCGGTGACTGCACGCTGCACAATACCGTGGCGGACATGGACATTCCCATCCAGCGCTACGCCTTCACGCGCAAGCCCCACGACAAGGATACCTCCGGCCCCTTTTATACCTATGATCCCGATCAGTGCATTCTCTGCGGACGCTGCGTCGAGGCCTGTCAGAATGTAGAGGTCAACGAGACGCTCTCGATCGACTATTCGATGGAGCACCCACGCGTGCTCTGGGACGGCGGTCGCGAGATCGATGACTCAAGCTGCGTACACTGCGGCCACTGTGTCACCGTTTGTCCCTGTAACGCGCTGCTGGAAAAGACCATGCAGCCCGATGCCGGTCCCCTGACGGCCATGCCGGAGAAAATCAAGCGCCCGCTGATCGACATGATCAAGACAGTCGAAGAGACCATTGGCGCCCGGCCCATCACCGGTATTTCGATGATGGACATGGCCTGGCGTCAGCCCGAAATCAAGCGTACCAAGACGGTCTGCACCTACTGCGGCGTGGGTTGCTCCTTTGAGATGTGGACCCGGGACCGACACATCCTCAAGGTACAGCCGGTCGTCGACGCCCCCGCCAACGGCATCTCGACCTGTATCAAGGGCAGGTTTGGCTGGGATTTCGTCAACGACAGGCATCGTCTGACCATGCCGCTGATTCGTGAGAACGGTAAATTCCGCGAGGCCGGCTGGGATGAGGCGCTGGATCTGGTCGCCCGGCGGCTGCTGGAGATTCGCGACACCCACGGGCCACAGAGCATCGGCTTTATCGGCTCCAGCAAGGCCAGTAATGAAGAGGCCTACCTGACCCAGAAGATTGCACGCGCCATCATCGGCACCAACAGCGTCGACAACTCCTCACGCTACTGTCAGAACCCGGCGACCAAGGGGCTCATGCGCACCGTGGGCTACGGTGGCGATGCCGGCACGATCGAGGATATTCAGAAGGCCGAGGTGGTGGTGATCGTGGGCAGCAACACCGCCGAGTGCCATCCGGTGATTGCCTCGAAAATCAAGGCCGCCCAAAAGCTGCATGGACAGAAGCTGATCGTGGCGGACCCCCGCAAGCACGAGATGGCCGACCGCGCCGATATCTTTTTGCAGGGCCGCATCAGCACCGATCTGATCTGGGCCTCGGCGCTGTCGCGCTACATGTTCGATCATGATCTGGCCGATACCGAATTTCTCGATCAGCACGTCAACCAGGTCGAGGAGTATCGTCGCTCGCTTGCCCCCTTCACGCTGGAATATGCCGAGGAAATGACCGGCATTCCCTGCCAGCAGCTCATTGAGGCCGCCGAAATGATCGGCCGCGCCGAGAGCGTCTGTCTGCTCTGGGCCATGGGCATCACCCAACACACGCACGGCTCGGACACCAGCACGGCGCTCTCCAACCTGCTGCTGGTGACGGGCAACTACGGCAAACCGGGCACCGGCGGCTATCCCATGCGCGGACATAACAACGTGCAGGGCGCAAGCGATTTTGGCTGTCTTCGCGACTTCTACCCGGGCTATGAATCGGTCACCGATGATGCCGCGCGCAGGCGCTGGGCAAAGGGCTGGGGTATCGACAAGGAGCGGCTTTCCGATCAGGTGGGCGAAGGCAACTTCAGGATGGTGCAGTCCGCCGAACGCGGAGATCTCAAGGCCATGTTCATCATCGGTGAAGAAACCGCTTTTGCAGATGCCGATACGCATCACGTCCACGATGCCTTTACCAGACTCGATTTCATGGTGGTGCAGGACATCTTCTTAAGCCGGACCGCCGAGTTTGCCGATGTCGTACTGCCCGCCTGCCCCAGCGTGGAAAAGGAAGGCACCTTCGTGAATACCGAGCGCCGCATTCAGCGCTTTTATGAAGTAATGCCACCACTGGGCGACAGCCGCCCGGACTGGCGCATTCTGACCGACCTGGCCGCGCGCATGGGCCATGACTGGGGCTATACCCATCCCAGCGAGATCATGGCCGAGTGCGCCAGCATTGCCCCCCTGTTTGCCGGCGTCAGCTACGAGCGCCTGGAGGGCTGGAACTCACAGCTCTGGCCGGTGAAGGCCGATGGCACCAGCACACCGCTGCTGTATACCGAGGGCTTCAACTTCGAGGACAAGCGCGCGGTACTCTTCCCGCTGAAGTGGCAGCCACCGCAGGAAGCCGAGGATAACGAGTTTGACCTGATGCTCGATAACGGCCGGCTTCTGGAGCACTTTCAGGCCAACAACCAGACCGGCCGCGGTCCGCGCTTCTGGAGTCAGGTGCCCAGCTGGTTTGTGGAAGTCAGCCCTGAGCTCGCAAGCAAAAGAGGCATTGAGGACGGCACCTGGGTGCGCCTCGTCTCGCGTCGTGGCG
The DNA here is from genome assembly GCF_003385845.1 of Kushneria indalinina DSM 14324. Taxonomy (GTDB): domain Bacteria; phylum Pseudomonadota; class Gammaproteobacteria; order Pseudomonadales; family Halomonadaceae; genus Kushneria; species Kushneria indalinina. The sequence goes on along the minus strand of NZ_QRDJ01000006.1, from coordinate 620,570 downwards.
AAATCGAGGAGATCCGCGCTCTGGTCACCGACCGCGTTCGCGGCAACACTCTGTTTCTGCCCATCCACCAGGGCAAGCCCGGCGTCAACGCCCTGACCGGCGAGCATCATGACCCGGTGGTCGATACCCCGGCCTACAAGGAAACCGCGGTGCGCCTTGAAGTGCTGCCTCGCGACAAGGGCGCGCCACCGCTGCCGCACACTAACTTCCGCTACGGCCACCCCACGCCCAATGAAGGGCCGAACCCTGCCGTCAAATGGGCGCGCCAGGACTATGTCGAGCCCCCTGAACACATCCAGCATCCGGAGCAAATGTAATGGCCGAGCGTATTTCGCACGACGTCACACCGCCAAAGATCGGGCCGGATGCCCATGAAGAGCTCGACCGGCTTTTGCAAACACTGCACGAACATGGCGTGCTGCGCTTTGCCAACGATCTCGTGGCGGCCAATAACGATGTGGCAGAAGTGCTGATCAAGGGGTTGAACAAGGAGGGCTCGCTCAACGTCATCCAGAACCTGTCGGTGCTGGCGATGGTGCTGTCACGCATCGAACCGGGCCAGTTCTACAAGGTGGCGTTCTCCTTGAAGGACGCCGTAGAGGCCGCCGGCCAGAAACGTGAGCATACCGAGGAAGGAGAAGCCCCGGGCATGTCAGGGACCTGGAAGCTTTTGCACGATGACGAGCTCTGGCGAGCCATCACCCCTCTGATGGAAGCACTCAAGGCCTTTGGCCGCGGCATGGATCGTGACATCGACAAACCGGTATCCCACTTTACCGGCAAATCGACCAGCGCCTGAATGCTTCGGGAACAGACCCTGAACGCAAGGCCCGACATACCGGGCCTTGCTCCCTTTTTGCCCATGCGGTATCGCCTGTCGATTCAGAGCCTCTGCCATGTCGGAGCCGGAAGTGCCGGCGCCTCTACTCTACCCTGCTCTTCTCTCGTTTCAGCGGCCGGCTATTTCGAGGCCATGTGCCACAAGGCGAATAGCGCTTTATAAAGCAGGTCTCAGGGCTTAGTGTGTAGCGCTTCGGGTACTGCTTGCGTGGCATTACCTGGGTTTGCCATCGACAATCTGCGTCCATTTTTGACAGGAGAGACTGCACATGCCGTTACGCCGTATGTCGGCTTCAGGGATTCTGGCCCTGCTGACGATGCTATTTTCCCTTTATATGGTGCCCACTGCCCAGGCGCAGCCACAAAACGCACCCGATGCCGATATTCAACAGTTCAGGGACTGGGAAGTGCGCTGCCCGAAGGGCGGCGGCAATGACGCACGCTGCACCATGACACAGCTGGTCAACAGCCCCGGGAGCGACCGTCCTGTCATGCGAGTGGTGGTAGCCTACCCGCCGCAAAGCAGTGATCCGGTCATGGTCTTTTTGCTGCCGCTGGGCGTGCGCCTGGCACCGGGTCTGCAGCTGCAGGTCGACAATGGCGAAGAGATCCCCTTCCCTTATCAGGTCTGCATGGATGATGCCTGTCGCGCCGACCTGCCCCTGCAGGGTCAGCTGCTCAACCAGCTGCGTGGCGGCACGAGAGCCACGGTGAGTCTCTTCGACCCCAACGGTGAGCGCCTGGATACCAGTATTTCGCTGCTGGGCTTTACCGACGCCACCCGCGCCATCGCCCCCTGATACAGCTTGCAGGGCATGCCCCGGCCCGGCCGGCGGCATCAAAAAAACGGCGCCCGGGTGGGCGCCGTTTTTGTGGGGTCAGACCAGGCTCAGGCGAGCGCTTTCTCTACCACCTCGTAGACGTTGCGTGAAAGCTCCTCTTTTCGAATACGCTCAAGCTCACCGCGCATCAACTTCTGGCGCTGCTCATCCAGGCGATGATAGCGCGTGAGCGGTACGATCATGCGGGCGGCAATTTCCGGATTGAGCCGGTTGAGCTCGATCACCACATCCGCCAGCAGCTGATAGCCCTGACCATCGAGACGATGGAAATTGACCCGGTTCTGCTGGGTAAAGGCACCAATCAGCGCGCGCACCCGGTTGGGGTTCTTGATCGAAAAGGCCGGATGCTTCATCAGAAAGCGCACACGCTCCAGCGCATCCGCCTGCGGGCGTGTGACCTGGGTGGCAAACCACTGATCCATCACCAGTGAATCATGGGCCCAGCGCTCGCCGAAGGCGCGAATCGCCGGATCCCCCAGATCGGCACGGTCCGAATGCGCCAGCAATGTGAGTGCTGCGCGCACGTCCGTCATGTTGTGATCGGCCTCATACTGGGCACGGGCCATGTTAAGCGCCTCGGGCTCACCGTTGGCGACCAGATAGGAGAGCGCCACGTTCCTGAGACTGCGCGAGGCGATCTGGTCGGGCGTCGGGGCATACGCATCCGTCTGCTGATTGGCGTGATAGACGCTTTCAAACTCGGCAAACAGGTTATCCGCCAGCTGCTCAATCGCGGCGCGGCGGGCCCCGTGAATGGCGTCGATATCCACCCGGGTCTGCTGCTCGGCAATCCACGCCTCGCTGGGCAGGCGCAGCATTTCGGCCAGCACCGCCTTGTCATCCGTGGGCTCGCGCAACAGGTGACGAAAGGCTTCAATCAGGCGGGCATCAAGGGCCATGAGCTCACCGCGCTGATGGGCCACCATCATCTCTTCGATCGCGATCAGCGCCAGTCGCTGGGTGGCGTCCCAGCGGTTAAAGCCGTCCTCGTCAAAGCGCATCAGGTGCGAAAGTTCATCGCGCGACCAGGGGTAATCCAGCCGCACCGGCGCCGAGAAGCCGCGCAGCAGCGACGGCACCGCGCCTTCATCAACGTCATCGAATACCCAGCGCTGCTCGGCCTCACGCAGATGCAGCACGGTGTCGGTGCCGTTTGATTCGCCGTTGATCACCAGCTTGATCGGCTCGCCATCAGCCCCCAGAAGGCCCATGCGTACCGGCACATGCAGCGCCTGCTTGTCCTCCTGACCCGGCGTGGGCGGCGTCTGCTGACGGATGGTCAGAGTGAGCTGGCGCTGTTCGGCGTTATAGTCGCTGCGCGCGGTCAGCTGCGGCGTGCCCGCCTGGGCGTACCAGCGCATGAACTGGGTCAGGTCTTCACCTGATACCTCGGCCATCACATCGACAAAGTCCTCGACCCGCACCGCCTGACCGTCAAAGCGCTCAAAATAGAGATCGCTGCCGCGGCGGAACGTCTCTTCTCCCAGCAGGTTACTGAGCATGCGCACGATCTCGGCACCCTTTTCATAGATGGTCAGGGTGTAGAAGTTCGAGATCTCGATGAAATGATCGGGGCGCACCGGGTGCGCGGTAGGCCCGGCGTCTTCGGCAAACTGCAGGGTGCGCAGCAGTGCGGCGTCCTCGATGCGCTTGACCGGCGCCGAGTTGATATCTGATGAAAAGCTCTGATCGCGGAAGACGGTAAAGCCTTCCTTGAGCGCCAGCTGGAACCAGTCGCGGCAGGTGACACGATTGCCCGACCAGTTATGGAAGTATTCGTGCGCCACGATCCCTTCAATGCGCTGAAAGGCCGCGTCCGTGGTGGTCTGCGGGTTGGCCAGCACCGCCGCACTGTTGAAGATGTTGAGCCCCTTGTTCTCCATGGCGCCCATGTTGAAATCATCCACGGCCACGATCATGAACAGATCCAGATCGTACTCGCGCCCGTAGGCCTCTTCGTCCCACGTCATGGCGCGCTTGAGCGAGGCCATCGCCCAGTCGGTCTTTTCCAGATTGGGCGCCTCGACCCACAGCTCGAGCGCCACCTCGCGCCCGCTCATGGTGGTGAAGCTGTCCCGCACGCACTCAAGCGAGCCGGCCACCAGCGCAAACAGATAAGAGGGCTTGGGGTGCGGGTCTTCCCAGGTGACAAAGTGACGGTCGTTGGGCAGCTCGCCGCGCTCGATGGGGTTACCGTTGGAGAGCAGCACCGGCTGACGCTGCCGGTCGCCGATAACCGTCGTGGTAAACACGGACATTACGTCCGGGCGGTCCGGGTACCAGGTAATGCGACGAAAGCCTTCGGGCTCGCACTGGGTGCAAAACATCGGCCCCGAGACATAAAGCCCTTCCAGCGCGGTATTGTTGGCCGGGTCGATGACCACCTCGGTATCCAGCACAAACTCGGCCGGCACCCGATCGATCACCAGTTGATCATCTTCAATGCGATATTCGCTTTCCAGCAGCGCCTGACCATCAATGGCAACGCGCTCGGTAGTAAGCCCATGGCCGTGCAGCGTCAATGCAGCGTCTTCACCGTATTCGGGGTGGCGCTGCAGGTGAAGACGTGTCCTGACCCGCGTGGTACTGGGGTCAAGATCAAAGGTCAGCTCGGTTTTTTCGACGCGGTAGGCCGGGGGACGGTAATCGCTGAGATGAATGGCTTGCGGCTCGGCCATGGAGGGCTCCTGAAATTGATCGATCGTGTGCCTAGTGTACGCCGCAAGTCATCGGCGGCTCAAAGCACGCGCGCATGAACGGGCAGGGTTATGACTTCTGGCGCGGCGAGGGCGTGGCGCGTGTGACAAGCCAGGTACCGATGCCCGTCAGCAGCACGGTCACCCCGATACGCACGGCCAGAGACGGAATGGTCAGCCAGATCACCACGGCGCTGAAGATCAGGGTCGCCACCGCCACCCCCTTGGCGCGTGACGAGATGGCGCGCTCATGCTCCCAGTGGCGTATGGCGGGCCCTGCCAGCCGGTGCTGGCGAATCCAGTGCGCAAAGCGTGGCGACCCCTTTGAGGCCAGCGCCACCGCAGCCAGCATGAAGGGCGTGGTCGGCAGCAGCGGTACGATGACGCCGATGGCGCCCAGCACAAAGCAGAGCCCGGCAAGGCCTATCCAGATATAGCGCATGACGCCTTCCCCGAGTATTTTTTTCCAGTCAGCATGATGGCGTCATTCCAAAACACGGGCTTGATACGACAGCCGATGGCCACGAAGGAAAACGGGAAATCCAGAGGATCAGTCATTTGATAGGCGGGACTTGCCGGAAGGCAGCGGACGCGTGGCCACAAAGGTGCCCACGATGATCAACACCATCAAAAGCGCCCAGAAGATCCAGTTAAAGCCGGTATGCACCCAGATCACCCAGGCACTGAAAAACATCATGCCGATCGAAATGATCTTGGCCGGCAGAGGAATGGCGCGCTCCTCTTCCCAGGCCCGAATCAACGGCCCCGCGAAGCGGTTACGCCGAATCCAGCGTTCAAAGCGCTTTGAGCCCCTTGACGCACAAATGACCGCCAGCAGCATGAAATCGGTGGCCGGCAGCAGGGGCAGGAAAATACCCACGATCCCGATCCCGAAACAAAGCGCTGCCAGTACGATCCAGAAGGCACGCTTGACCGGAGAGCGCACGCGATCATCCGTGGCAGGATCCGGAGGAAGACTCGACATGCCACACTCCCGCGAAAACGTGAACTGCCGATCATAGCGTCCGAGACGCCTGCCACCAACCCTGAGCGACAGGCCTTCAGGCCGATGAACGACTATGGCGCCGTGCTGGCACTCTCCCCCAGCGAGCGGATCATTTTCCAGGCCGCGCAGCCGTCATGGTAATAATCCTCCATCCAGTGCAGCACCTCGTACCCCATGCGCCGATACAGCGATATGGCCGAACGGTTATCGGCCCGCACCTCCAGATAGATGCTGTCGCAGCCACGCGCCAGGGCCACGGCCTCCAGCGCCAGTAGCAGCCGCTGCCCCAGTCCCTGTCCGCGCACCTCCGGATGCAGGCAAAAGGAGTAAAGGCGCGCCCGTTTCTCGTTGCGGCGAAACAGCAGCGTGCCATACCCCATCAGGGCACCGTCATCATCCACGACCAGACGCGTCTGCGCATTGGCCTTCGTTACCAGATACTTCAGCTGCGAAGGGCTGAAACTGTCTTCGTTGTCACCGAAACAGGTGCGCTCCAGGGCGTTGAGTGCCGCCGCATCCCTACCCCCCGCTGCACGCAGCGTGAAAGCCATGCGATCTTCTCCAGGTCAGGGTCCAAAAGGCCGCAATCCTATCATTTTCCCGCCGCCGGAACCCTGCCATGTAGCGCATCTACCGCAGGAATATCATGTTGCAGCTACACTGGAAGCGCCTTTTTATTCCATCCATGAACCAGCCCAGTACCGCCCGCATGACTCACACCGTTTTGATCCTCGCCGTTTGCATCTCCTGTCTGTGGCTCATCAATGGTCTGATGATCCAGAAGATCCGCCAGTGGTATGCCACGGAGGTCCAGTTCGCCCTGCTGGCCGGTGTCATCGTCGGCCCTGTCACCCACCTGGTGCCGATCGACTCGCTGGGCGATGTGACAACGCTGATGGAGTGGGCCTGCCGAATCACGATGGCCATGGCCCTGAGTTCGGCGGCCCTGCAGATGGAGCGGCGCTTTCTGGAGGATTACAGCCGCCCGCTCGCCGTCATTGTCATTGGCGGCATGGTGTTGATGGCCGCGTTCACGACCGTGCTGATACAGATCACCATGGCCACCGGCTGGGCGCTGGCCTTTCTGCTGGGCTGGATCCTCACCCCCACCGATCCGGTCGTGACGGCCACCGTCGTTCAGGGCGATCAGGCAAAACAGTTGATCCCCGCCCCCATGCGTCACGCCATTACCTACGAATCCGGTATCAACGATGGGCTGGCGTCTCCCATGGTCATGCTGGCCATGGCGCTCTGGCTGAGCATCACCCAGGGCGCGCCGCTGGAAGGCATGCACTGGCTTTTAATGACGGTCGGCTATGAAAACCTTGCGTGTATCGGGGCGGCGTACGCGCTCGGATTAATCGCCGGCAAGGCACTGCAAAAGGCCCACGCCGCCGGCTGGATGTCACAAAGCACCCTGCTGCCCTTTGCGCTGGCCTTTACCCTGCTGCTGCTCTTCGGTCTACACATGATCGGCATGAACGCCATTATCGGCGTCTTTATCGGCAATCTGGGCCTGTCCCATACGGTGACCGAAAACGAGGATCTCCAGCAGGAGGAGATGCAGTCGACGCTGGAGCGCCTTTTCACCATTCCGGTGTTTTTCCTGCTAGGGATTGTCCTGCCCTGGCAGGGGTGGCTGTCGCTGGGCTGGCTGGCCCTGCTGGCCACCGTTTTGATCGTGTTCCTGCGTCGCCTGCCGGCGCTTTTGCTGCTGTCGCCGCTGCTGGGCCCGCTGAAGGGCATCAGAACCGCCGCCTGGCTGGGATGGATCGGCCCACTGGGTGTGGCGGCCCTGCTGTATGCCCTGGAAGTGCGCGAAAAGGCCGATCTTGAGCTGGCCTGGCCACTGGTCACGCTGGTGGTGGTGGCCTCGGTGGTGATCCACGGCAGCTCCAGCATCGTGTCGGCACGGGCCTACGCCCGCCACACTGATCCCGACAACCGCTCATGAGTGATCGAGCCTATTCCACGATGCACGGCGCCGTCCTATGATGCGCATGTTTCCCTGAGCTGCGGAGAGCGTCATGTCACGTTTGCGTATTGTTGTGGATCACCCCAGCGACTGGCGCCCCTATTATCCCAGCGATGATATCGTCAGCGCCGATGACTTTCTGGCCCTGGAAGACAATACCGACCAGGATCGGGCGACTCACGTCATCAATCTGTGCAGTGGCCTCGATTATCTCGAAACCGGCTATTACGTGTCGCTGCTGGCCCAGGCCCGCGGCCAGCGCGTACAGCCGGATGTGGAAACGCTCAATCAGCTGGGGCGCAAGGCGCTGATCGATCTGCAGCTTGATGGGCTCAACGCCATGATGGCCGAGCTGGACCGTCGCGGCGCCCTGCAGGGCGAGCGGCTGGATCTGCGACTTTTCTTCGGCGACACCGCCAGCGAGGCGCTGGCACGGCTCGGGCGCCGGCTATTTTCCCATCTGCCCTGCCCGATCATGGAGGCCCGATTTATCAAACGCCACGGCGACTGGCGGCTGACCCGACTAAAAGCGCTCTCGCTCAAGGACGTCGCCCCGGAAGAAGAGGAGCGTTTTGCCCGCGCCCTTAACGGCCACTCTCGCCAGGTGTGGCGCACCCCGGCCGCCCGACGACGCTACCGCTTTGATCTGGCCATTCTGGTCGACCCCGCCGAGGCGATGCCCCCCAGTAACAAGAGCGCGATCAAGCAGTTCATCCGCGCCGGACGTTCGATGGGCATCGACGTGAGTCTGATCACCCGACGCGATGAGGGGCGACTGGCCGAATTCGACGCCCTGTTCATTCGCGAAACCACCCGGCTTGATCACCACACCTGGCGCATGGCGCGCCGCGCCGAGCTCGAGGGGCTGGTCGTCATCGATGACCCGCAGTCGATTCTGCGCTGCACCAACAAGGTGTATCTGCATGCCCTGCTGCGCGCCCGCGGCATTCCGGCGCCCGAAGGCCATCTGCTCAACCGCGGCGATCTCGACCGTCTGGGGGCGCTGGCCGACACCCTGACCTTTCCGCAGGTACTGAAAATACCGGACGGCGCCTTTTCACGCGGGATCGTCAAGATCAGCTCCAGCGCGCAGCTGATCGAGGAGGCAAGACGGCTGTTCAAGGATTCGGCGCTTTTGCTGTTACAGGAGTGGATGCCCACCGAGTATGACTGGCGCATCGGCATTCTGGATGGTCAGGTGCTGTTTGCCAGCCGCTACTACATGGCCCGCGGCCACTGGCAGATCTATGATCACAGCGGTGGGCGGGTGCGCAGCGGCGGATTCGAGACAATGGACCCGGCCAATGCGCCCGAGAAGGTGATCAGAACCGCGCTCAAGGCGACGCGTCTGATCGGTAACGGCCTTTATGGGGTGGATCTCAAGCAGAGCGGTGATCGGGTGGTGGTCATCGAGGTCAACGACAATCCCAACCTGGATGTGGGCGTGGAAGATGTCGTGCTGGGGCCGGAACTTTATCGACGCATCATGGCGTGGTTTCTGGCGCAGATGGAGCGCAAGCGCCAGCCCCGGCAGCAGCCGGGGCGCCAGAGCCTGTCATCATGAGCGCGCCGACAGCGTGACGCTGACCTGATAGCCGGTGTATTTGCGCAGGTTGAGCACGCCGCTGTCCAGGATCAGATACTGCCCTTTCAGCCCCATCAGGCGTCCCTCGACCCGTGGGACGCGATCCAGATTAAAAGCCTTGACGCGCTCGGGCCAGGTCAGCACCGGGTAGTCAAACCGGGCGAGGCGCTGTTCAGCGTGGGGGTGAATGGCGTCTTCTCCGAACTGCGCCCTGAGGGAGGCAAGCCCCGGGGCCAGTCTTTCCATCAGATCATCGCGCAGTGCGGGGAGATCGATATCAGCCACCTCGCCCTTGAGCATGCGCTGCCAGTGGGTGCGATCGCTGATCTCGCTGCGAAAGAGTGCCTCGACCAGCCCTGACTGCCGGCGCGATGCCACCGACAGGATCGGCAGCGCCTGGACCGCGCCCTGATCAAGCCAGCGCGTGGGCATCTGTGAGGGTTTGGTAATGCCGACCTTGGCACCGGAGGCGTTGGACAGATACACCACATGAGGTGCAAAGCAGTGTCGTTCGCCCCACTCGGGCTCGCGACAGGTGCCCTGAAAATAGTGGCAGCGCTCGGGCGCCATCATGCAGGTATCGCAGCGCGCCAGACGCCGAAAGCAGCCGTAGCAATGTCCCTGACCGAAGCTCTTGCGGGTGGGGCGCTGGCAGTTCACGCAGACAATACTGCCGGTGAATTCCAGCGCAATATCATGGCCCAGCCAGGCATTGAGCGGTTCGCTGTGCTCACCGAGACGCAGGTGGTAGTGCGCGCTGCCCGAAGCATCGGCCGTGATGGCCATTCGGGAAAGCCCTCCGGCGCGGGTCAGCGTCGCATCTGGCGCCGTTTCCATGCACCAGAGACGTTCGAGGTCTAATTGACCCATTTGATGCTGTCGCCCCGGGCCTCGCCATGCTGGTCGCTGCCGCAGCCATGGCGATCGATATGCCCCGTGCGCTGCTCGGGGGCCACATCGTGTCTGGCCTCAAAACGCAGGATGGCCTCAAGACACAGCTCGCGCTGTTCACTGCTCAGTGATCGGCCGTCAGGCCATTTTCCCAGTTCCACACCGCGCTTGAGGCCTTCATACATCTGCGGTGTCATCTGCTCGATCATGCGCTCAAAGTTCATGTCGCTCATGCTTTACCCGTCGATATCCTCGTGTCTGTTCTCGGGCCCTGTCTGACGCGGATGAAAGCGCGAGCCCAGAAGTCCCGCCGCCAGCCCCAGCAGCAGCCCGCCCAGATGAGCCTCATTGGCGACGTTGCCAAAGCCGATCCAGCCGGCAGCCGGGGTCATGCACAGCACCAGCCATCCCACCATGAACACCATCAGCATGGTGGGGAACTGAAAGCCACTGGCCGGCACCAGGCGCGAATAGAGCCAGACAAACCCGACCAGCGCATAGACGACACCGGACATGCCGCCAAAAAGCACCGTACCGGTGGCGTACTGCGCCAGATTGGAGACCAGCATGGCCGAGGTCAAAAGCGCCAGCAGCCGCCAGCGGCCCTGCAGGACTTCAACCTGACGGCCAAAATACCAGAGCCAGAGCAGGTTGAAGACCAGATGCATCAGGCTGAAATGTAAAAAGGCCGGTGAGAACAGCCGCCAGACTTCCGCCTGTGACAGGGCATACCCCAGCGTGGAGGCGTAGAGCTGTTGCCCCTCGATGGCAATAGGGGCAATGGCCAGCGCCGTCAGGGCCTGAATATCGTCGATGCCCTGCCACGCAAATACGGCCAGACACATCACGATCACCAGCGTCGTCACCGGGGCCGAGCGCAGCGCGCCCGAGATTGACCCGGCGCGCGCCACCGGCTCGTGCGCCTCGTCCAGTGCCATGGACTCCCCCTGGCGCCATCTTTCGATCAGCTCGCGTGCCTTTTCAAGCTGAACATCCTCGATCAGCCAGATCACCTGCCCGTCCTGGTCGCGCGAGTAGTGATGGCCAATGCGATGTTTCCAGAGTGCGTGACGCAGCCCGTCGATATCGGCATCAAGAGGAAAACGCAGCGCCTGAGGCATGCTGACTCCATTTGAGGCTGGAACCTGCCAGCCGGTCATGCTCATGGGATCGGACGTTGAATGCCGCACACAAAAAGAAGTCCGGCGGAGAGGGTCCGCCGGACAAGAGCAAGGGATCATTCAAGGGAACACTTACTCTGACGACAGTGTGACTCAAAAGTTCCGGGCGCATTCCAAAAAATCCGAATTTTATTTCATGACGGCTTTCGCGTCTTCACGTATCGGCACTGATCCAGCAAAACCGCCCTGCATCCAGCGTCGTTTCACCATCAAAGCGATAGGCGACCAGTCGTCCGCCCCTGACAGCACTATAATCCAGACAGGCAATATTGGCAGCCGGCAGGCTCGGGATGCCCTCGCACCAGTAGTGGCCGACAAACAGCGGACGCTGTGACAGCGGATAATGTACCAGTCGGCGGCGCTCCTCGTCGCGAAGCGGCTGGTCTTCGAACTCGGGTGGCAGCGGGTCAGGTTGAAAGACCACATCACCATGGGTTTGTGGCGAACGTGCCCAGAAATGCGTGCGAAAGACGCTTCGCCGGGTGCCATCCAGCGAATGAATGACCTGCCCCTGAGGCAGGCGAAGCTGTGTACCGCGCGTCGTGCGATCGAGCACGCGGTGTTCAGGGCTGCCCTGAACGCTGGCCGCTGCCAGAAAATGCCGATCAATCCGGCCATCCGGATGATCGTTCAGAAAGGGACGCAGCAGCGATTCATCCCAGCAGGCATGCGCCACGCGAAAATGCTCGAACTCAAGACACAGGGGCATCTCGAGAAACCATTCGAGATACGACGCCCACAGCGTCGGTGAGCGCTCGAACTGTGCCAGCGTCTCGGACATCACCCGCTCGCTGCGTCCGCCAACGCGCGGCATGGTAAAACCGCGGCCCCCTTGCCCCAGACACTGCTTCAGCGCATGGGCTTCGTGATTGCCCATCACCACCAGCGCGGTGCCGGCATCCACCATGGAGCGCACGATCTCGAGTGCCTTCTGGACATGAGGACCACGATCGATCAGGTCGCCCAGAAATATGGCGCGGCGGGAATCGTGCGCGTAGACCCCGCCCCGCTTTTGATACCCCATCTTCTCCAGCAGGCATTCGAGCATGTCGCCGCAGCCATGGACATCGCCGATCAGGTCGACCCCTTCTTCGGCGCTATCGGGTGCAGATGCGTCCGCCATGGGATCAACCAACAAGACCACTGCTCCAGCCCAGCTTGCTGCGACAGGCTTCGAAATAGCTGTATCCCGGCGGATGGAGCAATTTCAGATATTCGGGCTTGCGCCGAATGGAGATCATGTCGCCGGGCTGTACGACCACTTTCATCTGCCCGTCGCAGCTGACCTGCAGCTCAGCATCATGGCTGTCCACGACCTCCAGCAGAATCTCGCTGGCGGCATCGATCACGATCGGCCGACTCGACAGGGTATGGGGAAACATCGGCACCAGCACAATGGCCTCGAGCCGCGGATGCAAAATGGGGCCACCCCCGGAAAGTGCGTAGGCCGTAGAGCCGGTCGGCGTCGCCACAATCAGGCCGTCGGAGCGCTGGCGATAAACAAACTGACGATCGATATAGAGCTCAAACTCGATCATGCGCACCGCCGCCGCCGGATGAAGCACGACATCATTGAGGCTGCAGGCCGTACCGATGACGACGCCATCGCGCCTGACCTCGGTGTCGAGCAGAAAGCGCCTTTCCACTTCATACTGCCCGTTGAGCACCTCATCGACGCGATGCTCGACCTCGTCGGGATTAATGTCGGTCAAAAACCCCAGCCGACCGCGATTGACCCCCAGGATCGGCGTATTGAAGCGGCACAGCATGCGTCCGGCACCCAGCAGGCTACCGTCACCGCCGACCACGATCGCCAGATCACACTGCCGGCCGATCTCCTCGAGCGACATCCCTCTGCCCTGTCGAATCGAACAGGTTCTGGCCGTTTCTGTCTCGAGATGCACTTCGAGCCCGCGCGACTCCAGAAATACCGTCAGACGCTCAAGCGTTTCGACGACCTTGTCACTATCAGGCCGCCCCACCAACCCTACCCGGTTGAACTGTGTCATGCCCCGTCCAGACTGTTTCATCGAGACGGCATTATGCGTTCAGCCGCGCAAGGGGGTAAACCACGCCATCAGGAAAATTCAGCCGAGGCCGACGATGGCAACATCGAGCGTCGACGCCACCATTCGCTGCCCACAAGCGCCAGCAGCATGACGGCACCGCCCAGCGCGATCCGGGAAAGGTCTGCCTCGCGATTCCAGATCACCAGGTTGACCAGCAGCCCTGCCGGAATCAGCAGATTGTTCATGACCGCAAGCGTGGCGGCATCCACGCGCCGAGCACCCTGATTCCAGAAGAAATAGCCGGCGCCCGAGGCCACCATGCCCAGCCAGGCCAGCACCCCCCACTGTACCGAGGTGGTAGGCAGCCGGGTGGCATCTCCCAGCCACCACCAGGCCGGCACAGCCACCAGCAGAGCGCCGATGTAGAACCAGCCAAAGACGTTGAGTGCTGGAAAGGAGCCCTCAACGCCGCGCATGAGATGTCGGTAGCCCACCTGGCCGATGGCAAAACACAGGTTGGCGCTCTGCACCATGAGAAAGCCGGTCCAGAAGGCATCACCCACTGCCTGATAACGAATCAGTGCCGCCCCCAGCACGGCAAGTCCCGCCATGGCCAGCTGGAACACATCCAGACGACGGCAGAGAAGATTATCCAGCAGTGCAATATAGATGGGCGTGAAAATGGTGAAGAGCAGTATCTCCGGCACGCTGAGCAGGACAAAGGACTGGTAATAGCACACATACATCAGTCCCAGCTGTATGGCGCCCACCCCCATCAGCCCCAGCGTTCGGCGCCGGTCCAGAAGGCGTGGTCGAAGCCAGGGCAGAAATACCAGACAGGCGAGCGAGACACGCGTTAATACGGCAAAATAGCTGTCCACCTGACCGGCCAGATACACACCGATCAGACTGAACGAGAAGGACCACAAGAGCGTGACCCCGAGTAGATAGCCCATATGCTTCGTCAACCAGATAGATTTTCAAGGTTAACAACGATTATACGCCTGACCGAGTGCCTCAAGGCAACCCGGCAGCTCACCTTTATGGCCACCCCCGGGCCACAATCTTCCAGCGACTGGGCAGGCCACGGCGTCGGAGAGGTCCTTGTCAGCGATGATTACCCCATCGTGCGCTTTCACGAAAAGGGGCATTTTACCCACGCCAACGGGCGCAGGATGGCCTTTAGCAACGTCTATCGTTTTGAGGTAATGGAGGACCGCGTGGAGCTTTATCACGAGCGCCGGGGACCGGAAGACGCCGTCTTTTTGTTCCCACTGGTGGTGGTCGACGATCACCGTCTGATGAGTCTCTCCCCGCATCTTTGTGTGAGAGATCTGTATAGTGGCGAGTTGATCATGACAGACGATGGATTTGATCTGACCTGGACGGTTGAAGGGCCGCGCAAGCAGGAACATATCCACTACTGTTACCGCCAGTGATTCGATGATTTGCCCGGCGCCGCATATCGAGCGGCGCTTGCCAATTATCCCTTCCTATTACTACCTTTGTCTTATTCAAATACCATGATGTGGCTCAGTCCAATAGACTGAAGGGTGTTTTCTGGCAGCGGTGCTCGTCGCCGCAGTATTTCAATAATACATGGAGCAAACGATGGAATTGCAAAATCGTGAAGGACAGCATGTCCCGGAAGTGACCCTTAAACAGCGCAAGGGTGGCGACCTGATCGATGTCCAGACCAAGGACATTTTCGCCAACCGTACTGTTGCCGTTTTCTCGCTGCCGGGTGCTTACACGCCGACCTGCTCCTCCACGCATCTGCCGCGCTACAACGAGCTGGCAGAACAGCTTTTTGCCAGCGGTGTCGATGAAATCATCTGCCTGTCCGTCAACGACGCTTTCGTCATGGAAGCCTGGGGCGAGCATCAGGAAGCCGAGCATCTGACCCTGCTGGCCGACGGCAACGGCGAATTCACCGACGGCATGGGCATGCTGGTCGACAAGACCGACCTGGGCTTTGGCAAGCGCAGCTGGCGCTATTCCATGATCGTTCGCGACGGCAAGATCGAGAAGATGTTCATCGAGCCGGAAAAGCCGGGCGACCCCTTCGAGGTCTCCGATGCCGACACCATGCTCGATCATCTCAATCCCGAAGCAGATCGCCCCAGCTTTGCTACCATTATCACCAAGCCTGGCTGCCCACACTGTGCCCGCGCCAAGCAGGCGCTGGCCGATAATCGCATTGCCTATGAAGACATCGCCATCGGCAACCGCGATATCACCAGCCGCTCCTTGCGCGCCATGACCGGACATGCGACCGTGCCGCAGGTCTGGATTGATGGCCAGCACATCGGCGGTGCCGAAGATCTCAAGGCGCATCTTGAACAGGCTGCTGCTGCCTGATCAATCGATCGCCTGCTGGATCACAACGGCCACCTACGGGTGGCCGTTTTTGTGTGTGCATGACCAAACCGTACGCCCTGATACTGGAGTCCCAACATGCAGGAACGACGTGTAGACGTTGCCATCATTGGCGCCGGAAGCGCCGGTCTTGGCGCCTATAGTGCGGCCCGTGCCCACACCGACAGTGTGATCCTGATCGAGGGCGGCCCCTATGGCACGACCTGCGCGCGGGTGGGGTGCATGCCCAGCAAGCTTCTGATCGCAGCCGCCGAGACGGCCCATCATGTCCGAGATGCCAGTGCCTATGGGGTCCATATCGATGGCGACATTAACGTCAATGGCCGCGACGTCATGGCGCGCGTCAAACGCGAACGCGATCACTTTGTCGAGGGCGTCATCGACTCGGTAGACAACATCGATGCCGAACAGCGCATTCGCGGCCATGCCACCTTTGAAAGCCCCGACACCCTGCTCATTGATGACCACACCCGCATTCATGCCGAGCGGATTGTCATCGCCACCGGCTCAAGCCCCGACTACCCGGGCTTTCTCAAGGCTGCCGGTGAACGTCTGGTGACCAACGACGATATCTTTTACTGGGATGATCTGCCCGAATCGATCGCCGTCTTTGGCCCGGGCGTGGTCGGCCTGGAGCTGGCACAGGCGCTGTCACGACTCGGGGTCCGGGTGCGCATGTTCGGTGTTAATGGCACTATCGGCCCGATCAGTGACCCCGACATTCGTGATTACGCCGATCGATATTTCAACGAAGAGTTCTATCTCGACCCCGAGGCCGATACGCGCAACGTGGCCCACGTCGACGACCGGGTTGAGGTGACCTTTGTCGAGCGCGACAGTCAGCGTGAAGTGACCGAACGCTTCGATTATCTGCTGGCCACCACGGGACGTCCTCCCAACATCAAGGGTCTGGATATCGATCGTGCCTGTCTGCGCATGCATGAGGACCTGCCGGTATTTGATCGTTACACCCTGCAGTGTCAGCGTCGGGATGGCACCCCTGCCTCCATCTTCATTGCAGGTGATGCCAATACCGAGCTGCCGCTGCTGCATGAAGCTTCCGATGAAGGCCACCTGGCCGGTGACAATGCCGGGCGCTATCCGGATATTCGCGCTGGCCATCGCCGCTCAATGCTGACCGTGGTTTTCACCGATCCGCAGATTGCGACGACCGGACAGACATGGGCCGAAATCGAACAGCGCGACAGCGACAGCTACGCCATTGGTGAAGTCGATTTCAAGGAGCAGGGGCGCGCACGCGTTATGCGCCAGAACCATGGGCTACTGCGCGTTTATGGCGAGCAGGGGTCGGGACTTTTTCTTGGCGCTGAAATGTTTGGCCCACAGGCAGAGCACCTCGCTCACCTGCTGGCCTGGTGTCATCAGCAGCGCATGACGGTGGCACAGATGCTGGAGATGCCCTTCTATCATCCCTGCCTTGAAGAGGGGCTGCGCACCGCCCTGCGCGACCTTAATGCAGCCCTTCGGATGGGCCCGGCCATGGCTCGACATTATATGGAAAACGGACCGGGCAGCTGAGCCCCTTCCTGCTCGTGTTCACCGGCTGAGGGCCCTGCCCCACGCTGTCGGGTGAGGCGCCGAACAAACGGGCTGCCACACCACATTCTGCTGCCGGAGTGACCTTCCGGCAGCATCCTGACTGAACGGGCCAATGGAGCACTGCATGGCTGACTACATGATTACCTGTGATCTCAAACGCCCGGGGCAGGAGTATAACCATCTGATCCGGGCACTGGCCCTTTATCCCGACAGCCTGCACGTGCTCGAGACGACCTGGCTGGTCAGAACAACGGCCACGCCCGATCACATCCTTGCTGATCTTGAGCAATATGTAGACAGGGAAGATCAGATGCTCATTGCCACGATTCAAACGCCGGCCGCCTGGTCCGACAGTCTGGGCGTGGATCGGGTACTGCACTTTTTCAGTCAGGCCTGAGCGGCCAACCAAACGTGCATTAATGAAGTCTGTATACCCAACAGCGAACTACCAGTGGGTGCATACGATGCACTGTTCACAGAGATATCGGATAACGTTAAAGGCTATAAGACTCAAGAAACCATAAAGGGCGCTGATACGTGGCCCTGCAGGGGGTCTAAATACACGAGAGGAAATGCGAGGGAAGGAAATGGAGCGGGCAATGGGACTCGAACCCACGACATTCAGCTTGGGAAGCTGACGCTCTACCAACTGAGCTATACCCGCATGGCGCTCATCATAAAAGCCACCGCCAACAAACACAAGCTGCACGCCACAAAGCGCTGTTTTTGTGGCAAAAAGGCATCAAATAAAAAAATTTCCAATTTTGGGGATCAAACCAGAAACACGACGGTCATAGTAAGCAAGACGTTCTTCTTCAGTCGCTGAGGAATGCGTTTTGGTTTAACTGTTCCTTGCATGGCCGCCACCTCGTTGTGGCGGTTTTTTTATGTCCGATCATCCGGCGCCACCACCGCTGCGACCGCAGTCTCTCTAGCCGGCCATGACCACATTCAGGCCATGCTCGGTAATACGTCCGCAGCACTGCTCGAAACAGGGTTTTCGAAACAGACGTTGCATCAGATGGCGGGACGCGTGCTCTTCCCAGACTGCATCGATCAACCCCTTTTGAGTGAGATAGCGTACGGCACGGGCAAACTCTGCATCCGTGACGCCAAATTCCATTGCCTTGACATATACACGTTGGTATCGGCCTGTATTGAGCAGGCGAGTCAGGATGGCCAGCTCGAGTGAGTCCAGGGATTGCATGCCGAACGCGCAAGCCTTTTACCATTACATGGGTTAATCGTTTGCTATCGTCGCGGATTATACCCATCAGCTTTAGAGGCTAAAGTATTAAAAGAGGCAGATTTCGTGATCATTTTATTTAATTTCGAAAGACCTGTATTAAACTTACTTAAGTAATGTCGCAAAATGGCGACATCTTGCAGACAATGTCGGTCTTATCGACGCGAAAGCCCTCCCATAGCCCTGCCTGAATTCTTACATATTTTTACACTTTTCCTGCCGGGTTAATCGTTTTTTAATTCACTCGCTTGCTGAAAGTGTCATTAATGGCTGCCTTGCCATTACGTTTGAGCCTCCATGGTCCTTCTGATCGTCTTCGCCGTTGCCGCCATTGCCATCTCTTTTATCTGTTCGGTACTCGAGGCTGCACTGCTGTCGCTGACCCCCAGCCACATCGCACGCCTGAAGGAAGATCGCCCGGCGCTGCATCACTCCCTGAGCCAGCTCAAGGACAATGTCGACCGGCCGCTGGCCGCCATTCTCACGCTCAACACCATCGCTCATACGGCCGGAGCGACAGGCGTGGGCGCGCAGGTCTCTGCCGTTTTCGGCGAGACATGGATCGGTGTGGCCTCGGCCATCATGACGCTGCTGATCCTTGTGCTGTCAGAAATTCTGCCCAAGACCATCGGCGCCCGTTACTGGCGTCAGCTCGCACCAATTCTGGCACCGACACTCAAGACTTTGATCTGGCTGCTGCTGCCCTTTATATGGCTGTCGGAACAGATCACGCGTCGCATTGGTGGCGGCGGGGAAGATGACGTCGATGTTCGTGAAGAGATCAAGGCACTGGCGCGCCTGGGTCAGGAGCGCGGCGTGGTGGATACCGACGAGAGCCGAACCATCGTCAACATCCTCAATCTGCACAATATCCGTGTCCATGAGGTCATGACCCCTCGCACGGTGTGCAAGACCGTGGCGCCCGAAATGACCGTTGCCGAATTCGACGCCGGCTATAGCGACCTGCCCTTTACACGCTATCCCGTCATGACGCCACCGGAGCAGACCGTCGGCTATGTGCACAAAATGGACGCCTATCACGCCGCCGATGACGCCACTCTCGAGGCGATCATGCATCCCATCGAATCGGTGGATAGCAAGGACAGCGTTGAGCAGGTCTTTATCCGCATGCTTAACGATCACCATCACATGTGTGTGGTATATGACGACCATGGCAACTGGGTGGGCGTGCTGACGATGGAAGACATTCTTGAAACCATTCTGGGCCAGGACATCGTGGATGAAACCGACGATGTTTCCAACCTGCGACATCACGCCCGACAGCTGTGGCTCAAGCGCGTTCGCCGCAGTCGCGAAGCGGCCACCGACGACATGCTGCCCAGACGCTGAGACTCTCGGTGCCGGATCGGAACATGCTAGAATGATGCTCCGACCCGGCAAGCGATGACTCCCATGGCTATTTTTGCGCTGACCTTTGTTGTCTGTCTGCTGATCTGCGGTTTCATGGTTACGGCGCTGATCCTGTCGCGAACACCGCGCTATCGCACCAGCGCCGACGACCTGCTGTCTCTGCTTGACGAGGCGCTGGAAAATCGCGTTTCGGAGGCTCGCTGGCACACCATCATCGGTTACCCGATCCGTCATGACCCCTATCTGGAAAACGTGCGTCGGCGCTGTCAGGTCATCATGGATGAGTACGGCCAGCCCTGGCGGCTTCAACAGGGCGGCAATCTGTTTTCAGGCACCGGGATCGAGGAGATCCGCGCGCTGCGCCAGCACCTGACGGCACGCCTGTCGCTCGATGACCGGCGCGCCTTTTGAGTCAGGCCGATGACTGCTCTTCGTTAATGATTGAACTGCCATGACCATCGCGCTGACCAGTACCAACGTCATCCGTCGGGCGCCGCTGGAAGAGATTTCCCAGGCGCACTCACACCCCTTCCATCAGATCGTGATCGGCCTGGCAGGCGAGGCCGAAATCATCATCGACGGACAGCCGCTGCACATTGCGCCCTTTCACGGCTGCACCATTCCGGGTGATCGGGAGCACTGCTACCGCGGCATCGGTGACAACTCCCAGCTGCTGCTGGATCTCTTTGACGATGCACCAGGCCTGTCGGGCGCCTACCGTCATCACTTTCAGCTGTTTTCTCACCCGTTGCACTTTGAACTCGACAGTGCCGCGCGTGCCTATCTCACCTTTATGGTCGAGGAGATCACCCATCAGCCGGACGTCGATCGCGACCTGTTGATCACGACCCTGCTGTCGATTCTCTCCCATCGCCTGCTCGATCGGCAGGCGACCCCGCAGTCGCGGCTCGATCTGGGCATGCTGGATCACTACATCGATCGCCATCTGGCCCGGGCCATCCGCGTGGAAGACCTGGCCGGTCTGGTTCATCTGTCCAGTGCCCACTTTACCGAGCTCTTTCGTATACGCACGGGGCTGCCGCCCTATCAGTACATCCTGCGCAAGCGTCTCAATGCGGCACGCAAACTGCTGCTGGAATCCAGCCTGCCCCTGATCGATATCGCCGAGCGCTCGGGCTTTGCCAATCAAAGTGCCCTGTCGCATGCCTTTAGACGCCACTTCGGTCACTCCCCCAGAGCATTGCGCCAGACCCGCGCAGGCTGAGCATCACCGGCATTGGTCCGGCTGCCCGCCCCTAAGACCAAAGACGTATTGCCGAAACTCCCGCTTTTTGCACGACCAAACTGCCCGTCAAACTCCCGCCAATCTGACAACCCTTCCCGGCAAATCGACAAGACGACGCTGCGCGTCACAGCCTAAAGTCAAAAAAGCCACTATCCTTTTTTGTCACCGCCAGCCATCGACGCCTCATTTGTCCACGCGGTTTGATCCTGCGCTGGCCGTCCTTTGCGGCAAGGAACTTCACTATGCTCAACAGCCAACAGATACTGGATGCCGGCACCTGGCAGCAGCCCCCCGCTACCCTTTTCACCCGCCTCAGCGATCACTACATCGTCGATGAAAACGATCTGATGCGGGAATTTATCGAGCTTTTGCAAACCGATGAAGGGGATTTCAAGCGGATCGCCGACACGACCGCAGCGCTGGTGCGGGAAGTGCGCGCCATGGATACCGCGGTGGATTCCATCGATGAGCTTTTGCAGCAGTACAGCCTGGGCACCCAGGAAG
The DNA here is from genome assembly GCF_003385845.1 of Kushneria indalinina DSM 14324. Lineage (GTDB taxonomy): Bacteria > Pseudomonadota > Gammaproteobacteria > Pseudomonadales > Halomonadaceae > Kushneria > Kushneria indalinina. The sequence goes on along the minus strand of NZ_QRDJ01000006.1, from coordinate 599,239 downwards.
GTCTGATGCTGATGTGTCTGGCGGAGGCGTTGCTGCGTGTGCCCGACAGCGCCACAACCGATGCCCTGATCGAGGACCGCCTGAGCGTCGGGGAGTGGGAGAAATACGCCGGCCAGAGCGAGTCCTGGTTCGTCAACGCCTCGACCTGGGGGCTTTTGACCACCGGGCGCGTGATCAAGCTGGATCAGCCGCAGGACGGCCGCCCGGCGGGCTTTATCAATCGCATGGTCAACCGCATGGGAGAGCCGGTCATTCGCCAGGCGATGCGTCAGGCGATGAAGGTCATGGGTCGCCAGTTCGTGCTGGGCCGCGATATCGATGAGGCGCTCAAGCGCTCAAGGCCGCTGTTCGACAAGGGCTACACCTATTCCTACGACATGCTGGGCGAAGCGGCGCTGACCCGAAACGATGCCGAGCGCTATTTTGACGACTACACCAGCGCCATTCGCGCCGTGGGCAAAACCAGCCAGAAGCTGGCATCCAGTACGCCGGCCCCCTCGATTTCCATCAAACTCTCGGCTTTGCACCCGCGCTATGAGTCCGGGCGGCGCGAGCAGGTTCTCGAAGAGCTGGTCGCCACCGTCAAACAGCTCGTTGAGCTGGCGCGCGGTCTGGATGTCGCGCTGACCATCGATGCCGAAGAAGTCGACCGACTCGAGCTGTCACTCGAGGTCTTCAAGGCGGTGTACAACGCCGATGTCTGTCAGGGCTGGGGCAGATTCGGCCTGGTCATTCAGGCCTACTCCAAGCGTGCCCTGCCGGCGCTTCAGTGGCTGACGCGCATCGCCGATGATCAAAATGATGAAATCCCGGTACGTCTGGTCAAGGGCGCCTACTGGGACAGCGAGATCAAGGAGTCGCAGCAGCTGGGTGTGGACGGCTACCCGGTCTTTACCCGCAAGGCCTGCACGGATGTCTCCTATCTGGCCTGCGCGACCTATCTGCTCTCCGACAACACGCGCGGCCGCCTCTTCCCGCAGTTTGCCACCCACAATGCCCATACCATCGCGACCATTATCGACCTGGCCCATCAGGGCGATCGCGCTTTCGAATTCCAGCGTCTGCACGGCATGGGTGAGGCCCTTTACGAGGCCGCCCTCAAGCAGGCCCCGAAGGGCACCTGGTGTCGCATCTATGCCCCGGTGGGCGCCCACAAGGACCTGCTGCCCTACCTGGTGCGTCGCCTGCTGGAAAACGGTGCCAACTCCTCGTTTGTCCATCAGCTGGTCGACCCGCGCGTGCCAGTGGAATCGCTTTGCGTTCACCCGGTCGAGAACCTGATCGGTGTGGGGCAGTATTTTAATTCCAATATTCCCATGCCGGCCGACATCTATCCCGACGGTCGGCGCAACTCGCGGGGCATCAACCTCAACGTCGAAAGTCAGTTCAGGCCGTTGATCGATGCCATGACGCCCTTTCTAGAGCGTGATTACCGCGCCGGGCCGCTGGTCGGGTACGATCTGGACCGCAATGACGGCGAACTTCGCGACGTCGTCTGCCCGTGGGATCATCAGCGCACCGTTGGCCAGGTGCGCTGGACCAGCGCTGATGAGACCTCACGTGCCATCGATGTGGCCTGGAAGGCCTTTCCCGACTGGAACGATACGCCGGTCGAGCAGCGCGCCGCCATTCTGGAGCGCTTTGCCGATCTGATGGAAAAGCACACGCCCGAACTGATGGCCCTGTGCTGCATGGAAGGGGGCAAGCTGCTGCCCGATGGCGTGGCCGAAGTGCGCGAAGCGGTGGATTTCTGTCGCTACTACGCCGCCCGCGCCCGGGACATCTTTGAAGCGCCTACGGTACTGCCTGGGCCGACCGGCGAGTCCAACGAACTCATCATGCAGGGCAAGGGCGTTTTTGCCACCATCAGTCCGTGGAACTTCCCGATCGCCATCTTCTGTGGCCAGACCGTGGCAGCGGCCGTGACCGGCAACACCGTGCTGGCCAAGCCGGCAGAGCAAACCTCGCTGGTCGCGCATCGCGTTGTCGAACTGCTGCATGAGGCCGGCATGCCGCGCGGGGTGGTACAGCTGCTGCCTGGCGATGGCGCCACGGTCGGCGCCGTGCTCTCGAGCGATCGCCGGATCACCGGGATTGCCTTCACCGGCTCGACCGGGACGGCGCAGCTGATCAACCGCTCGCTGGCCGCACGCGACAACGCGCCGCTGCCAACGCTGGTGGCCGAAACCGGGGGGCTCAACGCCATGATCGTGGACTCCACTGCCCTGCCCGAGCAGGTGGTCAAGGATGTGGTGGTCTCGAGCTATCAGAGTGCCGGCCAGCGCTGTTCGGCGCTGCGCGTGCTCTACGTTCAGGAAGATATCGCCGAGCGCGTCATCGACACCCTCAAGGGGGCAATGGCCGAGCTCAATATCGGTGACCCGACAAAACTGGCCACCGATGTCGGCCCGGTCATCGATGATGAGGCTCGACAGGGGCTCCAGGCCCATATCGACCGACTCAAGGGTGAAGGCCGCCTGATCGCCGAGACCGCGATTGATCCGGCCATTGCTGCCAATGGCACCTTCATTGCCCCGACGGCGTTTCGGATCGATGGCATTGATGCGCTGGAGACCGAGCAGTTTGGTCCCATTTTGCATGTCGCAACCTTCAGGGCGGCCGACATCGATGCGGTGATCGACACCATCAATGAGCGCGGCTACGGGCTGACCTTTGGTGTCCACAGCCGCAACGAGACCTTTGCCAATCGGGTGGCCCGTCGCATCCGGGTCGGCAATGTCTACGTCAATCGTAATATCATAGGGGCCGTGGTGGGCGTACAGCCCTTTGGCGGCCAGGGCTTTTCCGGTACCGGGCCCAAGGCCGGCGGCCCCCACTATCTGCTGCGCTTTGCCAACGAGAAAACGCGCACGATCAACACGGCCGCCCTGGGGGGCAATGCGTCCCTGCTGGCCATGGGAGACGGTTGATCCACACATCATGACGACAACGAGCAATGGGAGGCCATTTGTGGTTGAAAACAACGTCAAAAAAGGTTTCCCATTCGCTCGCGCCCTGCTCATGACAGCTGCAGGAAACCTTCCGACCCAATAATCAGAACACAGGAGAAATTTATGGCTATCGGTGTCTGGATCAGCCTTTTTGCTTATTTCGCGCTCATGGTCGGTATCGGCCTGTATGCCATGCGCACCGCGACCTCGACCTCCGAGGACTACATGCTGGGCGGTCGCACGCTCAGCCCGAAGGTGGCGGCGCTGTCAGCCGGCGCCTCGGACATGAGCGGCTGGCTGCTGCTGGGCCTGCCCGGGGCGATGTTTGCCTCCGGTCTGGGGTCGGCCTGGATCGGCGTTGGATTGCTGCTGGGGGCCTTTTTCAACTGGCTTCTGGTCGCACCGCGTCTTCGTGAACAAACGGTCCACTATGGCAACGCCATTACCATCCCCGCCTTTCTGGCCAATCGCTTCCCGACCCGCGCCATGTCGCTGAGGGTGGTCTCCGCCATCGTCATCGTGGTCTTTTTTGCCATCTACACGGCGTCCGGGCTGGTGGCCGGCGGCAAGCTGTTCCAGAGCGCCTTTTCGGGTCTGGTCAGCATTGGCGGGGCGAGCGATTACGCCTCGGGTGTGATCATTACACTGGGCGTGGTACTGGTCTATACCGTGGTCGGGGGCTTTCTGGCGGTGAGCCTGACGGACTTCGTGCAGGGCTGCATCATGATGCTGGCGCTGGTGATCATGCCGGCCGTGGTGCTCTTCGGCGAAGGCGGTGGCGGTTTTGCCCAGGCCTCGCAGACGCTCAATGAGGTCGATCCCACCCTGCTGTCCTGGACGGACGGACTGACGTTTATCGGGTGGCTTTCCGCGGTCACGTGGGGGCTTGGCTATTTCGGACAGCCGCACATCATCGTGCGCTTCATGGCCATACGCTCGCTCAAGGATGTGCCCACCGCTCGCAATATCGGCATGAGCTGGATGCTGATCTCCATGATCGGGGCCGTCTCGCTGGGTCTGTTCGGGCGCGCCTACGCGGTTCGCAACGGCATGGACATTCAGGACCCTGAAACGATCTTCATTATTCTGGCCAACCTTTTGTTCCATCCGCTGGTCACGGGCTTTCTTTATGCGGCACTGCTGGCGGCGATCATGAGCACCATTTCCAGCCAGCTGCTGGTGGCGTCTTCTTCGCTGACCGAGGACTTCTATCGCCTGTTCCTGCGCAAGGAAGCCACGGAGAAGGAAGTCGTCACGGTCGGTCGCGTCAGTGTCCTGCTGGTAGGAATAGTGGCCGCAATCATCGCCTCTGATCCGAACTCTCAGGTGCTGGGTCTGGTGAGCAACGCCTGGGCAGGCTTTGGTGCCGCATTCGGTCCGGTGATTCTGCTGTCATTGATGTGGTCGCGCACCAACGGTACCGGCGCCATTGCCGGCATGGTCGTGGGCGCGGTCACCGTCATGATCTGGATTGCACTGGGCTGGAACGCAGCGTTTCTGGGCGGCGACGGGATCTATGAAATCATTCCCGGCTTTATCGCCTCGTTTATTGCCATTGTTCTGGTCAGCCGTGCCACCAGCGATGCCGGAGAGTACCAGCAGATCTCTCGCTGAGCGTCTTTATGGCGATGCAGGAATCAGAGCATTGAACGTCAAAAAGGGCTCCCTCGAGAGCCCTTTTTGATGGCATTCATTTGAAAGCGCCTCATTGATTCGAACGATCGCCCAAAGGCTCAAACGCTTTCAGTGCACCTTGCTCAGCGCAAAGCGAATCACCGCTCGTGCAATCAGAGCGATCAGGGCAATCATTATCAGGGTCAGCAACATGGAAGCAGGATTGGTCATCAGTGTTGCAAACAGTACGCCCGCTACAACACACCAAGTAATGCGATTGGCCTGATCATCGTCAATCAGCAGTATGGCCGGCACCCACCGCTTGATCATTTTAGCAAAGCCGCTTTCCCAGCTCTTCCAGGCCAGCGCCGTTGCGATGGCAAAGATAACAATCCAGATGACAGCAATGGTCATAAGCTCTCCTGCGCGAATTTAAGTGTCTATAATCCAGTATGACCTCGGGCACAACGCCTGTGCTACCGGGCCTTCATGACACCGGCCTGAACACGGGTCAGCATCATGCTGGCATGATATCGTAAAAAAAGCGCGATTGATGGCCTGGCCGGGGTTGAAAAATATATGGCCGTCGCCATCTTCATGAGTCAGCACGTCGGCACGCATTAATGGAGACGATGCCCCGACAGTTTGAGAGCAACCAACACGTACCGACGCAAAGGACCCTTATCATGCAGATCGCAGAGAACACAGTCGTATCGTTTCACTACACTCTGAAAAACGATTCCGGTGAAGTACTCGACAGCTCTGAAGGTCGTGATCCGCTTTCCTATCTGCACGGTTCCGGCAACATCATTCCCGGACTGGAGAAGGAACTGTCAGGCAAGACGACAGGTGACACCCTTCAGGCGCGCGTTGAACCCGGCGAAGGCTACGGCGAAGTCCAGCCCTCTCTGGTGCAGGAAGTACCGCGCGATGCCTTCCAGGGCGTAGAAGACATCCAGCCCGGCATGCAGTTTCAGGCGCAGACCGAAGGCGGCCCGCTGCTGGTCACCGTCACCAAGCTCGAAGGTGATACGGTTACCGTTGACGGCAACCATCCGCTGGCCGGCGAAACCCTGAACTTTGACGTCAGCGTCGAATCCGTACGCGAAGCCAGTGCCGAAGAACTCGAGCACGGCCATGTACACGGTGAAGGCGGTCATGAGCACTGATCACCAATGGTCAGTGTTTAAAAAGGCAGCCAGCAGGCTGCCTTTTTTTATGTCTTTTCTGCAGGTCAGATGCTGCTATCCGGGTCGGTTTGCTCGGTAGGCGCCCCTGACGCACTCATTTCCGGGGCCATGCCCAGCTGTCGATAGTTGGTCACCAGCCGCCAGGCCAGTATCCCCAGACAAAGGCCAGCAAAGGCGAACCCGCTCCAGAAAAAGCTCTGTGGCCAGTAGCAGGCGGCCATCAATAGCAGAGTGCGCCCTACACTTCCCGTGACAATATTGATGATACGCTCGGGCGCCCCTGTCCGGGTGACAATGCTTTGCACTTCCTGAAGCAGCACCACCAGCCGTCTTTCCAGATCAAAGACGAGCAGGACAATGACCAGGGTCAGCGCAGGCCAGAAAAGCCGCTCGGGCGAGTAGAGCGAAAGCCCAGCCATGACCGACACGATCAGAACGATTTCCATGAAGGGACGCAGGTAGCGCTGCCTGGCGTCAAGGTGGCCCAGGGCCCTTGATACCCAGCCCGACAGCACGCTCATCAGGCGGTACAACAGTACAGCCAGCGCCGCCATCAGACACTGTTGTGCATATAGCAACGGCGCAGTGGCAACGGCAAGCACGATGGCGGTAAGTGCGAGTCCTGCCGGCGAGATACGCCAGGTGACAAGCTGATGCGCCATCCATGCCATGCTGGTCTGGCATGAACGACGCAGACGAAGGGTCAAGTGAGACATCCTCGGTACCGGAGGCAAAAGAGGCATCATTGTAGAGATGGGCCGTACCGGCGTCGATGCCGGCCTGTTCGGATGGCGTCCGGTTTACGAATGCCTACACTCGAACACGGCCAGAAAACGGTCCTCGCTGCCCGTGCTGTCCGTCACATGCAGGGCTCTGGCAATCCTGGGATCAAGCTGTTGCCCCCCACAGCAGGTATTGCCGGGACGACCGCTAACCCCGGGTAGATCAATGCGGCCCAGGGCAATGCCCTTGTGGGCATCATTAATCACCTGATCGATCACCATTTCGTTGTCCTGCACCAGATGACCATGCGTCATATACACCACGCGGCCGCCATCACGGCACAGCCTGATGGCGCGAAGAAGCAGTGACACCAGCCGCTCGGAGCGTTCCCGCGCCGACAGATGCCGCCCGATCAGTGCAGGAATATCGAGCAGCACGCGATCAAAGGAGCCCACGTCCTCCGGAGACAGTCGATCATCATCAAGACGTGTCATGGTGACATTATGGGGCGTCTGGCGAAGCGCAACGCTTTCCAGTGACAGTGCCCCCATGATGTTGGCGACCAGCTCGCCTCGTTCATCCAGCGCACCGGAGATCAGATGCATGCGCTGCTGACCCGAGCCGTACATGTCCAGGACACGATGATGGGGGGCCATATTCAGCAGCGATATACCATGACCGTTCAACAGCTCGCATGCCGATCGAGACGGCGATCCGCGGTCGAGTGAGGAGGCTGCCAAAGAGAGAGGTATCGCTTCAGCGGGGCATGCCGAAGAGCTTGAGCGTTGGGTATCCATACCTGAAAAGTCCTGAAGTCAATATTCAGGCCGGCATCCTGCCAGCCGTACGCCTTTGCGATTGTACAATATGTTTATATATCTTGTACAAGAAATGAGAAGTCATGGCGTATCGAGGCAGAACAGGATCAGGTGGCTTCAAACTGGTGGGACAGAAGGTAACGGTATAAAAAACGCTGTGGAGGAATAGTGGCCTGCCATCGCAGTCACATCCGGATGGTCAACAGGGTGGGAAAACAAAACGGGCCGATATTTCACAATATCGGCCCGTTTTGATGCTTCAGGTGTTCAGGGAGTGCGCATGGCAAGCGCATTGGTATCCAGCGTGCGGCGGGACTGCCAGTAATGTCGGCTCCAGTAGGGATTGTCCAGTCGGGAAATCTTGACGCCTCTGGAGCTTGAAGCATGCATGAAGCGGCCCTCACCGACGTAGATGCCGACATGCCGGTCACCGCGCCATGGCCTGAAAAAGACCAGGTCACCGGCCTTGAGTGCCGTTTTTTCAATGCGCCGACCGGTCAGTACCTGTCCGGCGGTAGTTCGCGGCAGGTCAAAGTTGAAGCTGTCACGAAAGACCTGTTGTACCAGTGCCGAACAGTCGATACCGCTGCTGCTCTCGCCCCCGAACTTGTAGGGTGTGCCCTGCCAGGTATCATATTCAGCCATCAACGCGGCCTCTATATCGACCGGATAGGCATCCTCAGGCGAGGTATAGTCATACCGGGACGTCTGACGGGCATTCTTTCCTGCTTTCGCTTTCGACGCCTTGGCCGTCGAAAGCGAAAGCATGGCCATATCCTTTGCACCATCCTGAGAACCGGGCTGAGAAGCAGCACACCCACCTAAAGCAAGACACACCAGACTACCCATGATTATTCGCCGCATTCATACGGCCCTTTTTGTTGATGGCGCACTGGAAGCATCCTGAAATTCTCGTGTACAGAGAGGAAATAAGGCGTCAAAAACGACGCCTTCAGGATGGTAAGGAATTTGATCAAGGGTGGCGAGTATTTAAAATTAATCAAACCACCCTTGTTATGACCAAAGCATTAATCGAAAGCCAGTCAAAGGTAACAAAAGGACATTAATGATTACTCATGACTGCGTTAATGCAGAACACGCGCATCTCCCGGTAGCGTATCGGCGTGCAATGGTGGCCAGCGTCGCGGCTGAGCACCGGGAAAATCAAGGCTGGCCCAGCTGCCGGCCAGCGGCGGCAGCCCTGTCTGCCAGGCCATCATGGCCTGATTGAATTCCGCCAGAAAGTGTTCACGCTCGGGGGTGTCGACCATGAAAAAGCTGTAGCCTGCCAGCATCCCCTTGCCGTAGGCCCACCAGTCACTGTAATGGCGGGAGGCCAGCGCCAGCGCCTGATCCAGATAGTGGTGAAGCCTTTCTGCACTTAACCAGCCCAGCTGCCGCCCGGCAGCAGCAAGATCCACCAGCTGCGCGATGTCCCATGCGGCCATATCGATATCGTTGCATTGATGATCGTTTTTCAGCACGCGGCGCAACCTTTCCAGATGCACCCTTTCATCTTCACTGCAATTGGCAGACTCAAGCACGGCAATTTCCTGCTGCAGGCGTCGCTGATTGAGCGTATAGGGACCGTAGTTGATCAGATACTCCTGACGATCGCCCGCCTCGACCAGAAAATCGAGAAAACGAATCAGCTGCGCCGTACCCCCAAGGCCATAGTGACTGTCCAGCCATTCACGGATTTCGGTGGCCTGTACACCATACTGTCTTTCAGGCTCGCCCCAGAGCGCGGCATTGAGCGGCCCCGAGAGCGAGAGCGCCGTGAAGCGTGACAACGACGGCCGTTTACCCGGCTCCTGATGAAAGCCGGCAGGCGCGGTCAGCCAGTGAAAGGGGCTGCCGGGGTCATGGCGATGCCATTCAATATCCTCGACCAGCGACTCCTGCGTGCTGTCTTCAGGCAGGGTCTGCTCCCACCACACCCAGGCCTCCAGCATGGCATCCACACTGAGGTAGTGACGGCTCAGCGTGGCAGCAAGCCGGGTGTAATAGCGCTCCAGCAGCTCGGCTTCACCATGGTCGGCACTTTCAAACATCTGAAGATGAAAGGCATATTTTTCCGCCATGATGATCGTGGCAGAGACCGACGCGCAGCCTGCCAACTGCTGACGGTAGGCCAAAAGCTCGGGTGATGGGGTACCAAAGGGGGTTGCCGTGTCCGGCAGCCTGCCATGCAGGGCATCGGAGGCCAGCTGATTGAGATGGTGTACCTGCCCCGGCATCCAGAAGCGTGACAGCCCTGCCACGCCCTCTTCCGGTCGCCAGTCCAGAATCTCGTTGAGGTATTCCCGACTCAGCCGGCGCTGATCATCGCTCACACCGGGCGCCGCGTACTGACGATACAGCAGATCCGACTCCCTAATGGAGGCCACTGCCAGTGCCCAGTGACGCGCACTGCTGCGCAGCCTGCGGATCATCGCTCGCGAACGTTCACGAAGATCATCGTCAAGCAGCTCATGGAGCGGCCGTTGCCAGGGACTATCGGGCGCTTCAAGCAGCAGCTGCCATTCCACCGTGAAGTTCTCCAGTAGATCGAGCCCTTCATGCAGACTGCGGCCACGCTGCCAGGCCAGTGCCACGTCATGCCAGCTGTCATAACGACGCGTCAGAAGATCCACCCCGTGCGCGGCAAAGCCTCTGGCTTCGTCCTGATCAAGCCAGCCCATGGTCATGCCGGCCCAGGCCAGATCCACCAGACGCAACCAGTCCCACGCGGCCACATCTCGGGGCTGCCCCTGTACCACCAGCGCCTCGAGCGTGGCGGCATAGGTCGCCTGGGGCGCCATGCGCGCGTGCCACTGCAACCGTTGCGGCCGGGTCATGGCTTCAAAGCGCAGATGATCCAGCTCCCAGCCGTGACGATGCCCCTGCCCGGCCAACCAGAGCAGCATGCGTATCAGCTCATCACGTTCATGAATGGACCAGACCTCGCGCAGGAAATGCCCGGTGCGTTCGCGCTCAAGGCCGGCCGCTTCCATGCTGTCGATCATGATGGGGGCAAAGGGGGCGCGGGCACGCCATATCGCACTGTCGCCCTGATCGGGCCACGGGGGCTGCGTGGTCTCCTCCTGAAGCCAGGTCAGCCACTGCGCGAGCGCCTGCTCATCCAGCCACTGGGCATTGAAGGCCAGCACCAGCATGGTGACGGCTTCATCACGCTGCGCCTGATCAAGGCGCCCTACCATCTGCCACCCCAGAGCACCAGGCTCCTCGATGTCCATGCTGCGCAGACGGGCAAGGGCACGAGAAACGTTCATGGCACGCTCGGGCGGCACCTCACGATGCCAGCCATGGCTGGCCAGACGCTGGGCGCACCAGGTCTGCAGGCTCTCTTTCAAAAAATACCTCATGGGACAGATGTTCGGTCACGCCATTGCGGGGGCGGTCGTTGTCGTTATTGTAACCTGAACCGCCCCCTTGTCTCAGCGGGGTTCGCGCGGGTCCGCCATGCGCTCGGCATGTGTCTTGTTACGCGCAGGGGCCGAGGGCAGCATCCAGCCCAGGATCCAGCGGCGAATACGTACGACAAACTGCTCCTGAAAGAGAACGCAAAGAACCACGGTCATCAACAGATAGACCGGATAGAGCCATATGGAACTATCACCGGCCGCCGCCAGACACAGGCGCAGGTTGTCGGCACACAGGGACGGCTCGCCCTTTAAAATCTGCTCACTGCGAGTAAAGATCACATAAAGCGGCACATGCAGGGCAAACATGGGCAGCGATGCCCCACCCAGACGCCCGGCAAACTTGGTCAACCGCTTGCTGTCAGGCGTGGGGATGTGCACGCACAGATAGATCAGTGCCATTTCAGCCGTCAGCAACAAGCCGTTATGCAGCAGGTAGTACCAGGCGCGCCCGTGCTCAAGCAGCCAGGTGGCCACCAGACAACACACCACGATATACAGCGTCAACATCAGTTTGCCGCGTGCCTTGAGCAGACTGCCGGCGTTTTTCTGCTGCATGTAAAAGGCGCACAGCAGGATACCGGCAATGAACTCGGGCAAACGAATGATGGGGTTGCGATGCAGGATGCCTGTTTCCGGCATGTCATAGGGCGTAAAGGCTACCACCAGCAAGGGCGGCACCAGATAGACCAGATTGGTGACCAGGATGGCCAGCCGTGTCCTTTTGACCTTCATGAGCCGGGGCGCAATGAAGGGAAAGGTCAGATAAAAGAAAAACAGGGCCGAGATCGACCAGGACGGCGGATTGAACGTCAGATAATAGGGGTTCCATGCGTGCAGCATGAATACGTTGAGCACGACATTAAACCAGAGCTCAACATCACCCATGGTGTGGCGCAGGGCCTCAGGGTTGACGATGCCGGTGTCGTTGTTGACGTCATAGAGTACAAAGCGCAGCGAGGTGCCGGCATCCTGCGCCGTCAGGGCCAGATATCCCACCCCGGCGGACACCGCCATGGCCAGCAGACACGAGCCGATATGGATCGGATACAGGTTGGCAAACCGCTTGGTCATGAAGCTTTTGGCCGGCTCACGCATCTCGTGCTGATCATTGAGATAGACATGAGCCAGCAAAAAACCTGACAGGATAAAAAAGGTACTGGTCGAAAAAAATCCCAGATCCGTGACATAGCCCGACCAGCTTCTGATGGACGGGTAGTTATGCAGGGTATGAAAGATGACGATGTAGAGACCGAGAAAAAATCTCAGCCACTCAAGTCCAATAAATCGCTCTTTGGAAGAGGCCATGATATCCACTCAAAGCACTGACGTAAGCGGGGCAAATCCGCCATGCCTTTTGGCAGATGACTGACAGATGCCGGTTTGGCAAGCAACATACGCAGCTCTTGTGCGAACGTCCACTCCGGATGGTCATAATATGTTAATCCACAGGCGGACACTAAAAACCCCGGCCAAGCCGGGGTTATCAGTCATCGGATAACGGAGCTTGATCCGCGGAATCAGGCCGGCTGAGTGTTGGCCTCCGGATTGCGGCTCCACACGCGATGCTGGCCGAGCAGCTTTTTAAAATCATCAAAGATGGCATCAACGGTGTCACCCGTCAGCACACCTTCATCCATCCTGATATTGGCCGCCTCAAGAAGATCCTTGCCCTCACCTACGGCGCCGATCACCTTCAGATGCTTCCAGGCCTCCTGCGGATAGTAGCGTCCCTGACCGCTGGCCTTGAGCGTTTCGATGCTCTGCGCGCCACCGGCGATCAGTACCGCATCCATGGTGACCGACGGCAAACCGTTGAGCATGGCGTCCGGCGTGATGGTGTTGCCATTGCTTGCCTTGACCGGTGCCATGGTCGGCGCAATGATCATGCCCTGCGCGCCTTCGGCCTTGAGCTTCGACTGCAGCGCCGTGACCTGGTCAAGATCAACCCCGTCGGCAACCAGAATGGCCACCTTGCGGTATTTGATATTGCCGGGCAGACGCGCCATCAGACTCAGCGAGGGCGACTCGGTCAGCGTGCTCTTGCCCAGCTCTTCTGCCGAGGCCGGCTTTTCTGTCGGTGCCTCGATGCCGTGAATCTCACCGACACGACGCGCCAGGTCCAGATCGATGTTGGGCAGGATCTGCTGGATCACGCGCTCACGAATCCACGGGCGTTCGACCTTGGAAAGCTCAAACGCGTAGGCCTGAACGATGTGCTCCTTTTCCACGTCTGTCTGGCTGTTCCAGAACAGCGTCGCCTGCGAGTAGTGATCGGCAAAGGAAGCACTGCGACCGCGAACCTTGTGCGCATCAACGCGCTCGTTGACCGATTCAAACCCGCCATTTTCCGCTGCCGGCGGCGTTTCACGCGGCCAGCCGTCGTCAATCGAGTTGGGCTCGTAGGAGGCCTGACCCTTGTTGATCGTCATGCGATGGAAGCTGTCACGCTGATTGTTATGCACCGGCGTGACCGGACGGTTGATCGGGATCTCCTTGAAGTTCGGCCCGCCCAGACGCAGCATCTGGGTATCGAGATAGGAGAACAGACGACCCTGCAGCAGCGGATCGTTGGTGAAGTCGATCCCCGGCACGATGTGTCCCGGATTAAACGCGACCTGCTCGGTCTCGGCGAAGTAGTTGTCCGGGTTACGGTTGAGCGTCAGCTTGCCCAGCGGTGTAACCGGCACGATCTCTTCGGGAATCAGTTTGGTCGCATCCAGAATGTCGAAGTCGAACTTGTGCTCGTCTTCTTCCTCGATGATCTGGGCGCACAGTTCCCACTCAAGATAGTCACCGTTGCTGATATCGGTGGCCATCTCGCGACGGTTGAAATCCGGGTCGCGACCCCACAGCAGCTGCGCCTCATCCCAGATAAATGACCAGGTGCCTGCCAGCGGCTTCCAGTGAAACTTCACAAAGCGCGACTTGCCCTGCTTGTCGACCAGTCGGAAGGTATGAATCCCGAAACCTTCCATGGAACGATAGCTGCGCGGAAAAGCGCGATCAGACATGGTCCACAGCACCATGGCCGCCGACTCCGGCATCAGGGAGACAAAATCCCAGAAGGTATCGTGCGCCGACTGCCCCTGCGGAATCTCGTTGTGCGGTTCGGGCTTTACAGCGTGCACGAAGTCGGGAAATTTGATGGCGTCCTGGATGAAAAAGATCGGCATGTCGTTGCCAACCAGATCCCAGTTGCCCTCTTCGGTATAAAACTTGGTCGCAAAGCCACGCACATCACGCACGGTATCGTTGGAGCCGCGCGAGCCCTGCACGGTGGAAAAGCGTACAAAGGTCGGTGTCTGCTTGCCGGCCTTGAATACCGCTGCCTTGGAATACTGCTCGGCCTCCGGGTAGGCCTCGAACACGCCGTGCGCGGCGGCGCCGCGGGCGTGCACAATACGCTCAGGGATACGCTCGTGATCGAAATGGTTCATCTTCTCGCGGAAGATGAAGTCCTCCATCAGCGTTGGACCACGCTCACCTGCCTTCAGGGAGTTGTGGTTGTCGGCAATGCGTACGCCGTTGTTGGTACGCAGGTCGTGGCCTTCAGCATCATTGCGAAACTGCTCAAGGCTTTCATTCTTGCTCTGATCACTGGTCTTGAAATCAGTGTCATGCGGACCGTCATTGTTGGACGCGCTATAGGGATTATTTGCCACGGTATAGTCTCCTCATCGAATTCGGCAATGAACCACTGCCGGTCTGCCTATCCATCGGCGGCGCCTTAGAAAAGCGCTCGAATTACCATTTGCTCAGCATGTCAGGACACTGATCAATCAATACAGGGCACCTTGCAGCTAATCAGCGTAGGTGCCTTTGCGCCACCATGCCAAAAGAGAATCCGTGATCACCCTGATAGCCATTTTCTCTCAAACCACTGATAAAAAAGGGCTTACTGATATATAACGCCTGCATCTGCCGGTTCCTGACAGCAAAAAAGGCTGCCGGACAGTGTCCGACAGCCTTGTCATCTTCCCTGATGAATGGCAGTTATCCTCCCAGCAATGCCTTGAGACGAGCTTCGACACGCTCACCGTAGTCGCGATCGGCGGCGTGACACTGCGCAACGATGCAATCACGGACACTCTGATCGACCTCGGTCAGATCGGCAGCGATCGTGCTGGTCAGACGATCGCGCTCTCCTTCATCAAAGAGGCGATACAGGTTGCCGGCCTGAGAGAAGTTGTCTTCATCGGTGTTGTCGTAATATCCCACCCACGCATCCGCTTCCAGCGGCATCGGAGGCTCGCCCACGCGGGCATCCGGTGCCGGTGCGCCCTGGGCCACGCGGTTATTGGGATAGAAGTTGGTCGTCGAGTACTGTCCGCCCAGGCCATCATCTCGCAGGGTGCCGGCCATGAAGCCATCGCGCTGGTAGTTGTTGACCGGGCAGCGCGGCTGGTTCACCGGAATCTGCTGATAGTTGACCGTCAGGCGGTAGCGGTGCGCATCGGCATACGACCACAGACGCGACTGCAGTACGCGATCGGGCGAGGCGCTCACGCCCGGCACGAAGTTCGACGGACTGAATGCCAGCTGTTCCACCTCGGCAAAATAGTTGTCCGGGTTGCGGTTGAGCTCGAGCTGTCCGATCTCCATCAGCGGGAAGTCAGTGTGCGGCCAGACCTTGGTCAGATCGAACGGATTGATGTGATAGTGGCGCGCCTCTTCCTCGGTCATCACCTGCAGCTTGACCGTCCAGCCGGGGAAATCGCCCTGCTCGATGTGACTGAAAAGATCCGCCTGATGATGATTGACCGGCAGCGCCTGCGCTTCCTCGGGCGTCATGTTGCGAATGCCCTGGTTGGTCTTGAAGTGCCACTTCACCCAGACGCGCTGACCGGCATCGTTGTAAAGGCTCAGCGTATGCGAGCCAAAGCCGTGCATGGTGCGATAGCTGTAGGGCATGCCGCGGTCCGACTTGAGGATCGTGACCTGATGGAAGGACTGCGGATGATTGGCCCAGAATTCCCACTGATTCTGCTGGCTGGGCAGATTGGTGCGCGGGTCCTTTTTCTGGGTATGAATGAAATCGGGGAACTTGCTCGGCTCGCGAATAAAAAAGACCGGGGTGTTATTGCCGACCAGATCAAGGTTGCCTTCACGGGTATAGAACTTGACCGCGAAACCGCGGACGTCGCGAATGTTATCGGCCGAATCCTGGCCGCCGGCCACGGTTGAAAAACGCAGCGCCACCGGCGTTTGCGTATCCACGCCACGCAGGAAATCAGCGATGGTCAGGTCAGAGAGATCGCGCGTAAGGCTAAAGGTACCAAAGGCCGCACTGCCGCGCGCATGCACGACGCGCTCGGGAATCTGTTCACGATTAAAGTGGGCGAGCTTTTCAAACAGACGCCAGTTATCAAAGGTCAGCGGCCCATTACGGCCAGCGGTGATGCTGACGTCATCATTGGGTACGGGCGCGCCGTTGGCCGTGGTATAGCGGATGGGAGCTGAATCGGTCACTGATTGCTTTCCTGTATGGGTCTCTAACAGGCGATAAATTTACACAATCAAGTAACGGGATGTTAATGGGCTTTTCCAATTTGCACGATTGCCAACACTGTATGGACGACCATGACAAAAAAGGGTAATTCAACGCGGAAAATGGCGTCGCCTGAAAGATGGAAGATAAGGGAAAGGGACCAGATAGCGGGCCAAACGCAACGACGCCCGGCAGTACCGGGCGTCGTCAGGAAGAATAACGGAGCAGGTTCAGACCTTGCCGTTACCCTTGCCCTTGATCAGAGAGACCAGCCACAAAAGAATCACTGAGCCAATAGTTGCTACGATAAGTGACCATATAGTGCCGCCAGAACCAGCACCCAACATGCTGAAGATGGCGCCACCCAGTACTGCCCCCACAATACCGACAATGATGTTGCCGACGATGCCGAAGCCGCCGCCACGCATGATCTTGCCGGCAATCCAGCCAGCCACACCGCCAATAATCAGCCAAAAAATTACGCTGCCCATGGTCTTCTCCCTGATAACCACCCTGCTTGAATGTTTTGCCCTTGCCCCGGCCGGGGAGCCTGTATGCAATGTACAGCGCTGCATAGACTATAGACGTTGTGTGCCATGTTACCAATCCGATTGCTTTCAGGCGGTCTGACATGCAATTCGCTACAATCGGGGCCACCGACCTGCAATGACCGACAACAAGGACGCCCATGCCGCTATCGCTGCCCGGTTATGCCAGTGACTGGCTTGAACGCAGCCTTGACCGACAGGTGCGCCTGGCGGTTACGGGCCTGTCACGCGCCGGCAAGACCGCCTTTCTGACCTCGCTGGTCAATCAGCTGCGCCATGCAGGCCTTGATGCCCGGCTGGACATGATGAGCTGTACCCGCGAAGGCAGACTGCTGGGCGCCCAGCGCCAGACCCAGCCGGATCTGTCCGTGCCCCGCTTTCCCTATGATGGCGCGCTTGCCGCCCTCGAGGGAACGCCGCCCGAATGGCCCCCGGCGACCCGCGGTATCAGCGAGCTTCGTCTGCTCATCCGCTACAAGAGTCGCACCAATAGCCGTCATTTCCTGGGCGAGCAGCGCACCCTGACGCTGGACCTGATCGACTACCCCGGTGAGTGGCTGCTGGATCTGCCCATGCTGCGCCAGAGCTATCAGCAGTGGTGCGAAGCCCTCGGAGCACAACTCACGGGCCGCCGACGCCGCTTCGCCGAAAGCTTTCTGAATCGGGTCAGCGAGCTGGATCCGGCCGCCACGGCCGACGAACAGGAGCTGGCCGATATCAGCGCCGAGTACGCCCGCTCGCTCAACCGCGCGCGCAATGAAGGCGGCTATACCTGGGTGCAGCCGGGACGCTTCCTGCTGCCCGGCGAACTCGATGGCGCCCCGGTGCTGCAGTTCTTTCCGTGGCCACTGGAGCAGCTCGGTGACCCGGCGCGGCTTGCCGAGCTGCCGGCCGACAGCAACTACCAGACACTGGCGCGACGCTTTGAGCACTACAAGCGCACCGTGATCGGCCCCTTTTATCGCCAGCACTTTCGCCGCTTTGATCGCCAGATCGTGCTGGTGGATGTGCTCTCGGCGCTCAATGCCGGGCCCGATGTCTTCGACGATCTGCGCCACGCCATCGCCACACTGATGCAGAGCTTTGACTACGGCAGCCGCAGCCTGCTGTCGCGCCTTTTCAATCCGCGCATCGACCGCCTGGCGATTGCCGCCACCAAGGCCGATCACGTCACGCCCGAGCAGCACGACAACCTGCTGTCGCTGGTACAGGCGCTGATGTCCGAGCCGCTGCGGGACCTGCGCTATGCGGATGTCCCGGTCAAGTCCCTGTCGCTGGCCGCCATACGTGCCACTCAGGCCCGCACGGTGGAGCAGGACGGCAAGCGTCACCCCGCCCTCAAGGGCACGACCGAATCGGGCGAAGAAGTGCTGATGTTTCCCGGCGAAGTGCCCCCGCGCCTGCCGGATGCCGAGTTCTGGCAACGTCAGGGCTTTGAATTTACGGCCTTCAGGCCGGCGCCTCAGGGCTCGGGCGAAGCCCTGCCCCACATTCGCATGGACAGCGCGCTGGACTGGCTACTGGGAGACAAGCTGCGATGAACGATCCACGCCCCGGCAGACGCTTTGATGTAAAGGACGAGGCCACCGCCAAAACGGCGCCCTCGCCCGAAGCGCCCACCTTCGAACAGCACTTTATCCCGGTGGACCCGGCGCCCGGCGCGCGCTATCAGCTCGACAGCGTGCATCATCCCCTCGAGGAGGAAGCCCCGCCCGAGCAGATCGACAGTGCCCTGGACCACGCGCTGGCCAGGCCCAGAAAGCGTCGCTGGGGGCTTTTGAGTGTTCTGGCGGGCACGCTGGTCATGGGCGGCGTTCAGGCCGTCGAGACCTTCCAGAATGCCTGGTTTGGCGGTGACTGGGTCAGCGGCGCCTGGAGCGTGCTGGGGCTGGGTGTGGTCACGCTGGCCGGCACCTCTCTGACCCGGGAGCTTGTGCGCCTCAAGCGGCTACGCCGACACGCGCGTCTGCGCGAGGACATCGATGCCCACATTACGGACACGCAGATGGACGGTGATCGCATGCAGGACATGTGCAATCGCCTGCGTCACCAGATGGGCCTGAGCGATCGCGACCCGCACTGGCAGGACTTTCAGCGGGCCCGTCAGGACCATCACAATGCCCGCGAGACCCGGGATCTTTTCAGCCACTACGTGCTGGCGCCGCGGGATGCCAGCGCCCGCCAGCTGATTACCCGCATGTCGAGCGAAACGGCCCTGCTGGTGGCGATCAGCCCCGTGACGCTGATCGACATGGGCCTGATGGCCTGGCGCAACCTGCGCATGATCGATCGCCTGGCCGCGCTGTATGGTCTGGAGCTGGGCTATGCCAGTCGCCTGCGTCTGTTTCGCGCCGTGCTTGCCAACATGGCATTTGCCGGTGCCAGTGAACTGGCCACCGAGGTGAGCATGGATCTTCTGTCGATGAATCTGGCCAGCCGACTCTCCAGCCGCGCCGGTCAGGGCATGGCCAGCGGACTGCTGACGGCACGGCTGGGCATTCGCACCCTCAGGATGCTGCGCCCGCTGCCCTTCGAGGATGACCGCGCCCCGAAGCTTTCCGATCTGCGCCGCCAGCTCTGGCAGCAGATGAAACGGGTCGATGATGGCAAAAGGCAAAAGTCGTAGGACAAAGATGCCAAACCAGTCATGGGGACCTATTGCGTCATGGCTTCGGCGGCGGGCCAATGCTGGCGGTGGCATGCAGCGTCCCGGGCCAGATCAGAGTCGGACCGGGCTCGCCTCTGAGCACGGCCAGTATGCCATCGGCCAGGGCCTGCCCGAGCGCTGCCAGAGGGATCTCATAGGCTGTTAATCCGGGGGACAGAAAGCGCAGCTGCGGATTGTGACGAAACCCGATTACTGATAAGTCCTGCCCTACGACTAGCCCAGCCTCGCGCAATTCGGAATAAACACCCATGGCGATCGCTTCATAGCTCAGCAATAGCGCCGTTGGCCGGTCATCCAGCGCCATCAGTGCAGCAACCGCTTGGCTGCCACCATTTTCGTTTTGCTCCACTCGCATGACCAGGGCAGGGTCATAGCTCAGCTGGTGACGCGTTAAAAACGATTGGTAGGTCGCATATAGCATCTCACCGAGATTGACATCACTCTGCGGCAGGGTAATGGCGATGCGTCGATGCCCCAAGGCCACCAGCTCCGCCAACGAGTGCTCGACAAAACCTTCGAAGTCAAGATCGATCCAGGCATGGTTACTGGAGACTCCGGACCTTCCAAGCGTCAAGAAAGGAATCCCCTTTTTGCTTAGCAGCTCGATACGTGGATCCTGTCGACGAATATCAGCAAGGATGATTGCATCCACAATACCACGCCCTACCACACGTGATAGAAAGCTGCAGACATCGTCGCTCGAACTACAGGGCAAGATCACTAGATCGTAGGCGTGACGTGCCAGTTGAGTCTGAGCTGCATCGACGACCGGTAGGAAAAAGTCGTCACCGTTGCGTTCAACAGCACTACTGGTCTCGATCATGATGCCGATGGTCTGAGTAGCACCACGGCGCAGGGCACGACCGGTCTGGTTTGGCGCATAGCCCAGCTCATGTGCTGCTGCTATCACACGCTCACGAGTCACAGGATTTACATCCGGCTTGCCATTCAACGCTCGCGAAACAGTTCCGATCGAAATCTGAAGGTGCATGGCAAGTTCACGAATACTGGTCATTACCTACTCCGTTATACCTTTAGATTATTACCCTTACATTCTATTTAAGTTATAACTGTTTCCGTAAACGTTTACGGCACGCTGCATCGCAAAAGTGCGAGAAGCTTCACAAAGGAGAACAGCCATGCAAACGGCAGTTCTGGTGGGTTGCGGCGCCATGGCCGACGGCTGGCTGCACACTATAAGTCAAACTCCCGAGATCGCTGAATCGCTGCAAATTGTCGGTTTTGTCGATCTTGATCCGACACTGGCTGCAGCCAAGGCAGCAGTTTATGGCTCACAGGCTGCCTATGGAGATGATCTGGCAGCAATGCTCGACCAGCTGCAGCCCGATATGGTGTTTGACATCGTGATACCTGACGCCCGGCGAGAAGTAGTAGAGATTGCATTCGCTCATGGTTGCGACGTGCTGTCGGAAAAACCGCTGGCCCGGGACCTGACCGACGCTCGCGCACTACTCGCTGAAGCTGAAAGCAGCGGCCGGGTACATGCCGTCATCCAGAACCGCCGCTACCTGCCGGGCATACAGCGTGCGCGCGACTTTTTAGCCTCGGGCGCCATTGGCCAGGTGACTGAAGTGCATGCGGACTTCTTTCTCGCACCGCATTTTGGTGGGTTCCGTGAGGAGATGGCGCATGTGTTGCTGCATGACATGGCGATTCACACTTTCGACGCCGCTCGCTACCTCGCCAATATCATACCGCGCAATGTCTTTTGCCGTGAAACCAATCCACCCGGCTCGTGGTACCGCCATGGCGCCAGTGCCAGCGCCCTTTTTGACTGCGAAAACAATGTGATTTTTACCTACCGCGGCTCATGGTGCGCCGAGGGCGCATCCACCAGCTGGGAAGCGCAGTGGCGCATTGTGGGCACCGGCGGCACGCTTGTATGGAATGGTAACCACGGTTTTCTGGCAGAGATACCAGAACAGGGCGAGGGACTACTGCGCCCGATGCGCGAGGTAACCGTACCACCCTCTATTAGAGCGAATGTGCCTGAAGGCCATGCCGGAGTCATCGCCGACTTCCTTGCCGCACGCCTTGAGGGACGAGCACCGCTCACCTGCGCATCCGACAACATTCACAGCCTGGCCATGACCGTCGCTGCCATCGAAAGCGCCGAAACCGGCCGGATCATTCCAATCAGCATTCAGGGAGACACACCATGAGCAACCCTGCCAAGCGTATTCGCATCGGCACCATGATTGCCGCCTCGGGCGGTGAAGCGGCCACTCGTATCGACGAGATCGCCGATCTGGGTTTTGAAAGCTTTGAGCCATTTTTCTGGCAAACAACCAATGGTCAGGATCTGGCCGAACTGGGAAGACGCTGCCGCGATGCCATTGGCGATCGCGACATTACCCTGTCGACTCTTGGCATGTTCGGCAACCCGTTGGAAGACAAGCCGCTCGACCGCGACACCCTGCAGGGCTGGAAGGACTGCATCGACAATGCCCACCATTTTGGCGCCACCTGTGTAGCAGGCTTTACGGGTCGCCTGCGCGGCAGATCGATTCCCGACAGTCTGCCGCGATATCGGGAGATATGGTCGGATCTTGCCAAACGTGCCGCCGACAAAGGCGTACGCATCGCCTTTGAAAACTGCGCCATGGATGGCAACTGGCAGTCAGGCGACTGGAACATCGCTCATACGCCCGACGCGTGGGAAATGATGTTCAACGAAACACCCGACGACAACATCGGCCTGGAATGGGAACCATGTCACCAACAGGTTTATCTCATCGATCCACTGCCTCAGATTCGCAAGTGGGGCGACAGGATTTTTCACGTCCATGGCAAGGACGCCACCATACGCTGGGATGTCATTCGCGAGCACGGCATTTTCGGCAGACTGCCGCATGTCTTTATGCGAACGCCCGGATTCGGTGACAGCAACTGGAGTGACATCATCACCGAGTTGAGGCTCGCAGGCTACGAAGGCGCTATCGACATCGAAGGATGGCATGACCCTGTCTATCGCGACGATCTGGAGATGACAGGTCAGGTACAGGCGCTCAACTATCTCAAGACCTGCCGCGGCGGCGACTTTGTGCCCGGAACCGGTCGGTATGAGGGCGGCGATCCATCACTGCTCTGAGAACGATGCAGAAACCTGAATCAGGGAGAAGTTCCCATGAATCCGCTGAAAATAATGTTTCTCTCCGCTCTCGGACTGTCCGGCAGCTGGACCATGGCCCATTCGGCGCCTGTTGAACTTGACCTTTGGACAATTGATCAACCGGGTGAATATCACTATGTCATGGCTCGGGAATTCGACCAACAGCATGCCGATATCACCATCAATGTACGCACGGTACAGTTTCGCGACGTAGTCAACGACCTCGCACGCGCAGTGGCAACCGGCAATGGACCGGATGTCACCTATATCGACAATCCGGATATGGCATTGTTTGCCCCGCGCCATTTGCTGCTGGATCTTGCTCCTTATGTCCGAAAATCCGATATCGTTGACATCGACAGGATCTTTCCCGGACCACTAGCCTCGGTCAGGTTTGACGACAGCCTTTACGGTCTACCGCGGGGGTCAAATACGCTTGCACTCTACTATAACGCCGACATGTTCGAGGCGGCAGGCTTGGATCCCGATCAGCCGCCCACGACCTGGGAACAGCTTTACCAGTACGCGAAAGCGCTTACTGATTCGTCGGAAAACGTTTATGGCCTTGCTTTTTCGGCCATCAACAGCGAAGAGGGTACATTCCAGTTTCTGCCATGGGTGCAAATGGGCGGCGGCGACTACAACAATATCGCCACACCGGGTGCCAAGCGGGCTTTGACTCTCTGGACCCGACTCATTGAAGAGGGGCTAGCCTCGCGCGATACATTGATTCGAAGCCAGTACGAAAGTACCGGCACCTTTAATGCGGGCAACGCCGCCATGGCCATCTCCGGCCCATGGGAACTGCCAAGAATGAGCGAGGAAGCCGATTTCAACTATCGTGTCGCCATGCTACCGGTGCCGGAAAAGAAGGCCAAGCGAGCCTCGGCGCTGGGAGAAGGCGTTAATACAATCCTGGCCAACACCAGATATCCAAAAGAAGCTTTCGAGTTTCTCGAATTCATGCACGCCAATATGGACAGGGTCTGGAATGAGTTCGGCATGCTGCCGGCCTCTAGAGTCGAAGTAAAAGATCCGAACTTTCCACAGGCCTACGCAGTGTTTGATGAGAGCATGAAGTATGCCCGCACCCGTGGCCCCACCCCAGAATGGCAAAAAATTTCCCAAACGATTCAGCAGGCTGTTCAGTCAGCGCTGACAGGACAAGTTGAACCGGCTGTAGCACTGGAAAACGCTCAGTTGAAGATCGACCGTATCCTCGACTGAGGTTACAGACGAAGGCGGTAGATGCCGCCCTCGTATTCATGTCCAGCATACATGGGGAACAACAATGCCCAGATTCAAAACCGGCCTGATGAACGGGCTGATAGATGGAAAAGGGTTCGACACGACTCTTGTGCTGCTCTCACTCGGCTATCTGTTGGTTTTCTCGGCCTTTCCCTTGATTTTTAACCTGATCATGTCATTCCAGCAGGTTGATCTATTCTCGCTGGCACAGCTTGTGCGCCCCTTCGTAGGGTGGGATAACTACCGGGACGTGCTGACTCGACCCGAAAGTTGGCCGATCTTTCTCAATACGGTCAAATTCGTTGGTATTTCCTTGTTGGCTCAGGTTTCTGTCGGTTTCGCACTGGCGCTTTTTTTTCAACAGTCGTTTCCCGGTGCCACCTTCCTGCGCGGCCTTTTCCTTGCGGGCTGGATTATGCCGGCGCTGGTGGTAGGGGCAGTCTGGAGCTGGGTGCTGGCCGGCGACTACGGTGTATTGAACTACGGCCTTCAGTCGCTGGGGCTGGTGCGTGACAAGATCTTCTGGCTTTCAGATCCGGCCTGGACCCTCTACGCCGTCATCATTGCCAACGTCTGGCTGGGCATCCCATTCAACATGATTCTATTGTCAGTGGGCCTTGCCGGCATTCCCGACGATCTTTATGAAGCCGCCAAAATGGACGGCGCTACCTGCCTGCAGCGCTTTACGACCATCACCCTGCCAATGATGCGAGCCCAGCTTGGGGCCGTTATCTCGCTTGGAACCATTTTCACACTACAGCAGTTCGATCTATTTGCCGCGCTGACACAGGGAGGACCAGCTAACGCTTCCAACGTATTCCAGTACTGGTCGTGGCAACTTTCGTTTGAAAACTATGAAATCGGCCAGGGCTCGGTAATATCGATGCTGATGATCCTGTTTGTGATTCTGGTGGCCGTCGTCTACGTCCGCTCCACTCGTCACGAACAAGCAAGCTGAGGAAGCCATCATGAGCATTAAACGCATCATTCTTCTAGCTCTCGCTCTCGTCTTCGTCAGTATCTACCTTTTCCCGCTTTACTGGATGTACATCACCGCCATGAAAGGGAGTACCGGGATCTTCGCCTACCCGCCCAGCTTCTGGCCCGAACATCCTCAGCTGGCGATAATCGAGGTGTGGCAACGCCATGACATGGGGCGCTATCTGTTCAACTCCCTGCTGATCGCAGGTGGCACTACGCTGATCGTTACGGTAATGGGCAGCGGTTGCGCCTATGTGCTATCGCGCCTTCGCAACCGCTGGATGGATGTAGTGCTGTTCGCCGTCTTGATGATGCAGGTGCTCCCCTCCTCATTGATGATTACGCCGCTTTTTGTATCTTTCGAGCAGGTCGGACTGACGGACTATCCGCGGACAGCGGTGATTCTGGCGCAGGCGGCCAAAATGCTGCCGCTGTTCATCGTATTGGTACGCGCTACCTTTTTGCAGGTACCGCGAGAGCTGGAGCAGGCGGCGCTGATCGATGGTAACTCTCGCCTCGGTGCCTTTTTGCGGATCATGGTGCCACTAGCACGCAACGGCATACTGGTCAGCAGCGTCCTGATCTTTTTGCAGTCATTTGGTGAATATGTCTACTCTCGCTCGCTCATTTCGGAACGGGCATTGCAACCAGCCACGGTAGGGCTTCAGTCCTTTATGGGCCCCAACTCCTCGGACTGGTCCGGGGTAATGACCTATGCCGCAATTTATGTCACCCCGATCCTCATCGTGTTCGTCCTTCTACAACGCCAGATCGTTAGCGGCCTGACCTCGGGAGCCCTCAAATGACCTTCCAGATCGAAATCGATCAGCTAAACAAGTACTACAGCACCAACCACGTTCTGCGCGACATCTGCATGCAGATTCCCAAGGGCCAGTTTGTAGCTCTCGTTGGACCTTCGGGCTGCGGCAAGTCCACCTTGCTGCGAACCATTGCAGGGCTTGAGACAGCAGGCGCCGGAAAAATTTTTATTGAAGGCGCGGAAGTGACCGGCAAGGCGCCGCGAGAACGAGATCTTGCGATGGTTTTCCAGTCCTACGCGCTCTATCCACACATGACGGTGCGCAAAAATCTCACCTATGCGCTGCGACTCAAGCGCCAGCCTAAAGAAGTGATCGACCATGCGGTCAAGGAAATTTCTCAGATAACCGGCCTTGAAGAGCTGCTTGATCGTTTCCCGCGCGAGCTGTCCGGTGGACAGCGACAGCGGGTAGCAATGGGACGTGCGATTATCCGGAACCCTAGCGCATTCTTGTTTGATGAACCTCTGTCAAACCTCGATGCGGCGCTTCGCGTACATATGCGTGCCGAAATACGCAAACTGCATCAACGCCTTGGCGCCACTTCAGTCTATGTCACGCATGATCAGATCGAGGCAATGACTATGGCCGATCATGTAGTGGTCATGCGTAACGGCCGAATTGAGCAACAGGGCGCACCGCTTACTCTATACGACCGCCCGACTAATCGCTTCGTGGCAGGTTTTATAGGCTCGCCGGCCATGAATTTTTTGCCTGCCACTGTAGCCGAGGATGGCGTTTCCGTGCGCCTTGAACTGCCCGGCGCTCCGGTGCTGCAGTTCATTGGCCGGCGCCCGGCCGGAGAGGCCGTTATGCTGGGACTTCGACCTGAGCATCTCATGCCGGAAGAAGGCATCGACGAAAACAGGCTGAGTCTTCCGGTTAATCTGGTCGAGCGTACCGGTTCAGCCTGTTATGTCATGACCAACACAGATCCCGAGATCGTTGTCGCCGTACCCAGTCGTGTGGAAGAAGATATCAAGCAGATTGGCGTTACAATTGCTCCCGAACACGTTCATCTCTTCTCGCGTGACGCCTCTGGAACAGCACTGTTGAATGCCGCCTGAAACGTACCCTCTGCAAACAGCATTCAAAAAGGAGCATTTCATGGTACCACTCAAACTCGGAATGGTCGGTGGCGGACAAGGCGCCTTTATCGGCGGCGTTCATCGCATCGCAGCCCGCATCGACGGGCATTGGCATCTTGTGGCGGGTGCGCTGAGCTCCGATCCCGAACGCGCTACTGAGTCGGCCGGAGAACTGGGCCTTGCCCGTAGCTACACCGACTACTCGGAAATGGCGCGTGCCGAGGCCAGGCATCCTGATGGCATTGATGCGGTGGCAATTGTCACCCCTAATCACATGCATGCAGGCCCTGTGGTGGCTTTTCTACGCGCCGGCATACACGTGATCTGCGATAAGCCGCTTGCTGCCACACCTGAGCAGGCGCATGAGATTGCCGCAGCGGCAGGCGACAGCACAGCGATGTTCTTTCAGACCTACAACTATACCGCCTACCCGCTGATCCGCTCGGCACGTGCCATGGTCGCCGATGGCCAGCTGGGCCGGATCCGGGTGGCGCAGGTAGAATATGCGCAGGACTGGCTGGCATCTGAAGTCTCCAACAAGCAGGCCGACTGGCGTACTGACCCTGCAAAATCAGGCGCAGCAGGCTGCGTAGGTGATATTGGCACTCATGCCTTCAACCTGCTTTGTCATGTTTCCGGCCTCAAATGCACTGAACTTGCCGCCGATCTCTCCACTTTTGTACCCGAGCGACGCTTGGACGACAACGGACACGTTATGCTGCGTTTCGACGGCGGTGCCAAGGGAATGCTGTGGTCCTCGCAAGTGGCAGTCGGGCGCGAAAATGCGCTAAGCCTGCGCCTTTATGGCGATAAGGGCAGCCTGGAATGGAATCAGGAAAACCCTAACCTTCTGCGCTTCACGCCTTTCGGCGCCGCGCCACGTCTGTTGACTCGAGGCGGCCCTGATCAGCCTGAGGAAGGCAGTCACCATCTTCGTACGCCACCGGGACACCCGGAAGGATACCTTGAAGGATTCGCCACCCTTTATACACAAGCAGCCACTCGGATTCGCGATGCGCGACGCGGCGTCACATCCAGCCGGAACCATATCCCGAATTTGCAGGATGGGCTGGCCGGGATGGACTTTATTACGGCCTGTCTGGACTCCAACGCTAGGAACGCTGCCTGGGTAAAGCTGGTGCCATCCGATGGCTCGTCCATGTCCGACCCATAATGTCGTCAGCGAACTGTCCGTTTGGCTGGGCATTCGCACGCTCAGGATGCTGCGCCCCCTGCCCTTTGAAGACGACCGCGCGCCAAAGCTTGCCGACCTGCGTCGCCAGCTCTGGCAACAAATGAAACGCGTTGATGATGGCAAGGCCGACAAGGGGAAAGCAGACAGCACCTGATATCCCCCCACCCCGATGATCGACATGTCAGGATCGATCGTCGGGGTAAAAGATGAGAGAACCACCCCTAGAGCGCAAACAGCTCGCGCAGCTTTACGGCGACACCGGCTTCAGTGTGCGCCTTGATCAGCTCGGCATTGGGCGCCCGGGTCAGAAGTTCGGGATGGGCGTTGCCCATGGCAAAGGCACGGCCGGCATTTTGCAGCATATCGGTATCGTTGAGGTTGTCACCGAACGCCACGGTGCGTGACACCGGAATCTCAAGCTGCGTGGCCAGGCGGTTGAGCATTTGCCCCTTGGACGCCTCCCGATCCATCACTTCCAGCGAGTTCTCAAGGGAATAGGTGATGTGCGTGCGATCCTCGAAATGGGCGCGAACGCGGGTTTCGATCGCCTTGAGCAGCGAAGGGTCGCCGATAAAGAGCACCTTGCCGACCTGCTGGCCATCAACGCCGGCCATGTCGACCACGTCGTAGGTAAATCCCGTGCTTTCATGAAAGGCCAGTAGCTTCGGCTCGGGCGCATCGATCAGCCAGCGATCGCTGGTGTAAAGATTGATGCGCACCTCACCCGGGACATCCATCTCCAGCACCGTGCGCACGATGTCCGGCGGCACCAGAATCTCGTGAATCAGCCGGTCATCCGGGCCGTGCAGGTGCGCGCCGTTGGCCGAAATGATATGCGCATTGACCCCGAGCTGACGCCGGACCTCGCGAATATCCTGGTAGTGACGTCCCGAGGCGATGGCCAGCGAATGGCCCTGTCGCTCGAGCGTCTGAAAGGTCTCAACGGTGACGTCATCAAGGCCATGATCGGCGTTGAGCAGCGTTCGATCCAGATCGGTCACGATCAGATGAGGCGTCATGCAATCTCCTGTACGCAGTAAAAGCCGGCATGGCAGACGCTCATTGTAGCGTCTGCCCGTGCCCTGATGATGTGCACTACTCGCCCGCCAGCCGTAACGCCCCCTCGACGCTACTGCCGTGCGGGCGAACCAGCTGCTGTTTGATCCCCTGCGGCACCCAGGCTTCAAGCGCATGGGCAAGCCCTCCGCACAGTGCCAGCGGCAGCTGCGCCTGCGGGTCCAGCGCCCGATACATCAGCGCGATATCCTCACCTGCCTGCTGTAGCAGCGCCTGCGCGATCGGATGCTCGCCATGCTGAATGACTACCGGCGCGAGCGCGGCAAATCGGGTCTGATCGGCGCTGGAGAGCCAGTGGGTCAACGTCGCCGCACAGGTCACGGGCGCTGGTGAGAGCGTCGACATCGCCTCACACAGCGCCCGGGAAAAGTCATCCGGCGCCGCGCGCCCGTCCAGCGCATGCTGGACATGGCGGCTCGCCCGCAGCCCCAGCCAGGCACCGCTGGCTTCATCGCCCGAGGGAAAGCCGTAGCCGCCAACGCCAGAGCGTCGCCCGTCAGCATGCAGCGCCTCACCGACGCTGCCGGTTCCCAGCGCCACGATGGCCCCGGGCCGGCCCTGATGAGCGCCGATCAGGGTGGTAAAGGCATCACTTTCAAGCCTCAGGCCCGCAAGCCTCGGCGCGGCCTGTAAAAAGGCGTCACGCCATGACGACTGGTTGGCACCGGCAAGCCCCAGCGCCAGCCGGCACTGCGTGGTGGGCAGGGCCAATCCCAATGCCTGCTGCGCCTTTTTCAGCGCCTCCAGAATGGCGTGCCAGGCGCGCGTGACGCCCAGTCCGAGCCCTGACGGCCCGCCCGTGACCTCGACACAACGCCCGTGCCACTGTGCCAGCAGCCGGGTACCGCTGCCGCCGCCGTCCACACCCACCAGCAGGGTGTCGTCGTCAGCGGCCATCGCGCTGAATCTCCGCCTGAAGCTGCTGCGCCACGATCCACGCCTGCTCCCCCAGCACCAGATGCAGACAGTGATCACCGATGCGCTGCACCCCCGCAGCGCCCAGCGCTGACAAGGCATTGTGATCGATACCTGACGGCTCACTCACCTCAAGGCGCACGCGCGACAGCGCCACCAGCTCGCTGCGGCGCAGGTTGGCAACGCCGCCGAGTGCCTCGAGCCAGCGGGACAGCTCGGCATCCTTCAGACGGCTCTGGGCGGACATCTCCTGCTCGGCAGCCGGGGCCATGGTGCGAGCGACATCCGGCGTTTCCACCGGCTTGCCGCGCTGGCGCAGCGCCGTGCGCATATCCTCGGCCACCCCATCGGCAATCGGCCCCATCACGACCTGCAGGTGCCCGCCCTTGAGCTTGAGCACGCCGCGGGCGCCCAGTCTCTTGAGCGCGGCTTCATCGATCTGTTCAGCGTCCTGCACCACCAGCCGCAGTCGGGTGGTGCAGGCCCCCACCGAGGTCAGGTTGTCGCTGCCGCCCAGTGCCGTGACAAAGGCCGGGCCACGCGCCTGAACCTCGCCCTCTTCATCGGCAGCCGACGCCGGCGCCACGGCATCGCGCCCCGGCGTTTTAAGATCAAAGCGCACGATGGCCCAGCGAAAGATCATGTAATACAACGCGGCATACAACAGCCCGACCGGAATCAGCAGCCAGCCGCGACTGGAGAGCCCATAGGAGAGCAGGTAGTCGAACAGGCCGGCAGAGAAGGTAAATCCGAGCCTCACATCCAGCCAGCTCATCAGCGCCATCGATACCCCGGTCAGTACGGCGTGCACCGCATACAACACGGGCGCCAGGAAGATAAAGGTGAACTCCAGCGGCTCGGTGATGCCGGTCAGAAAGGCGGTCAGCGCCAGCGAAAAGAGCATGCCCCCTACCCGGGCGCGCTGATCCTTCGCGGCGGTGTGATACATCGCCAGTGCTGCCGCCGGCAGGCCGAACATCATCACCGGGAAAAATCCGGTCATGAAGCGTCCGGCGCTGGGATCGCCGGCAAAGAAGCGGTGAAGATCGCCGGTGGCGCCTTCGAAGTTGCCAAACACAAACCATACCAGCGAGTTGAGCACGTGATGCAGCCCGGTCACGATCAACAGCCGATTGAGCGTGCCATAGACAAAAAGGCCCAGCTCACCGGAGTCGATCATCCACTGCCCGCTCTGGTCGATGGCGGTCTGGACCGGCGGCCAGACCCAGCCGAATATCCAGCCCAGCGCCAGCGCGGTCAGTCCGGTGACAATCGGGATAAAGCGCCGCCCGGCAAAAAAGGCCAGATAATCGGGCAGCGCAATGTTCTTGCAGCGGTTGTACCAGAGCCCCGCCACCACGCCGGCAATGATGCCGGCCAGTACGCCCATGTTGATGTCGGGATTGAGGGCTTCGAGCACCGCCGTAATGACCAGGTAGCCGATCGCCCCGGCAAGGCCGGCGGCACCGTTACTGTCATCGGCGATGCCCACGGCCACGCCGATGGCAAAGATCAGCGGCAGGTTTTCAAAAATGGCGTTACCGGCCTGGGCAATAAAGGCAATGTCCAGCAGGTCGGGCTGGCCCATGCGCAGCAGCAGTCCGGCAATGGGCAGTACCGCAATGGGCAGCATGAGCGAGCGTCCCAGCTGCTGAAGCGCCCCCATGAAATCAAGTCGCATCGCGCGGTACTCCCCTGTCGGTTGTTGTGGCATCCGTTGTTATGGCATCTGTATGGGATGTCGAGGCATGTTCCTGCAGCCACTGCTCAAGGCGCTGGCGCAGCGTGACGCTATCGATGGCCTCATCGAGCCACGTGCGCAGCTGCCGGGCAAGCGCGGCCCGGTCGAGCCGTCGGATACCGGCCTTGACGGCGGCCACGCGCGCCGGCTCCACCGACAGCTCCTCCACGCCGAGTGCTACCAGCGCCGCCCAGGCCTGCTGATCGCCCGCCGCAGCGCCGCACAAGCCGACCGGACACTGGCGCCCGGCGGCGCCCTTGACGGTCATGTCGATCAATCGCAGCACGGCGGGATGCAGCACATCGGCGCGCCCGGCCAGATCCGGATCCTCGCGGTCCATGGCCAGGGTGTACTGGGTCAGATCGTTGGTGCCGATGGAGAGAAAATCCGCCACGCGCGCGAGCTGGTCGGCGCACAGCGCCGCCGCGGGCACCTCGATCATTGCCCCCAGTGCCGGCCGGCCCTCGAGATTCATCTCTTGTGCCAGAGTGTCGAGTCGCTCACGCACCGCCACCAGCTCGGCCGCCTCGGTCACCATGGGGACCATGATGTGAAGACGATCCAGCGGTGTTACGGCCAGCAGCGCCCGCAGCTGCACGTCCAGCAGGTCCTGATGGCGCGCCATCAGGCGCACGCCCCGCGTGCCCAGCGCCGGGTTGGGCACGGCAGGCAGGGCCAGATAGTCCAGCTGCTTGTCGGCACCGATATCCAGCATGCGGATGATGACCGGATGATCCCCCATGGCCTCGAGCGCCTGCTGGTAGATCTGGCGCTGTGTGTCCTGATCCGGCGCCTGCTTGCGGGCCATGAAAAGAAACTCGCTGCGCATCAGGCCGATGCCATCGGCGCCGGCACCATGGGCGGCGCGGGCTTCTTCGACACCTGCAACGTTGGCACGAACCTCGATCAGTGCGCCGTCCTGCGTGTGGGCCGGTTCATGGGCGACCCGACGCTCGGCGGCGGCGCGCACCCGGGCCTGCTCGATCTGCTCGCGGGCAGTGTCGAGCTGTGCGTCCTCGGGCTGGA
Source organism: Kushneria indalinina DSM 14324 (assembly GCF_003385845.1). GTDB lineage: Bacteria > Pseudomonadota > Gammaproteobacteria > Pseudomonadales > Halomonadaceae > Kushneria > Kushneria indalinina. The sequence goes on along the minus strand of NZ_QRDJ01000006.1, from coordinate 566,589 downwards.
AGGTCAGTACCCCTTGCTGTGCATCCAGAATGACGGTGGCACCGTCATGGTGGGCCATGATCTCCAGCACTCGAGACCCCATGGCCGCCAGACAGGGCAATCCGCGGGCGCGCGCCAGCAGCGCCACGTGAGAGGTCGTACCACCGCCGGCCACACAGAGCCCGGCAGGGGCGACGCGATCCAGTGCCAGAAACTGTGACGGCGTGATCTCCTCCGCCACCACGATAGCGCCCGGTGCCATCTCGAAATGACTGGCCGCTGCGGCATCCGGGACCAGTAGTGCCACCAGCCGCGCCTGCAGATCACGCAGGTCATCGCCGCGCGCGGCCAGCAGTCGGCTCTGGCTCTGGCGCAGCTCGACGATGCGAAGCTCGAGCACCTCACGCCAGGCAAAGGCAGCGCTGCGCCCGGCCTCGATATGCGCCAGACTCTCCTCCAGCAGGGCCGGATCATCCAGCCAGGCCTGATGCGCCTCCAGAATATCGGCCTCTTCGCGCCGGCCCTCGGCGCGGGCCTGTTCGATATCCGTGACCAGGGTGTCATTGAGCGCCCTGATGGCCGCCTTCAGCTGGCGTCCGGCTTCTTCGGCGCTCTCCTCGCGGTCTTCGTCAACCTCAAGGCGCGGGTGTTCAAGACGTACCAGAGGGCCGACGGCAAGGCCCGGGCTGGCAACCAGTCCATGGCAGGTGGTGGCATCGCCGGCCGGTACCGCCGTAGAGACCTCTTCGGACGGCTCATCGTGGGCCGGATCGTCCTCGGCGGCTTCGGGGGTGGTTAAAAGCGCCGCCGCCTCGCCCAGCGCCGCGGCGGCGTTCGAACCACGGGCGATAATGGTCAGGGTGTCTCCCTGACGCAGCGAGAGGCCCATGAGCGCCGTCAGACTGGCGGCATCGGCCTCATGCTCGCCACGCTCAAGCATGAGGGTACAGCCGTGCTGTCGGGCAATGCCTCGAAGGCGTGCCGCCGGACGCGCATGCAGCCCGGCCGCCAGCGCCAGCGTGACCTGGTCACGATATTCGTTGTTGCTGCCCTCTACCGCCTCGGCAGGCAGCCGGTCAGAGAGTGCAACGAGGGTCATCAATGACGCGCCGCGCTCGATCACACTGCCGGGAGATGATGTCTCTGCCAGCTCGCAGCGCCATTGGTCATTGCTGGTCACCACCAGCGGCGTAATCAGACTCAGCGCCCGGCAGGCCAGCAGGTCCGGATCAAAATCCCACAGCAGATCACCACACCTGACGCGATCGCCCGAGGTGACGTGGGCGGTAATGCCCTCGCCTTCCAGATCGACGGTGTCCAGCCCGAGGTGAATCAGTATCTCGCAGCCCTGATCGGTCCTGAGGGTCAGGGCGTGGCGTGTGCGCGCCAGATGCACCACCTCGCCGTCGCAGGGGGCAAAAAGCTGCGCCTCCAGTGGCTCCAGGGCAATGCCCGGCCCCATGGTCTGCTGGGCGAAGACGGGATCGGGCACCTGGTCAAGCGGCACCAGTACCGCCTTTAATGGTGCCTGTAAAAGCGTCTGCGCGGGCGTTGGTTCAGCAGTGTCGGGCATGAGAAGGTCCTGTTGTCGTTGTCATGGCGTCATGGCCGTCCTGTGAGTCATCACACAGGCGCGCTGTCAGCGCGTCTGCGTGACCTTGTTGAGAAATTCGGGGCGGTCGGGATCATGCCCTGTCGCGACGGAAAGTGCCTCATTCATGAGATAAAAGCTCTGAATGGCACAAAGTGGCGCCAGCGCCTCATGGGGGGCATCGGCGATGGTGAGATCGCGTGAGGCCACCGCGGCATCGGCCGCCAGCAGTACCCGCGCCCCACGCGCGCGAAAGGTGTCGGCAAGCTCGACCAGCCCCTGCTGGGCGTTGCCCCCTGGCGCCAGGATCAGTACGGGATAGTCCTGCCCTACCAGCGCCATCGGTCCGTGCTGCACCTCGGCGCCGCTGAAGGCTTCCGCCTGAATGACGCAGGTCTCCTTGAACTTGAGTGCTGCTTCCTGCGCGATGGGCAAACCGGCGCCACGTCCGATGACCAGAAGGCGATCAACATCACGCAGCGCCTCGACGCCCTTGCCCCAATCAAGCCGGCAGGCCTGTTCCAGCGCCTCGGGCAGCGCCTCAAGTCCTTCAAGCAGGGCGTGGTCGCGCTGCCAGTGCGCCATCAGCGAGGCGCTGGCCGACAGCGTGGCGAGAAAGCTTTTGGTGGCGGCCACGCTTGTTTCTGCCCCGGCCTGCAGATCGATCACGTGATCGGCGCCCCGCGCCAGCGGCGAATCCGTGGCATTGACCATGGCAAGGCTCAGGGCGCCGCCGCTCTTCAGGGCCTTTTGCGCTTCGATCAGATCCGGGCTGCGACCGGACTGCGATACCGCCAGCGCCAGCGTGTGATCAATCTGCCAGGCCGTGTTATCCAGGGTACACAGCGACAGCGGCAGTGACGCGCAGGGCCGGCCGCTCATCTGCATCATCAGGCGAGCAAAGTAGCCGGCGGCATGATCGGAGCTGCCGCGCGCCACGGTCATGGCGCCGTGAATGGAGCGCTGGCGCAGCACCTCTCCCAGCTGCGCCATGGTGTCGCGATTGACGCGCCACTGCTCGGCAATTCGTTGTGGCGCGCTCAGCGCCTCATCACGCATCAATGACATGACGGCTCTCCCGGCTCAGGGTCAGAAAAAAGGATCATCGTGTGCATCATTCGAGCACCGGCTGCCCGGCGACCCACACCTGCTCGATTTCCAGCTGCGGCGAGAGGGTCACGATATCGGCCCGGTAACCCGGCGCCAGTATTCCGCGATCATTCACGCCTAGATAGCGGGCCGGCCACAATGACAGGCGCTGAGAGGCCTCTTCCAGTGACAGCCCGAGCCCCGTCAGGTTGCGCAGCGCCACATCCATGGTCAGAGCGCTGCCGGCAAGTCCCCCATCGGCCAGGCGCACGCTGTCGCCCTGCTTGAAGACGCGATGTTCCCCCAGGCGATATTCGCCATCAAACATGCCGGCCGCCGCCGTGGCATCGGTGACCACATAAAGATGCGGGATGGCACGGCGCGCGGCCAGCAGCGCGCCGGCCTCCACATGCACCAGATCGCCGATCAGTTCGGCGTAGTCGCCGTGCGCCAGCGCCGCACCCACCACGCCGGGGGCGCGGTGGTGCAGCCCGCTCATGGCGTTGTATAGATGGGTAAAGCCCCGGGCGCCGCTCTGAAGAGCCTCGACACACTGATCGTGCATGGCAGCACTGTGCCCGATCTGCACCCGAACACCCCGTGCGGCCAACGTCTTGATCAGGGCCATGTGCCCGTCGACTTCCGGCGCGATGGTGATGACCCGAATGGGGGCCAGAGCATCGAGCTCATCAAACGCCTCAAGCGTTCCCGGACGGGCATAGGGCGGCTGGGCGCCCAGCATGTCCGGGTTGATAAAGGGGCCTTCAAGGTGGATGCCCAGAATATCGGCCGCCCGCTCGGGGGGCGTTGCCATAATGCGCCCGGCATCGCCAAAGGCGTGTATCAGCGCCTCGCGAGAAGCCGTCATGCTGGTGCCCAAAAGGCTGGTGGTACCGAAGCGGGCATGCGTGCTGGCAAGCGTGGCCAGCGCATCCCCTCCTTCCATGAGATCCGCCCCGCCCCCGCCGTGGACGTGCAGATCGATAAACCCGGGAATGATCCGGGGCGCGTCATTGTCCTCGGGATTCACCGGCGTGCCGCTGACACCGGCGATCCGACCCTGTCTGATGGTCAGCTCACCCCTGAACCAGCCTTCGGGGGTCAGTATGTTGCCTTCAAGTGTCATCGCCCGTTTCCCTGTCTGCCCATGCATGGCCTGCGCCATCGAAGGTGCCATGATTGATATCCGTTCATGACACCCCAACTCAATACAGGCGTATCTTCAGCGCTAGCCCTGTCTTCAGGCAAGGTCTCGTCTTCAGACAGGGCCTTCAGACAAGAGGTATTGGTAATGACCACATTGATCATTGGCGCCAACGGCAAGATTGGTCGTCGCCTGTGCGAGCAGGCTGCCCGCAAGGGCCATCCGGTACGCGCCATGGCGCGCAACGAGCAACAGAAAGCGTTCCTTGACTCAATTGGGGTCGAGACGGTCATGGGCGATCTGACCGGCCAGATGACACACGCTTTTGAAGGCTGCGATCAGGTGGTCTTTACCGCAGGCTCGGGGGCTGCGACCGGACTGGACCAGACACTGATGGTGGATCTCAACGGTGCAATGCGCGCCGTGGATCTGGCCCGGGAGCATGGCATCCGCCGGTTTTTCATGGTCAGCACCCTGCATACCGACCCCTTGAAAGGGCCGGAGAAACTACAGCCTTATCTGGTGGCCAAGCGCGCCGCTGATGCCTATTTGCAGTGTTCAAACCTTGAGCATGTCATCCTGCGCCCGGGTCGGCTGAGCGACGAGGCCGGCAGCGGTCACATCGAGACTGACCCGGCCAGGGCTGCCACCGGTGATGTCTCGCGCGACAACGTCGCCACGGCGCTTTTGACCCTGCTGGCGCGTAAAACGACCGCGCCCGGCGAGATCGTCTTGCTCGATGGCGACCGCCCTATCGAACAGGCGCTGGAATAATGCACCCACCCTTGCTACGACTCGGTGGCAAGGGTGCCTCTTTCACCGGCTCGTGTGAGGCCTTATAGTGGGCCCCCGATTCCCTAACCGATTAACGAGATGCTCTCGAACAACAGCCAGCTCGCCCAGCTCAAGCAAAATATCCGTGAAAAAACGCCCCGTGTGACCGGTTTAATCAAGGCCACTGACAAGGGTTACGGTTTTTTGGAAACCGACGACGGCCAGTCCTTTTTCGTGCCGCCCCCCGCCATGAAGCAGGTCGTACACGGTGACCGTGTCGAAGCCGTGCTCAACGAGGAGAAAGAACGCAAGAGTGTCGAGCCGGAAAGCCTGATTGAAGCCGGACTCAATCGCTTCATCGGTCGCGTCAAAAAGCGTGATGGGCGTCTGTCTGTCGTTCCTGATCATCCCTCCATCAATACGGCGCTGCGTGCTCGCACCCACCGCAGTATCGAGGAGAGCACGCTCAATGAGGGCGACTGGATCGTGGCGCACCTGCTGCGTCATCCGCTGCGTGAAAACGATCGCGGCTTTTTTGTTCAGGTCGACGAGATTATCGCGACCGGTGAGCATCCCTCTGTCCCCTGGCGGGTGACACTGGCGCGCCATGCGCTGGAGCAGGCCTCACCGGAAGCCGGCGACAGCTGGCCGCTGCGTGAAGAAGGTCTTGAGCGTCGTGATCTGACCGAGGTGCCCTTCTTTACCATCGACAACGCCACCACAACCGACATGGACGACGCGCTCAGCGTCGAGGCGCTGGACAACGGCCGTTTCCGCATGAAGGTGGCCATCGCCGACCCCACGGCCTATGTCGAACCGGGCGATACGGTCGACCTGGAAGCGCGCCAGCGTGCCTTCACCGTCTATCTGCCGGGTCAGAACGTGACCATGCTGCCCGAGCCGCTGGCCGATGACCTGTGCTCGCTCAAACAGGATGAAGACCGCCCGGCGCTGGTGTGCACGTTTGAAGTGGATGGTGACGGCGTGATCAGTGGCCACCACTTTGAGGCCGCCACCGTGCGCTCAAAGGCGCGTCTGAACTACGAGCAGGTCTCCGATTATCTTGAGGCGCTTGAGGCAGGAACAACGCCCGCGTGGACGCCGGAGTTTGAAAACGGTGAAGCCCAGCTCAAGGCGCTGGCCGGATTGACGCAGGCGCGTCAGAGCTGGCGTCAGCAGCATGCGCTGGTCTTTGCCGACCGCCCCGATTATGTTTTCAAGCTCGATGAGACCGGCAACGTGCTGGATATCGTCACGGAAGAGCGCCGGATCGGTCATCGCATGGTAGAAGAGGCGATGATTGCGGCCAACGTCTGCTGCGCCAACCTGCTCAGCGAACATGTCGGCCACGGCATCTTTAACGTCCATCAGGGGATTGCGACCGAGAAGGCCGAGCAGGCGCAGGCCTTCCTGGCCAGCCAGTCGGTCGAGGCCACGCCGGAGCAGTTCAACGATATCGCGTCCTGGCGCGCGCTGCGCCACCAGCTCGATGAGCGCCAGGATGCCTGGCTGGATGCCCGCCTGCGCCGCTTCCAGGGCTACAGCGTCATGCAGACCGAACCGGGACCGCATTTCGGCATGGGCCTGCCGGCCTACGCCACCTGGACCTCGCCGATCCGCAAGTACGGCGACATGATCAACCATCGCCTGATCAAGCAGGTTCTGCGCGGCGACGCCGAGCATGACAAGGCCGCCGAGGTCTCGGTGACTGATCATCTCAGCGAGCGTCGGCGCCTGAACCGCATGGCCGAGCGTGACGTCAAGGACTGGCTCTATGTCCGCTATCTGGCCGATGCCGTCACCAATGAGACGCCTTTTGAAGGCGAAATCGTTGATATCCGCCGCGGTGGACTGCGTGTTCGGTTACCGGCCAACGGTGCTTCGGCCTTTGTCCCTGCCTCCATGCTGCATTCCGATCGCGATGCCGTCAGTATCGATGACAAGGAAGGTCTGATCAGCATTGGCGGTGAGTTGCGTTATCGCCTGGGCGATGCCTTGAGTGTCGTGCTGATCGAAGCGCGTGAAGAGACTCGCTCACTGGTTGCACGTCCTGCCTGAACCATCTGCCCGCTCCGGCCATCGGGGCGGGCAGTCACCCTTTGCATCAGGGCTACAGTCTGTTACCCGTTACCGCGGCAGTCATCAGATTGACACATTATACTAGGGCGCCTGCTGACAACCTGCGCCTTCAGGGCGTGGCTTGTTTGATCAAATACGTGCGGTTCGAGGAGGTATCGGCGTAGTGCATATTGCCGACATGACCATGTTTTATGCGCCATCCAGCGGTGGCGTGCGTACCTATCTCGATGCCAAACGTCGTCGCTTGAACGCGACTGCCGATATTCGACACACGCTGCTGGTACCGGGAGAGGCGTACACGCATCACGAGGATGACCATCGGGTCAATGTGCCTGCCGCACCTCTGCCCTTCAGCAACGGCTATCGCTTTCCTCTGACACGGCGGCCGTGGCGTCGCGCGCTGCGTGACGTTCGCCCGGATCTGGTCGAGGCCGGCGATCCCTACATGGTCGGCTGGGCGGCCATTGCCAGTGCACGCGAGCTGGATATTCCGCTGGTGGCCTTTTATCACTCCGATCTCCCGACCATGATCAGCAATCGACTGGGCAACTGGTCGCGTCCGCTGATCAATACCTACATCAAACGGCTTTATGCGCATTATGACCGGGTGCTGGCGCCCAGCAACGTCATGGCGCAGCGGCTCGAAAGACTCGGGATCGAGCATGTGCGCGTTCAGCCGCTGGGGGTGGATCTGAAGACCTTTCACCCTTCCCTGCGCGATGCCAGCGTCAAGACCGAGCTGGGGCTTTCCGAGGAGACCCGGCTGCTGGTCTTTGCCGGACGCGGCTCACAGGAAAAGAATCTGCATGTCCTGCTGGAAGCGATGCGAAAGCTTGCCACTGGCGAGCATCAGCCCTATCACCTGCTGCTGGTCGGCTCCTCCATGCCGACCCAGGTGCCGGATAACGTCACGGTGATCAACCATTTCTGCCCGACCGCCGAGATCGCACGCTATTTCGCCAGCAGCGACGCCCTGCTGCACGCCGGCACTCAGGAAACCTTCGGTCTGGTGGTGCTGGAAGCCATGGCCTGCGGTATACCAGTGGTGGCGACCCGGGCCGGGGCCCTGGCGGAAAATGTGCCGGAAGGTTGCGGCATGCTGTGTCAGCCGCTGGACAGCGAGGACATGATGCAAAGCATTCTGGCGCTGTTTGAAAATGACGCCAGAAAGATGGGCCAGAAGGCGCGCGCGCATGTCGAGCGCCATCATGACTGGAATATCGTGGTGCAGGGCGTGACGCATCATTATCAGGAGCTGCTGGGGATCAGCACGACGGCAAGGGCGAGCGTACAACATGGCTGACAGGGAATTTGCACTGGTATTGCATGATATTGCACCTGCCACCTGGCCCGACTATCGCTCCTTTGTCGAGCAGATCGATGGCATGGGACAGGTTCCCATGACCTGGCTGGTCGTGCCGGACTTCCATCATCGCAGCAACACCTTCGAGGATGCCGGCATGCTGCGCCTTTTGCATCAGCGCATGGCGCGAGGCGATGAACTGGCCCTGCACGGCTTCTACCACTGTGATGATGCCCCCCCCCCACGCACGCCGCGCGATTATTTCATGCGCAGGCTCTACACCTATGAAGGCGAGTTCTACCCCATCGACTACGATGAAGCCCTTGAACGGCTGGAGCGCGGCGCCGAACTCTTTCGCCGTCAGGACTGGCCGCTGGATGGCTTTGTGGCACCTGCCTGGCTTCTGGGTGACGGGGCGCGCCGGGCGCTTGCCACACAGGGGTTTACCTATACCAGCGATCCCGATCACCTTTATCGGCTGCCGGACTATACGGCCATCAAGGCACCGTCACTGGTCTGGAGTGCCCGCAGTCGCTGGCGTCGCGGCATGTCATGGCTGGTCAATGAGCGGGCGCGGCGACGTCATCAGCATGAGCCGCTGATTCGACTGGGGCTGCATCCGGTCGATATGCGCCACGACATTTCCCGACGCTACTGGATTGAAACGATCCGTCGCCTGCTTGATGAAGGCTATCAGCCGACCACCAAGATCAGCTGGCTGCATCGTCAATCAAGCCCATCGCCGGGCAACATGGCAACGTCGTAATCCTGAATGGCTCGGCGCCCTGCGCTGATGCCTGTCCGGATATGAACCACTCCCTGATCAGTTAACGTCATGAAAAGAACTCTCTGGCTGCTGGTAGCAGGCCTTTTTGCCGTCATGGCAATTCCCGTGCTACTGGGCGGACGTGATCTATTGCATCTGCTTCCCGGCTTTCCGCCAGGCATCTTCGCCCTGATGCTGGGCATGGTCCTGCTGTGCTGGCTGCTCAATGGCGCCAAGCTCAGGGTCCTGCTGGCCGGACGCGCCGGTGAAATGGGGCTCATGCGCGCGACCGGCACGGTCATGGCCACGGAATTTGCCATCTGTGCCACGCCCGGTGGCAGCGGCGGGCCTCTAACGCTGATCGCCCTTTTGACCCGTCGTGGCGTACGCCCGGCGCAGACCACGGCCATCTTTGCCGTGGATCAGATTATCGATCTGCTGTTTTTCTTGTGCTCGATGATCGCCATGATGATCTACGTCATCACCCGCTCCATTGATGCCCGTCTGGGCTGGATGCTGGTCCTGCCGATGACCCTTTTGTGTCTGGCGCTGCTGGGCGTGATATTGATGGGTCGCTACCACCGCCGCTTTCTGGTGGTGTCCGGCAGACTGTTGAGCAAAATGAAGGTCAGCCCGCGACTCCAGCAAAAAATGGTTCGGCGTATCCTGCTTTTCAAAAAGGCCTTCACCGAAACCCTGCGCCTGCCGCGCTCGGCGCTGGCACTGGCCTTTGGATTGGGCATCGTGCACTGGATCGTGCGCTACAGCATTTTGTTCGTCACGCTGTACGGTCTGGGTCAGCATCTGGACTGGGCATGGACCTTTCTGGTGCAGATGCTGTCCATGGCGGCCGGTCAGCTGACGCTGCTGCCGGGCGGCGCCGGGGGCGCCGAGCTGTCGTCATCGGCACTGCTGGCGCCAATGGTCGGACAGAGCACGGCAGCGGCAGCCATTCTGATCTGGCGCGCGGTCACCTACTATTTTTATCTGATCGCAGGCGCACCGGTTTTCATGATGATGGCCGGCAGGCCGCTGCTGAAAAAGGTCTTTGAGGGCCGCAAGGCCGAAAAGCCCTCGGACATCTGATTGGCGAGTCTGAAAAACGCTCAAAAAAAGGGGGCCGGATGGCCCCCTTTTTTGTCTTTTCGCTCGTGGGCGACCTTACCAGCCGGTCGCTTCCTTGAGCTTGTCACCGATTTCTGCCAGCGAACGCACGGTACGAACGCCTGCCGCTTCAAGCGCCTGGAACTTGTCGTCCGCAGTGCCCTTGCCGCCGGCAATGATGGCGCCAGCATGGCCCATGCGCTTGCCTGGAGGTGCGGTCACGCCTGCAATGTAGGCGACTACCGGCTTGGTCACGTGCTCCTTGATGTATTGAGCCGCTTCCTCTTCAGCCGTACCGCCGATCTCACCGATCATGACGATGGCTTCAGTCGACGGATCCTTCTCGAACATCTCAAGGATGTCGATGAAGTTGGAACCCGGAATCGGGTCACCGCCGATGCCGACACAGGTGGACTGACCAAAGCCGTGATCGGTGGTCTGCTTGACCGCTTCATAGGTCAGCGTGCCGGAACGCGAGACAATACCCACACGGCCGGGCTTGTGAATATGGCCGGGCATGATGCCGATCTTGGACTGACCCGGTGTGATGACACCCGGGCAGTTGGGACCGATCAGACGAACGCCCAGCTGATCACACTTGACCTTCACATCCAGCATATCCAGCGTCGGGATGCCTTCAGTGATGCAGATGATCAGCTTGATGCCGGCATTGGCGGCTTCAAGGATGGAGTCCTTGCAAAAGGCAGCCGGCACATAGATGACGGTCGCTTCAGCACCGGTCTGCTCGACGGCTTCAGAGACGGTATTGAACACCGGCAGGCCAAGGTGGGTCTGACCACCCTTGCCCGGCGTGACACCACCGACCATGTTGGTACCGTATTCCATGGCCTGTTCCGAGTGGAACGTGCCCTGACCACCGGTAAATCCCTGGCAGATGACCTTGGTGTTCTTGTCAATCAGGATACTCATTATTTGCCCTCCGCTGCTTTAACCACCTGTTGCGCCGCATCGGTCAGGCTGGTTGCTGCAATGATGTTGAGGCCGCTTTCGGCAAGCTTTTGCGTGCCCAGCTCGGCATTGTTGCCTTCAAGGCGAACCACCACGGGCACGTTAACGCCAACCTGCTCTACCGCGCCCATGATGCCTTCGGCGATCATGTCGCAGCGCACGATACCGCCAAAGATGTTGACCAGTACGGCCTTCACCGAAGTATCGGACAGGATGATCTTGAACGCTTCGGCCACGCGCTCCTTGGTGGCGCCGCCGCCGACATCAAGGAAGTTGGCCGGCTGGCCGCCGGAGAGCTTGATGATGTCCATCGTGCCCATGGCAAGGCCTGCGCCGTTGACCATGCAGCCGATGTTGCCATCAAGCGCTACATAGTTGAGCTCCCATTTCTGGGCATTGGCTTCGCGCTCATCTTCCTGACTGGGGTCACGCATCTCTTCAAGATCGGGATGGCGATACAGCGCGTTGCTGTCCAGGTTGATCTTGGCGTCCAGGCAGTGCAGATCGCCGCTTTCAGTGATGACCAGCGGGTTGATCTCCAGCAGTGCAAAATCCTTGTCGGCAAACATCTTGGCCAGACCCAAAAAGATTTTGGTGAACTGCTTGATCTGGTCCTTGTTCAGGCCCAGCTTGAATGCCAGCTCGCGCGCCTGGTAGGGCTGTGCGCCGACCAGCGGATCGATCTCGGCCTTGAGAATCTTTTCCGGTGTCTCTTCAGCCACCTTCTCGATCTCGACGCCGCCTTCGGTAGAGGCCATGAACACGATACGACGTGAACCACGATCCACGACCGCACCCAGATACAGCTCGGTGGCGATATCGGTGCAGTTTTCGACCAGAATCTTCGTGACCGGCTGGCCCTTCTCATCTGTCTGATAGGTGACGAGCTGCTTGCCCAGCCACTGCTCGGCGAAGGCACTGGCGGCCTCCGGGCTTTCTACCAGCTTGACACCGCCTGCCTTGCCACGACCACCGGCATGCACCTGTGCCTTGACGACCCAGCGGTCCCCGCCAATTTTCTGGCATGCCTTGGCTGCTTCTTCGGGGGTATCTACCGCGTACCCCTTGGAGACCGGCAGGCCATAATCAGCAAATAACTGTTTTGACTGATACTCGTGAAGATTCATCGTCTCATGCCATTGGTTGCATTGGACTCGATCAATGAGATGACAGCAGTAAGCCCGTCATCTCATCCCGATTCACCCTGGCCGCGGCCAGGGCGAGGTTCAACGTCAATGTCGGTGCATTAACGCTTTTTGCGGTTCGCCATATGAATGGCGTGGCCTTCCACTGCCAGCGCCGCTTCATGAACGGCCTCGGACAGTGTCGGGTGGGCAAAGCAGGTCAGTGCCAGATCTTCGGCGCTTGAGCCAAACTCCATGGCAATCACGCCCTGAGCAATCAGCTCACCGGCGTGCTGGCCGATAATATGGACGCCCAGAATGCGGTCGGTGCTGGCGTCGGTGACAACCTTGGCCATACCCTCAGTGGCATTGTTGGCCATGGCGCGGCCGCTGGCCGAGAACGGGAACACGCCCGACTTGACCTCGAAACCTTCTTTTTTCGCCTGCTGCTCACTCATGCCGACCCAGGCAACTTCCGGGGCGGTATAGATGACGCTGGGAATGGCGTCATAATTCATCTGGGCCTTTTCGCCATGGATGATGTCAGCGACCATCATGCCCTCTTCCGAACCCTTGTGCGCCAGCATCGGGCCGCGAACCACGTCGCCGATGGCAAACACGCCCGGCGCATTGGTCTGGCAGGTGTCATCGACCTGAATAAAGCCGCGCTCGTCCAGCTCAACGCCGGTACCGTCGGCCAGCAGGCTCTGGGTATAGGGACGACGACCGACGCAGACGATCAGCTTGTCAAACGTCTGCTCCTGTTCACCGTTGCTGTCGGTATACTTCACGACAACTTCGTTGTCCTTGATGTCGGTGCCGGTAACGCGGGCGCCCAGACGAATATCAAGGCCCTGCTTGCCCAGAAGCTTTTTGGTTTCCTTGGCGATCTGATCATCGACCACCGGCAGGAAGCTGTCCATGGCCTCAAGGACGGTGACGTCACTACCCAGACGACTCCACACGCTGCCCAGCTCAAGGCCGATCACACCGGCACCAATGACGCCGAGACGCTTGGGCACTTCCTGAAATTCCAGTGCACCGGAAGAGTCGACAATCAGACCTTCAGTCAGCGGTGCCGGCGGGATCTCGACCGGCACACTGCCGGAGGCGATGACCACATTTTCGGCCTCATACGTCTCGCTGTTGCCGTCGTGGTCGGTGACTTCGATCTTCTTGCCCGGATGCAGCTTGCCCGTACCTTCAAGGGCGGTCACACCGTTGGCCTTGAAAAGCGCACTGATGCCACCGGTCAGGTTGGCAACGGTCTTTTCCTTGCGGGCCATCATCTTTTTGACGTCCATCTGAACGTCACTGACTTCGATACCCAGCTCGCTGTATTCATCGCGAGCTTCGACATACTTGTGGGACGTTTCCAGCAGCGCCTTGGAGGGGATGCAACCCACGTTCAGACAGGTGCCACCATGTACGGTCTTGCCACTCTTGTTGACCCACTTTTCAACGCAGGCCACTTTCATGCCCAGCTGGGCAGCACGAATTGCGGCAACATAGCCTCCGGGGCCAGCGCCGATCACGATGACATCAAATTTGTCAGCCATGTGTATCCCTGTTTGGTTCATGATCGATCACCCTGCGCGCAGCCGGTGATCGTAATAAAACAATCCGCCCGGTACAGGACCGGGCGGGATCAACAAGCTCAAACGTCCAGCAGGAAACGCGCAGGATCCTCAAGCAGGCTCTTGATGGCCACGAGGAACTGAACCGCGTCCTTGCCATCGATCATGCGGTGGTCGTAGGAAAGCGCCAGATACATCATCGGGCGAATCTCGACCTGGCCGTTGACCGCCATCGGACGCTCCTGGATCTTGTGCATTCCCAGTATCGCCGTCTGCGGCGGATTGAGAATGGGCGTTGACAGCAGCGAGCCGAAGATACCGCCATTGGTAATGGTAAAGGTACCGCCCTGCATGTCTTCGATGCCGAGCTTGCCATCACGGCCACGCTTGCCGAAATCACCGATATTCTTTTCAACATCGGCAAGCTTCATGGCATCCGTATCACGCAGCACCGGAACCACCAGACCGCGCGGCGTGGATACGGCAACGCCGATGTCCTGATAGCCGTGATAGACGATATCGGTCCCGTCGATGGAGGCGTTGACATCCGGGAAGCGCTTGAGTGCTTCGGTTGCCGCCTTGACGAAAAAGCCCATGAAGCCGAGCTTCACATCATGCGCCTTCTGGAAATCGTCCTTGTACTGGCTGCGCAGGGACATGACCGCGCTCATGTCCACCTCGTTATAGGTGGTGAGCATGGCCGCGGTCTGCTGAGCCTGAACCAGCCGCTTGGCGATGGTCTGACGCAGACGGCTCATCGGGACGCGCTGTTCGGGGCGATCACCCTGAATGGCCTGTGTGGCCGGTGCAGCCGCCTCTCTGGAAACGCCCGGGCCACTGGAGGCAGCCGGTTTTTCGCCACTGCTCTTTTCGCCGCCACCCTTTTTGGCACTGCCGGCCTCAACCGCTTTCTGTACGTCTTCCTTCAGGATGCGACCCCCCTTGCCGGTGCCCTCGATCCTGTTGACGTCCAGATCGTGCTCGGCCACCAGCTTGCGTGCCGCCGGTGCCAGCACCTTGTCGCCGACCTTTTCATCCTGTTCGGTATTGGCATCACCCGATTCGGCCTGACTGTCGTCGCCGCGGGATTCGGCAGAGGCGCCGGCAGCATCGCCACCGCCCTCGCCAAAGCGTGCCAGCACCTGCTCGGAAGTTACCTGACTGCCTTCGTCGGCAAGAATTTCGGTCAGGGCCCCGTCAGAGGGGGCGACCACTTCCAGCACCACCTTGTCGGTTTCAATCTCTGCCAGCACTTCATCGCGCTTGACCGGATCACCGACTTTCTTGTTCCAGTTGGCAACGGTGCCTTCCTGAACGGACTCGGGGAAGGATGGCGCCTTGACGTCGACCGAAGTGCCGGAAGTGGCCGGCTTGTCGCCGCCGCTTTCGCAGGACTCGGCAGGCTTGTCGGAAGAAGCCTTGCTTTCGGCTGCCTTGTCTTTCTTGTCCTGTCCGCCTTTTTCCTCGTTTTTCGCATTGGCAGAACCCTCGTCCTGCTTCGCAGACTGGCTGCCGTCACCCAGACGACCCAGTACCTGTTCGGACTGGCAGGTTTCGCCCTCCTCAACAGTGATCTCTTCTACCGTGCCATCGGCGGGTGCCACGACTTCAAGCACCACCTTGTCGGTTTCGATTTCGACGATCAGTTCGTCACGCGAGACACTGTCGCCCGGCTTCTTGTGCCAGGTCGCTACAGTCCCTTCCGCGACGGATTCGGGAAAGCTTGGCGCCTTGATGTCTGTTGCCATGATTATTCCTTAATATCCTCTACTCGGTAGCCGGCAATCGCGGCACTCATGTTCCTGAGCTTTCAGGCGCTCAACCGTTGAACGCCTTGTCCACCAGCGATCGCTGCTGCTCACTGTGCACTGCCATGTATCCCGCTGCAGGTGCTGCCGATTCGGCACGGCCTGCAAAACCAAGCTCGCCGCCAAGTCCCGGGTTTACCTGATCGGCTACCTTGCGCATGTGGTGCTGGCTTTGATACCAGGCGCCCTGGTTTTTGGGCTCTTCCTGACACCAGATCACACGCTCGAGGTTGGTGTAGCTTTCGATGGCAGCCAAAAGCGACTCTTCCGGGAACGGATAGAGCTGCTCGACACGGATGATGGCCGTATCAAAACGCTCGTTTTCGACGCGCCATGTGGCAAGGTCGTAATAGACCTTCCCGGAACAGAAGATCACGCGCTTGACCTGCTCGGCCTCCAGCCTGCCCTGATCGGGGATGACCATCTGGAAGCGACCATCGGAAAGCTCTTCCAGTGTGGACGTCGCATCCTTGTGGCGCAGAAGGCTTTTGGGCGACATGATGATCAGGGGCTTGCGCAGCCCGCGAACAACCTGACGTCGCAACAGATGGAAAATCTGCGCCGGTGTGGTCGGTACACAGACCTGCATATTCTCTTCGGCACACAGCTGCAAAAAGCGTTCGAGACGCGCCGAGGAGTGCTCGGGGCCCTGCCCCTCGTAGCCATGGGGCAGCAGTAGGGTCAGACCGCACAAACGGCCCCACTTGGTTTCACCGGATGAGATGAACTGATCGATGACCACCTGAGCGCCGTTGGCAAAGTCACCAAACTGCGCCTCCCAGGCAATCAAGGCATTGGGCGTGGTCGTGGCATAACCGTACTCAAAGGCCATCGCCCCCTCCTCGGACAGGAAGGAGTCATAAATCATGAAGTCCGGCTGATTGGGCTTGAGGCGACAAAGCGGTGTCCAGAGCGAACCGTCCTTCTGGTTATGCACGACGGCGTGACGATGAGAGAAGGTACCCCGTCCGGTGTCCTGCCCTGTCAGACGGACTGGATGGCCCTGATCGATCAGCGTGGCGTAGGCCAGGGTCTCCGCAAAACCCCAGTTAATGCCCAGACTGCCGGCGATCATCTTGCGACGATCTTCGTACACCTTGGCCACCTGGCGTTGCGTGTCGACATCATCGGGGATGTCACACATCTTGGTCGCCAGTTCCTGCATGCGCTTGAGATCGAAGGACGTATCGGATTCACCGGTCCAGCGGTGCCCCAGGTAAGGGGTCCAGTCAACAAAGAGGTTGCTGTTGGGCTCCTGTACCAGCGCATTGGCAACATGATTACCGCTATCGAGATCTTCTCGATAGGCGTCGATCAGGCCTTTCACCTCATCTTCGTCCAGCACGCCCTCTTCGACCAGACGACGGGCATAGAGCGTACGAGAGCTGTCATGGCTCTTGATCTTCTGATACATGAGCGGCTGTGTGCCGGAAGGCTCATCCGCTTCATTGTGCCCGCGCCGGCGATAGCAGATGAGGTCGATCACCACATCCTTCTTGAACTGCTGGCGATAGTCGATGGCGACCTGCGTGGCGTGCAGCACTGCGTCGGGATCATCACCGTTCACGTGGAAGATGGGCGACTGCACCATCTTGGCGATATCGGTGCAGTACTCGGTCGAGCGCGCATCATCGCGACGAGAGGTCGTAAACCCGACCTGGTTGTTAATGACAATGTGGACCGTGCCGCCTGTCTTGTATCCCCGCAGCTGCGACATCTGGAAGGTTTCCATGATGACGCCCTGGCCCGCCACGGCAGCATCGCCATGCACGACCAGCGGCAACACCTGATCGCCCTCGCTGTCCTCACGACGGTCCTGACGCGCCCGCACGGAGCCCTCAACCACCGGAGTGACAATTTCAAGGTGCGATGGGTTGAAGGCCAGTGCCAGGTGCACCTCTCCACCCGGGGTCATGACGTTCGAACTAAAGCCCTGGTGGTACTTCACATCCCCGGAGCCGTGTTCGATCATCTTCTTGCCATCGAACTCGTCGATCAGCTCACTCGGGCTTTTGCCAAGGATATTGACCAGCAGGTTGAGACGGCCGCGGTGCGCCATGCCGATGACAACTTCACGCACCCCGTAGTTGCCCGAGCGCTGAATCAACTCGTCAACCATGGGAATGAAGCTTTCACCCCCTTCCAGACCAAAGCGCTTGGTGCCCGGATACCGACTGGCAAGGTAGTTTTCAAGACCCTCTGCTGCCGTCAGACGCTCCAGCACATGCTTGCGCACGTCTGCCGAGTAATCGGGTTTTGAGCGTACCGATTCAAACCGCTGCTCAAGCCAGCGCTTTTCTTCGGTATTGACGATATGCATGAACTCGCAGCCAATCGAGCGACAATAGGTCTGCTCCAGTGCCTGCATGATTTCCTTCAGGGGGGCGCTGTCCTTGCCAATGAACAGGGAACCGGTCTGAAACTCGGTATCCATGTCGGCATCGGAAAGCTGGTGAAAGGAGAGCTCGAGGTCGGGGACGGTTTCAGCAACACGTAGCCCCAATGGATCAATGTTGGCCTTTTGATGGCCCCTGAACCGATAGGCGTTGATCAGCTGAAGGACACGGACCTGCTTGCGGTTGACTTCTTCGTTTTCAGCGGTACCGGACGCCACCGGAGCCAGTGAACGACGCTCACGCGCGAGGTGATAGAACTGATCGCGAATCGGGGCAAGGGGAACGTCCCGGGAAGGGCCACCATCATAGCCGGGGAGGCTGTCAAAGTACTGTCGCCACTCATCAGGGACAGACTGAGAATCGGAAAGATACTGTTCGTAAAGCTCTTCTACGTAATGGGCGTTGCTCCCGCTCATGTGCGAGGTGCGCCACATCAACTCCATTATGCCTTCTTGCATCGCTCGATCACCCTGGGTCTGGGGTGGGGTCAGTGATCGCAGTGGGTGCGACCACCTTGATGTAAATCACGAATCGCGCTGTATATCTTTGACCCGATCTACCGGGCCAGTGTCAAAGCTCGGACTCGAAAGACTACCGCCGCCCCGCAAGGCGACGGCAGACTTTCAATGATAACAAGCAAGGCCTGTCATATTAAGCAAAAACCGACGTTCACGCGGTATTGCGCACCAGCATTTCACGGATCTTGCCAATGGCTCGAGTCGGATTGAGCCCCTTGGGACAAACGTTGACACAGTTCATGATGCCGCGACACCGGAATACGCTGAATGGATCATCCAGTTCCGATAGACGGTCCTGTGTGTGCGTATCACGAGAGTCGGCCAGGAAACGATAGGCCTGCAGCAGACCGGCAGGCCCCACAAACTTGTCAGGATTCCACCAGAAGGAAGGACAGGACGTCGAGCAGCAGGCGCACAGAATGCACTCATAGAGGCCGTCGAGCTTGTCACGATCTTCCGGCGACTGCAGACGCTCAATGGACGGCGGACGCTCATCGTTTTGCAGATAGGGCTGAATACGCTCGTACTGCTTGTAAAAGAGCGACATGTCGATGATCAAATCACGAATGACAGGCAGCCCCGGCAAGGGACGCAGTACCAACCGGTTGTCCTTGACGACTTCCGACAGCGGTGTCACGCATGACAGACCATTCTTGCCGTTCATGTTCATGCCGTCAGAGCCGCATACACCTTCACGGCAGCTGGCACGATACACCAGCGAACTGTCCTGCTCCTTGATGATCTGCAGTACGTTGAGCACCATCAGATCGCGTCCCTGAGTATCGACTTCGAAGTCCTGCATCCAGGGCGCATCGTCGCTTTCAGGGTTATAGCGGTAAACGGAGACCTGTAATGTCGACATATGGGTCATCCCCTCATCAATAGGTACGAATTTTGGGCTGGAACGTATCGACGGTCTTCGGTGAGAAGTTGACATCACGCTTGGTCAGCGTCTTGTCCGTCGGATGATAGACCGAGTGTTTCAGCCAGTTTTCATCGTCACGATCGGGGTAGTCCTCACGCGAGTGAGCACCACGACTTTCGCGTCGCTCAAGGGCCGCAATGGCGGTCGCCTCGGCAACTTCCATCAGGTTGTCCAGCTCCAGGGCCTCGATACGGGCAGTATTGAACATGTCTGACTTGTCAGGCAGCCAGGCATTGGCAATACGCTCGCGCAGGTCCTTGAGTTTTTTCACGCCTTCCTGCATGTTGTCTTCCTTGCGGAAAACACCGAAGTTGTTCTGCATGATGGTCTGCAGGTCGCGCTTGAGCTCGGGCACCGTCTCGCCACTGCCCGATTCATTCCAGCGGTTCAAACGTGCCATGGCACCATCGATGTCCGACTGGGAGGCTTCCATGTACTCGATGCCCTGATTGAGGGTCTCCTCGATGTGCATGCCGGCGGCACGGCCGAAAACCACCAGATCCAGCAGCGAGTTACCACCCAGGCGGTTACTGCCGTGTACGGACACACAGGCCACCTCACCACAGGCGAAGAGACCGTTGATGACCTGATCGTTGCCGTCGGCGTCGACCGTCAGCGCCTGTCCGTGCACGTTGGTCGGGATACCGCCCATCATGTAGTGACAGGTTGGAACAACCGGAATCGGCTCCTTGACCGGATCAACGTGCGCAAAGGTACGAGAGAGCTCCACGATCCCCGGCAGACGCTTCATGAGAACGTCTTCACCCAGGTGATCCAGCTTGAGCATGACGTGATCGCCATTCTCGCCGCAGCCACGCCCTTCCAGCACTTCAAGCACCATCGAGCGTGCTACCACGTCACGACCGGCCAGATCCTTGGCATTGGGCGCGTAGCGCTCCATGAACCGCTCGCCATCCTTGTTGATCAGATAGCCGCCTTCGCCACGACAGCCCTCCGTCACCAGGGTGCCGGCGCCGTAAATGCCGGTCGGGTGGAACTGCCACATCTCGATGTCCTGCACCGGGAAGCCGGCCCGCAGGGCCATGCCAATACCATCACCGGTATTAATCAGGGCATTGGTAGTGGAGGCATAAATGCGGCCGGCACCGCCCGTGGCCAGTACGGTGGCCTTGGCCTTGATCATGACGGTCTCGCCGGTTTCCATGCAGATCGCGATGACGCCGACCACATCGTTATTGGCGTTGCGTACCAGATCAACGGCATACCACTCGTTGAGAAAGACCGTATTGTTCTTCAGATTGTTCTGATAAAGGGTATGCAGCAGCGCATGCCCGGTACGGTCTGCCGCCGCACAGGTTCTGGCTGCCTGGCCGCCCTTGCCGTAGTCCTTGGACTGCCCGCCGAAGGGACGCTGATAGATGCGCCCATTGTCAAAGCGGGAAAAGGGAAGGCCCATGTGCTCGAGCTCGAATACGGCCTTGGGCCCTTCGTTGCACATATATTCGATAGCGTCCTGATCACCGATGTAATCGGAACCCTTGACGGTGTCATACATGTGCCAGCGCCAGTCATCGTTCGGGTCGGCACTGCCGATGGCACAGGTGATACCGCCCTGGGCGGAAACGGTATGGGAGCGGGTGGGAAAGACCTTCGACAGCACTGCCGTCTGTTTGCCGGACTGTGCCAGCTGCAGCGCTGCGCGCAGACCGGAACCGCCGCCACCGATGATGATGGCGTCGAAGGTCAGGGTACGTAACTGTGTCATGTCAAACTCCCCAGATAACCTGCACACCCCAGACCACAAACACGAACAGGGCCAGGATGACGAATAGCAGCGCGCCGAACCGGATGGCGGCGGGCTTGATGTAGTCGGTTGCCACGATCCAGAGGCCTACCCAGGCATGGGCGGCGACGGAAACCAGTGCCAGCAGCGTGAACACCTTCATCCAGATGTGGCTGAAAAGCCCTGACCAGGCGGTATAGTCAAGATCAGGATGGAACAGTAGATACGCCACCATAAAGATGGTGTAGAGCCCCAGAATCACGGCCGAAGCACGCTGGATAATCCAGTCGGCCACACCATTGCGCCCCGGATTCATAATATTGATTACCATACCCAGACTCCTGCCATAACAACCAGCAATGCACTGATGATGATGGTCAGCTGTGCTCCAAGCTGACCGCCTTCAAGCGTTTCGCCATGCCCCATGTCCATGATGAGGTGGCGCACACCTGCTACAAAATGAAAGCCCAGTGCAGACAGGAGCCCCCAGAGCACCAGCCTGGCCAGAAAGCCGTGGGCCATGGCCTCGCGGACAGTATCGAACCCGGCAGGAGAGGACAGGGAGACCTGAAAGGCCCACATCAGAAAGATCAGACCAATAAACAACAAAATGCCTGACACCCGGTGCGAAATGGATACAAGGGCAGGCAGGGGAAACTGGATACTTGAAAGGTCCAGGTTCACCGGACGCTTGGCAGTCGACAAGGGTCGTTGACTCTTCACGGCGCTTTTCTCTCCCGGCCCGCATGAATAGACCACGGGCAGTTTTTGGTAGGATTCGATGATCATCAGGTCAGGTCGCCTGGACAGGCGATGAATCGCCCGTCGCGCGGCCATTGATTATATGTCCCTGCTATTCGGATGACAAATTGCCGCACATTTTTGTAAACATTTATAAAGTTCAAAATTCAAGCGGAAACAGACTATATTCGTGCCATGCGGGCATTAAAAAAAGCTTTTTGTTACGCGCACATGAAATAAATGCATCATCCCCGGGGCCGGGCGTGCATGGAATTGACAAACTGTCGCACCCGCTCAATAGTGGGCCCCAATGATCTGGCGGACATACCTGATAGAACAGCATCTTATACAAATCGAGGAGGCCTTATGGCTGACAGAAAGGCGCAACTGACGATCGACGGTCTGGACGCTCCCGTCGAGCTGCCTATCTATTCGGGCACCACCGGGCCCGATGTGATAGATGTCCGCGGCCTGATAGACCATGGTTATTTCACCTACGACCCTGGTTTTGTGTCTACCGCATCCTGTGAATCCGAAATCACCTACATCGATGGTGCCAACGGCGTCCTGCTACATCGCGGTTTCCCTATCGAGCAGCTGGCCACTCACTCCAATCACACCGAAATGAGTTATCTGCTGCTCAATGGCGAAATTCCCGACAAGGAAGCCTATGAGACATTCCGCAATAGCGTCTCACGCCACACCATGGTGCATGAGCAGATCGTCAATTTCTTCAAGGGCTTTCGACGTGACGCCCATCCCATGGCGGTTCTTTGTGGCGTTGCAGGTGCCCTGTCGGCCTTCTATCACGACAACCTGGATATCACCCAGGAGCATGATCGCCAGGTCTCGGCCATACGTCTGATTGCCAAGATGCCGACGCTGGCTGCCATGTGCTACAAGTACAACATCGGCCAGCCCTTCGCATATCCACGCAACGACCTTGATTACGCTGAAAATTTTCTCTACATGATGTTCAGCAATCCCTGCGAGGAGTACGAAATCAATCCGGTGGCGGCCAAGGCCATGGATCGAATCTTCATGCTGCATGCCGACCATGAGCAGAACGCCTCGACGTCCACGGTACGACTGGCAGGTTCTACCGGCGCCAATCCGTTTGCCTGCATCAGCGCCGGCATCGCAGCACTCTGGGGACCGGCACACGGCGGCGCCAATGAAGCGGTGCTCAACATGCTCGCCGAGATCGGTGACGAGTCCGAGGAGAACATTCAGCACTTTGTCGATCGCGCCAAGGACAAGCAGGACGCCTTCCGCCTCATGGGCTTTGGGCACCGGGTATATCGAAACTTCGATCCGCGCGCCAGGGTCATGAAGGAAACCTGTGATGAAGTGCTTGAAGAGCTTGGCATGGGCGATGATCCGCAGCTCAAGATCGCCAAGCGTCTCGAACAGATCGCACTGGAAGATGATTACTTCATCGAGCGCAAGCTCTACCCCAACGTCGATTTCTACTCCGGTATCATTCTGCGCGCTCTGGGGATCCCGAAGAACATGTTCACGGTCATCTTTGCCGTGGCACGTACGACAGGCTGGATTTCCCACTGGAACGAGATGATTACCAACGGCACTCGCATCGGACGTCCGAGACAGCTCTACAAGGGATATACGCAAAGAGATTATCCCGACCAGCAATAAGCTGATCGCCCAGACCCTGAAAAGGCCGTTGTTAACGGCCTTTTTTTATGCTTGTGAGACTACTGCGAAAGTCTTTCTGCCCGTTCCCTATCATGCTTTTTATAGCTTGACATCAGACCCGATTTCGCACTCTTGAGACAGGCACTTTATTGTCCACACAAACTGTGGATAAGCCTGTTCATAACGTATGAAGAAGGTCTCAAAATCGCCATATTCAGGGCGCTCCAGACAGATTGGATATTTTTTAACCACTCATAAACGATTGAATATAAAGACTTTTTTATAAAAACAATGAGATAGCCATTGCGCTTGAGACTGTCTGGACAGCAGCTCAGCAAAGGTCGAAACCGGTGGACAATTAGAGAGGGTGTCAAGCCCCTGATGCAGAAAATTTTGGCCGCATCGGGAAATGATCGAACACAACGATTGCGCTGTGCGAAGACTAAAATGATCAGCAGGAAGTGGCGTCCCATAGGGGGTTCGAACCCCTGTTACCGCCGTGAAAGGGCGGTGTCCTGGACCACTAGACGAATGGGACGTAAAGGGTGGTGGAGCCTAGCGGGATCGAACCGCTGACCTCGACACTGCCAGTGTCGCGCTCTCCCAGCTGAGCTAAGGCCCCAGTGCCCCGACCTGTGCAGAGTACTGCGGTCAGGAACGGGGCGCATCTTACTGATTGTACTGAAAAGCGTCAAGCCTCTTATGCATTGGATGCGGGCAAATCCCGATATTCCTTCTCCAGCGCTTTAGTCTGCTTCTTGGACACACCACCCAGTATCGCAATGGCGTGTCGCAGCCGTGCCCGGGTCATGTCAGAGCCCAGGATCACCATGGCATCCATGACGGAGGTCGAGGTCTGGCTGCCGGTGACGGCAATGAACACCGGCGCCAGAAAGGCCTTCATCTTGAGCTCGAGATAGCTAGACAAAAGCTTCACCTCTGACAGCAGCGCCTCCTTGTCCCAGGCACGGACATTTTCCAGCCGCCAGAGCAGAAACTGCAGCAGTCGGACCGTCTGCTCACGCGTCATGCCGGTCTCATCGAACTGCTCGACCTGCAGGTTCGGCAGCCCCGAGAAGAAATGACCGGCCAGCGGCATGACCTCGGCAAGCGTCTGCACACGCGGTCTGACCTGAGGCAGAATCTGCTCCACGTACTCTTCGTTGAAGGCCCACTGCATCAGCTTGCGCATGAAGGCGGCATCGTCGAGATCTTCACGAATGTAGACCCCGTTGAGCCAGGTCAGCTTCTCGAGATCAAATACCGGCCCGCCCAGCGAAATACGCTGGATGTCGAAACTGGCCATCATTTCATCAAGCGTGAACTTCTCGCGCTCGTCGGGCATCGACCAGCCCATGCGCCCCAGATAGTTGGTGACGGCCTGGGGCAGATAGCCCATGCGCTT
This sequence comes from Kushneria indalinina DSM 14324, assembly GCF_003385845.1. Classification (GTDB taxonomy): domain Bacteria; phylum Pseudomonadota; class Gammaproteobacteria; order Pseudomonadales; family Halomonadaceae; genus Kushneria; species Kushneria indalinina. The sequence continues at coordinate 541,897 of NZ_QRDJ01000006.1, read as the reverse complement.
GTAGTAGTTGATCGAGGTCGGGTTCTTGCGCTTGGAAAGCTTGGACTTGTCCGGATTGCGCAAAAGCGGCAGGTGACACAGCACCGGCATGTCCCAGCCGAAATATTCATAGAGCAGAATGTGCTTGGGCGCCGAGTTGATCCACTCCTCGCCACGCAGGACATGGGTAATGCCCATGAGGTGATCATCGACCACGTTGGCCAGATGATAGGTCGGCATGCCGTCCGATTTCATCAGGATCTGGGCATCCACCTGCGCCCACTCCACCTCAATCTCGCCACGCAGCAAATCCACAAAGCGACAGCTGCCCTCACTCGGCACCTTCATGCGCACGACATGCGGCCAGCCCTCCTGCTCGCGCCGGGCATGCTCGGCCTCATCCAGATACAGGTCATCGGGCTTGAGCGCGGCATAAAGCCCCTGCGCCTTGCGCGCCTCGCGCATCTCATCGAGTTCTTCGCTGGTGCGATAGCACTTGAAGGCATGACCGCTGTCCAGAAGTTTCTGGATGTGGGCGGCGTAGATATCGCCGCGTTCGCTCTGACGATAGGGCCCGTGGGGGCCGCCCACGTCCGGGCCCTCGGACCAGTCAATGCCCAGCCAGCGCAGCGAATCCAGGATCATCTGCTCGGACTCGGCCGTTGAACGCACCCGGTCGGTATCCTCGATACGCAGAATGAACTCGCCACCGTGTTGTTTCGCAAAGCAGAGGTTGAAAAGCGCCACATAGGCGGTACCGACGTGAGGGTCACCGGTCGGTGAAGGGGCAATACGCGTGCGTACAGTCATGAAAACGGCCATTGGCTGGAAAACGTGTCACTATTATACGCCAACTGGCACGCGCACTTAAGATAGCGTCATGCACCGCCCGCCCGGTACGGCTGCGACGAAGTACCGCTGTGCGTACAAGCGCATTTTTGTTGATATTGTGTTCCCGCTCTCGATGGAGCCGTCATGGCATCGAATGAAACACCGCGCCAATGGCTGCAGCGCACTGCCAGGCGAGGCGCTCGCTGGTCCCGACTTTCAGTCATCGCAGGCACCCTTTCCACACTGATTCTGCTGGTACAGGCATGGTGCATTGCCACCATTGCACAGCGCATGGTGATCGAAGGCGCCGATTTCTCCTCTCTTGTCGTCCCTCTCCTGCTGCTGCCGCCGGCCTTTATCCTTCGTGGCCTGATGGTTCGGGCCCGCACCATTTGTGGTGCGCGCGGGGGTATCGAAATTCGTCAGTCCGTACGCCGCGAGCTGCTCGAACGCATCGCCGTGCTTGGACCGCTCTGGGCACGACGCCAGCACAGCGCCACGCTGAGCAATCGTGTCTGGGATCAGGTCGATGCGCTGCAGGGCTTTTATGCCGACTACCGCCCACAGATGCTGCTGTGCGGCATTATCCCGGTGATCATTCTGGTAGCAGTGGCGCCCTTGAGCTGGGCGGCGGCCCTGATTCTGATCGCCACCGGCCCGCTGATCCCGATGAACATGGCCATGGTGGGCATTGGTGCCAAAAAGCGTCAGGAAGATCAGTTTCTGGAAATGGGCCGCATGAGCCGGCACTTTCTGGACACGCTGCAGGGGCTTTCCACGCTCAAGCTTTTCGATGTCAGCAAGCGTCAGGCGAAAGAGGTACATGCAACGTCCGAAGGCTTTCGACGCCGTACCATGCGTGTACTGCGTTTGGCCTTTCTCTCCTCGACCGTGCTGGAATTTTTTGCCTCTGTGTCGATTGCCCTTCTGGCGCTCTATCTGGGCTTTGTCTATCTGGGCCAGTTCCATTTCGGCATGTATGACCATGGCATCAATCTCTTCATTGGCCTGTTCATCCTGATTCTGGCCCCCGAGTTCTATCAGCCCCTGCGCGACCTGGGCGTTCACTACCACGCCAAAGCCGAAGCGGAGGCCGCCGCCGAGGATCTGATGCCCATTCTCAATCGACGCGTCTTCGAACGGGATACCGGTCAGCCACCGTGGCAGCCCGAAGGCAGCCTCAAGCTCTCTCTGGAAGGCCTGACGGCACGCTATGCCGGTCGCTCGTCGGCAGCGCTGGAGGATGTCACCCTCGACCTGCGCGCCAATGAGATGCTGGCCGTTATCGGGCCGAGCGGTGCGGGCAAATCGACCCTGCTCAACGTTTTGATGGGCTTCATGCATCCCGAGGCAGGCACCATCAATGTGACGGATGGCGATCAGCCACCGCGCGCGCTGACCGACATTCGTCCTGATGACTGGCAGCATCAGATCGCCTGGGTCGGCCAGTCAGCCGTGATCGTGTCCGGCACGCTTGCCGATAACCTGCGACTGGCCAACGCTCAGGCAGATGATGCGGCCCTGCTGGACGCCCTGGAACAGGCAGCACTTCATCACTGGCTTGCCGGGTTGCCCGACGGGCTTGAAACGCAACTGGGAGAAGGCGGCCGGGCAGTGTCCGGCGGTCAGGCACGACGTATTGCCTTGGCGCGCGCCTTTTTGCGCGATGCCCGCCTGGTACTGCTTGATGAACCGACCGCCAGCCTTGACCAGGCCAGCGAACGGCTGGTCATGGAAGCGCTGGCGCGCCTTTGCCGGAGCCGCACGGTGGTACTGCTGACCCACCGGATGGAGCTGCTGGCGCTGGCCGACCGCGTGCTGATGCTGGATCAGGGCCGAGTGCAGGCGCTGGACACACTTGATGCCCTTCGCGCGCCCGGCGGGCCACTGGCGCGCCCGGCCGCGACCGATATGTCGGAGATGCGCGATGTTTAAACAACTCCTGCCCTATCTGCGCCTCATGAAACCCTGGGCCTGGCTACTGGGGACCGGAATTGCCCTGCAGCTGATCGCACTGGCGTCCAGCATTGGCCTGATGGCCCTCTCGGGCTGGTTTTTATCCGCCTCGGCGCTGGCCGGCTTGAGTATTGCCACGGCGCAGACCTTCAATTACCTGCTGCCCTCGGCCGGCGTGCGCTTTTTTGCACTGTCGCGCACGGCCACCCGCTATGGCGAACGGCTGGTCACCCATGACGCCACCTTTCGTCTGTTGTCACGGCTGCGACGCCACGTCTATGAAAAACTTGAGCCGCTCTCCCCCGCCCAGCTGCAGCGTCACGGTGAGAGCGAGCTCATGACGCGCCTGACGGCCGATGTGGACGCCCTCGATGGCCTCTATCTACGGGTCCTGGCGCCCTCCATCGTGGCATTGCTGGGCATCGTGGTCTGTGGCGTGGTCATCGGTGTCTTTGCCCCGGCCATCGGCATGTTTGCCGCCCTCGCCCTGCTGCTTTCGGGTCTTTTGGGGCCGTGGCTTGCCTGGCGCGCCGGCCGACCCCATTCGGATGCCTGGCAGCAGGACAACACCCGCCTTCGTGCTCGCCTGCTGGAGCGGCTGAATGGCCTGTCGGAACTGATGATCTACAACCGCTGGCAGGGCGAGGTCGATCACCTCATCAAGGGCGAGCACGCCCGCGACGCCCATGAGTATCAGCTGGCGCGCCAATGGGGCAGCTCACAGCTGCTCTCCCAGGCACTGCTGGGTTTGACGCTGACCGGCGTACTGGGCATGGCCGGCTGGGCCGTCACCCACCACGGCATGAGTCCGGTCCTGGTGGCCCTCATGGGCCTGGCCGTCATGGGCGCCTTTGAGGCCATTGCTTTGCTGCCGCAGGCCTGGCAACACCTGGGCCGTATTCAGCGCGCCGCAGCGCGTCTGGACGATATCCAGGCGCACATACCGGAAACCGATTTCCCCGACGCCGGTGAGCAGCAAATGCCCGAAGGAACTCGACTGTCGATCGATGACCTGAGCGTTCGCTTTGACGCCGGTGTCGCGGCCGTGTCTTCGCTCAGTCTGGCAGTCGAGGAAGGTGAACACCTGCTGATTCTCGGGCCTTCCGGCAGCGGCAAAACGACCCTTTTCAATACGCTGATCCGATTCGTTTCGCCGAGCGGTGGCAGTATTACGCTGGGCGGCGCGCCCCTGAATCGGCTGTGTGAGGCCACCCTGCGCGCGCAATTCACGGTTGCCCAGCAGGAGACGCACCTTTTTGCTGCCAGCTACCGCGATAACCTGACCATGGGCCGGGCCATCGATGATGACGAGATCATGGCCGTGCTCGACGCTCTGGCGCTGGGTGACTGGCTGGCGCATCAGCCCGACGGGCTGTCAGGTTTTCCGGATGAGCGCGGCAGCTCCCTCTCCGGCGGCCAGTTAAGGCGCTTTGGCATCGCCCGCACTCTGCTGCGCCAGGCCCCCATCGTTTTGCTCGACGAGCCTACCGAAGGTCTGGATGAGGCCACCGAGCAGCAGGTATGGAACACGATTCGCGACTACTGCCGTGGGCGCACACTGATCGTGATCACCCACCGTCTGACGCAGCTTGAGTACTTTGACCGAATCGCCATGTTCGATGACGGCCGTCTGGTCGAACATGACACGCCCGATCGCCTTCTTGCGGAGACCGATAGCCGGCTGGCCACACTGTACCGGCGTATCGACCCCGAGCTTGCCGGCCTGATGCGTTCGGCCTGACGCTGCAACCTTCGCTATGCTTTGAGGATCTTTCGTGATCTGACATCAAATCCTCATTGCCCCGGCGAGCCACGACATGCCTGACCACCTTCCCGATCAATACACCGCCGTCATCACCGGTGCCGGCGGCATCGGCCGCGCCCTGCTGGCAAGACTTGCCCGGGACCCGCGAGCCGGCCGAATCATTGCGGTGACCCGCCACCGTGAGCGACTGGAACAGGATGCGCAGCTGGACTGTGACCGGCTGGACATTGTCGACGCCGATGTCACGACCGAGCAGGGGCTGGCAACGCTCAGCGCGTACCTGCACCAGATCCCGATCCATCTTCTGTTCAACACCATTGGCGTGCTGCACGACGGCCAGAGCGATCAATCGGTGGCCATTGCTCCTGAAAAGCGCCTTGAAAGGCTCTCCCTTGAGGCCCTGCATCACGCCTTTCATGTCAACGCGGCCACGGCCGCCATGCTGATCAGCACCCTGGCGGATCGCATGATTCGCCATCCGGCCATCATGGCCACGCTGTCGGCGCGTGTTGGGTCGATCGGAGATAACGAACTGGGCGGCTGGTACGCCTATCGCGCCAGCAAGGCAGCGCTCAACATGCTGATGAAGACGGCATCGATCGAGTTCAAACGGCGCAACCCGCAGGCCATCGTGCTTTGTCTGCATCCGGGCACCACGGATACCGAGCTTTCCAGACCCTTTCAGGCCAGAGTGCCAGCGCAAAAGCTGTTTACACCGGATTTCGTGGCCGAGCGACTTTTGGAGGTGATCAATCGACGCACCCCTGATGACAGCGGCGCGTTTTATGACTGGAACGATACGCCCATCGAGTGGTAGGCAGGCGCACGCCGGCAGCCGTCCATACGAACGCTGCCAGCGTGTGTCCTCTCTCTGCTCAGGGAATCAGAATGGTCGAGCCTGAGGTGCGGCGGGACGCCAGGTTCTGCTGCGCCTCCCCGGCCTCATCCAGACGAAAGCGACAGCCGATATTGACGTGCACACTGTCATTGCTCATCACCTGGAAAAGTTCCTGGCTCATCGCCTCCAGCCGCTCGCGGGTATCGGCATAGCCGGCAAGGCTCGGGCGCGTCACGAAAAGCGATCCCTTCTGATTCAGAATGGCAAGGTTCACCCCTTCCACCGGGCCGGAAGCATTGCCAAAGCTCACCATCAGGCCGCGCGGCGCCAGACAGTCCAGCGACGTCTCCCAGGTATCGCGTCCGACCGAGTCATAGACTACCGGACACATCTGCCCATCGGTCAGTTCACGGACGCGCTCGACCACATTCTCTTCCCGGTAGTTGATGGTCGCCCAGGCCCCGTTCTTGCGGGCAAGGGCCGCCTTTTCGGGCGTGGATACCGTACCGATCAATCGTGCCCCCAGGCTTTTGGCCCACTGACAGGCAATCAGGCCCACTCCGCCGGCGGCAGCATGAAAGAGAAAGGTGTCACCGCTTTTGATCGGATAGACCTGACGCAGTAGATACTGCACGGTCATCCCCTTCAACATGGCAGCGGCCGCCTGATCAAAGCCGATGCTGTCCGGCAGCATGATCACCTTGTCGGCCGGCAGGGTATGGTGTGTCGAATAGGCGCCCAGCGGGCCGGTGGCATAGACCACCCGATCACCTTCCCTGAATTCGGTAACCTCTTCACCTACTGCCTCGATCACCCCGGCCCCTTCAGTGCCCAGTCCCGAAGGCAGCTCACCCACCGGATAGAGACCAGTGCGCACGTAGATATCGATGAAGTTGAGGCCAATGGCCCAGTTGGTGACCCGCACGTCTCGCGGCCCGAGGGCCTCGGGCTCGAATTCACGCATTTTGAGCACTTCAGGCCCGCCGGTTTCTGCAAATTCAATGCGTTTTGCCATGAACCATTGTCCCCAATAGAAGGTATGAACAAGAAATCGTAGTATCAGCGTGACAGGTGAGCTGATGCCAGCAAGCATTCACGATTTGTCACTGCATTCCCTTATATCATTAGCTTATCATGACCTGAAGACCTGGCCCGCCAGGCCTGTATCGCCTGTCCTCGGGAGAGGTATCGACCGACTTATTCCAGAGGCTGCAATGTTAAAGGGGTTCATGTGGCTGATGATCTTTCTGGTCATCGGCAATCTTTTGCAGGCGACGCTGGCACTGCCCGTCGTGGGAAGTGTGCTGGGCATGCTGGTGCTTTTTCTGGTTCTGATTGTCCGCCAGCGCTCTTCACGCTCGATGGGCGTCGCCGCCAGCCATCTTATCCACTATTTCACCCTGTTGATTCTGCCCAGCGCCGCAGGTCTTTTTTTTCTGGGTACCTCCCTGACCGATAACTGGCTGAAGCTTTTGATCGCCATCGTACTGGGGACGCTGATCAGCAGTGTGGTGACGCTTGTGACGATGCAGGCCATGGTGCGCTGGCAACAGCGTCGGGATGACGCGGCAGGCGCTTCATGAATCTTCGAACGCTGGCCCAGGAGATGATGGCAACGCCAGCACTGGCCATTGTGATGACACTTGCCGCCTATATGCTTGCCCTGTCCCTTTATCGGCTGATGCGCCATCCCAGCTGGGCGCCCCCAATGCTGACCGGCAGCCTTCTTCTGGCGCTTTTCATTGCGGTATTGCCGATCGATTACGACACCTACTATCTCGACGCCCATTGGCTGACGCTGCTTCTGGGACCGGCCACGGTCGGGCTGGCGATTCCCCTTTACGAGCAGTTTCAACACATCAAGCGCCTGCTGATCCCCGTGACGGTGAGCCTTGTAACAGGATCGATCACCGCCTGCGCGGCGACGCTTTCCATCGCCTGGGCACTCGGGCTGTCTCCCGACATTCTGGCATCGCTGGCTCCCAGGTCCATTACAACGCCCATCGCCATTGGCGTTTCAGAAGGACTGGGCGGCTATCCCGGCCTCACCGCCGGTATTGTAACGGTGACCGGCATTCTGGCAGCCTCCACCATCCCGCCACTGGCCATTATGCTGCGCTGTCAGGATCCACGCGTTGTCGGTCTGGCACTCGGACTCAACGGACATGGTCTTGGCACAGCACGTGGATTCGGTATCGATGCACAAACCGGTGCCTTTGCCAGTCTCGCCATGGCGCTTAATGGCGCGCTCAGCGCCATTGTTCTTCCTCTGCTGGCAGGCTGGCTGAGTCAATAACGATTTATCAGGTTTTTCTGATGTCTTTTTCTGTTAAAGAGTGACTCTTCACCCCTACTTTCAATTAAACAGGTTAATACCAAAAAATTAAATTCATTGATCTTGGTTGTGTTCAATTAGTGACAAACTACTAAACATACTTAACATGCAGCTCGCTATGCTGGCTCGCTTATGAGACATGTGAGGCCACGCATGAACGAGTTGGGCGAGCGCATTCGCAAATTGCGAGAACAGTGTGGACTAAGCAAGGCTGAGCTGGCCCGTCGCGTAGGCGTTTCAGATGTCACCATTTCCTATTGGGAAAATGGCACCATCAAACGTGTGGGACATTCGCGTCTGGAACCGTTGGCAAGGGCACTGCGCTGCAGCATTTCGCATCTGCTGAGCAATACGCGGGACACCTCCGGCGGCAGTCACGCCATGCTGCTGTCACTTCCTCTTTATCCATTAACAATTTCCCCCGAAACGGTCGGTATCAATGCCGTACCGATATCGCATTTCCCCATGGGGTTTATCGACAATGGGCTGATTAAAAAGGATGACTATTTACTGACACCACAGCATCCCGGCCACTTTGATTTCTGCCCACCGGGTACCCTGATGCTGGCAAGACATTGCTCTCGTTTTAACGGCAATGGTCTTTACCTTATTGAGAAAGATGCTCGCATGATGGTTAAAAGAGTCGAGCAGGCATTCAACATGATCCTGAATATTTTTGGCGAGGCCAACAGTCACGATCCCGAAGAGAAAACACACGGTGACGAGATTGTCTTCCATGCTGCCATTCCCGCCGTCTGGCCAATGAAGGTCATGAACTTCTGACATCATGACCGGTGCATGATCTCCTACACTCAACGCTTTGACTTGTGTGAAACGGGAGGTCATGACCTTGGTCGATGTTGTCGACGCTGCGACACGATCCCGCATGATGGCGGGCATTCAGGGCAAAAACACAAAGCCGGAGCTTCTGGTCAGACGCTATCTGCATGCCTGTGGCTATCGGTTTCGTCTCCACCGGCGCGACCTGCCGGGCACCCCCGATCTGACCCTGCCGCGTCATCATTGTGTTGTGTTCGTGCACGGCTGCTTCTGGCACCGTCACGAGCACTGCTTCTATGCCACATCACCGGCAACACGAAAAACCTTCTGGCAGGAAAAACTGGAGGGTAATGTCATGCGCGATCGCCGCCAGCTGGAACAGCTCAATGCCCTCGGCTGGCGCGCCATCGTTGTCTGGGAGTGCGGGCTGCGTCACATACCGGCGCAGCTTCATGAGATTGTGCCGCTGATCGAACATGGCTCAAGCGTTGAAGAGTGGCCCCCTCAGCCGCCACGCATCCGCAGGGCGCCACCGCAGTAGCGCCCTGCACTGGACTAGAAGGTGGCCAGTACCGAAAGACCGCCTACCCATGCGCTGTCCACGTCACTGTCTGCTCCGGGATGGCGCACGTACTGCAGATTGGGACGAAAGGCCAGCCAGGGGGTGGCCTGCAGGGAGTAGTAGAGTTCAGCGTTATACTCCTCGCCCTGCCGCGGTACATAGTCCGGCGCGGACGATCCGCCCACGAGCGCTGCATTGCCCGAGCGCGACCAGGCGTCATAGTCATCGTTGACGTGGGCGTAGGCCAGACCCAGCCCGATCTCATCCTGCTCGCGCCCCTCGAACGGTCCGGTATAGGTCACACCGGCCGACAGGTAGCGATCAAAGGTGGCCGTATCGCCGTCGTTCCACGTGCCCATGCTGAACACGCTCAGCCCGCGATCGCGATCATCGTCATGACGGGTTACCTGCTGGTTGATGACATAGTAGAGCCCGTAGCGATGGCTCTTCTCGGCATCCGAATTGCTGTCACGCGAGGAATAGTCATCGGCATCGGCGCTGCTGTAGTAATACCCCAGCCGATACTGGCCCGGCAGCCCGTTAATCCCCTCGTCCGGCTCGAAGCCATACTCCACCGGGATCAGGGTACCGCTGGTGCCACTGTGTTTCAGATCCAGCCCGTGATCACGATCGAGGTTGGATTCGTTGAGATTGAAAAAACCGATCTGGGCATACTGCTCATCGGTGATGTTCCATTTGCCGACCAGCGCCCACTGGGAGATCGGCCAGTTGTACCAGAGCCCCCCGTTCTGGTTACCGGGCTCGCCGCTGCCCAGATAAAGGTTTTGAAAGTTGCTGTCATAGACTGCAAAGTCATCGCCTACCGGCACACGCCCTGCCTTGATCTCGAAGGTGTCATTCATATAGGACTGGCCATACCACAGCTGGGTAATGCGGGTGACACTGCCACGCCCATACACTTCCTGAGTGGAAGAGACGCCCACGCTGTTGGGATTGTTGAGAACATCGTTGTTCAGACTTTCGCCATTACGGTTGCTCAGGGTGAACTGAAACCGCGCATCAGGAATGCCGAGCAGACGATCAAGATCAAAATTGGCGCCGGCCGTCCATTGGTCGGAATAGCGACCGGTACGCTTGTCACGAAAGCCGCCATCGACGGAATAGGCCATCTCGGAGATGTGCTCGAGGCGAAAGGCAACGCCCTGATCGGCCAGGTCAGAACGCACACCGCCCCAGTCACCGAACATATAATCGCCGTCGGGATCGAAAGCGCCCGCTGCCCAGCCCTGTGACGTCATTCCCATGCTGATGAGCGCCAGCGTGCAACACCATCCCTTTTTCATGCCCGATCCCTTTGCAATGTCATATTCGAATTAAGTTAAAGCACAGGGATTCTCGCCCCCAGCGCCGTGAACAACAATAGCCCCTGGACTATGGTCGCGAAATGGCATGGATGATGCCGGGCTCACGGCGCCAGAGTGTCACAGAGACATGACCAACCGGATCGTTTAGGCTTCATGAGATTGGCAGGCAGGAGTATAAGCACCCGCCAGAGGCAGATGATTTCAGGACAGCAAGGAGCATGACATTGACACGTTTTAGCGCACTGACGCTGACAGGGGCACTGATGGGGCTTTTGATGACCGGTTGTGATCAGGGTCATGATAATGCTACCACCAGCTCGTCACAGCGCAGTTCCGGTACCAACCAGATTTATGGCGGTTCCCTGCCATGCGATAACTGCGATGGCGTGGATACCGAGCTGGCCCTGAACTTCAGTACGGACAGTGCCGGGGGCGTTTATAACCTGACCGAAACCCCTCGAGGCGGGCCTGAGGATGGGCAGACGCAAAAGCGCAAGGGAAACTGGAAGGTGCTCAGCGGCAACGCCGTACCCGGCGGCGGCACAGTCTATGTGCTGCATCCCGCCCGCGGCGACGACGAGCATGAGCCCATCTATCTACTGATGGAAGACAACACCACGCTGCAACTGGTCGATGAGCGTTTTCAGCCGCTGGAGACCGACCACAATGACGAGCTTCACAGGCTCTGATGCCCTGAAGACAACACCGACATGTCAGCGTCGGCCGTGGAAGCTGCTTTCGGCCTGGCGCTGGGCCTCTTCGGCAGAGAGGCCCTGCTCCTTCTCGAGTCTGGCGGCAAGCTGCTGAATTTCGCCCTCATCGCTGAGCGCCTCATCATCACAAAGCGTTCCCCATGCCTCCTTGACCTTGCCCTTGAGATCTTCCAGCGGCGGGCTCTTGTCGCTCATCAGCATGTCTCCGAACTATTACGCAGGATGCATTGATCATAGTGCCTGCTGCAGGGGCGCGGTATCGCCCCGGCATTTAATGACAATTTTTAACTCTGCCGGTACAGGGCTTTTGGGACAGACGGGCTACCTTGAAGAAGGTCATTGATTACGGAGGCCATGGAGAGGCAGATGAAACTCAACGAACTGACTGAAAAAGCACACGCCCAGCAGATTGATGAAATCGTCATCGAATCAATGGAAGGCGATATCTTCACCGTGCATATCACCACCGGTGGCGAAACCGACACCCTGCTCAACGAAGATGACACGATCCTGACGCCACAATCCCTTAACTCTGCCAAGACCATGCTGCGTGAGATGGGTGGACTGGAAAGCGTCCCGATCTATCTCAAACACAGCGTTACGCATGATGAAATGATGGGCTCCGAGACCGAAACCGCCGACGATCGCATGCCCATCACGCTCGAAGGCGAGGCCTGGTAGTCGGCCGGCCGGCGGCATCACCTGACAGCAATGCGTCTTTCGCGCTGTACATCATGCCGCTGGCGGTTAGTATATCGGTTTGGGGCCGACACACTGTCGGCCCTTTTCCTTTAAAAAAGAGCCTGTTTTGACAACACATCCACTGGAGGCCACCCGACGCTGGGTCAGGGACTGGGTCATGGCGCACGATCTGTGCCCGTTTGCCGCCGCCGAGTTCGAGCGAGAGCGTATTCGCTATCGCCTGCTTGACGGTGCTGACGATGCCGCCCTGCTCATGGCCGTGATCGAAGAGTGCGAGCATCTTGACCAGCATCCGGACACGGAAACGACGCTTTTGGTCCTCACGCCCGGCGCCGAGGACTTCTTCACCTTTCTGGACAAGCTCGACATAACCGAGCGGCTCATGATCAGCGAAGGCTACGAAGGCGTCTATCAGCTGGCAAGCTTCCACCCTGACTATCTGTTCGGCGACAGCCAGGCCTCACCCGGCCAGGAAGACGCTGCGGACTACACCAACCGCTCTCCCTTGCCGCTTTTCCACCTGCTTCGCGAGACCAGCCTCGAAGCCGCACTGGCACGTTTTCCCAATCCAGAGCGCATTCCCGAGCGCAATCAGGCGCTGCTCAGAAAGCAGGGTGTGGCGTGGTGCCGCCAGACACAGGACGCCATTTCCAGTGAAACGCCGTCGTCCTGATTGGGTGAATGATCGGGGCTGTGAGAAAATGACAATCTGCCTTCAGACCGACCCGTAACGCCGGAAAACATCTGCCATGCCCGCCACCACCCCGCTTCACGCCGCTGACGCCGCGCGCCGTTTTTCCATTGCTCCCATGATGGACTGGACGCCGCGCGATCAGCGTGCGTTCGCACGTACCCTGACCAAACGCGCGCTTTTGTACACCGAAATGGTCACGACCGGCGCCATCCTGCATGGCAGCCCGCGTGAGCGTTTTCTCGGCCATGACGCGCTTGAATATCCGCTGGCGCTGCAGCTGGGCGGCAGTGACCCCGCGGCGCTGGCCGAATGTGCCGCCATCGCAGAAAGCTGGGGCTATCAGGAGGTCAACCTGAACGTCGGCTGCCCGAGTGATCGCGTGCAGAACAACATGATCGGCGCCTGTTTGATGGGCTACCCCGAGCTGGTGGCGCGCTGTGTGACGGCCATGCAGGCAGCGGTCACGATCCCGGTCACGGTCAAGTGTCGTATCGGCATCGATGATCAGGACGAGGATGAAGATCTGGCGCGCTTTATCGAGACCGTGGCGGCCGCCGGCTGCACGACTTTTACCGTGCATGCCCGCAAGGCCTGGCTTGAGGGGCTCTCTCCCAAGCAGAATCGCGACGTGCCACCGCTGAACTATCCGCGTGTGCATCGCCTCAAGGCCGCCCACCCCGAGCTGCATATCGGCATCAACGGTGGCCTCAAGAGCATCGATGACTGTCAGCGCGAGCTTGCGCACGTCGACAGTGTCATGGTCGGGCGCGAAGCCTACCAGAACCCGTTCTTGCTGGCGCACGTTGACCGCGACATCTTCGGGGAGGCCACCACGCCCCCCACACGACATGAGGCCATGCAGGCCTTTCGGCCCTATCTGGTTTCCCGTCTTGAAGCAGGCGTGCGGCTCAATCACATCACGCGCCACCTTCTCGGGCTCTTTACCGGCTGCCGCGGCGGGCGTCGTTTTCGTCGCTATCTCTCCGAAACCGCACACCGACCGGATGCCGGTATTGATGTCTTCGATCAGGCGCTCGCCCTGGTGGATGATATCGACGCCGAACGAGAGCTGCCGGCACACATGCCCGGCTGAACCCACTCCCCTGAAGCCTCTGCCTGAGGCGCTCTTTTTCCGGCAGCTCGATGTGGCGTCGAGCTGCCATACGCCAGCCTTTCAGAGTTGTCCTTTCCGCCACCCTGGCCATACTTGACGCACCGCCCGGAGCAGATCCGGGCACACCATGATCGTCAAGGAGGCGCTATGCGTTTTGAACTGCCAGGCAGGATGGGGCTGGGCACGGCTCCCCTGGGCAACATGTATGAAGAAGTACCGGACACGCGCGCCATCGAGACGCTGCGCACCGCCTGGGACGCCGGCATCCGTTATTTCGATACGGCGCCGCAATACGGTGCCGGACTGTCGGAAATGCGTCTGGGTGAGGCCCTGGCCGACGAACCTCGCGGTACTTACGTGGTGTCCACCAAGGTGGGGCGTCTGATTCTTGAAGAGCAGGAGCAAAAACAGGGAATTTTTGCCCAGGGTCGTGCCAACAAGGTGGTGTATGACTACTCGGAATCCGCGACCCTGCGCTCGATTGAAGAAAGCCTCGAACGCCTGAACATGGACCGCATCGATATCGCCTGGATTCATGACTGCGCGTCTGATGCCCACGGCGAGCACTGGGAGGAGGTGCACGATCAGGCCATGAATGGCGCCGCGCGCGCCCTGACGCGACTGCGCGAGGAAGGCGTGATTCGCGCCTGGGGGCTGGGGGTCAATCGCGTGGAAGCCTGCACGCGCGCGCTTGAAAGGGCCGACCCCGATGGTTTCCTGCTCGCCGGGCGCTATTCACTGCTCGACCATGAAGGTGCCCTGAGCACCCTGCTGCCGGAGTGTGACCGCCGCGGCGCACGCCTGGTCATCGGCGGTGCCTACAATTCGGGCATTCTGGCCGGGGGCGATCACTATGACTACAGGCAGGCCTCCGATGAGGTGCGTGAACGTACCCGGCGCCTTCGCGATATCTGCGAGCGCTTCGGGGTCGATATCCGCGCCGTAGCCCTGCAGTTCAGCGCCGCGCCACGCGCCGTGGCGGCCGTGATTCCGGGCACCACGCGTCCGGAGCGCATTGCCGAAAATCAGGCCCTGATGACGACCGCCATTCCCAGCGCCCTGTGGCAGACGCTCTGGAATGAAGGGCTTGTGTCGATGGATGCTCCGATTCCCGCCGCCGGCTGATCGATTTTACTGCACCATGCCCTGACGCTCGGCGTCAGGGTCTCCTCTCCTACTCGACGCGCGCCTGCCAGGCTTCCACGGCGTGTTCGGCATCCCCCAGCTCGTGAAAGCGGGCAATATGAAAGACCGCCTCGCCCTCGTTGACCAGCGGCAGATTGCTCATGCCGATCACGATCCCCTCGCTTGAGGCCAGCACATCGCCCTCCTCGTTACCAAAGGGGCCGGCCACGATCCCCAGTCGTTCGCCCTTGACCACCCGCGCCCCCAGTCGAACGCGCGGGCGCAGCACGCCATCAATGGGCGCGCGAGCCCAGCTGGAACTGCGCGCCACCTCGGAAGCCGGCACCTTGCTGCCACGACCGGCCGGCAACATGTCCAGCAAACGCATGACCCGCAGTACGCCGCGCACACCGGCACTGATGGCCCATTCATCAAAGCGCAGCGCTTCGCCCGCCTCGTAGGTCAGCACCGGGATACCGCGGCGCTCGGCATATTCGCGCAGACTGCCGCCGCGCAGTTCGGCATTGAGAATCACCGGCGCGCCAAAGGCATCCGCCATGGCGCGGGTCTGCTCGTTGCGTTCCAGCTGGGCGCGAATCTGGGGCAGGTTGGTGCGATGGATGGCACCAGTGTGCAGATCCAGAATGTGCGTGGCCAGATCCACCACCTGCTCACGAAAGAGCGCGGCAATGCGTGACCCCAGCGATCCTGACTCGCTGCCGGGAAAGCAGCGGTTCAGATCCCGACGGTCCGGCAGATAACGGCTGTGCTGGACGAAACCGAACACATTGACGATCGGCACGGCAATCAGGGTCCCGCGCAGACGCGACAGTGACCGCGTCTTGAGCACCCGCCGAACGATTTCCACCCCGTTGATTTCGTCACCATGAATGGCCCCGCACACCAGCATGATGGGGCCTTCCCGGCGGCCATGAACGACCTCTACCGGGATATTGAGCGGTGTGTGGGTATAAAGACGGGCTACCGGCACATCAATCTGGCGGCGCTGGCCGGGAAGCACCTGCTCTCCCGCCAGTACAAAGGCGTCACGGGCCATACGGATACTCATCAGGGCGTTGAAAGTAGAGGCAAACGAGACACTGTATCGGCTGTTCTCGCCGGAAATACAGCCTTATCGAGGGCGACGTCGGTACAGGTCGGTGATATCCACGGCAAAGGAGATCAGCAGCAGCAGTAGCGACAGTGCCAGAAGCAGATTTGACCAGGGCGTTGCCACCCAGGGCAGCAGACACGTCATGAGCGTAGAGACCTGCCAGACACAGATGGTCTTGCGACGGTAGCTGACCGGCAGCTCACTTCCGAGCCAGGGCCATCGCCAGGCGGCGGCAATCAGCAGATAGCGCATGGCGCCAATGGCCATGATCCACATGCCGGCCTTGGCCTGGATCACCAGCATCAGACACAGCATCAGGATGAAAAAGGCATCGAGTTCCATGTCCAGACGCGCGCCAAAACGACTCTCGGTGTGCGTCCGACGCGCCACAAGGCCATCCACCCCGTCCAGCGCCAGCGCCATCAGGGCCATGGCAAACACCAGCAAATGGTGTTCATTGATGAACGCCGGTAGTGGCAGCATGGCAGTGAGCAGCGCGATCAGCACTGCCCGCCCCAGGGTAACGCGATTGGCCCAGCCAAGGCGCTGCTGGCCAGCGGGCCAGCCATATATCATCACCCCGACCAGCACCAGATAGGCGCCTCCAGCGCCGGGATAAAGTGATACCGGCGCCATGTCCATGACACGCAGCACAAATGCCAGCAGCATCAGCCCGACAAACCCGACCAGAAGCTCCCTGCACACGCCGGAAGCGGGCCAGGTGAACTGGCGTATGGCAATCCGTTGTTCACGCATGTCGAGGACCTCCAGTACCATCAGCAGACATTCCTGCCCTTGCCCGGTCATGTTCTGGACAGCCCCGGAAAGGACATACAATATTCATCAGCATGTCATCATACAGCAGTAAAAGCGGATGCCTTCATGATAAACCATGTTACCAAAAAAGCGTTTGATCACCTTTTGTGACGCAATGCTCACGGCTGGAGCAGGTTGACTCAAGCTTTGCACGACACGGCGAATGCATGGACAGTGTCTATACTACCCGGCGCCCTTTGGTGGCACAGTGTCATTCCACAACGCACAGGGTCATGAATGAGCTCGGACAATACCGCTCGCGCCTTCTGGGTCGAAGCCCCCGGACAGGGCGTGATTCGAACACAGCCGTTGGCAGTTCCCGGCCCCAATGAGGCCAGGGTTCGCACCTGTTACAGCGCCATCAGTCGGGGCACCGAAACGCTGGTCTTTCACGGCAGGGTTCCTGAAAGCGAACATGCGCGCATGCGCGCGCCCTTTCAGGAGGGTGACTTTCCGGGGCCGGTCAAATACGGCTATTCCAGCGTGGGCGTGGTGGAAGTAGGCCCGCGGGAGCTTGAAGGCCGCTACGTCTTCTGTCTGCATCCCCATCAGGACCGCTACGTGGCCCCGGCCGCCATGCTTATCCCCCTGCCTGATGGGCTACCTGCCGAGCGGGCCGTGCTGGCCGCCAACATGGAAACGGCGCTCAACGGCCTGTGGGACGCTGCCCCCCGCATCGGTGACCGCATTGCCGTTATCGGCGCAGGCGTTGTCGGCACGCTCATGGCCTGGCTGTGTCGCAATATCCCGGGCACCCGGGTCGAGCTGATCGATATCGACGACTCGCGCAAAACGCTGGCCCGAGCACTGGATATCGCCTTTTCAACGCCGGCACAGGCGCAGGGAGAATGCGACCTGGTCATCCATGCCAGCGGCAGCCAGGGCGGGCTTCAACAGGCGCTGACCCTTGCCGGGCAGGAGGCGACCATTATCGAGATGAGCTGGTTCGGCGCGCAGTCGGTCAGTCTGCCGCTGGGCGAGGCGTTTCACTCGCGCCGACTGACGCTGAGGGCCAGCCAGGTCGGCACGGTCTCCCCTTCCCGCGCGGCACGGCGCACGCATGGTGAGCGCATGACACAGGCCCTGTCGCTGCTGGAAGATGACCGCCTGGACATCCTGATCGATGCAGAAAGCGCCTTTGAAGCGCTGCCCGAGACCATGGCGCGCGTGACCACCGAGCCCGGCACGCTGTGCCACCGCATTCGCTACAGCACCTGATTCATTTTTTCTTTTCGGAGTTTCGCCATGTATAGCCTTACCGTTCGCGATCACGTCATGATCGCCCACAGCTTCAACGGCCAGATCTTCGGCCCGGCCCAGAAACTGCATGGCGCCACCTACATTGTGGACGTCACCTTCAAGCGTCCCGACCTGGATCAGGATGATCTGATCGTCGATATCGGCCTTGCCAGCCAGACGCTGTCGGAAGTGCTGAGCGATATCAACATGCAAAACCTTGACGAGATCGAGGAGTTCAAGGGGCGTAATACCACCACCGAGTTCATGGCCCGGGTCATCTTTGACCGCATGGCCGCCTCGATCGAGGCCGACCAGCTGGGTGAAACCGGCAAGGGACTGACGGCGCTGAGCGTCACCCTGCATGAATCCCACATTGCTTGTGCAAGCTATGAAGGGTCGCTATGACATCCGAGAGTTCCGTTCGCCGCCTGACCCTGATCGTTGCCGGGCGGCCGGATCAGCTGACCGGCGGTTATATCTATGACAGGCGTATTGTCGAGGCACTGCGCGAGACCGGCATTGCCGTCGAGGTCATCGGCCTGGATGGCCGCTTCCCGTGGCCGGATGATATTGCCCGTGAATCGCTGCAGCGGGCGCTGGGGGGCTGTACCGATCGCAGCCTGGTGGTCGTTGATGGCCTGGCCGCCAGCGCCATGCCCGATGTGCTGGAAGTGCATGCCCATCGCCTGACGCTGGTGGCGCTTGTTCATCATCCCCTGGGAGATGAAACCGGCCTCGAAAAGAATCAGCGGGAAACGCTATTGACGCTTGAATGCCAGGCGCTGCAGTCAGTCGCCGGCATTATCGTCACCAGCGCCTTCACGCGGCGCCGTCTGATCGAGCTGGATATCGATGCCTCACGCATCAGCGTGATCGAGCCCGGCATTACGCCGGTACCCATCGCCCCGGCAGACAACGACACACCGCGACTGCTGTGCATCGCCACACTGATTCCTCGCAAGGGCCAGCATCTGCTGATCGAGGCGCTGGCCGATCTCAAGGCGCACGACTGGCACTGTGCTCTGATCGGCGATGACACCCGCGACGAACGCTATACCGAGAGGCTTCGCGATTTGATCATCGAGCATCAGCTCGAGCAGCGCGTCACGATTCACGGCGCGCAGCCGCCCGAGGCGCTCGAAGCGCACTGGCAGCACAGCGATCTGTTTGTCCTGCCCTCTTTTTACGAAGGCTATGGCATGGTGATCGCCGAGGCGCTGGCCCATGGTCTGCCAGCGGTCACGACCACCGGCGGCGCTCTGGCCGACACCCTGCCTGACAGTGCCGGTGTCCACGTTCCCCCTGACGATGCGATGGCGCTGCGAGACGCGCTGCGTACACTGCTGTTTGACGACACCGAGACGCGCAGCACGCAGTATCAGAGTTTGCGTCAGGGGGCGCTGGAAGCCCGCCGGACGCTCAATGACTGGCCGGGCGCTGCCGAGCGCTTTCTGGCCTGTCTCAATCGCCTGCACGCCAATGCTGTTTCCTGACCGGAGCGACCGCCGATGACCCCACCACGGCCTCAGGGCGAGATGGCCGAGCACAGTGATTTCAGCCCATCGTGGCTTGCCCTGCGTGAAGCAGCCGATCATCGTGCCCGCGATGAGCAGCCGCTGGCCGGCATCTGCCGACACTGGCTGTCATCACGCCCGCACCAGGGCGCCTTGCGATTGCTGGATCTGGGCTGTGGCAGTGGCAACAACCTGCGCTATCTCGCCCCTCGCCTGCCACCGCAACAGCACTGGACCCTGATCGATCAGGACCCTGCGCTGCTGGCGCATGCCCGTGGCGAGGGCCATCCCCATCATGACCATATTGCCGAACTGCACTGCCTGCAGCGCGACCTTTCCGGGCTGGATCAGGCGCTGACGGACGATGTACTAAGCAAAACCGATATTGTCACCGCCTCCGCCCTGCTGGATCTGGTCTCAAGCCCATGGCTGGAAACGCTGACTGCTCGATGCGCGTCGCATCAATGCGCGGTCTGGCTGGCCATGAGCATCAATGGTGACAATGCGCTTATCGACCGTGACGGCAACCATGGCGATGCTGACCTGCTGGCGATGGATCAGCAGGTGCAGGCACTGATCCGAGCCCATCAGCAGCGTGACAAGGGCTTTAACGGTGCACTGGGTACGCAGGCACCGGAGGTGGCCGCCACCCTGCTTGAAGAGGCCGGCTATCAGGTCACCAGAACCAGTGCTCCCTGGCAGCTGGACTGCGCTTCTCCCGACCAGGCACTTCTGGCGCAGGCGCTGGTTCAGGGCTGGCTGGAGGCCGCGCTGGAACAGGCGAGCGATCAGCGCCAGGCCCTGAAGCAGTGGCATGACAGGCGCCAGCAGGATATTGCCCATGGCCGTCTCGTCATCACAGTGGGGCATACCGATCTGTTCGCCGTGCCCGAGGGGTCATGAGCGCCGACCGACCTCGACAAGCGGCGGGCCTCATGCGCGGGTATCGGTGCCTGCTGAGCTCTTCGATACTGCGCTGGACGC
The DNA here is from genome assembly GCF_003385845.1 of Kushneria indalinina DSM 14324. GTDB lineage: Bacteria > Pseudomonadota > Gammaproteobacteria > Pseudomonadales > Halomonadaceae > Kushneria > Kushneria indalinina. The sequence goes on along the minus strand of NZ_QRDJ01000006.1, from coordinate 521,511 downwards.
TGACGCTGATCCTGCTGGGAAGCGTGTTCTGGCTGGTGGATATCAATGCCCTGCTGGCGCGCCTGAGCGATCTTTCTCCGGGCTGGCTGGCCCTGGCACTGCTGATCTCGGTGCCTCAGATCATGCTGTCCGCCTGGCGATGGCGACTGACCGCGCGCCACATGGACATGTCGCTGCCGCTGACCACCGCCATCCGTGAATACTATCTATCGACCTTTCTCAATCAGATGCTGCCGGGCGGCGTGACGGGGGATCTGGGACGTGCCTGGCGACACGGCACCCGAAATGCCTCTCATGGTGCCGCACTGCGGGCGGTCATTATCGAGCGCGCCTCGGGTCAGGCTGCCCTGTTACTGGTCGCGCTGGCCACGCTGCTCATCTTTACACCGCTGCGCCACGGGCTGGTCGAGCGATGGTCACGGCTGAATCTGATGCTGCATGACCGCACCGACATACCCTACGCGCTGGTCTACCTGGCATTGATGATGATGGGGCTGGCGGGCGTGTGGGCCTTTAGGCACCCGCCACAATGGCTGAGCGCCCTGCGCCGCGATCTGCGTCGCGGGCTCTGGAACCGACGGCTGTGGCTGCGCCAGCTGGCGAGTTCGCTGGCCATTGTCCTGAGCTACATGCTGGTATTTGTCTGTTGCGCCAGAGCCCTGGGAGAGCCTCTGCCGACGACCACTCTGCTGGCGCTGACGCCACCAGTGCTGATGGCCATGGCCATTCCGATTTCCGTGGCCGGCTGGGGGATCAGGGAGAGCGCGGCGGCGCTGATCTGGATGCTGGCCGGGCTATCGGCTCAGCAGGGCGTGGCCATTTCAGTGACCTACGGGGCAATCATATTACTCTCGAGTCTGCCGGGCGCCGTGGTCCTGCTGATGGGACGACACACCAGCTCTCGTCAGGTGCCCGGATAGGATCAGGGCAGCATGTTGACGATACCGCTATCGCTATCGTCTTCGCTGCTCTGCTGACCGGTGCCGGCAGTGGCTTCATCGCCCGGGAGCTCGCCGGGGATCACCCCATTGGCCGCATCCCTTTTGAGGTTCCACTGCCGCTCCTGATGTGCCTGATCCAGCGTCAGCCAGATGCCGGACACCACCAGCAACACACAAAACAGCAGCGATACCAACCCTTTCACACTCATTCTCAGGCTCCAGTCAATGACGAGGGGACCCTGGCATTTTCACAGAAACCCGATCAACGAAGGCCCTGAAAAGAAAGGTTAATTACGGTCTGTTTGCGCAACAGCGCCAAGATCGAGGTCAAAAAGCACATCATCACCCAGCGTGTAATGACGAGCCGACGGACGCATCGCCTGACTCAGGCACTCGATGACCGGCAGGGTCAGCGTGGGCCGGCCCGAACCGATAATCATGGGGGTGACCATACTGTGCAGACGATTGAGGCAGCCTTCCTGTAAAAACCGCGAAATGGTCATCCCGCCCCCTTCTACCAGCACGCTGTTCAATCCCTGATGGCGCAAAAGGTCGATGACCTCGCGGGGGTCGACACCGTCCTCCTTCAGGCCAAGCCCGCCTACGCTGACGCCACGGCCGTGGCGCTCGTGACATGCCTGCCAGCGCGCCACATGCTCATGCCCCACCAGATGCAGCGTCGGGGCGCTGTCATCTTCAAAGACAAAGCGACTTTCAGACATTCGACCCCGCGGGTCCAGCACCACCCGGACCGGATTCTCCCCTGCCACATGGCGCACGGTCAGGCGCGGATCATCCATGGCCACGGTGCCGGCGCCGACCACAACGGCATCGACCACGGCCCGCAGTGCATGCAGATGAACAAGGCCTTGCTGTCCGGTCACGTAGTAGGACGCCCCGCACTCCGTGGCGATACGCCCATCAAGGCTCTGACCCAGCTGCGCCATGACCAGGGGCGTCGTGCGGGCCACCAGCGGCAGCATGATGTCGAGCAGCTGCGACGCGGGTGCGTCAATGTCGTCACTACAGTGCCACTCTCCCCCGGCCGTTATTGATATCGGCCCGTGCTGATACGAGAGACCGCGCTGCCAGTCAAACCGGCGGGCGCGCAATACATGTTCCCAGGCCTGCGCTCTGGAAATTGTCGTCGCTGCCATAAGCCTTCTGCTACTCCGGTACGTTGCGGTTTAAAAACATGACAATAGCGACCCTACGGACAGCCTTGCCGCTTCAAAAGGCCTGTCATGCACACACGACGCCCCTTGATAAGAATAAAATTGTACAAGTTTCCCAAAAACCTCTGCCGTTAACTGAAAAGGTCCATGCAATGAGGTTCTTATGGGCCGAAACCGGCTTATTCAGAGGCTTCAAGGAACAGTGTTCAAAAATGTCATGCCTGCTGATTGTGAAAATTCATGAGCGTTGACTGGCAATTCAACACGCCTTGTACTGATAATGTACAAGAATTTAAGCCATTACATGGTGGCCCGGGTCGCTACCCAAAGGCCTGTCACCATCAGCACATGTCGATCATCCAGAGAGGAGATATTGTCATGTCTTCAAGCGATTATCTGCGCGTTCACAACACCCGGCTGGCCGATATGAATGCCCTGCCCAGAGCGTTGCTCTGCCGCTATCTGGCGACCTGTCCGTCTGCAGTTCGCCATCAGCTGCTGGTACGCCTGGGCCAGAGTTAAACGTTGTCGGCTCCCGAAGCTCTGTCGTCCCCTATGCGCCTAAGCGTTTGCCCACCCCGGATGCCCGCCACGTCTGCCTGAGTGCTGCGCTCTCGACGGCGCCAGCAAAGGCGGTCATGATCAAACAGTGCGATCTGGCCCGCGTAATGCCGGTATAGACCAGCTCTCTGGTCATGATCGGATTGGGGCGTTCCGGCAGTACCAGTAATACCCGCTCAAACTCCGAGCCCTGCGACTTGTGCACCGTCATCGCAAATGCCGTCTCCACCCCACCCAGCCTGCCCGGCAGTACAGCACGCACCCCGTCACCGGAGGGATGCGGGAAGAAGACGCGCAGTCGGCCTGACGCGTCGTTACGATTGGCTTTATCGGTGGGCATGACCATCGCGATGCCGATATCGCCATTGTATAACCCCAGCTGCGGATCATTGCGCGTGACCATCACCGGACGCCCGGCGTACCAGCCGCGGGTACCGCCCACCAGCTTCTCCCGAAAGAGCGCCTCGACGATCGCGTCGTTGAGACCTTCCACCCCCCAGGATCCTCGACGCAGGGCGCAAAGCACCTGAAAGCGCGCGAAAAGGCGCAGCACTGCCTCTGGCGCCGCCCCATCGGCCATGGCCCTGAGGGCTTCCCGATAGCCGTTGACCGCCTGGCGGATCAGTGCACCACCCTGCTCCCTGACCAGCTGAAACTCGATGTCCTGAAACCCGGCCTGCCAGCAGCGTCTGATCTCTTCCAGACTGCCGTGATTCACGCCACGCGCCAGGGCGCCGATCCCCGAGTGCTCGTGAAAGCGATAGCTCTTTTGCAGCACTACCACATGATCGGCGAGCACCGACGGCGGCGCATCTCGTACCGGCAGGGCCTGCCCGGCAGCCCTTTCGGTCAACGTCTGCACCGCATCGCTGCATCGCCCCTGTTCGGCTCCTTCACAGAGATCACCCAGTACGGCACCGGCCTCAACGGAGGCCAGCTGGTCGCGATCGCCCAGCAGGATCAATCGCGCGTGGCTCGGCAGCGCGGCCAAAAGCGAGGCCATCAGCTCCAGATCCACCATGGAGGCTTCATCCACGACCAGTACATCCAGTGCCAGCGGATGATCGGCGTCGTGACGAAAATGCCGGCTGTCACGCCGAACACCCAGCAGCCGATGGAGCGTGGTGGCCTCCCGCGGCAGGGAAGCTCGAACCGCCTCGGGGACGTCCAGGGCGGCGACCGCCCCGCCCAGCGACTGAGACAGCCGTGCCGCCGCCTTGCCGGTCGGCGCGGCCAGATGAGTGATCAGCGCGCGCCCCTGCTCGTTCAGGGCGCTCTCCTGTAACAGCGCCAGCAGGCGGGTCACCGTGGTGGTCTTGCCGGTGCCCGGCCCGCCGGAGATCACGGTCAGACGATTGCGCAGGGCCATGGCACAGGCCACTTTCTGCCAGTCGGGCGCCGCGGCCGCGCTCGAATCGCCAAAGAGCGACTCCAGTCGTGCCAGCATCTCATCGCTGACCGCACCGGCGCCGGCCATCAGGCTCTGAAGACGCGCCACGACGCTGCATTCGTGCTGCCAGAAGCGACGCAGATAAAGTCTCCGGTCCTCCAGCACCAGCGGCCGCGAGGTGGTGTCCTCCTCTCCCTGGCCCAGCACACAGGAGACACGCAAGCGCTCGCTCCATGACTCGACATGATGAACCCCCAGCGCCGCCAGCAGCGCACCGGGGGTGACGATGCCGACCGCCTCTCCCGACGCCTGGCCATCATGAGGCGGCAGGGACAGCACCGCGTCGGGGTCGCGCAGGGCATGCTCAAGATCCAGACAGATATGTCCGCGCCCCAGCTGATGGCTGACCAGGGCAGCGCTCAGCGTCACCAGCGGGTCGCCTCCCGGCTCACGCGCGCTGACAAACCGGGCCAGATGGGCATCCAGCGGCCGCAGCCACCCTACCGCGACCCAGCGCTCAAGCTGCTGCTCGATAAAGGCCATGTCCACTGCGCCGTCCGGGAGCGCCGGATATGAGCCCGGTCCGGACTCGAACGAGGCGTCATCACCAGGCACGACGTCGTCGGCATCCGGCGTCTCCAGCGGCTCATCAGCATCGAACAGGGAGAACTGACCGCTCTCCAGGCTTTTGTCCCGACGTGTCATGACAACGCTCCTGCACCGGCCATTGCATCCCCGACGCTGTCGCCGTTGGGGCCCCGCTCGCCTTGCGCCAGCAGTTGGTCCAGCTGCTCGATCAATTCACGTGCCGGCCTGCGATACAGCACGCCTCTTCCGCCTTCGGCCGTCATCCCGCGCAAAAAGAGATAGAGCACGCCACCGAGATGATGATCATAGTCATAGTCCGGCAGCCGGCTACGCAGGTGACGATGCAGCGCCAGGGTATAGAGCACGTACTGGATGTCGTAGCGGTGTGACACCACCGAGGCCACCATGGCCGCCTGGTCATAGGCCTCCAGGGTGTCGCCCAGATGGTTGGATTTCCAGTCGATCACGTAGAAGCGTCCGTCGTGTTCAATGACCAGATCGATATAGCCCTTGAGCATGCCGGCAAGCGTTCTGGGTGCCAGCTCTGCCCGTATTCCCGGCAGTGGCTCATGCTCACGGATCAGCGCATCCAGGCGATCACTGCTGACGCCGCGGGCCGGCAGCCAGAACTCGAGTTCGGTGCGCCAGCCGGCCAGACGATCCAGCGCCAGCCCCGGCAGGGCCGGATGCAGCGGCGCCGTCAGGACGGCGCAGCACCAGTCATGCAGCACCGTGACCCAGTGCGGGTCCAGATTGCCGCGCTGTACCCGCTGGCGAATCAGTCGATAGAGCTCGTCGCGATAGTCCGAGCCCGGCACCGCCAGCTCGCCCAGGCGGTCCGGGTCGATGTTTTCCAGCAGGGCGTGCAAGAAGGTGCCCGCCCGCGGACCGCGCGGGAAGTCGAGCAACCGGCGTACCGGCGGCAGCGGAATGGGACTGGTCTCGGCCAGCACCTCCAGGTCAAGCCCCGGGCCCTGCGCCTCAAGCATCGCGTCGCGCGCCTGGCGGGTCATGTCACCGGGCTGGCGTGCGCCCTCGACCAGCGCCGTATAGGAGGCCACCCACCAATCGCGGTCGATGCGCCCCTCAAAGCGCCGCGCCCTGCCCACCTCCGACGCGCCGTCCCCCGCCGGTACCGTCTGCGTCAACTCGGTAGGCGGCGCCGCCAGCGCGATGCTGCCCGGCGTTACCAGCGATTTCAGTACCTCGCGCAGGGTGGCAGTATCCAGCGACGTGTACCCGCCGTGCTGACACAGCAGTGCGCCGATTGCGGCGCCGGCCAGGGTTGTCGCCCCTTCCGGTGTGTCCTTGCGCGGCGCGCCCTTGTAAATCGGCCCGATCCCTAACCGACACAGATAGCGCGCCCGTGTCAGCGCCACATACAAAAGCCGCAGATCCTCCTGAAGGCGGACCCGATCGGCCCGGGCGCGCTGCTCATCGCTGACCTGCATGATCAGCGAGGCACCGTGATCGGCGTCGCTCAACATCAGCGTTTTGCTTTTGCCATCCACCTCGCGGTGGTCGGCAATAAAGGGCAGATAGACCAGCGGATACTCAAGCCCCTTGGACTTGTGGATGGTAATGACCCGCACCAAGGTGTCGTCACTTTCCAGCCGCAGAATCAGCGACTGCGGGTCCATGCCGCTGTCAAAGCGCCCGGCAAGCGACTGATGCCACCAGCGCAGCAGCGCCTGCTCGCCGTCCAGCCGGGCGCTGGCGGTCTGTGCCAGCTCGCCCAGATGCAGGACATCGGTCAAGGCTCGTTCGCCGTCGGCCTGAGCCAGCAGCCGGGCGGGCACATCAAAATCACGCATGATCACGCGCAGCATCGGCAGCACGCCCTGGCGTTGCCAGAGGCGATGATAGCCATCAAAGCGCGCCACCATCGCCTCCCAGGCAAGCTCATCGGCCTCCAGACGCGCCACTTCCGCCAGCGAATCACTCATGAGTCGGGTGGCCAGCGCCGCGCGCAGGGAGCGATCATTGCGCGGGTGGGCACAGGCTTCCAGCAGCTGCAGCAGGTAAAACGCCTCGCGTGACTCGAACACCGAGGTCTTCTGGCTCAGATAGACCGAGCGGACCCCGCCCTCCAGCAGCTTCTGGCGCACCCGCATGGCCTCGCTGCCGGTGCGCACCAGAATGGCGATATCCGCGGGCCTTAGAGGCCTGAGTTCACCGTCGGTGCTGCGAAACCCGGTCTCCCCGCGACGGGCACCGGCCAGCAGTCGCGTGATGTCGGCACAGGTGGCCGTGGCCATGGTGTCGAGATAGTCATCGCGTTTGACCGAGTCGTTACCGTCCATGTGCCAGCAGGTCAGCGCCTCGACCGGCTCGCCGGCCTCGACAAACACTTCATCGCGCCCCTGGGCCGTCACCGCTTCATAGGGGATCTCCGCCAGCTGAAAGGGCGCCTCGGTGGCAAAGAGTTGATTGACGGCACTGACCATCGCCTGGGTCGAGCGAAAGTTGCGATCCAGCGTGTAGCGCTGGTCCACATGGCGGCGCGCCTGCAGGTAGGTGTCGATATCGGCGCCGCGAAAGCCGTAAATGGCCTGGCGCGGATCACCAATCATCAAAAGCGCGGTGGGCACCTCGGAGGTGTCCGACAACCCCATGCCCGGGTCAGACACATCAGCATTATCCGACACAAGCCCTTCCATCTGGTGCGGCATGGCGTAGATGGTGGAAAAGATCCGGTACTGGACCGGGTCGGTATCCTGAAACTCATCGATCATCGCCACCGGCAGGTTGTGACGAATGCGCGCGGCAAGCCGCGCACCGGCCTGCCCTGCCAGCGCCTCATCAAGGCTGTTGAGCAGATCATCGAAATCCCACATGCCGCGCCGGCGCTTTTCAAGGGCCAGCGACTGCGCCAGCGTATCCCGGGCGTGCGCCAGGAGCTGTGCACGCACCGTGGTCTGCTGGTCACGCTGGGTCTCGGCAAGCGTTTCAAACTGCGCAAGCGCCTCGAAAAAGGGATGCATCGGCGGCGTGTGATTCTTTTTGGTGGCGTCTTCCAGACGCGCCCTTGAACACCATAGCCGCCCTTTCGAATCCCGAAGCGTCTCGTCGGGCACGTCCTGTTCGCCCATCATCCACTGACCCAGGGCGACAAGGCGCGCGTCCAGATCCGCCGGCTTGAACATGTTGGCCTTGAGTGAGCCGCCCTCGATCGCCTCTCGCAGCAGTGCTGCAATCTCGTCACTGGCGCTCTGCCACAGCTCACGCAACCGGGCCAGCTGGGCATCGCTCTGCGCCAGACTTTGATCCAGCCGGCCCAGCGCCTCATCGATGGAAGCCGGTGCCTGGATCAGCGTCTCCCCCAGCATCAGTGCCCGGGGGCGGCCGCCGTGCAGCAGCAGGCCGATCTCCTGGCGCAGGTCATCCGGCGTTTCCCACCACTGCGCCAGCAGACGCTGGCGCGCCGCAGACTGTCGATAGAACTGACGACGCCAGTAGTCTTCCACCAGTGACCTGAACAGAACGCTGCTGTCCGGCACCAGCTCGCTGGCAAACAGCGCACCGCTGTCGAAGGCGTGGCGCTTGAGCATGCGCTGGCAAAAGCCATGAATGGTAAAAATGGCCGCATCGTCCATTACGCGCGCGGCGGCATCGAGCTGCGAGGCCGCACGCTCTCGATCACCGGCGTCGATGTCTGCCAGCAGCCGATCCAGCACGGCGTCGCTGTCGGCACGTCCCAACAGCACTTCGCGGGCCTGACGCAGGCGCGCGCGGATACGATCGCGCAGCTCCTCGGTGGCGGCCTCGGTAAAGGTCACCACCAGGATTTCCGGCGGCATTAAAGGGCGAGGATAGGCAGCGTCACCGCCATGACCCAGCACCAGCCGTACATAGAGCGCGGCCAGGGTAAAGGTCTTGCCGGTGCCGGCGCCGGCCTCGATCAGGCGGCGGCCATTAAGCGGTAGCGTGGGGATATCAAGCGATGTGGTCATGAGCGCATTACACCATCGCCGCGCCTCGTGTGCCATGGGCGTTATTCATCGCGAAAGTCTCTTGTGAAAGCGCTGTGCCGCGCATCGGCGCCCGGTCAGCACTCGACGGATCGACTTCTGGGGCTCATGCTGGAAGTGAATCAGGCGGATAACAACAGGAGCGCGACGTGGTCAAACATATCGATGTTCGGGGCACCCATTTCGAAATCGGTGAAGCGCATGGGCGACAGGCAGCGTCGGAAATCGCCATCAGCCTGGCCACCTATCGTCGGATGTTTCAGGACATGGCCGGACTTGACTGGGACACGGCGCGCTATGAGGCCGAACGCTTCAAGGCGGCCATCGAGCATGTCTGCCCGGAGCTTCTCGAAGAGATGGCCGGTATCGCCCAGGGGGCCGATATCGACCCACTGGACGTGCTGGTGCTCAACGCCCGCAGCGAAATTGCGCTGACCCATGCCGGCGGCCCCATTCAGCCCGATGGTTGCTCGGCGCTCTCGCAGCGCGACACCACCAGTGGCGTACAGTGGCTGGCGCAGAACTGGGACTGGAAGGCTTCACAGCGTGACGCCCTGATCTGCATGACCCTGCGGGCACCGGACAAGCCGGCGATTGCGATGGTGACCGAGGCCGGCATCATCGGCAAGATCGGCTTCAACGAGCACGGCGTGGGGGTATGTCTTAACGCGCTGCGCTCGCAGATCTGCAAGCCCAAGCTGCCGGTCCATGTCATGCTGCGTCGGGTGCTGGAAAGTGACGGCGTCGAACACGCCCTGGACATGATCGATGAGGTGGGGGTGGCCTCACCGGCGCATTTTCTGATTGCCGATGGCAGCGGCCACGCCGCAGGCGTCGAGGTGTCTCCGATGGGGGACAGCGCCATGACCCCGCGTCACGGGCGACTCTGCCATACCAATCATCTGATCGCCAGACATCTGCCACCCGGGCTTGAGGACTTCCCCCGTGAGGACTCCTTTACCCGCCTTGATCGCCTGCGCGAACTGGTCGCCGACAGCGAGCCCTCCTTTGAGACCCTGCGATCACACCTGAGTGATGAACAGGGCGCGCCGGATGCCATTAATCGGAGAGAAAATCCGGACACGCCCGAGGGCGAACGCATGGAAACGATTTTCACGATCGTCATGAACCTGACGGAAAAGCGTGCCGAATTGAGTCTGGGCAAACCGGCCGATCAGCCGGACATTGTCACATTGAGCCTGTGAAGCCCCTTTTGCTGCGCCAGCCCGAGGCGCAGCAATCGACTGCTCTTCTACCGTCATGGCAGCAGTGAACAAAGCCGTTTCCAGATAAATGCCTCGAACCCCCAAACGGGCGATAAAAAACGTGAAAACGACCGGAACAGCCAATAAAACGTTAACATGATGCCGTCAAAAGGAATCTTCAGCCGTTATTTAGCCTGGTATATTGAATCCCCCCGACGCTAACCGCATATACTGGGATCAGGGAAACATCCCGACACCCAGGGAGGGATCAGCATGAAACGAGCAATTGGGGCATTCATCGCCAACTGGCTTCGCAAGCCGGAAAACCGCCGCAAGGCCAAACAGACGGCGCAGAACGTGTGGAACCGCTTTCAGCAGGGTAAGGGAACGGCGGCCAAAAATGGCCGTAACTCCCCGCGCCAGCAGCGTTAATACCGCGGCCCCGACTCTGCTGTCCTTACCACTTTTTCCCGCGTGGTGAACTTCTGTTCATCACGCGTTTTCATATCTGCCTGCTGCGCCCGAAAGGCTTTTTGCTCGCCTCAGGCTGATCGAGAAGACGCGTTCAGAAAGGCCACGATGGCCTGCGCGGTGTCATCCGTCCGATCGATCACCAGGCCATGTCCTGCATCGGTGATCATCTGTATCTGCCCGGTGGGTGGCAGACACTCTGCCATGGCCTGACGCGCCGGCCACGGAATCAACATGTCGTGCTCGCCAAAAAGATGCAGCTGAGGGATCGTCAGTCGACCCAGCGTTTGACGCAGGTCCATGCTTCCCAGCAGCGCCAGCTCCGTCGCCGACTGACGCGCGCCGGCCCGGGGCAGTGTCGCCAGCAGTCGTTTACCCAGATGCCAGACGTCATGTCGTCCCTGATCCAGCCATGACCCCAACGCTCGCGGACGCACGCTCATCTCCGACCAGGCGGGTGGCATCACCCGCGCGCTGGCACCCATGGTGATCAGCCCGGGGGTACGCGCGCCACGCCGTTCGGCCAGCGCCGTGGCCAACATGCCACCCATCGACCAGCCCCCCAGCCAGGCGTTGTCGGGCAGCTGGGCATCCAGTGCCTCAAGCCACGTCTCCAGCCGAGCCTCCTTCAGACGCGGATAGACCGGACACTGCACGCTGATGCGGGGATCAAGGCGCTCGATGGCACGTGCCAGCGGCGCCAGCGGTCGCGGTCCCAGCACCCAGCCGGGCAACAGGACCAGCGTGGTCTTGTCAAAAGTGCTCATGAGCGATTCTTTGCAAAAAATGAGGCGCTATTGTCGAGTGCGCAGCGCGTATTGTCACCGTGTCATCCACCGTAAGACCGGGGGCCCTACTGATCGCGCATGACCTCGTTGTACTGCGGCGCCAGTCGACCCAGCAGCGCATTGCGCGCGCCCGTGTCGATGTCACGGGCTATCAGCGCCTGTTGCAGGTTGTCGACCAGCGCGTTGAAGCTGGCATCGGTCAGCCCCATGTGCTGATGCGCCCGCGCCATGGAGGGACCCTCATAGGTGCAGGGGCCATCACTGAGGTCACAAATGTACTGCTCCAGCGACGCGGCCAGATAATCGATATTGGTATGGGCAAAATAACCGACGATGCGCGGATCATCGGCCACGTTGATGAGAAAGTCCGTGACAATGTCATGGATACCCGCCTGCCCGCCCAGGCGCTGATAAAGTGATGGCGACGAGCCACTCTGCTGCCCGGCGCAGCCTGACAGGCTGACCAGCAGCACCGTAATCAGGGCAAAACGACACAACGCACTCATGGTCCCTCCCGAAGGGATTACAGCGCCAGCTGAAGTGACAGGTAGCCGCCACGCTGTTGCTCAAGGCCCGCGATACTGCCCAGATCGAGCAGAGCCCCGGTCAACGACACGTGTTTGTTGATCAGCCACGCGACATAGAGATCGCGCCAGTCGTCCTCGCTGGCAAAGCCCAGGTTATCCGGTTTCTGACGGTATTCGACGCCCACCACCCAGTCCGGATTCAGGAAAAGCCCGACTGAGGTTTCGACCATCAGCTCCCGGTGGTTGCCTTCATCACCGCCAAACCCCAAAAGGCCGCCCTGATTGGCCCTAGTCGAGCGCAGCGTGGTATTGAGCAGCAGGTTGCGACCGGCAAACGCGTCGAAAAAGAGCTTGCTGCCGGCCAGATAGACATCGTTGCCCTGGGTGTCCCGGGCGCCCACGGCACGGGCCAGCTCCCGGCCCTCGATGAGTTGCTTGTGCTGCACGCCCAGACTCCAGCTCCCCCAGGGGCGATAGAGCACATCGCCGAACAGACGCAGCCTGGCGCCATAAATCTCTTGGGCCTGATGCCCTCCGAGGGTATCAAGCGCCAGACGCTGGTTCGCATAGGAAAGTTCGACGCGATCGTAAAGGTTGGCGGCCACGCCGTTGACCACAAGGTGGTAATCATCCACATCGGCGCGCGTGGCGCCCACCGTCACCGCTGTCTCGGTGTCACTGGCAGTGCCTGCCAGCACGCCCCAGGGAGAAAGGCCGCCGCCGCTGCCTCCCTCGATCGGCATGACACCGCCGGTGCCCTGCAGGCGGCTGCCGGCCGGGGCCTGGTTTGCCATCATGAAGCAGCACGCCCCGATCAGCAGCGTCGCGGCTCTCTGACATGACGTCATCCCAGCGCCCTCCGGGGGGTAGTGCCCCCTTCGCGGTACTGCCTGATCCAGTCGATCACCTGAGCCAACGGCAATGGACGTGAAATCAGATAGCCCTGCAGCACGTCGCATCCCATGCTCATCAGCAATAACCGTGAAGCCTCCGTCTCGACGCCTTCGGCGACCACACTCAGTCCCAGGTTATGCGCCAGTTCGATGGTGGAGTGCACGATAATGCGATCTTCCTGATCATTGTCGAGTTTCAGGATGAAGGACTTGTCGATCTTGAGCTCCTGTACGGGCAGGCGCTTGAGCTGGGCAAGCGATGAATAGCCGGTGCCGTAGTCATCCACGGCAATATGCAGACCGGCCTCACGCAGCGCGATCAGATTGCCCTGTGCCAGGGTCGGGTCCTGAATCAGCGCACTTTCGGTGACCTCGAGTCTCAGTCTTTCCGGGCCCAGCTGATAATCCTGCAGCAGCAGATGAATGCGTTCGGGCAGCGTGGCATCCATCACATCATGGGCCGACAGATTAACGGCCACGCACAGTGGCTCCCCCTGCTGCGCCCATTGATCGATCTGGCGACAGACGGTGCGCAGCATCCACTGGGTCAGCAGCGTGATTCGACCTGACTGTTCGGCCAGGGCAATAAACTCATCAGGCGGTACAAATCCGAACGTCGGATGCTGCCAGCGCATCAGGGCCTCAAGCCCCATGACCTCACCGCTGGCTGCCATTACCTTGGGCTGGTACACCATGGTGAGCTGATCCTGCTCCACGGCAGCCCCCAGATCGCGGGCAAGCATCAGCCGGCGCTGATGCTGCTCGTCCTGGCCCGGCTCATAGCGCACGTGCCGGGTACGCTCGTGGCGGGCACGGTCCATGGCGATTTCGGCACAACGCAGCAGCAGGCCGACACTCTCACCATGCGCCGGAGAGCTGACCTCGCCTGCAACAAGCGTGAGCGCAATTGGCGAGCGCTCATGTTCAACGGGCCGGGCCAGGTCTTCGTGCAGTGTGGTGATCCACTGCGGGACGATGTTCTCTCCCTGCAACATCAGCAGGAACTCGTCACCCCCCAGGCGATAGGCACGCTGACATGGCAGTGAAAGTGTCTCGAGCCGCTGCGCCAGCATGCGCAGTACTTCATCTCCAACGTTGTAGCCAAAGGTATCGTTGATCTGGCGAAACCCTACAATGGAAAGACGCAATAGCGTAAAGGGCGCGCCCTGCTCGATGCTTCGCACAATGTCCTGCTGGGCACTGTCTCGGTTGGAAAGCCCCGTCAGCCGGTCATGACGGGACTGGTGCAGCAGGCGCTGTTCCCGCTGATCGATATCGGTCTGCATCCCCATCAGGGTATTGGCCAGAAGGCCAATTTCGCGATGACGACCATGACTCAAAGCCGAAACACGCTCCCCCCGGCCGATACGCCGGGCAGAGGCCACCAGCTGCAACAGAGGGCGTGTCATGCTGCGCGCAATCAGCGCTGCCACAATGGCGGTCAACACCAGCATGACGCCAAAAATGGACAGCAGCTGCCAGCTCAGGGCGTGATAGACCGCCAGCAGATCGTCCCGGCCATGCTGGATGATCACCCAGGTGCGCCCCTGGTCATCCCGCTGAAGCTGCATGGCCCGTGACAGTGTATCGGTCATCTCCTCCATGCCACTGTGATCGATGAAGCGCCCCTGCATCAGGGCTTCTCGAAAGGTATCGAGCACCAACTCGGGCGCGGCCTGAAGCGCACCGGTCACAAAGGCAGGCCCGCCACCTTCAAGTGCACCATCATCCACCATGAAACTGACCGACAGGCGGGTCAGCGCGCCAAGCTCATGAGCCAGGCGGTCATCAAGCATAAAGCCCATGCCCACCCAGCCGATCAGTCCCGGCGCACGTACCGGCATCAACACCATCTGATAGGGCACGCTGTCCTGTAACACCACACCTACGGCGCTGTCAGCGTTACCGGCCTGCTGCCACATGGCGTCAAAGGGTATGGCACTCCCTACCACCTGATGGCTGCTGGCCAGAATGCGGCCCTGGGGATCGGTCAGCAGCACCATGTCAGCACCGGCGCGCTCACCGTGATTGAGCAGCACACTGTTCAATGTACCGGTGTCCTGAGTGGCCACGGCCGCCCTGAAACCGAAATCCGACGCCAGTACGGCCACGTTGTCACGTAGATGATGGCCACGCTCGGCCAGCAGCTGCCGGGTGACGTCCAGTGCCACATCAAGCTCGCGACTGCCCTTGTGCAGGACATCGCGACGAATGGTGTCGAGCGTGGCCACGGCCGTGCCCAGCTGCGCGACCACCAGCACGGCCAGCATGACCAGCAGGAGACGAGCTCGAAAGGACATTACGGATGCTCCTGATGCCGGAGCCCGCGCTTGAAGCGCTGCTGCAGAAGGGAGGGCTCGGCCATGGGCGGCGGCGTGGCCGCCAGCGTCAGTGCAATACGACTATCAAGGCGGGTATCGACCTCCCCTTCCCACCACTGCTGATGCGTATCCTCAAGACGCGGATGCCAGATCCGCATCGGGTAGCGACCGGGCGGCAGCGACGTCAGATCGATACGACCATCAGCATCGGTCATGGCGGAAAAGGAGGCATTGCTGATGACGATAAAGCCCTGCATCCGGTCATGAATATTGCAGCCCAGCACCTCGACGCCCGGCGTTTCAAATCGCATTGGCGGGGGCGTCTCCTTGAGATAGAGATCGAGGCTGAAAACCCTTGGCGGGGAGAAGGAAAAGACCTGATGGCGGGTGATGTCCCGGTTGGGAAAGCTGACAAGCCCCCCCACTGGAATCAAGCTCACCTGTGGATTGAAGCGCGCATCGCGCTGCACGATCTCGTAGTGCTCATCCGGAACAGCATCACGCCGGTTTTCCGGCAGGCTGATTTCGATCACGGCCTGATCAAGGGACGCCTGGTTGCCGGCCTGTATCAGCTGCAACGAGCCACTGGCCACCGCCGTCAGCGAAGACAGCAACAGCAGTGTCAGCAAACACCCTTTCAGGAAATGCAGCATCCGGTTTCCCACCCGATGGCACGTCCGACGTCACCTGTCGGTCGCGCCCATGTGATGAATGATTACGCCTTGAGTCATCATCATCGGCTTCCGCGCGGGAAACTTTACGCGACGCAGCTTGTGTGGGCGCGGCTATCGTTAACCTGCTTCAACTTTAATTAGTCATTATTTATTTAACCGATAGGTCTTTTCGCACTCGATTAAATCGCGCGATGGTCGATATATCCAACGACGAAACACTCCGTCAAACAGGGCCTGCGCCGGGGGCGCGGCCGACTCGCAACGGAAGCGATCGGATCCATTATTTCGAGGAAGCAGAACATGCTGAACCCCAAAAAGAGCGTCAGGCTTCGACTGTCAGGCAGCCTGGCCGTTTGTATTGTCCTGCTGCTGATCGTCGGGGCACTGGGTATCTACAGCGCACAGCGCTCACAGGGGGCGCTCGAGACCACCTTCAATACCAATGTGACCGCGCTTGAGCAGCTGGGCATCATGCGCACGGCGATTCTGGGCAATCGCGTCAAGGTAGTGGCCGAACAGCGTGACCAAAACGTAGCGACCGTGGCCACGACGCAGGCCGAAATGGCGCAGAACGATGCACGTACCAACGCAGCCATGCAGACCTATCTATCGGTGATTACTGATGAGCAGGAGCAAGCCCAGGCTACCCGGCTGCAGCAGAGCATCACCGCCCTGCAGGGCGATCTGCAGCGCATGATGACCATGATGGCCGCCGGCGACTTCACCGCCGCCAGCGCTTTCAACACTGCCACCCTGCGCGGTGATTATCAGGTCGTGGTCGACGGCATCGCGGCGCTTTTTGAAGGCGAGATTGCACGGGCCGCGCAGCACAATCAGAGCAGTCTTGCGGCCTACGAGGCGCTTAGAAACACCATGCTGGGGGTCATCGCCCTGGCCATCGGTCTGGCACTGGCGCTGTCAGTCTGGCTGGTGCGCGGCATCATGACGCCGCTGGGCAAGGCGCGCCATTTCGCCAATGAACTGGCTCAGGGCAATCTGGGAGTGGAGACCCACATCACCTGTCAGGATGAGTTCGGCGACATGCTGCGCGCACTGACCGCCATGCAGCACAGGATGTCAGACGTCATCCGCTCGGTCAGTCACAATACCGTGGCCGTTAATGAGGCGGCGCAGAACATTAGCCGCGGCAACGAGGACCTCAACCGTCGTACCCAGGAGCAGGCGGCAAGCCTTGAAGAGACCGCCGCCTCGATGGAGGAGATCACGACCACGGTGCGCCACAACGCCGATAACGCAGCCCAGGCCGACCGGCTGGTTCGTGAGGTCAGCCAGCAGGCGCAAACAGGAGGCAACGTGGTGCAAAACGCCGTCTCTGCCATGGATGAGATCAGCGCCTCGAGCCACAAGATTGCCACCATTGTCAGCCTGATCGATGAGATCGCCTTTCAGACCAACCTGCTGGCGCTCAACGCCTCGGTAGAAGCCGCCCGCGCCGGTGAACAGGGCCGCGGTTTTGCCGTGGTCGCCAACGAAGTGCGCAACCTTGCCGGGCGCAGCGCCGACGCCGCGCGTGAAATCAAGCAGCTGGTCGAGGAAAGCGTTAAACGCGTGGATACCGGCGCCGAGCTGGTCAATCGCTCGGGCCAGACACTGACCGAGATTGTCTCCAGCGTGAAGCGTGTCACCGATCTGGTCAGCGAAATCGCCGTCGCCAGCCGGGAGCAGGCCACGGGCATCGACCAGGTCAACGTGGCCGTCTCCCAGATGGACGCCGTTACCCAGCAAAACGCGTCACTGGTGGAAGAATCGAGCATGGCCAGCCATGCCCTGCGCAGCCGCGCCGAAGCGCTGCAACAGGAGATCGCGTTTTTCAGGGTTGATACCGCCACGGGCCCTGCCAGGGCGCCTGCCGTCTCAAGACCGGCCACCGCTTCTGCACCGTCAACGCCACGGCCTGCCAAGGTATCTGCAACGCCGGCTCGCCCCGAGGTCAAACGACCGGCTGCGCAGCGTCACGATGTCGAAGAGTGGGCCGAGTTCTGATCCTGTCCTCTCCCACGAAAAACCCCGCTCTCCGGCGGGGTTTTTTATAGGACGGTGATGTCATGACGCACTGCGTCAGTGCGTCTCCATGGCGACGGCCTTTTCAAGCAGCGCTCTGGCACGGCCCTCCAGCGGAATATCTCCGGCCAAACGATGACCGTCTGCAGACATCTTGCGCAGGGTCTTGCGTAAAATGCCGATCACCTTGTCATCGTCATGCTCGGCGGCAAAGGGACCGTAGTAGTCCTGCAAAAAGACCAGACAGGCAGCATCCTCAAGCGCGCGTGTTTCCTCGTCGTTTTTCAGATCCTCCTTGCGTACCAGTGCCGCCACCCGCGCGCAATCCGTCTCTTCATAGCCTGACTGACGCAGGACATCCGCCGCCATGTCGGCCTGGCGCTGTTTGAGGCCGGTACGCCAGGCGTGATAGCCGGGCCGGTCCATCGGATAGCTGTCGCGCGGCACTTCCCAGCGCTTTAGATGCTGGGCGCGCACCGCCAGCTGCAGCGTCTCACCGGCATCAGGCCTGAGCCTTTCCAGCCACTCGCTCATGCGCTGGGCGTACAAGAGCTCGTAGGGGACTTCTTCGCCGTCGACCGTCTCCATTCGCGGGTCTTCGGCGTGCAGCGCGTCCAGCTGCGCCATCGCTGAATCAAACCGATCACTGTCTGCCATGTGCCGCTCTCCTGTTGTTTGAGTGTCCTGCTTATAGGCAGGCGGTCACGACGCCGGGCCGTGCCCCTTGCCAATGATCTCACCGGAGACCTGCCTGGCCAGCGGATCCTCCTGCTCGGCCAATCGCCCCTTTTGCCAGTCACCGCGCATGAAAAGAATCAGCGCGATCAGGGCGGTAATCATGTTGGTCACCGGGAAGGCCCACCAGATGCCGTCAACGCCCATCACGGTATCGCGCGACAGAATAAAGGCCAGCGGAAACTGCAGCACCCACTGCGATACCAGCGCCAGCAGCATCGCCACCACGGTATGGCCCGCCGCGCGAAAGACCCCGGTCAGCGCCATCTGGGCGCCGATAAAGCCGAACGTCAGCGAGGTAATGTGAAGAAAGTGGCTGCCGGCCGCGATGATGGCGGCATCGCCCGGGACGAAAAAGGCCACCAGCTCGCGGGCAAACGTGAAGACCAAAAGCCCGATCACGCTCAGCCCCACCAGCGCAATCACGGCCGACAGGCGGGCAATACGCCCGGCGCGTTCGATCTGGCCGGCGCCGATGTTCTGGCCCACCAGCGCCGCGGTTGACATGGAAAGCCCCAGCGCCGGGATGATGATAAAGCCCATGATATTGGTACCCACCCCATAGGCGGCGATGGTGACGGTGCCAAAGCCCGTCACCAGAAAGACCATGACATTCATGCCCAGCGCCCGGGCCGAGAGCTCGACCGAGGCCGGCAGGCCCAGCGCCAGCGCGCGACGGATGAAGACCGGATCAGGGCGCAGATGATGGGCCTTGAGCTCGATGCCGTGACGCCCGCGGACCAGAAGCCACAGCCCGGTGCCCAGCGCCAACGCCTGGGTGACCAGGGTGGCCAGCGCCGCACCGCCCACGCCGAGGTTGAAACCGAAGATGAACAGTGGGTCGAGCACCACGTTCAAAAGCACCGTTCCGGTCACGATATACAGCGGCAGGCGCACCTCACCGATGCCGCGCATCAGCGCCTGGAACATGGAAAAGCCGAAGGTGAAGACCATGGCCGCCATCGAGATGCGCAGAAAGACCAGCGCGCCGTCATACACGGCCTCCTCGACGCCCAGCAGCCCCAGAAGCCCCGGCGCCAGCAGGATGCCGAGTACCGAGAGGCTGATGGAGGTCACCACCACCAAAAGGATGGTCTGCCCCGCCACCTGATTGACCCGGTGATGATTGCCCGCCCCCATGTGCTGGGCCACCAGGGTGGAACCCGCCATGCTGAAGCCCGAGCCCAGCGCGATCAGCAAAAAGGTCACCGGGAAGCTGACCGACACGGCCGCCACCGCATGGCCGCCCAGTCGCCCGACCCAGAAGGCATCAATGAGCTGATAGCCCGACTGCAGGATATTGGCCAGCACAATCGGGACCGCCAGTTTTAAAAGAGAGCCCAGAATGGGCCCTTCCAGCAGGGTAGCCTGATAGCGTGATGCGCCGGTCTGTCGTGCCAAGGGAGAGGCCTTCTTGTGTAAAAACATGCGCCAACGATAGCGGGCCACGCCGACGCCTGCAGCCCTCACGCTGCAAAAGCGCATGAAAAACGCCTGACCGGAGAACGGTCAGGCGTTGATGAACATCTCCCGGGCCTGGTTAGTAGCCCCAGGACTCCTCGGCGAGATCGACGATCAGGTCCAGCTTTTCCCACTGCTGCTGCTCGGTGAGGTTGTTGCCCTCATGGGTCGAGGCAAAGCCGCACTGCGGACTCAGACAGATCTGGTCCATCGGCACGAATTCGCTGGCCTCATTGAGGCGCTCCCGGATCTGCTCACCGGCTTCGAGTTCACCGCTTTTGGTCGTGACCAGTCCCAGCACGACCTGCTGATGACCGCGAGGCAGAAAGCGCAGCGGCTTGAAGTCGCCCGCCCGGTCAGTGTCGTACTCCAGGAAGAAGGCATCGACATTGACGCTGCCCAGCAGCGTTTCCGCCACCGGCTCATAGCCGCCCTCGCTGATCCAGGTCGAGCGGAAATTGCCACGACAGACGTGCAGACTGATGTGCATGTCGGCCGGCCGGCCCTCCAGTGCCCGGTTGAGGACATCGGCGTAGACGTACTGAAGCTTTTCTGGCGCCTCGATACCCCGCTCGCGCGCTGCCTCCAGCTCACTGTCAGAGCAGAGATAGGCCCACACCGTGTCATCCAGCTGCAGGTAGCGACAGCCCGCGTCATAAAACGCCTGGATGGCTTCGCGCCAGGTATCGGCCAGATCGTTGAAGTAGCTGCCCCACTCGGCATAGACACTGCGATCGACCTGAGCGGCACCGCGAAAATGAAGCACGCTGGGGCTTGGAATCGTCATCTTGGCGACGGAGCCGGTCGTCTGCGCATTGAGATAGCGAAAATGCTCAAGCATCGGGTGATCCGGGTTGAACCCGACACGATCCACCACCCGCACGCCGTGTGATGGCGTCTGACGACCCTGAAACTGGATGCCCTGCTCGGACTCGAATCCCTCGACACCCTTGAGGTGCTCGAGAAAATCGAAATGCCACCAGGCGCGGCGCAACTCGCCATCGGTCACGGCCTTGAGCCCCAGTGACTCCTGCTTTTTGACCAGCCGCGTGATCTCCTCGTCCTCAATGGCCTTGAGAGATGCCTGGTCGATGGTCCCCTGCGCGTGCTGTTCACGCGCGTGCTTGATGCTGTCGCTGCGCAGCAGACTGCCAACCGTGTCGGCGCGGTAGGGAGGCATGGGTAAAGACATGATCATTCCTTAATCAACAAGTGCTGCAGAACAGCTTTTTTCATCACGTAGCTTTTATCGTCAAACAATATGCCGTGGCGCCAATGTGAATACCAGCAAGGGTTATTCACCGACACCATGAACGTTGTTCAACCATGATCTGGTATTCATTAATGCGGCCTTCCTTTCACAATAAATTTTTCACGGCGATACGACCATGGGCCACAACAGTGACAGGGCCACAGCCCACATCAAAATCGCCATCACACCATCAAGACCCTGCCAGGCACGCGGCCTGACCAGCAGCGGGCGCAGGCGTATCGCTGCGTACCCCAGAGCGAAAAAGAAGGTGAAGGACGCCACCACCGCGCCGGCCAGAAACGCCGCCTTTGGCGTCTGCTGCGCCGAGACCGCCCCCACCAGCATCACCGTGTCCAGATAAACATGCGGATTGAGCCAGGTCAGCGCCAGGCATACCGCCAGTGTTCTGCCCAAAGAAGCCCCGGCCTGGCCAGCCGGGTCGAGCGCCTGCCCGCCGCGAAGGGCTGAGCGCATGGCCCGAACACCATAGAGCAACAGGAAGATCGCACCGACAAGGCGCATGACGTCATCAAGCGCAGGGAAGCGCGCAGTCAGGGTCGCGGCACCATAGACGCCGAACGTCAACAGCAGCGCATCCGACAATGCACAAAACAGACAGACCCACAGGATATGCTCTCCCCGGAGGCCCTGGCGCAGCACGAACGCGTTCTGCGCGCCGATCGCCATGATCAATGAAAGCCCGAGCCCCAGTCCCGTCCAGAATGCCTGCATGCTGCGCCCCCTCCGTCAGTGTCGGTCAGGACAATGAGGGTACGCGTGTGGCCAAACGCTGCCATGAAAGCTCCTGATGCCCCATTCGGAAGTTTCATGGCCCCGCCCCGAGGAACAAGGCTCGAGCACTGCCGGCGATTTATTTCCCGCGCGGAAAGCGCTGCGCATCTTCGAGCACATTGAGATCCATGTGATTGCGCATGTAGCGCTCGGAGGCCACCTGCAGCGGCTGGTGATCCCAGGGAAAGTAGTGTCCGTTACGCAGGGCTTCATAGACGATCAGCCGCCGCGCCTGACTCTCCCGCACATCAGCGTCAAAGCGTGCCATGTCCCAGCGGTTGCGCATCCGGCGCGTAAAGTCTTCCAGTACCGCAGCGTGGTCGGGGTCTTCGGCCAGGTTGCGCTGCTCATCCGGGTCGTCTTCCAGATTGAACAGCTGCGGCGGATCCATCTCGCAGTGATTGAATTTCCACTGACCGTCGCGAATGGTTACCAGCGGCGCAATCGTGCCCTCGGCGGCGTACTCCATATAGACCGGCGACGTACGCTTCTCCCCGCGGATCAGCGGCACGAGCGACTCGCCATCAGTCCAGTCCGCAATGGCACTGACATCGATGCCGACCAGCTCGGCCAGCGTCGGATTGATATCAATCGATGACACCGGCGTATCGATGCACTGCGGATCAATACCCGGCGCGCTGATCATCAGCGGCACGCGCGAGGAGCCCTCAAGGGGGCTCATCTTGAACCACAGCCCGCGCTCGCCGAGCATGTCGCCGTGGTCGGAGACAAATACCACGATGGTGTTTTCATCCATGCGGGTGCGCCTGAGCACGTCCAGAATGCCGCCCACCTTGTCATCCACATAGGACAGGCTGGCAAAATAGCCCTGCCGCGCCCGGCGCACATCTTCCGGCTGGATGTCGAATTTTGTGTAGTCGTTGGCCTCGTAAAGACGTTTTGAGTGCGAGTCCTGTTTGGCATAGGGTACTTCTGCAAGCTTCGGCTCAAGGTGGTCGCAGTCGTTGTAGAGATCCCAGAACTTCCGCCGTGCCACGTAGGGGTCGTGCGGATGGGTAAAGCTCACGCACAACGCCCAGGGTCGCTCATCATGACCACGAGCCAGGTCAAAGAGCTTCTGCTCGGCATGAAAGGCAACCTCGTCGTCATATTCCATCTGATTGGAGATTTCAGCCACGCCCGCGCCGGTGACCGACCCCAGATTATGATACCACCAGTCAATACGCTCCCCGGGCCGGCGATAGTCCGGCGTCCAGCCAAAGTCGGGCGGATAGACATCGGTGGTCAGCCGGCGCTCGAACCCATGCAGCTGATCGGGCCCCACGAAATGCATCTTGCCGGACAGACAGGTCTGATAGCCGGCGCGCCTGAGATGGTGCGCCCAGGTCGGCACGCTCGAGGGAAACTCGGCGGCGTTGTCATAGACGCCGGTGCGCGAGGGCAGCTGCCCTGACATGAAGGCCGCCCGCCCCGGCGCGCAGAGATAGCTGGGCGTATAGGCGTTGTTGAACCGTACGCTGCGCTGGGCCAGCGCTTTCAGGTGTGGCGTGTGCAGAAAATCGGCCGGGCCGCCCTCAAACAGCGTGCCGTTGACCTGATCCGCCATCAGGATCAATACATTGGGTCGCGTCATGACAATCTCCCACAGAGGATAAAACATCGACAGCCCTGACAGCATGCACGCGACGCAACGCCTTCGGCGAACGATTTATTATGGGGCACAGACCAGGCTCAGCGGACCATGACCCTGTCAGAGGCAAGCAAACACCCGGGATATACGCCACACTTCGAGGCATCTGTTGACGTTTTTCAAGGGAGTGGCCCGCATGCGACAGCCCGGACACGTATGTTATGCCCTGCTAGTGGCCGGTGCGTTCTGGCTGGTGTCGATGCCCTCGTCCGCCGCACCTGTCAGCCTTGATTCATCAACGCTGTCCCATCTGGAAAATCGCGCCGGCGCCCTGCCGCGCACCCATACCCTGATGGTCGCCATTCACGGCGAGACCGTGATCGATCGCGACTATCGCGGCCACCGCACGAACCAGACGGCCAATATCAAGTCGCTGTCCAAGACGCTGATGTCGGCCCCCGTGGGGGAGGCCATCGAGCGCGGCGTGATCCAGGGCGTCGATCAGCCGATTGTCGAACTGCTGGCCGCCAACCAGATCCCCGCGGAGGCCGACCCGCGAATCCGTGAGATTACCGTGGGCCACCTGCTGTCGATGCAGGCGGGGCTTGAGCGCACCTCAGGGCAGCACTACGGCGCCTGGGTGGCCAGCAACAACTGGGTACGCAACGCGCTTTCACGGCCTTTCGTGGCCGAGCCCGGCGGGCGCATGCTCTACTCCACCGGCAACACCCATCTGCTCTCGGCAGCGCTGACCCATGCCACTGGACGCTCGACGCTTGCCCTGATGCGGGACTGGCTGGGGGCGCCGCTGGACATCGCCATCCCACCCTGGACGCGCGACCCGCAGGGCATCTATTTCGGCGGCAACGAGATGGGAATGACGCCACAGGCGCTTCTGGCGTTCGGTGAGATGTATCGTCTGAAAGGGCGCTACAACGGCCGGCAGGTGCTCTCAAGTGACTGGACCACCACCTCCTGGCAGCCGCGCACGCACTCGTTTTATAACGGTGATGACTACGGCTATGGCTGGTTTCGCGGCGAGATCGAAAATGAACCGGTGTACTACGGCTGGGGCTACGGCGGTCAGGTGCTCTTCGTGGTGCCGGAGCGCGCGATGACGATCGTATTGACCTCCGATCCCAACCCGCCTTCGAGCGGCAGCTATCTGGGGCAGATCAAAACGCTGGTCGGCGAGCTGATCAGGGCCACGCAATAAAGAAAAGGCCCGGCATCGTGAATGATGCCGGGCCTGATCAACGGGGCGTGGCCGGTCAATATCGGCCACGCCGCAATGTACTGGCGGCTACTCGTTGCGCAGCTGGCTGGCAGCTTCCTTTTCGGCCTCTTCCTGCGTCAGTCCCCTGGTCTCCATCAGCCGTACCATCAGCCGCTGTTTTTCGGCATCTTCGTACAGGCGGTCGCTGTTGGTGGCCACCGCTACCTGTGTCTTGAGACCGCTCTTGAACTTCTCGAACTGCTCGCTGCCGTGCTTGCTCATGATGTGCCCTCCCTGTTGGCATGACATTACCTGGGATTCAAACGGCACTGGATAGTTCCCTATACAACGAGGACGCGGCTGCATACGGCGCCCTTTTTAAGGCGCCAGGGTTACGCGGCATTACAGTAATCTGGCGTGTCAGAGGCGAGGCGCTTATCGGGTCGTAAACGGCGCTAACTCAGGTTATAAAATACGGCCGGCATAACGCTTGATGCGTAACCCCGTATTGCTCAATGCAAAGGCAGTTTTCTGACAAAAGATGCTCTTATCGGCACAAAAAAGTGGGCACCTGGGGTGGGCGCACCGGGAGTCATCCAGCAATGAGCGGCGCCTGCAGCCTTGGGGATTGGCTGCAGCACGCCGTCCTCACACGTACTTAGCCGTAGATGCCCTGACTGCGCAGGTAGTCCTCGTAACTGCCGCTGAAGTCCACAATGCCATCGTCTTTCATCTCAATGATGCGTGTGGCCAGCGAGCTGACAAACTCGCGATCGTGGCTGACAAAGATCAGCGTGCCGGGATAGTTGTCGAGTGCCAGGTTGAGCGCCTCGATCGATTCCATGTCCAGGTGGTTGGTGGGCTCATCCATCACCAGCACGTTGGGCTTTTGCAGCGCCAGCTTGCCAAAGAGCATGCGGCCCTGCTCACCGCCGGAGATAACCCGCACCGACTTGCCGATGTCGTCGTTGGAAAAGAGCATCCGCCCGAGCGCCGAGCGCACCTGCTGCTCGCCCTCGGTGGTCCACTGCCCCATCCAGTCAAAGAGTGTATCGCCGCTTTCGAAGTCCGCGGCATGGTCCTGAGCGAAATAGCCGACTTCGGCGGCATCGGTCCATTTCACTTCGCCGCTGTCGACGGCCATGTCGCCGGTCAGGCAGTTGAGCAGCGTGGTCTTGCCGATCCCGTTGGGACCGATGATGGCGACACGCTCGCCGGCCTCGACCTGCAGTCCGAAACGCTTGAACAACACGTTGTCGCCCCAGGCCTTGCTGATGTTTTCCACCGTTAGCGCCTGGCGATGAATCTTTTTGTTCTGCTCAAAGCGGATAAAGGGACTCACGCGCGAGGACGGCTTGACCTCCTCGAGCTGGATCTTGTCGATCTTGCGCTGGCGGGACGTGGCCTGTTTGGCCTTGGAGGCGTTGGCCGAGAAGCGACTGACAAACTGCTGAAGCTCGGCGATCTCGGCCTTCTTTTTGGCGTTGTCGGCATGCAGACGTTCGCGCGCCTGGGTGGCGGCGATCATGTACTCATCGTAATTGCCCGGGAACAGGCGCAACTCACCGTAGTCCAGATCCGCCATATGGGTGCAGACGCTGTTCAGGAAGTGGCGGTCGTGGGAGATGATGATCATCGTCGCGCGACGCGCCTTGAGGATGTCTTCCAGCCAGCGGATGGTATTGATGTCCAGATGGTTGGTCGGCTCATCGAGCAGCAGCACGTCCGGGTCGGCAAAGAGCGCCTGGGCCAGCAGCACACGCAGCTTCCAGCCCGGCGCTACGGTGCTCATCAGGTTTTGGTGCTGCTCGTCACCGATGCCCAGTCCCTGCAGCAGCTCACCGGCCCGGGCCTCGGCGGTATAACCGTCGAGCTCGGCATAGCGCACTTCAAGGTCGGCGACCTTCATGCCGTCTTCCTCCGACATCTCGGCCTGGGAGTAGATGCGCTCGCGCTCGGCCGCCACGTGCCAGAGCTCTTCATGCCCCATGATGACGGTGTCGATGACCCGCTCGCTCTCAAAGGCAAACTGGTCCTGACGCAGCTTGCCCAGCCGTGTGGTGGCATCCTTCATGACCTGCCCGCCGGAGGGCTCCAGGTCGCCGCCCAGAATTTTCATGAAGGTAGATTTACCGCAGCCGTTGGCGCCGATCAGGCCATAGCGATGGCCGTTGCCGAACTTGACCGAGACGTTTTCAAACAGCGGCTTCGGGCCAAACTGCATGGTGATATTGGCAGTAGAGAGCAAGGGAGCATTCCGAAAAGGCGCCCGAGCCGGAAAACCGGCTCGGGCGTGAGTGATGAAGTCTGGCGGGCGATTGTACGCGTCTGCCCGGAGACTTTACAGGCAGCGCCCGAATCAGACGTTCAATCGGTGCGGGTTTCACCCAGCAGCGCTGCGGTCCGTTCGGCGCCCATGCCCTGGGCCAGCTGGCCGGCCGTCATGCCACGGCTTTCGCGCCGCGACGGGTCGGCGCCCTTTTCCAGCAGGTACTGCGTGATCTCGACATGATCGAACATGGCCGCAAACATGAGCGCCGTCTTGCCATCCGGAGCGCAGCCATCGACATCGGCGCCGTTGTCCAGCAGCAGTTTGACCATGGCCATATCGCCCTTGAAGGCCGCACCGGCCAGCGGGTTCTGGCCGTTGTCGTTGCGCATTTCGGGGTCGGCGCCATGCTCCAGCAGCACCTTCACGGTCTCGAACTGGCCATGATAGCTCGCCAGCATCAACAGGCTGTCGCCCTTGTGGTTGCACATGTTGGGCGGCAGACCGTGGCCCAGCCACTCCCTGAACTTCTCGGCATCGCCCACGCGCGCCATGTTAAAGATTTCGGTCGCCAGCTCGATCGTTTCATCATCGATCTCGCGGGGCCCCTGCGCATTGTTGTCGCTCATGATCGTCTCCGCTCCAGAACGGGCAGGGCCTGAATATGTCCCTGTCCATCGTCAAAAATATTCGATACCCCAGTATCCTTGTCAAAAAGATACCCGGCGCAGACGTTAATTAATAGCCTTTAACAATTACTTAATCAACAACGACATGGATCCTGCTATCGTCCCGACACTTTTCTTAGCCCGTGTTTCATGGAAGGTGTCCATGGCCGACAACGCCTCTTTTACCCAGCCGCTTTCCCTGCTGCGTCTGCGCCAGCGATGCTCCGAAGGACTCAGACGCCTCAAACGCTCCGACCACCGTGAAGCGATTCGCCAGTTTGAAAAACGCTTTGGCCGCACGCCCTCGCTGGAGACACCCCGCACCTGGAGCGAGAAGCTGACGTGTCTCAAGCTCGATGCCGATCGTCCGGTATTTCGCGAGCTGGCCGACAAGCTGGCAGTGCGCGATTTCGTGGCCGATACGCTGGGCCAGCAGCACCTGATTCCGCTGCTCGCCTCCGGCCCGGTGCTCACGCGCGCGATGTTTGATGCCCTGCCCGAGCAGTTTGTCATCAAGGCCAACCATGGCAGCGCCATGAACCGCATTGTCACCGACAAAAGCAGCCTCTCCTTTGAAGAGCTGAAACGTCAGACCGCTGGCTGGCTCAGCCGCAACTTTTACATGGGCTCGCGGGAAACCCAGTATCGCCACATTGCGCCGCAGCTGGTCGTTGAACAGCTGATGCTTGATGACAACGGTAACATCCCGGCCGACTACAAGTTCCACTGCTTCAACGGTGCCGAGCACTCACACTGCATCGTGCAGGTTGACAGTGATCGCTTCAACGGCCACTGCCGGGACTACTTCACCCCCGACTGGCAGTGGCTGCCACTGCAGGTCAAATACGCCAACAGCCCTGAATCACGCCGCCCGACCCGACCCGATACCCTTGAGACCCTGCTCGAGTGCGCCAGAACGCTCTCAAAGGGGTTTGCCTACGTTCGGGTGGATCTCTACAGCATTCAGGGCCAGGTCTATTTCGGCGAGATGACCTTTACCCCGGAAAGCGGCTTTGGGCGCTTTGAGCCGTACCACGTCGATGAGCAGTGGGGAGAATATTTTGATCTTGAGCACCAGCTGTCGCTGCATACGCTGGAGGATCTGGCGCACGCTCGCCGGGCTCAGGCCCGGGAACGCGTTTCTGACGATGAGGGTGGCGCCTCATCGTCTTCCGTCAGGGCCTGACGCTCGGCGCGCGTCCGGCGCCTGATCGAGATGGTGTAGAGCGCGGCACACAGCCCCCAGCCGGCCAGGCTACACAGCGCCGCTGCCAGAAAGATGCTGGAGTAGCCGGCCCGGTTGGCGATGAATCCCGCCAGCGGTCCGGTCAGACCGACGGCGGCATCCAGAAAGACCGAGTAGGCGCCCAGCGCGGCGCTGCGACTGGTCGAGGCGATCTTGGCCACCGCCACCACCCCCAGCGCCGGATAGATCAGCGACACGCCAAGCCCTGCCAGCACCGCGCCCAGCAGGGCCATGCCCGGATGGCTGGCCTGCCACAGGGCGAGCAGCCCCAGCATTTCTACCGCAAAGCACACCAGCGTGACGCGATAGCCGCCAAAGCGATTGACGATATCGGCAAAGAGCACGCGCGCTGTGATGAAGGCCGCCCCGAAGGCACTCAGCCCCCAGGCGGCATGCTCCCACTGCTGCTCGGCGTAATACAGCGTGATAAAGGTGGCAATCACACCGTAGCCGACCGAGCTCAGGGCCAGCGCCCCGCCGTAGGGCGCCACCACTCGAAAGACGCGTGCAAACGGCACGCGCTTGCCGCTGACGATCGGTGACGCCGGCCGGCGCCGGGCAAGCGCCAGGGCCAGTGCGCCGATCAGCACGATGAAAAGCCCCACGCTGACCACCCCGAAATTTTGTGCCAGCACGGCCCCCAGCGGCGCCCCGATAGCGAGCGCCCCAAAGCCTGCGATGCCGTTCCAGGAGATGACCTTGCTCATCAGGGTCGGCCCCACCAGCCCGATCCCCCAGCTCAGCGACCCGGTGCCGATCATGCCCTGAGAAATGCCCAGCATCAGTCGGCTCAAAATCAAAAGCACCAGACTCGCGAGCGGCCATTGAACACTCAGCGCCGCCAGCAGGATCAGGGCACCGTTGAGCGCGCAGCCGCCCATGCCCAGCAGCACCACGCGCTTGGCGCCGAGACGGTCGGCCATCTGACTGGAGAAGGGACGCGACAGCAGGGTCGCCACGAACTGAAGGCTGATGACAGCACCGACCGTGACGGCATCAAAGCCCAGCGCCCCATGCATCCAGGGCGGCAGCACCGTCAGCGTCATGCCGATGCAGAGCATGCTGACAAAGGTGGAGCTGACGATGGCGATAATACGAAGGTTGGTGCCTGCAGGTGCTGCTTCAGTAGAGTGATCAGAGGACATGGTTTTGATCGGTTGTGGTCACGGCGTGAGGGTTGTATGACATTTACCATACGCCTGCCGAGGATCTTGTAACAGTTCGACGTTCGATCCTGTCAGACCGCGACACGCGCCGATTCGAGCGCCCGGTCAAGCGTGCCACGGCCCTGCACCTGCACGCGAGCAAGGCCCAGAAACCGGGCCAGCCGTACAAGCTCTGCATAAAGCGCCGGCGCCAGGGTCTCCATCGACACGTTCGATTCGGGGTGCGCAGCCAGCACCTGCAGCACGCCGGAGGTGCGCTCGGCCTTGAGATCGACCCGGGCCGCCATTCGGCCCTTGAGCATGAAGGGCAGCACGTAATAGCCGTACTGGCGCAAATGCGCCGGCGTATAGATCTCGATGCGGTAGTGAAAATCAAAGACCCGTGCGGCACGCTCGCGGTCCCACATCAGCGGATCAAAGGGCGACAGCAGCGCCGTGGCGTCACTCGCCCGACGGCTGACACGTGCTTTTGCATGCTGCCAGGCCGGCATCGACCAGCCTTCTACCCGGGCAGGCAGCAGCTCGCCGGTGTCGACCAGCTCATCGATCCGTGCCCGCGTCTCACGGGCGTCGAGGCGAAAATAGCGCTGCATGTCCCGCACGCTCGCCACGCCCATGGCCCGTGCCGCACGTGAAACCAGCGCGCGCTGCGCTTCCTGTGGTGACAGCATCGGCGCCTCAACAGCGTCGCGCCCGACCACCCGCTCCGGCAGGTCGTAGACCCGCTCGAAGTTGCCGCGCCGGTGCGCCACCATGACCTGCCCGCTCCAGAACAGATACTCCAGCGCTGACTTGCCGTGACTCCAGCCCCACCAGCGGCCCTGCCCGCGCCCGCCGTCGGTCAGATCGGACGCCGCCAGCGCCCCGTGATGGCGGATCTCCTCGAGCGCCTGCTCGATGAATGCCGGATGTTCCCGGGAAAAGCGCGCCAGGCGTTTATAAAGCCCGCCGCCGCCGTCACGGGCGCGCTGCATGCGAAAGCGATAGAGCGGATAGTCTTCCAGAGGAATCAGCGAGGCCTCGTGCCCCCAGTATTCAAACAGGCGCCGCTGTGATGGCGAGCCCTGATTGAAACGCTCAAGCCGGCCCTGATCGTAGGGCCCCAGCCGGGAATACAGCGGCATGTAGTGGGCGCGGCACAGCACGTTGACGCTGTCGATCTGCAAAAGCCCCAGCCTGCGGACAA
Source organism: Kushneria indalinina DSM 14324 (assembly GCF_003385845.1). Classification (GTDB taxonomy): domain Bacteria; phylum Pseudomonadota; class Gammaproteobacteria; order Pseudomonadales; family Halomonadaceae; genus Kushneria; species Kushneria indalinina. Next base: position 490,402 of record NZ_QRDJ01000006.1, on the reverse strand, counting down.
GGCTCAAAAGCGCTCGATTGTCCGGCTCGGGGCCGTCGCGGTCGGCACCGAATCCCTGCGCGGCCAGCGTCATGGCGCGAACGCGCGATACTGAAAGGTGACGGGTCATGGCGCTGCGTGCTCCTGTCGTATACCCTGGCATGACACCAGGGCGCCCCTGTCGCGGTGCCTGTCACGCGTCATGGAGTCCATTCATGGTCAAGTCTCTCGCCCTGCCTCACTACCTGATCAGCGCGCTACTGCCTTCTCTGCTTCTGGCGGCAACGCTTGCCCAGGCTGCCCCACCCGCCCTTGATCGTGCCGGCCTGCCCGATGATGCCCGCCCGATCTGGGTCGGTGATCAGCGCTACTATCTCGCGCGCGGCACCTGGTTTGCGGCCTCCGGCAGTGACGCTCGCTACACGCCAACGCCCACACCGCGTGAGGTTCAGATGGCCGGTGCCGACATGTTCGATGTCATCGCCTACCCCATCAACGATCAAACGCTTCGTCAGCAGCAGCAGGACCGCGGTCTATGCCATCGCTGGTCCATCGATCAGAGCGGTTTTAACCCCGCGACCACGCTGGAGCCGCCCTCGCGTCTGCAGGCCAACACCTATCAGCGCGCGCTGGCGGCGTGTCTGGCGGGCCATCACTACAGCGTGCAGTAACACGGGATATGCCCGGCTCAGCGCCGGGTATTTTGTAACAGGCTGCCTTCAATCGGCACAAAATGATCGGCGGCCTGCCTCAGGGCCTGGGCGGTCAGCGCCTGAACCCCGTACACATCGGCCTTGACGCCAAAACGCTGTCGAATGCGCGTGAGCAGCTCGGCAAAGTCGCCATCCCCCGAGATCAGCACGACCCGGTCAACACTCTTCGCCGTCTCGAACACATCCAGCGTAATCCCGACATCCCAGTCGCCCTTGGCGCTGCCATCACGGCGCTGAATGAAGGGCTTGAGCCGCACCTCAAAGCCGATATCGCGAAGCGCATGCTGAAACTGCTGCTGGCGCGGGTCGTGGCGCTCGATGGCATAGGCATAGGCGGCCACGACCGTATCTTCCCCTACCGCATGACGCCAGAGTGCGGCGTAGTTGACCTGACAGCCAAAGGTTTCGCGGGCGGTGTAATAGATGTTCTGGACATCGGCAAAGAGCGCAACTCGGACCATGGGATCTCGTTTCATTGGGGAGAAGGTAGATCAGCGGGCGTATCGACATCGTTGAGGATACCCGGGTCATCGACTGCCAGCATGACGACCTGCTGTTGATGGCGTTTCAGAAGCTTCCGGGCGCCCTCGTCACCGTCGAGGTCGGCCAGTGCCGGCCAGAACCGTCGACCAAACACCACGGGATGCCCCGGAATGCCCTGATGGCAGGGACGCACGATGAGATCGTGGCGCGCCTGTGCCACCAGCTTGTGCAAGGTATCGGCGCGCACCCGGGGCATGTCCCCCAGCATCAGCGCCAGCGCCTCGCCCTGCTGATGTCGGGGCTCGGTTGAGGCGAGCAGCTCGGACACCGCGGCTGCCAGACTGACCCCTATGCCGATGGGCGTCGAAGGTGCCTGCACGACATCAGTGTCTGCCGGCAGCCCCAGCGCTTCGGGGCGCTCGCCGTGTCGCAATATAACGGTGACGGAAGCAACATGAGGCTGCAGGGCCAGCGTGGTAGCCGCCAGCAGCGTCTGCCCGGAAAAATCGGCCAGACGCTTGTCGCCGCCAAATCGCCGGCTGTGCCCCGCCGCCAGTATCAGCCCCAGTACTCCGGGGGTGCCCTGCGGATGATCGTCCCGCGGCCCTGTCATCAGACCGCGGTGGCCACAGGCGAGGCCGCAAGGCGCGTCTCGCCCGCCTTGCCGTTATAAATGCGCATGACATCGGCCACCACGGACAGCGCAATCTCGGCGGGCGCCTTGCTGCCCAGGTCCATGCCGATCGGCATGTGAATCCTTGCAATCTCTTCATCGCTCAGTCCGCCGGAGCGCTTGAGCCGCTCGGCACGCTTTTGCGAGGTCCTTTGCGAGCCCATCACGCCGATATAGAATGCCGGCGTTCTGACCGCCTCGATCATGGCCGGATCATCGATGCGCGGATCGTGGGTCAGCGCGACCACGGCAGTGGCTTCATGGCAGGCACCCGAGGCGATAAACAGCGCCGGCAGTGCGGCCTGTATCTCAACGCCCTCGCCGTGCCCGGCGGCGATGAAATCACGCCGGACATCATCGCGCGGGTCACAGACGATGACCTCATAGCCCAGCGAGCGGGCAAACTGGGCGCAAAAGCCGGCCACCGGCGAAATGCCGGCCAGAATCAGGCGCAGGGCCGGGCCGATGCGAATCTGCACCAGCCCCTGATCATCGCGTGCCACGGCCGGCCCGTTGGGCGATTCATCCAGCACGACGCGATAGCGGCCGGTTTCCGGATCCACCCGGCGAATCAGGCGCTTGCGGCCCAGAAGCGTCGCTTCCAGGACTTCCAGATGCACCTTCAGCTCATCGCTCACCTCAAGGCGCTCGATGAGCACCTCCAGCACGCCGCCGCAGGGCAGCTGTAGACGCTGGCTCTCCTCCTGACTTTCGCCGTAGCGCACGATGGTGGCCGGCTTCGAAAAGGCGCCGTCCTGAAGACTTTCGATGAAGGCTTCCTCGACGCAGCCGCCAGAGAGCGAGCCGACATGCTGCCCGTCGCCGGTGGCAACAAGCATAGAGCCGGGCGCGCGGGGTGAAGAGCCATAGGTGCTTAACACGGTGCACAGCCAGATCGTGGCGTGGGCGCTGGCCCACTCACGAGCCTGCTGGATCACCTGCAGATCGAGATGACGCATTCGGATACTCCGAGAGGAGAAAGGGGAATAATGATCACAAGGATAGCAGCCTCATGATTGCCTCGCCGTGTCAGGCACTGTCTTCATGAAAGCGCCCTCATGAACACGCTCCCATGAACATGCTAGCCTGAGCCTCCCTCTTCTCTCGTGTGATGGAGTCGCCGCATGGAAAGTCGCCCGCCGCTTCCCCCGTTTGACATGGACACTGCCCGCCAGAAGGTGCGTGCCGCCGAAGATGCCTGGAATACCCGCCAGCCCGAGAAGGTCGCCGGCGCCTACAGCGAGGATTCACGCTGGCGCAACCGTACGGAGTTCTTCCAGGGCCGTGACGCCATTATCGAATTCCTGCGCCGCAAGTGGCAGCGCGAAAACGATTATCGCCTGTGCAAGGAGCTCTGGGCCTTTACGGACAACACCATCGGCGTGCGCTTTCAGTATGAGTGGCGCGACCGCTCCGATCAGTGGTATCGCGCCTACGGCAACGAAATGTGGGAGTTCAACGAGCACGGCCTGATGGTGCGCCGCGAAGCCAGCATCAACGAGATCCCCATCGAGGATGGCGAGCGCCGTTTCCGCTGGCCCACCCCGGGTCCCCGCCCGCAGGGCCATCCGGGGCTCAATCAGCTGGGACTTTAAGCGCCCTGCTCGCCCGCGGCGCCGCGCCCGCCATCGGCCAGCGCCGCCATCGTGACCATAAAGGGCATATACAGCGCCCGGGTGGCGCGCTCGAAACCGGCCTCACCAAGGGCGTCAAAGCGCGGCCACAGCTCGCCCAGCATGGGTTCGCGCTCGCGCAGCGCCGCCGGCCCGTTGAAGCTGGCCTCCTCATGGCAGGCCCGGGCGCGTTCAAGCCCCGCCTCCCGGTAGTCACTCTCGCTTTCGTCATCGGCGCTTTTGGGCCAGCCGGCAAAATACTCCAGCGCCAGCTCCAGCGTCGTGGGCACCGGGGCATCTCCCGCCTCGCGCCACTGCTGACACAGCGACGAAAGTGTGGCGCGAGCGTCGTCAGCAGAGATTACCGGCAGATCCAGTTGACGATCCTCGAACAGGATCGTTGCCAGCACGTGCTCCCCCATGGCGGCCAGCGCCAGCTGCTCGAGCCAAGCCCGTACCAGGCGATGCGGCTTGCCGTAGTGCGTCAGTCGTCCGCCACGATCGCGGCGCAGGTGGCCGAAGTGGGCCGGCGCCAGCACGCAGCGACACAGCACGCCCGCCTCGTTGCGCCACAGCCCGTCAATGCGATCCGCCAGCACGGGAGTGCCTGCCTCGTCCCGGAGCTCGATGCGCATCGCCTCGACCGGCACCAGCGCGTCGGTCAGCTCGTGCCACCGGGTAAGCTGCTGTCTCAGGGGCTTGATCAGATCTTCTGCCAGCCGCTCACCAAAGCCCAGCGCCGGCAGCATGCCCTTGCGACGCGCCTCATCCAACATCTCGCTTAAATCGCGCTCGCGACGGGCGCCCTCCAGCAGATGCTGCTTGAAGCTGAAGCGCTCAAGGCCATCCAGCGCGAAGGGCTCGGCGTCCTCCTCCGGCACCGCGACCGGATGAAAATGAATGCCCAGCCGACCGGCCGTACAGATCGACCAGGGCCGCCTCAGCAGCCGCTCCAGGTCATCAAGTCCTGCGGCCTCCTCAGGCGGCGCTGCCGCCCCCAGCGGTTCAGCGGCGGCGGCCGGTCCGGGGTGGTGGACGCTTTCCCAGCTGCTTTCAAAGGTAAACAGTCGTGCCGGGCGCTCGGCGGCATCCGCTGTCTCATCAAAGGCGAAATAGGCGCGCGCAAAGGGCTGCAGCGGGTGCGTGGTGATCAAACGCGCCAGCAGCGCAGCCTCGGAGTCACTCGCTTCGGCCCGCCAGCCCATCGACAGGGTATCGAGCAGTTCGCTAACCAGAATCGAGGGTGCGCGCTCGCTGTTGTCGCGCTGGTCGCGCCCCACCCAGGAAATGGTCAGCGCCTCGCGAGTGGCCAGCATCGCCTCGAGCATCAGATAGCGGTCGTCGTCACGACGCGAGCGGTCGCCACTGCGATGGCGCGTGGCCATCAGGTCAAAATCCTGCGGCAGGCGCACCCGAGGATAGTCGCCGTCGTTCATCCCCAAAAGCCAAGTATGGCGAAACGGAATGGCCCGCATGGGCATCAGCGTTGCGAAGTTGACCCGCCCAGCCAGAAAGCGCTGGGCCAGCCCGCCCTCATCGAGACGGTCGGTCAGCGCCTCGCGAAAGACCGCCAGTGGCAGCGCCTCATTGAAATCACCACACTCACCTTCTTCCGCCAGCGTCCGGGCGGCGCGTGAGAGCCGCTCGAGGATGTCAAAATCGTTCTGCTCGACGGGTTCGAACAGCGCATCGAGCATCTCCTCCAGCCGCGCCACCCAGTCATCAATGCTCACGGGGGTTTTCAGATGCTGGTACCAGTGCCTCAGGCGCGTCATCAGCTCGGCCAGGCGCCCGGCAAGGTCGGCCTCCAGCCCGCCGATCTCATCATAGGCCTGGATGCCGTCAAAGCTGCCCTCGCCGATGGCAAAGCCCAGCAGCATGCGGTCCAGCCCGAACTGCCAGGTGTTTTCTGAAAGCCCCGGCAGCTCCAGGGTGTCGCGATGTTCACCGTCCAGACCCCAGCGCACGCCGCTGCCGGCCAGCCACTGCGAGAGTTTTTCGAGCTCGTCCTCCTCGATGCCAAAGCGACGGCGAAAGGCCGGCACCTCCAGCCAGTCGAGCACCTCGCTGACCCCAAGGCGCCGCTCGGGCAGTTCCAGCAGCGACAGCGCCGCACTCATTAACGGGCTCGCGCCAGAGGCGATACGATCGGAGACCGTATAGGGAATGTAGCGCGCGTCATCCCGCGGGATCTGACCGAAGACCGCATCAATCAGCGGGGCGTAGCGCTCGATGTCCGGTACCAGCACCACCATGTCCCGCGGCCGCAGACTCGAATCGCGATCGAAGGCATCGAGCATCTGGTCATGCAGGATCTCGACTTCCCGCAGCGGCGAATGGGCGCGGGTAAAGGCAAGCGAGCGATCATCGCGTTCGATCAACCGCTTGCCGCCCTCTTCTTCGGCGCGCCGGGCCGGATGGACCAGATCCAGCACCTCCTGTTGAAGCTGGTGCAAAAGACTCGACGGCGCCGTCTGCTGCGGGTCGCGAAAGATGTCGTGCTCCATGTCGAAGGCGTTGTCGGCCTCGAAGTCATAGAGCGCCTCGATGAAATCACGCCCCTGCGCGCCCCAGCCGGCCAGCAGCGGGTTGGCACTCAGATGCAGCGTTTCATTATCCAGACCTTCGAGGGTGGGGGCGGCCTGGTGGCGCTGGCGATGGCTTTCACGCCTGAGCCTGGCGCGCAGCGCTTCACGATCGGCCACGATATCGCCCCAGTAAAAGCGACACGGATTGGCCACCATCAGCACCACATCCATCACACCGGACAGGGCGTGCAACGCCTCGAGCAGCTGAAACGGCAGTGCCGAAATGCCAAAGACAAACAGTCGGCGCGGCAGCCCCTTCGGCACGGACTCAAGGGCGCGGGCGTGGGCCAGAAAGCGATCATGCAGCGCCGCGCGGTGATGGCGCTGCGCCTCGTCGGAGGCATCTTCCAGCAGCGCCCGCCAGAGCACAGGCTGCCAATGATCCACCGGGGCGATATCGGCAGGTGCGGTCTCGCCCTGCGCCCAGGCCGCCATCCAGTCGGGCCGGTAGACCAGATACTGGTCGAACAGATCCGCCAGCCTTGAGGCCAGCTGATAGCTCTTGCGCTCGCCGCAGGGCTCTACCTCGGAGGCAGGCGCCTCGACGGGCATTTCGTCATCGAGATAGTGGGCCAGCGGGGCAAATTCGCTCTGACGCAAAAGACGCGGCAGCAGCCGCATCAATCGCCAGGTCATCGGCCCCTTGTCAAAGGGCGAGCGTTTGGGAATGTCATCGCCGAGCACGGCGCGATAGGCGCGCCAGACAAAGCTTGAAGGCAGGGGAAAGTCCAGCGAGGCCGCCACGCCATGATGCTGCGCCAGGCACAGCTGCAGCCACTGCGCCATGCCGTTGGACTGCACCAGAAAGGTTTCACTCTCAAGCGGCGCCAGCGGGTCGCGCTCTGACAGGGCCGTGGCCAGATCGCGCAGATCCTCGAGATGATTGGCATGCAGGACAGTAAACATCGCGCTCCCGGAGGCACAGCAGACGGTAGGAGCCGCCTATCCTACCTGTACCGCCGGGAGCTGCGAAGCCTTCACGGGGCGGGGATGGCGCGACCCTCGCTTTCGGGGCGCGCCGCACCGGGGCTACTAGACGCCCAGGTCATGATCCGGGCGCATATCATAGCGCATGACGTTGTGCATGAAGGCGCCGTCAACATAGAGGGTGGTGCCAGTGATGTAGCGCGCCTCTTCCGAGCACAGAAAAACCGTGACACCGGCGACATCCTTCGTCTCGCCGATAAAGCCCAGTGGGATCCAGCTGTTCATGTTGTCGATGCCCAGCGCCTCGTTGTCCTCGCGGTTGATATCGGTCTGAATGGCGCCGGGAGAAAGCCCCACCACGCGGATGCCGTACTCGCCCCACTCCACGGCGGCGGCGCGCGTCAGGGTCTTGAGACCGGCCTTGGCAACGCTGTAGTGCGCCACGCCCTTTCTGACCACTTCATCGTGGATCGACTGCACGTTGATGATGACGCCACCGTTGCCGGCCTGTTTCATGCGTCGGGCAGCGTGCTGCGAGCAGTAAAACGGCGCATTCAGGTTGACGTTCATCAGGGACTGCCAGTCCTCGCGCGGCATGTCTTCCAGCGCGTGGGCGTTTTCAAAGCCTGCATTGTTAATCAGGATATCGATCTGCTCGAACTGATCGTCAAACTGCAGAAACATGTCGTCCACGGCATTCGGATCACCCAGGTCCGCCACTACCACACCGGTCTTGACGCCACACTCCCTTGCCAGTCGCTCGGCGGTGTCATTGACCTCCTGGCGCGGCTTGCGCGTATGAAAGGCCACGTTGGCGCCGGACCGGGCGAGTGATTCGGCCATGTGCGCGCCAATACCGCGATTGGCACCGGTCACCAGCGCTGTCTTGCCCTCGAGCGTGATCTCCATCTGTGTCTCCCTGAGAGATTTGTCCATAAAGTGATCGCTTGAAATTGATGACTCTTAACATGGCCATCAAAAAAGCCAGGCTCAAATGAGCCTGGCTGATAAGCGTCTGACTGGAAAGTCTGTCTCAGTGCGCCGGCGCTGCGCGGTAGTGATAATGGCGTCTGGCCAGCAAACAGCCCATGACGACGCCCACGGTCATGACCATGGCCACATACCAGGCGGGCGACATCGGCATGCTCTCGATCGAGGTGGTCACGATCATGGGGGTCAGACCGCCGGCGATGGCATACGCCACGTTGTAGGAAAACGACAGCCCCGTGAAGCGAATGGCGGCCGGAAACGACTTGACCGCAATCGCCGGCACGATACCGGTCAGCCCGCCGAAAAAGCCCACAAGCGCGTAGAGCGGGAACAGCATCGAGACATCAAAATGCATCAGCCAGAAGAAATAGAAGTAGGTGATGCCAAGGCCCGCACAGTAGAGCACCAGCACGATGCCATCCCCGATGCGATCCGCCAGCGCTCCGGCGCTCAGACAGCCGATGATCAGACAGACGATCGCCACACAGTTGGCCTGCAGCGTCAGCCCGCGATCGATGCCGGCAAAGCTCTGCAGCAGCGTGGGCGTCATCAAAATCGTGACCACCACTGCCGCAGTCAAAAGCCAGGTGGCAATCATGGAGATGGCCACGCCCGGCAGGTAGTCCCGCAGCAGCGTGCGCATGGGCAGCTCCTCGGAGAGGGACTTGTTCTCCTGCATTTCGGTAAATACCGGCGTTTCGTGCAGGTAGCGACGCAGGTAAAGCGTCACGAAGCCCAGTACGCCGCCGACCAGAAACGGCACGCGCCAGCCCCAGCTGTAGAGGGTCTCTTCGCTCATGACGTAGTTCAGCCCGGTCGCCATCAGAGAACCCAGCAAAATACCGGCGACCAGACCCGCTGACAGGGTACTGGTGGCAAAGGCCGTGTGCCGGGCCGGCACGTGCTCGGTCACGAAGACCCAGGCCCCGGGCGCTTCGCCGCCGATGGCCGCGCCCTGCAGCATGCGCATCGCCAGCAGCAGAATCGGGGCCAGATAACCGATGGTGGCGTAGGTGGGCAAAAGGCCCATGATCAGCGTGGGCAGGGCCATGAGCATGATGGAAAGCATGAACATCTTCTTGCGGCCCAGACGGTCGCCGAAGTGCGCCATGATGACTCCGCCGATGGGGCGAGCAATATAGCCGGCGGCAAAAATGCCAAAGGTCTGCACCAGACGCAGCCACTCGGGCATTTCAGGCGGGAAAAACAGCTGGCCGACTACGCTGGCAAAGAAAACGAAGATAACGAAATCGTAGAACTCAAGCGCACCGCCCAGTGCGGAAAGCCCCAGTGTCTTGATATCGCGGGCGCCCAGCGGACGCGTCACGGACGTCGATGGTCCGTTTGAATCGGCATTGTTCATGGGAAGGTCGCTATCTAAAAAACAGTTGACGTGGCACATACAGAGTCAATCTGATCGCGGATCACGCGACGTGGGCTGCCGGCGCTTGCGGATCACGCAAGATGGATGCCGGCTGAGCCGAAGCTGATCATATCAGAAAAATCACGCACAAAAGTCGACAGAAGTTCCCGACGCGGCGCGATCTTTCATGGCGCCGAGGCTGCGTTACACTTTATGTCAGGACCTGCCCTTTTGATGTCCGGCGGGTCATCCCTTTCCTCCTGTTCAGCTATCGAGAACGCCATGACGACCACACCTGCTTCACTGCCGACCGCCGCCCGCGACATTCTGGCCACGCTGGTCGGCTTTGACGTGCTATCCCGACAGTCCAACCTGGCCCTGATCGAATGGGTCGAACAGTTTCTTGATGCCCATGGCGTCACGCACGAGCGCATCGAAAGCGATGATGGCGAGCGCTTTAACCTGCTGGCTCGCATCGGCCCTGATGTGGCCGGCGGCGTGGTCCTGTCCGGGCATACCGATGTCGTCCCCGTTGAAGGCCAGACCTGGCAGAGCGACCCCTTTACGCTGACCGAGCGGGACGGGCGGCTTTATGGCCGGGGCAGCTGCGACATGAAGGGCTTTCTGGCCTGCGCGCTGTCCGGCGTACCGGACTGGTGCCAGCGTGATCTCAAGCGTCCCATCTGGCTGGCCTTCTCCTATGATGAGGAGATCGGCTGCCTGGGCGCACCCCGCATGATCGAGCATCTGGTCAGGCATCATCCCGAACCCGCTGCCGTCATTGTGGGCGAACCCACTCTGATGGCGCCGGTGACGCTGCAAAAGGGCATTACCACGCTTAAAACGGTGGTCCATGGTGTGCCCGCCCACTCAAGCCAGGTCAATCAGGGCATCTCGGCCATTCATGTGGCGTCACGACTGATCAGCCGCATCGAGGACATCATGAGCGAGCTGGCCGAAGAGGGGCATCTCAATGACGCCTTCAATGTGCCCCACTCCAGCCTGCACGTCGGCACCATCGAAGGCGGCAATGCCATCAACATCATGGCGCAGCACTGTGCATTCAACTGGGAGATTCGCCATCTACCCGAAGAAGGGTTCGAAGCCGTTTTCGAGCGCTTTCGCGAGTACAGCGACGAACTCGAAGCCACTCTCAAGGCCGTCAATGCCGACTTTGCCATCGAGACCACCACCCTGACCGACACCGTGCCGGGACTTGAACACCGCGACAACGACCGGGCCATGGCGCTGCTGGACAAACTGGGAGTGCAGGAGCAGGAACAGGCCGTGGCCTATGCCACCGAAGCCGGGCAGTTCCAGCGGGCCGGCCTGCAGGCCGTTATCTGCGGCCCCGGCAGCATCGAACAGGCCCATCGCGCCGATGAGTTCATCTCCCTGGAACAGCTCGACCGGGGCGAGCGCTTCATGCAAACGCTGGGCGACGTGATGTCAGAGTAGATTCTCAAGATTGATGTCATGGCTTTCTGCGTTGCCGGATCAAATCGAATCTATAATGACAGAATGGTCCCGGCGGATGGTCCCCGGCGGGCGGCATGTCACCGATGGAGCCCGAAGAGTAGGCAGCGCGTGACAGCCGACATGGGCAGCGCCGTGAAGGATCATTGATGCAGGAGGGTGAATTTTGCTGATATAACCATCTATACTGTCACACAACGTAACGGCACAGCCACGGATCAGGCCATTGTCGATACTGTACCCATGATAAAAGCAACATTTTGGTTACAGTACAAGGGAGGGAGCCTCATGAAATTTTTCAGACGCAACTTAACGTCTGCTGAAACAGCAGGAAAGGGAGACACAGACCTTTCTTCAGCTTTCTGCCGCTCGTCCGGCATGTTGATCGATGACAGTGAATACGATCACAAGGAAGGCTTTGTTCAGCTCAAACATCGCCTTCAGCGCGCTGAATGGCGCCAGCGCCAGGCGTATTATGAAAAGTATGGTTCGGCACCGGCACCCAGTATTATTCGTCCGGGAAAGGACTGGCGGGTGCATTGAATGCCTGTTGCGTCACCATGACCCTTTCGTCCGTCTTGCGGGGCCGCTTTCGAGAAAGCGGCCCCTTGCATATGCAGCCGCACAAAGTATGTCACTACAAACATCATGAGGATTACAACGTCGCCACCCAAGGCGCCAAAAAATGTAATCCGGCTTCAATATTTTTGCTGGAAGGAAACTGGAATGCGCATGTGTCCAGCGTTTATGACAAGTCCCCTGAGCCTTGCCCTGCTGATGGCGCTACTGTTGCCAGACCCGGCACAGGCAGCCTCCCAGGGCCAGCAGGGCTATCAGACCTCGCCGGGCGCCATCGCCGTTCGCGAGCCCAAAAGCGGACCACGGGTGGATCGTAATCTGGTCATCCGAACCCTTGGCGCCCACAGGGAAGACTTCAAGCGTCGCACCTTTGACACCGTGGCAAGTCCGCTGAAGATGGGCGAACGGTTACCGGAGAATGTCGAAAGTGAGCAGTTGCCCGACATCGTCAAACAGGCCCTGCCCCGCTATGAGGGATATGCCTGGCGTCGAATCGGCAACGATATTGTGTTGATCGGCATCGCCTCCAACACCTTTTACGATATTTTCCCGGGCATACTGGAAGAACCGGGCGCGCCCCGAGAGCGTTGAACCCTACAAGGGCCAGTCATGCAAAAGGGCCCCGCTTTTGGCGGGGCCCTTCCTGTCTGATAACAAGCGATTCACCGAATCCGGGAATCAGCCCTCAAGACGTGCATCAAGGGTAATATCAGCATTGAAAAGGCGTGATACCGGGCATCCTTCCTTGGCATCGTTGGCCGCTTTTTCGAAGGTTTCCTGATCGGCGCCGGGCACGCGGGCAACCGTTGTCAGGGCGACCTTGCTGATATAAAAGCCGCTGTCGTCCTGATCCAGCGTCACCGTCGCCTCTGTCTTGATGCTTTCAGGCTCCAGCTCCGACTGCCCCAGAATCATGGACAGGGCCATGGAATAACAGCTGGCATGAGCAGCCCCGATCAGCTCTTCCGGATTGGTACCCGGCTGGCCTTCAAAACGGGTATTGAAACCGTAGGGGTTTTCCTTGAGCGCCCCACTTTCAGTGGAGACAACGCCCTTGCCTCGCTTCAGGCTTCCTCCCCATTCGGCAGAACCTTTCTTCTGAATGGCCATTGCATGCCTCCCTGGTGCAGATAATATTCATGAGTCCCTGTGTCCTGCCGACATCGCAGGACACTCACTGAAAGGATAGTCAGTCCTGTCGTACTGACAACTCCAGCCGATATGTGATCTTTCTACAGAACCGATAATGCCGCCTCATAATCGGGTTCATTCTTGATCTGATCGACCAGCTCGCTGTGCAGTACCTGATCATTTTCATCGAGCACGAGCACGGCACGAGCGCAAAGACCACGCGGGCGACCACTCTGAATATCGACCCCGTAGGCCTGAACAAAATCGGTGTGGTGACGGAAGGTGGACAGCATCAGCACGTTATCCAGTCCTTCGGCGCCACAAAAGCGTCCGGCGGCAAAGGGAAGATCTGCCGAGATGACCAGTACCACCGTATTTTCCAGCCGTGACGCCTGTTCATTGAACTTGCGCGTGGACGTCGCACAGGTGCCGGTATCGATGCTGGGCACGATCGAGAGCACCTTGCGCTGCCCGGCAAAATCCTCAAGCGAGACGTCGTTCATCTCCCGGCCGGTCAGAGCAAAGGACGGCGCACTGTCACCCGGCGCGGAAAACTGGCCGCCAACGTCAACCCGGTCATCGCCATAGCCTACTGTTGTCATGCAAGGTACTCCTGATGGTTCACATGAATCACCCCTCAATACAGACACCTTGAAGGGCGGATACAGATTTCGCGCTCGTCTGCCCTGCACTATCCCTGCCAGGGCGTGAGCTGCCAGACATTGTCTTCCTGCGCTGGAGGCTGGCACAAAATGGGGGCCACGTTGCCGATGCGGGCGCCATACGGATGGCCCTGGGTCACATTGCAGATCACCCGGAAGACACCGGAGTGCGCCACCACCAGCGGGCATTCAAAGCGTGTCAGCAGTTCATTGAGGGTGTCGAGCACCCGGCGCTGAAAATCAGCCCAGGACTCGCCCCCGTCCGGGGTTTCGAAATAGGGCATGGGGTCCTGGATGGGCGTTTTTTCCAACGCGCCCCAGTCACGCTCTCGAAGCCCTGCGTAAACATGCAGCTTGCTTTCGGGCAGGGCCAGCCGCGCGGTCTTGCGCGCCCGAAACATTGTGCTGACGGCAACGTGAGACCATGCCTGCCTACCCAGTACGGCGCTGGCGTCGTGCGCCTGAGATTCACCGTACGGGGTCAACGGCACATCCGGGCTGCCGGCAATGAGATAGGCACGGTTATAGAAGGTTTCGCCGTGGCGAAGAAAGACAAAGGGACGCGGCAATAGCTCGGTCATTGAAAAGTTCCGGCACTTATCGGTCAACGGATAACGCCTTTAGTGTACCCCTCGCAACAGGCAGGCGTTACCCTTCAGGCGCCACAAAATACAACGGACCCCGCAGGGCCCGTCGCAACACTGCCGGCGCCTTTCGGCTCAGCCGTGGTGATCCCAGTTGCGATCATTGGGTGCCGGCGGCACGAACTGGTAAAGCCAGGTTTCGCTCAGCGTCTGGTTGCCCTGGCGTAGATAGACCCGCAGCGTCACCGGGTCGGTCTGCTCGCTTTTGGGATACCAGTCAAACTGCGCGCGCCACATCTGCAGCGGGCCGCCCAGCTTGGTGACCGATACGACCTGCGTCTCACCGGTGGAGGCCGACACGACCGCTTCCATCCCGGCATCGGCCGGCATGTCATTGATGGGCGCGCCCCGGAAGTCGACGGCAAAGCGACGCGCCCAGGTCTTCGGTGAATGCTCACCGGGGATCCAGCCGTCGCGTACCGCGCCGATACCGGTCCAGGTCTTGTCGACCTGACCCACGGAGGGCCTGACGGGCGGATGCGGGCTCCAGTACAGGTTGTAGCTGTAGCTAAGCTCCTGCCCCGCCTCGACCGGCTCGGCGGGCTGCCAGAAGGCAGCGATGTTATCGACCGTTTCCCCCATGGTCTGAAGCTCGATCAGCGTGATCGACCCCTTGCCCCACTCACTGGTCGGCTCGCACCACAGGCTCGGGCGCGCATGATAATAGTTGACCACGTCACGATAGTGCTCGAAGTCGTGATCATCCTGGACCAGTCCAAAGCCGCGCGGATTTTCATCCTCGAAGGTGTTGTACTGCAAAACGTCCGGGTTATAGAGCGGACGGCAGATCCACTCGCCGTCACCACTCCAGATCGAAAGACGGTCGGAATCATGAATCAGGGGCACGACCGTATCACGGCGCAACCGCTGGCTTGTCCCGGTCAGGAACATGCTGGTCATGGGTGAAATGCCCAGACGCTCGATGCTCTTGCGCGGATAGACATTGGCTTCCACACCCATGACCACCCGCTCGGACTGACAGTCGATGTCGAACTTGTAGGCGCCCGTGACACTGGGAGAGTCCAGCAGGGCATAGACGGTAAAGCGGGCACGATTGGCCGATGGCTCGTCGAACCAGAAATGGGTGAAGACCGGAAACTCCTCTTCGCCCTCTTCCGGCGGCATGGCGGTATCGATGGCAAGCCCCCGTGCCGACAGACCGAACTGATTATTCTTGTCGATGGCGCGGAAATAGCTGGCGCCCAGAAAGGAGACCACGTTGGCCAGCGCCGAAAAATCCGGGTTACGCGATACCCGCCAGCCGGCAAAACCCAGATCATGGTTCTTGAGCTGATCGACATCGATACCCGTGCCTTCATAGCTAAACAGCTCGGGGCGAAAATGGATCTCATGGGCCTTGCCATCCACCACGCTGTGCATGCGCACCGGCTGGTTGAACTGCATGCCAACGTGAAAGAACTGTGCCTGAACCGCTGAATTGCCGCGATCCGACCACAGGGCATGATCCTGATCATACTGAATGGCCTGGTATTCATGCGGATCAAGGTTATCGAGCGTCAGCGTATCAGGCAGCGTCTCGGTGGTGTCCTGATGCTCGGATCCGGCCATATCCCGGGCGTGTGACTTGAGCCAGTCAAAATCGAAATCGGTGCCCTCGTCATCCAGCGCCATTCCAATCCCCTCACCCGGACCACGGTTGTTGTTGCCACTGGCACGAGCCAACAGGGACCTGGTCGACATGCCCAGCGCAGAGAGCGCAGCCGACGCCTTGAGTAGAGTTCTTCGATCCATGGACAAGACTTTCCTTTTAAGACGATACGACCCTGCCTGAGCCGCCATCCAGAGTTGAGTTGATACAGGGTCAGCCCATCATGAGGCCTTCGGATGACCCAAGGTTAACCAGAATCGACCATCTTATGCATTGGCGGTTCCTTTACCCTTGCGTAAAACATGGTGACGCTGTGTCACCGTCTGACGCCCGAGTCCTTTTCACACCGCCTGCACAGGCGTGCCCGGCCCCTTGCAGAGCCACCCACGTCACCGCCTGCCCGGCGATGGAGCAGGAATATACCCGTATCGCCAACGCGTTCCCATTATGCCTGGCTTGAGAAACGCTGCGTTGACACGCCACTCCTGCGATCACACCGAGATCGGCCCTGTCATTACATCCTCGATGCCCGCATGATTTCCACCATCGCTCGATCACGGCCGAAGGATTCCATTACCCTTGGCTCCTCTCTCATGACGGTAGCGTTTGATGAAACTGATCCATACCGCTGACTGGCATCTTGGCCAGCGTTTTCACGGCCAGTCGCGCCACAACGAACACCGCCACTTTCTTGACTGGCTGCTGGATACGCTCGACGAGCGAGCGCCCGACGTTTTGCTGATCGCCGGCGACATCTTTGATGTCACCAATCCCTCCATGGCGGCCCAGTCACTGCTCTACGATTTCCTGATCGGTGCGCATGAGCGCCTGCCGCAGCTGACCATCGTCATGATCGCCGGCAACCATGACAGCGGCGCGCGCATCGAGCTGCCCGCCCCGCTGCTGCGTCGCCTCAATACCCATGCCCTGGGGCGCATCCTCTGGCATGACAGCGGCGAGCCCGACGTGGACCGTCTGATGGTGCCCCTGCCGGACAGCCACGGCGTCACCCGCGCCTGGTGTCTGGCACTGCCCTTTCTACGCCCGGCCGAAGTCACCGGCATCGTGCCCGACGCTTCTGGGCAGGTGGTCGGGCAGGAAGGTGAAGAAGCACCCGGCACACCCGGCGACAGCTACGTTCGCGGCATGGTGCGCGTCCATGAGGCACTGTTTAAGGCCGGCGCTCAAAAGCGCGAGCCGGGGCAGGCGCTGATCGCCATGAGTCATGCGCACCTGCATGGCGCCAGCGTCTCCGAACACAGCGAGCGCCCCATCGTGATTGGCGGTGAAGAGTCGCTGTCGGCATCGCTTTTCCCTGAAGAGATCGCCTATGTCGCCCTGGGCCATCTGCACAAGCCGCAGCGCGTGGGCAGCGATCATATCCGCTACAGCGGCTCGCCGCTGGCCATGGATTTCTCCGAGACCCATTACCCCCATCAGGTGCTGGAAGTCACCCTTGAGGGCGAACACCTCAAGGAGGTGACATCCCTGCCCATCCCGCGCGCCGTGGCCATGCACCGTGTGGGCCCACTGCCGCTGGAGGACGTTCTCGACACGCTGACAGGCACTGACTTGCCGGACGACACGCAAACCGATCTGCCGCGCGAGCAGTGGCCCTGGCTGGATGTGCGCGTCGTGCTGGACGCCCCTCGAGTGGATCTGCGCCCCCTTATCGAGCGCGCCCTCAAGGGCAAGGCCGTGCGCCTGGTCAGTATCACCACCCGGGTCTCGCAGCCCCAGCCATCGCAGCAGGCGCATGAATCGCTCGACGCGCTGGGGCCGGCGGATCTGTTCAGCCGTACCTGGGCGCGCGAGTATGGCGAGGCGCCGCCCGATGAGGTCATGCAGGATGTTCAGACCCTGCTGCAGGAGCTGCTTGACGATGAGCCGCCCGAGGAGACCCCATGAGAATTCTGGCCCTTCGCCTTCACAATATTGCCTCACTGAGTGGCCCGCACACCATCGACTTCACCGAGCACCCGCTCGACAACGCCGGGCTCTTTGCCATTACCGGGCCCACCGGCGCGGGCAAGAGCACCCTGCTGGACGCGCTGTGTCTGGCCCTTTATGGCAGCACGCCGCGCCTTCGCACCGCCCCCGGGCGGGACTCCGTCTCCCCCGATGTCGGCGAGGAGACCCTGACGACTGCGGATGCGCGTACCCTGCTGCGTCGGGGGGAAAGCAGCGGCTATGCCGAGGTCGATTTTCGCGGCCGTGACGGCGGACACTATCGGGCCTGCTGGCGCGTGCGACGGGCGCGCCACAAGGCGGATGGCAAGCTGCAGGGCGTCGAACAGAGTCTGATGTCGCTGCCGGATCAAAAGGTCATCACCTCGCAAAAGCGGGAATTCGATCGCCTGCTGCCGCAGCACCTCGGCCTGAGCTTCGAGCAGTTCACCCGCGCTGTGCTGCTGGCGCAAAGCGAGTTCAGCGCCTTTTTGAAAGCCGATGACAACCAGCGCAGCGAGCTGCTGGAAAAGTTGACCGACACCGACATCTATTCGCGCCTGTCCATCGCCGCCTTTCAGCGCACCCGCGCCCGTGAACGCGACGTGGCCGAACTGGAGGCACAGCTCGGCCACCAGGCGCCGGCCGACCCCGAGACACGCGCCACGCTGGAACATCGCGCCGCCGAGACCCTGGCGCAGCTACAGCAGCTGCAGACCCGGCAGCAGGCACTCAAGCGCGAGCAGGCCTGGCATGCCACCGATGAACAGCTTGAATCACACTGGCACAGCGCCTGCAAGGCTCATGAGCAGGCGCTGAATGAACGTCATGCACAGGCCGGGCAGCGGCAATGGCTGTCACGTCTCGATGCGCTGGCGCCCGCACGGCATCTGTTCCAGCAGCACGAGACGCTGACCGAGGCGCTCAAATCACTGGACTCTCGTCTCGGCACTACACAGGAACACCTCGCTGCCGCCAACCGCCAGCGCGACGAGGTCATTGAACAGCACGAGGCGCACCGGTCCCATCTGGAGACGCGGCGTCAGCACTACCGCCAGCAGCAGCCACTGATGGAACAGTGCGCCCTGGATGAGCAGCGATACCGCGACCTCCTCCAGCGCGCCCGTCACACCGAGCAGCAGCTCGAAGAACAGCGCCAGGCCCTGTCGAATCAGGAGACGGCGCTGGCCACCTGTCGGCAGAAGGAACAGCAGCAGCGATGCTCGCTCGAGGCAGTCGACACACGACTTCAGGCGCTCACCGACGGCGCTGAATCCTTCACTCAGTGGCGGGAAGCCACCCAGAACCGGCTGGATCAGTTTCGTCATAAACGACAGGCGCTGGACGATCTCGGGCATGCCCACGACCACTGGCATCAGCTGGAGCAGCGCATCCAGGCGCTGGACGCGCGTCAAAGCGCGGATCAAAAGACGCTTGAAGCGCTGCGCGAAGAAGGCACCCGGACGCGCACGAGCCTTGATCAGCAAAGGACGACCCTTGAGCAGCTCGAAAAGAGCATTGCGAGCCTGCGCGCGGCCCGCAGTGACAGCGTGCCCGCCATGCGCGAAGGCCTTGAACCGGGCTCGCCGTGCCCGGTGTGTGGCAGCCATGACCATCCCTATGCAGACCATCCGCCGCCTCAGCCCGCCCATGCCATGCTGCTGGCCACCGAGCGTGAAGAGCAACGCCAGCTTGAAGAGGCCCGCCAGACCCGCGACACACTGGATCAGCGCTGCGCCGAGCTGCGGGGGCGCTACAGCGAACTCAACAGCCATCTCACGCAGCGACATGCAGAGCTCGAGACGCTCACGGCGCAGCGAGGCGAAGCCCGGTACCGACTGGATGCCTGTCGCGAGAGCGAGGCGCTGCTGAGCGTTGCCCCGGAGAGCCGCAGCACCTGGCTCGAGACCCGACAGGCCCGGATCACGGAGCACCATGACAGGGAAGCCGAACGCCTGGCATGTTTTGACCGGGATTACCGCACCCGAGCGCCCCTTCAGGAGCAGCTGCACACCCTGGAGGTCGAGGCCACACGGCTGGAGGCCGGGGTGGCTCCGGTTCGCGCACAGATCAGTACGCTTGAAGAGACCCATGCCCCGCTGGTCAGCGAGCGCGACAGGCTGGGCGGCGCACTCGAGACACAGCTTGGCCACTATTCAGACGTCGGCGCCTGGCGTGAGGCACTCGATCGCGACATCGAGACATGTGAGCAGCAGCTCGCCTCTACCCAAAAGCAGCTGGCATCGTGTGACGAGCAGTGTCGCAAGCGTCAGCAGGAGCACCTGCAGCTTCAACAGCAGCGCGAGGACCAGGGCCTTGCCCGCGATAACCTGTCACAGGACATGGCGCAGTGGCGCGAAGCCCACCCTGACATTGACGATGACACTCTGACCGCACTGCTGGCCTGGACGCCCGAGCAGCATCAAAAGCTCACACAAGACATGGCGGCCACGGATCAGCGCCTCAATGAGGCCCATCTGCTGGGCCAGGAGCGTCTGGAGGTGCTCCTGCGTCACCGCCAGCACTACGGCGAGCATGCCGTGCAGGTCGATGCCACCGTGCCCAGCCAAAACGACACGCGTACCCTGAAGGCGTGGCGCAATGAACGATTGACGGCGCTGGCCCATCATCAGGCGAGCCTTGAGACGCACCTGCCGCAGGCCCAGAGCGCGCGTGATGAGGCCGATCATGCCCTGCGCCATGATGACCACTGCCGCGACCGGGCACGCGAGATCGAGCAGGCGCTGGCGCAGCATCGGCGCGAAGTGACGCGCTGGGGTCGCATCTCGGGATTGATCGGTGCCTCTGATGGCAAGAAATTTCGCCGCATCGCCCAGGGCTGGAATCTGGAGCGGCTGATCGAGCATGCCAATATCCATCTTGAAAGCCTGGCCCGACGCTATCGCCTGGCGCGCGGCGGCAGTGAGCTGGGGCTTTTGGTCATCGATACGGAGATGGGTGACGAGCGCCGCTCTGTCCATTCGCTGTCGGGCGGGGAAACCTTTCTGGTCTCGCTGGCACTGGCGCTGGCACTGGCCTCGATGGCGTCCAACCAGCTCACCATTGAAACCCTGTTTATCGATGAAGGCTTTGGCAGCCTCGACCCTCAGTCGCTGTCACAGGCCATGGATGCGCTCGACGCCCTGCAGTCACTGGGCCGCCGGGTGGGCGTTATCTCGCATGTGCAGGACATGCATGAGCGCATACCGGTGCAGATCAGGGTCGCCCCCCGCGGCAACGGACAAAGTGATATCAGCCTGAGCTAACGCCCTGTATGAAGGGCGAAAGAACTGGCTTTCAGCCATAAAAAAGGGCCTCCGCAGAGGCCCTTTTCATCTGGCGAAGATTTACAGCGCCAGCCAAACGGCCAGTACCAGAATCGCCAGCAGACCCAGGTAAAGGGCAACGCGGACCATCGGCTTGAACTCGAGCGCCGGGATACTGACCAGCGAGAGACGCGAGAACCTCAGCAGGCACCAGATCACCCCCAGCACCACCAGGATGACGATGAAAAACGGCAGGCTGATGCCGATGAACAGCGCCTGCCACTGCGGCACCGTATTCACCGCTGTCGGGCTCAGCATCAAAAAGAGTGTGCCGCCCAGCGCAAAAAGACCGATATCAAAGGTCGTGCTCAAAAGACGCGTACCGATCACCTTTAGCGAACGGGTCACCGGATTGTCACGCATCAGATCCCGCGCCATGAAGGCAATGACGGCAAAAAAGAGCGAGACCAGCCCCAGCGCGCTCCAGTAGGAAGAAAAACCGACGCCTTCGGCCGTGTTGCTGCCGGTGGAAATACCGGTCATCGCGGCATTGCCCCCGTCGCCATTGAGCTGATGTTGCATCAGCCACTGAGCCAGACCACCGATCAGGATCCAGAGAACGATGGTAAAAAAGAAATCGCCAATACCTTTTTTCTGCATGGCCAGGGGTCCTTTGATTGCGATGGGCGTAGTGGATTCAGGCGTTCTATCATGGCAAACAAACGAATACTTCGACAGCACTGTGTGCCGGCCATGCCGGGATACAGGGCCTGCATGTCGCCTGTGATAAAGGATCATGACAGATCGAACCATTCGGGGTCGTGCCCGAGCGTGCGCCTGCAGATCTTTAGGGGAGCTTAAAAAGCCACACCGGCCTCATTGTGCCCTGCCATTTTTTGCCAGACTGGAGAGCCGTCAAATGATGGATATCTGGCAACTCCACGACAACGACATCGCCCAACGATACCTGGCAAGGAATATTTCATGCGCTCTTTTCTGCTGGCCCCACTATTCATTTCCCTGGCCCTGCCTGCCATGGCCGCCGATAACACCTCTGAGGATGGGCCGGTCTACGGTCCCCGGCTGGAAGGTTTCGACTACCCCTGGGAGCTGCATCGCTTCGAGCTGAACTCCCAGCAGCAGTCGCTCGAGATGATGTACATGGACGTGGCCCCACAGGGCGATCCCAACGGGGAAACGGTGGTCCTGATGCATGGAAAGAACTTCTGCGCCGCGACCTGGGAGAGCACGATCAGGGCGTTGACGCAGCAGGGCTATCGCGTGATCGCGCCGGACCAGATCGGCTTTTGCAAATCCAGCAAGCCGCAGCACTATCAGTACAGCTTCCAGCAGCTGGCCAACAACACCCATGCCCTGCTCGACCATCTCGAGATCGACAATGCCACCATCATGGGCCACTCCATGGGCGGCATGCTGGCCACACGCTATGCGCTGATGTATCCCGAAGCCACGCATCAGCTGGTACTGGTCGACCCCATCGGGCTGGAGGACTGGAAAGCGAAGGGCGTGCCCTGGCAGTCCGTTGATGACTGGTATGAAAGTGGCAAGCAGGCCAGCGCCGAAAAGATGCGAGAGTATCAGCAGGAGACCTACTACGCCGGTGAGTGGGAACCCGAATATGACCGCTGGGTCGAGATGCAGGCCGGCATGTATCGCGGCGAAGGGCGCGACATCAACGCCTGGAGCCAGGCGCTGACCTACGACATGGTCCTCACCCAGCCGGTCGTTTACGAGTTCGAGGATCTTGAGGTCCCCACCCTGCTGGTGGTCGGCGATCAGGACAATACGGCCGTCGGCAAGGGGCTGGCCTCCGAGGAGGTCCAGAAAACACTCGGGCACTACGACGAGCTGGGCCCGGAGATTGCCGAGCGCATTCCGGAAGCCACCTATGTCCACTTCGAGGACCTGGGCCACTCGCCACAGGTACAGGCCCCCGAGCGCTTCCATGACGCGCTGCTTGAATGGCTTGGTCAGAACCGCTGAGTTCTATACCCGAGATAACGGTATACCTCAGAGCGGCAGGTTATCCTGTCCGGATGCGGCGTCCTCCTCCGGGCGCCGCGTTTCAGCGGTACGGCGAGAAGCGATGCGATCGGCCTGACGGGTGGGTTCCGGCAGCTTGTAGCGGGTCAGGCACTGCATGACCCAGCTGATCGAGGTTTCAAGCGACAGTCGGTGGCCGGTGGAGATATAGAGCGGCTTGACCCGTTCGCGGGTGCGCAATACGCCCCCGATGGTCTCGTTGCGATGTCTCAGCGGCACCCAGCTGCCCCGTGCTTCCGGCACCTCGTCATGCTGACCGCACAGGCGGCTCTTGCCCACGCCGATGGCCGGCATGTCCAGCCACAGTCCCAGATGGGCGGCGATGCCCAGCCGACGCGGATGGGCGATGCCCATGCCGTCCACCATCAAAAGATCGGGCGTGATGGTCAGCTGCTCAAAGGCTTCCAACGCCGCCGGCAGCTCGCGAAAGCTCAAAAGCCCGGGAATATAGGGCATTGTCGTGGGCGTGCGATGCAGAACGCGCTCCACGATCTCCAGCGACGGCCAGCGCATGACCACGATTACCGCGCGCGTGATGTCACCACCCTCTTCAAAGCCGATATCCACCCCGGCGATATGCTCGACTTCGCCGATCTGATCGCTGCAGTTGATACGCGGTGCAAGCGATTTCTGTAGCGCGATGGCGGTGTCGGGGTCGACGGTCCACTCATGCAACGGCTGACGTTTCGATGTCATGGTTCCTCCTGGCTGTTGCCTGAGCGTAGACAACCCCACTCACCCGGTGCCAGCCGCCCTTGCCGACGAGGCTTTTGCCGGATGCAAAAAGGCCCCCTGCCGATGGGCAGAGGGCCTTTTGTATTGCTGTCATGCCGGAGCGCCTGTCAGCGCACCGGCATCACGGCCTCAGGAGGCCTGCTGGCGACGATCGTCACGACGCGGACGCTGCTCGCGACCTTCGCTATCGCCTTCGGGGCGACCGCCGTCCTTGCTGATCTCGAGCTGGCGACCGCCGACACGGGCACGCGCCATCTTGGCCAGCACGGTCTCGGGCAGGCTGGTGGGCAGTTCGACCAGGCTATGAGTCTGGCGAATATCGATGCGACCGATACGAGCGCCTTCGATGCCACCTTCATTGGCCAGTGCACCGACCAGCTGTCCCGGCTTGATGTTATCGCGATGGCCCACGGCCAGACGATAGCGGGTCATGCCTTCCGACGGACCGCCCTGGCGACGCGGGGCACGACGCTCACCGCCACGCTCGCTGCGCTCGCCACGTTCGGGGCGCTCGCTGCGCGGGTTGGATTTCGGCAAAGAGCGAATCGGCGGCTCACCGGCACGCGCCAGGCTTGCAAAGACACAGGCCAGATCGATCGGATCGATGCCCTCTGCCATCAGCGATTCGACCATCTCACGCTGATGCTCATGACCGCGCTCGAGCATGGCCTCGGCACGCGCCTTGAACTTCTCGTCGCGATGCGCACGCATGGTCTTCTCGTCGGGAAGCTCCATGATGTCGATTTTCTGGCCGGTGGCCTGCTCGAGCCAGCGAATCTTGCGCACTTCACGGCCACCGGCAAAGGCAATCGCCGTGCCTTCGCGGCCGGCGCGGCCGGTACGACCGATACGGTGAATATAGGCTTCGGTGTCGTGGGGCATGTCAAAGTTGATGACATGCGTGATACGCGGCACGTCAAGACCACGGGCGGCGACATCGGTGGCCACCAGCACGTCGACCTTGCCCTTTTTCAGGCGCTGAACCGTGCGCTCACGCAGGCTCTGATCCAGATCACCGGACAGCGGCGCCGCGGCGATACCACGGGCGACCAGCTGATCGACCAGCGTGGTGCAGGAGGCACGGGTACGCACGAAGACGATGGCAGCATCAACCGGCTCGACTTCGATAATACGGGCCAGCGCTTCAATCTTGGCCGGACCTTCCACACGACAGACGCGCTGCTGAATGGTGGTCGTGGCGGCACGCGCTTCGATCTGTACGGTAACCGGATCGACCAGATAGCGGCTGACGATGCGTGAAATTTCCGGCGGCAGCGTGGCCGAGAAGAACACGCGCTGTGCGTCGGTCGGAGTATCCTTGAGGACGCGCTTGACGTCGTCAATGAAGCCCATGCGAAGCATTTCGTCGGCTTCATCAAGCACCAGCGCGTTCAGGCCGGTCAGGCTCAGCGAGCCGCGATCCAGGTGGTCGATGACACGACCCGGCGTGCCCACGACGATCTGACCACCGCTTTTCAGGCCGCGCATCTGTTCACGGTAGTCCTGACCACCGCAAAGTGTGACGACCTCAAGGCCCTTGATGTTCTGGCCGTAGCGGCTGAAGGCCACGGCAACCTGCTGAGCGAGTTCGCGCGTCGGGGCCAGAACCAGCACCTGCGGTTCACGACGCTCAAGATCGAGCTTGGAGAGCAGCGGCAAGGCAAAAGCGGCCGTCTTGCCGGTACCGGTTTGCGCCTGACCCAAAAGGTCAGCGCCTTCCAGAAGCGATGGGATGGTCTGCGCCTGAATGGGAGACGGCGTTTCGTAGCCCAGGGACTCAAGAGATTCAAGAACAGCAGGCAGCAGCGCCATGTCACCGAAATTCGGCGAGGCAACGGAAGTAGAAGTCATGTCACACCTTATAAGCCGGCATTGGGCCGGCGGGGGAAAATGTCTGGTCGGGAGGCATTCATCAAACGATAGACATATCGGATGGTTCCCGGACCGGTCGCACTCGTATCGTCATGGCTGGCTCACACTACGGGCGAGCCAACAGCGATATCCGTGGCATGTGGCGACCGTTATTGCATCTGGGCAACACGTCATACGCGGCGACCGACAGGTCATGGCAGTCACTGCCTTCGTATGGTGCCCAATGCTCCATCGATGCGTGGGCGCTTTGGCGCCTTGGAGAATCGTCCCCTACGCAACGGCAGTCTCAATGGGGGCGAATCAGCAGAGATGGCAGGGTCTTCACAAGCGAGGTGGACACAATCTATCACAGCGCGGCTGTTTGTGCACGCCGAAAGTCGAAGACAGGCGAGCAGCCAGGGGCCATCATGGCGATCGTCCCTGGCCGCTGCGTGTTATTGGACAGAGTGCTGCCAGATCCCCTTGCCCGGTAGTCGCTCGCGGTCATGGGGTCGATCAAGGTCAAGCTCGGGGCCCAGGGGGACAATGCCATTGGGATTGATCCCTGAATGGCTGCCGTAGTAGTGACGCTGGATGTGCGTCATGTTGACGGTCTCGGCCACCTCCGGCCATTGATAGAGCTCGCGAAGATAGTTTGAAAGTGCGGGATAATCCTCGATTCTTTTGAGATTGCACTTGAAGTGACCGTAATAGACGCTGTCAAAGCGAACGAGCGTGGTGAAAAGCCGGATATCGGCCTCGGTCAGATACTCACCGGCCAGATAGCGGCGCTCATCAAGCAGGGCCTCCAGGCGATCCAGCGTTTCAAACAGCGCCGTCACATGCTTTTCATATACTTTCTGCTCGGTGGCAAACCCGGCCTTGTAGACCCCGTTGTTGACCCGGTCATAGACCTCATCATTGATGCGATCGATCTCTTCACGCAGCGGTGCCGGATACAGATCAAGCCGATTGCCGGTCAGCTCGTCAAACGCGGTATTGAAAATACGCATCAGATCGGCAGATTCATTGTTGACGATGCGCGATTTCTTCTTGTCCCACAGCACGGGCACGGTCACGCGTCCCGTGTAATGCTCATCCGTCAGGGTATACAGCTGGTAGTGGCGGCGTACCCCGTTGATCGGATCACCGCTGGAGCCTTCGTCCAGCTCATACGTCCACCCCTCATCCAGCATATACGGGCTGGTGACAGAGACACCCATCAACTCGGACAGCCCCTTCAGGCGACGCATGATCAGCGCACGATGCGCCCATGGGCAGGCCAGCGACACATAAAGATGAAAGCGATTGGCGCTTGCACTGATGCTGCTCTGCCCTTCGGGGCCGGGCACACCATCGGGGGTGACCCAGTCACGCAGCTGTGCTGACTCGCGAACAAACTCGCCGTTATTGCTTTTGGTGTCATACCAGCGGTCTACCCACTGTCCATCGACCAGTAATCCCATGGCAGTCTCCTTGCCCGGCGATCTCTCCGGAAAATTCATGTTCGGGCCATGAGAATAGCCGCTTCAAATGCGGTTGACACAAAAAGCGATCACATCACACGCCCTGCTTTTCAGACTCGAGCGCGAAACTCCAGGCGCAGCGCCTCGGCCATGGCCTGCACGCCAGGCCCGGCACCTTCTACATCATTAATGTACAGGGAAAGAGGAACCTCTCGAATACCGCCGGCCTGCAGCGGCAGTGCCTTGAGCTGCCCACTGTCCAGCAGGGGTTGTACACGGGCCTGCGACACCCAGGCAAAGCCCAGCCCCCGGACCAGAATGTCCAGGCAGGTCGCCACATGAGACACGGTCCAGCGCTGCTCGGCCTTGAGCCAGCCGCTATCGTTTTGTTCACGTCGGGCAGAGTCGCGGGTCACGATCTGGCGATGCTGACGCAGATCACGCAGATCCAACGACCGGCCCAGCTGGTGAAGGGCGTGATCGGGATGCGCCACGGCAATGAAGCGGATGGCCCCCAGCAGCTCCCCCAGATAGCCCGGCACCGGCAGACCGCCGATCAAAAGATCCACGCGGTTGTCCAGCAGCATCTCCACACCCCCGTTGAGCACCGCCTCATGAAGCTGGACCCGCGTGTGGGGATACCTGGCAGAAAAGCGATCAAGGGCAAGGCACAATGTCTCCGGCGCCAGGATCTGATCGATCGCGATGGTAATCTCGGCCTCCAGACCGCCTGAAAGGCTATCGGCGACGGCCTCAATGGTATCGGCACTTTCCAGCAACTGACGCGCCCGGCGCAGCAGCATCTCCCCCGACTCGGTAAGACGCAGCTGTCGTGCGCTGGTATCCAGCAGTTGAACGCCCAGCTGGGTTTCGAGTTTATGGACCGCATGATTGATGCTGGAAGGGCTTTTATGGATCGCTTCTGCAGCGCGTGCAAAACCGCCATGGTCGACCACTGCAGCCAGCATTTGCCATTGAACCAGCGTGACTCGAGACATGTTACATCCTGTCAACTCATGGAAGTATCGGCAGGCTTACCCCTGTCCACATGATCAATTCTGCACTGAAAATTTCTTTCCAATCAGACGTCTAAATGCTCTGATCGGCACACTTGAAGCTGGTTCAGGGACGTAAACAATATTTAATCATGGCAGCCAAAACACATAAAAAAAACTTTATCACTATAACAAAACACTACATTCTGGATTTAATCGGCGTTCATTAAATCAGGGTGATGTCTTATTTTTGAGTTCCATTCTTAAAAATGGACAAGTTTTTTTGCTCTTTCATCTTTAAATAAAGAGGGCTCATTTCGGCATATGAAGACCAAATAAAGCTTCCTTTAAAATTGCCCTCTCAACCTTTGCTGTTTATATATACAGCATCAAAAATGAGGAAGATTTGGTTCTCCCTACCCTTTTCCAACGGGAAGACGCCGGGCCGTCAGAGCGACAGTCATGCGGCGGAGGCGGCAATAGGCATGCCCGACCGGGGTGACATACCCTTCCATGTAAAGGATTATACTTGTACAAGCATTTCACAATAATCCTCTGTCAATCATCGCCGGTGGCAATACCCTTTAATCTATAATAAAGGTTATCAATTATTGATATTCGGACTAGGCATGTCGCTGACCATGAGGTAAGGTAATCCAGCCTTTATCCCTTTTATCTATCTGTATACGGCGCTCATAATCATGTTGCGAATTTTCAGTTCGCTACCCCGCACGCACAGGCTCTTATTGCTACCGGTTACCGCCATGGTCGGCGTGTTGGGTGCACATCAGCTTTACCAGAATACGAACACCTCAGCTGCTACCGATGCCACGGTGGCAGAACTCCAGCAGGTCGCCCAGCCCATGGGCGTCGCACTTGCTGCCACGACACAGGACCAGGCACGCGCCTTTGGTCAGCCGACGCACCTCGAAATTGCCGGCGCGCTGGCGCTCGCTGCGCCTGCCTCTGAAAGAATGGACCAGCTCAATGTCGAGCGGGCCCTGGCCGTGGCTTCCAACCTTGCTTCCATGAATGCTGGCGCAGCGCTGGATAGCAATGAGAAGACCATTGCCAGCGCTGATCATGTCACGGGCATGGGCAACGGTATGGAGGGGCATACGTCCTATGTCGACAACTTCAACGACGACGACACCGAAGACTTTGCAGGTTCCGCCGATGGCAGCCTGAGCGGTCAGTTCTCCCTCAGCAGTCAGATCGAAACCCGTGAGCCCTATATCCCTGAATGGCAAACCTACAAGGTACAGTCAGGCGACACCTTCGCAGAGCTTGCCGAACACAGTCTGGGGCTGGGCTATAGTGAAGTGCTCAAACTGATCGACGATGCGCCCGACAAGAAGGCGCTGACCAACCTGCGTGTCGGCCGCGATCTGGATTACAAGGTCGACAAGGACGGACATCTGCTGGCGCTTCGCGTCATGAAAAACACACGCAGTGGCTATCTCTTCGAGCGCGAAAATACGGATGAGCGCTTTAGCGTCAACGACATTGAGCGTACCGGTGAAGCAACACAGCGCCTTTTTGCCGGCACGGTCAGCGGCAGCTTCGGCTCTTCCGCCCGCGCTACCGGCCTTTCCAGCGGCGAAGTGGCCGAGCTGATCTCGGTGCTGGGCAAAAAGCTCAACTTCAACCGCTCGGCGCGTGATGGCGATAAATTTCAGGTGCTGGTCGAATCGGACGTGATCGATGGCAAGCCCTACGACTCGCGCATTCTGGCCGCCCACTACGAAGGCCGGGACAAGCTCACCGTCGTGCGTCATGACGGGGATTACTACACGCCCGACGGTCAGGGGCTTGATCCGGCCTTCAACCGTTATCCCTTCAAGGGTCAGTATCGGATCAGCTCGCCGTTCAACCTCAAGCGTCGTCACCCGGTCACGGGTCGTATTTCCCCGCACAAGGGGACCGACTTTGCCATGCCGGTCGGCTCCACGGTACGCGCGCCGGCCGATGGCCGCGTCACCAGGGTGGTCAGTCATCCGCTGGCAGGCAAATATATCGTGATCACCCATGACAACGGCTATCAGACCCGTTATCTGCACCTCTCCAAGCCCGAGGTCAAACCCGGCCAGCGCGTCAAGATGGGCCAGGAGATCGCCAAATCGGGCAATACCGGCCGCAGCACCGGCGCGCATCTGCACTATGAGATCATCGCCAACGGCTCTCAGGTCAACGCCATGCGCGTCAAGTTACCCGGCGGGCGCTCCCTGTCCGGCCAGGAGCTGGCAAGCTTCAAGACCGAATCAAGGGAACTGCTGGCCAAGCTTGAGAGTGCCGACAACACCCGTGCCGTCGCCCAGGTCCATCATGATGACAACAGCGATCAGGATGACGAATCCTGATCGTCACCTTCCATGATGACCGTCATAAAAACGCCCCTTCAAAGGGGCGTTTTTTTGTCTGCTGTTTCGGAGTTTTGTTTGCCGTCTCAGGAGCCGGTCAGGTCAGGACTCGGGCCAGTTGTTTGCGGATTGGGGGCCTGCGGATAGCCCCCCGAGGCATGCGGTACATCAAGCCGGTCATCGAAGCCGCCGCCCAGCGCCTGGACCAGCTGAATCGAGGTGTCCACCAGCTGGCTGTTCAGACTCGCCAGCGACTGCTGGGCACTCAGCAGCTGCTGCTGTGTACTCAGCACCTGCAGATAGTTGGTGATGCCGGCCTGGAAACGTTCGAGCGCCAGATCAAAGGCCTGTTGTGCATTATCGCGCGCCTGTACAAGCGATTGACGCTGGCGATCCAGTGATTGTACGGATGTGATGGTATCGGCCACTGTGCCCAGCGCCGAGATGACGGTCTGGTTGTACTGCGCCACCGCCAGGTCATAGTCGGCTTCGGTACTGTCCAGATTGGCCCGAAGGCGTCCGCCCTCAAAGATCGGCAGTGACAGCGCCGGCGAGACGCTCCAGCTTTTGGCCGGCTCCGCGAAGAAATAGCTGCCCAGCCGCGAGCTGAAACCGGCCATCGCGCTCAGGTTAAGGTTGGGATAGAACTGCGCCTTGTCCGCCTTGATCTGCTGGGTCTGGGCCTCGACCCGCCAGCGTGCCGCGACGACGTCCGGGCGTCGTCCGACCAGCTCGGCCGGCACGACCGAGGGCAGCGACAACAGCGCCGGCGACAGCGACTGTGGTCGCTCAATATCGAAACCACGATCAGGCCCCTTGCCCAGCAATATGCCCAGCGAGATCCGGTCACTGCGAACGGCCTGCTCCGCCGACTCCAGCGACTGTCGGGCACTGGACACGCTGGAGCGCGATTGGAGGCGCACCGACTGATCACTCAGCCCGGCCTGCTGAAGCTGCTGGTTGGTGGTATCGATGGCCTGGGCGCGCTCAAGCTCCTGGCGGGCAATATCCAGCAGCGCATAATCCCCTGCCAGCTGTACATAGGCCCGGGCCACGTTGACCGAGAGCGTCAGTGCCGCCTCATGCAGATCAATTTCAGTCGCCCGGGCCTCGCCCAGTGCCGCCGACCAGGCCGCACGACGCCCGCCCCAGAGATCCACGTCGTAGCTGAAGTTCGATGAAAGGCCCCGCGTGGTACTGTAAATATTGCCCTGCCCCTGGGGGTCATCGACTTCCGATACCCGGGAGCGTGACAGCTCGGCCGAGCCATCCACCGTTGGCAGACGCTCGGCGCCCGCCTGGCCGACCGCGGCATTGGCCGAGCGCAGGCGCGCCTGAGCCACGTCCATATCGGGAGAATCCGCCAGTGCCTCCTGAATCAGCGCCTCCAGGTGCGGGTCGCCGAGCACATTCCACCACTGGCGATCGGGCCAGTTGGCCGAGGAGATGGTGACACCCCTGACGGCCTGAAGTGCCGATAGCTGATTGAGCGACACCATTTCGCCCTGAGGTTCAATGCCCTCGTAACCGGCACAGCCAGTGATCATCGCTGTCAGCAAAAGTCCAGCCGCACCGGGTCGTACGCCACGCCCCCATCGGGGCCATTGCCCGCTATCCGTTTTCATTCCGCCTTTATATCCTCGTACGACGCTCAATCATCGCGTGGCTCGGTGACCACATGCGACATGGGCCCTTCGGTATAAGCCCTTGCACTTTCGTGTGTCTCATCACTATCACCACCGTTGATCATGGCACCGAGCGTGTCGATGGGCGACGTCACCATGTTCTCCAGCGCCTCGCCGATGACCTGCCAGACCACCTTGCTGACATCAACCCCCGTCCCTTCAACTGAAGCATCAATGGGGATGTCGAGGTTGATAACACCCTCGTCACCCTGCAATACATCGATCAGCTTTTTCAGCGGCAGGGACGTATCGCCCGCGGGGACCTCTTCTCCCAGATCAAGCTGACGCAGTACGACATGGTTATCGGCAACAAGATGGCCATTACGAAGCCGGTAGCTCAAATCAAGGTCCGCATTGCCCTGTTCGATCCGGTATCCGCCAAAACGCTGGATGTAGGGAGCAAAACGTTCAAGCGGCAGACGATCGACCACCAGGTGCATCACGCCCGAGGGCTCTGCAGCATTAAATTCGCCTTCGATGATGACCGGTGTCTGCTGGCTTTCGAGCCCCTTGAAGGAGAAGCTGGCCGGTGCATCACGACGTGTATCAAAGTCCTGCATGGTGCCCTCGAGTGAATCGATACTCAGGGTCACCCTGGGTGACATGTTGCGATCCTCGAAATTGAAAACACCTCCCGAAACCTCCATGTGTCCCAGCCCGACCGCCATGCCGCTGTCCTGCTGCGCGTCGCCCTGGGGGGAATCATCATCATGCTGTGCCTCGGCCTGTTCCGCGCCACCGTCCTGTGACGACGAGTCTTCAGATTGCAGGCCCAGCGATGTCGTGAGGTTGAAATCCCCCTGCTCATCGATAATGGCCATCATCGATGAGCCTGACATGGACAGGCGATCAGCGCGCAGATGATCCCCGGTCAGCAGGTCCATACCTGCAAGCCGGGCCTGATCAGCACTGAACAACGGCCGGCCACGGCCATCAAGCAGGGAGACCGAATTCGTATCCAGATCCCCCTGCCACTGCAGCTGACCCTGTCTTGCCTCACCAAAGGCAAGCGTTCCCTGACCGCTCAACGTGCCTCTATCGATCTGTACGGCACTCATTTGCGCAAGCCAGGGGTTGATCAGGGAAAGGCCTATCTGCTGGCTCTCCACTTGTAGATCACCGGTCAGGGGGCTTAAACCAAACTGCCCCCTTACACTGAGCTGTCCTCCGTTCAGGGTGCCTGTCGCCTGCCCCCGCATGGGAGATGAGGTCTGGCTGCCATAGCCTTCAAGCGTCAGCGCCAGCTCGGTCACCGACAGCTGCGTTGGCGGCGACTGATTCTGGTTGATCCAGTCAATTCGACCCTGCCCCACGCTGATGCGATCAATGCTCAGCGCGGTACTCTCGCCGGAATCGTCACTGCCCAGCTGTGTGATGTTGAGCTCGCCTTCAGCGGTTTGCACCAGATGCAGACGAGGACCGTCCAGATCAATACGGTTAATATGAATGCCTGACGCCCAAAGCGTACGCCACGCCAGCGTGATCTCGCCTTCATCGACATGAATGACCGGTGTCTCGCCATCACCAATGCTCAATCCAGTCAGTGACGCCGTCGCCGTAAAGGGATTGAAGCTCAGGTGATTCATTGTGACCGACTGACCGGTAGTGTCGCTGAGCCTTTTGACCGCCCAGTTTTTCAATGCCCAGGGCCCGGCGAAATAGATGCTGCCGGCCACTAGCACGGCAATACCGGCGGTAATACCCCAGCCTCTGCGATGCCCGATAGCCATGACCCATGCTCCTGCGTCGTTGAAAAAAGCGGCGTATAGGCGTGAAAAAGACCCGTGCGTCGACGGGTCTTTGATACCGCGATGGTGATGAGGATAGCATGCCAGCGGGCAACGCCTGGAAGGCGTTACTGGATGGTCTGCTACGGCATCAGGCATCAACCTGCCCCCTTGCCCTGCCGTTATTGTTGTTGCCGCAGTGCGGCACACTCGCCGACTGCCTTCATCAGAGGGATGCCGCATGACGACATTTTTCTTCATGGCTGACAGTCTTTGGCGTGTTTTTGTCACAAAATGCACTAAAATCATATAAAGGACATATTGGGCATCACGTGCCCGACCAAGAGTGAGCGTGACGTTATGATCAGTCTGCTATGGATAGCATCCCTTGCCATCGCTCTGGGCGGTTACGGCCTGTGGCGAGGGTTTTCACGTGACATCTGTCTCGCCGTGATGCTGATCGCGTTGGGCGTGGCCGCCGCAGCCCTGATTATCATCAGCAGTGTGGCCAGCCTTCTGGTGGCAGGCGCCATGGTAATCATCAGCCTGGGCGTCTGCGTCCGGGAAGGCCAGCGCGGCAAACCGGCGCCCGGGCCTCGCCAGACCAGACGGTCGTCGGTCACCCCCCTGTTCCCCGCGCTTGTTCACCTCTGGCAGGGCAATATCAGGACGCGCCGCGCGCCTCGTCAGGGCGCCACCCTCAGAAAGCGTTCACGTCAGCTCTTGTGATACCGATGTAATCATGCCGCGCCCCCACCTCAAACATCGCCTGGCCGCCGTACCGGGCGATGTTTTCAATGTCTTTCGCTACACCCGCCGGGCACTGACCCTGGTCTGGCAGACCTCGCGCGTGATGATGCTGGGCCTGGCGCTGGCTACCCTGGTCGCGGGTGTACTGCCGGCCGTGGTGGCCTGTGTCGGCCAGCTGATCGTGGATGGCGTGGTCACGGCGATGAGTGCTTACCCGGATCAGGCCACGGATCTATCGACCGTACTGTCCCCGGTGCTGTCTCTGGTGGTGATCGAAGGCGTCCTGATCGCCCTGATGGCTCTGGCCCAGCGCGTGCTGGAAGCGCAGCAGTCGCTTTTGCGTGCGCAACTGGGGCAGAAGGTCAACGTCATGCTGCTCGACAAGGCCGGTGAGCTGTCGCTTGCGCAGTTCGAGGACTCCGAGGTCTATGACCAGCTCACTCGTGCCCGTCGTGAAGCCTCGACGCGGCCACTGGCGCTGGTCACCAAAACCTTTTCGCTGTTGCAAAACGCCATCTCGCTGGTGAGCTTCAGCGTGCTGCTGGTGCAGTTCTCCCCCTGGGCACTGTTGATTATTGTCGTTGGCGCCCTGCCCGTGTTTGCCTCCGAGGCCAAATTCTCCGGCGACGCCTTTCGCCTTTTTCGCTGGCGCTCGCCACAGATGCGCGAGCAGCGCTATCTCGAAACCCTGCTGGCGCGCGAGGACAGCATCAAGGAGGTCAAGCTCTACGGTCTGGAACGCCTTTTTCTGGCGCGCTATCGCGCCATCTTTGACAACCTCTACAGTGAAGAGCGCCGCCTCACGCTCCGGCGCACGCTTTGGGGCTTCGTGCTGGGGCTTCTGGGCACGCTCACCTTTTACGCCGCCTATGGCTGGGTGGTGCTTGAAACCATTATCGGCACTCTGACGCTAGGGCAGATGACCATGTATCTGCTGGTATTCAAGCAAAGCCAGGGGGCGCTGTCGGCCAGTCTCACCGCGGTCAGCGGCATGTTCGAGGACAACCTCTATCTCTCCAATCTTTACGAATTCCTCGAGCAGCCCACCGAGCGGGAAGCCGGCACGCTGACCGAAGGCGACACGCCAGGCGATGGGCTGCGCTTTGAACGCGTCAGCTTTGCCTACCCCGGCGGCGAGCAGGTACTGGAAGATATTTCACTGCATCTGATTCCCGGGCAGAGCCTGGCACTGGTGGGCGAAAACGGCTCCGGCAAGACCACGTTGATCAAGCTGCTGACCCGTCTCTATCATCCCAGTCACGGCCGCATCCTGCTCGATGGCAGCGATCTGCGCGACTGGGACAGCCAGGCGCTGCGTCGACGGGTCGGCGTCATCTTTCAGGACTTCGTGCGCTATCAGTTTTCCGTGGGCGAAAATCTGGGCGTGGGCGACACCCACGCCTTCGCTGATGAAGCCCGCTGGCAGGCGGCCGCACAGCGTGGGCTGGCCGATGACTTTATCCAGCGTCTGCCCTCCGGCTATCACACCCAGCTTGGGCGCTGGTTCAAGAACGGTCAGGAGCTCTCCGGCGGCCAGTGGCAGAAAATTGCGCTCTCAAGAGCCTGGATGCGTGAAGGCGCCGATATTCTGGTGCTCGACGAGCCCACCGCCGCCATGGATGCCGCTGCCGAGGCCGCGGTGTTCCACCGCTTTCGCGAACACAGCCGTGATCGCACCTCGATTCTGATTTCACATCGCTTCTCGACCGTAAGAAGTGCCGGTGTGATCGTGGTCATGGATCGCGGCCGCATTATCGAGCGCGGCAGTCACGATGAACTGATCGCCGCCCGCGGGCGCTACGCCGAGCTGTTCGAGCTGCAGGCCGCGGGCTATCGCTGATCTCCCTCCCTGCCTCTGCCTGACCCTCCCTGGGCAAAAGTCGTAAAGACAGACCGAAAGCCGCTCCCTAGAGTAGCGTGACAACGTTGTCACAGCCGATGAAAGGCTGATCGTTTCGCTCGCTGCACGGAGAGACTGGCTTGACACATTTTTTCGGTATTTCACTGACCCGCGCTTACCTGCAGAGCTCCTTCAGCCTGCTGCTGTTTTTCGCCTCCTGGGGCATCTGGTGGTCCTTCTTCCAGATCTGGCTGACCAGCGAGGAGAACGGTCTGGGCCTGGACGGCACCTCGGTGGGCATCGTCTACGCCGCCAATTCGCTGGCCACACTCTTTTTCATGATCGCTTATGGCACCCTGCAGGACCGCCTGGGGACCCGCCGCCATCTGGCGATTCTGGCTGCCAGCGCCGCCTCACTGGTAGGGCCCTTCATGATCTGGGTCTACCGCCCGCTGCTGGAGAACAGTTTTGCACTCGGCGTGACCGTGGGTGCTATTTTCCTGTCGGCCGGGTTTCTGGCGGCCTTTGCGCTGTTTGAGGCGATCGCCGAGCGCATCAGCCGTCGCAGCGGCTTTGAATATGGTCAGGCGCGCATGTGGGGCTCGGCAGGCTACGCCGTGGTCGCGTTGCTGGCAGGCTTTCTGTTTACCCTTGATGCGCGTCTGATCTTCTGGATGGGCTCGCTGTTCGGGGTTGCCCTGCTGGTGATGCTGCTGGTCTGGAAGGCGCCGGTCGAGGCACAATCGCCCACCGAGCACGAGCAGCAGGTGCCCTCGCTGCGCGACATGATCGACGTGTTCAAAATCGGCACGCTGTGGAAGCTGATTATTTTCGTGTTCTTCTCCTGGACCTTCTACACCGTCTACGACCAGCAGATGTTCCCGGAGTTTTATACCCGACTTTTCGACGCTCCCGCACGCGGCCAGCAGTTCTACGGCATGCTCAACTCGGCGCAGGTGTTTCTGGAGGCGGCCATGATGGGGCTGGTGCCGCTGCTCATGCACCGCATCGGGGTGCGCAACACCATCCTGCTGGGGGCGCTGGTGATGTTTCTGCGCATTCTGGGCAGCGCGGTATTGCAGGATCCGATACTCATCTCGCTGGTCAAGATGTTTCACGCCATTGAGGTGCCCCTGTTCGTGCTGGCGATCTTTCGCTACTTTACGCTGCACTTCAATCCGGCGCTGTCGGCCACGCTCTATCTGGTCGGCTTTCAGATTTCGGCGCAGGGCGGCAACATCATCCTCTCGCCGCTGCTGGGCATGCTGCGCGACAGCGTCGGGTATCAGACCACCTTCTCCATCATCAGCGCGATCGTGCTCGTCGCCGGGCTCTATGCGTTCTTCGTGCTCAAAAGGGATGACGAGGATGTCTACGGCGAGCCCTTCGTGAGCGACGCAGCCACGGCGCAGCCGGCCTGATTCGGTGAGAGAGGCGCATCGCAGGGGCAATACATGGTGTCGATCAAGGACGTGGCACGCCACGCCGAGACCTCCTTCAAGACCGTCTCGCGGGTCATCAACGGCGATCAGCGGGTGCGGCCCGCGACCCGCGAACGGGTCAACGAAGCGATTCAGGCGCTGGGATATCGGCCCCACAGCGGGGCCCGCATGATGCGCAGCGCCCGCTCCAATATCATCGGCTTTCTCTCCGACCGCGTCACCACCCAGCCCCACTCGGGGGACATCCTGCGCGGCGCCCAGCAGATGGCCGACGCACACGGCCGTCTGCTGTTGTTGTTCAATATCGATGGCGAGGCCGGTGACGACCACCGACGACGCGCCTTTGAACTGCTGATGGAGCAGCGCGTCGACGGCCTGCTCTACGCCTGCGACTACCACCGCGACGTCGAGCTGCCCCCGGAGATGCAGCAGCTGCCCGCCGTGCTGGTCAACGGCTTCAGCACCACCACGGCCCTGCCCGCGCTGGTGCCCGACGAACGCCTCGCCGCGCAGCAGGCCACCCGTCTGCTGCTGGCCGAAGGGCATCGACATATCGCCTTTCTGGCGCCCAACCCGCGATCGGTGGCCACACCGCTGCGCACGGCAGGTTTTCATGACGCCCTGATCGAGGCCGGGCTCGAGCCTTCATTGATGCCGGTTATCACCGCCTGCGTGGGGACGCCAGGCGGCGAAGAAGAATATCGGGTCGAGACGGCACTGGTACAGCTGATGAGTGAGGCCACCCCGCCCACGGCGATTCTCTGCGGCCAGGACCGCATCGCCCTGCAGCTCTATCTGGCGCTGGCACGGCGCGGACTGTCCCCCGGCCGGGATCTGGCAGTGGTCAGCTTCGATGATCAGCAGCCCATCTCGGGGGCGCTGACGCCGTCGCTGACCACCATGGCGCTACCGCATCTTGAGATGGGCCGCCGGGCCATGACGCTGCTGCTCGACGGCGATCCACCGCCTGAAACAGTGACCATCCCCTTCTCGACCACGCTGGGGCGCTCGCACCGGCGCGCCTGAATACCTCGTGACGGGCGAGCACTGACACCGGATTTATCAACCCATTGACAGGATGACGACATGAGCGGCTCCGACACCATGGCAGCCTCCAACGAGCGGCCGCTGCGCCACTTCACCCCACCGCAGGGCTGGATGAACGACCCCAACGGACTGGTCTACCACGACGGTGAGTACCATCTGTTCTACCAGTACCACCCCGACAGTCTCATCTGGGGGCCAATGCACTGGGGACACGCGGTCAGCCGTGACCTCTGTACCTGGCAGCACCTGCCGATGGCACTGGCCCCTGACGATCACGGCATGTGCTTTTCTGGCAGCGCCGTGGTGGATCGCCATGACGTGATCGGTCTGTTCGATGGCGGCGAGGGCCTGGTGGCCTTCTATACCGCACACCGCTTTCTGGGCGATGACGAAGAACACTACGAGCAGGAGCAGCACCTCGCCTGGAGCCGCGACAATGGTCGCAGCTGGCACAAGTATGCCGGCAACCCCATCATCGCCGCGCCAGGATTTCGCGACTTTCGCGATCCGAAAGTGATCTACCACGAACGCAGCGGCCGGTGGGTGATGGCGCTGGCCTGCGGCCAGCAGATTCGCTTCTACGTCTCCAACAACCTGCTCGACTGGCAGCTGGCAAGCGAATTCGGCCACAACCAGGGGTGTCACACCGACGGCCCCTGGGAGTGCCCCGATCTGTTCGAACTGCCCGTTGAAGGTGGCGAGGCATCCGCCAGCCGCTGGGTGCTGATCGTGGGCGTGGGGATCGACCACGAGGGACCGCAGGACACCATGGGCTCCTTCACCCAGTACTTTATCGGCCACTTCGACGGCGAGCGCTTTCACAACGACTCCCCCGAGGCGCCGCTGTTGTTGATGGATCAGGGGCGCGATTTCTACGCCGTACAGAGCTTCTCGGATGTGCCCGACCGACGTCTGGCGATCGCCTGGCTCAACAACTGGCAGTACGCCGGTCACGCGCCCCAGGCGGGCTGGCGCGGCGCCATGACCCTGCCCCGCGAACTGACTCTGGCGGCCACTGATCAGGGGGTGCGCCTGCACCAGCGCTTTGCGTCGGAGCTGGCCCGGTCGGTCTCACCGCTTGAGGTGGCACCCTTTAATGCGCCGCTGAAGGAAGGTGATCATCTGCTGGCCACGCCCGGCGCCGATCTGGTGCGCGGCGAGCTGACGCTGGAACCGGCCGCCGGCAGCCGGCTGGCGCTGTCGCTGCAGCAGGGCACGCAGCAGCAGTTGATTCTCTGTACCGGCGAGGACACCACCGAAGTCGCCTATCGCCGTGAGGGACAAAGCGGCGTGGCGCGCTTTGATCAGCACTTCCCCGGCGAGCGGCGCGCCGGCGAGCTGGATGGCCGGCGAATTCATCTCCAGTGGTGGGTCGATCACGGCAGCGTCGAGATGCTGATCCACGGCGAGACGCGTCAGCTCTCGATCACACTGGCAGGCTTTTTGCTGCCGCACCGCTATCCCGTGACGCTTTCAGTGCAGTCCGGCAGCGTGCCCCTGATCGATGTCAGCCTCGACGCCGGCTGACCATCACACTGATACCTGCTCGGTGGCTTCATCGCGGCGCGCGTGCTGCGCCGCGATAAGTTGCTTGAGCTCCGGGATACAGGAGCCGCACTCGGTCCCGCAGGCCAGTGTCTCCCCCAGCGCCTCGACGCTGTTGCAGCCATCGGCGATGGCGCGATGGATGGTTTTCTCGCCCACCTGGTGGCAGCTGCACACGGTCGCGCCGGTATCCTCGCCGCTGGCCGCCCGGCCGGCCAGCAGCCGACGTCGTTGCGGACTCTCGAGTGCCTCGAGTGCAAAACAATCGTCCAGCCAGCCAACATCCCCCAGCATCGCATTGAGCGTGCCCACCGGCGCCACCGCCAGCCACCAGACAACCCTGCCCTTGTGAAGGCAGGCCGCGCGAAAGTGCC
This sequence comes from Kushneria indalinina DSM 14324, assembly GCF_003385845.1. Taxonomy (GTDB): domain Bacteria; phylum Pseudomonadota; class Gammaproteobacteria; order Pseudomonadales; family Halomonadaceae; genus Kushneria; species Kushneria indalinina. The sequence goes on along the minus strand of NZ_QRDJ01000006.1, from coordinate 449,878 downwards.
TGCGCCCGTGGTCTTCGCTCCACAGCGTCGGTACCTGGCCCAGCGCGCGTTCACACCACGTCATCCAGTCAGGCGTCTTCTCGCCCATCATCTGGAAGCGCTGGCAGTGCGTCAGCGGGATACGTGCCCACCAGTCGCTCTCTCCCAGCGGCGCCCGAGCATCATGTCCCAACAGCAGACAGGCCTCCCACTGCGCGGTGATCGGTGACAATGCCACCCGCCCCTGCTTGGACTCGGGCTGACCGGAAAGCGGATCACAGACGGCGGCGATCAGCGCGGAAGCCCGCGCCTGGTGGGCGAACTGATCGTTCCAGTGGATGGGGATGAAAAGCTCGCCGCGACGCTGGGCGGTGGTGACGCGCACGCGGCCCAGATATTCGCCCAGCGTATTATGCAGTCGTGCGATCTGTCCGTTTTGTACGCTGGCGTGGCGTGCATCCTCGGGGTGCACTTCGATAAAGGGCTCGCTGCGGTGATGCATGAGTCGCGGTGCCCGTGCGGTGCGGGTCATGGTGTGCCACTGATCGCGAATGCGCCCGGTATTGAGCACAAGCCTGGCTTCCCCGTCAGGCTGCTGAATCGCGGGGCTGGAGGCGACCGCGATCAGTCTTGCCCGGCCGTTGGGCGTCATGAAGCGCGCACGCTCGAACAATCGCGCCGTACCACGAGGCGCATCAGCGTTCACCGGCCACTGGATCGGCGCGAGCGCGTCATAGCGAGCGCGATCCATCCCCGCCAGACCCGAGATATCAAACAGACGATAGCCGGTGTCCGGCGTGGCCTGAGGATCGTTTTCAAAGCCTGAAAGCCTGGCATGCTCATCAAAGATCTCGTGTACGCCCTGATAATCGAACGCCTCGCCAAAGCCCATGTGGCGGGCCACTTCACGGATGATCCACCAGTCGTGGCGCGCCTCACCCGGCGGCGGCAGTATTCCGCGCTGTCGCGAGATGCGCCGTTCGGAGTTGGTCACGGTGCCGTCCTTCTCGGCCCAGCCGCTGGCCGGCAGGACGATATCGGCATACGCCAGGGTATCATTGCGCGCCACGCAGTCGGAGACGATCACCAGCGGGCACTTTTGAATGGCCGCGCGCACCCGGTTGGCATCCGGCAGGCTGACCAGCGGATTGGTCGCCATGATCCACAGTGCCTGAACCTCACCGCGCTCGATCGCCTCGACAAGTGCCAATGCCTTGTGGCCGGGCCCGTCCGGCAGCGCAGGTACAAGGTTGGGCGTGGTCCAGAAGCGCGTGACCCGATCCAGCGCACCGGGGGTGTGGTAATCCATGTGCGCCGCCAGCTGGTTGGCCAGGCCGCCGACCTCGCGCCCGCCCATGGCATTGGGCTGGCCGGTAATCGAGAAGGGCCCGGCTCCCGGCAGGCCGATACTGCCGCCGGCCAGATGAGCGTTGATGATGGCGTTGACCCGATCGGTGCCGCCGCTGGACTGATTGATGCCCTGGGAGTAGAGCGTCACCACATGCAGCTGAGTGGCAAACCAGTAGTAGAAGGTCTCCAGCCGTTCGGCATCGACGCCGCATCGCTCGGCGGCAGTGGCGATGTCCGGCACCTCCTGCTGCGCCGCGGCCAGCGCGTCATCGAAGCCTTCGGTGTGGTGCTCGATAAAATCACGATCCAGCCTGCCCTTGCCCGCCATATAGCTCAAGAGCCCATTAAAGAGCGCGATATCGCTGCCCGGGGCGATCTGCAAAAAGAGATCGGCCAGCTCGCAGGTATCCGTGACCCGCGGGTCGATCACCACGATCCGCATCAACGGATTGCGGCTTTTGGCCGCGCGCAGACGCTGATAGAGCACCGGATGGTTCCAGGCCAGATTGCTGCCGGTCAGCACCACCAGCTCGGCCGTTTCCAGATCCTCATAGCAGCAGGGCACGGCGTCCGCGCCAAAGGCCCGCTTGTAGCCTGCCACCGCCGAGGCCATGCACAGCCGTGAATTGGTATCCACATGCGGGGTGCCGACAAAGCCCTTGAAGAACTTGTTGGCAATGTAATAGTCCTCGGTCAGAAGCTGCCCCGAGAGATAGCCGGCGATGGCACCGCCACCGTGTTGCGCGCGTATGCTGCCCAGACGTGAGGCCACCGCCGAAAGCGCCGTTTCCCAGCTGACCGTAACCCCATCGATTCGAGGGTGTGTCAGCCGCCCTTCGTGACCCAGCGTTTGTGCCAGCGCCGAGCCCTTGACGCAGAGCCGGCCCTCGTTGGCCGGGTGCGTCTTGTCGCCCGTCACGCCCGCAAGCGTGTCACCACGCCCGGCGTCATGCTGCGCCACAACGCCACAGCCGACGCCGCAGTAGGGACAGGTGGTGTTCGTTTCCATGAAAATCCCCTTTTCGGCAGGCAACGACCCTGAATCGGCCGGCCCCGTCTCGAACCGCCAGCGCCACGTCCCGGATATCCCCATCGATCGACCAAAACCTGATATCCATCAAAAAAGAACGCGACCCGTATTGATAGCCTGAACGAGCAATATCCGGGCCAGAACAGGGTTTTTACCGTGACAGGAAGGCGCTGGCGCACCGATTTCGGGCGTGGCACGTGCTGGATGCACCAACGGATGACCACACCCGTACCGGCTGCACCCTTGTGGTGACATCACGCGCCCGCTGTGCACCACTCGCCAGCAAACACGCTCGCAAAAACGACTGAAATCAAAGCATTCTCCGCTTTCTGGCACGGCATTCGCTTGGTCATGCGCAGCATCGTCGGTGCGCCGCGCCCCTAAAGGGGGGCCGCAGCACCGACCGACAGGCAACCGCATGTCGATCACGCCGGGAGAACCCCCATGACAACGGTCCGTGACCCCCAACCAGACGTTACCCCGCAGCGCGTGCTGATTATCGGCAACGGCATGGCCACCCAGCGCCTGCTGGAAGCGCTGGTGACCCGGCCCGAGCGGCCGCCGGAGATTCACGTCTTCGGCGATGAAGGCACTCCGGCCTACAACCGCATCCTGCTCTCGCCCCTGCTGGCCGGCGAGGTCGACGAGGCAGCGATCGGCCTGCGCAACCGGGACTGGTTCGAGGCCCACAACATCACGCTGCACTGCGGCCGACGCATCACGGCCATCGACCGGACAGCGCGACAGATCATCGATGACCGGGATGAGCGTCACGGCTATGACCATTTGATCATTGCCACCGGCTCGCGCGCGCGCCTTTTCGATCTGCCCGGCGCTGAACTCCAGAGCATCCACGGCTTTCGCACCACCGGGGATGTGGCCTCGCTGATGGCGGCCGGAGAGCACACGCGCCGCGCCGTGGTGATCGGCGGCGGGCTGCTGGGACTCGAGGCGGCCGAAGGGCTTCGCAAACGTGGTCTTGAGGTCACTGTGGTGCATCGCGGCGCGCATCTGATGAACCGCCAGCTCGATGACCGCGCCGCCGAGCTGCTGGCCGACGAGCTTCAGGGCCGTGGCCTGACACTGCGTCTTGAGCGCCACCCCGTCGCCTATGAAAGCGTCAATGGCACCCATGTCGCCGGTGTGAGGCTGGATGACGGCGAACATCTCGAGGCCGGACTGGTGGTGGTCGCCGCCGGCATCGTGCCCAACGCCGAGCCCGGGTTCGAGGCGGGACTGGCTGGCGATCGGGCGATCCGCGTGGACGACACCCTGACCACCAGTGACGCCTCCGTCATGGCGCTGGGCGAGTGCTGCGAGTTCGAGCGCACCACCTTTGGCCTGGTCGATCCCATCTGGGCGCAGGTCGAGGTAATGGCCGACCGGCTCTGCGGCGGTGACCGGCGCTACGCCCTGACACCCAGCGCCACGCGGCTCAAGGTCAGCGGCGTCGAGCTCTACACCTTCGGCCTGCTGGCCCCCGAACCCGGTGACGAGGTGCTGCGCTATCTCGACGCCGACCACGGCGACTACCGCCGCCTGATTCTGCGCAACAACCGACTTGTCGGCGCCGTGCTCTACGGCGATACCCGTGATGGCCCCTGGTATTTCCGCCAGAGCGTGGATCAAAACGATCTCTCGCCCTGTCGCGACACCCTGCTTTTTGGCGCCACGGATGCCATCCAACAGCTTGAGGAGGCTGCCTGATCATGCAACACCTGACGACTCATGAAGCGGCGATCCAGCAGGACAAGAAACAGCTCGTCATCATCGGCAACGGCATGGTGGGCCACCACTGCGTCGAACAGCTGATCGAACGCGGCGCGACACAGCACTATCAGATTCACGTTTTCGGCGACGAGCGCCACCGCGCCTATGACCGCGTGCACCTGTCAGAGTATTTCTCCGGCAAGGACGCCGACGCCCTCGCCCTGGGCGAAGCCGATCTGCACGCAACGCACGGCGTCTCGCTGCATCTGGGCGTGCGTATCACGCGGATCGATCGCGACAGGGGCGAGATCATCACGGCTGACGGTCGTCTGCCCTACGATAGCCTGATCATCGCCACCGGCTCGTACCCCTTCGTGCCGCCTATTCCCGGGCCGGAAGTCAGCGAGCACCCGCAGGCCAGGCTGGTCTATCGCACCCTGGACGATCTTGACGCCATTCGCTATCACGCCGCTAACGCCCGCCGCGGCGTGGTGATCGGCGGTGGGCTTTTGGGCCTTGAAGCCGCCAACGCGCTCAAATCCCTCGGCCTTGAAGCCCACGTGGTGGAGTTTGCCCCGCGCCTGATGCCGGTCCAGCTGGACGATCAGGGCGGCACCGCCCTTCGCGAGCGCATCGAGGCGCTGGGTGTGGGCGTGCATACCGACTGTGCCACCGAAGCGATCGTGGCCAAGCCGGACGGTGAGTACGCCTACCGTATGAACTTCCAGGACGGCGAACATCTTGATACCGATCTGGTGCTCTTCTCTGCCGGCATTCGCCCGCAGGATGGGCTTGCCCGCGACTGCGGTCTGGAGATCGGCGAGCGCGGCGGCATCGTCATCGACGAGACCTGTCGCACCTCCGATCCGGAGATCTTTGCCATCGGCGAATGCGCCCTGTGGAACGGGCAGATCTTCGGCCTGGTGGCGCCGGGCTACACCATGGCGCGCACCGTGGCCGGCTGTCTCACCGATGTATGTGAGCCCTTCAGCGGCGCGGACATGTCGACCAAGCTCAAGCTGCTGGGCGTCGATGTGGGCTCGATCGGCGACGCCTTCGCCACCACCGAGGGGGCCAAAAGCTATCGCTGGATCGACGAGGCCGGCAGCGGCTATCGCCGGCTGGTGGTTTCAAGCGATGGCAAGAAGGCGCTGGGCGCGATCCTGGTCGGCGATAACAGCTACTACGACACCCTGCTGCAGTACGTCCAGAACGGTATCGACCTGCCCGAGGACCCGGCCGCGCTGATTCTGCCGCAAAGCGAGGGCGGTGCTTTGATGCTGGGCGCTGATGCCCTGCCCGACACCGCCATGGTCTGCTCGTGTCACAACGTCACCAAGGGCGCCGTCTGCCGGGCCGTTGACGAGGGCTGCGCCGATATTGCCGCCCTCAAGATCGAGACAAAGGCCAGCACCGGCTGCGGCGGCTGCGCGGCACTCTTGAAGCAGGTGTTCGAGCACGAGCTCGAGTCCCGCGGCATGGAAGTGGACAAAAGCCTCTGCGAGCACTTCCAGTACACCCGTCAGGAGCTCTACGCCCTGGTACGCGTCGAGGAGATCACCTCCTTTGACGAGCTGCTGGAAAAGCACGGCCACGGGCTGGGGTGCGATATCTGCAAGCCGACCATCGGCTCGATTCTCGCCACCTGCTGGAACCAGCCGATCATGGACCCGCAGAACGTGGCACTGCAGGACACCAACGACACCTTCATGGCCAATATGCAGAAAAACGGCACCTACTCGGTCATGCCCAGGGTCGCCGGCGGCGAGATCACCCCCGATAAGCTGGTCGCACTGGGGGAAGTGGCCAAAAAATATGACCTCTACACCAAGATCACCGGCGGTCAGCGCATTGACCTCTTCGGTGCCGAGCTTCACGAGCTGCCGGACATCTGGGAAGAATTGATCAATGCCGGCTTTGAAACCGGTCATGCCTACGGCAAGTCGCTGCGCACGGTGAAGTCCTGCGTGGGCAACACCTGGTGTCGCTACGGCGTGCAGGACAGTGTCGCCATGGCACTGGAACTCGAGCATCGCTACAAGGGGCTTCGCACCCCGCACAAGGTCAAGATGGGCGTGTCGGGCTGCACCCGTGAATGCGCCGAGGCCCAGGGCAAGGATATCGGCGTGATCGCCACCGAGGCCGGCTGGAATCTGTACGTGTGCGGCAACGGCGGCATGCGCCCGCGCCACGCCGAACTTTTTGCCACTGATATCGACAGCGCCACCCTGATTCGCACCATCGATCGCTTTTTGATGTTCTACGTGCGCACCGCCGACAAGCTGCAGCGCACCTCGGTGTGGCGGGAAAGCCTCGAAGGCGGCCTCGACTTCTTGAAGGAGGTGGTTATCGACGACAGTCTGGGGCTGGGTGACGAACTCGAACGCCAGATGCACCACATCGTGGAGACCTATGAGTGCGAGTGGGCCAACGCGCTGAAGGACCCGGAAAAGCTCAAGCGTTTTCGCACCTTCGTCAACGACAACAGCAGCGACCCGGACATCATCAACGTCACCGAACGTGACCAGCCTCGTCCGGCGCGCGCCGACGAAATCGAGTCCCTTGCCGTGGAGATCCGCTGATGAGCACTGCAACTGCGATCAACAACACACCCCGGGTGCTGTGTGATGTCCAGGATCTGGTCGATGACTCGGGCGTAGTGGCCTTGCACGACGGCCGCCAGATTGCGCTGTTTTATCTGCCTAAAGGGCGCGATCGCCAGAGCGGGCCCGAGGTGTTCGCCATCGCCAACCATGACCCCTTCTCGAAGGCCAACGTGATCGGTCGCGGCATTGTGGGCGACAAGGATGGCGAACCGGTGGTTGCCTCGCCCATCTACAAGCAGCACTTCCGGCTCACCGACGGCGTCTGCCTGGAAGACGACCGGGTGCGTCTTGACACCTTTAATGTGCGGATTGAGGGCGAGCGTGTCGTCATTGACTGATCTCGCCGGTTTTACTGCCGACTGTCTGAAACCGCCGTCGAGGCGGTTTCAGACGCTGCTGGTTCAAACACTGTCGGCACCGGGCATCGGCGACAGCGCATTGCGATGACCAATTCGAGAATCCATCTCGAGAACAACCACAAAAAATCGCGCTGCTGCCCCGCCCTTTGCCGATCCATGGCATAACAACACCATCCGAGGCCATACCATGTCCTATCTGACCCCTGCGGAATTCGCCACCAAAATGGTGGATTCCGGCGCGTCCAAGATTTCGATGTCCACGCGCGACACGCTGATTCGTGCCTTCATGGCCGGCGCTATCCTGGCGCTGGCCGCCGCCTTTGCGATCACCATTACCGTCCAGACCGGCCAGCCATTGGTAGGCGCGATACTCTTCCCGGTCGGCTTTGTCATGCTCTATCTGATGGGCTTTGACCTGCTCACGGGCGTGTTCATGCTCACCCCGCTGGCACTGCTGGATCGGCGCCCGGGCGTGACCCCCGGCGGCATCCTGCGCAACTGGGGCTGGGTATTTCTGGGCAACCTGGGCGGGGCACTGACGGTGGCCTTCATGATGGCCTTCATTCTCACCTACGGCTTTTCCATCGCCCCGGGGGAGATCGGTGATCGGATTGCCAGCATCGGCAAGGCGCGCACCCTGGGCTACGCCGAGCACGGTCTGGCCGGCTGGTTCACCATCTTCATGCGCGGCATGCTGTGCAACTGGATGGTCTCGATGGGCGTGGTCGGTGCCATGGTCTCCACCTCGGTCAGCGGCAAGGCAATTGCCATGTGGATGCCGATCATGCTGTTTTTCTACATGGGCTTTGAGCACTCGATCGTCAACATGTTTCTTTTCCCCTCGGCGCTGATCATGGGCGGTGATTTCTCGGTGTGGGACTACATGTGGTGGAACGAGATCCCCACCGTGCTGGGCAACCTGACCGGCGGGCTGGCCTTTACGGGGCTGACGCTCTACAGCACGCACGTGCGCACCGGCCCCAAAAGAGAGCTGATGTAAGCCATCTCCTGCTTCCTGTCAGGGCCCTTTCGAGGGCCCTTTTTCGTGGTTTTTGATCTGGCGCACGGATTGCCCTGCTGCAAGCGTATAACGTTGGGTATCAGAGAGTTGTATGACATCAACGTATCCCCCGCGCCGTTATCCGGGATGATTCGGGAAGGAGAAGCGACATGAAAGTCACCGCCAGCGACCGCTGTCAGTTGAAGGGATGGGAATCGCGCCTGATGAGCGCCGATGAAGCCGCCGAACTGATTCAGGACGGCATGATTGTCGGCATGAGCGGCTTTACCCGGGCCGGGGAAGCCAAGGACGTGCCGCTGGCGCTGGCACGCCGGGCACAGCGCGATCCGTTGAAGATCAGCCTGATGACCGGGGCATCGCTGGGCAATGACATCGACCGCCATCTGACCGAGGCCGGCGTGCTGGCACGGCGCATGCCCTTTCAGGTGGACGCCACGCTCAGAGCGGCCATCAATCGCGGCGAGGTAATGTTCATTGACCAGCACCTGTCGGAAACCGTCGAGCAGCTGCGCAACAAGCAGCTCGGCCATATCGATGTGGCCGTCATCGAGGCCTGTGCGATTACTGAGGACGGCGGCATCGTCCCCACGGCTTCGGTAGGCAACTCGGCAAGCTTTGCGATTCTGGCCGACAGGGTGATCGTCGAGATCAACCTCAACACGCCCGAGGCGCTGATCGGTCTGCATGACATCTATATTCCGCAGATGCGCCCGTCCCGCCAGCCCATCCCGGTGACGGATGCCGGCAGCCGTATCGGCACGCCCCACATCGCCATCGACTCGGACAAAATCGCCGCCATCGTGCTGACCGAGGGCCAGGACAGCCCCTCCACGGTGGGTGTGCCCAACGAAGACACCCGGCGCATCGCCCGGCATTTGATCGATTTTTTCGAACACGAAGTGGAAGTGGGCCGGCTGCCGCCGTCGCTGATGCCGCTGCAGGCCGGCATCGGCACCATGGCCAATGCCGTGCTCAACGGCCTGCTCGACGGGCCGTTCGAGAATCTGACCATGTACTCGGAGGTACTCCAGGACAGCACGTTCAATCTGCTCGACAGCGGCAGGATGACCTTTGCTTCGGGCAGTTCGATCACGCTGTCCGAGGAGTGCGGCAAAAGGGTCTGGTCCCATCTGGCGGACTATCGCGACCGCATCGTGCTGCGCCCGCAGGAGATGTCGAACCACCCGGGCATCGTGCGACGCCTGGGCATTATTGCCATCAATACCGCGCTCGAGGCCGACATCTACGGCAACGTGAACTCGACCCACGTCAACGGCACGAAAATGATGAACGGCATCGGCGGCTCGGGCGATTTCGCCCGCAACGGCCATCTGTCGATCTTCATTACCAAGTCGACCGCCAAAAACGGCGCGCTTTCAAGCCTGGTGCCCTTCGTCAGCCACGTGGATCACAATGAGCACGACGTCGATATCCTGGTCACCGAGCATGGTCTGGCCGACCTGCGCGGCCTGGCCCCGCGAGAACGTGCCGGGGTCATTATCGAGCACTGCGCCGACCCGCTGTATCGTCCGGCGCTGCGGGAGTATTTCAGTGAAGCGTGCCAGCGCGGCGGCCATACGCCCCACTGCCTGGAAAAAGCACTGGCCTGGCATATTGCCGCCGAAAAGGAGGGCTCGATGCTCAGCCTGACCAGAGGCGACTGAGCCCCGGCCGTAGCCCCCGACTGCTCTGGCGTTAGCCCCGACGCCAGGGTGCAAACCACCCAAGCCCTGCGGCTGTCTCACCGCGGGGCTTGTACTCACAGCCCAGCCAGCCGTCGAAACCGGCCTGGTCGAGCTGCTCAAAAAGCCAGGCGTAGTTGACCTCGCCGCTGTCGGGCTCGTGTCGCTCGGGCACGCCGGCAACCTGGATATGGCCGACGCCCTCGCGGTACTCCCGGAAGGTTTCCCAGATGTCCCCTTCCATGATCTGGGTGTGATAGAAGTCCATCTGTACCTGCACATTGGGCTCGCCCAGCGTCTCGATCACGTCATGCGCTTCATGCTGATAGTTGATGAAATAACCCGGCATGTCGCGGCTGTTGATCGGCTCGAGCAGCAGCGTAATGCCCTCCTCCTGAAGTCGTCGCGCGGCGAAGCGAATGTTGTCCAGATAGGTATCGTGCATGACCGCAGGATCCGCCCCCTCGCCGGCCACCCCGGCCATGGCGTGCACCCTGGGGCAGTTCAGCGCGCGGGCGTAGCGAATCGCCGTCTCCACGCTGTCACGAAACTCGCTTTCGCGCCCGGGCAGCGCGGCAAGCCCGCGCTCGCCGGCGTCCCAGTCGCCCGCCGGCAGGTTGAACAGGACCTGTTTCAGGTCATGACGCTTGAGCTCCCGGGCAATCTCATCGGGGTCAAAGGCGTAGGGAAAGAGATATTCCACCGCTTCAAAGCCCTGTCCGGCAGCCTCTCCAAAGCGCTGCATAAACGAGACTTCGTTGAACATCGTGGTGAGGTTGGCAGCAAAACGCGGCATGAGCGCTCCTTGAAAAGGGATGACAGGATAGCCCCCGGCACCGGCGGGCACCGCGGGCCGGATCACTACCAGCGGGCACCGAACTGCTGGCGCAGCCCATCGATCTGCGCTTCATCCAGGGTATTGATCTGCTGACCCTGAAGCAGCAGAAACAGACGCGCGGTCTCTTCCAGCTCCTCGATGGCGTTGCGCGCCGCTTCCAGACTCTTGCCGGCCACCACCGGGCCGTGGTTGGCCAGCAGTACGGCGCTGTACTCCGGGGCGTAGTCACGCACGGCCTCGCCCATCGCCGGATCGCCGGGCTGGAAATAGGGCAGCAGCGGCAGACGGCCCACGCGCATCACGAAATAGGGCGTGATCGGCGGGATACAGGAGCGCTCATCCAGCCCCTTGAGGCAGGAGACCGCTGAGGCGTAGGTCGAATGCAGATGGATGACACCGCCGGCTTCCTCGCGCGACTCATAGAAGGCGCGGTGGAGAAAGGACTCCTTGGTCGGCGGCTTGCCGGAGATCAGGTTGCCCTCCCAGTCGAGCATCGAGATCTCGGCCGGGTCCAGCGCGCCCAGGCTCGCGTTGGTGGGCGTCATCAGCCAGCCGCCGTCACATTTGGCGCTGAGGTTGCCGGAGGTGCCGGGGGCGAGACCCAACTGGCGAAAGGCGCGCCCGATCTCGCTGATCTCTTCACGCAGGCGATTTTCTTCGCTGTGGGTATTGATATGGCTCATGGCATGCTCTCCCAGGCCTTTGTCATGAAGTCTTCACCGCCGAAATTGCCCGACTTGAGCGCCAGCGCAAGCCGCTCACTGCTGCCCAGTGTGACGGTCCAGGGCACGCCCGGATCGATACTCGGCCCGATCTGAAGACCTTTCACGTTGAGCGCACTGACCACGGCGCCTGAGCTTTCGCCCCCGGCGACCAGCAGACGGCGCACGCCCAGTTCACTGACCAGCGTCGCGGCGATCTCGCCCAGCGCGCGCTCGACGATCTCGCCGGCTTCCTGTACGCCCAGCGCCTGTTGCGCCTTTTTGACATTGTCAGGAGAGGCACTGGCATAGATCAGTACAGGCGACTGATCGAGATGATCACGCGCCATCGACAGTCCTGCATCCACTTCCCCACGGAAGTCTTCGGCCAGTGCCAGGGCATCGAGACGGTAATGAGGATAGTGCGCTCGGGCGTGCTCCACCTGGGCCAGCGTGGCCCTTGAGCAGCTGCCGCTCAGAATGGCCTCACGACCCGAAACGGCCGGCAGTTCGGCGGCGCTATCCCCCGTGAGCTGATCCGCCCAGCGCGTGCGAAGGCCCAGCGCCAGACCGGACCCCGCGGTCAAAAGCGTCAGGTCACGACAGGCCTCGCCCAGCGTTTCCAGATCGCGCTGCTCGACGGCGTCGAGAATCGCCACACCGACGCCCTCCGCCTGCAGCGCGTCAAAGCGGTGTCGCACCGCCTCGCTGCCCTGGCGCACGCAATCAAAGTCGACCAGTCCGACCCGGTGGCGGGTCTGGCTGCCCATGACGCGCACCAGGTTGGCGTCCGTCATGGGCGTCAGCGGGTGGTCCTGCATACCGCTTTCATTGAGCGGCACGCCACCCGCAAACAGATAGCCGTTGTAGACGGTGCGGCGATTGGCCGGCAGTGCCGGACAGGCCACGGTAAAGGGCACCTCAAGTGCTTCCATCAGCGCATCGGTGACCGGCCCGATGTTGCCCTCGGCGGTAGAGTCAAAGGTCGAGCAGTACTTGAAGTAGAACTGCTCGCAGCCGCGGGCCTGGAGCCATTCAAGCGCCGCCAGCGACTGCGAGATCGCCTCTGCCGCCGGAATTGTGCGGCTCTTGAGTGCGACTACCACGGCATCAACGTCCTTCAGCTCGTCGGCCAGTCCCTGATCGGGGACGCCGATGGTCTGCACGGTGCGCATGCCGATACTGACCAGCTGACTGGCCAGATCGGTGGCACCGGTAAAGTCATCTGCAATACAGCCCAGTAAAGGCATGGGGCTCTCCCTGATTGGCAGAATTAGTCGTTGGCAGCACAAGTGGGTAAATCGATCCCCGGGAAGATACGCACGACGCCGGCATCATCCTCGCGGCCATATCCCATGGAGGAAGCCTGGCTGAACATGGTCAAGGCCTGGGCGGTCATCGGCAGCGGGAAGCGATTGGCGCGAGCGGTGTCGTGCACCAGCCCCAGATCCTTGACGAAGATGTCCACCGCCGAGCGCGGGGTGTAGTCACCATCAATAATGTGCGGCACGCGGTTTTCGAACATCCAGGAGTTGCCGGCGCTTTGGGTGATCACCTCATACAGCGTTTGCGGATCACAGCCACTTTTGATGCCGTAGGCCATCGCCTCGGCCGCCGCGGCAATGTGCACCCCCGCCAGCAGCTGATTGACCAGCTTGACCTGAGAGCCCTCCCCCGGTGCCTCGCCGAGGCGAAAAATGGTGGCGGCGATCGCATCCAGTGCCGGCTGGGCACGCTCGAAGACCTCGGCGGGGCCGGAGGCCATCAGCGTCAGCTCACCGGCGGCGGATTTGACCGCGCCACCGGAGATGGGAATGTCGAGATAGTGAATCTGCTGTGCCGCCAGTTCCTCGGCCAGCGCAATCACGGCCTCCGGTGCGGCGGTGGCACAGCCCACCACGATGCTGCCGGGCGAGAGCGTGGTCGCGAGGCCGTTGTCACCAAAGAGCACCTGGCGCATCTGCTCGGCATTGACCACCACCAGAAAAACGATATCGACACCGCTGCCCATGTCAGCCGGTCTTTGCACCGGGGTACCGCCCGCCTCGGCCAGCTTTTCAAGCGCAGCGGGGTTGATGTCACATCCACGGGTGTCAAAGCCTTCCCGCACCAGTGAGGTGGCCATACCCAGCCCCATTGATCCGAGCCCGATGACGCCTGTCCTGAGCCTGTCTGCCATATCCGCGTTCCCTCGTGTGGTTAGTTCTGATGATCGTTGCAGGCGTGTTCGAACCCCTCGATCAGCGACGGCGGAATATCGTTGAGCCGGCGACGCGCCTGATCCATATGCCACCACGCCGCCCGCCGGGCGTGGTCGCCATCGCCGGACGCGATGGCATCGATGATCGCCTCATGCTCGCTGATCACCTGGGCGACGAACGTCTCGCGCCGTGCCTCGTTGCGGCGAGTCAGACCGATGGCCTGATGCAGAAAGCGGTTGTAAAAATCCAGCACCGTGACGAAATACTCATTGTTCGAAGCCTCGGCAATGGCACGGTGAAAGGCCAGATCCTGATCCACACCGGACTCGCCGGCTTCCACCGCCTCGTCGATCTCGACTGTGACGTTACGCAACCGCCGCAGCTGCGAGCGCGAGCAGCGCGTGGCGGCGAGACAGGCCGCCTCGCCTTCCAGCGCACGGCGCAGCTCCAGCAGGTGCAGCACCGAGGCCAGCGAGCCGCCGGGCAGCGCCTGCACCAGCGATACCTGCGGTTCATCGGCGACAAAACTGCCGCTGCCCCGTCGGGACACCGCCAGCCCGGCACTGCGCAGCATCGAGATCGCCTCGCGCACCACCGAGCGGCTGACGCCATAACGCTCCCAAAGCGCCGCCTCGGTGGGCAAACGCGCACCGGCGCGCAGCTCACCACCATGAATGGCGCGCGTCAGGGCGCCGGCAATCTGTTCGGCAAATCCCGGCGAGCGATCCGACAACGTCTCAGCCATGATATCCACCACCTTGTTTCAGCCTGCGCCCCGATAACATCAATCCATCGGCACCTGCTGTTCGACCAATGATCATATTGCCCCGCTCGATAGTTGTCAGACAACATCACAAAAAAAGGGCAAAGACTCAATACGTCCTTGGAATGATATCGATTGAGAACGCTAACGGCTTCGCCGCAGGCGCTCTAGTCGGCAGGTATAAACGGCTTTTTGACAAAGCTGTCTGACAACCAGTGAAAGGGAGCAGGCCATGCATATCATCATTACCGGCGCCGCAGGATTTCTGGGCGCACGACTGGCGGCGAAACTGCTTGAGCAGGGCTCGCTCGACGGCCAGTCCATCAGCCATGTCACCAGCCTGGATCTGGCGCCCTGTCCGGTGGAAGACGCGCGCATCGATTCAGTGGTCGGCGATATCAGTGACCCCGATGTGATCGAACGTGCCTTTCGCGAGGATACGATCGCCGTGTGCCATCTGGCGGCCATCGTCAGCTCGCATGCCGAGGCGGAGTTCGATGAGGGCATGAGGGTCAATTTCGATGCCACCCGCGCGCTGCTGGAAGCCTGTCGCCATCGAGGGGGGCACATCCGCTTTCTGTTCAGCAGCTCGCTGGCCGTTTTCGGCCCCGGCATGCCTGAACCGCTCACCGAGCAGACCGCGCCGCAGCCGCTCTCCTCCTACGGTACGCAAAAGGCCATGGGGGAACTGCTGGTCAATGACTACAGCCGCCGAGGGTTTGTCGACGGTAGGGTCTGTCGTTTGCCGACCATTGTGGTGCGCCCCGGGCGCCCCAACCGGGCGGCCTCGTCATTTGCCAGTTCGATCATTCGCGAGCCGCTGAGTGGTGAAGAGGCGATCTGTCCGATCGATCCCGAGTTCGCCATCTGGATCTGCTCGCCGGAGACCATCATCAACAATCTCGCCCATGCGCTGTCACTTGATGGCGAGCGCATGGGGAACTGTCGCACCGTCAACCTGCCAGGCATGTCGATCCAGGTCCGGGAGATGGTCGAGAGTCTGGCGCGTGTGGCCGGACCGGAGGCGGCGGCACTGATTCGTTACGAGCGTGACGCGCAGATCGAGTCGATTGTCTACAGCTGGGCGCCGCTGTTTGACAACCAGCATGCCCTGTCGCTGGGCTTTGACGTTGATGAGCGCTTTGATGACATCGTGCGCGCCCACCAGCGCTACCTGGCCGATCAAAACGTCTGACCCCTGCTATCGCCTGGTGCGCCGGGCGATCCCCCCCCTTTACGGGAGTAAACTGTCATGACAGAAGCCACCGCTGCGGGTCCCCAGGTCATTATCGGTCTGGGGATTGCCATCTTTGTGATGATCTTTCTGGTATTGAAGACCCGTGTGCATGCGTTGCTGGCACTGGTCGCGGCGGCCTCGCTCGCCGGCTTGATCGGCGGCATGCCGGCCAACGAAGTCATCGGCGCCATTACGACCGGGTTCGGGGCGACGCTGGCCACTATCGGTCTGGTCATCGGGTTTGGCGTGATGATGGGGCGTATTCTGGAGGTGTCCGGCGCCGGACAGCGCCTGGCGCGCAGCATTCTGCGTCTGCTGGGCAAGGAGCGCGAAGACTGGGCGATGGCGTTGACCGGCTATATCGTCTCGATTCCGATCTTTTGTGACTCGGCCTATGTGATTCTCAATCCGCTGGTACGGGCGTTGGCGCGCAATAGTGGGCGCTCGGTCCTGACTCTGGGGATCGCGCTGGGCTCGGGGTTGATCGTGACCCACAGCGCCGTACCGCCGACGCCCGGACCGCTGGGGGTCGCGGGCATCTTCGGTATTGATATCGGCCTGATGATTGCCTGGGGGATTGTGTTCACCACGCCGGCGCTGATCGTGATGGTAATCTACGCGCGCTTTATGGGCCCGCGCATCGAGGCCATGATTGAGCGCGACACGGGCCAGAGCCTGAGTCTTGCCGCGAACGCCAACGAGACGCCGCAGCTCGGCGAGCACGAACTGCCCTCTCTGATGCGCTCTGTATTGCCCATCGCACTGCCGATCGGTCTGATATTTTTCAATACGCTGTTCAGTGCCTTTGCAAGCCTTGATGAGAGCCTGGCCGTCGAGAACTCCCTGATCGGGCAGCTGATCACCTTTTTCGGTAACCCGGTCATCGCCGTGGGCATTGGCGTTTTGGTGGCGGTATACGGGCTGGTGCCCAAAATGCCGCGTGAGGATGTGCTCGGCCATCTGGAAAAGGGCGTGGAAAGCGCCGGCATCATTTTGCTGGTCACCGGTGCCGGCGGCGCACTGGGGGCGGTGCTGCGAGCCAGCGGCGCGGGGGACTATATCGGCACTCAGGTCGCCTCGCTGGCCCTGCCGGCGTTTCTGATCCCCTTCATCATTGCCACACTGGTGCGCTTTGCTCAGGGCAGTGGCACGGTGTCGATGATTACGGGCGCCTCCATTTCAGCGCCGATCCTGTCTGCCATGCCGGAGGTCAACATGGTACTTGCCGCTCAGGCAGCCTGTCTTGGCGCGCTGTTTTTCAGCTACTTCAACGACAGCTATTTCTGGGTGGTCAACCGCATGCTGGGCGTCAAGAATGCCAAACATCAGATGCTGGTGGTGTCCGTGCCGACCACGCTTGGCTGGGTAACAGCGCTTGCGGGGCTTTTCGTTGCCAATGCTTTCATGGGCTAGCATTCAGGGCACACCTGGTCCCTGATGGCCTATGCTTGAGTCAGGATATGCAACCCTTACTGTCTCATAAAAGGAGAGTCTTTCATGACACAACGCATCTGTGACTGCACCTACTGCGAGTGCGTCGTTCCCGATACCGCGCCCGTGGTCAACGGCAAATCCTTTTGCTGCGAAGCCTGCGCGTCGTCGCATCCGGACAATCAGCCCTGTCAGAACAGCAAGTGTGACTGCCATCGACGCAACTGGGGCGGTATCAAGAGCTGAGCAGGCAGATCGATTGGCCATCAAGACAAGGGCCCGCTTCCATGGAAGCGGGCCCTCTTAATACGGTTGAACGCTCAAGACATTCTTCAAACTATGACGATTGATCCGGGGCATCGCTCTTTTTGTTGACCACTTCTTCCAGAAGCCGTTCAGCTTCGCTTTTTGGCTTGTTATCCAGCTCTTTTTGCAGGTCGGCGTACTGCCCCCGCACGGTGTTGCACGATGAACAAAATACCTTGTCGTCAGGATTTTTGACTTCTGACAGGCGAACGCTATGACTGCCACATTCAGGACACGCGGTTGGCATCCTCATCTCTTCAGACAGATCACCCATATCAATCTCCTGTACAAGATCGTTGATACCTACAATAAACCCGGCCGCAGGGGCCGGGTTATTCAGGCTCAAACGTTCATTAGTTGATGCGCTTGAGTGTCAGGTTGTCGCTGGAGTCGATACGCGAATAGTTGCGATCCAGCAGACGCATGTCACCATTACCTACCGGCAGCAGGTTATAAATGGTGTTGCCCTGACCGTTTTTCAATTCATAGACCATCGGATAGCTGTTGGGGCCAACATTTTCCTTGATCAGCACCTGACCCTGAGTGCGCAGCGGCTTCTCGCTCTGGCCCAGACGCGTGCTGTCCAGCGTGAAGCTCGCACCAGTATTGTCCTGATTGCGGATCTCAAGGCTTGTCTTGATGCCGGCACAGTCAGCACACGGCAGCGTGCCCTGATAACGACCATCAGCCTGTGCATAGGGTGATTGATTTTGTACATCGTTGCCGGAACAACCCGCCAGTCCGATAACGGATGCAAGTACTGCGGTAGTAGCGATACCCTTGAACGTCATTTCGAATTCTCCTTTTCGAAAACAGGCACTTTGCAGCCTAGGCAAGAATTTAACCCGGCGCCAATTTAACACATGCCATCTTTTTTTCGGCACAGCGATCTAGTCCCAAAGAACCCAAAATATTAGTACATCAACACAATGAGAGCGTCATGAACTGGAAATTTTTATCCGTGTTTCTGCTGACCGGGCTTTGCTTAACGAGTGGCCTTTCCACCGCTCGGGCCGAAGCACTGCCTGATGCCCCGTTTGCCGAAGCCCTGGACAAGATGCTCAAGGATGAACGGCTGGTCAGCTATAACATTCGCTCGTTGACCACTGACGATATTACCGTTGAACTGACGTATTCGGGGGACCATCACTATGGTGATGCAGAACTGGAGCCCTTCAACAACGGTGTCTGCTATTCACTGCTGGAGACGGCGGTCAGGACAGGCCTGAGACCCTTTAGCGGCCAGACCGATATCACCTGCCAGGCCATTCAGCGAAACGGTGAACGCGCCGAGGCCGGTCCCCTGGGCGTGAGTCGCTATCAGCGGGAGAACGATGACTTTGCCTATCGTTCCACTCGCTGATCGTGAGGTAGCGCGCCATACTGGTTTCTGCTGCTCAGGATGGCCGATTGACCATTGATACCTCTTTGAAGCCAGCGCCCGGACCAGGCATCCATGCGTCCGGCTGCTTTTGATCATTGCCATTGACTGTTGGCCGAGGCTATAAGAGTTATTGAAAGCGCCTTGTCAGCAGCCGCTCATTATGGAGATCACTCTCATGGCAGAAGCCATCAGCAATACCCTTCAACTGTTGCGCGATCTCATGTCATTTTTCACCTGAGATCGCCCACTGGGCACTATCTCCAGAAGTACGCCTAATAAAATGGATCGATAATCTGAATCATTTTATGACCGATGCTGGATTCTTCTCTTTTTTGCACGGGGGCTATGGCACGCCGCTGCCGGTGTGAATAGTCTGAACGTGTGGAAGGATTCACGCCGTGCATGGACTGCCTGAAGCATGGAGTGCTTCCATCAGCATGGAAGCTGACCGCGGTTACTGTCTTGCGACAGTAACCGCGATTTTTATGCCCTCTCGAACGCCTCACCCTGCCTGCCAGACAAGGCCTTTTTAGCATCATTGATGGCGATCATGATGATTCAGCCATCATGGCACTGTTATTGTCTGTTCGTTCAATCATAATGGCGCACCAAAATGGCCGTACACTCGGCTGTGCCAAAGAACACCTGCCAGAACAGCAGATGCGGGAGCGATATAATCATGCTGAGTCATGTCATGGTGGGGAGTAACAATCTGGCGCGCGCCGGAGAGTTTTACGATTCATTATTAAGCTGCATCGGCCTTTATCGACAGGATAACGATGACGGTGATGCTCAATGGCTGTGTTACGCCGCGCCACAGGAGCGGATCCTTTTTATCGTCTGCACCCCCTATGACCAGGGCCCTGCGACCCATGGCAACGGTACGCTGGTCGCCTTCAGCGCGCACGGCCACGAGCTGGTGGATCAGTTTCATGCCATCGGCATGGCGCTGGGCGCAACGGACGAAGGAAGCCCAGCTATTCGCTCGCAGTATCACGACTATTTTTATGGTGCTTATCTACGCGACCCTGATGGCAACAAGCTGTGCTGTGTCTGTCATGATCATTTTGAAAATTGCCCATAAGCCTTAAGGACATTCTTTAACGCCCACCTTATCATTGAACAGAGGCATCACTTCCTATCGCTTCTCTCCTGTCAATGTGATCGCCGTACTGCCTGTCTGAAGGTGTTCGGATAGATCGCGAACACTGCAATCAATTTTTATCGGCAATGGTCGAAAGCTCGCCATAGAGGAAAAAATAT
Source organism: Kushneria indalinina DSM 14324 (assembly GCF_003385845.1). Lineage (GTDB taxonomy): Bacteria > Pseudomonadota > Gammaproteobacteria > Pseudomonadales > Halomonadaceae > Kushneria > Kushneria indalinina. Next base: position 430,017 of record NZ_QRDJ01000006.1, on the reverse strand, counting down.
CGATACGGCCGCCTGATCGGCACAAAGATTTCATTTATAGCATTGAATATACATAGAAACAGGCGAAAAGACCTTTCAGAGGGATATAACGCTTCCCCGCACTGCCCGCTTTTTACGTAAAACCGTAGGCACCAGCAGCCCTACAGGAGTTTTATCGTCCCTTCTCCCTAAGCTCGCAATGATTACCCAAGGCTTACGTTTAGAAAAACGACCTTTCTAAAACCAATAGCTTTCAGCAACAACCCCAGACTTTCGCATGAGCAGGAGAACATAAACTCATAATTTTTTATGGCTTTCGAACATTTCCTGATCAAATGCTAAACAAAGCGCTTACAGCATAGCGTCATGCCCCCAAAGCGATCAAAATCCTTGCGATCGCTTCCTGCTGTTCATAATCCTGATAAGCTGCTCATTCAAAACGCATATCAGCAGACATTTAGGAAGTCACTTACTGCTGGATTAAATTCTAGAGAAAGCTTGCCGTTACCAGGGCATAAAGATGCGGTCAAATTTATTAAGCAATTTTATCTCCCTGTTTGTGTTACAGGGTGGTCAATATATTCTTCCTCTTATTACCTTCCCTTATCTGGCAAGGGTGTTGGAGCCTGAAGGCTTTGGCATCATGGGTCTCTCCTTTGCCATCATGCAATACTGCATGCTGTTTATAGACTATGGCTTCAATCTAACGGCCACAAAAAAAATAGCAGAAAACAAAGACTCAAAAAGAAGGGTCTCGGAAGTATTCTGGACAACAATGGCCTCGAAAAGCTTTCTTGCCATTCTGGTTTTCTTCTTTCTCTTGTGTACCATTTATGCAGTCCCTTCCTTTAAAGAGATTTCTTTTATTATCCTGTTGGCTTCATTGCAGCTGATTGGATCGATTTTACTACCCAGCTGGCTTTTCCAGGGAATAGAAAGACTATGGGCAGTGACTATTTCGAGTCTTGCAGCTCGAGCAACTGCTGTTCCTCTCATTTTCTTTTTCGTTCACAACCCGGAAGATCTCTGGCTTGCAGTAGTGATTCAGGCCATGACCACTAATATGGCCGGCATTGTTGCCTGCTATATGGTGTATCGATACAAGGCAGTCTGTTTTGAAAAAGTGTCGCCCCAACAGGTCAAGGAAGCTCTAAAAGACGGCTTTCCCGTCTTTATTGCCTCGATCGCCATAAGCCTGTACACCATGAGCACCACCGTGGTACTTGGCATTATCTCCAGCCATGAACAGGTAGGGCTTTTTAATGCCTCGGATAAAATCCGAAATGCCATTACCAGTGCTTTTCTTATTTTAGGTAATGCGTTTTTCCCCCGAGTCAATGCTTTATTGACAGAAAGTCAGGAAAAAGCCGGTAGATTTATCAAAAAGATAATCTTTGGTCAGTGCTTTGTAACTTTGACGACTTCTCTGACACTTTTCCTTCTTGCCGATTTTATCGCGAATTTTGCTCTGGGCGAACAGTATAGTAACGCAGCCCATATTATTAGAATAATGGCGCCCATGGTATTTCTTGTCACAACATCGGTTATTTTTGGCAATTATATGCTGCTGCCTTTTGGCTACCGGAAAATTTATACACAAATACCAACAATTATGGCTTTTATTCACCTTGGCATTGTATTTCCAATGGCTTATTGGCTCGGGGCAGTGGGAGGCGCGTGGACCCTGCTATTTACTGAAACTTTAAGCTTCCTTGCCTTATTGTTTTTCTGTTTTCGTCTGGGACTTTTAAAAATGGTTTTTGGAACGCGTCATGGATAATGTCTGGCTGTCAATTATTGTGGCCGCTTATAATGTTGAAAAATATATAGGTGAGGCTTTGCTGTCTGTCCTCGATCAAATCGATAAGCGTGTTGAAGTGATCGTTATCAATGACGGTTCCAGAGACAATACTCTTGGGGAAATAGAATCGATATACGCTTCCCACCCTCTTGGACAGCAACTTCATATTATCAGCCAACCAAACAGCGGCGTCAGCGAAGCACGAAATGCTGGGCTAAAAGTCATCAAGGGCCGTTATGTGGCCTTTCTTGATGGTGATGATCACCTTCTGCCGCATTACTACGAAAAGCTTTTGGAAATCCTGAATCGGGGAGACTGTGAGCCGGACATTATAGAGTTTAATGCAATCAGGTTTTCTCACCTGAAAAATGGTAACCACCAGGCCGCATCCTTATTTAAAACAAACGTCTGTGGCAATTATTACTGTAACAGCGATGAAGACGTCGTCAGCAAAATATTTTCTCATGCCTACTGGTTTCCATGGGCCCGCATTTATAAAAGTGAATTGTTTGAAGACGTGCAATTTCCGCCTGGAAAAAGTTATGAGGATATGATGCTGATACCTCAGCTTTATCTGCGCGCCACCTGCATAACGGGTATTGATGAGGCACTGGTTGGCTATCGAGTCAATCCGGAAGGTATCACCAAAAATCCCTCAAGCAAGGATCTGACCGATATCGAATCGGTTATCGATTATTACCTTGAAATGAGCGCCAGAGAAAACAATTCTTTCAACAAAAAGATGATGATGCTTGTGGCCTGCCAGGGAGCGCTTTTTTACAAAAGCATTTCTAACGATATGAAAGGTTACTTCAGACCCATCAGCGATATAAGCCGTATCGTAAAAAAGGTTAATCGCCACAAAAAAAATATTGATGTTGACGTACCCTTTAATACGCGCATGCTTTTTTTATCACCCGCGCTCTCCAACCTCTATTCATATATAAAAAAATTTACTTAAGCTGCCTCCAGTGGATATTTTAATATGAAAAAAGTATGCTTTATCATTAATAACATGGGATTAGGGGGTGGCACTGAACGTGTCGCGCTCACCATTATTAATACCTTGGCCGATAAAGGACACGATATCACCCTGCTCAATCTATGGCAGGACGATAATGTGGCTTTCTTCAACATTTCACCCAGAGTAAAGGTTAACTGCCTTTCTACCAGCAAAGCCTCTTTTTATCTTGGTTATTTTTCTATCGTAAAAAAAATTCGCTCATTTGTGACAACGCACGACTTTGACACGGTTATCAATGTGGAATCGACTCTGTCACTTTTCGTTGCGCCTGCGCTTTTTGCAAAGAAAGTCAGGCATGTCAACTGGGAACACTATAACTTTACCGCCAGTAACGGCTCAAAACTCAGAACGATTTCTCGTTATGTAGCAGCATGGATGGCCGATACAGTAGTAACATTAACCCATCTCGATGCAGAGGTCTGGAAAAAAAGGACAAAGCCACGCGCCGAAATCCTTCCCATTAATAACCCTCTCCCCTTTGCACAGGAAGAGTACAATTACAATCCGGATGCAAGGGTCGTGCTGGCTATTGGTAGATTTTCATATCAAAAAGGCTTTGATTCTCTTTTATCTGCTTGGGCACAAGTGGTCAGGGATACTCAGGGATGGGAACTGAGAATCGTGGGTAATGGCGAGGATGGTGCAGCGCTTCAAACGCAGGTCCAGGAATTGGGCATTGAAGATAGCGTTACTTTTTGTCCGCCCACAAAGGATATTGAGAACCACTATCGGGAAGCCGGGATATATTGCATGAGCTCCCGCTTTGAAGGCCTTCCCATGGTGCTTATTGAGGCAAATGCTTATGGATTACCTATCGTCTCTTTTAATTGCCTGACCGGGCCGTCTGAAGTTGTCGAGGATAAAGTCTCAGGTTTACTCGCGGCCCCCGAAGATATTGATGAGTTGGCCGAAAAACTCAAGTACCTGATCGAACATCGAAATGAACGAATCAAATTTTCAAGAGCCGCTTACTCATCATCGCCGAAATTCAGACTTGAAAACATTATCAAACAGTGGGAAGAGCTTGTCAGCTGATAAAGTAAATCAGCTTTTCCAGATACCTTGTAAAAAGGTTTTTTAATTATGAGCCAGGTTTATAACTTGGCGGAGTATTGGTCTGACTCATGATTTTCCGCTGGCCTCTTTTTATTCCCAAAAATAAATAGTATCGCCCTCAGTGTTACAGCTCTCCATTTGCTTACCAGGCTTAATGTTTTGTCATGGCCATGGCTATGGCTATGGCTATGGCTATGGCTATGGCTATGGCTATGGCTATGGCTATGGCTATGGCTATGCACAGGGTGATGCTGTTTTATCTTCAGTACAGGAAAGCTGATTTTCCAGATAATACCGGCGTCCAGGACATTAACCACGAGGTAGCGGGCTCAAGTCCAACCAGATAAGTAATGAAGACCAGAGGTGATTCAACTGAAAATGGAAACTGCGCAATAGTAAATGCACTGCTTCTCGACACCACAATCAATATAAGGTGAGGTGCTACCGAGCAAACTGAGGTCAGGATCAAAGAGTCAGATGTTTGTTGTCAAAACGTCCGATACAACCATACGTTATTACTGGTCAACGATGAATGTTCAGAACCTGACAGAGCATTTATGATTGACTATCACCAGTCGATGGACACCAAAACACCCTGTGAGATGAGATAACACGGTCGCAGAGTTGCCTTTATCAGCATCCAGGCTACAACCAACCATTGAGCAGGCTGTCCAATCATCTCATAACTATCTGATTCGTATGGTGGGCCCAGCAGGACTCGAACCTGCGACCAAGGGATTATGAGTCCCCTGCTCTAACCAACTGAGCTATAGGCCCTTATAATGCGGTTGCGTATGATACCCAAAGCACCGCCGTGAGGCCAGTGTCGTTTATTAACAAGGAGTGAGCGCATGGGTGATCGTTTCTGGAAGATGCTGGGCGTGGCAGGCTTAACGCTTGCGTTGACGACCCCGGCGCAGGCGGCCTGGCGGTTTATCCCGGCCGACAGTGAGATTACCGCCCACGTGGCAGGCCAGGGGCAGCGTGGGCCGATGGAGCGCACCTATCATGTTTCGGATCTGGCGGGCACCATCAATGATGAGGGTTACTTCGAGATGCCACTGCGCCTTGAGCAGACCGATCTGTTGGACAAACAGGGTAGCCTGGGCGGCCTTTTGTCAGGACTTTCTTCCGACTCGGCCATGGTGACGCTGTCAACGCAGGTCAATCCGGCCTGGTTGAGCAATCTACAGCCGGGTGAGGCGACAACCCGCAACGTGACATTGACGGCCAGTGGCAACCATTTCGAGCGCAGCGAACAGCTGCCTCTGACGCTTGAGCGTCTGAATCAACAGTACTATCACCTGACCCTTGCCGAGCCCATCAGTGTGGATACCCGGCAGCTGATGCAGCTGGACAACGCACAGACCGTCATGTCATTGCTGGGATATCGTAGCCTGAATGACAGCATCCCGATCAAGCTCAATGCCCGCTTGATCAAGCAATGAACCAGGTCATCTCATGACGCAAAAACGCCCGGCCAAGCCGGGCGTTCAAGGGAAATAAAGTACATTCAATCCTGAATCTCCCTTGGTCGTGGCGGCGCAGCCTCCGGACCACGATCATTCATTCCCATATGCGTTTCCTCCATCATGGCACGGCGCTCTACACTGTTGCCGTGAAGGTTAATGCCCAGGATACCGCTGGCTGAAAAGATCAGCCATGTCATGATCTCAACGCAGTCATGAATTCGATCCGGCGACCTGATGACCGTGATGCAGATGGCCAGAGACATGAGCGCCAGCATGCCGCACAGTGTCCAGCCAACCCCTGCTCGCCAGTCGTTCTTGAAAAGCCCTGTTACTGCAATATCCACCGGCAGGGAGGTAGAAGCCTTGTGATCGATGGCCCCCAGCTGTAGCCGAATCCTCTCGACATCCAGCAGCCGGATTCGCTCCATCAATTCCGGCTGTTCTTCCAGCGCCTGTAACACAGCACGTGAAGACGTATCCTTCCAGCAGCCCAGAGTGGCGGCCACGATGGCGCCTGCCGCCTCACAGGTCACAGGACTATCAAACAGTTGCGCCACCTCGGGCGCCTCACCGGCGAGACGCCGCCTCACGTCACGCCATTCCATGACGAGATCCTCGGCGATCTCTGGACTCTCCATGTCGACCAGTGTCAGGTTCGATGTCATACATAGCCTCTTTAAGCCTGACGACTCGGTCTATCCAGCCCTGGGCAAATGCCTGCTGCGAGACATCGCGCCTTGCCAGTTCAACCAGCCACGCCAGACGCAGCGCGTTAATGGTACTCGCGAGTGTATTGCCACTATCAACACCGCGAAGTTTGAGCATGGCGTCCATTGCCCTTAGCGTCTGCGTTCCAATGCAACCGTCTATCTCAATGGCGGGCCAGCGCCGGCCATTGTTACTCAGTACATTCAGCACCTCCTGCAGTTGTCGTCCGGCACGTCCAGTGCCGCTATGTACGCCGTAATCAAGCATTGCGATAGCCAGCGCGGGCGCACGCGCACTGATTTCGTCAAGCTTCATCGCATGCCAGTAGGTTTTCAGATAGATTTTCTCGGCAAGCCCCTGCGTTAAATCACGCATGCTGCCGTGGTAACCATGCTCGCCAGCCACGCGCTGCGTAATGCCGTAGTTGGTGGCTCCCCCCCGGTCATCGGGATGGTCGACAAACCCACCTTCACGTTTCATCAGAGCGAGGATAATCTTGCTGCGTTGCGATTCGTTCATGAGACTCTCCATGTGTATGGGTTCTTTGTGAAGCACCACTGACAAGCCGGGACTCGCTTACTTTCACATGGCAATATCCGGTCACCGGATGCACAATATGCACACATTTGGTTAACAAACCCGAGTATGCACACGCCCAAGTTAACCATCAAGGGCAATTTTGGAAAAGTTTTAATACTTCCAGAAGGAATGATTATGCAGAGAGTGAGTGAGATACGACGTGACAACGCGCGCGCGCTGCGCGATCAAGCCGGAAGCAACAAGGCATTTGCCGAGTGCGTTGGCGTTGAACCACCAGCGGCCAGCCGGGTATTGAGCAACAAGGCAACGCGCAATATCGGTGATGACTTTGCGCGTCGCATCGAGACAGCCTTTGGCAAGGAAGATGGCTGGCTGGACAGCGTTCACGAGACGCCCCAGCCTCATGAAGACAACGTGGTCGCCATGCCACCACGCAGTGACAACAGCATTGAACAGGCGCCTTTCATGGAAGGGATGGCACCTCTGCTCAGCTGGGTACAGGCGGGCGCCTGGACAGAAACCTCGGCCAGTATCATCGATCATGGGGAACAGGAGTTTTTTCCTCGTCCGCCCAACTGTGGTCCGAGCTGTTTTGTGCTGCGCGTGCGCGGGGAGTCGATGATGGAAGTCTATCCGCAGGGAACACTGATCTTTGTGGATCCTGACGTACAGGCAATGTCGGGGGATGACGTAATCGTGCAGTGTGAGGAGCACGGCAGCGCCGAGGCCACCTTCAAGCGCTATATCGAGGAGCCGGGGCAACCACCCATGCTCAAGGCGTTGAACCGTGGCTGGGCACAGCAATACATGACGCTGGGGCCACACTGTCGAATCATCGGTGTCGTCATGGCGCAGATGATGCTGCGTCGTTAGCCTCCTGCCAATCCGTTAATAAATTATTGGTTAAAAAGGATTATTCGGACCAACCCTTTAAAATTAACCAAAATAAGCAATTTAGGCTTGACCGTATTAACCAAATGATTAACCATGATTACACGTTATCCAAAAAGGGTAACGCCACGACACCAACATGGTTATCTTTGGAGAATACTCATGACCACAGCTACCGTAAAAACCGTTCTGGATTTTGGCGCCGATGCAACCGGCAAGACTGATAGCGCTCAAGCGTTCATTGATGCTGCTGCATCAAATGAAGTGGCTACCGTCATGGTTCCACCCGGTTCATACGTCATTGCCAAAACGGTAGATCTGAACCGCAAGAACATGTGCGGTGCTGGCCGCTTCCGTGAGAACCAGCATGGTGGTGCCTATATCAGGCCAGGCAGCAAGATCAATGGCCCCCTTTTTCGCAATCAGGGCGCTGTTGTCGAAAACATGTACATTTCGGGTCAGGGAGAAAGCGACAACAAGACTGTCTTTGAAGCCAATGGTTACAACAGTGTCTTTAGTAACATTCACTTCAGCAACATTGGGCGAGCCATTCATGTCGATGAAATCCTTGTCAATTTTACGCTCAAGGATTGTGTTTTCATTCAGGTAGGCTCCGGTCTCTACTGTCATGACAGCAAGAACAGTTATTCAACCACAGCGCGCTTTTTGCGCAACGAGTTCAACAACTGCGGTAACGCATTCGTTTTCCGTCGCCAGATCAATGGCTCCACCTTTCAGGACAATATCTTCGAGTTCATGAGCGGTGATGCACTGGTCGCGTCGCACATCTACGACTGCAACTTTATCGGCAACTGGTGGGAGAGGCGTCGTAACACGGGAACGGCTGCCGAGGTCCCGCTGGTGGCACCCGCTGATGAAAAGGATGATGAAGATGGTTACCCGGCCATTCGCTGTAGCAGCTATCAGCAGATCATGAACTGCTTTGCCGCCGGCAACAAGGTGACCTGGGGCTGGCGTAACGTCTTCAGCTCCCTGCTCAACGACTCTCGCATGGGCGGTGTATCTACCCACGGTGGTGCCGTGGTGGTGAGAACCGCTGCCGGTCGTGCGATGCGCGTTACGCCCGACAACATCATTCAGCAGGCTGACAAATGGTGCTATCTGCCCACCTTTGCCATCGAGGCCGGCAAGAACAGTGCAGCCGCTCCTCGAGGGATTACCCTTCGAACCAAGGGCGGGCCGCTGGCGCTCGAGGATCATGAAAAAGGCGCATTCTCTGGTGCCATTTCCATCGCCAAGGGGGACGACCTCTATGAGCACTACAGCCTGACCCGCAACGCCGCCGGTGTCCCCACAGTGGGCCTGACGGGTGTCAGCGAGATGATGATCAAGGGCGAAAAGGTCAAGCTGACCACCGGCATACCGCAGCATTTCCTGTGGCGACAGGACAAGCTCAGTCGAGGTCTGGGGTGCTTCACGACCAATCAGGTCACAAGTGAAGGAACGATCAAGCTGGTGACCGAGTATCTGCTGGATAACCCGTTGATTCAGATCACCGTGGAAGATCGAGGCATCCGCTTTGATGGCCTCAAGCATCTGGGCAGTTACGTCAACGGCAGCAAGACACGCCGCCAATGCACGGGGTTTGAGCTGTACTTTGTCGATGCCGACGGCAAACCGAAAACGCCGACAGCCTTTTCGATGCAGATGCTGACACTCAACCCGTCACTGCTCAGCTCCTGAGGCCACTGCCGCTTCTGTTCCATTAACGACAAAAGGGGGCGCCCACCGGGCGCCCCCCTTCTCGTGTCACCAGGTGCTTTACTGTCCTGATGCCAGGCCAGCGGAGAGAATTACTCATCCCATGCCGGCGCAAAGGATGGGTTGGCGATGCGCTCGCCGCGATCAAGCGCGTTGATGCGCTCGATCTCATCGTTGCTCAGTGACAGCGTCATGGCATCCAGATTGGACTGCTGGTGGGCACGCTTCGTCGAGGAAGGAATCACCACGATATCGCGCGCCGCCACCCAGGCCAGCGCTATCTGGGCAGGTGTCACATCGTGGCTGTCGGCGATCTGCTGGAGTGTGTCATCCTCCATCACCTTGCCCACCGCCAGCGGCATATAGCCGGTAACCCTGAGGCCCTTTTCCTTGCAATGATTAACCAGCGCCTTGTTGGCCAGGAAGGGATGCACCTCGATCTGATTGGTCACAAGCTGGTCACCACCTTCAACACCGAGCGCCTCGTCAATCTGGGACATGGTGAAGTTGGAGACACCGATATCACGGGTAAGACCGCGCGATTTTGCCTCAGCCAGTGCACTGATGGACTCGGCGATCGGCACTTCATTATCCGGAGAGGGCCAGTGCAGCAGCACCAGGTCCACGTAATCGGTACCGAGCCTTTCCAGACTCTCTTCAAGACTCTTGATCAGGTCGTCATGGTGGAAGCGGTCCGTCCAGATTTTGGTGGTCAGAAAGATCTCTTCACGCGGGACATTGCTATCGGCGATGGCCTGCCCGACTTCGGCTTCGTTGCCGTACACCTGTGCGGTATCGATATGGCGATACCCCAGCTTGAGCGCCGTGGTCACCGAGTCGATGACCTCTTGCCCCTTGAGTCGATAAGTGCCCAGACCAATATCGGGAATCATGTGACCTCCTGTCAGTTGGCGCCCGAAGGCACCTGGTAACGGCTTCACGGCCACCGACCGTGAACGTTTGATATCCACATACTGACATTAGGCCCTGCGACGCTGCTTTCAAGTCGTTAGTGTGCAAATCATATCGACAGATGAATCCACCAGAGGCATGATCGCCCTGTTCGATGAGGCCGTCAGACTTCCATAATGACACCCTTTCGCGGACATGCGAGACTGCGCCGCCAGTTGACAAGCCAATACCATCGCCGAACCTACCGGCGATCATCCCGAAAAAGAGATCGCTATGATCAAATGGACAATTGTGGCCCTGATCGTGGCCAGCATTCTTTATGTGCATTTTCGTGGCCGTGTTCGTCACAAGCCCTTCCGCCAGCTGTCGGATCACTCCAGCTTCATGGCGCCCATCAACGGGTTCATGTATCTGTTTTCAAAGGTTCCGGATCGCCCCTATCACCGTGCCGAGGATTTTCCGGGCGTCGCGACCCTGACCGCGCACTGGGAAGAGATTCGCGACGAAGCCCTGACGCTTGAAAATCACATCAAGGGGTCGGCCAAAAAGGACGACGCCGGGTTTAATTCGTTTTTCCGCCGCGGCTGGAAGCGCTTTTATCTCAAGTGGTATGGCGATAGCCACGAATCAGCCCGTCAGCTCTGCCCGCGCACGACCGAGATTCTGGCCGGCATCCCCGGCGTCAAGGCCGCGATGTTTGCCGAGCTGCCTGCCGGCAGCAAGCTGATGAAGCATCGCGACCCCTATGCAGGCTCAATCCGCTATCACCTGGGGCTGCGCACGCCCAATGACGATCGCTGCCGCATTAATGTTGATGGCATTGACTACAGCTGGCGTGACGGTGAGGCAGTGCTCTTTGATGAGACCTACATCCACTATGCCCAGAACGATACCGAGCAGAACCGTCTGATCCTTTTCTGTGACATCGAGCGTCCCATGAAGTATCGCTGGGCCGCGGCGGTCAATCGCTGGTTCAGCCGCAACGTCATGGCCGCCGCCGCCTCGCCCAACGATGAAAACGATCACACCGGCGGGCTCAACCGTGCCTTCAAGTACATCTACAAGGTCCGTGAAGCCGGCAAGCGTCTTAAAAAGAAGAACAAGACGCTGTACTACGTGATCAAATGGCTGATTTTCGGCGGTATCATCGTCGGCCTGCTGTCACTGTAACGTCGGTTTCTCATGTCTGATGCCATCGCGCCCCCGCATTTCTACTGGCCCTTTAGCTCCCCGGCCCGCGGGGCGCGATTAAGCATGACTGCCTTCGATGTTCAGCGCTTTGATGACAGCGCCTTCGCCACCCATGGCATGGCGCTGCCGGAAAACCTCACCCGCGCGATCACCAAGCGACGTGCCGAATATCTGGCCGGCAGGGTTTGCGCCAGGCACGCCCTGGCCGCACTTGATATTCATGTTGATGCCCTCCCAAGCCTTGCCGACCGCCAGGTCGACTGGCCGACACCGGCTCGGGGCTCCATTACCCATGCTCACGATCTTGCCGCTGCGCTGGTCAGTACCGCGCCGGACCATCAGGGGCTGGGGGTGGATGCCGAGCGCTGGCTGACCCCCGAGCGCGCTGACTATCTCGCCGCCTCGATTCTGACACGGCGCGAGCATCAGGCCATTCAGGCCTTCACACCGAAGCAGCGCGCACGCGTAATCACGTTGACCTTCTCGCTCAAGGAGAGCCTTTTCAAGGCGCTCTACCCCCTGACCGGGACACGTTTTTATTTCCACGACGCCTTTATCGAAGAGATCGACCCCACAGCAACATCGAGCCAGTGCATTCTGGTACTGGATCGTGTGCTCAGCGACGCATGGCAGCCGGGAGCACGCCTGATCGGTGATCTTGCCGACATGAATGATCATGCGCTGACCGCCGTGATCACCACAGCCATGCCGTCCCTTTACTGACCCCAAAAAACGCTTCTCAGCAAAGCGGTCTAAAGGATGAATGCAATTCAGTTGTTGTGGTTGCGCATCACGATTACTGTATACAAATACAGTATAGAGGAGCGCCCATGCAGCTCACCGACAAGCTGATCGTTCTGGCTGACGCCGCCAAATATGATGCCTCGTGCGCCAGCAGCGGCGCGCCCAAACGCTCGTCAAAGGGCCAGAAAGGACTGGGGGCGACCAACGGCAACGGTATCTGCCACAGCTTTACGCCGGATGGCCGCTGCGTGGCGCTGCTCAAGATACTGATGACCAACTTCTGTCTGTATGACTGTCAGTATTGCATCAACCGACGCTCAAGCAACGTGCCCAGAGCGCGTTTCAGCGTGGATGAAATCGTGCGGCTGACGCTCGATTTCTATCGTCGCAATCTGATCAGCGGACTTTTTTTAAGCTCTGGCATCATCCGCTCCAACGACTACACCATGGAGGCGCTGGTCCGGGTGGCCCGGACGCTGCGCGTCGAGCATCATTTTCGTGGCTATATCCATCTCAAGACCATTCCCGACGCGTCGCCGGATCTGATCCGTCAGGCCGGACTGCATGCCGACCGACTCAGCGTCAACGTCGAGCTGCCCACAAGTCAGAGCCTGAACCGGCTGGCGCCCGAAAAGAGCGACACCACCATTCGCCACGCCATGTCGACCATTCGTGACGGCCTGGACGAGGCGACCGCCGAACCTAAAGCGCCGCGCTTCTCGCCCGGCGGACAAAGCACCCAGATGATCGTGGGAGCTGATGACACCGACGATCACACCATCCTGGGCAACGTCCAGTCGCTGTACAGCGATTATCGTCTCAAGCGGGTCTACTACTCGGCCTTCTCGCCCATTCCCGAAAGCCCGTCATCGGTACCGCTGATCGCCCCGCCGCTGCTGCGTGAGCATCGCCTTTATCAGGCCGACTTTCTGATCCGGGGCTATGGCTTTCACGCCGACGAGCTTTTGACCGGCCCCGGCAACCTGTCGCTGGACATTGACCCCAAGCTTGCCTGGGCGCTCAACCACCGTGAGCTCTTTCCCATCGATCTGGATCGCGCCGACATGTACATGATCGCCAGGGTACCGGGTATCGGGATCACCAGTGCACGGCGCATCGAGACCCTGCGTCGTGAACGCCGCATTCGCTATGCCGACCTGACCCGGCTGGGCTGCTCCATGAAAAAGCTGGCGCCCTTTATCACCACGCAGGATTACCGCCCGCGTCAGGCCGGTCTCGAACGCCAGGCGCTGCTGGCTCAGATGCAGACGTCTGCCCCGGCGCAGATGGCGCTGCTCTAGCCTCAAGGGAGCCATAATGTCGATGTACACCCTCCACATGACACAAGCGGATTTTGCCTGCTGGCGCGACCATGCGCGCCGATTGCTCTCGGCACGCGTTTCTCCCGGAGAAGTGCTCTGGCAAAGCGAGGCATCGGCAGGTGATCTGTTTGCCAGTAGCGAGACTGATCTACCGCCGCCGAGCGAGACCCCGCTGGCGTTGAAGCTGTCGAAACAGGAGCTGCGCCGGCTTGAGTGTGCGTCCCATTATTGGCCGTCGCATCATCAGGAGTGTCGCTGGGCACTGCTTTATCGAGTGGTCTGGCGACTGGCGCTGGGAGAAGGCGAGGCACTGCTGGCCGGTGACCGCGACGGCGCCGTGATCGAGCAGCGCGTCAAGGCGGTCAATCATGAAGTGCATCACATTCACGCCTTTCTGCGCTTTCACCCACAGCCTGCCAGGGCCGGAGAGCAGCACGCCCCCGAGTTCATTGCCTGGTTTGAGCCCCGCCACGATGTGCTGGAGGCCGCCGCCCGGCACTTCATCGATCGGATGGGGCAGCACAGCTGGCTGATCATGACGCCCGAGGGCGCCATCGTCTGCGATGGCCGGCAGTGGCATATCGAGCGCCCCGAATCCGGCGCCTTTACCCTGCAGAATTACCAGCCGCTGACAGAGATGGCAGAGGATGCCGAAGATCTCTGGCTTGCCTACTATGCCAGCACCTTCAACCCCGCCCGACTCAATGAAAAAACGATGGTACGCAGCATGCCGTCTCGCTTCTGGCGTCACATGCCCGAGCGTGTTCTGATTACCGGACTGATCAGTCACGCCCGCCACGGCGCCCAGCAACTCGGCCAGGACAGTCGACTCGCCACCCGCCGGGGCCGAACCATTGCGTTGCCCGCAAAACCCCGACACTAGACCTTTTCATACTCGGGATGACTTGCAAGCAACGGTAGAATCCCGGGAGAATATATAGACTATCGTCTAACGACCTCCCTGCCCTCAAGGTTTCTCATGTTTGCTCAACTTCTGGCGGTCATGATGCCCATCATGATCGGTGCCGGTGTCGGCTATTTCTGGGTGCGTTTTCGCCAGCCCTACCCGACAGGCTTTGTCACCAAGCTGGTTTTCAACGTGGGCACCCCGTGCCTGATCATCAACGCCCTGTCGGACACCCATGTCGAGCTCTCAGCGTTTTCGCGCATGGCCGGCGCCACGCTGCTGTGTCTGCTTATCCTGCTGCTGGTCGGGGTTATCGTCTCACGTGTCTCTCGCATTCACTGGAAGGTTATTCTGCCGCCGGTGCTGTTTCCCAATACCGGTAATATGGGACTGCCGCTGGCAATGTATGCCTTTGGCGAAGGTCAGGGGTTCTCGCTGGCCATTGCCGTGTTTGTCATTGTTTCCATCGCCCAGTTCGTGGTGGGCAGCATTACCAGCAGCTCGCGCCCGGTCAAAAGCATGCTGACCAACCCCACCATCCATGCCAGCATCATTGCCATCGTGCTGATGGCCTGGCAGATCACGCTGCCGGCATGGATGGCCAACAGCATCGAGCTTCTGGCAGGCATGACCATTCCCATCATGCTGATCACGCTCGGGGTGGCGCTGGCCAGCATCCGCGCTCGTAACCTGTCGGCCGGTCTGGCCTTCGCCCTCGGCCGGGTGGTCGTTGCCGGGCTGATCGCTCAGGGCGTGGGGCTTTTGCTGGGACTCAATGAAGAAACGCGCGGCATTTTGATGGTCATGATGTGCATGCCGATTGCTGTCTATAACTATCTCTTTGCCCAAAAGGCCGGTCGCTCCCCCGAGTTCGTGGCCAGTCTGGTCATGTGTTCGACGCTAACCTCCTTTATCTATTTGCCACTGATGCTGATGTGGGTCATCTAGCGCCCTGAACAACGCCTTTTCAACACGAAAAAGGCCCCACTCCGGTGGGGCCTTTTTTGTTTTTCTCATTGTTGTCGATCAGGTCGTTTGTGCCTGCTCTTCGCGATACTGCGAAAAGTTCCTGACCCGTCCCTGACGGAATTTTTCGCCCATGAGGGTTTCCATGGACTCCAGCGGCACGCCCTTCGTCTCCGGTACAAAGCGCCAGACGATGAACAGGCTGCCAAGCGTAATGACGCCAAAGAGCCAGAACGGGAAGGCACCGTTGAACACGTCGTTGAGCCACTCGCTGCCGCGCATCATCGGGAAGGTCTGCGCGACGATAAAGCCGGCGGTCCACTGAGCCCCCATGGCAAGCGCCATGCCGGATTCACGAATGGCGTTGGGGAAGATTTCCGACAGCAGCGCCCAGCTGCAGCACCCCCAGGAGATGGCATAGCCCGTGACGTACACCATGATGGCGATCATGGCAGTGTAACCCTGTACGTCGAACCAGAACACGGTCCCCAACACGGCCATGCTTACAATACAGGCCAGTGAACCGATGGTCAGAAGCTGGACGCGTCCGACGCGGTCGATCAGATACATGCCCGCCAGATTGCCCACTATGAAGATCAATCCGATATAGCCCGTTTGCAACAGCGCGCTGCCAGTGCTGTCGGTCACCCCCGAGAGCACGGTCGGAGCGTAATACATCACCACATTGATGCCGGAGAGCTGCTGCGCGGCGGATAGAAATATGCCGACCAGCGCAATGCCCATCATGACCGGCTTTCTGAGTGCACTGCGCGAGCTGCGCTTTTCCTGGCGAAGCTGGCGATTCATGGCGCGACGACCGGAGGATTTGCCCTCATCGAGGGAGTTGCGCACTTCCTCGACCATCGGGTCGATATCCTTTTTGGCCGTGAACTTTGCCAGGATCTTTCGAGCACGGTCTGGCTGACCGTGCATGATGCACCAGCGCGGCGACTCGGGAACCAGGAAAAGCAGCGCCCCAAAAAGGATGGCCGGAATGGCCTCGGAACCCAGCATCCAGCGCCAGCCGTAGTTATCAAGCCAGGACTGGGCCACATCGCGAGCGATAAAGTAGTTCACGAAAAAAACGATCGTCTGTCCGACCACAAGCGATTGCTGAAACATGCTCAGCGTACGGCCACGCCAGTGTTGCGGTGCCAGCTCGCCCATGTACATGGGCGACACCACACTGGCGATACCCACGGCCACACCGCCAACCAATCGCAGGATGATGTAAAACCAGAAGGTCGGCGCCAGTGCCGACCCAAGCGCCGAAATCAGAAACAGTACCGCCGCCGTCATCATGGTCATGCGACGCCCCAGGATGTTGGCCAGATACCCGGCCCCCAGCGCACCAACAATGCTGCCGATGACAACGCTCGATACTGCCCAGCCCTTCATGGTGGGCGATAGATCAAAATAGGTAGTAATGGAATCGATGGCACCTGAAATCACGGCCGTGTCATAGCCGAAAAGGATGCCACCCAGTGCTGCCACAAGGCAGATGGAAAGTATGTAGCCTATACCGCTGGAGGCCTTTTGATCCGTCATATACGTCCGTCTTCATCCCTGAATGTCACCAGCCTTTTGCTGGTCTTAAGTTACCAGGGGTGAGACTTTAGTAGATAATTAAAGTTTGCTCTAACCATGAATGTAAAAACGCATTGTCAGGCATAAAAAAAGCCGCTTCCGGGGAAGCGGCCTTCATGGTTCGGCGAGAGGCTTACTGCTGTTGCTGCGCCATCTGCTGAACCTTTTGCATCATCTGAGGATCGTTCTGGACGGCCTGACCAATCTGGTTGAACTGCTCGACTTCCAGATCGTTGTCTTGGACAGCCTGAACCATTTTCTGATTGGCCTCTTCGCGGATGCTCTGCTGAGCATCGGCATCGTCAGCACCCTGCAGCTGCTGGGTGTAATCCTGAGAGATGCCTGCAATTTCCTGAGAAGCAGAGGCAAAGTTCTGCAGCTGGTCATCGCTGAAATTCTGTGACTGCTGCTGGCCCTGGGCACCCTGAGCCGGCTGCTCTTGAGCGGCAAGTGCTGGCGTGGCAGCGAGGCCGGTCGCGACCAGCGATGCGGAAACAACTGCGGCAAAACGTTTCATGAACATCCTCCTGACTTACCTTTGCTTTTCAATGCATGCGTACTGTCATTATGACGCCGCAAGACAAATTAAGTTCAACTGACTTTGTTACTGCATGTAATTAATTTTAAAGGCTTTATTGCCTGCCCCGTCACATCCGCGGCCCAACCCACTATAGACGCTGTAAAAAGCGTGTGCCGCCCAGCTGTCTCATTTGCTGTCTCACCCAGGCACTGCGCTGTGCCACGCGGGCGCTGGGCGCGGTCGGGCTCCAGCCGCGAGGATTGGGCAAAATGGCGGCCAGCAGGGCGGCCTGGTCTGCCGTGACCTGGCTGGCGCCGATGCCGTAATAGTGCTGGGCGGCCGCTTCCAGTCCAAACACCCCTCGATCCCACTCCACAACGTTGAGATAGACCTCCAGAATGCGCTCCTTGGGCCATATCAGTTCGATCAAAAGCGTAAACCAGACTTCAAGACCCTTGCGAAGCCAGCTGCGATCCGACCATAAAAAGACATTCTTGGCCGTCTGCTGGCTGATGGTGCTGGCCCCGCGCAGGCTTTTGCCCTGCTTCCAGGCCTGGATGGCAGCATATACCTGATCAAGATCAAACCCGTAGTGATAGGGAAATTTCTGATCCTCGGCGGCAATGACGGCCAGTTTTGCCTGGTCAGACAGCGAGCGCCATGGCGTCCAGTGATACTGAAGCGCCATGGGCTCACGATCCATGATGGCGACGACCTTGCGCTCCAGCATGACCATTGAACCGGGCAGCGGCACGAAACGAAACAGGATGACCAGCAGTATCGAAAGCACGATGGCCCCCAAAAAAATTCTGACACACCATCGCAGCAACTGTCCGATCAATGCTTCGTCCCCTCTTCCTTGCCGTCGCGCTCGCCTGCCGGGTCAGTCAGCGCCGTCCGGTGATTATTGAAGGCGACAGGTTACACGCAGTGGCCCATGGATGCCCCTGCAATATGCTCATCACCCATACGCAACCGGGGCTCGCAGAGGGGCCCCGGAAAACACCAGACCGTCACCACGGTGAACGGTTATGCCTGATCTGCAAAAAGATGATGCGCATGATACTCAAGATGGTCATCAATGAAGCTTGCCACGAAGAAATAGCTGTGGTCATAACCTTCATGACGACGCAGCTTCAGCGAGACGCCCTGAATGTGACACGCTTTTTCCAGATGATCGGGCTTGAGCTGTTCGGTCAGAAACTGATCGTTCTCCCCCTGATCGACAAGCATGGGCTGTTTGGAAGCCCCGGCAAGCACGAGCTCACAGGCATCCCAATCCGACCACTCGGCGCGATCATCGCCCAGATAATGGCTGAAGGCCTTTTCGCCCCAGGGGCAGTCCACCGGATTCACTACAGGTGAAAAGGCCGAGACACTGGCATAGCGGCCGGGCTGTTTCAGCGCACAGATCAACGCGCCGTGACCGCCCATGGAATGGCCGCTGATGGCTTCGCGCTCGCTGATGGGGAAATGTTCGCGTACCAGTGACGCCAGCTCGCTCGTCACATAGTCATACATGTGATAGTGCCGGCGCCAGGGCTCCTGTCCAGCATTAAGATAAAAGCCGGCGCCCGAACCAAAATCGTAGCTTTCATGCTCGCCCGGCAGGTCGGTGCCTCGCGGACTGGTGTCCGGACACACGATGGCCATGCCCAGCCTGGCGGCCATTTTCTGGGCACCGGCCTTTTGCATGAAGTTTTCATCGTTACAGGTCAGTCCGGACAGCCACCAGAGTACCGGTACGGGGCCTTGTTCTGCCTGCGGAGGTAAAAAGATGCCAAAGGTCATGTCGCAATCAAGCACCTGCGAGCGATGGCTGAAGCGCTTGACCCATCCTCCATGGCTTCGGGTGGCGCTCAACTGTTCGATGGACTGCGTCATGGTTGTCTCCACTATGGGTTTATCACTGGCGCAACAAATACGTTAAATCCTGGCCCAAAACAGCCTGATATACCTGCCGGCACCGAACGTCGCAGACCGGCTCGAGTCGAATACCAACCTGTTGCCGCAGTATAGTGAGCCACAAAAAGAGGAAACAGCAACCAATGGGAGAAACCGACTGACATGAGAGACGCCGAATAAGCGGAGTGCGCTGCGGCCTGTCAGCGACGTGAACATGGTAACGCTGGATCAGATAGTGCAAGAGCGGCTGTAGCAGACTGCCCTGGCCCCGGCCGTCCCGAAAATGCATCAGGTCTTCAAAACGGCGATGGCTTCAACCGTATTCAGGTAAATGCCTCAACGCAGGCCCACACCATTATTACCCTTTTCAGACATTTTCAGCAGCTCATCGACACTATCACTGAGATAGGCATCCGAAAAATTGGCCACTTCATAAAAGGCTTTCAGATCCGGAATGTTGATTCGATTGCGCTCACGATATAAAAGCCCTTCCTCACGTAGTTCGGAAAAGGTACGACTGACATGTACGGCAGAAAGTCCCAGAACATCTGCCAGCACCTGCTGTGAAAGTGGCAGGTTGAACCGATGCGTAATGTTTGGGCAGGTCTTGCTTAAGCGCAGATGCATTTCACAGATAAAATGGGCTACCTTTTCACGCGCGGTGCGCCGGCCCATATTGACCAGTCTTTCTGCCATGATGGCCTGCTGTTGCCCCGCCAGCGAAAACAGTACCGTGGTCAATTTTGGTGATGTCGTAAAAATGTCCGTCAGATTCGTGAGTGGAAAACGACAGATAACCCCTTCTGTCAGCATGGCCACCGACGTGAGATGACGTCGAGGCGACAAGTCGCCCAGCCCGACCAGATCCCCCGGCAAAAAGATATTCAGGATCTGTCGGGTACCATCGTCCATCGATCGATATGAATAAGCCCAGCCCTCGCTGAGAACACACAGGGTGTCAGCGGGATGGTTCTCTTCCCATAGCATCTGGGCATTCGACACGTTCTGAGGCGTCTTTTCCAGCGCTGCCAGAAGTTCGGCTTCTGTCTCGTCAAGCGCACAGTAGTATTTGAAGTTACGCACCAGGCAGCGATCCCTGTCCAACATGGCATGCACCCCTGAATAGCGTTGATAAAGCCACTCAGTATTATAGTAATAATTGATGCATTACCGTCCAAAGATAGACGCTATTGTTGGACGAATCGGCCTGGAATGCCGCTAACCTGGATTATGTAAATAGCAAAAAATCAATCATTTAGAAGAAACAAGCGGGATTGGCCCTCAGCTGGGCTGCCCATACAGGGGGCTGGCAGACATGACCAAAATGACATTCCCGTGAAGTTTTTGGCGTGACTGTTTTCTACCACCCCACCCCGACCTTCCTCATTTTTTCAGGGTAGGCCCGTGCCGGCCCTGAAACAGGGGCTGGGTTTCGAGCAGGGGCGTAATACGCTCGGCACGCATGGAGCGGAAGTAATAAAAGCCCTGGATCAGATCGACATTGAGCTCGTGAACAAGTTCGAGCTGTTCACTGGTCTCCACACCTTCGGCAATAACCTCAAGACCGAGTCGATGACCAATAAAGACGATACCGGCCAGAATGGCACGATCCTGTAGATTCTCGGGGGCATCCATCACAAAGGTACGATCAATCTTGAGTGAGGTGACGGGAAACTGTTTTAGATAGGCAAGCGATGAATAGCCGGTACCAAAGTCGTCGATGGCAATTTTCATGCCGCGGTGATAAAGCGCCTGCAGATGGGCTTTCACCGTTTCATCGGCCTGCACCAATACGTTTTCGGTAATCTCGATACCCACATCACGCATGGACAGCTGGTAGCGCTGCATGGTTTTTTCCAGCTTCTCCAGCATCGCGGTGGAGCGCAGATGCTCGCCGGAGAGATTGATATCCACACGGTAGCCATGAAGCCCCTGTGATTTCCATCGAGCCTGCTGAGAGCATAGTGCCTCAATGGACCAGTTCCCCAACTGCTCCATCAGCCCAAAACGCTCGGCCAGGGGAATAAACTCCGCCGGCGAGACCATGCCGCCACCGGTGGGAAACCAGCGCAGTAATGCCTCCATGCTTTCGATACGCCCGCTACGCGAGATCTGAGGCTGAAAGTGCAGTGCCAGCTCCTGGTGATCGATGGCGTTTTCCAGGCGCTTGAGCAACTCATGCTGGTAGATAAGATCACGATGAAACTCATGACTGAATATCTGAAACCGGTTTTCACCGGGTGTTCTGGCCCGATTACGTGCCACGTTGGCGGCATAAATCAGCGACTGGGCATCCTCGCCGTTATCAGGGAAGAGACTGATGCCCTGGCTGACCGTGACGCGGTGAGGCTCGCCATCCAGCATGAAAGGCAGTTCAAACATGCTGTCGACACGGTCGATCAACTGAAGCGCATGGCGTCTGGAATCAAGGTGCGTACAGGCCATAACGAACTCGTCGTTACCAAAACGTGCCAGCAGATCAGAGGTATAGCAATGCTGCGAAAGCCGCTCGGCCACCTGGGTCAACAGGTGATTGCCCTGCTCATATCCCAGGGTGTCATTGATCGCGGAGAAATTTTCGATATCAATGAAAAAGACCGCCAGCGGCGCCCTTTGGCGTTCCTCGTCTTCGAGCACGCGATTGAGTTCGGCAACGAAGGCCGCCCGGTTGGGTAACAGGGTCAGAGGGTCATAGCGCCGGATAAATTCCAGGTCACGATGTGCCTGCTTTTGTACCGAAAGATCAACATCGACGCAGAACATCAGCGGATTGTCAGTGTGCTGTCCAAGCATGACATGGTGAGAAAACACCGCCACGTTGCGCCCTGACTTGTGCACCAGCTCCATTTCACTGGCGGGGATTTCCACCCCCTCATTAATCCAGCTCTGATGGGCACGCACCACCGATTCGCGCATGCCCGCGGGAATAATCAGCTCCTCGAACCGGCAGCCCATCACCTCATCGGGCATATAGCCGTAGAGCTGCGTGCTGGCAGCATTCCAGTAAATAACGCGTCTTTTACGATCGTAACCCTGCACCGCCACGCGCGGCAGACTTTCAAGCAGGGCTCGAAAGCGCTGTTCGCTTCGATCATAGCGCAACCGCTCATGGCTGCTTAAGCGGTTGGCTGGATGATGAAGCTGCTGGTAGAGCTGATGATTACGCAGCCGGCTTCGATGCCAGGCCAGCAGAACCACCAGAAGTGCCAACCCTAGAACCATGATCGCCAGATTTTGCGCACCAATGAAAGGTGTAATGACCAGCACCGATAACAGACCCACGATCCAGAGGACAAGGCCGTAGCGCGGATACTTGTGCGAAATGCGCATCTCCGATTAATCCTGATATGACCGGTTAAAGGTTCGGCTGGTAAAAAATACTGTCGTCTTTTGTCAGCATAACAGCTTACGACATGTCAAAAGGAATAATTGAAGCTTTACCGATGTGCTGATAGCGGCCGTGATTCCTGCCCAACTGCCGCCAACAATCATCAAACACCCCCTGAAAGCCCATAACATCAGGATGCTGGCTGTCGGCAAATGCCGACACTCGGCGTAATCCCTTATCCTTTCAGGAGAAAAAGATGACTACTACCAACGCACAATCCTGGTGGCAGCAAAACGTCCATACAGCACTGGCCGAACATGACTGGAGCTTTACCCATGTTCGCGATCGTATCGACCTGGGGGCATGGCAGGCATTTACCCGTGACCTTCCTCGAGACCCCTACGTTGACCGCCGCTGGAAGCGCATGTCCTGGCTTGCCCTTGACGAGCAGGGCCGGATGAAAAGCCTGGGTGAGTGCCCCATGGCGCAGGGGGGACAGTACAACGATGCCGAAAGCATGGCGGACAAGTTGCGCTGGTATCCGGCACTGGAGCAGGACTTTCTGGATCGCCCCGATGTTCGTGCCTTTGTGGAAGCCTGGGCAGGTCTGTGGGGGCTTGATGCCAATGAGCCAATCCTGATGCAGATTACCGGCGTCAAGGGTTCAGGCGAACTTGATCCGCTGCAGGGACAGGGTATTCATGCCGATGGCTGCCGCTACCTGAGCATCATGGTACTGGATCGTCACAACGTCAGCGGTGCTGAAAGCGTCCTTTACGCTGATCGTGCGGGCCAGGAGTTGCTGGCCGACCAGGTCATGGAGCCCGGAGACGTGCTTCATTTGCGTGATGATCGCCTCTTCCACGGGGCAAAGGCGCTGCGGCAGGAAGACCCGAACCAGCCTTATGAGCGATTCATCATCATCATCAACTCAAGCTTCGTGGATGGCTTTCAAAACCGCATGCTGCGTCGCTATTTCCCCGAGGCTGTCATTCATGAACACATTGCCTGATTCTCTGGGCAAGACAGTTTCATTAATCATTAACCTTCAACTCTAGAGGAGCCGCCGGCCGACCCATGTCGGCCGGCACCCTGCCCTGAAACGCCCTCATGATCGACGCGCAATCGTGGTATCGCCCATGGCTGCCACGACCTGACGCCGATGACAGTCAGGGGCGTGATCATTGACCATCCCCGTGGCCTGCATCCAGGCATACACGATGGTCGGCCCCGCAAATTTAAAGCCTCTGGCCCTGAGTGCTTTTGAAAAGGAAACAGACAGTGGCGTATGCGCCGGTACCGGAGGCGAATTCTGAAGCGGCCGGTGTTCTACCATCGACCAGCAAAACGTGGCGAAATTCTCGCCCTGATCCTGCATGCGCAAAAATGCCCGGGCATTGCCGATGGCCGCCTCGATCTTGGCACGTGAGCGAATGATGCCGGCATTGCCGAGCAGACGCTCGATATCGCGTTCGTTAAAACGGGCAACGCGCTCGGGGTCGAAGCCCTCGAAGGCCTCACGAAATGCCTCGCGCTTTTTCAGCACGGTCAGCCATGACAGCCCTGCCTGGAAACCATCGAGTATCAGCTTCTCCCACAGCGCCTGACCATCAGGCTCCGGTACGCCCCATTCATGGTCGTGATAGTGCGCCAGCAATGGGTGGCCCTGAACCCACTGGCAGCGTATCGGTGAGGGTTTGTCCGTCATGAGACATCTCCGGATTTATCGTTTTGACACGACACGGCGTCGGCATTTTTCTGCGGGCGTCTGACACCAGGCCACTTGTACATCTACCCTGAAGGCTTACTTTCTTTCCTGCTCAAAAGGTACAGTTCATGAACCCCATCATGCACACGATTGTGGTCGGTATCCTCAGTTACGTGGCCCTGATCATCGTTCTGCGCGTCTCGGGCAAGCGCACCCTCTCCAAATGGAACGCGTTTGATTTCGTCACCACCATCGCGCTGGGGTCCATTCTGGCCACGGCGCTGACCTCGACGCAGGTCTCCCTTGCCCAGAGTGTGACCGCCTTTATCGTGATCGTGCTTTTGCAGTTTGTGATCACCTTTACCTCGGTACGCTCGCGCGGAGTACTCAAACTGATCAAGTCCCAGCCCACCCTGCTGCTTTTCAAGGGCCAGTACTGTGATGATGCCATGCAGCGTGAGCGCGTAGTAAAAGCAGAAATCCTGGCGGCCGTGCGTGAAAGGGGCATGGCGGATATCGAACAGGTGCATGCGGTCGTGCTGGAAACCGATGGTGCCTTTAGTGTCATCGCCAGTGCCGGCGAATACGACTCGGTGCTGGAAGGCGTCGAGGGCGTTTCGAGCCGATAAGGGCAAAATGGCCTCTTCCGGGGGGCCTGATCATGCCATGGTCTGCAATCGACACGGGCCATCATGGGGATGTCGCTCTTCACCCGCCCATGATCCTGTCGGTAACCGCCCATGTCTGCGCATCATGTTCTCGCCGCCACCCTGATGATCGGTTGCCTTGCAGCCCCCCTGACCGCATCGGCGCACACCTTTACCTGGTGGGACGATACCACCGAGATGGCCATCACCCAGTCAAGAGCCGAGCTGGTCAAACAGGTGGGTCAATATGGAGGGCTGGCGCAGCTGCAATACGTCAATCGGGTGATCAACAATGCAGCGCGCCAGCAGGAAGAAGAGATCGATATCTGGAAGGGGTTTAATCGCCTGACACGCGAGGGCCATGGCGACTGCGAAGACTTCGCCATCGCCAAGTACCAGATACTGCGAGAGACCGGCATGCCGGCGCAAAGGCTCGACTTCCTGGCTGCCAGAGACGCGCTGACACCAACCTATCACGCCGTTTTACGTTACCGGATGGATAACGGCGGTTATCTGATACTCGACAATCTGACCCCGCTGATTCTACCGCAGGCCCAGCGCACCGACCTCACCCCCATTGTCACCTTCGATGAGCACCACAGCGCGCTCTGGAAGGATCAGCGTTTCGTGCCGATTGCCCCGTCTCAGATCATGCTGGGAGGCACGCTCTTGAGCGAGCGCATGACGAAACTGATGCAGTACTGAATGCCAACGTTCTTCAGGCCGCCAGAGCTTGTGTCAGATAGGCACGAAGAGGCGCGTTCTTGAACTGACATTTCAGATACCAGAGCTGTCTGGCCGTCATGGCTTTAGGCCGCATCATGTAGAGCACTTCCGCCATGGTGGGCACAAAGGGTTTCAACAGCAGCGCCATGCCCGCTTCCTCCGGCGTACGATTGCCCTTGAGGCTATTGCAGCGCTGGCAACAGGCCACGGCGTTGAGCATCGAGAGCTGCCCACCGCGCGAGCGCGGCAGAATGTGATCAATCGTCAGCGCCTGGCGCGTCACCGTAACCCCGCAATAGGCGCAGCAAAGCCCTTCACGATACTTGCATAGCACCCGATTGAAGCCGGTATGCTCAAACGCCAGCATGGCATTGACGGGCGGCGACACGCCGATCACTTCAGGAATATCGATAAAGGACTGTTGCCCGGTCAGCGAACTGGTACCGCCATGCAGGCGGTAGGCGGCCTCGCCGTCGGCCCAGACCACCCCACCTTCAAAAGCGCGCGACATCAAAACCGCCGCTTCTTCAAGCGTCAACCAGTCGATCGGAATGCCGGAGGCATGAAGACGTAACACCATGGGTTGGCGCATAACACGAAACTCCCCACGAGTCGAGACGATAGTCTACGATCCTACACCACTATGTCACTGGCGTGACAATCCCTTCATAAGTCTTCATTCAACCGGCGGCCTCTTCTCTTTCGGTCGCGGGCCTCAGGAGCATGGGTTGACAATCCATCGTTCCATATATAGAACGTTTCATATATAGAACGATAGGCAGCAGATACCATGAACGATGATGACTTGAAGCGTCTGGGAGAC
Organism: Kushneria indalinina DSM 14324; assembly: GCF_003385845.1. Lineage (GTDB taxonomy): Bacteria > Pseudomonadota > Gammaproteobacteria > Pseudomonadales > Halomonadaceae > Kushneria > Kushneria indalinina. The sequence goes on along the minus strand of NZ_QRDJ01000006.1, from coordinate 403,538 downwards.
CGCGTGGCTACGCTGCGCCGGCATAGAGCGTGGTCTCTGACCTTTCTGGCCGACAGGGCCGGCCTTGCCAAATCTAACCTGTCGCGACTGGAACAGGGCAAGGGCAATCCGACGCTGGATACCCTGTGGCGTCTGGCACTTCAGCTGGAGATCCCCTTCAGCGCGCTGATCGCCTCGGCGCAGAGTTGCGTGACCGAGGACGATATCTCGGTGTCCCTGCTTGATCGCCAGCATGATACCCCGTCGGTGGATATCTATCTGATGGCACTTGCCCCCAATGCCCAGCGCCACGCCAGTGCACACGCGACGGGGACACGCGAAACGCTTCAGGTCATTGCCGGCAGCCTGCAGGCCGGGACCGAAAACGCACTCGTACCGCTTAATGCGCAGGCAGTGCATCAGTTTACGGCGGATCGGCCACACGCCTACCTGGCAGGCAGCCAGGGTGCCAGGGTACTGGTGACCATTTTTTATCCTGATGAGGGTCTGGCATGAATGCCCCGGCCTGGCGAATGGGCGCGCGTGAAGCCCTGCCGCTGCTGAGTGGCTATTTGCCGGTGGCACTCTCCTTCGGGCTGGTCGCCAGTCAGGCCGGATTCAGTGCCCTTGAAGCCACGGCGCTGTCACTTTTGATCTACGCCGGCGCCTCGCAGTTTCTGTTCGTGGGCATGATTGCAGGCGGGGCATCGCTATGGCTGACGGTGGTCATGACGCTTTTGATCAATGCCCGACACGTTGTCTATTCCCTCTCGCTCGCGCCATGGCTTTCTGACAGTCGGCGCTGGCCATGGCTGATGCATGGTCTGACGGATCAGGTTTTTGCTCTGGCGCACTATCGCCTGCCTTTACTGGCCGAAAGGGATCGCATGAGCTGGTTTGCCAGCACCGCCCTTGTGGCATGGGCAGGCTGGGGCGGCGGCACCCTGGTGGGCAGCCTTGCCGGTGAGCAGTTGATCATGCAGTGGCCACTGCTGGCTGATGCGCTGGCCTTTGCGCTGCCGGCACTGTTTCTGGTGCTGCTGGCACCACGATGCACGTCGATGCGCTGGGCCATGGCCCTGCTGGCAAGTGTCCTCTCTGCCCTGCTGCTCGCCCTTCTGAACCTGACCAACGTTGCTGTTCCGCTGGCGGCGGCACTCGGGGCGCTGTGCCTTTATCTCTCACCTGAAACCGCGGACAGGACATCATCATGAATAACGCCATCTGGCTGGCCGCAGGGGCCACGGCCCTCGGTACGCTCCTGATCCGGATGTTGCCACTTTACTGGATGCAGCGACGGCGGAGCGAGGCGTCTGTCACTGAAAGAGAGGCGGCCATACCGGCATGGCCCGGGATGCTGGCACCGCTGATGATTGCAGCGCTTCTGGGGATATCGCTGGCGCCCCAGCCCGGCAGTGCACTGACCTGGGGCGCCACGATGATGGGAAGTCTTGCGACACTTTCGGGCTGGTACACAACGCGGTCGCTCGGGCTGCCGGTAGCGGCCGGGGTGGCCGCCTACGCGCTGGTGGTCATGAGCGGGTCATGAGGCCATCCCCATGACCCGCTCGAGGTTCAACACTCGATGGCGTTAACGGCCAGACCGTAGTTGATGGCAAGCCCGCCCAGCGAGGTTTCCTTGTACTTGCTCTGCATGTCCCGGCCGGTATCACGCATGGTCCGAATGGCATGATCCAGCGAGATAAAGTGGGTGCCATCACCGTTGAGCGCAAACTGCGCCGCATTGATGGCCTTGACCGAGGCAATGGCATTGCGCTCGATGCAGGGCACCTGCACCAGACCGCCAACCGGGTCGCAGGTCAGACCCAGATTGTGCTCAAGGCCGATCTCGGCGGCATTTTCCACCTGCTCGGGCGTGCCACCCATGACCTGGCAAAGTCCGGCCGCCGCCATGGCGCAGGCCGACCCCACTTCACCCTGGCATCCGACTTCCGCGCCCGAAATCGAGGCGTTTTTCTTGCACAGGATACCGATCGCGCCTGCCGTCAGCAGAAAATCCACCACCCCGCGCTCACAGGCCGTTTCTTCAAACTTCATCCAATAGCCCAGCACGGCCGGAATGATACCGGCGGCGCCATTGGTCGGCGCAGTGACCATGCGACCACCGGCGGCGTTTTCTTCATTGACCGCCAGGGCAAACAGGTTGACCCAGTCCATCGCCGAGAAAGTGGTGGCAATCAGATTTTTCTCGGAGCGCTCAAGGCGAGCCAGCAGGTCGGAGGCGCGACGCTTGACGTTCAATCCGCCTGGCAGCACACCGTTCTGCTCAAGCCCCTTGGCAATACAGGCCTGCATGGCCTGCCAGATGGTGAAAAGCTCCTGACGCACCTCTTCTTCACTGCGCCAGACACGTTCGTTGGCCATCATGACCTGCGCAATGCTCATGTTCTCGCGCTTGCAGATATCCAGCAGCGCATCGGCGCTATCAAAGTCAAACGGCAGCGCCACGCCGGTCGCGGCATCGGCGGGCTCTTCATCGGCAGCATTGATGACAAAACCGCCCCCGACCGAATACCAGGTCTGTGTGATGTTGCTGCCGTCCATGAGCGTTGCCACCAGTGTCATGGCGTTGGGATGGCGGGGCAGCGGATCGTTGGACCAGTAGAAATCCCGCTCCCACAGGAACGGCACGCTCACCCGACCGCCCAGACGCAGCACCTGCGACTCCAGCAGCTCGTCGATGGCCGGGGGAATGATGTCCGGATCGATGGTGGCGGGCAGTTCTCCCATCAGCCCCATGATGACGGCACGGTCGGTACCGTGGCCGACGCCGGTGGCTGACAGTGAACCATGAAGATGGATTTCAACACCGGTCACTCGTGAAGTGGCCTGCCGACTGTCCAGCGCGTCCAGAAAGAATCTGGCCGCACGCATGGGACCTACCGTGTGAGAACTGGACGGGCCAATGCCGATATTGAACAACTCGAAGACGCTGATAGGCATGCTGTCACCCCATAATCGGTGTAAGGAGCGCTAAACCATCGATAGATTCTTGCGCGATGGACTCAGCATGTATTGCCTCTGATCGCCTTTCAAAGCATAAATAGGCAACCAGAGTTTAGTTCTGCTAAACCATGCACCCACTGCCCGGTTATCGGGCCATCGCTGACGCGAGCTTTCAATGCCTTCAGCCAACACCACCATGCATGCAGGGTTACACGTTTTTGCCTGCGCTGCCCGCCATCTCTCCTTCACGCGTGCGGCGGGCGAACTCAATGTAACCACCGGCGCCATCAGCCAGCAGATTCGCCTGCTCGAGGAGCGGCTCGGGTTTCGCCTCTTTCATCGCCACCCCCGCCGACTGTCACTGACGGCCGAGGGCGAGCGACTGGCAGACGCCGTGCTGACCGCGCACGGGCGCATCGATCAGGAGCTCAAGCGTCTATCCCGCGGTTTAATGAGCGGGGAGCTGGTACTGCGCTGCGTGCCCTCCTTTTTGACCCGATGGCTGATGCCCCGCCTTCCGCGCCTGCAGGCCCAGCTGCCGGCGCTGGACATCTATCTGCACGCAGAAGACAGCGACCGCGCGCTGACGGAGGAAAACTTTGATCTGGCCATCGACCTGGGCGATGACCACTACCCGGGCATGGCATCAACGCTTTTGATGGAGGAGGTGATTTTTCCAGTATGCGCGCCCGCCCTTTTCAGCCATCGCCCGGCACTGAACCACCCTGACCGGCTCGCGCACTATCCGCTTTTGCATGACGTGACGGCGTGGCGCGGCAGCAGTGCCCACGGCGAGTGGCACCACTACCTCAATGCGATAGGTGCCGATACGGCCGGTATCCAGCGGGGCTATAGTTTCAACCGCCACGACCTGACCATGGAGGCCGCGCGTGCCGGCATGGGTATTGCCATTGCACGCCAGACGCTGCTGCGTGACGAGCTGAGCAGCGGTGAACTGGTGGCGCCTTTGACCCAGCGGGTCAATACAGGGCGCCATTACGCGATTGTGCATGCCTTCGGCGCACTGGACGATCCACGAATCCGTGCCGTTCATGACTGGATCTGTGCTGAAGTCAAACGCGCCCCCTGAGCCGGAGAAGCCTTTTGATCCATGCACACAAAAACGCCCGCTCCGGAAAGGAGCGGGCGTGAGTGCGAATCACAGCGGTCGTTTATTCGTCGATAAAGGAGCGCAGCGATTCGGAGCGTGACGGGTGACGCAGCTTGCGCAGCGCCTTGGCCTCGATCTGACGAATACGCTCACGGGTGACATCGAACTGCTTGCCCACTTCTTCAAGCGTGTGGTCGGTGTTCATGTCGATGCCGAAGCGCATGCGCAGCACCTTCGCCTCGCGTGCTGTCAGGCCACCCAGCACGTTGCGCGTGGCCTCGATAAGCCCTTCACCGGTGGCCGAGTCGATCGGCGACACCATGGTGGAATCCTCGATGAAATCGCCCAGGTGCGAGTCATCGTCATCACCAATGGGCGTCTCCATCGAGATCGGCTCCTTGGCAATCTTGAGCACCTTGCGCACCTTGTCTTCCGGCATCTCAAGACGTTCGCCCAGCTCTTCCGGCGTGGGCTCGCGGCCCATTTCCTGAAGCATCTGACGCGACACGCGGTTGAGCTTGTTGATCGTTTCGATCATGTGGACCGGAATACGGATGGTTCGTGCCTGGTCGGCAATCGAGCGCGTGATCGCCTGACGAATCCACCAGGTGGCGTAGGTCGAGAACTTGTAGCCGCGACGATATTCGAACTTGTCGACGGCCTTCATCAGGCCGATGTTGCCTTCCTGAATCAGATCCAGGAACTGCAGACCGCGATTGGTGTACTTCTTGGCAATCGAGATCACCAGTCGCAGGTTGGCTTCCACCATTTCCTTCTTGGCGCGACGTGCCTTGGCTTCACCGATCGACAGACGACGATTGATGTCCTTGAGCTCGGAGACCGGCAGCATGGCCAGCTCTTCTTCAAAGGCAATCTTGCGCTGAGCCCGCTCGATATCCGAGCGCAGCGGCTCGATGCTGCCGGCATGCTTGCTGTTGCGCGCGATGAAATCATCGATCCAGCTCGAGTCGGATTCACGACCCGGGAAGGAAGCGATAAACGCCTTGCGGGGCACCTTGCCGCGCTTGACGCACAGCTGCATGATGGTCTTTTCCTGCTCGCGAATCTGACCAACGCTCAGACGCAGCTGACCGACCAGTCGTTCGAAATGACGCGGCACCAGCTTGATCGGCGAGAACAGCTCTGCCAGACGCGCCTGCTCGCTGCGAGCCTCGGAAGAGGTCAGGCCATTGGCCTCGATGGCAGCCTTCGTCTTCTCATTCTGCTCGCGAATCTGCTCGAAACGAACGCGTGCCAGCTCGGGATCCGGACCGCCTTCGGAGGCCGTATCGTCCTCCTCATCGCTGTCCTCCTCGTCGCTGTCTTCCTCGTCGCTGCCCTCGGCGTCATCGGCGACGACTTCAGGCATGGGCTCTTCGACTTCAGCCACGCCCGGCACGCCCTCATCGGGATCGATAAAGCCGGAGAACAGATCCGACAGACGACCCGGCGCCTCTTCATCCTGAGTCGCATCGTAGGCTTCAAGGATGGAGTCGACAGACCCTGGCAGACTGGAGAGCGCCGACATGACTTCACGGGTACCCTCTTCGATACGCTTGGCGATCTCGATCTCGCCTTCACGCGTCAGAAGCTCAACGGTGCCCATTTCACGCATATACATGCGTACCGGATCAGTTGTGCGGCCAACGTCACTTTCAACGGCCGCCAGCGCTGCGACAGCTTCTTCGGCGGCAGATTCGTCAGCAGACTGATCCGACATCATCAACGTATCTTCATCGGGCGCTTCTTCAACGACGTTAATGCCCATGTCGTTGATCATGCTGATGATGTCTTCTACCTGATCGGGATCTGCAATATCCTCAGGCAGATGGTCGTTGACCTCGGCATAGGTAAGAAACCCCTGTTCCTTGCCTCGCGCGATCAACTCCTTCAGACGTGACTGCGGTGTATTTCCAGCCATAGAAACCTATCTCGAAGAAGAGTGAAGCGCCTGGCTCATGCCAGAAGGCACGCCAGGCAATCCAGTATAGACCAGCAGGGAACCATCAGCAGATGACTGACGCTTCTCACCAATCCTGTGTGTTGATTCAGACGCTATCAGCAATGCAGCGTCTATCGATATATCCCCACTAAATGAGGGGGATAAACGCTCGTTTCAACCCCATGACAGGGCTCTCAGCGCTTGATCTCGCAGATCAGCTGCCACAATCGACCTGCTTCCTCACGAGTGAGCTTTTCGCCATTTCGCTCGCGCGCCTGCAGCGCTTCAAGCTCACGCTCCGGACTCGAGCGCTGGCGCTGCTGTTCAAAATGCGCCACCAGCACCTCGACTTCCCGATGGCGCAATGGCCCGGGGATCAGCGGCTCACGCTGTAACAGGGCAAGCAGTCGGCTACCATGGCTGCTGCCATGAAAATGCGCCAGTAGCACCTGCGAGGAACGATAGCCGCCGGCGCGAATCAGCCTGACGACTTCCAGCAGAAGCTGACCATCATCATCCTCGGGACACCATGCCTCACCTTCCGGCAGTGACTCGACCAGTGACGGCGAATGCACGATCAGATGCAGGATTCGCCCACTCGTACTCAGGGTCGCGGCGCCCTGCTGCCGACGAGGCGAGAATTTCGCAGTCGCTGGCGCCTGATGGCCGGCCCTGTGCTCCTGCTGCCGGGACGGCTGCGATGCGATCTGCGCCGCCACACCGGACCTTGCATTACCTTCGGAAAGCTCCTCAAGCGTGCCACGCTCAAGCCCCGTACGCTCACTGAGCTCACGCATCAAAAGCGACTTTAAAAGCCCCTGCGGCAGACGCTTGATGCCTTCCAGTACGGCGCTGGCGAAGCGCTCTCGATCCTCGATGCGGCGCAGATCGCGCCCTTCGCCGGCATGATCAAAAAGATATTCCGTCAGCGAACCCGCCCGCACGATGCGCTGCTCGAAGGCGTCACGGCCTTCCTGACGAACCAGCGAATCCGGGTCCTCGCCTTCCGGCAAAAACAGAAATCGCGCCTGGCGGCCATCAATCATCAATGGCAGCACGGTATTCAACGCACGATGGGCTGCCTGCCGGCCGGCTGCATCACCATCAAAGCAGAACACCACTTCGTCCACCAGACGAAACAGACGTCGGAGGTGCTCCTCCGTGGTCGCCGTGCCCAGCGTCGCGACAGCATAGTCAACACCATGCTGCGCCAGGGCCACCACGTCCATGTAGCCTTCCACAATGAGCATGCGCTCGGGGCGCTTTGACTGCACGCGGGTCTCGTAAAGCCCGTAGAGTTCTCGCCCCTTGTGAAAGACCGGCGATTCAGGCGAGTTGAGATACTTGGGCTTTTCATCCCCCAGTACTCGACCACCGAAGCCAATGGTACGCCCCTTCCAGTCCCGGATGGGAAAAATGACCCGATCACGAAAGCGGTCCCAGCTGCGCCCGGTTTCTTCCTTTTTGACCAGCAGGCCGTATTCGACCTGCACGTTTTCGTCCACGCCCTTGTCGCTCAGGTGGCGCTTGAGCACGTCCCAGCCGGCAGGGGCGTAACCGATGGCATAGCGGCTGACGATGTCGTCGCTCAGTCCGCGACGCGCGAGATATTCATGAGCCTGTTGCGCCGAGGCTGATGCCAGCTGCTGCTGGTAAAAGCGCGTTCCCAGCTCCAGCAGATTGACAGCCTCTTCCTGACGCTTCGCCTGCACTTTTGCCTGCTGGCGCTGCTCATCACTTTCTCCCTCTCGCGGCACTTCCATGCCGGCGCGACCTGCCAGTGCCTCGATCGCCTCGGGAAAGTTCAAGCGATCAAACTCCATGATAAACCGCAATGCATTGCCGCTCTCACCACAGCCAAAGCAGTGATAGAACTGCTTGTCGGCACTGACGGTAAAGGAAGGAGACTTTTCCTGATGAAACGGACACAGCGCTGAGTGATTGCGTCCTGTTTTCTTGAGCTGTACACGAGAACCAATGACATCAACGATATCCGTTCGCGCCAGTAGATCGTCGATGAATCGTTGAGGAATTCTGCCGGCCATAATGTCCTGCACTACCTCAAGGGTCAGTGGTCATGCCTGCCAAAGCGGAGTCACTCCTTTTGCTCGGAATGCTCGGTGCCAGCAGGTGTCTCATGTGGCGTTATCAGTGATGGCACCCGTTACCGTGACATTATCGGCAGTGGCTGATCCATCATTACCTATAAAAACGAACGGCCGCCAATGGCGGCCGTTCGGCATCCCGCTGAAGCGTTGGGCATACGCTCAGGTACGGATCAATACAACCGCTCGAAGCGCTTGCGCTCACGCTGCAGCTTCTTGGCATGGCGCTTGACAGCTGCTGCTGCCTTGCGCTTGCGCTCGGCCGTGGGCTTTTCGTAGTTCTCACGACGACGGACTTCGGAAAGCACGCCAGCCTTTTCACAGGAGCGCTTGAAGCGACGCAGAGCAACGTCGAACGGTTCGTTGTCACGTACTTTGACGGAAGGCATTAAGCAATCACCACCTTAAGGAGATCAATGAGGTTTGAATGTGCTCAATGCCGTCGATGCGGCACTTAAACCGGTCATGACATGTTTATCACGATTCAGCGAAGGCGCCGCGATCAGCGGCCAGAAGCACAGCCCGGTATTACAGGGCGTGTATTATAAACGTCGCGCCCTCGGTTTGCAAAGCGCCTGACGCGGGAAGTACAAACGGGTAAACTTGCCCACCTGTCGGCTGCAAGGCATTTTCCCTGCAGACCGACACCCGCCTTTGACAGACGCCTTTACTGGAATCAGGACACATCATGCGCGTACTGGGGATCGAAACCTCCTGTGATGAAACGGGAATCGCCCTGTTTGACAGCGAACACGGGCTTTTGGCCGACGCCCTGTTCAGCCAGGTCGACATGCATGTCGAACACGGCGGCGTCGTGCCCGAACTGGCCTCGCGCGATCATGTCCGCCGGCTGCTCCCCCTTATTGAGCAGGTACTCGCCGAGGCAGGCCTTGAAAGCCACGATGTCGATGCCATTGCCTATACGGCCGGCCCCGGGCTGGTGGGGGCGCTGATGGTGGGCGCTGCCACCGCCCACGGCCTGGCTTGGGCCTGGCAGGTACCGGTACTGGGCGTTCATCACATGGAAGGGCATCTACTGGCGCCCATGCTGGAAGATGAGCGCCCCGAATTTCCCTTCGTTGCCCTTCTGGTGTCCGGCGGCCACACCCAGCTGGTGGCGGTGCATGCGCTGGGCGACTATGAACTGCTGGGCGAGTCCGTCGATGATGCGGCCGGAGAAGCCTTTGACAAGGCCGCCCGCATGCTGTCGCTGCCCTACCCCGGCGGCCCGCATATTGCTCGGCTGGCCGAGCAGGGAGACCCGACACGCTTTCGGTTCCCGAGACCCATGACCGACCGCCCCGGACTGGACTTCAGCTTTTCGGGTCTGAAAACCCATACGCTGACCACCATCAAGGCGCTTGAAGCTCAGGGCGCGCTCGACGACCAGACCCGGGCTGATGTGGCGCGCGCCTTTGAAGACGCCGTCGCCGACACCCTGGTAATCAAGTGCCGGCGAGCACTGGAACAGACCGGTCTCAAGCGACTGGTCGTGGCCGGCGGCGTCAGCGCCAATCAGCGACTTCGCCAGCGACTTGATACCGCACTTGGAAAAATGGGCGCACGCGCCTTCTATCCCAGAGGCCGTTTTTGCACCGACAACGGTGCCATGATTGCCTATGTGGGTGCCCAGCGCCTGATGGCAGGTGAACGTGACGCACAGACCATGCTGGCCACGCCGCGCTGGCCGCTCGCCGAGCTGGCCCCGCCGGCTCGATGCCAGGACTGACTCAACACATCATGACAGGAGTGTCGGCATGGATACGGTACTGATCGAGGAACTGGCGCTGGAAGCCGTGATCGGCGTATATGAATGGGAAAAGCGTATTCATCAGCGTCTTTTACTGACCCTGGAGCTGGGCTGTGACATTGCAAAAGCCGCCCGCGACGATGATCTAAGCGCAACGCTGGATTACGCCGCCATCAGCCAGCGCCTTCAGCAGTACTGCACCGAACACAGCTTCGAGCTGGTGGAAACCTTTGCCGAGCGCATTGCCTCACTGCTTCGCGAGGAGTTCGGTATTGCCTGGCTGCGCCTGACGCTGAAAAAGCCCGGCGCCGTCGCGGATGCCGCCTTTGTGGGCGTGCGTATCGAGCGCGGTGAGTACCGCAGCTGACATGGCATTCGTACTGTTCAGTCTGGGCAGCAATGCCCAGCGTCATCGACGCATTGATGCAGCGCTTACGGCCCTGCATGATGCCTTTGGGGAACTGCTGATCTCGCGGGTCTTTGAAAGCCACCCGGTAGGGTTTGACAGTCCGTGCAATTTTTACAATCTGGTGGTCGGGGCCTCGTGCCCGTGGCCGGTCGCACAGCTCAATCAATGGTGCAAGCAGGTCGAACGCGATAACGGCCGGGATCACAGCGCGCCGAAGTTCAGTTCCCGGGCACTGGATATCGACATTCTGTGCGTGGATGACCTGACCGGCTGTATCGACGGCGTCACCCTGCCACGTGACGAGATCACCTGGAATGCCTTTGTGCTGCGTCCGCTGGCCGAAAGCTTTGGCGACTATCGCCACCCCATCAAGGGCACGCGTTATCGGGATTTGTGGCAGGCCTTTGATGCCGACTCTCAGACGCTCTGGCCGGTCGCCTTCGAGTGGCAGGGAAGACAAGTTTCAGCCCCCGAGCCACTGGAAGTTGTTACGCTGGCGCCAGCGCGCATTCGATAGCGCGACGCCGCTCGACATCGATCATGCGACCCAGCTCAGCGCCCTGATACCCCTGTGCCATGAGTGACTGCGGCGAGATCCGCCGCGCCCGGTCAAGGGCATCTGCAAGCAGGGTCACCGGCAAACCGAAGTCGCCAGTGGCAAGCATAACGAGCACCTCGTCCAGGCGCGCCTGCCGCCGCCAGGCGTCCATGGCCTGGGCCCAGGCCAGCACCTGGTCGGCATCGGGCGAGGAGGACAACAGTGCCCGGCTGCGTACGACCATCAGCGCGCGGTCGCGCCACTCTCCCGGCACGCGATAGCGTTCACACAGTGACGCCAGCGCCTCATGGGGAAGGTCAGCAGTCAACAGCGCCCAGCGCGCCATGGGCGTCTCTGCAGCGCTCATTCGCGCCAGCCCCACGTCCAGCACCTCAGCGAGTGCCGGCATCAAAACATCCAGCGCACCGCACTGCTGCAAAAGCTCGAAAAAGGCCGCCGAATCCGGCTCACCCAGTGTCCGCTCGATCTCCTGCCAGACCCGCTCGGCAACCAGATGGGCGACTTCGCCCTCGGCCACCATGGTCTTCATCAGTGCCATGGTTTCATCGGCCACCGCGAAGCCACGGGGTCGAAAGCGCGCCAGAAAACGAGCGGTACGCAGAATACGTAGCGGATCCTCAACGAAGGCTGTGGAGACATGACGCAGCGTACCGGAGCGGCAGTCCTCAACACCCCGAAAGGGATCCACCCGCTGCCCCGAACTGTCCTGCGCCATGGCATTGATGGTCAGATCGCGTCGCGCCAGATCCTCCTCCAGCGTGACCTCGGGTGCAGCATGCACCTCAAACCCGGTATAGCCGTGGCCGGACTTGCGCTCGGTCCGGGCCAGGGCGTACTCCTCGTGGGTATGCGGATGCAGAAAGACCGGGAAATCACGACCCACGGGGCGAAACCCTCGCTCACGCATCTTTTCGCTGGTGGCGCCGACGATCACCCAGTCACGATCATCGTGGGCGATACCCAGCAGATCATCGCGCACGGCACCGCCGACGCAGTAGACCTCAAGCCCCTGAAGCGGCTCATCGAGCTCAAAACGGATCACTGCGGTCCTGTCCCCTCGTCACGCACCACCTGTTCGGGATGGTGGTGCTGCCAGTGGGTAAAGCCGCCGTCGAGGCTATACACCTTTTCATAGCCCTGTCCGGCCAGCCAGAGCGCCGCCTGCTGACTGGAATGGCCGTGATAGCAGACCACCACCACGGTACTTTCCTGCGGCGTCTGCTCGACAAAATCGCCCACGCTGGTGTTGTCCAGATGCCGGCTGCCCGGGATATGGCCCTGACTAAAGCTGAGAGGATCACGAATATCCACCACTTCATGAGCAGTGTCGCTGTCCTGCCACTGCTTCAGGGTATCGTGATCAAGATGACTAAAGGACATGGAATCCTCCCTGGAGATGGGTGTGACGTCGCCTTCGCGGTTACTGACGCCTGTGCGCCGCCACCGTGACGACCTGATCGGTTTCAAGATTCATGGCCATCAGGGTACCGCCCCAGACACAGCCTGCATCGAGTGATCGAACATTGGCCAGCGCGCCTGGTGCGCGACCTTCCAGTGCCGCCCAGTGCCCAAAGATCAGACGCTCGGTGTCGCCCCGCTCAAAGCAGAACCAGGGTCTGAAACCCTCGGGGGCGCTATCAAGCCCTTCCTTGGCACTGAAATCGAGGGTGCCGTGCTCATCGATAAAGCGCATGCGGGTAAATATATTGATGATGGCGCGCAGACGATCATTGCCGCGCAGTGCCGGCTCAAATCGCGCCGGTTCATTGCCATACATGTGGGGAAGGAACGCGAAGAACTGGCGCGAGGAGAGCATGGCCTCACCTTCGCGCGCGTACTGCCGAGCCCGCTCGATGGACCACTGTGGCAGCAGACCGGCATGGGTCATGACGCACTGATGCGTCTGTGATTCGACCATCAGGGGCTGACAGCGCAGCCACTCCAGCAGCATATCGCGATCGGGTGCCTCGAGAATATCGATCAGGGTATCCGAGGGCTTGAGACGCGCGTGGCCAAAGGCAACCGCCAGAAGATGCAGATCATGATTGCCGAGCACAACGCTTGCGTGCTCACGCAGATCATGGACACGGCGCAGTGTTTGAAGCGATTGTGGCCCGCGATTGATCAGATCGCCGGTAATCCACAGATGATCACGCCCGGGCACAAAATCGATGGCCTCGAGCAGTTCATCGAACTCATGGCCGCAGCCATGTAAATCACCAATGGCCCAGATGGTCATTGTCTACTCCGAAACCGTTGAAGAAAGAGGACATCGACCCGCCCGAGGAGACTGCCTCCGGGTATCAATGCAGGTGCAGCGGACAGGCCAGACGAAAGGGCGCAATCGCCACATCAAATGTTTCTCCCAGCGCCGGCGCCATGAAAGTATAACTGCCCTCCATCACCCCGACCTGACTGTCGAGAATGGCGCGACTGCTGTAATTGAAGGGCAGCCCCGGCGCAATCATGGGCTGTCTGCCCACGACCCCTTCACCGCGCACTTCACGCACCTCACCGCTACCCTGGGAAATACGCCAGTAGCGGGCCAGCAGCTGTATGGAATAGTCCCACTGATTGCGAATGGCAACCCGATAACCAAATACGAAGCGCTGCTGCGAAGGGTCCGACTCCTGCGGCAGATAAAAGCTTTCCACCTCGACCACGATATCCCGGGCAGGCTCACTCATGGTGCGTTCTCGGACAGATAATTGGCGATCGCCACGAACTCACCAACGCTTAATGTTTCCGGACGACGCGAGGGGGTAATCCCGAGCGATTCCAGTGTCTCGGCGCTCAGGACATCGCGCAGATTGTTACGCAGCGTCTTGCGCCGCTGAGAGAAGGCACGCCGCACCAGATCCGACAGCAGCTCTTCATCATGCGCTACGTGGGGTCGTGTCTGCCAGGGTGTCAGCCGGACGATACTGGAATCCACCTTGGGCTGGGGCAAAAAGGCTTGAGGCGGCACATCAAAGAGCGCTTCCACCTGACAGTAGTAGCGGGTCATGACCGACAGCCGCCCCCACTGGCCCGTACCGGGCTCTGCTGCCAGACGTGCCACGACCTCCTTTTGCAACATGAAGTGCATGTCACGCACGGCATCGCCTGCACCCAGCAGATGGAAAATCAGCGGCGTGGAGATGTTATAGGGCAGATTGCCGACCACCCGCAGCGGCGGGCCGTCCCCACGAAATTCCCTGAAATCAAAGGCGAGTGCATCCCCTTCGATCATGTGAAAGTCAGGGTAGTTGAAAAAGCGCGTGCGCAAGCCCGGAATCAGGTCCCGATCCAGCTCGATGGCTTCCAGCGCCCCGTGCGTTGCCAGCAACTCCTCGGTCAGCGCCCCCTGTCCCGGCCCGATTTCGACCAGTCGGTCACCCTTTTGCGGGTGTATCGAGCCCACGATACGCTCGATGACCCCGTGGTCCTGGAGGAAATTTTGCCCAAAACGCTTGCGCGCCCGCATGGGGGCCGGTTGTCGTGACATGAAAGATCCTTGCGTAAAAGATAACTGCCTTCACTAACGAAAGGCCGCGAGGGTTGCTCGCGGCCTGTCATCAGCGCTGGCGCTCGAAAAGCATCCGGCCTGTTACGGTGCTGTGCCGCCGCCCTGCTCCAGTCGATTATCGACGTAGGCCGAAGCGCGGATTTCCTGCGTCCAGGCTTCAAGCTCCTCGTTGACCTTGCGCTGAAAGAGCGTGCGTCGAATCTGCTCACGCTGCTGCTCGGCATTACCACCGCCGCGCTTGTCCAGAAGGGTAATCAGATGATAGCCGCTGGGGCTGCGGACGGGCTCGCTGACCTCCCCCACGTTCAGGTTGGGGACCACATCATCAAAGATGCTGGGCATTTCGGCGCCGGAGCGCCAGCCCAGATCGCCACCATCCAGCGCCTGAGGCCCATCGGACTGTGCCGCTGCAACCTCCTGGAAGCCTGCCTGGCCCGATGTGATGGCCTGACGCAGCTGCTCGGCCTTGTCACGAGCTGCTTCAGCCTGCTGAGGAGTAGGTGCCTGCGGCACGGCAATCAGAATATGGGCCAGATGGTACTGAACATTGGCATTGCTGCCGGCCTGCTTCAGATACTGATCCACTTCCCGGTCGGAAATGTTGACCTGGCTTGCCACGCTGCGCTGCTGCACCTGGGTGATCAGAAGCTCACGGCGGATCTGCTCTCTGACCTGGCCGTAGCTCATGCCCTCCTGCTCGACCCGATCGGCAAACTGCTCAAGCGTCATGTTGTTGCGCTGGGCAACGCCACGCATCGCCTGGTTGAGGTCGCTGTCACTGACGCTCAGGTTGGCACGTTCGGCCATCTGCAGCTCGATCTGCTCGGTAATCATGCGCGAGAGCACCTGTCCGCGCAGCTCGCTTTGATCCGGCATGCCGATGTCGCGTGATTGCATCTGCTGACGCACCTGCCCGACACGCTGATCCAGATCGCTGGACATGATGGCCTCATCGTTGACCACGGCGACGACACGGTCCAGAGGCTGCACGGCAGCGACTGCCAGCGGCGAAACGGAAAGACTCAGCGCAAGGCCCAGAGCGGCTAGCGTGTTTGCGTTGCGTGCTTTCATGACATCTCTCTTTTCATCCATAAAACCGACGTTACGTCAGTAGTGCAGCAAGGCCATGCCTTGGCTACGGGTTACGGCCTGGTCACGTGCTATCGTGTGGCCTAATTGCTCACGCCGGTATAGGCGCCGAAGTCAGTTTCCCGAACGCCAGGAATGGCTTCGGAGAAGTAGCCGTCGCTGCTGCCCTGCCCGACACCGCCAAGTCCCTTGAAGATAAAGGACAGAAAGAGGCCGTGCTTGCGATCGTCATCGTCGATGCGGGCCGTATCGTTATCGTCGATATATTCACGCCAGGCGAGCTGAACCCCGTAGCAGCAGTCGTTGAAGCGCACCCCTGCCAGCGTCTCGAGCGTACGATTGTTGGTCTGATCATACAGATAGCGCCCAAGCAGTGAAATTGCCGGGGTCAGACGATAGGCCGCCGAGATATCGTACTCTTCACGGTTATAGGTCAGACGATCATCCTGATCACCGAAGGGATCAAAGTCCTGAACGGTCCAGCGATAGCCCAGATTGAGGATCAGGTTATCCGTGTCCTGATAGGTCAGGTACGACGAGGTCTTTTCGGTGCGATCGCGATGATCGTCATAGAAAAAGGACTGGCGCGCCGACCAGCGGTCGCTGATCTGCCAGTCGGCTTCGGCGACAATCGGCGAGCGATCACGGGTATTGCGATAGTAAAGCTCGCTATCCTCGTTGAGGACGCGATCCTCAAAGCGGGCATCGACGACACGGCGATCCTCGAAGTAGCGACTTTGGCCCACCGACAGTCCCAGTCGCTCACGCCCGGTGTCGTCTTCCAGAAAGCGGGTACTCACCCCGTAGGAGACCTTGTTGGTATCCCCGATACGGTCCGAGCCGCTGAAGCGATAGGGTGACCAGAGCTGTGAATAGGACAGCGGCTGTTCACGGGTATCGAACTGGGGCAGCTCGGACTGATCCTCATGGGGAACATAGGCATAGTACAGACGCGGCTCCAGGGTCTGGCGCCAGTCACTGCCGAAAATACTGGTGTCGCGCTCGAATATCAGTCCCGAATCCACCGAGAAGACCGGCAGCACTCGATTGGGTGAGTCATCAAAGTCCGAGGTGTCATCGCGGTCATGCCAGTTCAGATCATACTGGGTCGCCATGAGTTCGGCGCGCGGCTCGAAAAAGCCCCAGGAAGGCGAGCGGCGAAAGCCGACAGCGGGCGCGACGTGAACCCGGGCACCGGTGGCGGACTCCTGTGGAATGATTGAACCATCACTGTAATCCACATCACGCCAGAAGTAGGTCGCGCTGGAGTTGAGCTCCTCGTAGAAGCCGCCGGCCTGATCCCAGCGCGCGCTGGCCAGCAGGGCCGGCAGTTCGTAGAACGGCTTGTCATTATCGCGCAACGGGTCATCGAGTTTCTGATAGCCGCGGGCGCGCGCCTGCAGATTCCAGGTGGTGCCCTGATAATTCAGACGCGCCAGACGCTCAAGGTTGTCAGTGTCCTGCTCCTCGAAGGTCTGGCCGAAATCGTCGAAATAGTCGCCATCGCTGGCCGCACCGTAGCGCAGATTATAGGTGGTTCGACGCGAGAAGCGTCCGTCATGGGCGTAGCGTACGAACCAGCGATCCTCGCCCTTGAAGTCATTGTCATCCCCGCCATCGTCGTGACCGAGGTAATTGCCTTCCAGCGTGCCGGCGTCCTCGTCAAAGAGATAGCGCAGCTGCCCGCCGATCGCCTCGCCACGCCCGGAGATATAGCGCGGAGTCACGGTAGCGTCGTAATTGGGAGACAGGTTGAGATAAAACGGCTGGGCATAATCGAGCCCGGCTTCGCTGCCATAGCTGACGGAAGGCCACAAAAAGCCGGTCAGACGGCGATCATCGATAGGAAAACGGACCCAGGGCCAGTAAAAGACCGGCACATCCTCGATTTCCATGCGTGCATGGGTCGCCGTACCGTAGCCTTTTTCCTGATCCAGCGTGATGTCACTGCTGACCAGCCGCCAGAGACTGGACTGTGGCTCACAGGTCGTGAAAGAGGCGTCCTGAAGTCGATAACGGCCATCCTCCAGACGCGACAGCTGGCCGGCGTCACCGCGCAGGCGCTGCTGATGGGCCACATAATGGGCCTGATCGATCTCGGCAGCATCACTGTTGAGTGCCACCTGACCCTGATCACCACGCACCAGAAAACCGGGCTGACGATAGGCGACTGGACCCTGCAGCGATACGTTCGTGCGCGCCTGGTTGAGCGTGGCACGACGGGCTTCCAGCTGCTGCTCCCCCTGGCGCAGAACAACCTCGCCATCCAGCAGGGTTTCCCCGTTACTGCCATACCCGGCGTCATCGGATTCCGTGCGCACCTGTGACGGGTCGCTGCCGGCATCGATACTATAGTCCGGCATGATATAGCGGCCCCGACACAGCGCATTGGCGGGGCGGTCATCTCCCCAGGCCTGCCAGTCAAGTTCGCTTGCAGGCAGTGGCTGGGGCGCCGCCTGAGCCATGGTCGAGAGAAGACCGGTCAGCGAGGCGGCGGTCCAGAAGATACGCTGGCCCATGATCCTTGTTCTTCCTTGCAATGAGGCGATGTGATTGCTTTTAAAAATCGGTATGGTACGCGGCATTAGACACCGCAGCAGCCTGAAAACAGCGACAAAAGTGTTCTGTTGCGGCCATTGAGCGCTCAGCATGCGGTGCCGCAACCGTACCGTCAACCAGGAGTTCCCATGACAGCGCGCCTTGACGCCCTGCGCCACTGGACGGCATCTCATCATGGCCTTGAGGCCACGCCACCCGAACTCGAGATCGTGACAGATGATGCCAGCTTTCGGCGCTATTTTCGCCTGTCTCTCGGCAACGGCGATTCGCGCATATTAATGGATGCCCCGCCTGAGCGCGAAAACAGCCGGGCCTTTGTGGAGATCGCGCGTCAATGGCGCTCGCATGGTATCCAGGTGCCAGAGCTGTACCACGTCGATCTGGATCAGGGCTTTATCGAAATGCAGGATCTGGGCGATGACATGCTGCGCCAGCATCTTGCTCGGGCCGATCAGCGCGAAGCGCTCATGAGCCAGGCCATCTCGACCTCGGTGGCCATCGCAGCCCTGCCGGTCGACACCCTGCCCGAGTATGATGAGCGCTGGCTCACTGATGAACTCGAGCTTTTCCCGCAGTGGTGTCTGACCCGATGGCTTGACCTCCCCGTGCCCGAGAGCTGGCCGCAGGTACGTGACCAGCTGGTTACCGCGCTGACCGCCCAGCCTCAGGTGTGCGTTCATCGTGATTTTCATGCTCAAAACCTCATGTGTCATGACGAACGTCTCTGGGTCATCGATTTCCAGGGCGCGGTCCGCGGTCCGCTGGCCTATGACCTGGTATCGCTGCTGCGCGATCGCAACAACGCCTGGCCTGAAAACGATCAGGTGCGCTGGATCGAGACCTGGCGCGAGGCGGCACAGGCCGCAGGCATCATCGTACCCATGCCCCCGGAGGCGTTTCGACGCATGGTCGATCTGACCGGCGCCCAGCGCAGTCTCAAGGTGCTGGGGCTGTTCTGTCGCCTGGCCCTGCGCGATGACAAGCCCCGCTATCTCACCCTGCTGCCGCTTTTTGTTGAACACGTCCGCCAGGGCCTGACGGGCCAGCCAGGATTTGAAACGTTCATGCAGTGGTTTGATACCTGCTTTGTGCCAAAGCTGGATGCACGATTGATTCAACACCGCACGGCCAGTCAAGAGAGCTGACATGAAAGCGATGATTCTTGCCGCCGGACGCGGCTCGCGCATGCGTACATTGACCGATCACTGTCCCAAGCCCTTGCTCAGGGTGGGGGGCCACGCCCTGATCGAATACCATATCGAGCGGCTGTACGCGGCAGGCATTACCGATATCGTCATCAACGTCAGCTATCTGGGTGAACAGATCATGACGGCACTTGGCGATGGAGCACGCTACGGGGTTCGGTTGCGCTATAGTGTCGAGCCCACTGCCCTTGAGACGGCAGGCGGCATTCGCCACGCCCTGCCCCTTCTGGGTGAGGAGCCCTTCTGGCTGGTCAATGCCGATGTCTGGTGCGACATTACGCCCGATACTCTGGGGCCGCTCGGCAGCGATCTGGCGCGGCTGGTCATGGTCGACCCGCCCGACCATCATCGTCAGGGGGATTTTTATCTCGACGATACCGGCCGCCTGCACGAACAGGGAGAGGCGCGCCTGGTCTATGCCGGCATCGCGCTCATGCATCCGACACTGGTGGCCGATCTACCGGACAATACGCCCTGCCCGCTGAAACCCTGTCTGGTCAACGCCATGCAGCAGCGCCGGCTTGGCGGCCATCACCACAAGGGACAATGGTCAGACATCGGCACTCCCGAACGGCTGGCCTGTCTTGAGCAGCAACTTTCCCCTCGGGGCATGGCGTGATCATCGCCCCTTTATCAATGATCCCATGAGAGGATTTACCTCTTTATTCGTACGGAGCAAGACTCATGGAAGCCAGCATTAAATGGACCGATGGTCGACAGTTCGTGGCCGAATCCGGCAGCGGTCACGCCATCATTCTCGACGGTAACCCGGACAACGGCGGTCGCAACACCGGACCACGGCCGATGGAAATGGTCCTGATGGGGCTGGGCGGCTGCAGTGCCTATGACGTGATCAACATTCTTGAAAAGGCCCGCGCGAAGGTGACCGACTGTGTCACGCAGCTCAAGGCCGAACGCGCCGATACCACGCCGGCCGTCTTTACCAGCATTCATCTGCACTTTGTGGTCACCGGCGTTGCCCTCAAGGAAGCTCAGGTCAAGCGTGCCGTGGAGCTCTCGGCCGAGAAATACTGCAGCGCGTCACTGATGCTGGCCAACGGCGGCGTCGAGATTACCCACTCCTGGGAAATCGTTGAGGCCTGAAGGCGTCGAAGTCCCCTGACTGTCGACGGACCAACATCGTTTGGCGAAGCCGAACTACACTGGTGGCATGCCCGGCATTACGCCGGGCTTTTTGTGACTGCTGTCCCACATTTGCCGGCAAGCCATGCTGACACGGCGGCCGGGCAGGAGAAGGTATGGAAAAACCGATCGAAAAAAGGGCGTTTGAGCTGCTGCTGGTAGGGGTCTCGGCGGCCTTTATCTGGATACTGCTGCCCTTTTTCAGCGCCATTTTCTGGGGCGTCATTCTGGCCCTGATTTTCATGCCCCTGCAAAGGCGCCTTTTGAGTCTCTATGGTGGACGACGCAATCTGGCAGCCATCACCAACGTTCTGATCTGCATTTTTATCGTGATTATTCCGGTGACCCTGATTGCCGGCTCACTGGTGCAGGAAGGGACCAGTGTTTATCAGCGTATCCGCTCGGGCGATCTGGATATCGGTGCCTATGTGGAGCAGGCCCGCCAGGCACTGCCACCGACAGTCGATGGCTGGCTTGAAAGTACCGGCATAGGCGATTTGTCCCAGCTGCGCGATCGAGTCTCCGAGGGCGCCTCGCAGGGCAGTCAGATGCTGGCATCAAAGGCATTGAGCATTGGCCAGAATACCCTGCAGTTTTTCATCAGCCTGGGCATCATGCTCTATCTGCTGTTCTTTTTGTTCCGTGACGGCGTTCCGCTGGGTCGACGCATTCGTCAGGCCATCCCGTTAAGCGCACGCTACAAGTATCAGCTGCTCAACAAGTTCGTTACGGTCACGCGTGCCACGGTCAAGGGCAACATCATTGTAGCGGCCACACAGGGCGGAATCGGTGGCCTGGCCTTCTGGGGGCTGGGTATAGAAGCACCGCTGCTGTGGGGCGTCATCATGGCCTTCTTGTCCCTGCTGCCGGCCATTGGCGCCGCCCTGGTCTGGGCGCCGGTCGCTGCCTACTACCTGATGACCGGCAACCTTGTGGACGGCGCCATTCTGATCTTTGTCGGCGTGGTCATTATCGGCCTTGCCGACAACTTTCTGCGCCCCATACTGGTGGGCAAGGATACCAAGCTGCCTGACTACGTGGTGCTGATCTCGACGCTGGGCGGCATGGCACTGTTTGGCATCAACGGCTTTGTGATCGGTCCGTTGATTGCGGCACTCTTCATTGCGGCATGGGATCTTTTCTCCCATGAGAAGGAAGAAGACGAAGCCGGCGTCATTACCGAGCTTTCTCCGATCTCGACAGAGCCTCAACAGAACAGAGCACAGGAGACACCGGACAACGAACCTCGCGACAACAACTGATCAGTCGATCATGGTGGTAGATGAGTGGCGACGCAGACGTCGCCACTCGCAGACCCGGGCCCCGAGTGATGTGATCCAGCGCTGGCCTGCAGGCCAGCGCTGACCGCCCGCCTCAAGGGCGCCCCGGGCATGACGCGTGCTGTCATCGAGCATCTGGCGAATGACAGCGCGCGATTTTTCATCCCCGGCCGGCAGCGCCGCCAGCTGACGCTCAAGCGACTCCGCCTGCAGACTTTCTCCCATATTGACCAGTCCGAGTCCGCGGCCATGACTGCGTCGACTCAACAGCATTCCGGCCCCCAGGGACGCCGTATAATAAAAAGGCGTCAGTCGCGATGGCCGCCCCCCCAGTTCACGCAGGCGCGTGTCGCACCAGTCCAGATGATCGACCCCTCGAACCGACAGTTCATCCACCGGCTGATAGCGACTGCTGATACCCGTGGCAAAACGCTGGCCCTGGTAGACGCCCTGACCGATCACCCGACCGCGGTGATGATGGCGCAGCACTTCAATGGAGTGCCGGGTTTCGTCGGTCGTCATGGGCTGATTCCGCACCCCCATACCCGGCTGGGCACGACTGGCACGCGTCGCGCCCGGCACCAGAGTGCGCAGCATGGTATCGAATTGATCAACAAGGCGATCACTGCGCGTGAATCGACGGGACATGGCATGACTCCTGAAGGTCGCTCACGATGGAAAATAACGGTGGATGCCCTGACTATAGTGGCCATCCTCAGCGCTGGCGACGTTTGATGACAAAAGACGCGGTGCATGATGGTCATGCACCGCCCACTGCCCTCCCGTGACGCGCGGGCCTGTCAGCCGCTCTCAGCCCATCTGCTCACCGCTGCGATACCCGCCAGCCGGTTTTTGATGCCGATCAACCACTCCCCCGGCTGCCGCAGGCACCTCGCTTGTCGCCCCCCCGGGAAATCGCACGCTCAGCGCGGCAAAGGCGATCAGGGTGACCGTGATCCCTAAAAAGAAAAGCCCCTGCTGGTAGCTTATTGACTCCGAGCGAAACAGAAAACCGGCTGCCACGGCGCCCACGTTGCCGCCGGCGCCGACAATCCCGGCCACGGCGCCCAGCGCACGACGGTTGATAAAGGGCACCACCCCATAGGTCGCGCCCTCGGCCATCTGCACGAACAGGCTGAACACCACCATGGTGACAATGGCGATGCCCAGTACCTGCATCTGGGAAAACAGCATCAGCGCGATCCCCTCACACAGCAGCGTCAAAAACAGCCAGCGCACGCGTCCCTTGAGACCGCCCAGACGGGCAAAGCGGTCGGAGAAGAAGCCACCCAGCGCACGGGCGAAAAGATTCATCAGCCCGAAAAGCCCCGCGATCAGGCCGGCTGTCGCCAGCGACAGCTCAAAGTTATCGAAATAGTAAAGTGCAGCGATATTGTTGATGGTCAGCTCAACGCCGAAACAGGCGCCGTACACCAGAAAGAGTGCCCAGACGCGAATATCCCTGATGGCCGAGCCAAAGCTTGCCCGCGCCCCGTACTCGTTTTTGGCCTCGACGAGCTCACCGCGACGACGCAAATCATTGAAATTGCCCTCCGGGGCGTCCTGAGTGAAATGCCAGTAGGCAAGGCCGGTCAGAAACAGCACCACCCCCGGCACCACCATGGCCAGCCGCCAGCCCAGCGTTTCACTGACGCCCAGCATCAATATGGCCGACAGCACCAGCGGCATCAGGATCTGGGTCGTCCCGCCGCCCAGGTTACCCCAGCCGGCCGTGGCCGCATTGGCGGTGCCCACCACGTTGGGGGCGAACATGATCGAGGTGTGATACTGGGTGATCACAAACGACGCCCCGATGGCGCCGATGGCCAGTCGCGCCAGCAAAAAGCTCTCAAAGCTGTCGGCCAGACCAATCGACATGACCGGCAGCGCCCCCAGGCACAAGAGCCAGGTATAGGTCCGCCGCGGGCCGATGCGATCACACAGAAGCCCGATGAACAGTCGCACCACAACGGTCACCGCGACCGAGGCTATCATCGTATTGCCGATCTGGGTCTTGGTCAGATTCAGGTCATCACGCACGATGGCCATCATCGGCGCGATGCCGAACCAGCCGAAAAAGCAGACATGAAACGCAAACCAGGACAGATGAAACGCGCGCATCTGCGGCGTTTTAAACTCCAGAAGCCGAATGCGTGTGGCCTTGTTTCTGATCTCCATGACACTGCCTCGATAGGATGCTCGATGACCTCTGTCCGCTCATCAGGAGCAGGCAGACAGGACGATGATGTCGTCGTACTCGCCCCGGGACATGCGTCATGCAGGTACCGGTGGCGTCGTGACGACGATTAACCGAGCAAGACACGTGCCAGATTCGCCGGATATGGCGTCATGCAACACGATAACGCGGTCTTTTCCCCGTTCGACGCCCGTCCTGCGCGCAGCCATGATCGTTCCCACAAGCGTCGGGCCGGGTCGTGCACCACAACAGCGCAGCGTCCTGATCACACCGCCGACAGCGTCGACTGCTCTGGCTCAGGCATAAAGACCGGCCATAAAACGCAGCCATAAAAAAGCGCCTGCCGTCATCGACGCCAGGCGCTGTGTCACGGGGAATCGGATGGCTCAGCCGGCAGGCCAGCTCATCCGGCGCCCGCCCATCAGGTGAAGATGAATGTGGTAAACACTCTGGCCGCCCTGCTCGTTGCAGTTCATCACCACGCGATAGCCCTCGTCTGCAAACCCCTTCTCGCGCGCAATCTTCGCCGCCGCCAGATGCAGCTTGCCCACCACTTCGGCGTCCGCCTCGGTCAGATCATTGAGCGTGGCAATCTCCTTTTTGGGAATGATCAGTACATGCACCGGCGCCTGTGGATTGACGTCGTTGAACGCCAGCACGTCATCGTCTTCATAGACGATGTCGGCATTGATCTCGCGATTGATGATTTTGGAAAAGATCGTGGACATGAAACCTCCCTTGTCGAAAATGGATCGTTATCATCGATGCCGGAGCATTTATCGAAAGCGCCGCTGCGCCAGCAGCGCCTCGATCTGCGGCTCCAGAATCAGCTCGATGGCCAGCGGCATCTGCGACCCCGGCACCACCAGGGTATTGGGTCGCGTCATGAAGGCCCCCGACAGCATGGTCAGCAGATAGGGAAAATCGGCGCTGTCGCGGTCGCGAAAGCGAATCACCACGAAGGATTCGGCGTCCGAAGGAATCGCCTGCGGCTCGAAGGGGTTGGAGGTATCCACCGTGGGCACGCGCTGAAAGTTGATATGCGTGCGGGAAAACTGCGGCACGATATAGCGCACATAATCCTGCATGCGCCCCAGGATCGTATCCACCACGGCTTCATGGGAGTGACCGCGCATGTTGATGTCGCGATCGATCTTTTGAATCCACTCGAGATTGACGGTGGGCGTCACCCCGATCAGCAGATCAACATGCTGGGCCAGATCGTGATGGGAAGAGACCAGCCCGCCGTGCAGTCCCTCATAGAACAGTAGATCCGTACCGGTAGGCAGGGCGTGCCATTCGGTAAAGGTGCCGACATGATAGCCGGCTTCCAGCATGCGCTTGTCTTCGGCATGAATGTAATGGCGATAGGTGCCGGTACCGTGCTCGCCGTACTCGGCAAAAAGACGCTCCAGGCGGTCCAGCAGGTTCGCCTCGACCGCAAAGTGCGAGAGCTCGTGCTTGCGCTCGGGCTCATCACGAAAGATGCGCGCCAGATCTTCACGGCTATAGCGGTGAAAGGCGTCGCCATCGACAAAGGCTGCCTTGATGCCCTTGCGGGAGAACATGCGCTCAAAGGCGCGCCGCACGGTAGTGGTTCCTGCGCCGGACGAGCCGGTGATGGCAATCACGGGGTACTCGCGTGACATGGCGCCTCCTGAGCTGCAGACCCGATACGGGTGTTGTTATTGACGCCGGCCTGCCCGGCAGGCAAACCGGCGTGCAGCGTTATCGGTTGATGGCGCGAGCGGCAATATCATGGCGGTAAAATCCGCCTTCAAACTGCATGGCTGCCACGCCCTCATAGGCGAGATCGCGCGCCTTTTTCACGTCATCCCCCAGCGCCGTCACGCACAGCACACGTCCACCGAACGTTTCGATGGCGCCGCTTTCACTCTCGCGGGTGCCGGCATGAAAGACGTGACATCCAAGCTTTTGGGCCGCGTCAAAGCCGGTGATGGCATCGCCCTTGCGATAGCTGCCCGGATAGCCTTCGGCAGCCATGACCACACCGACCGCCGAGCGTGCATCCCACTGGCACTGATACTGATCGAGGCAACCATCGATGGCGGCCTCGCACAGCGTGGCCAGATCGGACTGCAGACGCAGCATGATCGGCTGGGTTTCGGGATCGCCAAAGCGGCAGTTGTATTCGATGACGCGTGGCGCACCCTGATCATCGATCATCAGCCCCGCATAGAGAAAGCCCGTGTAGGCATGGCCGTCGGCCTTCATGCCCTGAATGGTCGGCTTGATGATCTCGCGCATGACGCGCTGGCGCACACTTTCGGTCACCACGGGTGCCGGTGAGTAGGCACCCATGCCGCCGGTGTTGGCACCGCTGTCGTTGTCGCCCACCCGCTTGTGGTCCTGGCTGGTGGCCATCTCCAGCACGTGATTGCCGTCTGCCATGACGATAAAGCTCGCCTCTTCGCCGTCGAGATACTCCTCGATGACGACCCGGGCACCCGCATCGCCAAAGGCGTTGTCTTCCAGCATGTCCTGAACCGCAGCCCGCGCCTGCGCCATGTCCATGGCCACGATCACGCCCTTGCCGGCCGCCAGGCCGTCGGCCTTGATCACGATCGGGGCGCCCTGGGATTCAAGATACGCCAGCGCCGGGGCGACTTCCGTAAAGCTTTGATAGTGGGCGGTCGGGATACCGTGACGCGCCAGGAAATCCTTGCTGAAGGACTTGGAGCCCTCAAGCTGCGCGGCGGCCGCGCTCGGGCCGAAAATTCTGAGCCCCTCGGCCTGGAAACGATCCACCACACCGGCCACCAGCGGTGCTTCAGGCCCCACGATCGTGAGCGACACCTGCTCATTGAGCGCCACGGCCAGCAGTCCCTCGATGTCGCCACTGACGACATCGACATTGCGAAGGCCGGGCTCACGCGCGGTGCCGGCATTGCCGGGGGCCAGCAGCACCTCATCCACCCGGGGTGACTGTGCCAGTTTCCACGCCAGCGCGTGTTCGCGGCCACCGCCGCCAATCATCAGTACCTTCATGCCGAAGCTTTCCTGCGTCATGGTTCAAGCCAGTTACCCGTCTGGTCGGGCGCGTGTCGGGCGCATTATGTCAGAAAGCGAACGGGTCGTCCGCCCGTGAAAGCTGCGCTATCATCGCCGCCCCTGTCGATTTGCCCGCTTGCCTGGAAATGTCACCGCCATGAATCTGCTGCTGCTTACCCCTGACGATCTTGTCCCCCCCGACCGGGCCTGTATCCACGATAGTCGACGCCTGCGCCATCTTCACGAGATACATCGGGCATCACCCGGCGAGGAGCTGACGGTCGGGATGACCGATGCAGGCATCGGCCGCGCCCGCCTGCTTGAACTTGAAAGGGATCGCGCCCTGTTCGAGATTTTGCATCTTGATGACACGCCACCGCCGGCGTTGCCGGTGCATCTCCTGCTGGCCCTGCCACGCCCGCGCATGCTGGCCCGCTCGCTGGAAAACATCGCCACCATGGGGGTCAAGCGGCTGACGCTTTTGCACACTGCTCGGGTCGAGAAAAGCTACTGGCAGTCGCCCGAGCTTCAGCCCGAACGTATCGAGGCGCATCTGCGCCTTGGCCTTGAGCAGGCCCGCGACACGGTATTGCCGGTGGTGGATCTGCAGCCCCGCTTCAAACCCTTTATCGAGGATCAGCTGCCAAAGGCACTAACAGGGCATCGGGCGCTGCTGGCTCACCCGGGCATCGGGGAAAGCTGCCCACGCGGACTACCCCTGGATCAACCTGTGACCCTGGCGATTGGCCCCGAAGGCGGCTTTATCCCCTACGAAGTGGACAGGCTGCAGGCGATGGGCTTTGAGGGCATCCATCTGGGCGCGCGCATTCTGCGTGTCGAAACGGCCGTGGTGTCGCTGCTTTCAAGGCTTTTCTAAACCACTGTTGCGGGACGAGTTGCGTAACAACGGCGCGCGATTGCATGCCCCCACTACTGTTCCGCCTGCGCCGCCCGTGGCTGGCTGATGCGCGCACGCGCCAGCGCATCTTCCCTGAGCAGATGACGCAGTGCTTCAAACCGGTCCGGGTCATCGCGCTCGCCACGGTGGATCTCATCGACCAGCGTCCGCGCTGCGGCATGCGGATCCTCGGGCTCCATCGGCAGGGAGAGCTGATGCGACAGCGTCTCCCTGACCTGATGCCAGATGGATTCGCCCTGATACTGCTGGCGGGCAATGATCGACAGCGCGTTGGCCACCATCAGGGCCGAATGTCGTGCCTCCCCTTCAAGCGCCGGGATAATCTCTGACTTGAGCGTCTGACGCGTGATCTCCATCAGGTCACGCGCCTCCTCATTGAGCGTTGAAAGCGCCTCCCAGGCACCGGGGAGTGCCTGACCATCGCCATCAACACCGACATCGTTGGCCGAGTGACGCAGCCGTGTCGGGTCGACCTCGTCATCCACCGGAATCAGGCGCAGCAGGTCAAGCTCCAGCCCGGGCAGCAGATGCGATGTCAGCGCCAGCTCCAGATCGGGCTGTACGCCGCTGTCATGCCGAGCGCTCTGCTCCAGCGCGATCACGGCCCAGCGCAGCGTGGCCAGTATGATCCAGCCGTCGAGCTGCTTTTGATCAGGGCGCTCACCACCGGCATTTTCATAGCCGCGCAAAAACGCCTCGATCGAGCCCAGCCCGCCGGCCTCACCCGGCCCACCGAAACGCCAGCAGGGCGCACAGAACCAGCCGATATCGGCAAAGGCGTCGTTGAGACCGGCAAACTCCCAGTCCAGCACGGCCTCAAGCTGGCCGTCATCGATCAGGAGATTGCCGGTGCGAAAATCATTGTGGGCCAGCACGGTGCGTGATGGCGCCGGCGGGTGGCGCGCCAGCCAGCGCAGCGCCCATGCCAGCACCGGCTGTGGCTGCTCCAGACGCGCCAGCCGGGTCTGAAAATCAAACAGCTGCCGGGCCACCACGTCAGTCTCCTGGTGCTGGTGAAGGGCGTCATCGGGCAACGGCAGGGCATGAATACGGGCCAGCTCCGCGCCCAGCGCTTCTACCAGCGGCTCGAATGCGTTATCACCGGCTCGGGCGACCAGCGCTCGGGGCGAGGCCTCGCCCCCAACATGGCGCATGATCATGAAAGGACGGCCCAGCACGCTGTCGTCCTCACACATCCACAGGGGTTCGGGCACGCGGATACCGTGGTGCCAGGCGCGCTCAAGCAGAACAAACTCCTCGGCACGGCTGGCACTGATGGCCAGCGACGCGCGGGCATCGCTGCGCAGTACCCAGCGCTGCTCACCCGCCATGGGGCCACCGGTGACCGTCACGTCCAGAAGGAGATTGTCCTGTACGGCGCCGCCGCCCAGGCGACGCTGAGCGCTGATCACCACACTCTCGGCGCTGCTCTGCCGTGTCAGCCAGGCACACAGGGCCGAATCCGAACCAGTATCGGTATCACTCATGAATCGGCGACCCCCCACTGCCAGAAATCGTTGCCTTCACTGCGCAGCATGCGCGCCAGCAGCATCTGATGGACTTCGGTGGCGCCGTCCACAATGCGGGCCTGACGGGCGTAGCGGTAGATCCACTCCAGCACCGTGTCCTGCGAGTAGCCCTTGGCACCGTGCACCTGAATGGCCAGATCCACTGCCTTGTTGAGCACGTTGGAGACCGCCACCTTGGCCATGCTGACTTCCTTGCGGGCGAAGCTGCCCTGATCGAGTGCCCAGGCCGCCTTCATGACCAGCGTCCGACCCACCTCGATCTCCATCGCCACTTCGCCCAGCGAGGTCTGGATACTCTGGTTGTCCGCCAGCGCCGCCCCAAAGGCCTGACGCATTTCGACATGGCCGAGCGCCTCTTCCATCGCGCGTTGTGCCAGACCCAGCCAGCGCATGCAGTGGGTCAGGCGCGCCGGGGCCAGACGGATCTGGGCCACTTTCATGCCTTCGCCCACCCCAAGCACGACCTGATCATCGGGAATCTCGAGCCCGTCAAAGATCAGCTCGCAGTGGCCGCCGTGCTCCTCGGGGCCCATGATCGGAATGCGACGCTTGATCTCCCAGCCGGGCTGGTCACGATGAAACAAAAAGACGGTCAGACCCTTGCGCGCATCGTCACTGGTTCTTGCCACCAGCATGAAGTGCTCGGCAAGCCCGGCGCCGGTGATAAACCACTTGTGACCGTTGATCACCCAGCGATCACCGCGTCGCTCGGCACGGGTCTGCATCATGCCGGCCATGTCGGAGCCGGCGCCGGGGTGCGGCTCGGTCAGGGCAAAGGCACTGCGAACCCGGCCATCGACAATCGGCTGCAGCCAGCGCGTTTTCTGCTCGTCGGTACCCACCTTTTCGAGCACCATCATGTTGCCGTCATCGGGGGCCACGGCGTTGAAGCAGACCGGTCCGAAGATGGAGCGGTTCATCGCCTCATAGCAGGCCGCCATGCCCACCATGGAAAGCCCCATGCCGCCGCGGTACTGCGGCATCTGAGGCGACCAGAGTCCGGCCTCCTTCACCTCGCCGCGCAGCCGCTGCAGATGATGATCCACGATGTTTTCATGCTCATCGTAATTGGCCCGATCCCGCTCCAGCGGCATGATGCGCTCATCCACAAAGGTACTGATGCGCTGACGGTACTGTTCAATGTCCCGGGGGAGTGAGAAATCCATGTGATATCCAGACAGGTAGGAAGTGAGCGTCAGAGCGAGCTGACCATGTGGCCGCCATCGACCGTGAGCACGCTGCCGGTCATGTAGTTACCGGCCTCGCTGCACAGCAGCAGCAAGGGGCCATCCAGGGACTCCGGCGCACCCAGGCGTCTCTGGGGAATACGCCGGACCAGCTTCTGCCCCTGCTCGCTCTGGAAAAAATCGTGATTCAGCGGTGTGTCGATATAGCCCGGGGCCAGCGCGTTCACGCGAATGCCGTGGCGCGCCCATTCAAGCGCCAGACTTTTGGTAAGCTGCACCAGCCCGGCCTTGCTGGCGCTGTAGGCCGCCACGTGACCGGCCACCCGCAGACCGAGAATCGAGGCCACATTAACGATCACGCCGCCCCGTTCCCGGGCCTGCATGTCCCGGGCTGCGGCCTGTGACACGCGCATGGCACCGTTGAGGTTGGTATCCACGATATCGGTCCATGCCTCCATCTCACGTGACATCGCCGAGGTCGTGTCCGTAATGCCGGCGTTGTTGACCACGATATCCGGGCCCTGCCCCGCCTCAAGCGCCAGCGTCTCGAGCGCGCGATTCACATCGTCTTCATCACGAATGTCCATGTCACATACCCAGACCCTGACGCCCCGGGCACGCAATTCGTCGGCCTGCGCCTCAAGCGGCGCCCGGCGCCGGCCGGTCAGCATCAGTGATGCTCCGGCACTGCCAAGCACCTGACTGAAATGCGCGCCCAGCCCGCTGGCGGCACCCGTAATCAACGCCACCTGACCGTCCAGGCGCAGGCGCTTTTCAATATCCGCCGTCATCGCTGCTCCAGCATCGGGTTCCATAAATGACTCACACATGCCAACACATAATTATATTCAATATTAAATATAAACGATGTATGCAGCCGCAGAAATTAATCAAGAATAACCTTCAAACTACGACGTATTTTCCGGCCTGGGTGTGCCGTATCGACCATGTCGTTTATAGAAAACAAAAAACAGACCGCACATGTTTATATTGTAGACAGGTATATAGGCAGGTTAATTTAATTTTTATTAAATTAAAAAAGTCTGTTTATTAACTGATATTGAATAAACATCTTGATTGTCAGGGTTATTGTGCCCCGCATCATTTATTTAATTAATACTCATTAAAAATAAAAAGGCATATTTACAATATCGTGGAGATATGGCATTGGATAATTCCGGCGCAACACAGCAGTCATCAGGCCCACCACAGGGGGAAAGCAATCATGTGCCCCTGTCCCCCATCAGTTTTCTGGAACGCGCCGTGCGAGTTCATCCGGACCGGTTGGCGGTCGTGGATGGTGATGTCACTCTCTCCTATCGAGGCTTTTACCAGCGCAGTCGACAGCTCGCCGGCGCCCTGCAGGCCATGGGTATCACACCGGGCAATGTGGTTTCGACCCTGGGCATGAACTCAAGGGCGATGCTGGAGGCCCATTACGGCGTGCCGATGGCGGGCGGTGTCCTCAATGCCATCAATGCCAGACTCGATGGTGCCTCGATCGCCTTTATCATGGCGCACGCCGAGTCACGCGTGCTGATCTTTGATCGAAGCCTGCGCAGCGTCGTCGTGAAGGCGCTGGCACAGCTTGAGTCTTCGCCACCGCTGCTGATCGAGGTCGAGGATGCCAGTGATGATGGTTCACCATGGGATCGGCCGGCGCCTCACGCCTACGAGTCGCTGCTGGAAAGCGCGACGCCCTGCTCACCGAGGCTGCCCGATGACGAGTGCGACTGCATCGCGCTCAACTACACCTCGGGTACCACGGGCAATCCCAAGGGCGTGATCTACAGCCACCGGGGCGCCTATCTCAATGCGCTGTCCAATACGCTGACGCTGAAGATGGATGACCGCACGGTCTATCTGTGGACGCTGCCCATGTTCCACTGCAACGGCTGGACCCACACCTGGGCGGTCACGGCGGCCGGTGGCACGCATGTCTGCATGCGGCGGGTTGAACCGGCCCGGGTACTGAACATGATTCATGCCCGGGGCATCACCCACATGGCCGCCGCCCCCATCATCATGACCATGCTGCTGGACCGCCCCGAGGCGTCTACACCGCTGCCCCGGCCGGTACTGCTGGCCACGGGCGGCGCCCCGCCCAATTCCGCCACCATCGCCCGCATGAGCGCGCTGGGGTTTGACGTGCTGCACCTTTACGGCATGACCGAAACCTATGGCCCCTCACTGGTCTGCCAGTTTCAGCCGGAGTGGTCATCAATGACCCATGAAGCGCGTGCGCGCCTTCAGATCCGCCAGGGCGTGGGCACCTTCGCCATCGAGCGTGTCGCCCTGAAGGACCCGGTGACCCACGAGGACGTGCCCGCCGACGGCCAGTCGCTGGGCCATCTCATGCTGCGTGGCAACACGATCATGCAGGGCTACATTAAAAATCCCGACGCCACACGGGAAGCCATGGGCCGAGGCTGGCTCGACACCGGTGATATCGCCGTCATGCACGAGGATGGCTATATCGAAATTCGCGATCGCGCCAAGGACATCATCATCTCGGGGGGCGAATCGATCTCCTCCATCGAGATCGAGGAGATCATGATGAGCCATCCCGCCATCCGCGAGGTCGCCGTGATCGCCAGACCGCATGATTTCTGGGGCGAAACCCCCCATGCCTTCGTGGTATCGGCCTCCGGAACCGACACTCCGAATGAGGCCGACCTGCTGAACTGGTGTCGTGAGCACATGGCGCACTTCAAGGTGCCGCGGCATATCACGTTTCAAACGTCACTGCCCAGAACCTCGACCGGCAAGCTGCAGAAATATGCGCTGCGCGAGCATCAGAAAACGCAGATGGCCACCGCCTGACCCCCTCATGACAAGGCCCCTGACCCCGGCAGGGTTCAGGGGCCTTTTTCAGACCAGTATTGTTCCCGGACCGGCCAGAACCCTGTCAGACCAGCGTGCGGACTGACCGGTGCCCGGTCAGGCGCAGTCCGTCGAGCGGCGCCGGCGCTGATACTGATGACGCATCGCGATCAGCCGGCCCGCCAGTCGAGGGGTCCGACGCAGTAGAAACAGCAGCCGCTGCGGGGCAGAGATGGCCTGCTGATGCATGCTGGCCGCGATGGCATCCCGGAAACCGCGATAGCGGCCCGCCTGAAGATATTCCACCGAGGCGTAATACCAGCGCCGCGCCATGGCCAGCGTAATGGAGGGTGTATGAGAAGCGTCCAGCATGGTCGCCAGATGATGCATGCACTCGGCATGACGGGCCATGAAGTCCTGATGACGCGCGTAGCGCCGGTCGTCTTCCAGCTGGCGCTGTTGCTGCGACCATGACCCCTGAGCCTGGGTGCGATAGACCGCCATGACATCAGGCAGATACAACGCCCCGGCCGGCCAGGCCGCAAGGACCTGAAGATAGAAGTCGCCTACCGGCGCCGTGGTATAGAACCACTCGGGAAGCCGCTCCACCACGCTTCGATGCAGCATCAGCGAGGGTGACGGGCAGTAGTCACCGGTATGGACCAGCAGCTCATCAAGCGCCACCACACGCTCATGATTGCGACTGTCCTGCACATCGATATGCAGGCTCTCCTGCTCGGGGCCGCGACGAATCACGTTGTGATAGCTGATCGCAATCTCGGGGCGGGCCTGCATGGCGCGGTATTGCCGGGCAAGCTTTTGTTCATCACACCAGAAATCGTCGCCTTCACACAGCGCCAGATACGCGCCCCGGGCAAAACCTGCCGCCAGCGGCATGATGCGGTGGCCCTTCTGGTACTGGTTTTCATCACGCAATACGGCCCGGATGACACGAGGGTAGCGAGCCGCGTATTCGGCCACGATGTCTGCCGTGCCATCGGTCGAGGCATCATCGTGAACGATGATTTCAAAGCAGAAATCCGTTTGCTGACGCAAAAAGCCCTCGATGGTCTCCCGGATATAGCCGGCCTGATTAAAGGTCGTGCATATAACGCTGACCTCGGGCCTGTCCGCGTCACTCGGCCAGTGCCGGACAAGCGCCTCTTGTGTGGGCAGGGCATCAGTGGGCAGTGCGTCATTGAATGGTGCATCGGCGGATGGTGCCTCAGTGGGTCGCGCGGGCATGCTTTCTCTCCTGTAAACGGCGAATGATCATGTCGCGCCCTACCGAGGAAACCACGGCGTTGACCAGCAGGATGGCGACGCCCATGCCCATCAGACTGACAAATATCCAGGGCCTGGGCAGCGTCCAGAGAGACAGCCCCAGCCACTGATACAACAGCAGCATCAGGGCCGTGGCGACCGCACAGGGCAGAATGTCCCGGGTCATCCACTGGCGATGGATCCCCGGGGCAAACCTTGAATGTACGAAGGGGGTCCAGAGCAGAAACGACAGCAGGCGGAAAGCGCACCAGGCCACGGCCACGCCGATCGCCTGCCACTGCCAGGCGGCTACCACGACTACCGGCACCACGATCAGCACGGAAATGGTGTTGTAGATGACATGCAGGCGCAGCTGACCATGGGCGTACTGGAGGTAATACTGAAAGGCACCGATGGCGAGCAGGCCGTTGCCCAGCGCATACCAGAGCAAAATGGGCGCCCCCCACTGAGCGGCCTCCATGTTACCAGTCCAGGCATACAGCAGCTGCCCCCCGTACAGGGCCACCATGCCGGCCACCGGCAGCAGTGTGGCGGCGATAAACTGGGAGGCATGACGGTACAGGCGCAGCATCTGCGCCTCTTCCTGACTGGCCAGCAGCCCCGTCATGCGCGGCATCAGGGCGCGACTGATCGGCATGGTCAGCGTCATGATCGCGTTGGCCACCACCACGACCAGAGTGAAATAGCCATATTCCGACAGCGGCAGAAACGACGACAGCAGCAGCTTGTCGAGCTGCGTCATCAATATCCAGATACCGGCTGTGTAGGCCACGCCGCCGGCAAAGGGCAGCACCGGTCGCAGCACGGCCCATGAAAATCCCTGCCATCGTTCGCGTCCGCCCAGCAGGCGATAGAACATGATCCCCAGTACCAGAAGCTCCAGTAGCGCAATGGCGATCTGGTATTCGAAGTAGGCGCTGGGCTGCGTACTGACAAACTGCAGAATCAGCAGGACACCGACGAACTTGAAGGTGGCGATCACGACATTGGCCACATTCAGCGACACCTGGCGCTCCAGCCCCTGGATGCCGCTTCGATATAATGATGCCAGCCAGCGCATGCCGACCATGAAGCCCATCAGCACGATGCACCAGGCCACCTCCTCGCGTGACAGCGTATCGACTTCGAGCCAGTGATTGGCGATCCAGTCGCTGCCCAGCGTGATCGACACCACCATGACAACCGCCAGCCCCAGAAACACGATCTCAAGGCTTCGCACCAGCCCTCGCAGCTGTTGCCACTGATCGCCCTGGTGCGTGGCCGCCCTGGCCGTTTCGCGGGCCAGGGTGGGCGACATGCCCATGTCCAGCAAATTGAGCCAAGCCTGCAGGACAATGAAAAACCCCACCAGACCGTAGGCTTCCTCGCCCATCCAGGCCAGATAAAAGGGATAAACGACAATACCGATCAGCGTGGTGTAAAGCTGACCGGCATAGTTGGCAAGCGCATTGGCCTTGACCGACACGTGGTACTCCTGTCAAACGAAACCGCAGGGCCTGTGGTTCAGGTATTTTTGGCCGGTTCAGGAGCCTGCATGGGCACCAGCGCCTTGAGCCCGAAGGTGCCGACACGCGCCACGGCAGGCGCCAGCGGCCGGCCCTGTGCAAGATGCACCAGCATTTCAGGATAGTTGGCACCGGCCAGGTGCGAGAACGGATACCCCCCACCGAAGCGGGCATTGAACTCGATCACGGCCAGACGGTCGCCGCTGACCATGACATCGACATCCAGATTGCCCACATGCCCGAGCTGGCGCCCCAGGCGCTCGCCCAGCTGCGTCAGTGCCGGCATGTCCACCACCTCGGCCACATCGGTTTCACCCGAGCGCATGCGCACCTTGCGCTTGACGGTGGTGATCACGTGGCGGCGCTCAAAATCGTTGAAGATATCGAGCCCGTACTCCTGCCCGGCAATGCCTTCCTGAATCAACACGTCGCCGCGGCCATCCTTTTCAATAACGCGATCTTCCATCAGCGTGAGATAGCTGCGGGCAATGGCGCGGCGGGTATGTTCATGAAAAAAGCGCAACTCATCAGTATCACGAGCCACCTGAACCCCGATGGACCCCATGCCCCAGCGAGGCTTCACAAACAGCGGCCAGCGTACCTCACCGGCGTTGACAGCCTCCAGCGCCGATGCAGGAGACGCCCAGGTGCGCGGGCCATCGAAGCCGTGTTCCTGCAAAAATATCTGGGTACGCCATTTGTCATTGGCGATATCCACGACCGCCTCATCCGGGACGGCAACCCGAATGCCGCGCGCGGCAAATCGATCCCGGGCGGCACTGAGAAAAGGCAGGTCAATATCAAAAAGCGATACCACCAGTTCGACATTTTCCTTCTCCGCAATATCAAGCAGCGCGTCGATATAGCCTGCATCATTGACCGCAGGCACTTCGTAGGCGCGATCGGCACGCCACATGCCATCGGTCAGGGGGTCACTGTTGGCCGCGATGACACGCCCCTGTCCGGCCAGTGCCTCGCGAAAATAGTCCACCAGATAACCGCGCCGGCCGACGCAGGACAACAGTACGTTCATGACTCCTCCCTGTGAGCGCCGTCGCCATCACGGTGCGTCGCGTCGGCGGGCAGATCCCGGAGTGCCATGATCAGCTGCAACGACTCAACGCCCCACTCGTTGGTTTCCACCCGATCGATCACAAACCCCATGTCCTCATAGAAGGCCAGGATTTTGCCGCGATGCCACGTTCTTGCCCGCAGGTGATGCATACCGGCCTGCCGACAGGATTCGATCCCCTTCGACAGCAGCGGCCTGGCGATGCCGCTGCCGCGATGGCTCGGTAGCACACCAAAGAAGGTGGCATAGGCCTGATGGTGCTCACGATCATTGGCGTAGCAGGCGATGGCGGCAACCACTTCATCATCCTCCAGCACATAATCAACCTCGGCCAGACGCAGCAGCTTGTCCGCATAGTCAGGCAGGTGATGCTGCCTTGAGAGGGGCGGCTCGAACTCCTTCTCGACCTGCTCGATAAAGCGCAAAAATGCCTCCGGCGACAGCGCACGGTCGCGGTGGTGATGAAAGGCAAGTTCGGGGGCATCCTGACTCATGCGGTCTCCAGTAGCAGGGCATCTTCGAGATGACGCATGACCTGCTCGGCATCCTCACCGGTCATGGCCACAAAATTGGGCAGGCAAAGCACGCGCGAGGCGATATCTTCCGCCACCGGCATTTCAGCTGTCGCGCCGCTCAGGGTGTCGACACGGTTAAGCGCGGGATGGAAATAACGACGCGGATGGATTTCCCGCTCGGCCATATAGTGCACCACCCTCTCCAGCTGCGCTTCACTGCGCAGCAGGATGGGATAATAGGCATGATTGATCTCGGTCCCGGCCAGCACGTCCGGACGCGTTACCGGCAGGTCACGCTGATCGATCCATCGATCGTAGACCCCGGCAATGTCGGCACGGCTGCCAAGGATATGATCAATCCAGGGCCACAGCGCCAGCCCCATGGCGGCGTGGGCCTCGGAGCCCTTGGCATTGATGCCGGCCCCCCCGGCCTGACCAAAGGCACGCAGCGACGCGATGCGCTCGCTCAGAACCTCACTGCGGGTAAACAGCGCCCCGCCTTCGATGGTGTGAAAGAGCTTGGTCGCATGAAAACTGGTGATGCTGATGTCGCCATAATCCAGCAGGCTGCGGCCCTGATGGCGCGACCCGAAGGCATGCGCACCGTCATAGATGACCTTCAGATCGTGACGCCGGGCAATGGCCTCGATGGCTTCTACATCGCAGGGATGGCCATAGATATGCGTGGCCAGAATCGCGGAGGTATTTGGCGTGATCGCCGCCTCAATGCGTGCCGGATCAAGCGTCAGCGTCTGTGGATCAATATCGGCAAATATCGGCGTGAGCCCTTCCCACAACAGCGCATTGAGGGTTGCCACAAAGGAGAACGGCGTCGTGATGACCTCGCCTTCCAGCGCCAGCGCCTTGAAGGCCAGCTGCAGCGCCAGCGTGCCGTTGGCGACAAAGTGACAATGTTCGATCTCGAGAAAGCCCCGGAGATGCTCCTCAAGGGATTGCACCAGCGGCCCATGATTGGTGAGCCACTGCCGGGAAAACATGTCGTTGATATAGCGCTGGTAGTCCGCCTCGGGGGGCAGAAAGGGGCGCGTAAAGGGGATCATGGTGACTCCAGCAACGAGATCAGGTACTGCCCGTAACCGTTTTTCTCCAGTGCGCGACCTTCCGCCATCAGGGCGTCACCATCGATCCAGCCGTTACGCCAGGCGATCTCTTCGAGACAGGCCACCTTGTAGCCCTGGCGCTTTTCGATGGTTTCAACAAACTGTGCGGCTTCCAGCAGACTTTCATGAGTGCCGGTATCGAGCCAGGCAAACCCGCGCCCCAGCAGTTCGACATTAAGATCGCCCCGCTCCAGATAGGCCTGATTGACACTGGTAATCTCGAGCTCGCCGCGATGCGACGGTTTGACGTCACGGGCAATATCCACGACATCATTGTCGTAAAAATAGAGACCGGTCACGGCGTAGCGTGATTTCGGCTGGCTGGGCTTCTCTTCCAGCGACAGCACGCGCTGATCACTGTCGAATTCCACGACACCAAAGCGCTCGGGATCACGCACCTGATACCCAAAGATGGTGGCACCGGTGCTGCGCGCCACCGCACGCTTGAGCCGCGGAACAACCCCGTGACC
The DNA here is from genome assembly GCF_003385845.1 of Kushneria indalinina DSM 14324. GTDB lineage: Bacteria > Pseudomonadota > Gammaproteobacteria > Pseudomonadales > Halomonadaceae > Kushneria > Kushneria indalinina. Next base: position 364,298 of record NZ_QRDJ01000006.1, on the reverse strand, counting down.
GTAGAAGATGTTGTCGCCCAGAATCAGGCAGACACTGTCGTTGCCGATAAACGAATCACCGATGAGAAACGCCTGCGCCAGACCGTCGGGGCTGGGCTGGGCGGCGTATTCGATCGATATCCCAAAGCGCGCGCCATCGCCCAGCAGACGCTGGAACAGACACTGCTCATCGGGGGTGGTAATGATCAGCACTTCCCGGATACCGGCCAGCATCAGTATCGACAGCGGATAGTAGATCATCGGCTTGTCGTGGATGGGCAGAAGCTGCTTTGAAACGCCAAGCGTCAGCGGATACAGCCGTGTACCGCTGCCGCCGGCCAGAATAATTCCCTTCATGCTGTAGCCCCAAGTCCCTGACGCTGGCGGGTTTGATCATTCTCGACGCCCTGACACCAGTCGCCATGACTCAGAAACCATTGCACGGTCTTTTCAATACCGCTTTCGAAGCTCTCCTGTGGGCGCCAGCCCAGCTCGCGCTCGATATGCGAGGCATCGATCGCATAGCGCCGGTCATGCCCTGGACGATCCGCCACGTGGGTGATGAGATCATGGAAGCGGTTGACCCCTTCAGGGTGTGGCACCTCAAGACGCTCGAGCACATCACAGATGGTGGTCACCACGTCGATATTGCGACGCTCTTCATGGCCGCCAATGTTGTAGCTGCTACCGATCGTTCCCTGCTGCATGACCAGATGCAGCGCGCGTGCATGGTCCTCGACGAACAGCCAGTCACGGATCTGATGACCTTCCCCGTACACCGGGATATCACGCCCCTGCAGGGCATTGAGAATCACCAGCGGAATCAGCTTCTCGGGAAAATGCCAGGGGCCGTAGTTGTTCGAGCAGTTCGTGATCAGGGTGGGCAGCCCATAGGTACGCTGCCATGCACGCACCAGATGATCGGCACTGGCCTTGCTGGCGGCGTACGGAGAGCTGGGCGCGTAGGGCGACGTTTCACTGAAGGGTGCGGCATCCGGTAACAGATCGCCAAACACCTCATCCGTTGAGACATGATGAAAGCGAAAGCGCGCGCGCAGCTCGCCTTCAAGGCTTTCATACCAGGTGCGCGCGGCATCCAGCAGATTGAAGACACCCACGATATTGGTATCGATAAAGACGGCCGGACCATCAATGGAGCGGTCCACATGCGATTCCGCGGCCAGATGAACCACGACATCCGGCTGATAATCTGAAAACAGTCGATCCAGCGCCGAGCGATCACGGATATCCACCTGTTCCAGACAGTAGCGAGGGTCCTGATCAATATCTCGCAACGTGGCGGTATGGCCGGCGTAGGTCAGGCAGTCGACGTTAACAATGCGACATGTATCGTTGGCGATAAGATGCCGTATCAGTGCCGAGCCGATGAAGCCGGCCCCTCCGGTGACGATAACTGTCTGCATGATTCTTCATCCCTAAATCCCCTGCACTCGACCCTGACTAATATAAGGATCGCAGTTCAAGAATATATTCATCTACGGCGGACGGCCTGATTTCGATGGCAATTAACATCAGCATAATAATATTAACGCCCATGGAACTTCAGCCAACATTTATTGCACTGTGAAACCGAGGATAGACAAATGAAAAGATCGTGTGTTGTGCCGAAACTGCCATGAATTCTTAACTTATTTAATATAAGTCAAAGAGTGTCAGTCCGACTCAACAAAAGGATGGAATGTTGTAGGAAGTACTATATAAAAAAACGCCTCGCGCTATTTAGCGCAGGCGTTTTTTTATAGGGTGACCAGTCAAAAAATAATCAGGTATTAAACCTGCCATACAGCTTTCAGCTTTATTTAAGACACATTGTTACAACCATGCCGCTGTCCGACATCGTCGTGATGTTTCAGGAATTACGTCAGCGTCAATAACAGCAGAATGGACAGGTGCGCCACTACCACCACCACCGTCAGCAGTGTGCGCAACGACGTATACCAGGGGGGCAGGCGTTCCACGCTATCGGCCTGTGCTTCATACAGGCGGATCAGCAGAAATCCTGTCATCAGGGCCAGAAGCGCAAACCGGGGGCTGAGCATGAGCGCCGGCCAGGCCAGCAGTGAAGGCGCCATGGCCACCATCATGCGCGAGCTGAAGTGATGGCCGCCCTCATGATCAAGGCTCATCGCCACGCCCCAGTGGATGCCGCCCAGAAACGAGAGTATGACCGCGCTGTAGTAGAGAAAGGCCTGCAGGGCGATGGCCTGCCACCCGGGCACTGCGAGCAGAACAACGGCGGCAAGACCGATAAAGGGGGTTAGTCCGGCAATGCCCAAAAGCCAGGGCAGTGCCACAATCTTTTTTCCAGAGAGCATGACAGGATCGATATCCAGGAAGTGGTGAAACCAGCATAGCAACGCCCGGCGCCTGACGATATGTCAGGCCCTGGTGTCGGAGTCGCCCTTGCCACCTTCACTGTTAACGTCATCACGCGCTTCGGTATCTGCACCCTTCGCTGGCTTTTTCAGACCGCTATGCAGCCGATGACTCAAGGGATTGTAATTGGGCCGAAGCTCATCCTTGAGGGTTCCCTTCCATAGCTCGATACCCACAAAGTACCCGGCACGACCGATGGCATGGGCTGCAACGGGGGCGGTCATCAGTACAAAGAAGGTGATGGCAATCGTTCGGGCAAACACGACCTCTTCCAGAAAGTGCAGCGCCACTGCTGCCATCAGCAGCATGACGCCCAGGGACGCGCCCTTGGTGGAGGCGTGCATGCGGGTCAACAGATCCGGCAGTCGTGCAATCCCGAGCGAGGCAATCAACATGAAAAGAGAGCCCACTACCAACAGAAAACCCTAGAGTAATTCAATCATCGCGACGGCCTCCTCGCTCCAGAAAGCGGGCGAACCCGACGGTTGCCAGAAAGGACATCAGGGCCACGACAATGGCGACATCCAGAAAGCTGGTTTCATCGCTTTGAAGGGCGTGGATGCCGATAATCCCAACGATGATCATCGACAAGAGCTCCAGCGCGACGACCCGATCCGGCAGGCTGGGGCCGATCACCAGGCGCACGAAGCAGAGCACCATGGAGATGGCCAGAATGGCAAAACTCAAATGGATCAGTATCTGCATGTGTCCCTCGTCATGTCTTTGATCATCGCGGTCATCGCAACACCGCCAGTGCCCGACGTTCCATCTCCTGAAGGTCCTTTCGCAGGGCCTGCTCGTCATCAAGGAACATGGCATGAATGAACAGCACCTGCCGATCGTCGGAGATATCCAGACTCAGCGTGCCCGGCGTCAGCGAAATCAGATTGGCCACAAACGCAATTTCAAGATCGGTCTTCGCCGCAAGCTCAAACGCGATGACACCAGGCTTCATGTGCCAGGGCGGTGTGATCACGTCAAAGGCGACCTTGAAATTGGCCATGAAAAGCTCGCGCAGAAAATAGAAGACAAAGGACACTAGTCTCGGCAGGCGCGTACCATAGCCCTTCAGACCGGGAAGCTGATTTTGCAACAGCAGGATGACCAGATAGCCGAATGCCAGACCGGTCAGCATGCCCCCCATGCTGAAATCACCGCTGAGGGCAATCCAGGCCACCGCCAGCAACAGATTGGATAAAAGCCCCGTCATGGCTGCTCTCCCAGTACGGCATCGATATAGCCCTGTGGATCAAGAAGCTGCGCGGCAGAGGCTTCCGCCACGTCGTAAAGAAGCTGACCGTTGAGCCCGATAAATACCGTACAGGCTGCCAGCCCCACAATCGGCAGGATCATGAGCCAGAGATGGCGCTGGGAAACCGGGGCCACCCTTTTTGCAGCACTGTCCTCATCGGGCGCCTTTTTCCAGAATACCTCGGCCCAGATCTTGGTCATCGAATAGAGCGTCAATAGCCCCACCAGCAGTGCAATCACCGTAATAGTGATTTCGCCGGCTTCGATGCTGGCGCGAATCAGGACGAACTTGGCAAAAAAGCCGGACAGCGGAGGCACCCCGGCCAGCGACAGCGCCGGGATCAAAAAGAGTACCCCAAGCAATGGCCAGGCCTTGTAGACCCCGCCCAGCTTCTTGAGGTCATGAGTACCCTTCAATCGGTAGACGATCCCGCTGATCAGAAACAGGTTGGTCTTCACGATGATGTGGTGAAGGATATAAAACACCCCACCGACCAGCGCCAGCGGCGTAAACAGGGCCAGCCCCATCAACATGTAGCCGATCTGGCTGACGATATGAAAGGACAGAATCCGGCGAAACTCGAACTGAGCCGCCGCCCCCAGTACACCGGTCAGCATGGTCAGTGCTGCGCCCCACAGCAGGATTTCGTGAGTAAAATCCACTGACTGATTGAAGATCAGGGTGAAGACACGAAACAGGGCGTAGACCCCCACCTTGGTCAGAAGCCCGGCAAACAGTGCCGACACCGCCACCGGCGGGGTGTGATAGGCCGCCGGCAGCCAGAAAAACAGCGGAAAGGCCGCCGCCTTGATGCCGAACGAGATCATGAACATGACCGCGACGATATCGATCAGCGTATTGTCCTCGACCAGCGCGACGCGACGGGCGATATCGGCCATATTGAGCGTGCCCACCAGGCCGTAAAGCAGCCCGATGGCACTGAGAAAGATCACGGATGAGAGCAGGTTAAGCGTGACGTACTTGATGGCCCCTTCCATCTGGGCGCGCTCACCGCCCAGGATCAACAGCGCAAAGGAGGCCAGCAGCATTACCTCAAACCAGACATACAGGTTAAAGATGTCGCCGGTCAGAAAGGCGCCCGCCACGCCCGCCAGCAGCAGGTGCAGCAGCGGATAGTAGCCAAAGGTTTCATGCCCCCGCCCGATGGTCGGCAGTGAATACACCGCCACGGCAAAGCCGATAATGCCGGTCAGCAGCACCATGATGGCACTCAAGTGATCCGCCACCAGGGTAATCCCGAAGGGCGCAGCCCAGCCGCCGGCGTTCATGATGACGTGGCCCTGCTCCTGTACGCTGGCGAAAAGCCAGAGGCTGGTGGCCAGCAGCGCCGCCGTGCCGGCAACGCCGATCAATCGCTGCATCATGCGCGAGCGCCAGAACGCCATCGACAGCGCGCCCGCGGTCAGGGGAATCAATATGGGGAGGGCTACTTCCGGGCTCACGTATCGGTATCCTTCATCTGGTCCAGATCATCGACCCTGACGATCTGGTAGGCACGGCGAATCAGTACCACGGCGAACGACAGAACGCCGAAGGCGATCACGATCGCGGTGAGTACCAGTGCCTGCGGCAGCGGATCGGCAACCACATCGCCCAGCGGGTCACCGTTCATCGGAATCAGCGGGGGCGCATCGCGTGTCATGCCGGCGACCGTAAAGATCAGCAGATTGGCCGCATTCGAAATCAGGATCAGCCCGATCACCAGCTTGACGATCGATCGCCGCAGCATCATGTAAATGGCAGAGGCGTAGATCACACCAATGACCACCGCCATTATGGGTTCCATGGTGCGCCCTCCCTTGATGATACGCCCGTGTCATGCCTCATCCTTGTCGACCTCCGTCAGCGTGATCACGGCCGTCAACACCGACCCCAGTACGACCAGGTAAACGCCGATATCGAAAATCAACGGCGTCGAGAGCTTGAATCCCAGAACGTCCCACCACTGTGCGGTCAGAAACGCCTCGCCCTGCCACCAAGCCGGAAAGGCCGAGCCGACACCCAGCAACAGACCAATACCGATACAGTCACGCGGATCGACACGCAGCAGGCGCCGGGTGGCTTCCGGACCATTGACGAACTGATGCAGCGCAAAGGCGCCTGCCACGACCAGCCCGGCAATGAAGCCACCACCGGGCTCGTCGTGGCCACGCAGTAAAAGAAAAAGAGAGAACAGAATCTGTAGCGGCACCAGCATCTGGGCGGCTACGGTCAGGATCAGGGTGCCTGTTTTCATGGTGCCTTCTTCTCTTTTGCCTGCAGTCTGAGCATGGCCAGCACACCGATTGCCGCCAGCGACAGTACAAAGATTTCACCCAGCGTATCCAGGGCACGGAAGTCGACCAGAATCACGTTGACGATGTTATGGCCATGCCCCAGCGGCACACTGTTTTCGATCATGTATTCGGAGATGGGGGTAAATAGATCCTGGGCGAGCACAGTCAGTATCAAAAGCGTCATGAGCACACCTGTGCTGACCGCGACCAGCATATCGCGCGCACGCTCCATGGGTGTCGACAGACTCGAAAACTGCGGCATGCGAAAGAGCACCAGAATGAGCAGTATCACGGTCAGGGTTTCGATCAGAAGCTGCGTGATGGCCAGATCCGGCGCGCTGAACAGCAAAAAGATAAGGGCGATCCCAAAGCCCATGACGCCCGCGGTGGCCACGGCCGCCAGGCGCGAGCGCATCATGCAGGCCATGATCGCGCTGGCGGCCGTGACAAGTGCTACGACCACCTCCTGCAGACGCACATCAAGCGTAATGTCGAACTCCGGTCCGTGGCGTACCAGCAGCGTATAGCCGGTCAGGCCCGTAAAGGTGAGCAGGGTCAGAATCAGATAGTTGCGCATGTAGCCACTCTGCAGCAGACGGGTCTGCCACTCGGCCACGCGCACCAGCAGATCCATCAGCTTCCAGTACACCGCTTCCGGCCCGCGATCCAGTATCGGGCTGAAACGATGGATGACGGCTCTTACATTCGCCCAGCGCCAGCACACCAGCAGGCCGACACAGAGGCTGAACATCGACATCATCAGGGCCGTATTGATGCCGTGCCAGAGATACAGGTCCGTCACCACTTCAGCACCCATGACCGCACTGGCAGCGGGAGCCAGAAGAGGCCCGCCCGCCAGCCAGGGCATGAAGCCCAGCACCAGCGACAGACACGCCAGCACACAGGGGCCGGCCAGCATGGCAAGCGGCGCCTCATGCGGCTCTTTTGGTGTGGGCTTGAGTGCGCCAAAGAAGGGCCGCAGCGCCACGATGCCGGCGGCGGCCACTACCAGAACGGAGGCCAGCAGGCTCATGCCGATCAGGAAACCGGTGAAGCGCGGCGCATCGAGCACGACCTCGAACATCAGTTCCTTGGCGACGAAACCAAACAGCGGGATCACCCCGCCCAGCGACAGGGCTGCCACGAACGCACACAGGGCCGTAACCGGCATGGCGCGGCGCAGACCGCCCATCTCGTCGATGTCCTTGGTGCCCGTCTCGTGATCGAGCGCCCCCGCCACCATGAACAATGCCCCCTTGTAGAGGGAGTGCGCGGCCAGAAAGGTCACAAAGGCGATCATCGCCGCCTCCCCGCCGATGCCCAGCAGCATGGTCAATGTGCCCAGCGCCATGATGGTGGAGTAGGCCAGCACTTTCTTGATGCCGGTAAAGCGGATGGCCAGGAAGGCCCCCACGACCATGGTAATGGCACCGACAACACAGAGAATGGTCATCCAGGCCTCGGTGCCTCCAAGCCCGGGCTGCAGGCGCGCCATCAGATAAATACCCGCCTTGACCATGGTGGCCGAGTGCAGATAGGCCGACACCGGCGTGGGGGCGGCCATGGCATTGGGCAGCCAGAAATGGAAGGGAAACTGGGCCGACTTGGTAAAGGCACCGCCCAGAAGGCACAGCAGCATCGGCAGATAGAGGGCGTGCTCGCGAAGCGCCTCACCATCGCTGAGCAGCGTCTGAAGCGACCAGCTGCCGCCCACCACGTTCAACAGGATCAGGCCACTCAGAAGCGCCAGACCACCGGTAAAGGTCACCAGCAGCCCCTGCAGGGCCGACTTGCGGGCGGCAGCATCCTCATGGTTGAAGCCGATCAGCAGGTAGGAGGTAATACTGGTCAGTTCCCAGAAGACAAACAGCGTCATCAACCCGTCCGCCATGACCACGCCGAGCATGGAGGACATGAAGGACAGGATCAGCACATAAAAACGGGCAAGCTGCGGGTGACCGTGAAGATAACCACTGGCATAAATGATGATCAGTGTGCCGATGCCGCTGATCAAAAGACCGAACAGCAACGACAGACCGTCCAGCCAGAAACTTAAGCTCAGCCCAAGACTCGGTGCCCAGGCCTGTTCAAAATAGATACCGCCCGATTGCAGTACCTCCGGCGCCAGTGAGACCAGCCAGAAGGCCACGGCTGCCGGATAAAGCGCCAGAACCAGCCCGGTACGACTGCCACAGCAGCGCGATAGAAGAGGAACAAGGATGGCCAGGACAAATCCGGTCAACACGGCGATCTGCATGATGCGTTCTCTCTCCTTGGACTACCTGATGCCATGACCTGATGGTCATGAACGGCGCCATGAACGCCGATCGACATCCTTGCCTGTTCATGGAAGAAAGCAGCAAATCGGGATCGATATGCTATTGTAGGTTCGCATTACAGCGGCAATGGCGTGCTTCTTTCAATCATTTAACCTTAAGATTAAGGTTTGACAGCGAAAAGCAGCCCTGCACGTGATGAAGGGTATTGCCAGCACGCCATCTGCAGGGGAGAATCGCCTAACTGCTTGATGTCATTGCATAGCGCAATATTCTGCAAATCATTAATAACAAGGGCCGGCCCCTCCCGGGAGACGGCTTCCCGCCCATGGCGGGTGTCTGTTCGAGATCTCTGATCGGCCCTGCAAGGAATCAACTGACACATACTGCACTGCGGGATTTGCTCGCTGTGTCGTCTATTCATGATGCCCGCCATCCGATGTGCTTCAGCGCCTGCGCTGCTGGTCACCGGACCGCGTGGCATGTCGAGTAGTCAGTACACTGGAAGCCATTCATCAGGAAACAAGTATTCATGACCCTGCCCTGGATCCCCCTGCTGACCTTTCTGGGCGTTTTCGTCCCCGCGCTGGCCATACGCGGTGGTAGAACCGTCTGTGCCCTGGCGACAGCCACCGCACCAGCCGTCGCGCTAGGCCTGGTCCTGTTCTTCTACCTGGGGCATGACGGCGATGAGGTCATGCGCACCTCATTACAATGGCTGCCTGCCATGGGCCTTGAGCTGGCCTTCCGGCTGGACGGCCTGTCGCTGCTCTTTTTGCTGCTGATTCTCGGCATCGGGCTGTTGATTATTCTCTATACCCGCTACTACCTGTCCGAACAGGACTCGATGTCGCGGTTTTACGCCTTCCTGATGCTGTTCATGACCGCCATGGTCGGCATTGTCACGTCGGACAACCTGCTGCTGCTATGGGGGTTCTGGGAACTGACCAGCATCTCTTCCTTTTTGTTGATCAGCTTCTGGTCACATGAGACGACAGCGCGCAAGGGCGCGCGCATGGCGATGACGGTGACCGGCGCCGGGGGGCTGGCGCTGCTGGCGGGTATCATGCTGATTGGCAAGGTCGTAGGCACCTATGACATGGGCACGGTGCTGGAAAGCCATGACCTGATCACGGCGAGCCCGCTTTACCCGGCCATTATCGTGCTGGTGCTGCTGGGCGCCTTTACCAAGTCGGCCCAGTTCCCGTTTCATTTCTGGTTGCCTCATGCCATGGCCGCCCCCACACCGGTGTCGGCCTATCTGCACTCGGCCACCATGGTCAAGGCCGGCATCTTCCTGATGCTGCGTCTGCACCCGGCGCTTTCCGGCACCGAGCTCTGGACGGTGATCGTGACGCTCACCGGACTGGTGACCATGGTGTATGGCGCCTGGTTTGCCTTTTTGAAAACCGACCTCAAGGGAATTCTGGCCTTTTCCACCATCAGTCATCTGGGCCTGATCACCTCGCTTCTGGGGCTTGGCAATTCGCAGGCCATGATTGCGGCGCTTTTTCACATCATCAATCACGCCCTGTTCAAGGCCTCCCTGTTCATGGCAGCCGGCATCATTGATCACGAAGCCGGCACCCGTGATGTGCGAAAACTTGGTGGTCTTTACAGGCTCATGCCCATCACGACAGTGCTCACCTGTATTGCCACGGTCTCGATGGCGGGGCTGCCGCCACTCAACGGCTTTATCTCCAAGGAGATGTTCTTTACCGAAGCGCTGGCGTCACAGCAGTTCGGTGGTCTGGCGTGGATCGTGCCTCTGCTGGCCGGTCTGGGCGGCCTGCTTTCCGTGGCCTATTCGCTGCGACTGGCCTATGCCACCTTTTTCCGGCGGCCACGCCAGGAGCCACCCAAAACACCGCATGAGCCCCCCTGGCCGATGCGTTTTCCGGTCGAGCTGCTGGTGGCGTTGTGTATCATCGTGGGGCTGGTACCCACCCTGCCCCAATCGCCGATACTGGAAGATGCCGTGCGCGCCACGGTCTCCGGTGAGATGCCCGAATTCCATCTGGCACTCTGGCACGGCATCAACCCCGCTCTGCTGCTGAGCATGGCCGTGATTGCCGGTGGCATCGTGCTACATCTGCTTCATCGCCACATGATGCGGTTCAACCGTCAGTTCAAGCCACAGGATGCCCGCTACATCTTTGAAGGCTTTGTTCAGCGCCTGGTAGCCCTGTGCCAGCGCCTGATCGATCGCCTCGAAAACGGTTCTCTGCAGCGCTACATGTTCCTTTTGATGGCCGTTTCCGTACTGGCCATGGCGCTTGGACTGGCGGACCTGGACATGCTGGCTGGCAGTCTGGGCCAGCAGGCGCTGGACCCGATCGTGATCCTGGGCGCCGCGCTCTTGATCATGGGCGGCGTACTCACGGCCGCGCTGCATCGCTATCGCCTGATTTCACTGCTGATGCTCTCCGTGGTGGGGCTGGTGGTAGCACTGACCTTTGCCCGCTTCTCGGCGCCCGATCTGGCCCTAACGCAGCTGTCGGTAGAAGTCGTGACCATGATCCTTTTAATGCTGGCGCTTTTCTTTCTGCCGCAGAAAACGCCCAAGGAGTCCAGCGGCGCCCGCGTGGTACGCGATGTTCTGATCGCGACAGGCTTTGGTGGTGCGGTGGCCAGCCTCAACTTCGCCGTGCTGACGCGTGATCTCAACAGCATTTCGAACTTTTTCATCGATCAGAGTGTGCCCGGCGGGGGCGGTCACAACGTGGTCAATGTCATTCTGGTGGATTTCCGCGGCTTCGATACACTGGGTGAAATCACGGTACTGGCCATTGCAGGGCTTGCGATCTTCAAGCTGCTGAACCGGCTGCGCCTGTTCATGCCGGCCACCGACATGGAAGGTCGCCTGTGGTCCAATGACCGCCACCCGACGCTTTTGATGGTGGTGTCCCAGACACTGCTGCCGCTGGCCCTGCTGGTGTCGTTCTTTATCTTCCTGCGTGGTCATAACCAGCCCGGCGGCGGTTTTATAGCCGGTCTGATCACGGCCGTGGCCCTGATTCTTCTGTACATGTCACGCGGCGTTGAATGGGCGCAGCAGCGTCTGGACTTCCAGTTCCAGCCCATTGCCATTGCCGGTGTTGCCCTGTCGACCTTTACCGGGCTTTGCAGCTGGCTGTTTGGCTACCCGTTTTTGACATCAACCTTCGATCATTTCCATTTGCCACTGATCGGTGATATCGAACTTGCCAGCGCCCTGATCTTTGATGGCGGCATCTATCTGGCAGTCGTTGGCGCCACGCTGATGATTCTGGCCAATCTGGGCAAGCTCACCACCGCACATCGACCCAACAAGGACATGCCCTGATGGAAGCACTTTACGCCATCACCACCGGTATCCTGACGGCCAGCGGCGTCTATCTGACCCTGCGCGGACGTACCTTTCCGGTCGTCGTCGGACTGACGCTGCTCTCCTATGCCGTCAACCTGTTTCTATTCTCCATGGGCGGACTGACCACACACGGTGCGGCGCTGGTCGGCACCAATGAAAATTATGCCGACCCGCTGCCGCAGGCACTGGTACTGACCGCCATCGTCATCGGCTTTGCCATGACCGCCTTCGCCATCATCCTGGCAATGCGCGCCAGAGGCGATCTGGGCAGTGACAGCGTTGATGGCAGCCGCACCGACCGTGAAGACCCGCGGGAGAACAAGGCGTGATGCAGCATCTGCCCATTTTTCCGGTTCTACTGCCCCTGGTAACGGCCATTATCCTGCTGCGCAAGCGTGAAGGGGTTGACCCGGTCAGGCGTACCATCTCCATTACGGCCACGGCGCTACTGGTGGTCGTGGGCTTCTGGCTGGTCAGTCGAGTGGCCGGCGGTGAAACGCTGGTCTACCGTCTGGGCAACTGGCAGGCGCCCTATGGCATCGTGCTGGTCGCCGACCGTCTGTCGGCCATGATGGTGCTTGTGACGGCACTGCTGGCGCTGGGAAGCGTGATTCACGCCAGCGGTGGCGAGGACAACCAGGGGTCCAATTTCCACGGGCTTTTTCACCTGCAGCTCATGGGCATCAACGGCGCCTTTCTGACCGGCGACCTGTTCAACCTGTTCGTCTTTTTCGAGGTACTGCTGCTGGCCTCCTATGCGCTGTTGATGCATGGCGGTGGCAAATCGCGTGTACAGGCAGGCGTGCATTACGTCGTGCTGAACCTGGCCGGCTCCTCACTGTTTCTGATCGCGCTGGGCGTTTTGTATGGCAGCATCGGTACGCTCAACATGGCCGACATGGCCGAGCGCGTCAGCCAGCTGCCTGCCGAGAGACAGGGACTTGTACGCGCAGGTGCCCTGTTACTGCTGGTGGTGTTCGGTCTCAAGGCCGCCATTCTGCCGCTTTATTTCTGGCTGCCGCGTGCCTATAGCTCGGCCCCTGCCCCGATTGCGGCGCTTTTCTCCATCATGACCAAGGTGGGGATCTACGCCATTTTCCGTGTGTACACACTGATCTTTGGGGCACAGGCCGACGGCCTCTCAAATCTGGCGCAGCCCTGGCTCTGGTGGGGCGGGCTGGCAACACTGGCCATGGCAACGATTGCCGTTCTGGCAGCACGCGATCTACGCATGCAGATTGCCTACTTCATGCTGATCTCGATCGGTACCCTGCTGTGCGGGCTGGCCATGGACAGTACGGCCTCGCGTGGCGCCATGCTGTTTTATCTGCTGCATACCACCCTGATCAACGGCGGGCTTTTCCTGCTGGCCGACCTGATTGCCGATCAACGCGGCAAGGTAGGCACCCGCATCGTGCGTAGCAGGAAGTTCAAATACGCCACGCTGTTCAGCGCCCTGTACATGATTGGCGCCATGGCCTCGGCAGGTCTGCCGCCGCTGTCGGGAGCCCTGGCCAAGGCATGGCTGATGTCTACCGCCACCCTTTCAGAGGGGCTCTGGCTGTGGCCGCTACTGTTGCTTTCCAGTCTTGCCGGAGTGGTGGCCGCCTCACGCGCCGGATCGACCGTCTTCTGGCGTTACAGTAACGGCGACCGGGTAAGCGAACGTCTTTCTCGCGGCAAGCTGGTGGGGACAGTACTGCTGCTGTCGGCCGCACCGCTGCTGATCGTGCTGGCAGGGCCCATCGGCGGCTACACCCAGGCCACGGCCGAGCAGATTGCCGACACCGGACAGTATCGCAGCGCTGTATTGGGCGATGTCACTTCAGTTACGCCAGGAGCGTCTGCCGATGCTGATTAAACGCTGTCTCCCCAGGCCCATTCTTTCCCTGATCCTGATGCTGGTCTGGATCATGTTGTCTGACGTCATTACCTATGGCTCGGTGATCATGGGGGCCCTTCTGGGCATTGCCATTCCGCTGATGACCCAGCGCTTCTGGGATGCCCAGCCGGTGGTCAAAAAACCGCTGTTGCTGTTGCGATATACCCTGCGCGTCATGGTGGACATTCTGTTGGCCAATCTGGAAGTGGCCTGGCTGATCGCTCGCCCCTGGCGCCGCCCTCGCCCCGCCTTCGTCGAGTATCCTTTAACGCTCAAACGTGATTTCAGCATCACGCTGCTGGCCAGCACCATCAGCCTGACGCCGGGCACCATTTCGGCCAACCTGAGGCTCGACGGGCGCAGCCTGCTGATCCATGTGCTGGACACCGACGATGAGCAGGCTGTCATCGACGAGATATACAACCGTTACGAGCGACCGCTCATGGAGATTTACGAATGATCGGTATTGCGCTGTGGATCAGCTTTTTCCTGGTCGCCATGGCCATCGTTCTCAACGCCTATCGACTGCTGGTGGGGCCCTCCCTGCCGGATCGCATCATTGCGCTCGATACCATGTACGTGAACAGCATTGCCCTGATCATTTTGTACACGATCTGGCTCAGCACCCGGGTCTATTTTGAAGGCGCCCTGCTGATCGCCATGCTGGGATTCATCAGCACCGTTGCCGTCTGCAAGTATCTATTGCGCGGCGACATTATCGAATAGGAGGCCATCATGGCGTGGTTGGACAAGGCATGGCTCGATACGGCGCTTGAGGCGCTAACGGCCTTCTTTCTGGTAGCCGGCGCGCTGATTACCTTCATCAGCTCTTTCGGGATGGTGCATCTGCGCGACTTTTATCTGCGCATGCATGGCCCGGCCAAGGCCACGACCCTGGGGGTCGGGCTGATTCTGGTCGCCTGTACGCTGTATTTCGTATTGATCGAGCGCACCTTTCACATTCAGCTGCTTCTGGTCACCATCTTTTTGCTGATCACCGCCCCCATCAGTGCGCATCTGCTGGCCAAGGTGGCGTTGCATCAGAAGCTGCCCAGTGACACCTCAACCACCGGGGCCCCCAGCGAGCTTCGTGAAGAGGATGTGGCCCAGGAACCGGATACGCCGCACCCGGAAGATCCCGGCAGCGGCCAGCGCCCCTGAAGCGCTGACCGCCTGGCGAATCAGCGCCAGTTGCGCGTGTTCCTCTCGACCAGACCTGCCAGCGCCTCAATGTGACTTTCACGGTCGTTGAGCGCTGGCACATAGCTGTAATCCTGACCGCCGGCTTCCACGAAGTACTCGCGGTTCTCTTCCTGAATCTCTTCCAGCGTTTCCAGACAGTCGGCGGCAAACCCCGGGCAGATAACGTCAATGCCGGGCGTGGTCTTTACATCCCAGTTCTTGAGCGTCTCGTCGGTATAGGGCTTGAGCCACTCTTCCCGCCCGAAACGGGACTGGAAGGTCATGGTCCACTCACTGTCAGCAAGGCCGAGTTCACGGGCCAGGGCTTCACTGGTGGCCCGGCAGTGCTTCGGGTACGGGTCGCCTTCTTCGGCATAACGCTTGGGAATGCCATGCCAGGAGATCAGCAGGTGATTCTGCTTGCCACGAGTGGCCCAGTGCTCACGAACGCTGCCGGCAAGCGCCGAAATATAGGCGCTGTCGTCATGGTAGTCGCGGATGAAGTGCATCTCGGGAATATCCGGACACGGCTTGAGTGCGTCGGCAAGACGGTCAAACACGGCCGCCGTGGTGGTACGTGAATACTGCGGATAGAGCGGCAGCACCACAATGCGATTGATGCCAGCGCGGCGAAAGGCCAGGCCGGCACTTTCCATGGTGGGCTTGCCGTAGGTCATGCCGAGTTCGACCGGCATATCGCAGCCGTACTGTGCATCCAGATGCGCCTTGAGCGCGCGCTGCTGGCGCTTGCCGATGGCCAGCAGCGGGGAACCTTCCTCTTCCCATACACCGGCATAGGCCTCGGCTACCCTCTTGGGGCGGGTTCTCAATACAAAGGCATTGAGAATGAACCACCACAGCGGGCGGGACACGTCGATGACGCGTCGGTCCCACAGGAACTCGCCCAGATAGCGCCGCACGGCAGCAGGGGTCGGTTCATCCGGGGTGCCAAGATTGGCCAGCAATACGCCAAAGGGGGCCTGCGCCATGTCTATACTCCTTGCTGTGAACAGAGGGCCTGATTACAAGAACCCTCAAAAACGAACGATTTTGATGAAATTATTCTATCAGCGCTGCCTGAACAGCGTTGATGAAATGTCCCTATTTGTTACATGCAGGAAGTGTAAACGTCTCCCTCCTCAAGCGTAATCCCGGGAAGAAATTGACCAATGATCTTGCCGTGGTTACAGGGACCCTCGGATGCCGTCACGACATTGCTGGAAGCTGAGAAGAGGTAAACGTCGAGGAAATGTAACGCCAGGCACTGCGGGGGACAGGGCTTTCGCTTTCTGGATCAGCCTGACCATGAGCCCTCCCATGAGCGAGGCGCTTATCGGGCGGGATATACCGGGAGCTGCGTGCCGACAAAGGCGGTGACTGAGGCAGGCTGCCATAAAAAGCGCCGGCAAGAGCCGGCGCGGGATGATCAATGCAATGCATCATGTTTTGGTATTTTTAGTGGCATACGCCCCTGTCAAAACAGCCAAATCAGCGAGGATCAAATCGCAATGGCAAGCTCGGGTACATTGCCCAGCTGCACCAGACGGCGTGAACTATCACTGCCATCTTCTTCACTCTGACGAACGATCCAGGCATAGGTGATGCCTGCCACCAGCAGCTGATCGATGGCTTCATCGATCGAGCGAAACAGGCAGGGTTTGCCACGGCGACTGAGCTTTTGTCGATGACCACCGCCCGTTTCACACTCAATCTGGTAAATGTGGCTTAGCGTATTGCGTACAACGCGTACTTCCATCTCGTGTTGATGTGACGCGGCATGTCTTAGTTGCTGTAATTCCATGTAACCCTCCCTGGGCTATCTCTTCTCATCGCGCTCTGGGCGATGGATCTCTCTATGTCGTTTCTATCAGTTGTTAAAAGAATAACAGTGTCGGATGACTATTCCGTGTCAGCGCCAGCACCATTTATTCAGTATTAAGGTCTCGGTACTACAGTCTCGGATCACGGTGACTGCTGCATTCGTGACGCGCCAGGCAGGCATCAAAAATGCCCTGTTGCGGCGCGGTCATCATCTTGCGGGCACGCATGAGATGCTCTTCACCAAGTTGCTGCAATCGAGCCACGACCGTGGCAAGCCAGGCCGTATCGGTAAAGAGCGCATCGGGCAGCACGATCCGGCGCTTGAGCACACCGAGATACCAGATATGGTCGATCATGGCAGGGCCGTCCGAGGACTCGGAAGCGACGGGGATCATCAGACCATTATGACGTACATCCTGCGAAAGGTAATCGCTCGAAAAGACGCCCTTTTCCGCATGATAGGGATGAATCAGCTCGATAATCCCTGGGTAATGCTTAATCAGCCGTTCCGCCAGCGGCATGTATCGCGCACCGGACAGAGAATGATGCGTCAAATGACGCAGCCCGAAGACCAGAACGGCGCGACGCCCGGAGCCAAGCACCTCCTGCTCGATACGTTCAGCATAGGCCCTTTCGCGCTGCTCATGCCAGCGGGCAAACGTCTCACCGTCAAGCGTTTCCCAGTCAATGCTCGGTTCGGCCAGCACGACGCGAACGCGGCGCTCAGGTGAACGCTTCAGGTTGACGGCCCGGATACGCCTGAAAAACTCCGCATAGACGGGCGGGCTCCACAACAGAAAATAGAGCGTGTCATGCCAGACGGCGTCCAGCCCCGCTTCCTCCATGTCTTCACCGCTGATGTAGCGATCAAGCCATGTCTGATGACGCTCGCTCCCGAATTCGACAACGATATCGTCAAATGTTCCCTCAAGCGCCGGACTTTCCAGCAGCGTCGTAATCGCCGCCATCACCTGCGGACACCAGTGAATCTCCCCGAGCCCCACCAGAGAGCGGCGCTTGAGGATATCGGCGATGAGCGTTTCAGGCTGGCTTGCCGTCATGGCGCAGTGTCGAAACAAACGGGCTGCGACTCGAGCACGCTCATCAGACGCTGCGCGATTGTTGCCAGATGTTTTTGGTGCATGAGTTCCGGGTGGGTGGCCGGCAGATCGAGATTGAGGATCCGCCCGCCCACATAGGGCTGCCAGGCGCGCCGGTCCAGCCAGTTCTCCGTGCGGGGCGTAGCCGCCGTAAAGAAGTGCATGTCGCCGCTATACACCGGATGACGGGTTTCACGCACCAGCCGGCTGTTGTTAATCACCACGTCCACCAGCGCGTCCAGCGTTGATGATGACAGCTGCCCCAGGGCACTGCCCTCACGCTTGAGCAGTGCAATGACCTGTGCCCGGCGCGATCCACCCTCTTCCGCCAGCGCCATGTCCGCAAGGCCTGCAATACGCAGCAGAGCCTCGAGCGCCATACCCTCGTCCGGCGGCGTCATGTCACGCCAGAGATCCGCCGGATAGGCATCCAGCAGCGCCAGCATGCCGACCTCTTCGCCCTCGTTTTCCAATAGTGACGCCATGGTATGGGCGATCATGCCGCCAACTGACCAGCCCAGCAGATGATAGGGCCCATGAGGCTGGAGGCGACGCATCTGTGCGATGTAGTCACGCGCCATCTCCTCCATGGTCTCTGGCAGCCGGCTTTCCGGCAGCAGCCCGCGCGCCTGCAGGCCATACAGGGAATAGCGGGACGGCAGTGTGCGCGCCAGCCCAGCATAACACCAGGCCAGCCCGCCCGCAGGGTGCACGCAAAAGATGGGAGACGCCTCGCCTGCTTCGCGCAGCGGCAGCACCACATCCAGCCCGCCGGCCGCGGCGCCCTGCACATCAAGGGCATCGAGCGCCTCGATGGTGGGGGCTTCAAACAGCGCGGCAATGGTGAAATTCGTCCCCAGCGCCTCGTTGAGCCGGCGCATCAGCTGCAGCGCATTCAGCGAATTGCCGCCCAGATCGAAAAAGTTATCCCGAATGCCGACACGCTCAAGGTCGAGCATTTCAGCAAAAAGATCGGCCATGATCTGCTGACGGGGCGTGGCAGGTGCCATCCCCTCCTCACCGGCCTCGGGTGTTGGCAGGGCACGACGATCCAGCTTGCCATTAGTGCTCAACGGCAATTCATCGAGCACCATGATCACGGCGGGCACCATGTAGTCCGGCAGGGTCCGGGTCAGATGGCGCTTGAGCGTATCCACGGCCATGGCATGAGCGTTGCGGGGCACGACATAACCCACCAGCCGGGCATTGCTGCCGCTGCCGTGAACGCTGACCACGGCCTGCGCCACCTCATCATGCGAGAGCATGACGGCTTCAATCTCTCCCAGCTCCAGGCGCTGGCCGCGCAGCTTGACCTGATGATCGATGCGTCCCAGATATTCGAGCGCGCCGTCAAAGCGCCAGCGCGCCAGATCCCCGGTGCGATAGAGCCTCGAGTCAGCTTCCAGCGCCGGACAGTCGATAAAGCGCTCGGCGGTCAGCTCAGGCTGTCCCAGATACCCCCGCGCCAGATTGCGCCCGGCAATATAAAGCTCACCGGGCATGCCCACCGGTACCGGCTGAAAACCGGCATCAAGTACATGCAGATGCGTGTTCCAGATCGGCGCCCCGATGGGCACGCTGCTGCCCGTATCACCGGCATCACACTGCCAAACACTGACGTCCACTGCCGCCTCGGTCGGGCCATAGAGATTATGCAGCGCCACCCAGGGCAAAAGGCTCAGAAAGCGTTGTTCCAGATCACGCGAGAGCGCCTCGCCGCTGACAAAGACCTGGCGCAGGGCGTGCAGGCGCTCGATATCGCGGTCGCTCAATTCATCCAGCAGGATATCGAGCATCGAGGGCACAAAGTGCAGCGTGGTAATGGCGTCATTGATGATGGTATCGATCAGATAGCGCGGATCCCGGTGGCCACCCTCGCGCGCCATGACCAGCGTTGCCCCGCTGATCATGGGCCAGAGAAACTCCCATACCGACACATCAAAGCCGTTGGGTGTTTTCTGCAGTACCCGGTCACCCTCTCCCAGCGTGTAGCGCGCCTGCATCCAGACAATGCGGTTGACGATGGCATGATGCTCGACCAGAACACCCTTGGGCTTACCGGTCGAACCGGAGGTAAACAGGATATAGGCGCCAAGGCCAGGATCACGCTGCGCAGCGCTGCCGGATATCAACGCCCGACCGCTGGCAGCATGTCTCAGGGACAGATCCAGAACCGGTACGCGCGTGAAGCGTTCACGCTGCGTCTTATCGCTCAGAATCAGACGCGGCGCGGCGCGTGTGACGATGTCGTCCAGACGCGCGTCAGGATACTCCAGCGGCAGGGGCAGCCAGGCCGCTCCCACATGATGGATGGCCAGCAGCGCCACCTGCATGCCAAGCGAGCGCGGCAGTGCCACGCCCACGTTATCCCCCGGGCATACGCCCTGCTCGATCAGGGTGTCAGCCAGCGCCTGTACTTCACGCCCGAGCGTCAGGTAATCCAGTACCTCTCCTTCGGCTACCAGTGCCGTCGCGGCAGGCGTTTTATCCACCTGGCGCTCGAAAAGCGTCGCCATATGCGTCTCTTCGACCGGATGATCCGTGGCGTTGAAGCGTGACAACGCCTGGCGATCCTCCGATGTGGCCAGCATCAGCTCACTCACCGGGGTGTCCGGAGAGGCCGTGAAGGTCACCAGCCACTGCGCCAGCCGCGAGAGATGCCACTCAAGTTCGGTCTCGCTATACAGCGCCGGGTTGCCATCGAGTGCCAGACGCATGGCCTCGCTGTCGCCACCCAGATAGACCGAAAAGACCAGATCATCGACCGGTCCGGCCACCAGATGATGCTTGTGCACCCGGCTATTCGGCCACTGGCCGCTTGAATCAAACGGCAGAACGTTGACGTGCATGCCCAAAAGCGGGCGCCTGCCGGGGCGGCGCCCCAGGTCGCGCAACAGCCACTCATGGCGATAGCGCTGATGACGCCGCAGTGAACCCAGCGACTCTGCCGCAGACCGGCACCACTGGGTGGGAGTAGCGCTGAAATCATCACGCAGGCGCAGCGGCAGCATATTAACCTGCGTCATGGGGGTGCGCAGCGCGGCCCCCTGCATGCGCCCCATCATGGGCACGCCGAGCGTGACATCACTGCGCTGACACATGCGCGCATACCAGGCCGCGCTGGCCGCCAGGATGGCTTCGGCAAGCCCCTGCTGCTGCGCCTTGCACTGAGCATGGAACTGCTGACTGTGCTGGCGATCCAGCGTTATCTCGCAGCGCAGGGCGTGGGGCTGCGCCGGGGCAAACCGTCCCGACGGTGAGACAGGCTCGGGATCGTCGGAAAACAGGCCATGCCAGTGGTTACGATCCTGCTCGAGCGCCTGGCTTGCCAGGTAGCGCTGCTCTTCTTCGATGACACGATCGATATTGCCATACCAGCCGGCCCTGGCGTCCTCCCCCTTGCCAAGCGCGATATAGTGCTCGGCGGCGCGCTGCTGAATCAGCCCATAGGCCCAGGCATCGGCCGCCACATGGTGCATGTTGAGCCACCAGAGCACATGGTCGTCTGCCAGGCGCCAGAAGGCCTGCCGGTACAGCGGCCCCTGCTCCAGCGCAAAGGGCACCTCGCGGCGAGCGGCCATCTGATGCCAGGCCAGCTCGCGGGCCTGGTGGTTATCGCGAAGATCGATGATCTCGGGTACGGCTGCTCGCTCGGCATCACCGCCTGCGACCCTTGCCGGGCCGCTGTCGGTGGCCACAAAACCTTCAAACAGACCCTCGGCTTCGCTCACCGCCATTGATGCCGCCAGTGCCAGCCGGTCGGCATCGATGGCCCCCGTGAACTCAAGACACTGCGCAGTGGAGTATCCGCCCTGAACGGCACTGCTCTGCTGGCCGTACCAGATACCGGCCTGCGCGCCACTCACGGGAAGAAAATCGGCCTGACTCATGAGATCACCATCTTCTGCAATACCACCCCTTTGCGGGTCTTGATGACAGCGTGTCGGCAACAGAGAGCATTCTCATGACCGAAGCGCCGTGAACGGATAGATATCTGAATTTAAATAATAATGCTTCTCATTTCAAATAAAGCACCTGATATTTCTTCGCGCTGACACCGGCACATGCAAAACGGGACCGGATGCTGCCATCCGATCCCGCTCGTTATACGCCCGGCGCCTGATAACGGCCTCTGATCCTACTCGCGGTTGAAGGTGGCCGGGTCGATGGCAACCCCCAGTGAGCGCCGGTCGATCCAGCGCCCCGCCTTGGTTTCCTTGTAGCGAAACACGACGTAATCGCCTATCGAGACATCAAGTTCGGCCTCTTCAACCTGATAGGAATAGACCTCGCCATTGACGGTCAGGGTATGACGGTAAAGATCCGGCATCCCCAGCCACTCCTTGAAGGGGCCTTCGGTTTCGACACTTTCAAGCGTGCCACGTGCTTCCAGTTTGGGTTGACGACGTCCGCCGCGACGGTATCCAGCCGGCATGTTGACTCCTGTCAGGCTTATCAGGAAAAGGGAAATGGCGCCCGGGGCGCCGTATCATCATGATCAGAACACGCACAGGGTGCGGTTTACTCTTCGTACTGGCCGTAACTTCCCGGTGCGAGATCCTCAAACCGGGTGTACTTGCCGATAAAGGCCATGTGCACGGTGCCGATGGGCCCGTTACGCTGCTTGCCGATAATCAGCTCGGCCAATCCCTTGTTGTCAGGGTTGTCCTTGTTATAGACCTCGTCACGATAGACGAAGGCAATGACGTCGGCGTCCTGCTCGATGGCACCGGATTCACGCAGATCCGACATGACCGGTCGCTTGTTGGGGCGCTGCTCGAGCGAGCGGTTAAGCTGCGACAGCGCCACGACCGGGCAGTTGAACTCACGGGCCAGCCCCTTGAGCGCGCGCGAAATTTCCGAAATTTCCGCAGTACGGTTTTCCGACATGCCCGGCACCTGCATCAGCTGCAGGTAGTCGATCATGATCATGCCGATACCGCCGGCGTCCCGCGCAATACGCCGGCTTCGCGAGCGCATCTCGTTGGGCGAGAGTGCGGCGGTATCATCCACGTAAAGCTTCTTGTCCTTGAGCAGATTGACCGCCGAGGTCAGCCGTGGCCAGTCTTCATCCTCGAGCTGTCCATTACGCACCCGGGTCTGGTCGATGCGTCCCAGCGAGGAGATCATGCGCAGCATCAGCGATTCGGCCGGCATCTCCATCGAAAACACCACCACCGCCTTGTCGCTGCTGACCACGGCGTGCTCGACCAGATTCATCGCAAAGGTGGTCTTGCCCATCGAGGGGCGCCCCGCCACGATCACCAGATCGGAGGGCTGAAGCCCCGACGTCATGTCATCCAGATCACGAAAGCCGGTCGACAGCCCTGTCATCTGCCCCTTGAGGTTGAAAAGCTCATCGATGCGATCCACCGCCTTGCTGAGCAGATCGCTCATGCCGATGGCACCGCCGCTCTTGGGGCGCGATTCCGATATCTGAAAGACCAGTCGCTCGGCTTCATTGACCAGCTCGTCGGCCGAACGCCCCTGAGGGTTAAAGGCGCCTTCGGCGATCTGATTAGCGGCGGTGATCAGTTTCCGAAGCGCAGCACGCTCGCGCACGATATCGGCGTAGGCGCGGATGTTGCTCGCGGAGGGCGTATTGCGGGCAAGCTCGGCCAGATAGGAAAGGCCACCCACACGATCCAGCAGGTCGTGGGACTCAAGCTCTTCCGACAGCGTCACCACATCCAGCGGCCTGCCCTCTTCGGCCAGACGCCCCATGGCCTTGAAGACATCACGATGCTCGATACGGTAGAAGTCATCGCTGACCAGACGGTCGGCAATCTCGTCCCAGGCCTGATTGTCCAGCATCAGGCCGCCCAGTACGGACTGCTCGGCTTCAAGCGAGTGTGGCGGCACCTTGAGCGCAGCGGTTTCCCGATCAAATTCGATCACTTCACTCATGACGACGATTAACCATATTACGACTACCAGGGAGAGTGATTCAGCGCAGGATCATAGCCTACGCCCGCAGGAAGAACATGTCATGATCTCTTCCGTGCGTGAGCAGTCATTAAAAAAAGGGGCACACAAGGTGCCCCTTCTCGTGGCATATCATCGATATGCACAGCGCCATCACGATGGCTTATTCAGCAACAACGACCACGCGAACGCTGGCGGTAACATCGGAGTGCAGACGCAGCTCGATGTCGTATTCGCCGGTCTGGCGAATCGGACCTGTCGGCATGCGAACTTCGCTGCGTGCCACATCGATACCAGCCTGAGCGATGGCATCAGCCAGATCACGCGGACCGATGGAACCGAACAGCTTGCCTTCCTCGCCGGCGCGAGCGACGAGCGACAGCTCGATCTCGGACAGCTCTTCGGCGCGACGCTCGGCTTCGGCCTGACGCTCTGCGGCGTTGGCTTCGAGTTCGGCGCGACGTGTTTCGAACGCATCGACGTTGGCTTTGGTTGCCGGAACGGCCAGGCCGTAGGGCACCAGGTAGTTACGACCGTAACCCGGCTTGACGCTGACCTGGTCGCCCAGTTCTCCCAGCTTGCCGAGCTTGTCGAGCAGAATGACTTCCATCTCGTGGACCTCTTAACGTTGACTGCCGATCAGACGCGTGCGGAAATCCGCAAAAGTATCTATCAGCGCCAGCAGCAGCACTATCACTAACGTGGGCCAGGTGGTCAGCAGCAATGCATAAAAGCCGACCAGCCAAAACCCTCTCATGGACTTTACACCTACCACACCGTGCACCAGGGCAATGCCCGCCACCAGAAGAGGTACCCAGGCCATCAACACGGCACCAGGGAACGCCCCCAGAACACCAACCGCGGTCATCAGGACCACGCCGGCAAGTTCCAGCTTCGACAGACGAAAGCCATGGAACTCTTCACGGAAACCGCCAGGGTTGTACAAAACTGCCTGCCAGCTGCGCGCCAGCGCAAGGCAGGCAGTCGCAGCCAGCATGATCATCAGGCCGGTCACGGCCGAGATCATCAACAGCGCCAGTCTTTCAACCGGCACCCCTTGGCTTGAGTACTGCCGAAGCAGCTCGTCGATTTCCGGTGCCTGGGTGCGGACTTCCTCAATCAGCTGCGTGGCATCAGGGGGCGCGAAGATCCCGATCTGGATCAACACGGCCACCACGACGGCCCCTGCCAGCAGGGTTTCACCCCAGCGAAAACGCTCTCGCAGAATAATGGCCATGGCCGTGACCAGCAGAACGGTGGCCAGCGGAATGGCATCCCCCTGCACCCACCACCAGCCTGCCGGCAGCGCTGCTGCCAGTACGACCGGTGATGCCGGCCCAAGGCCGCGGCGAAGCGTCACCAGCGCGCTGATGGCAGCCGACAGCCAGAAAAGCCATGGAACCAGTGAGCCCAGCAGCGCCACGCCAATCGCGCGCGGCGTACTCTGCATTACCCAGCGAGCGAAACCCTGCATGACGTAGGCAGCTTACTGGTGGCTGTCGGTATAGGGCAGCAGGGCCAGATAGCGAGCGCGCTTGATCGCGGTAGCCAGCTGACGCTGATAGCGTGCACGTGTACCGGTGATGCGGCTCGGAACGATCTTGCCGGTCTCGGTCACGTAGGCCTTCAGCGTGTCGAGGTCCTTGTAATCAATGTACTTCACGCCTTCAGCGGTGAAGCGGCAAAACTTGCGACGACGGAAAAAACGGGCCATGTCAGTCTCTCCAATGGGTGGATTCAGGCCAGAGCATCAGCTCAGGAGGCAGCTTCGGTCGACTCATCAGAGCGTTCGCGCGGGCGATCGTCATCAGAATCAGAACGGTCGCGCGGGCGATCGTCATCGGAGCGTTCACGACGGCGTCCCTTTTCATCAGCCGCTTTCATCATCGGCGATGCTTCGGTGACGGCTTCAGTGCAACGCACGACCATGTTGCGAATGATGGCATCGTTGAAACGGAAGATGTTTTCCAGTTCAGCCAGCGTTTCGCCGCTGCATTCAACGTTCATCAGAACGTAGTGAGCCTTGTGGATCTTGTTGATCGGGTAGGCCAGATGACGGCGGCCCCAGTCTTCAAGACGATGAACCGTGCCGCCGTTTTCAGTCACGAGCCCTGTATAGCGCTCGATCATGGCAGGCACCTGCTCGCTCTGGTCCGGGTGGACCATGACCACGATTTCGTAATGACGCATGGTGTCTCCTTTCGGTTTGACAGCTTCTCGATGACAGCAATCGCCACCATGGGAAGCAAGGAGTTGATAGAAGGGTATTTTTCGTTACAAGGGCAGGATTGAAGCTATCGCCTCGATATCGTGCAAATGCATTCGGCGGCCATGGCCGCCGCGAAACCGCACAATTGTAGGGAGATGGCCCGCCGCTTGCAAGCAAAAGGATCAGGTCATGCGTCGCTGACGCACCGCTTCAAACAGACAGATGCCGGTGGCCACCGACACATTGAGACTCGACACCTGGCCGGCCATGGGCAGCTTGACCAGCTGATCACAGTGCTCACGCGTCAGACGCCGCAGCCCCTTGCCTTCGGCGCCCATGACCAGCGCGGTAGGCCCACGCATATCGACATCGTGAACGAAGGCCTCGGCCTCCCCCGCGGCGCCCAGCACCTGCATGCCGACGTCCTTGAGCTTTGCCAGAGCCCTTGCCAGGTTGGTGACCTGATAGACCGGTACGCTTTCCGCACCGCCGCAGGAGATTTTGCGCACCGTGGCGTTGAGCGGCGCCGAGCGGTCCCTGGCGACCATGACGCCGATCACGCCGGCCGCATCGGCCGAGCGCAGACAGGCGCCAAAATTGTGCACATCGGTCACCCCGTCGAGCACCAGCAGCAGCGGCGCCTGATCGGTTCGGGCCTCGAGCTGCCAGAAAAGGGAGGCTTCATTGTCGGCCACCAACGGCTCACAAAAGGCGATAACGCCCTGATGCGCGCCTTCGGCAACCTGATCAAGCACCTCGCGGGGCTGAAGCACAAGGCGCGCGCCCAGCTCAGTTGCCTGCTGCTGAATATCGGCCAGACGCTTTTCTGCCTGGCCTTCCTGTATCCAGAGCTCTGTCGGCGCCTGCTGGCGTGCCAGCAAGGTTTCAACGGCGTGGACGCCATGAACGGCATCCAGACCGCGAGGGGTTGCAGCCTTCGCACCCGAAACGCCTCGGCGCTTGCCGCGACCCGACTCACCGTGTCGTCGGGAATCCCGGGATTTGCTGGCGCCCTGTTTGCCGCCGCGCTGATGATCGTCCTTCATGACTTCTGGCGACCCTTTTCAGCATCACGCTTGCCCTTCTCGCCACCGTTTTTGCTTTTGCCCTTTTCGGCGCTGCCCTTGCCTTTGGCGGCGCCACTCTTGCGCTTGTCGGACTTGCCGCCTTCGGCGCTGGCTGACTTGTCGCTGCGCTTGCGAGGCTTGCGCGCCGCCGCGTCTTCTTCAGCCCTTAAGGTATCGGTTGCCTTTGTCGCGCCGCTTTCAGCCCCTTTTTCTTCACGACGACGCAGACGCTCCTTCTTGCCCGGACGGGACTTGCGACGCTTTTTGCTCGGCGCTTCTGCTTCGGCAGGTGCTTCACTGTCACCGGTGGCTGCGTCACTACCCGGCTTTCTTATGCGACGCCGCGACTGGGGTTTGGCATCGGTCAGCATGAAATCAATCTTGCGATCATCAAGGTCAACGCGTGCCACCTGAACAGTGACACCATCGCCCAGGCGATAGGTCACGCCGGTACGATCGCCCTTGAGTTGATGCCGCTCGGCTTCGAACTGGTAGTAGTCGGAAGGCAGGTTGGTGATATGCACCAGCCCCTCGACGAAGTGCTCGTTGAGTCGCACAAACAGGCCAAACTGGGTTACCGAGGCGATGGCGCCCTCGAAAACATCCCCCACCTTGTCGGCCATGAATTCGCACTTGAGCCAGTCCTCGACATCGCGCGTGGCTTCATCGGCGCGCCGCTCGGTCATCGAGCAATGCTCGCCCATGGTCACCATCTGCTCGAAGCTGTACGGGCACCAGCGCTGCGGCTCATTGTCGGCCGCCCCTTCCACACGCTCTACGTGGGTCGAATCACGCTGACTGCGAATCACCGAGCGGATGGCGCGATGCACCAGCAGATCGGGATAGCGTCGAATCGGCGACGTAAAGTGAGCGTAGGCGGCGTAGGCCAGCCCGAAGTGACCGTCATTTTGCGGCGAGTAGACGGCCTGATTCATGCTGCGCAGCATCACCGTCTGAATGATATCGGCGTCCGGGCGGCCATTGATGACCTCACGCAGATTCTGGAAATCCTGCGGGGTGGACTTGCCCTTTTCGCCACTGGCGCCCAGCGTCAGGCCCAGCTCGCCGAGGAAGGCGCGCAGCGTGGCCAGCTTTTCGTCCGAGGGTGAGGCGTGAACGCGATAGAGTGCCGGCAACTTGTGCTTTTCCAGAAAGCGCGCGGTCGCCACGTTGGCGGCCAGCATGCACTCCTCGATCAGCTTGTGGGCATCGTTGCGAGTACGCGGCACGATACGATCGATCTTGCGCTGCTCGTTGAAAACGATCTGCGTCTCTGTCGTCTCAAAGTCGATGGCCCCGCGGACGGTCCGCGCTTCACGCAGTGTCCTGTAAAGCCCATGCAGCGCCTCCAGCGGCTTGATCACGTGCGCGTACTCGCCTCGCAGTGCCTGGCCTTCCTCGCTGTCGGCATCTTCCAGCATGGTGCCGACCTTGTTGTAGGTCAGCCGTGCATGCGAGCGCATCACGCCTTCATAGAACTTGTAACGGCTGATCTCGCCGCGCTGCGAAATATTCATCTCGCAGACCATGCAGAGCCTGTCGACATCCGGGTTGATCGAGCACAGCCCGTTGGACAAAAGCTCCGGCAGCATGGGCACGACCTGCCCGGGAAAATAGACCGAATTGCCGCGCTGCCAGGCCTCATGATCCAGCGGTGAATCGACCTCGACATAATGCGAGACGTCGGCGATGGCAACGATCAGCTTCCAGCCGCCGGATTTGGTCTTCCAGGCATAAACGGCGTCGTCAAAGTCCTTGGCGTCTTCACCGTCGATGGTGACCAGTGGCCAGTCACGCAGGTCAACGCGATGACGCTTGTCGTCATCGCGTACCTCCTCGCTCATGTCGCGAATCTGATCCAGCACCTCGGAGGGAAACTGGGCGGGGATATCGTGTTCGCGAATGGCGATATCGATTTCCATGCCGGGGTCCATGCGCTCGCCCAGCACTTCGGTCACTTCGCCAATGGGCTGCTGGCGCAGACCGGGCTGCGTGGTAATGCGCACTTCGACCACCTGGCCATCTTCGGCACCCTTGGCCGAGCCTTCCTCGATGATGACTTCATGGGCGATACGGCTGTTTTCGGGGACCACCACGGCAAGGTCGCTGCCACGCTTGCGATACAGCCCGATCAGACTTGGCGTGTTGCGCTCCAAAATCTCGTTGACGCTGGCCTCTTCCCTGCCACGTCGGTCCTTGCCGCTGACACGCACCCGCACCCGGTCGCCGTCAAAAAGGCGCCGCATCTGGCGAGGCGGAATGACCAGATCCGGCTTTTGCTTGTCATCGCGCACAAAAAAGCCGATGCCGTCGCGGTGGCCTACGACGCGGCCATCCAGCAGCAGGTCAGGATCAATGATTTCGAAAGCGCCGCTTTTGTGGCGCAGAATCTGCCCGTCACGCTCCATGGCAGACAGGCGTCGGCGGACAGCCTCCAGGCGATCCTCATCCTCGATGCCCAGCCGCTGGCTGACTTCTTCATGGGTGATGGGCTTGCCGTGCTCGGTCAGAATCTGCAGCAGGTATTCACGACTGGGGACCGGGTTGTCATATTGACTGGCCTCACGTTCCGCCTGCGGATCGTCGGCGGGCGTCCATTGACTCATAGATTGCTTCCCTGAAATGGTTGTCTTGTGATACCGGGCAAGATGGCGAGCAGCGGGCGCGGGATGATGTGATGTCTTTTCTTCATGATCTGGATTATAGCGGTCCCTACAGGACGACCCAAAACCCTTTATTAACCTGAAAACGTTGCAGGGTGTAAAAAATTGCCCTTTGCCTCTCATCCCCTCTTGCATCACTCAAAAAATTGCGTATTATTTCGGCCCACCTGCCCGGATGGCGGAATTGGTAGACGCGCTAGCTTCAGGTGCTAGTGACCGTATGGTCGTGGAGGTTCAAGTCCTCTTCCGGGCACCATCTCAACATGATGATTGTCGAGATGGTGGAAAAGAACAGGCTGTTGGCCTTTCGAATTCAGGTAGTTACAATATTGGATGATCAACGCCCGGATGGCGGAATTGGTAGACGCGCTAGCTTCAGGTGCTAGTGACCGTATGGTCGTGGAGGTTCAAGTCCTCTTCCGGGCACCAGTTGATCGGACATCGCTTTCATCACAGCCCATGGCTGCTGACACCCTGCCCGGGTGGCGGAATTGGTAGACGCGCTAGCTTCAGGTGCTAGTGACCGTATGGTCGTGAAGGTTCAAGTCCTTTCCCGGGCACCATTTATCTCCCCTGCTTTCTTCCTCATCCTTATTGGCTTTTTCCAACGATCCTCATCGATCGCTGTTCCCTGCTGTGCCGCCCTGGTCATTCGCAGATTTCGCGGCGCCCCTGATGTTTTCAGCGCTTTTATAATCCTTGATACTACCATGACACCGTCCTGCGCCGGCACCATGACAGATCGTTATTTAAAAGCGAGCAGGCTGTCGCGCCACGCTTTCAAGCTCCCAGCCCCGCGTATCAACTCCTGATTCCAGCTGATCGGCAATATCATCAGGCAACTCACTAAAGAAGTTGAAGCCCGTGCGCGCCTCGATCTCATTGACGCTGGCCAGAAAACGATCGAGCGGCTCATCGCCATGGACATCCTGTGGCACGATAAAGGCGATCATTCTGAGCGGTGTGCCGGCATCACCCGGTGCCACAATGATCTTGTAAAAGGCATCCGGGATTTCGATCAACGACGACATGCGTCTGATGTCGTCATCAAAGATGGGGCCGGTGGTCACCCAGATGGTGCCAAAGCGCGCCGCAAAATGATCGATGATCACCTCTTCGAGTCGCTGCCATACGCGCCGGTTGAGATCAGGCTTTTGCGGCGAGATATTGCTCATCTGAAAGGTATCAAGCTGTGCCTGGCGACCATGGACGGCAGCAATCGCGTAATTGGGCGCCTGATGACCGCGATCATAGCCACTGCCGGTATAGTCATCAGTGCTCACCGGCCAGAGCGTGCGCCAGTCATCGCTGAAATGTCCCGGGCGCGCCCCGATGGCAGGATGACCCACCCGATCCAGGCGGTAAACGGTCCAGAGCGGGTTGGCTCGCAGATCCGACCAGCCCGTCAGGAAACCATCGTTGCGCAGCGTACGATTGAGCGTTTTCCAGTCGTACCAGGTTTGTGCCTGGGGTGTCCCCATCCAGCTCATCTGCTCCCAGTACGTGCGCTCCTGGTAATACCAGAGCCCATAGATCACCGCCGTGGCCATGAGGCCGGCACCACTCATGCGCCTGAAACGCTTTAAAAGCCCTGGGCGTCGCCGCGCCATATCCATCCCCTGACACTTTATTTTCAAAAACCACTGCATTCTCGAAAGCTGCCCTTTCAGGCGGCGGCGAGTATACCTCAGTCAATGAAAGGCTGCTGATATGGCACAAAAAAACGGGCCACAAGGCCCGTTGCGCATAACGCGGCATTTGTCGCGGTGTCCGGCTATTCGGAAACCTGCGGCCAGCGATGGGTATCCACGATTTCGCCACCCTCGACCACTTCCAGCACGACGGGAAATCCCCATAGCTGGTGTAAATGGTGCATGACCGGTGACAACGAATCGTCCAGCGGTCGCCGCTGTGTTCGTTCATGTCGCAGTACCAGCGAGCGGTCGCCGTGAATCCTGGCGGCCCAGACCTGGATATCCGGCTCCCGATGCCCAAGGGAATACTGTAGTGACAGCGCCTCTCGAACTCGCTTGTAGCCGCGATCATCATGGATGGCCGAAATTTCGACCATGTCGTCCTGGTCGTCCTGGTCGTCATCGAGCAGCGCAAAAAGCTTCATGTCGCGCATCACTTTCGGCGACAGAAACTGCTGAATGAAAGACTCGTCCTTGAAGTTGTGCATCGCAAAATGGACCGTCTCGAGCCAGTCGCTGCCGGCCATCTCCGGAAACCACGCCCGGTCCTCCTCAGTCGGCGCGGTGCAGATGCGCTGTATATCGCTGAACATGGCAAACCCTAGCGCGTAAGGGTTGATGCCGTTATACCAGGGGCTGTCAAAACCCGGCTGCGCCACTACGGCGGTGTGCGATTGAAGAAATTCCAGCATCACGCCTTCATTGATGCACTTCTCATCGTAAAGACGATGCATGATGTTGTAGTGCCAGAAGGTGGCCCATCCTTCGTTCATGACCTGCGTCTGGCGCTGCGGATAGAAATACTGCGCGAGCTTTCGCACGATGCGCACGATCTCGCGCTGCCAGGGCTCCAGCAGCGGCGCGTTCTTTTCGATGAAGTAGAGCAGGTTCTCCTGCGGCTCCGAAGGGTAGCGCGGACGCTGATGCCCGCCCGAACCGTCGTCCGTGCCCTGATCGGCATCGGCGGCGCGCAGCTGCGGGATGGTGCTCCAGAGCGTATTGATCTGCTGCTGCAGATAGCCTTCCCGTTCCTGCTGGCGACGCGCCTCCTCTTCAGCCGAAATTGCAGACGGCCGCTTGTAGCGATCCACGCCCTGGTTCTGCAGCGCATGACAGGCATCCAGCAGCTGTTCGACGGCCTCGACGCCATGGCGCTCTTCGCACTCGCTGACATAGCGCCGGGCAAACACCAGGTAATCGACGATGGCGGAGGCATCGGTCCAGGCACGGAAGAGATAGTTGCCCTTGAAGAATGAATTGTGGCCATGGCAGGCGTGCGCCATGACCAGAATCTGCATCATCAGGGTATTTTCTTCCATCAGATAGGCGATGCAGGGGTCGGAGTTGATCACCAGCTCGTAGGCCAGCCCCATCTGCCCGCGCCGGTAGGCCTGCTCAACGGACAGAAACTGTTTGCCGAAAGACCAGTGGCTGTACCCGACCGGCATGCCGATGCTGGAGTAGGCATCCATCATCTGCTCGGAGGTGATGATTTCGATCTGATTGGGATAGGTATCCAGGCGATACTCCCCGGCGATGCGAGCAATCTCTCGCTCGTAGCGTTCCAGATCATCAAAGGACCAGTCCGACCCCTGCCCCAGAAAATCTTCATCATGCGTCGGCCTGTAGGAAGTGCTCATGCGTGCGCCTCCTGACCGCTCTGGCGGCTTTTGAACAGTTCGCGAAACACCGGGTAGATGTCGCCGGCCTGAACGATCTGGCGCATGGCAAAACGTTCAGGATAGCGATCCTGTACGCGCCTGTATTCCTCCCAGAGCGCCTGGTGGGCATGCGGGGTAATTTCGACATAGGCGTAATACTGAAGCCTGGGCATCAGCGAGTCCGACAGGATCTGACGGCACTGCACGGAATCGTCATCCCAGTTGTCCCCGTCGCTTGCCTGGGCCACATAGAGATTCCACTGCGCCGGCGGATAGCGTGCCTCGATAATCTCATCAAGCAGATGCAGCGCACTGGAGACGATGGTGCCGCCCGTTTCCCGCGAATAGAAAAAGGCCTCTTCATCGACTTCCCGCGCCGAGGTGTGGTGGCGGACGAACACCAGCTCGACCCGTTCGTAATCGCGCTCGAGGAAGAGATACAACAGCAAAAAGAAGCGCTTGGCGATGTCCTTGTGGTTCTGGGTCATGGAGCCCGAGACATCCATCACACAGAACATGACTGCCTTGTTGGAGGGCTGGGGCTGGTCGGTCAGATGGTTATATCTCAGATCGTAGGTATCGATGAAGGGCACGGCCTCCAGGCGCCTTTCCAGTCGCTCGATCTCGTCTCTGAGCTCACGCACCCGGCCGGGGTGGCGCAGCACCGGATCCTTGCGCTCTTCCTCTTCCAGAGCCTTCTGCGCTTCCAGCAGGGCGCGTCTGATGGGCGCACGCATGGCAATGCGACGCGCCTGGGCTTCACGCATCGAGCGCACGATGTTCATGCGGGCGGGCACCCCCTGACGGGAGAGCCCCGCACGCACAGGCCGACGCTCTTCCATGTCGGCCAGCTGCTTGCGCTCCAGATGCGGCAGCTCCAGCCCGTCGAAGATAAAGCTTAAAAACTCATCCCGGGACAGCGTAAAGGCAAACTCGTCCAAGCCTTCGCCCTGATTGGAGGCAGACCCTTCACCACTGCCACCACCCCCGCCTCCCCCGTGGGGACGGCGCAGACGATCGCCCTCGGTGAACTCGCGATTGCCGGGGCTGACCACGGTGCGCCGCCCGCCCTGCCCATGACGAAAGACAGGCTCGGAAATGTCCCGCCCCGGGATGCTGATCTTCTCGCCGCGCTCCATGTCGGTAATCGAGCGCCGATTGACCGACTCCTCCACGGCGCGCTTGATATGCTTTTGATAGCGTTTCAAAAAGCGCTGTCGATTGACCGTACTCTTGTGACGGGCATTGCTGCGCCGATCGATGAAATAGCTCACGTCACCACCTTCTGCAGACCGATCAAACCGGCTGCCCTGTGTCAGGGTGGGAAGGGGCGCCGGAACACCGGCGCCAGCCGCTTACTGGGACTTGCGTACGCGCAGATACCACTCCGAGAGCAGGCGCACCTGCTTTTCGGTGTAGCCCCGCGCGACCATGCGATCGACAAAGTCCTCGTGCTTTCTCCGGTCGTCGTTGGAGGCCTTGGCGTTAAACGAGATGACCGGCAAAAGCTCTTCGGTGTTGGCAAACATCTTGTGTTCGATCACGCCCTTGAGCTTTTCATAGGACTGCCAGCTGGGGTTGAGGCCGTCATTTTGCGCCCGGGCGCGCAGCACAAAGTTGACGACTTCGTGACGAAAGTCCTTCGGATTGGAGATACCGGCCGGCTTTTCGATCTTTTCAAGCTCTTCATTGAGTGCCTGGCGGTCGAGCAGTTCCCCGGTTTCCGGGTCACGAAACTCCTGATCCTGAATCCAGAAGTCGGCGTAGGTCACGTAGCGGTCAAAGATGTTCTGACCGTACTCGGAGTAGGACTCCAGATAGGCGGTCTGGATCTCCTTGCCGATAAAATCGACATAGCGCGGGGCCAGGTACTCCTTGATAAAGCGCAGATAGCGGTCGTGGACTTCACGCGGCAGCTGCTCCTGCTCAAGGCGCTGCTCCAGCACATACAGCAGGTGCACCGGGTTGGCGGCCACTTCGCTGGAGTCGAAATTAAAGACTCTGGAGAGAATCTTGAAGGCAAAGCGGGTCGAAAGCCCTTCCATCCCCTCATCCACACCGGCACTGTCGCGATACTCCTGAATCGAGCGGGCGCGGGGGTCGGTATCCTTCAGATTCTGCCCGTCATAGATGCGCATCTTGGAGTAGATGCTGGAATTTTCCGGCTCCTTGAGCCTTGAAAGCACTGAAAACTGCGCCAGCATCCGCAGCGTATCCGGCGCGCAGGGGGCGTGTGACAGCGAGGAGTGCTGCAGCAGCTTTTCATAGATCTTCATCTCTTCGGAGACGCGCAGCGAATAAGGCACCTTGACGATGTACACCCGGTCCAGGAAGGCCTCGTTGTTGCGATTGTTGCGAAACTGCTGCCACTCACTCTCATTGGAGTGCGCCAGAACAACCCCATCAAAGGGAATCGCACCCATGCCCTCGGTCGGGTTGTAGTTCCCCTCCTGGGTAGCCGTCAGCAGCGGGTGCAGTACCTTGATGGGCGCCTTGAACATTTCCACGAACTCCATCAGCCCCTGGTTGGCGCGACAGAGGCCACCGGAGAAGCTGTAGGCGTCCGGGTCATCCTGGGAAAAGAGTTCAAGCTTGCGGATATCCACCTTGCCGACCAGCGAGGAGATGTCCTGATTGTTCTCATCTCCCGGCTCGGTCTTGGAAATGGCAATCTGATTGAGCCGTGAGGGGTACACCTTGACGACCCGGAACCGGGAAATGTCGCCACCGTATTCACGCAGACGCTTGGCCGCCCAGGGGGACATGACACTGCGCATATAGCGCCTGGGGATGCTGTATTCACTTTCCAGCGTATCGCCATCTTCCTCGGCGCTGAAAAGTCCCAGCGGGGATTCATGTACCGGTGAGTCCTTGATGGCATAGAAAGGAATCTGCTCTATCAGTGCCTTGAGACGCTCGGCAATCGAGGACTTGCCGCCCCCGACCGGCCCGAGCAGATAAAGCATCTGCTTGCGCTCTTCAAGACCCTGCGAGGCATGGCGAAAATAGGCCACAATCTGCTCGATGGCCTCTTCCATACCGTGGAATTCGGCAAAGGCAGGATAACGACGAATCAGCTTATTGGAGAAAATGCGGGACAGGCGAGGATTTTTGGCCGTATCGATGACTTCCGGCTCACCGATGGCCTTGAGCATGCGCTCGGAAGCGCTGGCGTAGGCAGTAGGATCCCTGCGACAGAGTTCAAGATACTCCTGAAGAGTCATCTCTTCCTGCAGGGTGCGCTCAAAGCGATGCTGCACATGATCAAAAATGCTCATGAACTTCTCCTTGAGTGGCGACGGTGTGCCCTGCCGTACGCACGCTCGTCATTTCCGTAAAATCAATCCGTCACTGCGGCACTCCCGCTCATCGAAGCGTTCTCTCTTGTGTAGAAAGCACTATCAGGCTTTAAAATGAAGGTGGTCGGTCAGGTCGACCCGAATAGATCCCGGACGCCCCTTCCTTGCGAATCAGAAGGCGCGGCATGGACCAATGCCGCGCCGATGTCAGGAAAGAGGTCTTATCAATATCACTGTTGATCGCGTTGTACCAGTGCCTGACGAAGGTCAGCCACCAGCGCATCGATCAATGTCTCGGACGTATTCCAGCTGCATACGAAGCGAACGCCCCCCTCTCCTATGAAGGTATAAAACGTCCATCCACACTCGCGCAAGTACTGTTGTGCTGCGATGGGAACTTCAAGAAAAACGCTATTGGCCTGGACCGGAAACATGACATTGACGCCCTCGATGCCGCGAATACCATCCACCAGACGCTGCGCCATGGCATTGGCGTGGCGAGCATTGGCAAGCCAGACATCGTTTTCCAGAAGCCCCAGCCAGGGGGCGCTGACAAAACGCATCTTGGACGCGAGCTGTCCCGCCTGCTTGCAGCGATACTCGAAATCGCGCGCCAGCTCGTGATCAAAAAAGACAATGGCCTCGCCAAAGGCCAGCCCGTTCTTGGTGCCTGAAAAGCACAGCACATCTACACCGGCCTTCCAGGTCATTTCCGCAGGCGTCACCCCCAGTGAGGCACAGGCGTTGGCAAAGCGGGCGCCGTCCATGTGAATCTTCAGGTCGTGTTGATCCGCCACCTCGCGAATGGCCTGCAGCTCCTCAAGTGAATAGAGCGTGCCTACTTCCGTGGCCTGGGTGATGGAGACCACCTTGGGTCGGGGGTAATGGATATCATTGCGCCGCGTCACGACACGCGCAATGCCCTCGGGGGTGAGCTTGCCCATGGGCGTATCGACCGGCAAAAGCTTTGAGCCGTTGGAGAAAAATTCCGGCCCGCCGCATTCGTCTGTCTCGATGTGGGCCAGTTGATGGCAGATCACACCGTGATAGGACTGGCAAAGCGAAGCCAGTGCCAGCGAATTGGCAGCAGTCCCGTTGAAGACAAAAAATATTTCGCAGTTTGTTTCAAAAAGCGTTCTGAATCGGCTTGCAGCGCGCTCGGTCCAGACATCATTACCGTAGGCCAGATCATCCTGCTCATTGGCCTGTAGTAGATAATGCATGGCCTCGGGACAGATGCCAGACGTATTGTCGCTGGCCAGAAAACGTGGGGACGCAATGGCAATATC
Source organism: Kushneria indalinina DSM 14324 (assembly GCF_003385845.1). Lineage (GTDB taxonomy): Bacteria > Pseudomonadota > Gammaproteobacteria > Pseudomonadales > Halomonadaceae > Kushneria > Kushneria indalinina. Next base: position 326,956 of record NZ_QRDJ01000006.1, on the reverse strand, counting down.
GCTGTTGACGACAGTATTGCTGAAACCAGGGGTAGTCATGTTGAGATTATCCTGCAGCTTGTTATTGGCTTGCCGGTCGAGGATCACTCGATCACTGGCATAACGAATAAAGCATGCAGCGCGCAGGGATGACTGGCAAGCGAGTATCCTGCAAACACGATTAAAGCGCAGCAGATTACGCTGTCAGCAGTAGAGGGGATGCAACGTCAGAAGTGGTCAACACAAGAAGTAAAACAATATGGGAGAAGATACTACAGGAAGGAAACAGCATAAGTCCAAGCGAATGGCGGACTGGACGGGACTTGAACCCGCGACCTCCGGCGTGACAGGCCGGCATTCTAACCAACTGAACTACCAGTCCGCATACAGCTTGCAACGTCAAATCATCTTGAGAAGATGATGGTGGGTGGTACTGGGCTCGAACCAGTGACCCCCAGCTTGTAAGGCTGGTGCTCTTCCAACTGAGCTAACCACCCGGCAGTACGACAATGTTACAGTACAACAATTTCGATGGCGGACTGGACGGGACTTGAACCCGCGACCTCCGGCGTGACAGGCCGGCATTCTAACCAACTGAACTACCAGTCCAACTTGTATCGAAATATTGCTGCTCACCAGAGATATGGCGGACTGGACGGGACTTGAACCCGCGACCTCCGGCGTGACAGGCCGGCATTCTAACCAACTGAACTACCAGTCCGCAACCCTGATTACAGCAACATGACCTTATCAAAAATGATGGTGGGTGGTACTGGGCTCGAACCAGTGACCCCCAGCTTGTAAGGCTGGTGCTCTTCCAACTGAGCTAACCACCCGGGTCATGTGGCGCTGCATTCTACCAATCATTGCTGGAAAGTCAAACACTTCCCGAGCAAAAGCCACAAATTCATGACAGTGGCGTGTCGTCATCCTGCGCCATCAGATTGACCGTATCGATGCGATCACGCTTCATCAGGCGCTGCTTCTCTTCCAGACCATGGAAGTCGAACAGGTCCCGATCCGCCAGCTGGGAAGGCGCCACGTTGGTCAGTGCCTTGAACATGGTCTCGATTCGCCCGGGGTGCTTGCGCTCCCAGTCGGAGAGCATCTCCTTGACCACCTGTCGCTGCAGATTTTCCTGGCTACCGCACAGATTGCACGGAATGATGGGAAAACCCTTGGCTTCGGAAAAACGGGCGATATCGGCTTCCGAGCAGTAGGCCATCGGACGAATCACGATGTTCTTGCCATCGTCGGAGAGCAGCTTGGGCGGCATCGACTTGAGTGAACCGCCAAAGAACATGTTGAGAAAAAGCGTTTCCAGCATGTCATCGCGGTGGTGACCCAGCGCAATCTTGTTGGCACCGATCTCTTCGGCAAAGCCATAGAGCGTGCCACGCCGCAGCCGCGAACACAGCCCGCAGGTGGTCTTGCCTTCGGGTACCTTCTCTTTCACGATCGAGTAGGTATCACGTTCCACGATGTGATACTCGACCCCCTGCTGTGCCAGATACTGCGGCAGCACATGCTCGGGAAAGCCGGGCTGTTTTTGATCCATGTTAACGGCGACCAGCTCAAAGTTCACCGGCGCGTTGCGCTGAAGATTGCGCAGGATCTCGAGCATGGTATAGGAATCCTTGCCACCGGAGAGGCACACCATCACCCTGTCGCCATCATTGATCATGGCATAGTCGATAATGGCATTGCCGACGTTGCGGCGCAGGCGCTTTTGTAGCTTGTCGAATTCCCGCTTGTCGCAGGTATTCACGGACTGATCAAGTTCTTGCATGGAGATGACTTCAGATTAATGCGACATTGGCGCTACTTTATCATCGCCACAAAGCACAGGCGAAGACCCGACGGTTTACGCGAGGCTTGAAGGGACGATAATGCCCGGCAAGGCCCGGGTCGTTATCGGTATTTCAAGGCTGCCATCATGAAGCAGCCATTACGTTGGTCAGGCAAGGAATCCCACGATGTTCCAGGGCTGGTTACTGCTCACCATCTCGCTTTTATACATCGCCACCCTCTTTGGCATTGCCTGGCGTGGCGATCAGCGGGCACGACGGCTGGGGCCGGCCAAACGGCGACCGCTGGTCTACAGCCTGGCACTGGCGGTCTACTGCACCTCGTGGACCTTCTACGGCAGCGTAGGCCAGGTCTCCGAATCGGGCCTTCAGTACCTCAGCGTTTTCCTGGGGCCCATTCTCGCCTTTTTGCTGTTCTGGCCGATCCTCACCAAGATGATTCGGGTCGCCAAGCGCCAAAACATCACCTCGATTGCCGATTTTATCGCCTCGCGCTACGGCAAGACCCAGGCGCTGGCGGCACTGGCCAGTCTGGTCGCCCTGCTGGGTACCCTTCCCTACCTGGCCCTGCAGCTCAAGGCCATGGCGGCAAGCTTTATGGTGCTGACCGCCAACAATGACATCGTGCGCTCTCCCATACTCGGTGACACCGCCTTTTATGTCGCCGCCCTCATGGCGCTTTTTGCCATCCTGTTCGGCACACGCCATACCGATGCCACTGAACATCACGAGGGACTGATTCAGGCCATCGCCTTTGAATCAGTGGTCAAACTCGGCGCTTTCATGCTGCTGGGCGCCCTGATCACCTGGGGCGCCTTTGATGGCCTGGGCGAGCTCTCCAGCCGCGCGGTGCGAGATCTTTCCGCCGGCAGCCATTTCAGCAGCGACAGCTTCGGCCAGGGCTTCTGGACCCAGACCCTGCTGGCCATGCTGGCCGTGTTCTGCATTCCGCGTCAGTTTCACGTTACCGTGGTCGAAAACACCAGCACCGATGATACGGCCCGGGCCCGCTGGCTTTTCCCGCTTTACCTGATTGCCGCCGGCTTTTTCGTGCTCCCGCTGGCGGTGGCCGCCCTGACGCTTTTTGAAGGCCAGGGACTTGATCCGGACACCTGGGTCTTGCATCTCGCCATGGCGCTTGATCAGCCCTGGCTGGTCATGGTCACGTTCATCGGCGGCTTCGCGGCCGCCAGCGGCATGGTCATCATGGCCGCCGTGACGCTGTCGATCATGATCTCCAACGAAGTCGTCATCCCCCTGCTTTTGCGCTTCAAGGGGTTTGATGCGCGCCATGGTGACTACGCCCGCTGGGTCCTGCGCATCCGTCGGTTGATTATCGTGCTGACGCTGGCGCTGGCCTACGGCTTTTACAAACTCACCGCCCCATCAAGTTCGCTGGCAAGCCTTGGCGTGCTGTCCCTGGCGGCACTGGCCCAGCTGGCTCCGGCGCTGATTGGTGGCCTGTACTGGAAGCGCGGCAATCGTCTGGGGGTGAGTCTGGGACTGGGGCTGGGCTTTCTGATCTGGAGCTACGCCCTGCTGCTGCCCACGTTGGTGCGTGCAGGGCTGCTCTCTTTCCCCATCGATGCAGGACCGATGGGCATCGAACTGCTCAGCCCATCCAATCTGCTTGGATTGTCGCTGAATGACTCCATTACCCAGGGAGTACTGCTGTCGCTGGGCGTAAACCTCTTCTGCTATATCTTTTTCTCGCAGGTGACGCGACAGCGCGTGGTCGAGCGCATTCAGGCGTCGCTGTTCGTTGACAGTGTGGCGTCCCATCAGACCCTGATCAACCGCCCGTGGGGCGGTACCACCTCGGTGAGCGATCTCAAGGCCCTGTCCCGGCGCTTTCTCAATGAGGACCAGGTCGAGCGCGCCTTTAGCGACTATGGCTGGCGCCATCAGCAGCGCCTTGACCCGGGCATGCGCGCCTCGATCGACCTGATCGGCTTTACCGAGCGTCTTCTGGCCTCTGCCATTGGCGCCTCTTCGGCGCGCATCGTGGTGAACTCGGCGCTTTCCGGGCGGGACGTCTCCATCTCTGATGTTGTTTCCATCGTGGATGAGGCCTCCCAGGTACTCGAGTTCAACCGATCCCTTTTGCAGGCCACCATCGAGAACATCAATCAGGGGGTCATGGTGGTGGATCACAAGCTGCGCATCGTGGTCTGGAACCAGCGCTATCTGGAGCTGTTTCGCTTCCCCGACCATCTGATTCATGTCGGCGAGCCCATCGAGCGCATCTTTTTATACAACGCCGAGCACGGCGAATATGGCCCCGGCGATCCGCAGGAGCATGTGCGACTGCTGATGGACAACATCCGAAGCGGTCATGCGCATCATTACCAGCGCTATCGCCAGGATGACAGCGTGCTCGATATCCATGGCAACCCCATGGTGGGCGGCGGCTTTGTCTATACCTATCAGGACGTGACCGATCAAAAGCGCACCGAAGAGGCCCTGATCCGCTCGGAAAACAACATCCGTATCTATACCGACAATGTACCGGCCCTGATTGCCTATTTTGACCGCGACTGTCACTACCTCTTTACCAATCGCGCCTACGAAACCGCCATGGAAGTGGATCGTCTTCAGGCCATCGGCAAGCCTGCCGAAGAGGTCATGACCGCCGGCATGTGGCGGCTGCGCGCGCCCTGGATGCAGCGTGCCCTCAACGGTGAGCGCGTCTCCTGGGAGCTCTCGCAGCTGGATCGTGAAGGCGGTACCCGCTACATGCTGGCCACCTACACGCCGCATTTTGGTGAAGGCGGTCGCGTACTGGGCTTTTTCGCGCTGTATCAGGACATTACCGAGCGCCGGCTGGCCGAGATTGCCCTCAAGGAGACCAACGAGAATCTGGAGGAGCGCGTTCGCGAACGTACCCACGAGCTTTCCGAGGTCAACAGCGCGCTGCGCCAGGAGAACCGGGTACGCTCCGAAGCCGAACTGGCCCTGAGACAGGCCAAGCAGGTCGCCGAAACCGCCAACGCCTCCAAGACCCGCTTTCTGGCCGCGGCCAGCCATGACCTGCTTCAGCCGCTCAACGCCGCCCGTCTATTTACCTCTGCCCTTACCCAGCGCCTCGAGGAGAGCGAGCATCATGACACGCTGGTCCACATCGACAACTCGCTGCAGGCGGCAGAGGAGCTGCTGGGCACGCTGCTGGACATCTCCAAGCTGGATGCCGGTGCCCTGACCCCCCGACGTCAAGTGTTCACCCTCAATGAGATCCTGCGCCCGCTGTATGCCGAGTTCTCGGTCATGGCGCAGGACCGCGGGCTGGATCTGGACATGATCGAGACGGGCGCCGTGATTGACAGCGATCCGCAGATGCTCAGGCGCATCATCCAGAACTTCCTCTCCAATGCCCTGCGCTACACCCAGCACGGCCGGGTATTGCTGGGCTGTCGTCGCCGCGGCGAGCAGCTGTCGATCGAGGTCTGGGATACCGGCCCCGGCATTCCGGAGTCGCGTCAGGCCGAAATCTTCCAGGAGTTTCGTCGGCTGGATCAGAAATCGCGTCACCGCGAGAGCGAAAAGGGCCTGGGGCTGGGGCTTTCCATCGCCGATCGTATGGCCCGCGTGCTGGATCACCCGATTACCATTCGTTCAAGAGAAGGCCATGGAACAGTGTTCGGGCTGACCGTACCCCTCAAGCGTGGCGCCACGCCCACCCGCGAGGAAACACAGACGGCACAGAAAAGCGCCGGCAACCGTATCCGCGGCGCGCGCGTGATCTGTATCGATAACGAAACCATGACGCTGGAAGGCATGAAAGCCATGCTGGAAGGCTGGGAATGCGAGGTCTTCACGGCCACCTCGATCGGCGGTGCCCGCTCGGTGGTGCGCAACATGACAGGCGAACCCGATATCATTCTGGCCGACTACCACCTGGACAACGAAGTCACCGGCCTGATGGCACTGGAATCACTCGCCGAGCGCTTTACCGGCGATGTGCCCGGCATCGTGATCACGGCGGATCGCACCGAAGAGATTGCCGACCTGATCCGTCGCACCGGCTACCACCTGCTCAACAAGCCGGTACGTCCGGCGGCACTGCGCGCCCTGCTGACCCGAACCCTTCAGGCCAATCGACGCCTGGAGTGAGCGGATCTGCCATCGACAGGCACAAAAAATCCCGGTCCATACCGGGATTTTTCATGACTGAATCTGCTTTCAGTTCTCGACGCGCGAAGGCTCTACTTCAAGCTTCTGGGCCGCAATGACCGCCTGCGTGCGTGAATGAACGCCCAGCTTGCGCAGGATAGCCGTCACATGCGCCTTGATGGTGGCCTCGGAGACATTAAGATCGTAGGCGATCTGCTTGTTCAGCAGTCCCTCGGTCAGCATGTTGAGCACGCGAAACTGTTGCGGCGTCAGAGAAGCGATGGCCGCGGCAAACTTGGCCTCTTCCTCGTCGCCGTCGCCCAGGTAATCCGCCATCTCGGCGGGCAGCCATATCTCGCCATCGAGAATGGCGCTGATGCCCCCGGCAATCGTATCCAGCGAGGCTGACTTGGGGATGAACCCCGACGCGCCATAATCAAGAGAACGACGCACCACCTGTGGCTCTTCGCTGCCGGAAATCACCGCCACGGGGATGTCAGGCATCTGACCGCGCAGCTGTATCAGGCCTGAAAAACCATGGGCACCGGGCATACGCAGATCCAGAAGAATCAGGTCGGCATCAGGGTGACGCGTCACAACCTCGATGGTGGCTTCCATGGTATCGGCTTCAACAATCTCGGCATTGGCCGCTACCTGACGCAGAGACTGCGTCAGTGCTGCACGAAACAAGGGGTGATCGTCTGCCACGATAAACTTCTGGGCAAAGGCCATGCAGTTTCCTCCAGGATTCCCCGTATCATTCAGGACGGCCCAGCCCCGGTCAAAACGCGGTCAGCCACGTCATCAGCAGTGCAAGGCCGAGCGTCATCATGCCACCTGCCGATCATGTAACCAGCAATCTCAGCATGTTACCCCATGATTTTTTTATTTCCAAAATAAAACGTTGGCAACCGGGCTCTCCCCGGTTGCCAACGTTCATTATGCGACAAGATGACGCGCTTGTCGTGAGTCAGGATCAGATGAGCATATTACCTAGTGCTGAATACGCTCCTTGATCAGGGCTTCCACAACATCAGGGTCAGACAAGGTGCTGATATCTCCCAGACTATCGACCTCGTTGGCCGCAATTTTGCGAAGAATACGGCGCATGATCTTGCCGGAACGCGTCTTGGGCAGGCCCGGCGCCCACTGAATGGCATCGAGTTTGGCAATCGCTCCGATATCCCGACGAACGACGTCGTTGAGTTCCGTGGCCAGTGCCTCGCTGGATTCGGCCCCCTGCATCAGGGTGATATAGGCATAGATGCCCTGGCCCTTCACATCGTGAGGAAACCCTACCACGGCGGCTTCGGCCACGGCCGGATGGGCCACCAGCGCAGACTCGATTTCAGCGGTCCCCATACGGTGACCGGAGACATTGAGCACGTCATCGATACGACCGGTGATCCAGTAGTCGCCATCGGCGTCGCGATGGGCACCATCCCCGGTAAAGTAGGTGCCGGGATGCGTACTGAAATAGGTTTCCTCAAAGCGTTCATGATTTCCCCAGATGGTGCGCGCCTGCCCCGGCCAGCTGCCCTCGATCACCAGGCTGCCATCGCCCTCGCCCTCGATGTGCTGGCCCTCGGCATCCATCAGCGCCGGGCGAACGCCAAAGAAGGGACGCATGGTAGCCCCGGGCTTGACGTTGTCGACGTCCGTCAGCGGCGCCATCATGTGGCCGCCGGTTTCGGTCTGCCACCAGGTATCCATGATCGGACAGCGCCCGTTACCGATGATCTGATGACTGAAATGCCAGGCCTGAGGGTTGATGGGTTCACCGACCGTACCGATCAGGCGCAGGGAATCGCGGCGGCTGCTGTCCATGACATGATCGCCATGTCGCATCATCGCGCGAATGGCCGTTGGGGAGGTATAAAAGATCGTAATGTTGTGGCGGTCGATCACTTCACCCACACGCCCGTAATCCGGGTAGCTCGGCACGCCCTCGAACATGACCGTTGTGGCACCATTGGCCAGCGGCCCGTACACCACGTAGGAGTGGCCGGTGACCCAGCCCACATCGGCGGCACACCAGTAGACATCATCCTCGCGCAGATCAAAGATCTGCTGATGGGTCATGGCCGCATAGAGCAGATAACCGCCCGAGGTATGCATCAGCCCCTTGGGCGTACCGGTCGACCCCGAGGTGTAGAGAATGAACAGAGGATTCTCGGCGCCCATGGCTTCAGGATCACACGTTGCTGATTGCTCCTTCATCATCGCGCAGGCGTCAATATCGCGTGACTGCCAGTCGATGGGCGCTTCGCCACAGGGCACGACCAGCACATGCTCGACACAGTCGGTGCCCTTGATGGCCAGTGCCTCGTCGACGTTTTTCTTGAGCGGAACCTGTTTGCCACCGCGGCGCGAGATATCCGAGGTGATCACCACGCGCGACGCGCAGTCCGAGATTCGCCCGGCCAGCGCCTCGGGAGAAAAGCCACCGAACACCACCGAATGCACGGCACCGATGCGGGCACACGCCAGCATCGCAATGGCAGCTTCCGGGATCATCGGCATATACAGCGTGACGGTATCGCCACGCCCAACGCCAAGCGCCTTGAGCATGTTGGCAAATTGCCCCGTCTGCTGATGCAGTTCACGGTAGGTAATGATGCGCTGGTGGTCAGGGTTATCCCCTTCCCAGATGATGGCCGGCTTGTCGCCGCGACGCTCGAGATGACGATCCAGACAGTTGGCCGAGACGTTGAGCACGCCATCCTCGAACCACTTGATGCGGGAGTGGTTCTCGCCAAAATGGCCGTTGATGATTTTTTCAGGCGTGCGCATCCAGTCAAGACGCTGCATCTCTTCACGCCAGAAGGCTTCAGGAGATTCGATCGAATAACGATAACGCTCGCGATAGTCCTGCTCGCTTATCGGGCTACGCAGTTTTTGTGCGGCACCTGCCATGGCATGGGCAGACTGGCTCATGTCGCATCTCCTCAATCTGATGGGTCACGAACACCCATCATGGATAGTGTGACCCTTAGATTAGCGTCAGGCAGGGGCAGAGTGACCATTAGACCATGGTCACTGTTCGACCAATCTCCCTGGATTTTGATCGACGGTGATACCTTCAAGGCGCAGCGTCTCACCACAGTGACGGCAGCGATATCGACTGCCTCGACGCTCGTTGTTGTAGCGTCGGCGGGTAAAGTAATGGCTGCGACAGCCACAGAGGTAACGATAAGGCGCCGGGCTGGCGCGCGAGGTATCAAAACGGTGGGTGACGCTGGGCGCTCGATCAAAGATCCTGATCATGACCTGCTGCCACTGCACGCCATGCGGGCGCACGCGGCCAGGATAAACATGATGAACGACCCAGTGCGCCATCTCATGTGGCACCACCTCGGTCAGAAAGGCGTCGGGCTGATCGCCGTAGAGCGTCATGTTAAAGCGCAGCCCCCCACGCCCATAATGGGCCTGACCGGCACTGCGCCCGCGCAGGTCACACCAGACTCCGGGGGCAGGCAGGTTCGGATAGTGGCGCCGCGCCTTGCGCAGGCACTGCTCTACATGTGCCAAAAGCCGTGCCTGGCTGGCATCCCCATGGGGAAAGTCATCAATGTCGTTGGAAAGAAGATCGGTCATGGATGATAAACTATAGGCTCTCAACCCGGCGGCTCGGCTGCCGCGCAAAGCGCTGCTTACTGTATGGATACTGCTCATGAATGATATCACGGCCGATACGCCGCAACCGGTACCGCTGCTGGAAGATGAACGCCTTGATGCGCTGTTCGAGTTTCTCGACTCCGAGCATGTCAGCGAAGAAGCCCTCGACCTGTTTGGTGCTCACGGGCTTTTGACGGCACTGGCCATCTCGACCGCACCCCACGACCGTGATGAACGCCATGCCCTGATTTTTGATACGACGCCCGAGTTTGAGAGCGACCAGCAGCGTCAGGCAACGCTTGACGCTCTGGATGCCCTGCTCGACAACGCGGTCGATGTCTTTGAGAACGGCAACATTCCGGACCTGCCCTTTGATCTCGAGTTTGAAGGCAGCGAAGATGACGAAGAACATCCCGTACGCCTCTGGTGCGCCGGCTTTATGGAGGGTGTCTTCCTGGATGAACAGGTCTGGTTTGGCACGCAGGAAGAGACCGCCGCTGAACTGCTGCTGCCTTTCATGACCCTGTCGGGGCTCTTTGATGAGGAAGATCCGGAGCTTGCAGCGCTCGGGCAACAGCCGGCCGAAGCCACCCGCCTGGCAGGCCAGCTGGCCGAACTGACGCTGGATCTTTATCTGCTACAGCGCGCCCCGGCCGAAAAGCCTGCTCCTGCGCCCTCAAAGGGCAGCAAGGACGCAAAGGGCAAGTCCGGTGGCAAGGGCAAGGGTGCCAGAGGCCCGGGCAAGCGCCAGTAAGCAGGGCCACGGACCAGGGCATTCAGCGCAGTCGCGTAATCAGGGCATCCATGACGCCGTAGCCCCACTCACGCAGCCGCTGACGTCGCGACCGTGTCGCCCAGCGCGCTGCGCTGATCTCATGACACTGATCAAAGCAGTGTTCAAAGAGACTCCCCAGCTCGGTCGCAAAGTCGGGGTCATCGATCTCCTGATTGGCTTCCAGATTCCACTGCAGGCTCCAGTGGTCGAAATTGCACGAGCCAACGGTCGACCAGCCGTCACACAGGCTGAATTTGGCGTGGATAAAGCTCGGCTGAAACTCGAAGATGCGCACACCCGATCGCAGCAGCCGGGTAAAAAACCGCTGCCCGGCGTAACGTACGCTGGGATGGTCATGATCGCGCGCCGCCAGCAATAGCCTGACATCCACACCGCGTCGCGCCGCCCGGCGCAACTGTCGCCTCAGAGTGCGAGTCGGCACGAAATAAGGCGTACAGATCCATATTCTCTCACGGGCGGTACCGACCTGATGCTGCAGCGACCGACGAATGGCCTGATAGCGATAGCCCTGTCCCCAGACCGCACGGCCGACCATGTGGCCCTCGCAGCGCATCGGACTCGGCATGACTGCTGCCGCGTCTCCCCGCCGCCGGGCGCCGGTGGCAAAATCCTGCGTCCTGCGCGAGCGCCACACCCGGTTGAACAGTCGAATCCAGTCATCGACACATGGGCCGGTAATACGTACGGCCACCTCGAACCACGATCTGAGGAACTGATCGTTGACACCAAATCCGCCCGTAAAGGCAGTGTGACCATCAATAACGATCAGCTTGCGATGATCCCGCGAGATAAAGCGCCCCAGATGTCTGAGCGTCAAAACGTTGAATTCGCGCAGGGAAACGCCTGCATCCACCAGACGTTGCTTGCTCTGATCTGAAAGTGACCATGAGCCGCAGGCATCGATCAAGAGTCGCACGTCTACGCCGCGCGTCACGGCATGCGTCAGCGCCGTAAAAAACCGCTCACCCATCTCGCCGTCTTCGACAAGATAGAGCTCGATCAGAATCGAGTCTTTGGCATGATCGATCGCCTCAAACAGTACAGGCACGAAACAGTCCGCCGTCGGCAACAGGGAAAAATGGTTGCCGTCATGCCACTGCTCTCTCATCTTGCATCTCCCTGCCTTGCCCCTGGGGCCATGTCGATTCGACCAGCGCTATACTATAGTGCCATGTCATCGGCTCGGTGCAGATCTCCCTTTTCAGGTCATCAAACCATCCGCCACCCCGATTCAGCGAGCAAAATGGCCATGTCTGAAACGCCCTCACAAGGATTCTGGCAGCGACTGGGTTGCCGGCTGCTCGGTGCCTGGCTGCGCTTTCGCAGCATCGACCCCGAACGCCCCGAGGCCCTTGTCACCGAGAGCACCCGGCCGGTGGTCTACGTACTGCCGGTATCCGCCCTTTCCGATCGCATGGCACTGTCCATCTTCTGTCAGCGCTTTGACCTGCCCTCTCCCGAAGGCAGTGTCTGTCTGGCCGATGGCCGTCGTTTCCCGGCACATCTGGCCCTTTTCGACGCCGCACATTATCGCCGTCACCGCGGCCATGTGGATCGCTCCACCTCGCTTGATCACCTGATCGGCGCGCTGGAGCAGCACCCTGACAGTGATGTGGATCTCGTCCCGGTCACGCTTTTCTGGGGCCGTGCACCGCAGCGTGAGCGCGTGGGGCTTCGCCACCTGCTGATCGCCGATGGCTGGTCGCTGGTAGGCCGGCTTCAACGTCTGGCCGGCGTGATCATCAACGGCCGTTCGCTCGAGATTCGTCTGGGAGAACCGGTATCACTGCGCGCGCTGATGGCCCACGGTGACGTCGACCAGCAGTTCAATCGAACCCGCATTACCCGCTTTCTGCGACGCTATTTTCGCCGCATCAGGCTGCAGGCGATCGGGCCGGACCTGTCTCATCGCCGCACGCTCATCCGGCGTGTACTACGCCAGCCTGCCGTACGGGACGCCGCACATCAAAGCGCACTGGAGCGCGGGGAACACGATGACAAGGCCCTGCAACGTGCCGAGCGCTATGGCTTCGAGATCGCCGCCAACATGTCGGCACCCGTGCTGCGATTTCTCTATCAGGTGCTGGGACGGCTGTGGAACCGGCTCTACGATGGCGTCGATGTGCACGGCATCGAGGATGTCGAGGCGCTGGCGGGCACCCATGAGCTGGTCTATGTCCCCTGTCACCGCAGCCACATCGACTATCTACTGCTCTCCTACGTGCTCTATCAAAAGGGGCTGATGCCCCCGCACATTGCCGCCGGGCGCAATCTCGACATGCCCGTGATCGGCCCGCTCCTGCGCCGTGCCGGCGCCTTTTTCATGCGCCGCAGCTTTCGCGGCAATCAGCTTTACCGCGCCGTGTTCAACGAATACCTGCACCAGCTGCTCTCCCAGGGCCACCCGGTCGAGTATTTCATTGAGGGCGGGCGCTCGCGCACCGGTCGTATGCTCTCGCCGCGCCCCGGCATGCTGTCGATGACGCTGCGCTCCCATGCCCGTGCGCCGAATCGGGAAATGGCCTTTGTGCCGATCTATATCGGCTATGAAAAGGTCATCGAATCCAACGCCTACATTCGCGAGCTGCGCACCGGCGAAAAACGCAAGGAAAGTCCGCTGGGGCTGCTGCGCGTGCTGCGCCACCTGCGCCAGCCCTTCGGTCGTGTCCAGGTCAGCGTGGGAGAACCGCTGGTGCTGGGCAGCTATCTGGATCAGCGCTTTCCTGACTGGCGCTCGCAGGAGGCCGGCGCCGAGGCCGACTGGCTGCGCGAGGCGGTCCCGGATCTGAGCCTGGAGATTGCCGCGCGCATCAATCACGCCGCCGCGTTGACGCCCATTTCACTGGTCGCCCTGACCATTCTGGCCACCCCGCATCGCACCATCGAAATTGATCTGCTCCTGCGTCAGCTTAAAACGCTGTATGCCCTGCAGGAACGGCTGCCGGGCGGCAAGCGCGTTCGCCTGCCCGAGCAGAGCCCACAGGATTGGGTTGAACGCAGCGAATATCTGGGCATGGTCAGTCGTATCGAACACTCACTGGGCGATCTGATCACCGTCAGCGACGAACGCGCGCCGCTATTGACCTGGTATCGCAACAACGTGTTGCACCTTTTTGCCCTTCATGCCTTGGTGGCCTTCGCCTTTCGCAACAACGCCCGCCTTGACTTCGAAACGCTCGACAGCCTACTGGCCCCCATCTGGCCGGCGCTGCAGCAGGAGTTCTTTATCGAGGATGATGACACGGACTTCGCCGAGCACCTGCGCGACGTACTGGCAGTCTTCGTGGCGCTGGGCCTCTTGAAACAGCAGGGGGAACACTGGCAGCGCCCCGAAACAGGGGACGAGGCACGTGAGCGACTCTATCTGCTGGGTCGAGCGATCCAGCCGACACTCGAACGCGGCTTTATCCTGTTCTCGACGCTGATGCACTACCCCAACGGCACCATCAGCCGGGAAATGCTTGAAGAGCAGAGTCAGCTGCTGGCGGAACGCCTCACACGTCTGCAGGGACTCAACGCACCGGAGTTCTTTGATCGCCGTCTGTTTGCCGGGCTGCTGGACACCCTGGAGCGCGATGGCTGGCTGTGGCAATCACAGGAGCGGCTCAATTTCGACTCGCGACTGCCGGATGCCCTGATGAAAAGCCGCATGCTGTTTGACCCGACCCTGCGTCATCGTCTGACGGAATTGACCGCCGGACGCCCGCATACCGAAGCCTCAGCGTGAAGGCTTTAATGATCGGTGCACATAAAGATCGTAGCGACTGTTTTTGGAGACAATCTCATGGCTGGGTGATGGCCCCTCGATGGGCGGTGCGCCCTTGGGCCTTTTAACCACTACCCGGTGGGTCGCGATATCGAGCGCCCGGGACAAAAGCTGTGGCGCATCCGTGTCATCCCCGACAAGACGGCGAAAAAGGCGCATCTCCTTTTTCACCAATGCGGACTTGTCCTGATGCGGATACATGGGATCGAGATGAATGACCTGAGGCGCAACGTCTGACGTGGCGATCAGTTCTGACAGCGTCTGGCTGCTGTCACCGTGAGCGAAATAAAGCCGCTGCGTCAGCGCCTTCAGCTCATCCATCATACCGGCCCGCTCCAGGGCATCGGACAGCAGCGCCGCCACCACCGGATGACGCTCGATCATCAATACGCGCGAGCCCAGCGAGGCCAGCACTGCGCTGTCGCGACCCAGCCCCGCCGTGGCATCAATAATCTCCGGTGACACGCCCTGCTTCAGGCCGCAGGCACGCGCGATCAGCTGACCGCGCCCGCCCCCGAACTGGCGGCGGTGCGCCACGCCACCGCCGACCAGATCGGCCCGTACTGGCGCCCCGAACTGACGTCTGTCACCCCCCAGCTCCAGACCCTGCTCGCCGTAGTGCAGCCACAGATCATCACTGCCCGGCGCCTCCACCAGGGCAAGCCCCAGCTGATGGGCCAGGGCGTGGCTTTGTGCATCATCCCCCACTACCACGGGGCGGGTAACAGCGTCCGGAAGTGTCATGCCAGAGAGATAAACAGGAACACGCCCAGAATCATGCGATAGATGACAAAGGGCAGCATGCCGATACGGTCCAGCGCGGCCAGAAAGAGCTTGATACAGGCCAGTGCCGAGATAAAGGAGAGGACAACACCCCCCAGTATGGGCAGCCAGTGGGCATCGGCACCAGTCTGGGCAAGCTCGATACCCTTGAAGGTGCCCGCCGCCAGAATCAGCGGGATCGACATCAGAAAGGAGAAGCGGGCCGCCGTCTGACGGGTATAGCCCAACAGCAGCGCCGCCGTGATGGTAATGCCCGAACGCGACGTGCCCGGAATCAGGGCCAGCGCCTGTGCAAAGCCCATCAGCAGCGCATTTTTAAGCGTCATTTGTGACATGACAAGCTTTCTGATGCCCTTGACGTCCGCCCACCACAGCACCAGACCAAACACGATGGTAGTGGTGGCGATCACCAGCCCGGAGCGCGCATAAATGCTGATGTAGTCATCACCGAGAAATCCCAGAATACCCGCTGGCAGTGTGGCGACAATCACGGCCCAGCCAATATGCCCCTCCTCGCTCGGGCGCCGCTTGAACACCTGCGCGCACCAGCCCTTCACGATAGCGACGACATCTTCGCGAAAGGCCATGACAACGGCCAGAAGGGTGCCGACATGGACGGCAACATCGAATGCCAGCCCCTGGTCGGGCCAGCCAAACAGCTGTGATGGCAGAATCAGGTGCGCCGATGACGACACCGGCAGAAATTCGGAGATCCCCTGAATAAAGGAGAGCACCACCACATGTAACCAATCCATAAAAGGCATCCTTAACGCTTGCTGGAAACAACCTGATCACGCAGATAAATGGGAAGGGCTTGCTGGGGGCTGGTGATCAGCCCCGAGGCAAAATCCATGGCGGCCAGTTGCACAATGTCGCAGGCCTCGGGCTCGCGATCCTCAAGCGTTGTACCCACGTATTCCTGAATTCCGGATGGCAGCCTGTCCAGCAGGGTGACGCCGCTGCCGATCATGGTGATCGACCCGGGCTGACATGACGGCAGCACCAGCGCCTCGGGTGCCACCACACCATCGGCCATCACGGCTTCCAGACGCCCCTGCTCGGCCTGATACAGCGCGACATAGAGCTCGCCCAGACGCGCATCCAGTGCCGGCATGACAAGGCTGGCGCCGTCACGCTGCCAGGCGCCCTGCGCCAGCGCCCGCAGTGTAGAGATGCCCAGTAGCGGCCGCTCCAGCCCGTAGGCGATCCCCTGTGCAACGCCTGCTGCAATGCGTATACCGGTAAAGGAGCCGGGGCCATGGCCATAGGCGATCGCATCCAGCGAGGTCCGGGCAATATCGGCCTCATCCAGCAGCGCATCGATCATGGGCATGAGACGGCGGGTATGACCGCGCGGGGCATGCTCTACCCTGCCGATCACATTACCGTCCATCCAGAGGGCTACGGAGCAGGCAGAAGAAGAAGCATCAAGGGCCAGCAGGCTAGTCATGGTCTCGCTACGTCAGAGTCGGGAATGAGGCGGCATTATACGTAGGTATTGCAACGCCCGTCCAAAACGCTTTCAAGCCTGCGTTTTAAAGGCAATCCATGTCATTGCACAAAGGTGCAGGCCATGGAAGCAGCGCATCATGACACTGCCGTTAAAGAGACACCATGCCCGGCCAACCATTCCGCAGCGGCGGGAAAAAATAGGCGTAACTGCACAGTAACAAAGGAAAATTCGGACATGAAAAAACCGCACGCCCTAAGGCGTGCGGTTTTTCAGAAAACATCATGATGCCATGTCAGGAGCTGAGTGCTTCGACGACCCGAGCGCGAATATCCTCGACACTGCCAACACCCTCGACCCGATGGAAGGCCGGTGCCTGTTGCGGTGCCTGCTGCTGCCACTCCTGATAGTAGGCGATCAGCGGCTCGGTCTGGTCATGATAGACCTCCAGACGATGACGCACGGTCTCTTCACGATCATCCTCACGCTGAATCAGTGCCTCACCGGTTTCATTGTCGATATCGACCTCGAGCGGCGGATGGTTGTCGACATGATAGATGCGCCCCGACCCCGGATGAACGCGGCGCCCGGAGAGGCGGTTGATGATCTCTTCATCGGCCACATGAATTTCAAGCACGTGATCGAGATCAATCCCGGCCTCCTTTAGCGCATCGGCCTGCACAATCGTGCGAGGAAAGCCGTCAAACAAAAAGCCGTTGGCGCAATCGGGCTGAGCGATGCGCTCCTTGACCAGCTCGATAATCAGGTCATCGGAGACGAGTTGACCGGCAGACATGACCTCCTTGACCCTCTGGCCCAGTTCATTGCCTTCCTTGACGGCTGCCCGCAGCATATCGCCGGTCGAAATCTGGACGATATCGAAGCGCTCGCAGATGAATCGGGCCTGCGTCCCCTTACCCGCACCAGGGGCTCCCAACAGGATCAAACGCATGAAAAACCGCTCCTCAATAAATGACTCATGATCCGGGCCGGCGCCACCATCAGACAACAGTCATTGGCGGGCCGCCTGACGATAAAACGCAACAATAACGACAGGCGCCATACGGGCACAAGCGAAGTCGACAGCTCTGCGACATATTGACGACGCCTGGCCGTAACGCACCTACAAAAAAAGGCGGCTCCGAAGAGCCGCCCTGGGACACTGCCAACCGTTACATGGTCAGTCGACGGATGTCTGTCAGGATCGCTGCCAGATACGCCGTAAAGCGTGCCGCATCGGCACCGTTAACGGCACGGTGGTCATAGGACAGCGACAGCGGACACATCAGCCGCGGCTTGAACTCGCTGCCGTTCCATACCGGCTTCATCTGCGATTTCGAGACACCGAGGATGGCCACTTCAGGCGCATTGACGATGGGCGTGAAGGCCGTGCCGCCAATCGAGCCGAGACTCGAAATGGTGAAGCAGCCGCCCTGCATCTCCTCACGCTTGAGCTTGCCTTCCTGAGCGCGTCCGGCGAGATCGATCACTTCCTTGGCCAGCTCGACAATGCCCTTTTGATCCACGTTGCGAATCACCGGCACCATCAGGCCGTTGGGCGTATCCACCGCCACGCCAATGTTGAAGTACTTTTTCTGGATCAGCTTGTCGCCATCCGGATGCAGCGAGACATTGAACTGCGGATACTTCGCCAGCGCATGCGCTGCGGCCTTGATCATGAACGGCAGCGGCGTGAGCTTCGCACCCTGCTGAGCCGCCTCGTCCTTCATCGCCTTGCGGAAGTTCTCGAGCTCGGTGATGTCAGCCTCATCAAACTGGGTCACGTGCGGCACGTTGAGCCAGCTGCGATGCAGGTTGGTCGCCCCGGCCTTCATCAGCCGGCCCATGGGCTTTTCTTCGATCTCGCCGAACTGGCTGAAATCGATCGCCGGGATGGGCGGAATACCGGCACCCCCCTGCGCCTGCGCAGACGGCTGAGCGGATGCACCACCACCCTTTTTGCGATCGCTCATGACCTGCTTGACGAAGCCGTCCACGTCTTCTTTCAGCACGCGCCCTTTCGGACCGCTTGCCTTGACCTCGGCAAGATCCACACCCAGTTCACGCGCCATCAGACGAACGGCAGGACCGGCGTGAACACTGCTGCCGGAAGTGCTTCCACCCTGGTTGCGACGCGCCTCGGGGCCCGGCTCACCGCCATAGTCCCCCTCGTCCTTCTGCGCTTCGCTATCCGGTACATCCTGCTTTTTGGCGTCTTTCGAACCGCCACCGGACTTGCCTTTTGATTCGGACTTTTTCGATTCAGGCTTGCCATCCGAGGATTTTTTAGCCGAATCCTCGGACTTTTTCTTCGAGTCGGACTTGTCACTGGAAGACTTTTTGGCCGAACCCTCGTTCTTCGGTTTGCTGCCGGCCACTTCGATATAGCCGATCAGATCGCCTTCGGAAACGGTATCGCCTTCCTTGACGCTGACTTCCACGACCTTGCCCTTGAAGGGGCTGGGGATATCCATGGAGGCCTTGTCGGACTCCAGCGTGATCAGCGCATCTTCCTCGTTGATCTCATCGCCTTCGCTGACCGGCACCTCGATGATCTCGACATTTTCACTGCCGCCAATATCGGGAACGCGCAGCTCCTGACGCCCGCCTTCGCTGTCGCTCTCCTCGACATCATCCTCGCCGTCACCAATGGCGTCGGCTTCTTCCTCATGATCGGCGCCATCGCCGCTGTCATCATCGGAAGCGTCGTCGGAGGTATCGTCGTCGGCGCCTTCGTCATCGCCTTCACCGGCGATTTCCATGGTGCCGATCAGGTCGCCCTCGGAGACGGTATCGCCTTCCTTGAGCTCAAGAGAGACCAGCTTGCCGCTATAGGGGCTGGGGACATCCATCGAGGCCTTGTCGGACTCAAGGGTAATCAGCGCGTCTTCCTCACTGATCTCATCGCCTTCGCTGACCGCGATTTCAATGATTTCGACGTTTTCGCTGCCGCCAATGTCCGGTACGCGAACTTCTACCGTGCGCTTGCCGCCCTTGTTCCCGGAGGACTTTTTCGGCTTGTCGTCGTCTTCAACATCGGATTCGTCGGCTTCGGCCTCTTCCTCGAGATGCTCGGCGTTACGACTGTCCTTGACCGACGACTGCTCATCGTCGCTCTCATCTGCCTCGTCATCGCTGTCGTCAGCGTCGCCGTCGCTTCCTTCATCCTCGGCTTCAAGCTCGAGAATGTCGTCACCTTCGGACACCTTGTCCCCTTCGCTGACCAGCACCTTTTTGACCTTGCCGGCCTTCGGTGCGGGGATGTCCATGCTGGCCTTGTCCGATTCCAGCACAATCATGGTGTCTTCGGCGTCGATCGTATCGCCGGCCTGGACGGAGATCTCGATGATCTCGACGCCCTCGCTGCCCCCGATGTCGGGTACCTTAATGATTTCACTACTCAAGGTCGCGCTCCTTGTCACCTGGCCGTTGTCCGGGCCGGGTGAGTCCGTGACTCACCCGGCGGCACTGTTGTGAGACAGGCGCCTCAGCTCACCAGCGGATTGGGTTTGCTGGGGTCGATGTCGTATTTTTTCATCGCGTCACTGACGGTTTTGGCATCGATCTCGCCACGATTGGCCAGCGCGCGCAGCGCCAGTACGGTGACAAAATAGCGATCGACTTCAAAGAAACGACGCAGATGCTCGCGCGTATCCGAGCGCCCGAAACCATCGGTGCCCAGAACGTGGAAGTCCGTCGGTACCCACGCACGCACCTGATCAGCATAGAGCTTCATGTAGTCCGTGGAGGCAATAACCGGTCCTTCACGTCCTTCCAGGCAGCTCGTGACCCACGGCTTTTGCTGCTCGCCTTCAGGGTTAAGGAACTGCTGACGGTCATACTCCAGCGCTTCACGACGCAGCTCGTTGAAGCTGGTCACGCTCCAGACATCGGCGGTGACGCCAAAGTCATCGCGCAGGAGCTCGGCGGCCGCTTCCACTTCACGCAGGATCGTGCCGCTGCCCATGAGCTGCACACGCGGCTGCTTCTTGTCGCTCTCGCCTTCCTGAAGCAGATACATGCCACGAATGATGCCTTCCTCGCTGCCTTCCGGCATCTCGGGATGAGCATAGTTTTCGTTCATGACCGTCAGGTAGTAGAAGCAGCTTTCGCGGTCCTGATACATGCGCTTGAGACCATCCTGCATGATCACGGCCAGCTCGTGGCCATAGCAGGGGTCATAGGCACGGCAGTTGGGAACCGTGGACATCAGGATATGGCTGTGGCCGTCCTGGTGCTGCAGGCCCTCACCGTTGATGGTGGTACGCCCGGCGGTACCGCCAACCATGAAGCCGCGCGCCTGCAGGTCACCGGCCGCCCACACCAGATCGCCCACACGCTGATAGCCAAACATCGAGTAGTAGATGTAAAACGGCAGCAGCGGCACGTGATGGTTAGCATAGGACGTCGCCGCCGCCAGCCAGGCCGACATGGAACCGGCCTCATTGATGCCTTCCTCAAGGATCTGACCCTTCTGATCCTCGCGGTAGTACATGATCTGACCGGTATCCATCGGCTCGTACTTCTGGCCTTCCGCCGCATAGATACCAATCTGGCGGAACATGCCTTCCATGCCGAAGGTGCGCGCTTCATCGGGAATGATGGGCACGACCTGCTGGCCGAACTGCTTGTTTTTTACCAGGCCATTGAGCACGCGGACAAACGACATCGTGGTGGAGACTTCACGATCACCCGACCCCTTGGTCTGGGAGGAGAACATCTTGTCATCCAGCCCGGGGATCTCGATGGGCTCAAAATCGTTCTTGCGCGCTGGCAGATAGCCGCCCAGCTGTTTGCGCCGTTGATGCAGATAGCGCATTTCCGGACTATCGTCATCGGGCTTGTAGTAGGGCATGCCCTCTTCAAGCTGCTTGTCGGAAACCGGAATGCCAAAACGGTCACGCATGACCTTGAGGGCATCGGTTTCCATCGACTTGATCTGGTGGGCTTCCATGTCGGCCTCACCGCTGCCGCCACCCATGCCATAGCCCTTGACGGTATGTGCCAGCACGACGGTCGGGCGATCACCGGCGTTGTTGACCGCATCATGGTAGGCCGCGTAGATCTTTTGCGGGTCATGACCACCGCGATTGAGGCGATAGATATCCTCGTCAGAGTAGTCCTTGACCATTTCGGTCGTCTCGGGGTACTTGCCGAAGAAATTCTCACGGGTATAGGCACCGCCACGTGCCTTGAAATTCTGGTACTCACCGTCGACCGCCTCATCCATGCGCTTTTGCATGATGCCCTTGCTGTCCTGCTCAAACAGCGGGTCCCAAAGACCGCCCCAGACAACCTTTAGAACGTTCCAGCCGGCGCCGCGGAACATGCCCTCAAGTTCGTCCATGATCCGGCCGTTACCACGTACCGGACCGTCCAGACGCTGCAGGTTGCAGTTGATCACGAAAATCAGATTGCCGAGCTTTTCACGGCTGGCCAGATGCAGAGCGCCCAGGGATTCCGGCTCGTCGCACTCACCGTCGCCCAAAAAGGCCCACACCTTGCGATCACCCATATCCGCCAGCCCACGCGCATGCATGTACTTCATGACGTGCGCCTGATAGATGGCCTGGATCGGCCCCAGTCCCATCGACACGGTCGGGAACTGCCAGTAGTCCGGCATCAGGTAAGGGTGAGGATAGGAAGACAGGCCTTCAGCCACGGCTTCCTGACGGAAAGTGTCCAGCTGTTCTTCGGTTAGACGCCCTTCAAGAAAGGAACGGGCATAGATACCGGGCGTCACATGGCCCTGTATGTAGACCAGATCGCCCTTTTGCTCATCGCTGTCGGCACGGAAGAAATGGTTGAAACCCACTTCATAAAGCACGGCACAGGACATGTAGCTGGCCAGGTGGCCGCCCAGTCCCTTGTGCTTCTTGTTGGCGCGGATGACCTGCGCCACGCTGTTCCAGCGGATCGCGGAGCGGATCTTGCGCTCCATGAACATGTCGCCGGGCAGCTTTGCTTCGCGATGAACAGGAATGGTATTGCGATGAGGTGTGTTAACGGAGAACGGCGGCAGCTTGCCATCACGGCGCAAGCGATCAGCCAGACGGCTCAGGATATATTGAGCACGCTCATCACCTTCACGATCCACTACCGATGTCAGGGCTTCCAACCACTCCCTTGTTTCGATCGGATCGTGATCTTCTCTTGCCTCCAGACTCATAGACGTCTCTCCGAATGAAGATAAGTTGTCAGCGGGCCCTTTTGGAGCCTCTGGCGCTTTTCAAGGCGGGATAGGCACCCGATGTTTACAGGGGCCATGGTTTCCGGATACGTCAAGCGATGGCATCGGACGTGCTGTCATCGGCGCGGATAGCCATAAGGACACTGCAACGGATTCCGACTCGTTAGCCATCAACGAAACAGGCAACACTCGAACATGGGCGCTCTGATTGGACGACGAAGATACCGCAAACATGAAGTCATGCCAATTAACGTCTCCGGACGCCACCGCCATGGCATTAACCAGATCAATATTGCCAGAGAGTCCACGCCCGTATTTTCCCGCTCAGGGCGACAGACAGACACCGGGCATCTCGCCAGAATAGTCACGGCATCGGGCATGGGCCAACGGTTGATGATGCGTTTCGTTGCCGCGTTATCCTGCCATGAGCCCGAGCAGATACTGATGGTCAAAACTCGGTCCGGGATCGCTCTTTCGAAGCGGCGCTATCTGCTCGTGGGTCACCGTCTCGCCGGCAGTAATGTTGGGGTAGTGGCTTTCCAGCGCCCTCAGCACCCCTGCCAGGCCTTGATACTGCGCGTGGGTAAAGGGACGCGCGTCTCCCTCAAGTTCTATACCGATGGTGAAATCATTGAGCGCCTGCCGCCCCTGCCAGCGGGAGCGACCGGCATGCCAGGCACGCCGGTTAAAGGGCACAAACTGAACGCAGCGGCCATCACGACGTATCAATAGATGCGCCGAGACCCGAAGCCCTCTGATCGATTCAAAAAAGGGATGAGCCTCCCAGTCGAGCCGATTGGTGAAAAGCGCCTCGATGTCATCACCGCCAAAATGGCCCGGCGGAAGACTGATCGAGTGCAGCACGACCCCGGAGATCTCATCTGCGGGGCGTGCATCGGCGTTGGGGGACGTTACCTGTCGTGCGCTGGCAAGCCAATGATCGACAATCATGCGTTCTGGTGTCCTGTCAGGTGTCATGCCGCCCGACCATCAGGAACCCTGGGGAGAGGCCCGCATGGCCTGTGAGGCATCACAGCGTGCATTAAAACCGTGGAGGAACTGCTCTCTGTCCCGCTTTGACAACAGTCCGATCGGCACAAGACGGGGCCGGCGCTCCTGATGCAGGTAAAGCGTGATGCCGCTGCCGCGCACCTTCTCGACCCGGGCGATGTCACGAAAGTTCAGCGTCACCATATGAGGCTTCCAGGCCGGGCCACCGATGTAGCGCACACACTGCGCCTCCAGCCTCAGTACGGGCGACAGACGCCGGCGTACCGCCAGGTTATTGCCGACGATCAGCCCCCAGGCGATCAATGCCAGGCCAATGGCCCCGACCGGCCAGAGGCGCTCTGTCTGCCAGGCATGTACCAAAAGCGTGATACCGCCGGCCACCGAGAAGGCAAAGGCCACACCCAGAAGCGTGGTATTGACCCTTTTCTCGGTAAAAAGCATCGGCGTGTCAAAAGCCGCGCCGTTTTGATTCGTCATGATGGTTTATCCTTGCATTAACGCCTGCACGCACCTGCCTCAAAGCGGCAAAGCGGATGTCCGTTGGACATCAGGGGAGCGTCATTTATCCCTGTGACTACGTGGCAACAACTGCGGCCCCCAGGCCCTGCCGGCAGGATGTCGTCAGGACAGGCAGATGGCATAATCAGCTTATGACAACACATGACACGCCCTCTCCTGCCAGCGCCTCGATGGCGCTGGACATTATCGGCACCATCGAAAGCTGCTACCCGGACAAGTTCGGCATTCCACGCCAGCCGGGACTGGCCCCCAGTGCCACGGCCGTGCTCCGGCTCAAAGCGCCGTTTGATCATCCCGATTGCGTCCGCGGGCTCGAACAGTTCAGCCATCTCTGGATCAGCTTCATTTTCCACCAGAGCCCTGAACGCTGGACGCCGCTGGTACGACCACCGCGACTGGGCGGCAATGCCAGAGTCGGTGTTTTTGCCTCACGCTCGACCCATCGCCCCAACCGGCTGGGTCTGTCACTGGTCGAGCTTGCCGGGATCGAATACGACCCCGCACCCACCCTGCTACTACGCGGCCACGACCTGGTCGATGCCACGCCGGTGGTGGATATCAAACCCTATCTGCCCTGGGCTGACAGCGTAGAAAATGCCAGCGCCGGCTTTGCGCCTGAACCGCCGCCACAGCTCGATGTCCGGCTGAGCGATGACTGCCAGCGCACGCTAAGCGAACGCCCTGACGGCGCAAGTCTTGGTGCCTTGATCCGCCAAGTGTTGTCGCAGGACCCGCGCCCGGCCTATCGTCGAGACAAGCGCGATGACCGCGGCTACGGCGTGCGTCTTCATGATCTGGATGTGCGCTTTCACGTCGAGACAGACAACCACGGTCATGGTCATGAAAGCGTAATCGTGGTCGACAGCCTGGTCCCAAGGACCTGACCGGCCGGCGACGACGCATCGTCGCCGGCCCGATCAAAAGTGGTCAGCCTATGGCCTGATCGAAATCAATACCGATGCGACGCCCGACTTCCTCGTAGGCCTCGATCACACCGCCCAGTCCCTGACGGAAACGGTCCTTGTCCATCTTCTCGCGAGTGTTGGCATCCCACAGACGGCAACCGTCGGGCGAAAACTCATCGCCCAGCGTCACTTCACCGTGGAACAGACCGAACTCAAGCTTGTAATCCACCAGCAGCAGATCGCCCTTGAGAAAAAGTTTCTGAAGAATCTCGTTGATCTGAAAGGTCAGCTCGCGCGCACGGACCAGATGCTCACGCCTGGCCCAGCCAAAGGTCTCGGCCAGTGACTCGTTGATCATCGGGTCGCCCTTCTCGTCATTTTTGAGAAAGAGCTCAAAGGTCGGCGGCTCAAGCGCGATGCCTTCTTCCACTCCCAGACGGCGACATAGACCGCCCGCGGCGATGTTTCGCACCACACACTCCACCGGCATCATGGTCAGGCGCTTGACCTCACACTCGGTGTCCGAACGCAGCCGCTCGAAATGCACCGGAATGCCCGCTTCCTTCAGGGCGTTCATGATGAAGGCGTTGAAGCGGTTGTTGACGCGCCCCTTGCGCTCGAGCTGCTCAACCTTCTTGCCGTCAAAGGCGCTGGTATCGTCACGAAACTCAAGGATCAAACGATCGGGATCATCGGTTTCAAAAACGGACTTGGCCTTGCCCGCATAAAGTTCCTGGCGTTTTTCCACGAAAGTCTCCGGCAGGGAATCACAGGGTTATAGGGAAAAGAGAGGTCGATATCGCACATCTGCCACGGCCCGCCCGGCATGTCAGCGCATCAGCTGACTGACTGCCAGTCAACGGTGCGCCCCTGCTGCGCAATGACCAGGCGCGATTCATCGTTGTCCAGCAGGGGCCTTAGCGCATCAAAGGCCAGCTCGGGCAGATTATTCTTCTCGGACAGGTGCGACGCAACCAGTCGCTGTAGACGATCGGTCCCCAGCGTCTGCAAAAGCTCGGCGGCCTGGCGATTGGACAGATGGCCCAGCCGGCCGCTGACGCGCCGCTTGAGACTCGGCGGATAGGGGCCGTTCGCCAGCATCCGCTGATCATGATTGCATTCGATAAAGAGGGCATCGCACTGGCGATAGCGCTTAAGCACATGTGGCGTGACCATGCCAAGGTCGGTCAGAAGCCCCAGTCGATGCACACCGGTCTGAATCAGATACTGCACCGGTTCGCGCGCGTCGTGAGGCACGGTGACCGGCATAATGTCGAAATCACCGATGCTCCAGGTTTCTTCCGGCGTGATCAGCACGACCTCGATGGCAGGATCAGGCTTGAGTGACAACCAGCTCCCGACCGTCATGTAGACCGTCAGACCAAACCGACGCGCCAGGGCAAACACCCCACGGACATGATCAATGTGCTCATGCGTCACAAGGATGCCGGCCAGCGTGGCCGGATCCATATGGAGTGTCTGCATGCGTTTGACGGCTTCGCGCATGCCAAACCCGCAGTCCACCAGCAGGGTGGTACCGGCACTGCTGACCAGCGTTGCATTGCCGCGACTGCCGCTACCCAGCGATGCAAATCGCATCAGCGCAGAATCGAGGCCACACCGTCGAGCAGGTCATGGGTCCTCTGCTGGTCGACCGGCTCACCGGCACTGTCGGTTACGCTGACGTAGGTAGCATCGTCGGCAGGCGATACGTGCAGCAGATACTGCTGCGTCTCGTCACTGCTGCCGCGGAAGGGAATCCAGCTGCCCTCGCCCTTGACCGTATATTCCACGGTAAAGACACGCTCGCTGCGGTTCTGGTCGAGCAGGCGGCGCTGAGGCGTCTCGTAATTGTTTTCCAGCTGCCAGGCAAGCTCCGCCCAGGCCCGCGGGAAATCAAGCGCCAGCGCCAGACGCCAGTTGTCATCGCGGCTTTCCAGACGAACACGATCATTGCGTGACAGGTTCTGGGCCACCAGAGAGACGCCGCTTTGCGGGGCACTGGAGGACAGATACTGACTGACCTGACTCAGGCAGGCATCAACGCTTGCGCCGCCCTGCTGGCAATAGACGTCCGTGGTGTTGTTACGAATGCCCTGTCGCACCGACAGCACGCCACGATCGGTCGTGATCTGACCCGTATTGCCATTGATGTTCTGCACCTGATAGCCATTGGCGCGCACGAACTCCTGTAGCCGCGGCCAGACCGCACCGGGGGCGGCGCTTACGACCAGCCAGCGATTGCCATCAGCCTCGCGAGGCTCGACAAAGCGCGTTTCGCGGTCACTGGTGGACAGGGTCTGCGGACGAGGGGGCTCGTAACCACCGCGACTTCTGATGAAGTCGTTGGTGGCCTGCGGCACCGGCATGGCGTCCTGATAGCGGGCCTGGTTACGCGACGCCGGAAGCTCCAGCGGCGAGGTCATTTCCGCATCGGCATATTCGCTGTTGCGGTCATGATAATAGCCGCCGCCACAGCCACCCAGCGCGAGCAGCAGTGGCGTTACCATCATCCAGCGTGTCCTGCTCATTGATCCATCACTCCGGCCAGCTGCAGCGCCTCGGCTACGGTGGATTGGTATTTGTCGGAAAGCCAGGTCAACGGCAGACGAATGCCGTTGTCCATCAGGCCAAGTTCGTGAAGCGCCCACTTGACCGGGATCGGATTGGCCTCGATTCCCAGTACCGAGTGCAACGGCATCAGTCGCGTATTGATCTGGTGGGCGCGATCATAGTCGCCGCTGGTGGCGGCAGCGCAAAGATCATGCATGGCACGCGGTGCCACGTTGGCCGACACCGAGATGGCGCCGTGACCGCCTGCCAGCATGAATTCGCAGGCCGTCGGGTCATCCCCGGAGTAAAGCGCAAAATCGCGACCCTTGAGACGCTCGATCAGTTCCTCGGCGCGTTCGAGATTGCCGGTGGCATCCTTGAGCCCGACGATATTATCGATCGCCGCCAGGCGCTGCGTGGTCTCATTGTAGAGATCTACCCCGGTCCGGCTGGGCACGTTATACAGGATGACGGGCAGGTCGCAGGCGTTGGCCACGGCCTTGAAGTGCTGATACAGCCCTTCCTGCGTCGGACGGTTGTAGTAGGGCGTGACCGACAGGCAATAATCGGCACCGACCTCTTTGGCATAACGCGCCAGCTCCACGGCCTCTGCCGTGGCATTGGCGCCGGTACCGGCAATGACGGGCACACGACCGTTGACCGTTTCCACGACCGTTCGAATCACATCGAAGTGTTCAGCCACGCTCATGGTAGTGGGCTCACCGGTGGTGCCGGCCGCCACGATGGCATCGGTGCCATGCTCGAGATGCCAGCTTACAAGATGCCTCAGGGCGTCCCAGTCGATGGCCCCATCGGCTTTCATGGGCGTCGCCAGAGCGACCATGCTGCCAGTGATCATCCCGCCAACCTCTTCCTTTGAATTCATTTGAAAGCGGCCGTATCAAAGCCGCCAGTACAGACCGACGCCGATATGATCTGCCTTCGGGGCAAAACGCTCGGGGTCGGTCATTACGCTGACGATGGTACTCGGCGCACCCCATGCTGTACAGACGCAGCCGGGCAGGAAAACGCGCCGGCGCCCGGGGGCGGCTGATTTCCCCGCCGGTCTCGGTTATTGTCCTCTACCACGCCAGCGCGCGCCGCCCGTGCCACTTCGCGTCATGATGGCCGGGTCGCGGCGGCGCCATTCCAATCCTGGGAGAGAACTTACATGAGCATCACCATTGGCACGCCCGCACCGGATATCACGCTGGACGCCACCAGCGACACGACCTTCAATCCTGCTGCCTTCAAGGGTGAGCAGGTCGTGCTGTATTTCTATCCAAAGGATGCCACCCCTGGCTGCACCACCGAGGGTCAGGATTTCCGCGACCGTATGGACGCCTTTGAACAGGCCAATACACGCGTGTTTGGCATTTCTCGAGACTCGCTGCGCAAGCATGAAAACTTCAGGCAAAAGCAGAGCTTTCCGTTCGAGCTGGTCAGCGACCCGCAGGAGACCCTGTGTCGCGCCTTTGATGTCATCAAGCTCAAGAAACTCTATGGCAAGGAGCACGAAGGCATTGAGCGCAGCACGTTTCTGATCGACCGGGAGGGCAACATCGCCGCGCAGTGGCGCGGCGTGAAGGTGGCCGGACATGCCGACGAGGTACTGGCCACGGCGCAATCACTCAACACCGGCCAGTGAAGAATGACGGCCCTGCCGGTGGCAGGGCCGTAACGTTCTTATTCCAGAGCGCTGGCGTTTTCCTTTCGCAACGCACTTGCCCCACGAGGCCAGGCAAACATCAGTGACTTGATCAGTGTGGCCAGCGGAATGGCAAAAAAGATGCCCCAGAAGCCCCAGATGCCGCCAAAGAACAGTACGGCAAGAATGATCGCCACCGGATGCAGGTTGACCACCTCCGAAAACAGGAGGGTCACCAGCACATTGCCATCCAGCGCCTGAATGATGGCGTAGGCCAGCAGTACATAGACGAACTGCTGGTCAAATCCGAAATGTAGCCCCGCAGAGGCCGCCACCGGCAGCGTGGCCGCCGCCGCACCGATATAGGGCACCAGCACGGACAGCCCCACCACGATTCCCAGCAGTACGGCGTAGGGGAGCCCCAGCGCCCAGAAGGTGAAAAACGACACCACCCCGACAATCATGATCTCGATGAACTTGCCGCGGATGAAATTGGCAATCTGGGTATCCATTTCACACCAGACCCGCGTCATCAGCATGCGCTTTTTGGGTAATAGCGACAGGAAAAAGCCAATCAGTCGCTCACGGTCCTTGAGCATGAAAAAGACCAGAATCGGCACCAGCACCAGGTAGATGATGACGCTCAGCATCCCGGCCAGCGAACTCAGCGACAGGCTGACCACACGCCGTCCCAGCTGGGTGGCTTCCTGGCTGGCGGTATTGATCAGATGCTGCACCTGGTCGGGTGTGACGATACTGGGATAGCGGGCCTGCAGCTCATCCAGCAGTGCCTGGCTGCGATACAGCACAGAAGGCAGTCCCTGCACCAGACGGGCGAACTGATCCCAGACCATCGGAAAGATGATCAGGGCAAAAAACAGCATCGCCCCGACAAACATTAAAAGCACCAGACAGACGGCCGGCAGCCGCGACAGCCCAAGTCGTTCCAGCCAGCGCACCACGCCCTGGAGCAGAAAGGCGAAGACCAGCGCGGTCAGAAACGGCGCCAGCATGCCGCCAAAAAAGATGATGATGGCGAAACCCAGCACCAGCAGCGCGCCAAGCGTCACCGCCTCCTCATCGGAGAGGTAGCGCTCGATGAAATGGTTCCAGAGATTTCTGAAGGTCATTGGATTATTGACACCCTAAGGATAAAACCGGCCGACGCAGACCTCAGCGTCCCTTGATCAGTACGTAATGGTAGACGTCCGCCTCCTGACGGCGCCCTGCCAGTTCATGCGCACCCTGCGCGGCAAAGCTTTCGAAATCGCGCCATGATCCCGGGTCGGTGCAGATGACGTGCAGATGCTGACCCGCCTCCAGTGCCGCCAAGGCCTGACGCGCCTTTAAAAGTGGCATCGGGCAGGCAAGGCCGGTTGCGTCCAGCGCCTGGTCGGCCCCCTGCTCCATTTGCCTGATATCCTCAAGATTTTCCAATGCCCGGGGCTCCCCTGCTGGTTGTAATCGGCACGATTTAAAGGCAACTTGATGCAACCGGCAACCTCTGCTGCCTGTGCCTGGCAGACAGCAGCGCTTCTGCCCTTTCATGTCTCAATGGCCATCCGGTAAGCATGTCATGTCAAGGCATACGCGTTTTCGATGCATTATTACAGCTGCCCTGCTGCTTGGCACGGCGGCCCTGCCGATCACCTCTTCGGCCAGCCAGCTCCCCACCCTGGGCGACGCCACCGGAAGCTTCAGCAGTCAGGAAGAGTTTCGCCTCGGGCGCGCCTGGCTTCGCGAGTTTCGCGGCCACGTCGGGCAGTGGCGAGACCCTATCACCCAGGATTACCTTGAATCGCTGGTGGCACGGCTTTTGCCCAACAGCCAGCTCGGCGATATCACGCCCATCGTCACCCTCGTCTCGAGCCGCACGCTCAATGCCTTCGCCGTACCCGGCGGCGTGATCGGGATCAATACCGGGCTTTTTGCCTGGGCACCCGATCAGGACGCCTTTGCCTCGGTGCTGGCTCACGAGATGGGACATCTGTCACAGCATCACTTTGCCCGCGAGATGGCACGCAGCGAACGGGCCCAGCTGCCCACCATGGCAGCCATGCTGGCCGGTCTGGTGGTGGCCGCCGGCGGTGGCGGCAACCTGGGCGTGGCCACCATGGCAGGCACCCAGGCCGCGGCCATGCAGAGTCAGCTGAGCTACTCACGCCGCTATGAACAGGAAGCCGACCGGGTAGGCCTTCAGGCCATGGCGCGCTCCAATATGGACCCCATGGCCATGCCGCGCATGTTTGCCACCATGCAGCGACTCTCCGGCATGCAGGGCAATACCCCACCCGAATTCCTGCTGACCCACCCCATGACCCAGTCGCGACTGAGCGACACCACCAGCCTGGCCCAGCAATACCAGACCGGCAACGTCAGCGATCCGGGCCCCGAGTACGATCTGATTCGTGCCCGTGCCATGCTGGCGATGAACATGAGCGACCCCACGCTGGTACGTACCCGTCTTGAACAGGACAACGCCCATCCGATCGCCCTGCGCTACCTGGACGCCCTCAATGACAGCATCAATCAGCGCACCGACCAGGCTTTGGCAGCCTTTGACCAGCTTGCTCAGGAGGCGCCCGACGTTTTGATGCTGCCGGCCAGCGCCGCCGATGCCGCCCTGGATGCGGGCCGTCGCGAAGAGGCCATCCGCCGCTGTGAGCGCATTTTGCGCCTGACGCCCGGCTACTATCCGGCCCAGATCATCCAGGCCGAGGCGCAGCTGGGCATCAACCCGATGACGGCGTTTAAAAGCCTGCGAACCCTGGCCGATACCCACGCCGAGGACCCGGATGTCTGGAATCTGCTCAGCGAAGCCGCCGGACGCAGCAACCGCGAAGACTGGGGCCATCTGGCGCTGGCCGAGCAGCTTCAGCTCAAGGGAGATATCGAAGGTGGCCTGGAGCAGCTGAGTCTGGCAGAAAAGGCGTCCACGCAAAGCGGTGATTACACCCTGACCAGCCGCATTCGCGAACGGCGCAAGGCATTCAACCAGTACCAGCAGACGCTGGAGAAGTTTCGCTAGACCGGCCAGCGCCCCCCTGATGCAGGGGCGGCATGCAAAAACGCCTCATCCCGGATCAGGATGAGGCGTTTTCAGAACTGGTGGGTCGTGTAGGATTCGAACCTACGACCAATTGGTTAAAAGCCAACTGCTCTACCACTGAGCTAACGACCCAAAAATCGAGTATCGAACATGAGGTTCGACACAATGACAGGGCTTGTGGTGGGTCGTGTAGGATTCGAACCTACGACCAATTGGTTAAAAGCCAACTGCTCTACCACTGAGCTAACGACCCGACAATCTTGCCAGTAATCACAAACATGTCATTGTCTTTGTCGAGATGGTGGGTCGTGTAGGATTCGAACCTACGACCAATTGGTTAAAAGCCAACTGCTCTACCACTGAGCTAACGACCCGCTCGACGGGCGCAAATACTACTTTGAAAGCATTCGCGATGCAAGCGCTATTGCACGCCTGCGGCGTTAACGGCGCCCGCCGCCCTTTCGACCCTGCGGCGCACCCGCATTTCCCTTCTGACCACCGCTGCGGCGCTCCTGAGCCTTGTCACCGCTGCCACGACGCTCCTGCCCCTTGTCGCCACCGCCGGATGAACGGCGATTGCCGGTCGGCGCCGTGGAGCTCCAGTTACCGCGATCGCTACGCTTTTCATTGCGCTTTTCACGAGGCGTGATCGGACGCGCCTCCTCGCGATCGCTTCGGCGAGGCTTGCTCTCCTGGGTGGTCGTCCGTGCGGCTTCCGGTGACTTCACCCCGCGCACCGGACGACGCTTGTTCTTGTCGCGATTCCAGCGGTTTTTCTCATCCGGCGTCAGCGCCGGCACCTTGCGCTTTTCCAGCCCGGCAAGTTCGGAGAGATCATCCACTTCCTGCTGGTTCAGCTCGGTCCACTCGCCGGCCTTCGCGCGCTTGTCGAGAAACACGCTGCCGTAGCGCACGCGTTTGAGTCGACTGACCGTCAGCCCCTGGGATTCCCACAGCCTGCGCACTTCCCGATTGCGCCCTTCCATGATGACCACATGGAACCAGGTATTGATCCCTTCGCCGCCAAACTCCTGCACATCGGTGAAACGCGCCGGCCCATCTTCGAGCATTACGCCTTCGACCATGGCCCGCACATGCTCCATGGTCACATCGCCCATGACCCTGACCGCGTATTCGCGCTCGATCTCCATCGAGGGATGCATCAGGCGATTGGCCAGCTCGCCATCGGTGGTAAAGAGCAACAGGCCACTGGTATTAATATCGAGGCGACCAATGGCGATCCAGCGCTCGCCGGACAGGCGCGGCAGGTGTTCAAACACCGTACGGCGGCCTTCCGGGTCGCGGCGCGTGCAGAGCTCGCCTTCCGGCTTGTTGTACATGATGACGCGGCGCGACGAAGCCTGACTCGACATCAGGGTGACCGGGCGACCATCCACGGTGACCCGGGCATCGTCGGAGATGCGATCGCCCAGTTTGGCCGTTTCACCGTTGACGCTGATGCGACCGGCACCAATGGCGGCTTCCATTTCGCGTCGTGATCCCAGCCCGGCACGGGCCAGCACTTTTTGCAGCTTTTCAGTATTCATCAGCGAAGTCTCAATCTTCTGGGTAACTGGTGTGTGTCGATCTCTCATCGAGCCCAGCATCCGGGCCGTCGCGATCTGCCTTGTCGCGCAGTCGCTCGGCCAGTCGTTGACCGATCTCATCAAGACTCGGACTCTGACGGGAAGGCATCGGCGTCTCAATCGACGAGCGTTCTGAGGGCGCCTGCTCGCCGTCGGGCGAGTCGGTCGGCGCATCCTCCGTGTCATTGCTGCCTTCATTGGCAGCATCTTCGTTGGCAACACCCTCGCTGGCAATGTTTTCGCGGGCAGCGTCTTCATTGCCGGGTAGCGAGCCTTCGGTGGTCGCCGGGGCGCTGGATGTTTCTGCAGTGTCTACAGACTGCGCACCGGGGGTGAGCTGTTCAAGCCAGTCCACGGTTTCGCCCTCCTTCACCGCACTGATCGGCGGCAGCGCATCCAGGGTGCGCAGACCGAAATCATCCAGAAAGCCCCTGGTGGTGGCATAGACCGCCGGTCGCCCCGGCACATCGCGATGCCCGACCACCCGCACCCAGCCGCGCTCGACCAGGGTGCGCATGATCGAGGCGCTGACCGAGACGCCACGCACCTCTTCGATATCGGCGCGCGTGACCGGCTGACGATAGGCGATCAGGGCCAGCGTCTCCAGCAGGGCGCGCGAGTAGCGCTGCGGGCGCTCATCCCAGAGCCGCGACACCCAGGGGGAGAGCTCATCGCGCACACGCAGACGAAACCCCGATGCCGTCTCCTCAAGCACCAGTGCGCTGTGGCCCAGGCGCGCCTCGAGTGTGGCCAGCGCTTCGCGCAGCACCCGCCGGCCCGGGCGATCATGCTCGTCAAACACCGCCTCCAGTCGCTCGAGCGTCAGCGGCTCACCGGCGGCCAGCAGCACCCCTTCAAGAATCCGATCCAGCGGCGGCGTCATGAGCCACCTGCCTGTTCGTCCATTTCAAAGGGCTGCTCCTGCGACGATTCATCATCGTCCTGTGACGGCGCCTGCGCCCGCACATGAATGGGCGACAGCGGCGCGTTCTGTACGATCTCGATCAATCGCTCCTTGCTCAATTCCAGCATGGCCATGAAGGTCACCACTACCCCGGCCTTGCCCTCCTGTGGATCAAAGAGATCCTCGAACGAGGTGAACTGCTCCGAGTGAATGCGATCAAGGATGGCCATCATCCGCTCGCGGGTCGAGAACACCTCACGGGTAATCTGATGCTCCTTTTTGAAATCCACGCGCTGCATCAGACTGGACAGCGCGCCCAGAAGCTCTGAAAGCTCGACCTGCGGATGCTGCACGCGCGGCTGTAATGCAGGCAGCCCCGCCTCGGCCTGATACCAGTCACGCCCCTGGCGCGGCAGTTCATCGATGGCCTGAGCAGCCAGCTTGATCTGCTCATACTCCTGCAGGCGCCGCACCAGTGCCGCCGTCGGGTCCTCCTCGTCATCCTCTTCGTTTGAGCGGGGCGGACGCGGCAACAGCGTGCGCGACTTGATCTCGGCCAGCATCGCCGCCATCAGCAGATACTCGGCGGCCAAGTCGATCCCGCTGGCCTTCATGAGCTCCACATATTCGATGTACTGACGGGTCACGGCGGCCACATTGACGGCCAGAATATCGAGATTCTGACGCCGGATCAGATACAACAGCAGATCCAGCGGGCCCTCAAAGGTTTCCAGAAAGACACGCAGCGCTTCCGGCGGGATATAGAGATCCTCCGGCATGTCATGCAGGGGCTCACCGCCAACCATAACGGCAGGAGCCGCCTCGGGGGTCGGGCTGTGAAGGTCACCGGACTGGGTCATGGGATGCGACGCGAAGGCTCAAATGGAACGGGGCATTGACCCAAGTTTATCAGGCTGCCCCGTTTCCGGCATCCGCGTCCTGCTTTCCGCAGTCGGCACCGTTCAGGCCTGGCGCGCGGTGCGCGCAAAACGGCGGTAGGCAAAGGGCTCGTCGCGACCGGCCTCTTCCAGTGTCAGTGTCTGAACCTCGTCATGCCAGGGAGAGTACTGACAGATCGGGTCCATCTGACGCGCATCACCGGTCATCATCAGCGCCTGACAGCGACAGCCGCCATGGTCAATGTCGCGGCGATCGCAGCTCTGACACGTGTCGGGCAGGAAGTCGGTGCCGCGAAAGGCGTTGAAGGCCGGCGAGTGATACCAGATATCGGCCAGACCGCGCTCGCGCACATTCCAGAACTCGAGCCCCGGAATCGTCTGCGCCGCGTGACACGGCAGCCCCAGCCCCGAAGGCGTGATGTTGATCGTCTGGCGTCCCCAGCCGTTCATGCAGGGCTTGGGGCCGTGGGCGTAGTAGTCCGGCACCACCGAATCGATGGCCAGCCGGCCCTTGAGACGCGCCTGAGCGGCCTCGACCGCCCTCAGCGCCGTCATGACGTCCGCGCGGCGCGGCATCAACGCGCTGCGGTTGTGCAGGGCCCATCCGTAATACTGGGCGTGCGCCAGCTCCAGACGCTCGGCACCCAGCGCCAGCGCCAGATCGATAAACTCATCGATCTGATGAATATTGGCGCGATGGATCACCACGTTAAGCGTCAGCGGTAACCCCAGTGCTTTCACCTCACCGGCAAAGGCACACTTTTTCTCAAACGCCCCGCGCATGCCCGAGACGTGCTCGGTGACCTCATCGCTGGCGCCCTGAAAGGAGAGCTGAACGTGATCAAGCCCGGCGGCGTCGAGTGCGGCCAGTCGCTCGGGCGTGATACTCACACCCGCCGTAATCAGATTCGAATAGAGCCCTTCATGGGCACAGGTTTCAACCAGCTCGACCAGATCCGGACGTGCCGCCGGCTCCCCACCGGAGAGATGCACCTGCAAGACCCCAAGCCTTGAGGCCTCGCGCAGCACGCGCTGCCAGGCAGCGGTATCGAGTTCGTCACTGCGGCGCTCGAGCTCGACCGGGTTGGAGCAGTAGGGGCACTGCAGCGGACAGCGATGGGTCAGCTCGGCGAGCATCCCCATGGGGGGCGCGACGGTCGTATCGGTGTGCGTCAGGGCCGTCTCACTCATGTCGTCACCTCCAGCACGCCCCGGTCGATCAGGGCATGAAACAGGGCCAGCACGTCACGGCGGATCTGACCCCGCTCGGCATCAAAATCAGCGGCCAGCGCATCGACGATCTGCGCCACGCTTTGCTTGCCATCCACGTTTGTCATCACCGCATGCGCGATCGCATCGAGCTGAAAGATACGCTCCGGCGCCAGCAGCACCCAGCCGCCGCGCGCAGCGTCATGGCGCATGCGCACGCCTCTGGGCAGGCGCATCACGGTGTTGTCATTGAGGGCCTGATTCAAGGCGTGGCTCCGGTGATCAGACCACGCTCGCCGTCCCAGGCACCCGGCGGCCGGTGACCTTCCACATAGGCGTGCTGCAGGGCATCCAGCATCGTCCAGAGCACGTCGCACTTGAACACCAGCGCCTCCAGCACTGCCTGCTGCTGATCGGGGCGCCGGGCGTGCTCACGCACATAGGTCAGGGCCCGCTCGGCGTCGTGAGGGGCCTGAGTCAGACGCGGACGAAAATAATCCAGCGTCTCCTCGGAGACAAAATCGTAATGCGCAAGCATGCCCGAGACGCGGGTACCGATCACCTTCGGCGAGAACAGCTCGGTCAGCGATGAGGCAACCGCCTCCAGCAGGGTGCGATCACGCACGAAGTGGGTATAGGCCTCGACCGCAAAACGTGTCGCAGGCAGGATCGCGCGGGTCGAGCGCACCATGTCGCGCTCCAGCCCCAGCCCGTCGGTGAGCTTCAGCCAGCGCTCGATACCGCCTTCGCCGGGCGCCTCGCCATCGTGATCGACCAGCCGGCTGCGCCACTCGCGCCGCCACTCCGGGTCATCAAGGCGCGCCATCAAGGTGGCATCCTTGATGGGGATCATGGCCTGGTAGTAGTAGCGATTGAGCGCCCAGGCCCGCACCTGACAGCGGTTGAGCTCGCCACTCTGCAGCGCCAGCTGAAACGGATGGCGGTGGTGATAGCGCGCCTCGCCGATCTCGCGCAGACGCGCCTCCAGCGCCTCGGCGCTCATCGGCTCGGTCACGTCACTCAGTGGCGTATCAAACGAACTCAAGGCGTGATCTCCATACCGTCGAAGGCAATTTCCCAACCGGCGTCCTCGGCCTCGCGCCGCTCGGCGCTGTCCTCGATCAGGACGGGGTTGGTGTTGTTGATGTGAATGAAAACACGGCGGCCGATGTCTGAATCCGCCAGCGCCGTCATGCTGCCTTCGGGACCCGCCATCGACATGTGTCCCATGCGCTGTCCGGTCTTCTGGCCGACGCCGGCACGAAGCATCTCGTCGTCGCGCCACAGGGTGCCATCAAAGAGCAGCGCCGCGGCGCCTTCGAGCCGGTCGGCCAGACGGGGCGTGACGGTGGCGCAGCCGGGAATGTAGTAAAGCCGCTGGCCATCCAGCTCGAACTCGACGCCTACGGTCGACTCGCCCTCGGCGCCAATCTCCACCTCATCACCTTCCAGATAGAGCGCGGTCTTGCCCGGCACGGCAAACACGGTCGCCATGAGCCCGGGCAGCAGCTCGATTCGGCTGTCGAGCGCCACGTCGCGTCGCTCGACACAGTCGGGAGCGAGCACGTTAAAAATCGGGTTGTCGCGCAGCACGCCATGTATTTCGGGCGTGGCGTACAGGCGAAACGGCGAACGCTCGCGCAGGCTCAAAAGCCCCGCGATATGATCCACATCACCATTGGTGACCAGAATCGATTGAATCGGGGTATGACGGTCATCGCGACCGGGCTGAAGCGCCGGATCGCGCTGCAGCTGACTGAGCACCTCTGGCGCGCAGTTGATCAGCGCCCAGTGTTCGCCATCAACGGAGACGGCAATCGAGGACTGGGTTCGAGGGATAACGCGCTGGGGTTCGGCGCGTGCCAGCCGGCATACGCCGCAGCGGCAGTTCCATTGAGGCAGGCCGCCACCGGCGGCCGACCCCAGTACGCGAACGCGCAAACGCCGCGCACCTGCTGTGTCACTCTTCAATGTCGATTTCGATATCGGCAGGCAGGTAAACACTGGCTTCCATACCAGCACTGATTTCCTTGACTTCGGGGGCGGACCAGCTCATGAAAGACTCCTTGATCGCAAATGGATCGCATCACAATGGTGATAACGCTGCCGGATGGCAGCGGTTTTAACCTTAGCAGAATAACCGTGTTTGATGCTGCCCCTGTCAGGCGCCATCGGCACTGTCAGCGCGCCGATAGCGCCCTTCATAATCGAAGAGACGCTCACGCACCTGCCAGTAGCGCCCGACCTTGCGCCCCACCACGAAATCCGGGTGGCGCAGGCGCTCGCGCGAGGCGATCACCTCATCAATCGTGCTCGGCTGCCAGTCGCTGCCCGGGGCGCGCAGGTGCAGCTTCAGCCAGGCGTGATAAAAGGCGGTGCGCTGCGCGGGCGTCTCCATGGCGTACCACTCCGAGAGCGTGGCGCCGTCCTCATCCACATAGGTGACCTTGAGCCGGGCCAGACCACGACCGTTGGCGCTCTCTTCCAGCATCATGCCGCTGACCCTGAGCACCCTGGCGTCCCTGAGCTTGAGGGCATCACGCAGCTTGTCATCGGCATCGATCAGTTGCTCCTGGCAGTGATGGCAGCGCCGGGCCGCGATGTCATTCTGCGCCCCGCACTGCTCGCAGACCTTGTAGCGAAAGCGAAAGTCGCACTGCACCGGCCTGCCCTGCTCATCCTCCACCAGCCCCTGACAGCGCCGGCCGAAATGCTCGATCACCAGCTCGCCATCGCGCTTGCCCCAGAAGATGTTGGCAAAGCCGCACTCGGGGCACTCGACCTGCACCGGCTCGCTGTCGCTGTCCGGACGTG
This sequence comes from Kushneria indalinina DSM 14324, assembly GCF_003385845.1. Lineage (GTDB taxonomy): Bacteria > Pseudomonadota > Gammaproteobacteria > Pseudomonadales > Halomonadaceae > Kushneria > Kushneria indalinina. The sequence continues at coordinate 287,359 of NZ_QRDJ01000006.1, read as the reverse complement.
GCGCATCGATTTCGGGACCGTATAGCTCCCAGGGGTTGCCGGCATAATCCAGCACCAGACAATCACGCTTGCCGGGCGACAGACGCAGCCCGCGCCCGACAATCTGCTGATAGAGTCCGACCGATTCGGTCGGGCGCAAAATGGCAATCAGATCCACGTGCGGGGCGTCAAAGCCGGTGGTCAGTACCGCCACGTTGACCAGATATTTCAGCTCACGCGCCTTGAAGGACTCGATCAGCCGTTCGCGCTCGCGCCCGGGAGTGGTCCCGGTGACCAGTGCCGCTTCTGTGTCGGGCAGATAGCCCATGATCTCCTCAGCGTGGGCCACGGTGGCGGCAAAAATCATCACCCCCTGACGGTCATGGGCATTGGCCATGACATCCTCGATAATCACGGGCGTGGCCCGATTGCCGCTGACCACCCGGTTAAGATCGGATTCGGCGTACTGGCCGCCCACACGCGGCGACAGCTGCGAAAAGTCATAGCGGGCGATGGCGGCATCCACGCGTCGGGGTTCGGCCAGATAGCCCTGTTTGACCATGACGCGCAGGGGCTGCTCGAACACGCAGTCGCAGAAAAAGGAAGTCTCCGGGCCACGCACCATACCGTGGTAATGGCGGTGATAGATGAAGCCCTGCCCCAGTCGGTAGGGGGTCGCCGTCAGGCCCAGTACCTTGATATCCGGCCGACTCGCCCGCAAATGATCAATCACACGCTGGTAACTGCCGGGCTGCTGGCGACGCTTGCCGTCCGTGCTGTCCTCTACCATGGGCGCCACACGGTGGCATTCGTCGATCACCAGCAGCGTGAACTGGCCATCATTAAACGCGTCAAGGGCATTGATGACAGACTGTACCGAGCCAAAGACCACCTGGCGGTGCGAGTCCCGTCGCCCGAGGCCGGCACTGAAAATATCGGCACTGAGCCCATAGGCCTCATATTTGGCATGATTCTGTGCCACCAGTTCACGCACATGGGCCAGCACCAGCACGCGTCCGCGGGCGATCCGCGCCAGTTCGGCAATGACCAGACTCTTGCCGCTGCCGGTGGGCAGTACCACCACGGCCGGGTCGTGGCTGCGGCGAAAATGACCGACGACGCGCTCGACGGCCTCCTTTTGATAAGGGCGTAGCTGCGGGGGTGTCGTTAAAGACGCTGACATGTCCTTATACTGATCCTGTGATCCTTGAGTTCCGGGACTGGCTGGATGTTTAAAACCGTCACCTCTGGTGACCGAAGAGGCGCACAATGCAGGCCAACACACAGATCGAGCACTACATTGAAGGCCTGGGCGCCATGGATTTCCAGGTGGAAGCCATCGATACTCACGCCGCACGTATCACGCTTGAAAGCCTGGAGTTCGTGCTGGTCGTGGCCGAGGACGAGCCGGCCTTTTTTCAGCTGATGCTACCCGGCATCTGGCAGGCCGACGCCGGTACCGACCGCGCCCAGCTGCTCGACATTGCCAATGACGTCATGAATGCCATCAAGGCGGCCAAGGTCGTCATCCACGGCGAAGCCGTTCATGTCAGTGTGGAGCAGTTTGTAGAAGGTCCCGAACAGGGTGTGGCTCTGGTACCGGGTCTTCTGGAGCTGCTGCGAAGCGCGGTCGCCGAATTTCATGAACGCATGGGCATGGGGCCGGCGCCCAGAGTCCATTGACGCTGCGCCCGAGACCGCATCAACGCCGCAGGCCGCATACTGTTTTCGAAACACTCAATAGCTGCAGGGAGAATCATGATGAGCGCGACCAATGCCAATTTTGTCGTTCTGGCGGAATTTCGAATCAAGCAAGGCCAGCGCGATGCGTTTCTGGCGCTGGCCCACAACGACGCCAACGAGTCGCTGGCCAACGAAAGCGGTTGCCATCAGTTTGATGTGCTGGTGCCGGAAGAGGATGGCAACACCGTCATTCTTCATGAGGTCTACACCGACCGCGCCGCCTTTGACAACCACATGGCCATGCCCCACTACCAGCCGTTCAAGGAAGGCACCGACCCGCTGCTTGAACAGGAACCGACGGTACGCTTTTTGAGCCCCGCCGAGCGTCCTCAGAACTGAGTGTGACGCCATCGCACATGAAAGGGCCTCCTCTGGAGGCCCTTTTTTTTCATCGCAGGTTTGCCTCAGACGTATCTGAGGCCGGGCATGCTCAGCCCACCCACTTCCTGGCATTGCGAAACATGCGCATCCAGCCGCCGGCCTCGCGCCACTCTTCCGGGCGCCAGGAGTTGGTCACGGCGCGCGCCACACGTTCGGGGTGCGGCATCATGATGGTGACGCGGCCATCCTGCGAGGTGAGACCGGTAATGCCCGACGGCGAGCCGTTGGGGTTGGCCGGATAGCCGGTGGTGACCTCGCCGAAGTTGTCGACATAGCGCAGCGCAACCGTGCCGCTGCTTTGCGCCTGACGCAGATGAGCGCTGTCACGGAACTGCGCCTGCCCTTCGCCATGCGCCACGGCAATCGGCATTCGTGAGCCGGCCATGTCGGCCAGAAACAGCGACGGTGTCGACTCGACGCGCACCATCGACACGCGCGCCTCGTACTGCTCGGAGAGGTTGCGTACAAAGCGCGGCCAGTGATCGGCCCCCGGAATCAGCGACTTGAGCTGAGAGAGCATCTGACAGCCGTTACACACGCCAAGCGTAAAGGTGTCTTCGCGCTCGAAAAAGCGCGTGAACTGCTCGCGGCCACGCTCACTGAAGAGAATCGACTTCGCCCAGCCGCCGCCGGCGCCCAGTACGTCGCCATAGGAAAAGCCGCCGCAGGCCGCCGCCCCCTGGAAGTCGGCCAGATCCACGCGCCCTTCCAGAATGTCCGACATGTGAACGTCGATGGCCTCAAAACCGGCGTTGGTGAAGTTCCACGCCATCTCCAGCTGGCCGTTAACGCCCTGCTCGCGCAGGATCGCCACCCGGGGGGCTGCGCCCTGGTTGATAAAGGGTGCGGCCACGTCTTCGTCAACGTCATAGCTCAGGCTGGCATGCAGCCCCGGGTTACGGGTCTCGTCAAGGGCGTCAAACTCCTGACGAGCGCACTCCGGGTTGTCACGTCGTGCCTGCAGCTGATAGCTGGTTTCTGCCCAGCGGCGAATGGCGTGCACTCGCGTGGTCTCGATCAGCGCACTGTCATAGAGCGTCACCGAGAAGCGGTCATCCTGCGTCGGCGCACCGATGCGATGGACACATTCGCCCAATCCGGCCTCTTCAAACACAGCCTGTACAGCATCGAACTCGTCACGACGGATCTGAATCACCGCGCCCGGCTCCTCGGCAAACAGCGCCGCGGTGGCCTGGTGAGCATCGAGTACCAGGCTGTCCAGCGTGACCGAAAGACCACAGTGGCCGGCAAAGGCCATCTCGGCCAGCGTTGCCAGCAGCCCGCCGTCGCTGCGGTCGTGATAGGCCAGCAGCCGGCCGTCACGATTGAGCTTCTGGACAGCGTTGAAAAAGCCGGCCAGATCCTCGGGCTTGTCCAGATCCGGTGCGTGCGCGCCCAGCTGACCGTAGACCTGAGCCAGGGCCGAGCCGCCCAGACGGTTCTTGCCGCGGCCGAGATCGATCAGCACAAGCTCGGTGGTATCAACCGGGTCGAGCTGCGGGGTCAGGGTCCTGCGGGTATCACTGACCGGGGCAAAGGCCGAGATGATCAGCGACAGCGGTGCCGTCACGGACTTGTCGCGCTCGCCGTCGTGCCAGGCGGTACGCATCGACATCGAATCCTTGCCGACCGGAATGGCAATGCCCAGCGCCGGGCAGAGTTCCATGCCCACGGCATGGACCGCGTCATACAGGGCCTGATTTTCGCCCTCGTGATCGGCGGCACTCATCCAGTTGGCGGACAGCTTGATATCGCCAAGGGCCTCGATGGGGGCCGCGGCGATGTTGGTGATCGCCTCGGTCACGGCCAGACGTGCCGAGGCGGCCGATGAAATCAGCGCCGTGGGGGTACGCTCGCCCATCGCCATCGCCTCACCGGCGTGGGTATCAAAGGAGGCCGTGGTGACGGCACAGTCCGCCACCGGCACCTGCCAGGGGCCGACCATCTGATCGCGCACGCTCATGCCGCCCACGGTCCGGTCGCCAATCGTGATCAAAAAGCTTTTGGAGGCCACCGCCGGCAGCTGCAGCACCCGGTCCATGGCCTCGTTGAGGTCCAGATTGTCCAGCATCAGGGGCGGCTGGGCGGTCTCGCGGCGCTCGAAGCTGCGCTGCATTTTCGGCGGCTTGCCAAAGAGCACGCTCATGGGCAGATCAATGGGGCGGCTCTCAAAGTGCTTGTCCACCACCGTGATCTCGTGCGCCTCGGTCGCCTCACCGACCACGGCGAACGGGCAGCGCTCACGCGCGCACAGCGACTCGAAATATTCGATCGATGCCGGTGCCACCGCCAGCACATAGCGCTCCTGCGCCTCGTTGCACCAGATTTCCAGCGGTGTCATCCCCGGCTCGGCGCTGGGCACCTCGCGCAGATTGAACAGTCCGCCACGACCGCCGTCCTTGACCAGTTCCGGCAGCGCATTGGACAGACCGCCGGCCCCCACGTCATGGATAAAGCTGATCGGATTGTCTTCGCCCAGCGCGATACAGCGATCGATGACTTCCTGGGCGCGGCGCTCCATTTCGGCGTTATCGCGCTGCACCGAGGCAAAATCCAGCGCATCGCTGGTACTGCCGGAGGCCACCGATGAGGCCGCCCCGCCGCCCAGCCCGATCAGCATGGCCGGCCCGCCCATGACGATCAGCCTTGCCCCAACGGCGATCTCGCCCTTGAGCACGTGTTCATCGCGCACGCTGCCATAGCCGCCGGCGAGCATGATGGGCTTGTGATAGCCGCGCCGCTCGACGCCGGCCGGGCCGACCACATCATGCTCATAGGTACGGAAATAGCCGTTGAGCGCCGGACGGCCGAACTCGTTGTTGAATGCCGCCGCGCCGATGGGCGCCTCGATCATGATCTCCAGCGCGCTCTTGATGCGCTCGGGCTTGCCGTAATCAAACGCCTCCCAGGGCTGTAACAGCTCGGGGATACGCAGGTTGGAGACGGTAAAGCCGGTCAGGCCGGCCTTGGGCTTGCCACCGCGACCGGTGGCGCCCTCGTCACGGATCTCGCCGCCGGCGCCGGTCGCCGCCCCTGGATAGGGGGCAATGGCCGTCGGGTGATTGTGCGTTTCGACCTTCATCAGGATGTGGATCGGCTCCTGATGGGTCACAAAACGAAAGTCCCGGCTGTCGGCCAGAAAGCGCCCCGCTTCATGACCACGAATAATGGCCGCGTTGTCGCTGTAGGCCGACAGCACGTTGTCCGGCGAGCACTGGTGCGTATTGCGAATCATGCCGAACAGCGAGTGTTGTTGCGCCTGTCCGTCAATGCGCCAGTCGGCGTTGAAGATCTTGTGGCGGCAGTGCTCGGAGTTGGCCTGAGCAAACATCATCAGTTCGACATCACTGGGGTTGCGCCCAAGTCCGGTAAAGGACTCGACCAGATAGTCGATCTCGTCTTCGGCCAGTGCCAGACCCAGGGTGACATTGGCCGCCATCAGCGCCTCGCGTCCGCCATGGAGAATATCGACATGGCTTTCCGGGGCAGGCTGATGCCTCTGAAACAGCTTTGCGGCATCGCTTGCGTCCACCAGCACCGTCTGCGTCATGCGATCGGCCAGCACCTGACGGATCGCCTCGACCTCTTCTCTTGACGGCAGCGCGTCGGTTTCGATGAAGTAGGCCACGCCGGCTTCGATGCGACGCACCTCGTGCAGCCCGCAGTTATGGGCGATATCAGTGGCCTTGGAAGACCACGGCGAGACGGTGCCAAAGCGCGGCACGACCAGATAAAGAGCGCCGGCCGGGACCGGGGCGGTACTGTCACTGGCCTCCAGCAGCGCACAAAGACGCTCGAGTGCCTCGGCCCCCGGCGCCTGCTCGACGTCCAGAAAATAGCGGTGCATCGCATGCACGCCTGTCACGCCCGGCATCGCCTCACGTAGACGGGCAAGCAGACGGGCGTGACGGAAGGAAGAAAGGGCACTCTGGCCGTGCAGTTCGAGCATGACGAACGAAGCCTCTACTGACTGACAGGAAATGAGGTGTTGTGCGGGGACACAGGTTGCCGCTGTCCCCGTATTGAAACAGCGCCAGGCGGCGAGCACGTCATCATACTGGAAAGCGCCCCGTGAGGCGAAGGTCGACCAGGCAAGAGCCCAATGGGCGAATATCAGTCGAAAGACTGAGACTATCGTGCAGGTAAGACCCATCGACTAGCCGGGGCCATCCCTCGTCGGTATCTTGAGGCCTCTTTCAAACGGCCGTTTCTCCCCATGTACAGGCACTTTCTACGCACAACCCGAAGGATTGCAGGGCTTGTGGCAGCGCTTTTGCTGTTGCTGACGCCTGCCCGCGCGATCTCGACGTGGTCTGCAGAAATGATGCCAGCGTCCATGATGCCCCGCACCACACTGTCTGACATCCAGCAGCGCGATTTTCTGGCCATTGCCACACGCAATACACCGACCACCTTTTACGAGGGGCGACAGGGGCCGACCGGATTCGAGTTCGAGCTTTTCCGCCGGTTTGCCGACGATCTGGGGGTCAGTCTTGCCGTAGAGGATGATCACCACATCAACGGTGTGCTGAACCATGTTGCCGATGGCCGTACCGACATCGGGGCGGCAGGCCTGGTGCTGGGTCAAAAGCGCCAGGACGTGACCTACTCTCAGCCGATCATGTCGATGCAGCCCATGGTGGCGTATCGGCGCGGCATGACAACGCCCAAAACGATCGAGGATCTGGACGGTCTGGACATTGGCACGGTCGCCGGTGCCGGCACCAGTCAGGTACTACATGAACTGCAGAAAACGCATCCGTCCCTGACCTGGCGGGAAAGCCCCGACATTGAAACCACGGATCTTCTGAAAATGGTGGAAAGCGGCGAGCTTGATGCGGCGGTGGTCTATGCGCACGAGTTCAAGTTAAGCCGCCTGTTCTTTCCGGACGTGGCCAGCGCGCTGACCATCGGCGAGCCCGTTACCCTGGCATGGGCCTTCCCGGCCAGTACTGACCCCTCCCTGGTGGAGCGTGCCAATGCCTTTATCCATCAGATGCGGCGCTCCGGCGATCTGGAACTTCTGACGCAGCAGTATTTCGGCCACGATGACTACCTTGAATATGTCGGTGCGCGGCGCTTTATCGCTCAGGCACAGACACATCTGGATCAATGGATGCCCGAGTTCAAGCGTGCCGCCGGCAACACCGGCTTTGACTGGAAGCTTCTGGCGGCCGTGGGCTATCAGGAATCGCACTGGCAGCCGGATGCCGTCTCCCCCACGGGCGTCAAGGGGCTGATGATGCTGACTCGGGACACTGCCCGGCACATGAACGTGTCCAACCGCAAGGATCCGAAGCAGAGCATTGACGGCGGCGCCCGCTATCTGCGCTATCTGCATGACCGCATCCCGGAAGAGGTTGCTGAACCGGACAGGACGTGGATGACCCTGGCCGCCTATAATCTGGGGCTTGGCCACCTCTATGATGCGCGACGGCTGGCACGTCTTCAGGGCTTCGATCCCGATCAGTGGGACACGATCAGAAAGATGCTGCCCCTCCTGCAGGAGAGCCACTGGTATAATCGCGTGGAACACGGCTTTGCCCGTGGTAGTGTGGCCGCACTCTATGTGCGCAACATCAAACGTTACGAAGAGATTCTGGGCTGGGTAGAACGCAGTCAGCATCAATTCTCATCGCTTGAGCGTGCTACCGCCAGCAACACCACCACTCCAGTCTTTGAGACCGTGCCGCCTGTTCCATGAGAGCCCTTTTCACCCGCCATGGTGACCTGTTACTGACCCTGCTTGCCCTGCCGTGCGTCGTGACAGGATGGTGGCTGACGCATGCTCTGGAACATCTGCTGCTGGCCATGGTGGGTATGGTCATGCTGTCAAGGCTTGCGATGAACGTCGCCGGAAAGTGGCACCCTCATCTCCTGAAGCCTTTTGCTCTGACAGTGACCGCCGCCACCTTGATACCACTGCTGGCGCTACTGGGCTCCTTTGTGCTGCCGGACAGCGTCATGAATTACGGGCAGTGGGCGCGGCTATTTGATCACTGGCCCGGCCAGGTGCCCTTCTACTCCCTTCGCCCTTCCATCCTGATCACCCTGGTGCTGCTGCTTTTATTGCTGCTGCCGCTTTTTCCCTCTCGCCCCGGAGGAATTGCGCCCATCGCCCTTGCCATGGCAGCCATTCTGACAGGCATGCACCTGATCGAGCAGCACTGGTTCATTTCGCTGCATGAAGTGTCGCTGTCAACGCTCACCCTGCTGGCCATCGGGTTATTGCTGACCGCCGAGGCCGCTGCGCAATGGTCGCCACACCGCCCCGGCGCTACCGGCATTGCACTGGCCGCCTCAATGGCCGTATTACTGGTACTGCTGGTGCTCTGGCACTATCACAACAGTCAGAACATTCGTGAGGTCAATCAGGTGGCCCGCACGCGCATCGATACCCTGAGCGAGCGCCTCGGGCAGGAGATCAACGTCAGCGACCAGGCCATGCAACGCTTTGCCATCAGCTGGGACAGCGCCGGCGGCCCCCCTTCCAGCCGTGCCTGGACCCATCGTGCCCGACGCCTTGTCGAGCATTTTGGCTACATGAAAACGATTGCCTATATCAGCCGTCAGGGGCCACGCATCATGCATGCCTATCCGCGGCGCACCAATCAGCCGCTGCTGGGTCATCATGTGCTTTCAAACGATGACGACGACGCGCTGGCCGGTGCCCTGCGCGGGAAGGCCAGCGCGACCGGCATGGTTAATCTGACCAACGGCGGCCGTGGCGTGATCCTTTATCAGCCCGTTCGTGATCTCGACAGCACTGCCATCCACGGCGCGGCGGCCTTCGTGGTCGACCCGGCCCGTCTTTTCGCCACACTCGATGACGCCCGGGACAACCACGACTTTCGCATTCGGGTCATGCAGGGCGGCGACACGCTTTACAGCTCCGACACCCGCGACACCCTGAGCATGCTCGAGCACTGCAATATTTTGCAGCTGGGACAGAGCAACTTCACGATCTGTGCCGAGGCAAGCTACGCCCGGCTGTTTGACGAGCGCTCCAAACTGCCGGCCATTGTGTTAATCACCGGGCTGATCTTTACCTGGATGATCTATCTGCTGATGTATTTTCATCACCGTCTGCGCCGGCGCCACAGCGGCATCAAGGATGCCAACTATCGGCTGCGCGGCGAGGTGGAAAAGCGCATCGCCCTGCACCAGGAAGTGGAGTGGCTGGCGCAGCATGACGAACTGACAGGGCTGCCCAATCGGCGTTACTTCAGCCAGTGGGTCGACGCTCTTGATGCCTCACGGCCCAGAACGGTCATTCTGCTGGATATCGATCACTTCAAGCAGATCAACGATCAACTGGGGCACCCCACGGGGGATGATTATCTAAAGCGCGTGGCACACCGACTTCAGGCGCTCGTGACCGCCAATGGGGGGCTGTTGGCTCGCTTCGGTGGCGAGGAATTCATTGCCTGTTTGCCGGGGGTCACGCCCGGGAAGGCGGCAGAGATTGGCGAGCAGCTTCGTCACGGTATCGAGAGGCTGGCCCTGCCCAGACATGATGCGCGTGCCCCTGTCACCATCAGCGCCGGGCTGATTACCACCCGCCGCGCCAGCGACGCCCTGTCGGATCTGATCCAGACCGCGGATCAGGCGCTTTATCGTGCCAAGCTGGCAGGCCGCAATCGTGTCGAAGTCGCCGGGGCACTGGATGCCCGGCCCCCGGAGACTCAGGAAGACTGACGGCGCTTTTCAAAAAAGGTCTTTAAAAGCCGCCGGGCAGGCGCTGCCAGTATGCCTGACACCACTTCGACGTCGTGATTGTGCCAGGGCTGGGCAAAGAGATTGGCCCTTGACTGCGCCATGCCGGTTCTGGGCTCCGGCGCACCATAGACGACCCGCTTGATGCGGGCATGAATGATGGCGCCGGTACACATCAGACAGGGCTCGACCGTGACATACAGCGTGCAGCCGGTCAGTCGGTAGTTGTCGGTACGCCGACCGGCGTCACGCAGTGCCTGCACCTCGGCATGCGCCGTCGGGTCGTGTCGCCCGACCGGTGCGTTGAACCCCTCACCAATAACCTCGCCTTCGGCACTGACCACGACCGCACCGACCGGCACTTCTTCCGCGGCCAGCGCCAGATGAGCCTGATCCAGTGCCCGGTGCATATAGAATTCGTTGCTGTGCATGAATCGCTTCCGTCAGTGGTGAGTCTGCCGCCCGTATGGGCCGTGCATGATGATATAAAAAAACCGGCGCCCTGGGGCACCGGTTTGAACGTGACAGCATCGTGCTGCGAAACTATTGGATCAGGCCGCGTTCTCTTCCTTGATGGAGGCCATGTCAATCACGAAGCGATAGCGCACATCGCCCTTTTGCATGCGATCCCAGGCTTCATTGATTTGATCAATGTTGATCATCTCGACATCGCAGGTGATGCCATGTTCGGCGCAGAACTCCAGAACTTCCTGGGTTTCGGGCATGCCGCCGATCAGCGATCCGGCCAGCACGCGGCGACGAAAGACCAGATTGGCGCCGCTGACGGCCGGATCGATAGGCTCGAGCAGGCCCACCAGAATATGCGTGCCGTCGGGCTTGAGCGCATTGAGGTAGGGGTTGATGTCATGCTGAACCGGGACGGTATCGAGCATGAAATCAAAGGTCTCGGTGATGGCGGCCATCTGCTCATCATCGGTGGAGATCACCACATGATCGGCGCCCTGCTCTTTCGCCTCGGCGACCTTGGACTCGGAGCGGGTAAAGAGCGTGACCTCGGCGCCCAGCGCACTGGCAAGCTTCACACCCATATGGCCCAGACCGCCCATACCGATGACACCCACCTTGTCGCCCGGCTTGACGCCGTAGTGCTTGAGCGGTGAATAGGTGGTGATCCCGGCACACAGCAGCGGTGCGGCGGATTTGAGATCGATGCCTTCGGGCATGCGCACCACGAATCGCTCGCTGACCACGACCGAGTCGGAATAGCCGCCCTGGGTCAGAGTATTGTCGTGCCGGTCAGGGCTGCCATAGGTCATGGTGAACCCTTCGGCGCAGTACTGCTCAAGACCGCTGCTGCAGGAATTGCACTGACGGCAGGAATCCACCATGCAGCCCACGCCCACGATATCGCCTGCCTTGTACTTCGTGACGTCATCGCCCACGGCGGTGACACGGCCCACGATTTCATGCCCCGGGACGACCGGATAGGCGGCCATGCCCCAGTCATCGCGGGCAAAGTGAAGATCACTGTGGCAGACGCCGCAGTACATGATCTCGATGGAGACATCGTCGGGGCGCGGCGTACGGCGCTCAAAGCTCCAGGGAGCGAGCGGTGTTTCAGCGCTATGGGCGGCATAGCCCTTGGCGGGGGTCGACATGAATACTTCTCCTGCGCGTAATGCGTCAAAACTGGATACCCACCTTCGAGCAGGTATCTTCAAGTGGTCCCAGTCTGATCCCGAAATCACTGTCATGCCATACACGGTCCTGCCTTGTATTTGCCTATTCCTGCGCGAATTAACGTTACAAGGTATCATTTTGACGTTTTATATGCACAATCCTGCCACTACTCACACCAAACGACGGCACTGCCAAGAATCAAGGAGCTCTTTGTCCCATGTCTGATGCCCCCCTCCACGCAGCCCACGATGCTGCACCCGATACTCTCCATCAAACCATGCGCGATCTGATCACCCCCTTGATCGATCGGGATGGTTACATTCCCACCGCCCTTGAGGGTGTACAGCTGATGGCCCTGCACGGCAGTCATCAGCGCACGCCGCTGGTCTACGAGCCCGGGCTGATCATCATCGTTCAGGGCGAGAAGGTGGGATATCTGGGGGAGCGTGTGATCCACTATGGCGCGGGGCACTATCTGGTACAGGCCATGCCGGTTCCCTTTGAGTGCGAGACGCAGGCCACACCTCAGGCCCCCCTGCTGGGGGTCTTTATCAGCATCGACATGATCATGCTCGGCGAGCTGAGCCAGGTCATGCCGACAGCCTCTGACAATGTGTCGCCTCCCGACCCCATGGCGGCCGTGACGCTGACCTCTTCCATGGCCCATGGCGTCATGCATCTGCTGGAGTGTCTGCACGATGAAACCATGTGCCGCGCACTGGGCCGACAGCGTATCCGGGAAGTGTTGTTCGAGGCACTCAGGGGGCCACAGGGAGAGTCACTGCGCCAGCTGTTGCAGCAGACCCAGTATGGGCGCATCGGCCATGCGCTCGAGACGCTGCACCGCGACTATGCGCAGCCACTGTCCGTCGAGACGCTGGCCGAGAAGGTCAACATGAGCGCTTCAGCCTTTCATCATCACTTCAAGCGCTTTACCCATCTGTCGCCCCTGCAGTATCAAAAACGCATTCGCCTTCTCAAGGCGCGCGCCATGATTGCGGCCAGAACCCACAACGTCAGCAGTGCCGCCGGCGCCGTAGGCTATCAGAGTGCCTCGCAGTTCAGTCGGGAATACAAGCGTTATTTCGGCAACCAGCCGGTGGGGGATCAACGCCTGGAGCGTCAGGGCGCTGAGTGATCGGCCGTGCGCTCATTGGCCATTCGCGCCAGTTCCGCCTCCTTGTGGCGCATGAAGGGGGCATTGATGAAGGCACCGAAGGGAATGAAAGCCGCCAGGATCATCCGCGCGATATCCAGACCATTCCAGCCGCCCATGGACACCACTCGAAAGACCACGGACAGATAGAGGAGAAAGGCAACGCCATGGATGGGCCCCATGATGGAAACCGCCAGCGGCATGCCCGCAACATGCTTGAGCGGTACAGCCACCACGATCAGCAGCAACAGCGTCGTGCCTTCCAGTATCGACACCAGCCGCAGGCGTTTCATTCGGGTATGGATCAGTTCAGGGGTATTCAATGGTGGCTCTCTTGAATCGGTATGCGTTGGGAAAGGGTCATGAGGTTACTTTAATGAAGGAAGGCATCGTGGCGCTACCCGCTATCCTTGGCTGACGCCTGCCATCACTCCCCCGCCTCGACCTGTAATGCCATCGAATCACGGAACAGGCCATAGACGGCATGGTCATGCACGACCCCGTTGACGCTTTCAGCACGCGTGATCACACCTTCCAGCGTGGCGCCCAGACGCTCACACACGGCCCGGCTTCGAGTATTGCCCGTCGCCGCCGAGATCTGCACCTTCTCCAGACCGTAATGCTCGAACGCCAGCCGCGTCATCGCCTGACAGGCAAGCGTCATCAATCCCTGCCCCTGCCAGCGCTCTCCCAGCCAGTATCCCAGACTGGCCCGGCCGGTGGCCGGCAAAATCTCGTTGAAACTTATCGTCCCCACCAGCACAGGGCGCGTCTGATGATAATGGAGGCCGCAGATCAAACGCTTGCCGTCAGCGTAATCGTGCAGCGACTGACGAATGAATCCGGCGCTGTCGGCCGGCGATACTGTATGCGCCACCCAGCCCAGCCACGGGCTCAGATGGGCCCGGTTGTCTGCCACCAGTCGGTAGAGTTCAGGCGCCATGTGGGGGTGAAGCAGCGACAGGGACAACGTTTCATTGATCGAATGATGGAACATATCGGCTTTTCAGGAGGCGTCGTGTCAACAGGAGTGCTCGGTCTTCCACTATATGCGTGATCCTGGATAAAGCCACCCCTGCCCGGCTTTCTCAAACCATTGCCCGTGCCATCTTCACGCACTTCATTGAAAAATGACCCGTCAGAAAGACAGCACCAATAATATTAGATAATTTTAATGTTTAATTACAGGAATATAACACATCACCTGTTTTGATTATTACGGGCATGGGACGTTACAACGTCAAGGACACTGACATGTTCAATCAACGCAACGCCCTGTTTGCCGGCACGCTGGCCCTGGTTTTTGGTGCCACCGTACCGCTCGCCCAGGCAGACGAGCAGAATCAGAACATGGAACAGCAGGACCATGTCGAGGAGCAGAATCAGGAAGAGATGACGCCAGAGAATTTTGCCGACGGCGCCTCTGCCATCAATAGCGGTGAGCTTAATGCGGCCGAAATGGCACTCGACAAGGACGACATCTCGCCTGACACCCGCCAGCTGGCCGAGCGTCTTCAAAAGGATCATACCGAGGTTCAGGACAAGCTGAAGTCCATTGCCCAGAACAAGGATCTCGATCTCTCCTCCACGGCCAACATGACCGCGCTGACCGGTGCTCCCAGGCTGATGGTTCAGGATGGCAGCTCGTTTGATGCAAGCTTTGCCGACCTTCAGGTAGAAGCGCATGAAGAAGCCGTTGCCTTTTCCAAGCGCGCCTCCGAGATGCTTGATGATGCCGAGCTCAAGGAGTTCGCCGATGAAGCACTGCCGGGCCTTGAAGAGCATCTGGACATGGCAAGGGCCTGCTCTCGCGGCGACACCGATCAGGCTTCAGCCCGTCATCGTTTGGCCGATATGGTGAGGCAGCCAGCATATGATCAGGCATGGATGACCACGAAGGGAGTCAGGGCATGAAGGGCATTATTTTCAACATGTTTAACGATATCGTGGTCAGTCGCTTTAACGAACAGACCTGGGAGGCGTTGCTCGAAAATGCCCGGGTCAGCGGCGCCTATTCATCGCTTGGCAACTACGACGATCAGGATATGTTTGCTCTGGTGGGTGCGGCCAGTCACCACCTGGGCATGACGCCTCAGCAATGTCTTCACTGGATGGGGCGAGAGATGCTGCCGCGTCTTGGCAGTTTTTATCCGGGCATGCTTGAGCGCTTTAACACGACATTTTCCACGCTCAAGGCACTCAACAATGTCATCCATCCGGAGGTGGTCAGGTATCACCCCGATGCCGTTGTACCGGTCTTTCATTATCATGAGGTATCCACCAACAGCATGGTGATGGAATATCGTTCGGCGCGCGGCATCTGCAGCCTTGCCCACGGGCTCATGCAGGGCTGTAGTGATTATTTCAACGAAAGCGTTGAGATCGACCATATCCAGTGTCGCCACCGCGGTGATGAGCACTGCCTTTTTCGCATTACGATCCGATGAAAAAACCACCACCGGAAAGCCTCTCCGACACCATCGAACGCCTGCAACGGCAGCTGGCGCGTGAGCGTCAGGCCCGCCGTGATGCAGAGCAGGTTGCCGAGACCAGCACGCGTCGACTTTATCGCGAGCAGTTAAAGCTTCAGGCCATCTCACAGGTTGCCACCCATGCCCACGGTGGCATGCGTCTTCGTCAGGCCACCAAAGAGGCCCTCAAGGCACTGTTGAAACATACCGCCTGGCGCTACTGTCGGGTCGTCTACAAGCCCTTTGACAACATTACCCCGCCGGTGCGTGTCTCTGCCCTGTGTGAGGGCGAAAACCCGCTAACCCGCCCCGGAGTCAGCCTGACGGCCTCGGCACGGGTGTGGCTTGAACAGGCCAGCCCGCTCGACATCCTCATGGATGAGCGCATCACTCACGAGAAGCGCTGGCCGGAGAACATGCATCGGCGTCTTCTCTGCGGTATCGGCATCGGTGAACAGTGCATGGGCGCGCTGGAGCTGTTCTCCTATCGGGACGATGAAGACACCACCTTCAGCCAGGAGATGGTGCTGGCGCTGGTGCGCGAGCTGGCTCATATCTACAAGAGCGAGCGCGACCGGCAGGCGATCGAGCGCATGGCCTGGCGTGATGTCCTGACCGGCGCCCTGAATCGAGCCGCCTTCTTTCGGGATCTTGAAACCATCACCATCGATACGCGACCGATGGCGCTTTTGTATATCGATCTGGCCGGATTTGGCGAAATCAATGAAGACTACGGTCATGAAATCGCTGACCGTTACCTGTTCGAGATCGCGCGTCGGCTCGAAAATGAACCCTTGAGTCGCAGCGTGGCCCGTCTGGGCAGCGATGAATTCGTCCTGCTGCTGCCCCTGATCGACACCGCCCATGCCGGCACCATCGTCCGGGATCTGCTGGCCGATCTGACCAAACCCTTGATGCTGGATCATTACCGTATCGATCCGGCCTTCAGTGCCGGCCTTGCCCTCTATCCCGAGGATGCCAGCGACGGTCACGCCCTGTTTTACGCAGCCGATACTGCCCTGAGCCATGCCCGCGAGCATGGCAGTACCAGCCTGCGCCGCTTTGATGCCGAGATTGCCGAGCAGCTCGAGCGGCGCAAGCAGCTGGCCATGCGCGTGCGCCAGGCCGTCACCCGTCAGGAATTTGTGGCGTTCTTTCAGCCCATCGTCTCGCGCGACTACCGGATTGTGGGCGCTGAAGCGCTGCTGCGCTGGCAGGCCCCCGATGCGCCCGGCCCTGCCGAATTCATTCCCCTTCTGGAGGAGCAGGGACTCATACGCGAGGTGGGGCGGCAAATGCTGCATGACGTCATCCACACGGCTGCACGATGGCGTCATGAACAGGAGGCTTTCCAGAACATCTCGGTCAACGTCTCACCGATACAGCTGCGTGAAGAAGCCTTCGTCAACCACGTCATCGACGCGCTGAAGACAAGTGGCCTGCCGGCAAGCTGTCTGATCCTGGAAATTACGGAGAGCCTTTACATCAGCGCCGAGAAGGCGGTGCTCAACCGTCTGGCCCGTCTGCGCCAGCTCGGGGTCAGACTGGCGCTTGATGACTTCGGCACCGGGTACAGTGCGCTGAGCTATCTGCAGTGGATGCCGCTGGATATCCTCAAGATCGACAAGAGCTTTGTGCTCAAGCTGGCCGAAGAGCACGCCGAGCGGGACATCACGATCGTGCGGGCCATCATTCAGATTGCCCAGGCCTGCGGTCTGGATGTCACCGCAGAAGGGATCGAGTCGGCCGAGGTCGCACGCATCATGTGCGAACTCGGCGCGCACTGCCTGCAGGGATATCACTTCAGCCGCCCGCTCGGCGAGGAGGCCATGACGGCACTGCTCCACTCGAGTGCAATGCCGCCACCGTCGCATCAGCCGCTTATTGACTGAGGTCCCGGTCCTCTTCTTCCTGCTCCTGCTCGCGACGCCGGCGATCTTCCTCTTCTTCGCGCACGTCCTCGATGACCTCCAGCAGGTCACTGACATCCACGCTGGCACTGTCACGATCGAAGGTGCCGGTCAGCGGGTAGTCGGGATGAAGTTCGCCGGCCTCATAGAGTGACCATATCTCGAGCCCGTAGTCGGTGTTCAAAAGCGATGGCGCATAGCGGCCAAAACTGCGGCGCATGTTGTCCACGTCCCGCAGCAGCATGCGCGGCGCATTGTTGTTGCCGGCGGCGTCAACGGCCTGCGGCAGATCGATGATGACCGGCCCTTCACGGCCGACCAGCACGTTGAATTCCGACAGATCGCCATGCACCAGCCCGGCACACAGCATGCGCGCCACATCGACCACGATGCGGTGATGGTACTCGATCGCCTGCGCTTCACTGAGCTTGATGTCATCAAGACGCGGCGCGGGGTCGCCCTCGTCATCAACGATCATCTCCATGAGCAGCACGCCATCGACGAAGCCATGCGGCTCGGGCACGCGCACGCCGGCGTCCGAGAGCCGGTACAGCGCCTCGACCTCGGCATTGAGCCAGGCGGACTCCTGCTCGCGCTGACCATAGCGCGTTTTCTTGGACATGGCCCTTGCCCGGCGGCTGTTACGGACCTGGCGTCCTTCCTGATACTGAACGGCCTGCTTGAAACTGCGCTTGCTGGCCTCCTTGAAAATCTTGGCACAGCGCAGCTCACTGCCACAGCGCACCACGTAGACCTGAGCTTCCTTGCCACTTTGAAGCTGAAACACGATGTCATCGATCAGCCCATCATCTACCAGTGGCTGTAATCGTTTGGGAATTTTCATGCGACCTCTTTGTCCGCTCCTGTCATGACGAGTCTGGCACAACAATCATGATGACCATATCGGCACGCAACGTACATGATTCGTACCTGATATCGATGATTAGCGCGTCACCCGACGCGCTCGGAAGCTGCGCCCCTTGAGGCGTCCGTTGTTCAAATGGTTCAGCGCAGCGTCTGCCACCTCGCGCTGCACGGCCACCCAGGCGCTTCGCTCCAGCACCTTTATTTTGCCTACCTGGGTGGCATCGATACCGGCTTCGCCGGTCAGTGCCCCCACGATATCGCCCGGGCGAATCTTCTGCTTCTTGCCGGCATCGATCATCAGCGTTGCCATCGCAGGCCTGAACGGTGTGCGCGTCAAAACGCTCGCCTCCGGCAGCGACTCAAGCGTGATTGGCTCGTCCTGCTGCGCCTCATAAAGCGACAGCCGCGTGCGTTCGCGCTCGCCGACCAGGCTATGCGCCGTGCCCTGGCCGCCGGCCCGCCCGGTGCGTCCGACCCGATGAACATGCGTTTCCATGTCATGGGCCAGCTGATAGTTGAACACCGCATCCAGGGCCTCGATATCCAGCCCGCGGGCGGCCACATCGGTGGCCACCAGAACCGAGATGCTGCCGTTGGCCAGAAGAATCAACGTGCGGTCGCGGTCGCGCTGCTCCATGTCACCGTGCAGTGCTGTAGCGTCAAAGCCGTGATCGTTGAGGGCATCGCTGACTGACTGCACCTCGCGGCGGGTGTTGCAAAACACCACGCTGGACGCCGGACGGTACTTGAGCAGAAGACGTCTCAACGCCTCAAGGCGCGCCGTATCGTTGTCGACGGCGTAAAAATGCTGCCGGATGCTCTGCTCGTCGTGATCGGTGTCCACCTCGACAGTCGTCGGGTCCTGCATCACCCGGGCGGCGACCGGCGCCAGCGACTCGCTCCAGGTGGCGCTGAACAGGAGCGTCTGACGACGACGGGGGGTGACCTCGATGATGGCATCGAGTGCGTCCTGAAAGCCCATGTCGAGCATGCGATCGGCTTCATCCAGCACCAGCACGTTCAGGGCTTCAAGACTCAGTGAGCCGCGGCGCAGGTGGTCCTCGACCCGCCCGGGCGTCCCCACGATGATATGGGCCCCGTGAAACAGCGACTCCCGCTGGGGTCCGATCGGCACGCCGCCGCACAGGGTCAGCACCTTGACGTTGTGAAGACCGCGGGCCAGACGCCGAATCTCCTCACCGACCTGATCGGCCAGCTCGCGCGTCGGACACAGCACCAGCGACTGTACGCAAAAACGCTTCACATCCAGACGCGCCAGAAGGCTCAGCCCGAAGGCGGCGGTCTTGCCGGAGCCGGTGCGCCCGCGGCCGATCACATCCCGACCGGCCAGCATCAGCGGCAGGCTTTCGGCCTGGATGGGGGTCATGGCGTGATAGCCCAGCGTTGCCAGGTTATCCGAAAGCGCAGGCGGCAGGGCCAGCGATGCAAAGTCGGTCACGGCGCCGGGGGCATCATTCGACATGAGGACAAATCCTTGTAGGCTGTTAGAGAAGGGACTGCCGTCATGCAAGGCAATATGTGCAGGGCGCGCAGCATAACAGAGCCGATGCTCAATATCCGCGGGTCGGGTGCTTTCCTGCCCCGACGCGGGTCGCTTCAAATAACGCTGTTCGCTCCCGGCGGGGTTAACGTAAAATCGCCGCATAATGGTAATCAAGGAACGGAATTCGATATGGGCAGGGCTTTCCAGAACCGCAAGGAATCCATGGCCAAAACGGCCGACGCCAAGACCAAGGTCTACAGCAAGTACGGGCGTGAAATTTATGTCTGCGCCAAGTCAGGTGGTACCGATCCGTCGGGTAACCTGACGCTGCGCGGTCTGATCGAGCGGGCCAAGAAGGATCAGGTGCCCTCACACGTCATCGACAAGGCGCTCGACAAGGCCAATGGCGCAGGCGGTGAGGACTTCTCGCCGGCACGCTATGAAGGCTTTGGCCCCGGCAACTGCATGGTGATCGTGGAGTGTCTGACCGACAACCCCAACCGCACCTTCGGCGATGTGCGCGGCGTCTTTACCAAGACGAAATCAAAGATCGGCACGCCAGGCAGCGTCAGCCACATGTTCGATCACAGCGCCATTCTTGCCTTCAAGGGCGAGGATGACGATGCCGTGCTCGAGGCGCTGATGGAAGCCGATGTTGATGTCAGCGACATCGAAAACGAAAACGGCAGACTCACGGTCTTTGCCCCGCACACCGAATATGCCAAAGCCAAGCAGGCCTTGCTGGACGCCTTCGGTGACATGGATTTTGAAACGGATGAAATCCAGTTCGTCCCGCAGACCGCGACCCCGGTCGAAGGCGAGGATGTTGCACAGCTCGAGAAATTTCTGGGCATGCTCAATGATCTGGACGACGTACAGAACGTCTTCCACAACGCCGAGCTGCCCGAGAACGCCTGACGCCCGCGCATGCATCAAAAAAACCCACCAGCCGGTGGGTTTTTCATTTTCAAAAGGCGAGCAGCACCCTCGATACCTGAGGTTAGCGACCCACCTTGGAAATTTTCGCCCCTTCCAGCGACACCCCACCCTGGATGCCCTGATTGTTCATGACAAAGGCGACGACTTCCTGATTGGCGGTATTGTTGGTGATCTGACCGTTGGCACCGATATCGGCCACGGCGACTCCGGCATTGGCCCCCACCGACCAGCCGTTATCACTGCGTACACGATTAAGCGCCCGCTCGGTCATCAGCAGATAGACCACGGCCTGCGACTGAGCGCCGGCCTGAAACCCGATCGAACCGCTGGTGGTGGTGTAGTAGCCGGCTTCCGCCCCATCGATCAAGAGCTGACCATCGCCGTGGCTGGCCCCGAACACGAAGCTGGCGCCGAGCACGCCCGGGAATACCAGCACCCCTTCCGATTTTTGCACCAGATTGCGGGCCTGAGGCGCCGTGCGATACAACCGATCAAGCGTCTCCTGCACGCTTTGATCAAGTTCGGCGCGCTTGGCCATCTGGCTCTGGCGATCGGAAGGGCTGGTCGTGGTACAGGCGGACAGCGTGGTGGCCCCCAGCACAGCGGCAAGCGCCAGGGCACCGGCGCGGGTAAAGCGGGAAAAACGTGACATATAAAGGCCTCCTTGCCATACAAAATGCACCGTTTCGAAATCTTACGGTGGGATTAAAAAGGGTAACGCTCTGTGGAGGTATAGACCAGAAACGCGGTTTCGACCGGCATATCTGAAAAATGCCCATATAAAGACGCCTTCCTCTCCCGACCACCATTGTCATTAAACAGTCACGATATCGCTTCAAGTTGATCAGGGCTGACGACATGATTCGGGATCGGGAGTTTCACCACCATGATGTTGACTGACAAATGCCTGGCGATAGCGGCCGCCACTCTGCTGATCTACGGCACGGTTTTCGCCGGCGCGCCCTCACCATCCAATACCAGCGAGGGTCAGACCGCTTTGACACAGGGTCAGCCCCAGACCCAGGCCGGGACCAGCATTACTCACCAGGACGGCGCTCAACCCCAGGCGGCAATGTGATCGACACGTTCCGCGATGCGATGGGCATTGCCTCGGACGGTAGCGCAGACAACAGATAACGCTGTATTCAGGCGCCGCCGACCGGGTCGCGCCGGTCGCTGAAGTCCTCACGACGATAACCACGAATATTTGAGAGCATCATGTGGCCATCATGCCGCCCCCGGCGATGGCCCTCAAGGACCTGCCCTGCCCCTGAGGCCTCTGGCGCGTTATCATCGCGCCACATTTTCTGCCGGATCATTGTCATGCCGATTCTTCAAAGCATCGTCCATCATCTCGACAAGTCCGCCGACGACCAGAACGCGACACTCAGCGCTGCACAATCCCCCATGGCCGAGTCAGCGGCCATGGAGAGCCTGCTCAACCACTTCAATGCAACCTTCAACGGCAAGACCAAGGGCTGGGGGCATTTTAACGGTGACGGGTCGCAGAGCGCGTTTTCCAAATCCTTGAGCGAGTACCTGGCCGGCAATCTCGATTTTGTCGCCTTTACACAGCAGGGCGCCGAAGGCTTTCGCACGCTGATTGATGAGCATCTTCCCACCGGGGGCCCGCTACTGTTCGTTCATGCCCGCCAGGGCGAAGCCGAATTTCTGACCGTGGCCCTGCTCCACTATCGGGAGGGCTTCACGCTCGATGAGCAGTTCAATGTCACCACGGGCCGCCAGCTCAACCTGAACCAGATGACGCTGGCCGTACGCATCGACCTGACCCAGTGGCAGGCCGGTCAGTCGAAGCAATATATTGCCTTCACCCGCGATCGCGGCGGCAAGAAGCTCAGCGAAGAATTTCAGGCCTTTCTCGGCTGCACCGAGGGCGTGGATGCCACCAGCGAGACCCGCACCCTGCTCAAGGCCTTCAGCGACTATGTCGAAAGCGAGTCGATGGATGAGTCCCGGAGTCGCGAGAAGACCGATGCGGTGATCGACTACGCCAGCGATCAGTCAAAGCGCGGTGAGTCGATTACCCTCGAGGAGTTTTCAAGCCTGGTGGATGACGAACGTCCGGACGCCTTTTATGACTACATCCGCAACAAGGATTACGGCCTCTCTCCGGAAATCCCGCCAGACAAGCGCACCCTGCAGCAGTTTCGCCGCTTTACCGGGCGCGCCAGCGGCATGTCGATCAGCTTTGACTCCCACCTGCTCGGCGACAGCATCGAGTACAACGAGACGCAGGACCGGCTGATCATCAAGAAGGTGCCCGACAAGCTGAAGGCGCAGCTGCTCGATCAGCGCGGCTAGCGTTCAAACGATCCAGTGAACGGCAGGACCCTTTTGTGGGGCGTGTTGTGAGGCGTGCGATGGCGTCTTTCATGCAGTGCCCGAACGGCATCCACCAGCGCCGTGACCGGCCCTTCTACCACCACCTCAGGCGCGATCGCGTGGATGGGCAGCATGCGCACGGGTGAGGCCGGCGCCTTGAGCTGCGCAAGCCATTCGCCCAGCTGCTCCGAGGAACTGATAAAGACAATACGCCCCAACCCCGCCCAGGCGTGGGCGGCAGCGCACATCGGGCAGTGCTCGCCTGAGGTATAGACCGTGGCACGGGCGCGCGCCTCGGGGGTCATGTGCGCCGCCGCCCAGCGCGCCAGCGCAAGCTCCGGATGCTCGGTGGCATCCCCTGTCACCACGCAGTTGCGCGCTTCCTGCAACACCTCGCCACTGCCATCGACCAGCACGCTGCCAAAGGGATCATCGCCGGCCTCAAGGGCCTCGCGCGCCAGCGCTACACAGCGCTCAAGATGCCTGTGACTCTCTTCATTGATCATGTGATGCGCTTCCTTGCCTGGGATTGAGACGTGTCGAACGGGATCAAAAAACGCCCCGATCGTAACCTTCAGTAATGCTTAAGCGACAATGTCTGGCTATAGTGGTGCCCGACTCGGAGCACGTCGAGACATAGGGAACTATCTCGTATCAAGGATTGAGGAGATATGTCCGTGAAGGGACGCACAGGATACTTTTTACGCCAGGGCGGAAGATGCGCTCTGCACCTTTTCCCGGTACTGCTTCCCCTGGTAGCGCTGTCAGGCTGCGGCGCTGACATGCCCGGCTTCATGAACCCGCAGGGACAGGTCGCCGAGGCACAGCGTTATCATTTCTGGGTCGTCATCGCACTGGTCATGATCGTGGTGATCCCGGTCATCATACAGACGCCGCTGATTTTGTGGCGCTATCGTTATCGCGGCCACGCGGTGTACCGACCCAAATGGTACATGTCGCGCTGGCTGGATATCGTCATGTGGGCGGTACCGATCCTGATCGTTGCCATTTTAAGCGTCTATGTCTGGCGCCAGACCCATGAGCTTGACCCTTACCGACCCATTGCCGGCGACAAGCCGCCACTGGAAATACAGGTCGTGGGCTACGACTGGAAATGGCTTTTCATCTATCCCGACCAGGGGATCGCCACGATGGGTCAGCTGGTTATCCCGGTGGATCGACCAATCGCCTTTTCGCTCACCTCGGCCACGGTTTTGCAGTCGTTTTTTATCCCGGCGCTGGGCAGCCAGATCGATGTCATGAACCGCATGGTGACCCGGCTACACCTCAAGGCGGATCACCCGGGCCGTTTCGAAGGCAAGAACATGCAGTACAACGGCGAGGGCTTTCACCGCCAGCGCTTTATTACCCGCGCCGTGGATGATGACGCCTTTGACGACTTTGTTCAGCGCACCCGGGAGCAGGGGCAACCGCTGAATCAAAGTGCCTACAAAATCATCGCGCAAAAGGGTGACAACCGCGATGCGGCGCGCGCCCTCGGTCTTGATACGCATGACAGCGACGCGGTGATTCGCTTCGCGCCGGTGCCGGACGGGCTCTTCCATATCATCATGGAGGGCTCGCCCATCGACTGGTCAACGACTGATGTCTCGCCGCCGCAGCTGGGGGCCACCCGTACCAGCGTGATTCAAACACCCCCAGACGATGACACATCTTCCGCTTCCGACCCGCAATCGTCCTCACATCAGCACAAGGAGGCGCAGCCATGAGCGATGCAACGAGCCTGATTTTTGGCCGTCTTGGCTGGGACGCGCTGCCCTTCTGGAGCATGCTGGACGATCATTCGGCCATGAGCATCATCAACGGCGTGATCGCCACCGGCGCGGCCGGCATGGTGGTGCTGGGGATACTGGCGGCCATCGTGCTGGTGACCTGGCTTGGCAAGTGGAAGTACCTGTGGTCGAAGTGGCTGACCAGCCCCGACCATAAAAAGATCGGCATCATGTTTATCGTCATTGCCCTTGTGATGCTGTCACGCGCCATCATTGAGGCCGTGTTCATGCGCGCTCAGCAGGCGGTGGGGCTCGATGGCGGCTTTTTGACCGCCGAGCATTTCGGGGAACTCTTTACCACCCACGGCACGATCATGATCTTTTTCATGGCGATGCCGTTTCTGACCGGCATTATCAACTACGTGATGCCCCTGCAGATCGGCGCGCGGGATCTCTCCTTTCCGGTCATGAACCAGATAAGTCTCGGCCTGACGGCGGCCGGCGCGGCCCTGACCATGATCTCGCTGGTACTGGCGCCCTTTTCCACCGGCGGCTGGACCGGCTACCCGCCCTTTACGGAGCTTTCTTATAATCCCGGCGCGGGGGTCGATTACTGGCTCTGGGCGGTGACACTTTCCACGCTCTCTTCGACGCTGACCGGCATCAACTTCGCCGTCACCATCTTCAAAAAACGCGCCCCGGGCATGACGCTCTTTCGCATGCCGCTCTTTACCTGGACGGCGCTGTGCACGGCGATTCTGATGATCTTTGGCATGCCACCGCTGACTGTGGCCACAGGGCTTCTGGCGCTGGATCGCTATCTCGACTTTCACATGTTCACCACCGATCTGGGCGGCAACATGATGAACTACGTCAATCTGCTCTGGGCCTTTGGTCACCCCGAGGTCTACATTCTGATCCTGCCGCCCTTTGGCATCTTCTCCGAGATCTTTGCCACCTTCTCCGGCAAGCGCATCTACGGCTACAAAATCCTCGTCATTGCCACCATGTGCATTGCGATCCTGTCGTTTACCGTCTGGCTGCATCACTTTTTCACCATGGGCCAGAGCGCGCACATCAACGCCGCCTTCGGCATCGCCACCATGCTGATCGGCATTCCCACCGGGGTGAAGGTGTATGACTGGATGCTGACCATGTACCGCGGGCGCATCCGCCTGTCGGTACCGATGGTCTATGCCATCGGCTTTATCATGCTGTTCGTGCTGGGCGGCATGACCGGCATCATCCTCGCCACGCCCAGCGTGGACTATCAGGTACACAACTCGCTGTTTCTGATTGCCCACTTTCATAACATGCTGATCCCCGGGCTCCTGTTCGGCATGCTCAGCGCGACCAACTTCTGGTTCCCCAAGGCCTTCGGATTTCGTCTGGAAGAGCGCTGGGGTTACCGGGCCGCCTTTTGCTGGATCATCGGTTTCATGCTGGCCTTCTTCCCGCTCTACGTGCTGGGGCTGATGGGCATGCCGCGTCGCTCGGTGGCGTATTTCGAACCGCAGTATGTGCCCTGGATGATTACCGCCGGTATCGGCGCCCTGGTGATCCTGGCGGCGCTTTTGTGCCTTTTGATCCAGCTATGGGTGAGCATTCGCGACCGTCACGCCAACAACGTCTTTGCCGGCGACCCCTGGGATGGCCGAACGCTGGAATGGGGCATCTCATCACCGCCGCCGGAATACAACTTCCCGGTGATTCCCGAAATCTACAGCATCGATGCCTTCATGACCGAGAAGGACCGCGGCCAGGGCTGGCAGGCGCCGGATCGATACGACGATATCGAAATGCCGGCCAACAGTGCCATGGGCGTAATCATTGGCATCACCGGTCTGGCCATGGCCTTTGGCCTGACCTGGTACATGTGGTGGCTGGTGATCGGCGCGGGTCTGGTAACGCTGGTCGCCGTCATCGCCCGCGGCTTTGGGCGCACCACCACCCGCACCATTGCAGCCTGTGAAGTACAGCGCACCCACGAGCACTGGCTGGAACAGGTCAGGCTGACCCACCCGATCGACCGGTCGCTTGAGCAGACCACCTCCAATCACGGTCGACCCGTGCCACCCATCGAGGGAGCCGTGCAATGAGTTCAGGCAACACTCGCGCGCTTGAAGGCAACAGTCGCCATCCCGGCCTCAATCTGGGGCCGGCGCACGCCCAGGAAGAGGACACCCGCGAGGAGATGGTGTTCGGTTTCTGGGTGTTCATGATGAGCGATTTGATTTTATTTGGGCTGCTGTTTGCCACCTACGTCACCATGCTGGGCGGCACCGCCGGCGGGCCGGGGCCCAAAGAGCTTTTCGAACTCAAAAGCGCCTTCATTCAGACCATGATCCTGCTGGTCAGCAGCGTCACCTTCGGCATGGCCTCCCTTGCCCTCAAGTACCGCGAAGACAAGGCGCGCCTGGTGGTGTGGCTGCTGGTCACGCTGGCGCTTGGCCTTGCGTTTCTGTTCTTCGAGCTCAAGGACTTTCACAGCATGTTCGACAAGGGCGGCGTGCCCTCGCGCAGCGGCTATCTGTCGGCGTTTTTCTCGCTGGTGCCGCTGCATGGCCTGCACGTGACCGGCGCCTGTATCTGGCTGGTGGCCCTTCTGGGTCAGATGGCCGTCCACGGCCTGGACGCTCCGGTCAAGACCGGCATTCTGCGCCTGGCGATCCTGTGGCACTTCCTGGACATCGTCTGGATCGGCATTTTTTCACTGGTCTATCTGGGAGGGCTGTCATGAGTACGCGCCAACTCAACGAGCAGGAAGCCCGCGAGTGCAAAACCGAGCAGCGAAGCTATCTGTGGGGGTTTGGACTGGCGCTGGTGCTGACGCTGATCCCCTTTGGGCTGGTCGCCTTCGCCGATGTCGAGCGCATGACGCTGTGGCTCACGATCGGGGGCTGCGCGCTGGCCCAGGTCATCGTGCATCTGCGCTTTTTCATGCACATTACGCTGGCCAAAAACAAGCGCGAAGACCTACTGCTGGTTCTCTTCACCGTGCTGATTCTGGTGATCCTGTGCGGCGGCACGCTGTGGATTCTGTTTGATCTTTACAAGCGCATGCTGCCCGGCATGATGCCCTGAAAAAGGGTCGCAAGGCGCGCATTCGATACAAGACAGCCCGGCCATGGCCGGGCTGTCTTGCGAGATACGACCCCGTTAAAGACGCAGACTGCTGGTGAGCTGCACATCCACCGTGACATCCAGATGGGTGAGGGCCTCGGCCCGTGCGCGCCCCTCGGCACTGGCACGATAGAGATGCGGCGTCATGACCAGCAGGTCCGCAATCTGCTCGGCGCTGTCCAGCGACAGTGCGTAGCGCACGGTCTCCACCGTATCGGCTGAAAATCCAACCTCAGCCGTCTGCCGAGGCTCGCGGGGTGCCTTGAGCGTCGGATAGATGATTTCACGCAGTTCAATCAGATGATCCGGCCCGGCCTCGACCTCCAAAAGCAGCCCGCCGGGCTTGAGCACGCGGGCAAACTCGGCAGGCGTCGGGAAGCCGAACATGCACAGCACCACATCCAGGCTGTGATCCGGCACCGGCAGCGCCGCGTTGCTGCCCACCACCCATTGCATGCGCTTGTCACGCCCGGCCGCGGCCTGCACCGCCCACTTGGAGATATCCAGCCCCAGCAGCGCAAGCTCATGCTGCACCACCCCGGCGTCTGCGAGCGCCCGCAGGTAGTAGCCCTCGCCACAGCCGGCATCCAGCACGGCAAGCCGGTCATGTTCAGGTGCCTGAGCCAGTACCCGGCGGCTGACGGCTTCGGCAATGCCCTGATAGTGGCCGGCCTCCAGAAAGCGCCGCCGGGCGACGATCATGGCCTTGCTGTCCCCCGGATCAAGCGAGCGCTTTTTCTGTACCGGCAGCAGATTGACGTGTCCCTGACGCGACACATCGAAGGTATGGCCCTGCGGGCAGCACCAGCCTGACTCGGTACGACAAAGCGGCGCACCATCGAGCGGACAGGTCAGTCTATTGAAAGGCGCAATGCTCATGCAGGACGGCGCCCCGGCGATGCAAAGCGCGCCATTTCAAACAGGGCCAGCTCTGGCAGGCGACGCTGCTCAGCCAGCCAGATGCCGAGTGCCTCGCCCAGCGCGCTGGCAAACTTGAAGCCGTGACCGGAAAAGCCGCCGGCCACGATCAATCCGGGCAGCGGCTCATCGATCAGGAAATGCTCATCGGACGTGCGGATGTACTGACACACCGCACCAAAGCGCAGTGCACCAACGCCGGGAAAGTAACGATCCACTACCTGCTGGAGTTCGCTGACGTCATCCTCAAACTCACCAAACTCGGCCATCGCCTCGCCGGGCGGTAGCGGCTGGCCGCTGTCATGGCGGCCCATCTTGAAGCCGGCCCCGTCGATATCGGGAAAACCATAATAGACGCCGCTGGAAGGCGTGTTCAGGCTGAACCCCGGAAAATTGTCCACCGCGTAGCGCGCGTCGCAGTCATACCAGGCAAAGGTCTTGCGCACCCGGGTGAGCGGCAAATCAACGCCCAGTTCTGCCATCAGCGGTGCGATGTGCTGCCCCGCCGAAAGCAGCACCCGCTCGGCGGTAAAGCGTCGGCCATCGGCGCAGATCGCCTCCCAGCCGCCCTGCTCGCGGCGCGCCAGTTGCATGACCTGGGCACCGGTTTCAAGCGCAACGTTCGGGCTGCGCTCAACGCGGGCGCGCCAGCACGCCAGAATACGCTCCACGTACAGCACACCGGCCTCAGCCTCGAAGCCGCCATTCATGGTGGCGTCCAGCGCCCAGCCGGGCCAGCGCCGAGCAACCTGATCCCCCTTCAGACTGTCGAGCGCCAGACCGTGCTGTCGAGCGCTGGCCTCGACCTGCCCGATAAAGGGCGCCTCGGGCGGGCCGATGTTGATCACGCCGGTGGGCAGAAAGAGTGATTCGCCGCTCTCGGCTTCAAGCGCCTTCCAGAGCGCCAGCGCGCGTTTGGCCAGCGGCACGTAGCTGCTGCCCTCGCCGTAGGCCTGACGCAACAGCCGCGTCTCGCCGTGATGGGCACCCTGTGTATGGGGCGGGCTGTGGGCATCGAGCAGCTGCACGCTGGAATCAGTGTGATGGGCCAGCCAGTCCGCAGTCGCCAGCCCCATGCTGCCGGCACCGATGATCAGGTAATCCGTGGTGGTCGTCACAGCCGCGGCTCCCTTTTGGCGGACTCGGCGGGGCCGCTTTTCGCTTTTGACACTGCCTTGCGTTCCTTGCGCTCGCTGCGCGCGATCAGCGCCGTACCGGCCAGATCACCGGTGACGTTAAGCGCCGTGCAGCCCATGCCGACCAGCGCATCGATCGAGGTCAGAAGGGCCACGGTCTCGATCGGCAGACCGACCTGGGAGAAGACGGTCGCGATCATCACGATCCCTGCTCCCGGCACCCCGGCGGTACCAATCGAAATCAGCGTACCGATCAGCACGATCTCGGCCATGGTGGTCAGATCCAGCGGCGTCCCCATCACGTTGGCGGCAAACACCGCCGAAATGGCAATACGAATGGCCGCGCCGTCCATGTTGATGGTCGCGCCCAGCGGCAGGCTGAAACCGTACAGCGGTTGCGGCAGCCCCATGCGACTGGCGGCATTGAGACTCAGCGGCAGCACGCCGGTGCTGCTCTGGGTGGCAAAGGCGGTCGCCATGGGCGTGCGCGCCTCGCGAAAGAAATCCCGCAGGCGCACGCCAAAAAGCTTCATCAGCACGCAGTAGACCAGCAGATGCACACCCAGTGCGATGTAGAGCACCATCACCATGTTGCCCAGTGACAGGATGGTCTCGAGCCCCTGCTGGCTGACCGTGTTGGCGACGATCGCAAACACGCCGATGGGCACGACATGCAACACGCCCGCCATCACCTTCATGGTGACACCGTTGAGTCCTTCCAGAATGCGATAGAGATTGTCGCCCATCTCACGCTGCTCACTGGACGCACGCATGAACAGTAGCGCCAGACCAAACACCACCGCGGTGAAGATGATCCCCAGCAGGTTGGGTTCGGCAAACGCCGAGACGATGTTGCTGGGCACGATATTCAACAGCACCTGCACCAGCCCCGGATTCTCCGGCACGCTGACGCTGGCGCTGCTGTCCAGCGTCATGCCCTGCCCGGGATTGAACAGCGTCGCCACGGCCAGTCCTACCATGATCGCCAGCGCCGTGGTCACCACGTAATAGAGCAACACCTTGCGCCCGATGCGGCCCATGCTGCTCACATTGGCCTGATTGATACCCACCATCAGGGTAAAGAGCACGATGGGCACGATCAGAAACTGCAGAAGACGCAGCAGCAGATCGCCCAGCGGCGCCAGCCAGGTGACGTACTCGCCGCCAAGGAGGCCGGCGACCACCCCCAGCACCAGCGCCAGCGTCACGCGCAGGATCAGGGAAGCCTTGAGATAGGCGCGAAACAGGGTTTTCATCAGACATCCTTGAAGACGGGAAACAGCCTTGACCACAGCGTCGAACGGACACCGGTCACGGCCTGACAGACAGCCGCTTTTCTCTGGGCGGGGATTATGCCATTAACGTGCGGGCAAGAAAGTACAGCAGGGGCGCATGTGCTTATTCCCACCAGCACTAACTGCAGGCGGTAATGTCACGTCTCCTGTCGCGACATACCTGTCGGACTCAAGCAGTAGCGCCCCGGTATTCGGGATACCGGGGCGCTACTTTATGCTGCCGTCCACCTGCCGTCGTTATCAGAGCTAAATAATCGCCCGTCGAATCCGCGCCGAGACCCACTCGCTGATCACCACCGTGCCCAGGATCAAAAGCAGAATCATGGTGACCTGCGGCCAGGCGAGCACGTTGAGCGAGGCCTGCAGCTTGAGCCCGATACCGCCAGCACCGACCAGTCCGAGAATCGTGCTTTCGCGGATGTTGATGTCCCAGCGAAAGACCGAAATGCCGCAAAAGGCCGGCAGCAGCTGTGGCAGGTAGGCGTAGTTGAGGACCTGGGCACGACCGGCGCCGGTCGCAGCAATGGCTTCGATCTGGCGGGCGTCAGTCTCCTCGATCGCTTCATACAACAGCTTGGCCACAAAGCCGATCGAGCGCAGCGCGATGGCCACGATGCCGGCCAGCAGCCCGGGGCCGATGACGGCGACCAGCAGCAGCGCCCAGATCAGCGAGTTGATCGAGCGCGAGGTCACGATGATGAAAAGCGCCACCGGGCGCACCAGCGCCACGCTCGGGGTGGTATTGCGCGCAGCCAGAAAGGCGACCGGCACGGCCATGATCACCCCACCCAGCGTGCCCAGGGTGGCGATATTGAGCGTGTCCCACAGCGGCGCCATCAGCTCGGGCAGATAGCCCCAGCGCGGTGGCACCATCCGACTGCCGATATCGGCGGCCTGCGCCGGGGCATCCAGCACGAACGCCCAGATGGTGTCCTGGGTCATCACCTGCCAGCACCAGACAAACAGTGCCACCAGCGCCAGCCAGCCGGCCCAGAGCAGCAGCTGCACGCGCGGCGTGCGCCACTGCCACAGCTGCGAGTAGTGTTGTGGCTCGTTCATTGTACCCATTTCCTCACCAGCCCCGAGGTGTACTCCGAGACCATCACGATGGCGATGATGATCAGCAAAATGGCACCGGCGCTGTCGTACTCGTAGCGATCGATGGCGGTATTGAGCGTCGCACCGATGCCGCCGGCGCCGACAATGCCGATCACCGCGCTTTCGCGAAAGTTGATGTCAAGGCGATAGAGCGACAGCCCGATCAGGCGCGGCAGCACCTGCGGCTCGACGGCGTAGTTGATCATCTGCCACCAGGAGGCGCCGGTGGCATGTATCGCTTCGAGCTGCGCGTGGCTTGCCTCCTCGATATCATCGGCCAGCAGCTTGGCCAGAAAGCCGATGGTGGCAAAGGCGAGCGTCAGAAATCCGGCAAAGGGGCCAAAACCGAACATCGCTACCAAAAAGATGGCGATGATGATCTCCTGCAGCGAGCGGCTGACCGCAATGATAGAGCGACACACCAGATAGACCGGCCGCGGCGTTAGATTGCGCGCCGCGCCGATGCCGATCGGGATCGATATGAGAATGCCGACCACGGTCGAGGTCAGCGTCATGGTCAGGCTCTCGCTCAGCCCCTGCACAATATCGCGCTGACGGCTGACAAAATCCGGCTGCAGAAAGCCCACCACGAAGCGCTGGCCACGCTCCAGGCCGATGCTGACCCGCTGCCAGTCGATCTCCAGGGAGCCGATCGCCAGCACCAGATACACCATGGCGGCAATCCCCAGCCCCAGCCGCCAGCCCGGGTGCTGGATGATCTGCGGTGGGCGCTTCCAGTGGCGCGGATAGTTCGAGGTGCTCATGAGACCAGCGCCCGCGCGTCGGTGATGGTCGGCTCGGGTGGCGCGTCATCCTCCTCCGGCGCGGCCGGCTGCCAGTCTTCCTCGCCATAGATATGCGTCAGCATGGCCTCATCGAGTGCCTGCGGCGCGCCGTCAAAGACCACCTGGCCGGCGCGCAGCCCGATCAGGCGCTGCACGAACTGCTTTGCCAGCGGCACATCGTGGATGTTAACGATGGCCGGCAGATGGCGCTCGGCGCAGATATCGGTGAGCAACCGCATGATCTGGCGGCTGGTGCGCGGATCAAGACTGGCGGTGGGCTCATCAATCAGCAAAAGCTCCGGCTCCTGGGCCAGCGCCCGGGCGATACCGACGCGCTGGCGCTGGCCGCCGGAGAGTGCATCGGCGCGCTTGTTGGCGTGCGCCATCAGGCCCACGCGGTCCAGCAGCGCCCAGGCGCGCTGAATATCCTCGGCCGGAAAACGACGCGTCCAGCTGCGCCAGAACGGCACATAGCCGAGTCGGCCGGAAAGCACGTTCTCCATCACGGTCAGGCGCTCGACGAGGGCATATTCCTGAAAGATCATTCCGATGCGCCGGCGCTGGGTGCGAAGCCCGGCGCCACCCAGTCGCGTCAGGTCGATATTGCCCAGCAGGACCTGGCCGGCGGTGGGCTCGACCAGCCGGTTGATGCAGCGAATCAGGGTCGACTTGCCGGCCCCCGAAGGGCCAATCAGGCCCACGATCTGGCCGCCCGGCACGGTGAAGGAAACCTCGTTTAGAGCACTGTCGCCGGTGCGATAGGTTTTGGAGAGCCCCTTGAGGGTCAGCATGACACGCCTCCATGAGTGGCGGCCGGGCGCCCATCGCCCGGCCGGATGAGTGGCGCCATAGACATCAACCGCACTCGTAGCTCACGCCGTTGGCCTCATCGATGGTGCGAATCACTTCCCAGTCGTCCTTGAAGTTGATCTCGACAAACTGCGACTCGCCACCGCTGCCAAACTCCTTCTCAAGCCCCGAGCCCTGCCAGTCAAAGGTCCGGAAGGCCTCCTGAATCTTCTCCTGCAGTTCGGGATTGAGGTCATGGGCCACGCCATAGCCGGTGGTCGGGAACGTCTGCGACGTATAGAGCGTCGTCATTTGATCGGCCTGTACCACGCCGCGTTCGACCATGCGATCGCGCACCGAGTTGGCAATCGCCGCGGCGGTATAGTCATGATTGACGACCCCCAGGATCGAGCTGTCGTGCGCCCCGGAGAACACTGTCTCGTAGTCGCGTCCGGCCTGGAGGCCGAACTCGGCATCCAGAATCGCCGACGGCGCCTTGAAACCCGAGTTGGAGGTTTCAGACGTGAAGGCCATTTCCTTGCCCTTGAGACCCTCGACATCGTCAATGCCGGAGCCCGGCCAGGTGATGATCTCCATCTCATAGCCAAAGGCGCCATCCTCGGCGGCCATCATGGTGAAGGGGCGAAAGCCGGCGCAGGCCACCGCCAGCGGTGTGGTGCCGGTACTGAAGCCGGCCACATGCAGACGGCCGGCGCGCATCGCCTCGATCTGTGCGGCATTGGACTGCACCGGGAAGAACTGCACCCGCTTGCCGGTCACCTCGCTCATGTGATCGAGAAAACCTGACCACACGTCGGCGTACATGGCCGGGTCCTCGACCGGGGTGTAGGCAAAGATGAGGGTGCTCGGATCGCGCCACTGCGAAGAATCGGTGGGCACATCCGCGACCATGTCGCCGTCGCTGTCGCTGTAGCGGCTGCTCAACTGAAAATCGGCCTGAGCCGTCTGCGCCAGCGGCAGGGCCAGCAGAAAGGCAGCCAGCGCGCTAAAGGAGGTCGTTCGCATGAGTTCATTCCCCGGATTGTTCTATAGAGATGACAATCCTGGGCAATGAATATGACAGGACAACGACAGCGGCGACGGTTGCACCGATTCCACTGCCGTCTCGACTATTCGGCGGCCAGTCGCTCGCCGAGCAGACGGCCATTTTCCAGGCAATCCCCCACCGCGATACCGTCTCGCCAGTTGCCCACCAGCGAAAGACCATCGTGATGTTCCAGCGCTTGATCCAGCCGCTTGATCCGATCCAGATGGCCCAGCTCATACTGCGGAATGGCCTGCGGCCAGCGGCTGACCTGCTGCCAGACCGGGTCACCGCGAATGCCCAGCAGATCGCGCAGATCGTAGAGGACCTGCTGCACCTGGTCGGCATCGCTGCCCTCGGCCGCTTCAGGCTGACGCCGACCACCGATAAAGGCGTTGATCAGGCAGTGCCCGTCCGGGGCACGACCGTCAAAGATGGTCGAGGAGAACAGCGCCCCCAGCGTGCGGCGCTTTTCGATGCTCGGGATCAGCACGCCAAAACCGTCGAGGGCATGCGTGATGTCCTCGCGGCGAAAGCCCAGCGCCACCGCGTTGACCGGCGGATAGGCGATCTCATTGAGTGGCGCGGTCAGCGCCTCGTCCAGCGGCGCCAGAAGCTGGATGGCCACGGGTGCCGAGACCGCCAGCACCAGCTCGCGGGTGCGCCGGATGCGCCCCTCGCTGTCGATCACCTCCCAGCCATCATCTACTTTGCTGATGGCGGCCACGTCACACTGACACGCGATCTCGCCGCCGTGGGCCTCGATCTCTTCACCGAGCCGTTCGGCCAGGCGCCCCAGCCCCGCAGGGAAGCTCACCAGCTTGCCCCGCCACTCGGTGGGCATGGCAGGTTCGGCCCGGCGCGACTGCCAGAACTTCACCACTCCACCGCGAATCAGCGAGCCGTATTCACGCTCGATCGCCACCAGCCGTGGCATGGCCGCCTGCACCGAGAGCCGTTGCGGGTCACCGGCATAAACGCCCGACACAAACGGATCGACCATCCGCTCCAGCACCCGCCGGCCCAGACGGCGCTCGACGAAGCCGGCCAGGCTCTCCTCAGGGGCACTGCTGCGTTTGACAAAGGGTTCACGCACGATCTGCGACCAGCCTTCGCGACCGATCAATGGGTTATTCAGGGCGCGCAGCGGGTGGGTCGGCAGCGCGACCGGCCGACCATCCATGGCCACAAAACGCTTTTGGGCCTGGGGCCCGGCGGACTGCGCTTCCTTGAGCAGATCCATCTCCTCAAGCAGGTTGTAGAGTGGGGGCTTCATGATCAGCGTGTTGGGGCCGATCTCGGTCTGCCAGTCACCATCACTGCGGCTGCTGATATTGCCGCCCACGCGCGCCTCGCGCTCCAGCAGCGCCACCCGTTTGCCGCGTCGGGCCAGAATGCGCGCCGCCGCCAGCCCGGTCGCGCCACCGCCGATCACGATCACATCGTGGCGATCATCCTTCACGCTGCCCTCTTCCATCGGTGCTTCCCCTTGCCTGGTTCATCCATTTTCTTGATGACAACAGCATACGCAGCGCCGTCGTTCCGGGCGACAGATGACACGCGACACGTTGCCGCCAGCGTGCGCATTCAGGCTGCAGACATCAAAAAGCCCGGCACGGAGCCGGGCTTCTTGTCGTTCAGGATTGGACGCGATCAGTTCTGACCAATCTTGTCCTGCGTTTTGGTGTCGAAGTCGCTGGCATCGTGGCGCTCGTGGAGCTGGGTTTCCGGCTCGCCGAAGGTGCGATTGACCATGCGACCGCGCTGCACGGCCGGGCGGGCATCGATATCCTTCGCCCAGCGCATCACGTGCTCATAGCTCTCCACCTGCAGGAACTCGGCGGCGTCATACAGACGACCCAGCACCAGCTGACCATACCAGGACCAGATGGCGATGTCGGCAATGGTGTAGTCATCGCCGGCCATGTACTGATTATCGGCCAGATGGCGGTTGAGCACGTCGAGCTGGCGCTTGGCTTCCATGGTGTAGCGGTCGATCGGATACTCGAGCTTCACCGGCGCGTAGGCATAGAAGTGGCCGAAGCCGCCGCCCAGAAACGGCGCACTGCCCATCTGCCAGAACAGCCAGTTCATGGTTTCGGTGCGTGCCACGTGCTCACCGGGCAGCAGTTCGCCGAACTTCTCCGCCAGATAGAGCAGAATCGAGCCGGATTCGAACACCCGTGTGGGCGTCTCGGTGGTGTGATCCATCAGCGCCGGAATCTTGGAGTTCGGGTTGGCCTCGACAAAGCCACTGCCGAACTGGTCCCCTTCGCCGATATCGACCAGCCACGCATCGTACTCGGCGCCCTCATGGCCCAGTGCCAGCAGCTCCTCGAGCATGATTGAGGCCTTCACACCGTTGGGCGTGGCCAGCGAGTAAAGCTGAAACGGATGCTTGCCGACCGATAGCGCCTTGTCATGGGTAGGCCCGGCGACCGGACGGTTAATGCTGGCAAACTTGCCGCCACTCTCCTTGGGTTCCCAGACCGTGGGCGGCGTGTATTCCTGTTCACTCATGAGTCATTTCCTTGTCGCTTGTATGTGGGTGCCTGGCACCCGGCGTCAGGAGAAAAGATAGCGTGTTAATGAAAAGGCATCGACCACTGTTTTCATTCGCCAGCTTCGCGCGGAATCAGCCGCCCTGCCAGCACACACATCACAATGGCCATAACGCCGCAGATCGCGATGGTCAGCGGCATCAGCGCCGGCCCCTGCGTGGCCAGACTGACGACATAACCCACGCCGGCGGCCAGCAGGTAGTGCAGCGTGCCCATCAATGCCGAGGCCACGCCCGCCTGTCGGCCGCCATGGTTCATGGTCAGCGCCGTCAGATTGCCAAACACCAGCCCGAGCGCGGCGACCGCCAGCGCCAGCAGCGCGACATAGACCTCAAAGGTACCCATGCCGGCCGCGACGGCCAGTGCCAGAAGCCCGCCGGCCAGCGCGTGGACGCCCAGCCCGAGATAGGTCACTCGCGCCGGCGTCATGCCACGACCGGCGAGAATGTTGGCCAGCGTCCCGCCCAGAATCAGCCCCACCGAGTTGGCGGCAAACAGATAGCTGAAATGGGTCGGCGTCATGCCAAAATGCTCGGTAAACACGAAGGTGGCCGCGCTGATGTAGGTAAACAGCGAGCCCAGCACGAAACCACCGGCGAGTGTGTAGGCCATGAAGACCCGGCGGCGCGACTGGGCCAGATAGCCCTGCACCACGCTGCTCACGCTCAGCGCCACCCGACGCTCGGGGTCCAGTGATTCAGGGATAGCGACCAGCCCCCACACCAGCCCTGTAATGCCGAGTACCGCCAGCACCCAGAAGATGCCCCGCCAGCCGCCGTGTTCGAGCATGAAACCACCCATCATCGGCGCCACGACCGGGGCGATCATCATCACCTGCATCAGCAGCGAAAAGATTCTGGCCGAGCTTTTGACGTCACACAGATCGGCCACGATGGCGCGCGGCGCCACCAGCCCGGCGGCAGCGCCGATGGCCTGGGCAAAGCGTGCGACCAGCAGCCACTCGAGCGTGGGCGCCATGGCAGCGGCCACCGAACCCGCCACAAAGATCACCAGCCCCACCATGAGCGGCATCCGCCGCCCGAAACGCTCCAGCAGCGGGCCATACAGGCACTGACCCAGCGCCAGGCCGGCCAGAAAGACGGACAGGGTCTGCTGCACGCTGCCGGCCGAAACGCCGTAGGTCTGCGCAATCATCGGCATGCCGGGCAGGTACATGTCGATGGCCATGGCATCGAGCGCGGTCAAAAGCGCCAGCAGTATCACCAGCGAAAGCCCGATGTTTCCCTGATAGGCGTCAGCCCGAGCCGTCTGCTGAGTCATGGCGTTTCTCCCTGTTCAAGCCTTGCGATGCTGTCACCCATGAGACGCTCCAGGGCGTTGAGGCGCGCTTCAAAACGCGCCTGACCGATATAGATCAGGGCCACGTGCAGACTGTCGACCATGCCCATCCAGGCATGCCCCATGACCTCGGCATCCTGGTCGGAAATCTGCCCGAGATGGCGGCGCAGTGCGGTCGTAAAGTCCGCCAGCAGTTGCTGCATATAGACTTCATAGCCTTCCTGAAGCTCGTCAAAGAGGGACGCAGGCGGGATATAGGAGGTCCGCAGCAGAAAGCGGAAATGCTCGGAATCGGCGTAGCGCGCCAGCAGCGACTCGCAGTAGTTTTGTCCTGGAAGCCCGGGCTCAGGGCGGGCAAAGCATTCCCGGGCAAAGAGCGCTTCCATTTCAAGCGCGTCTTCAAAGACCGCCATGAATAGCGCGTCCTTGTTTTTGACATGCGAATACAGCGACGCCTTGCGAATCCCGGCTTCAAGGGCAATGCCGGACAGTGAGGCGCCCTCATAGCCATGCCGGGCAAACTGAATCACTGCCGCGTTGAGCACCCGTCGCAGTGCCGGTGTGATGGTGGATGACATTGTCGCTACTCCAGAAAATCGGTAACCCGGTAACGCTTGCCACAAGGAGTTCAAACGCCGGGCCGCGCATCCTGACACAAAAGGCTACCGACCGGTAGGTAGCCCTGGTCATTTAAAAAAATGGCCCTGATGGGCCATTTCCTATCGCTGACGCTTTGGATCATTACCAGGTGAGCGTTTGATCTTCGAAGTCCACAAACCGCTGCTCGCTCCGACCCAGCGCACCTTCCAGCACCTTCACCAGCCCGGTGACGCTCTGCTCGACCGTTACCGGGGCATCATCACCGCCCATGTCGGTCTGCACCCAGCCCGGATGCAGATTCAGCACGCCGACCCCAGCAGGGATCGCCTCGTTAACGGCAAAGCCGCGCGTGAGGCTGTTGAGCGCGGCCTTGCTGGCCCGATAGAGCTCGCGGTCGCCTGAATCATTGAGCGACACGCTGCCCATGCGGGAGCTTAAAAAGCCGATCACTCCCTGAGGCGTCATGGCAGGCAGCAGCGCACGGGCCAGCCGTAGCGGCGCCATGGCATTAAGATCGAACAGCTCGCCGGTCTCCTCCCGACTCGCCTGCTCGGCGCGCTGATGATCCGGCCCCATGATGCCGGCCGAAATCACCAGCAGATTCAGCGCCTGCGGCCCGAGCGACTGGGCAAGTTCAGCAGGCCGGGAGGACTGGCCCAGATCCAGCTCGATGATCTCGAGCGCGACGTCATGCTGCTTTTGCAGATCTGACAGCGCCGGCGGCGTGCGGGCAGTGTCGCGCACCGTGGCCGTCACCTGCCAGCCATGCGTGAGCAGCACGCGCACCAGTCCCAGCCCGATGCCGCGGGAGGCACCCACCACCATGGCCCGGTACGCGGCGTCTTCAACGGTTGCGGCTTTTATCATGTCATCTCCCTGAGGCTCTACGGTTCAGGACATGTCCTGCTTAAAACATGGTGTTGTCGTTGGCGGATTCTTCCGGCACCGACTGAATCACGTCCCAGTGCTCGACGATTTTACCGTCATCGACGCGGAAAATATCCACCACGGCCTCGCCCTGATCCTCGTCACCGTTGGTCGAGTGCACATGCAGCCAGACCAGATCGCCATCGGCGGCGCTGCGCATGATTTCGCTTTTGTAGTCCGGATTTTCCTTGAAGTAACCCGAGAAGTAATCGACGAAGGGCGCCTTGCCGTCAGGCACCTCCGGATTGTGCTGGATATAGTCGCCTGCCAGCACCTCACCGCTTTTTTCAGTCTCATGCTCGTTGAAAAACTGGTTGTAGAAGTCCACCACCAGTTCCCGATTGGACTCTTCCTGATCCACATCGCACTCGGACTGGGCAAACGAGACCGCAGGAATGGCCAGCATCAATGCGGTGGTGGCCACGCCGAGGGATTTCAGTAACGACATGCAAATGCTCCAGAAGGGTTGGATTGATCAGTAGCCGACGGTGAAACGCTGGCGAACATGGGTGGGGTTTTCCAGCTCATCGACCATCGCCACGGCGTAGTCTTCAAAGGAAATGCTGGAGCCGCCCTCATGGGTCAAAAGCTGATCCTGGCCGAGTCGAAACTGACCGGTGCGATCGCCGGGCACGAACTCGGCAGAAGGCGACAGAAAGGTCCACTCGAGATCTTCCACGCCGCGCAGAAAGTCCAGAAACTCGCCGCCGGCGCGCGCCTCGGGCTGGTAGGCATCGGGGAAATCCGGTTGATCGATGAGTTTCTCTTCAAAAGCGACCTCAAGGCTGCCGGCGCCGCCGACGACGAGATAGCGCGTGACACCGGCATCCCGCACCGCACCGCACCGACCAGCGTTTTCACGTCATTGGTCTTGAAGTTCACCGCGCTGATGACGGCGTCATGCCCCTTAAGCAGTGCTGCCAGCGCCTGCGACTCATCGGCATCGCCCTGCCTTGCCGTCACGCCCGGCAGCGACGCAATCCTGTCCGCATTGCGCGCAATGGCCGTCACCTGATGCCCACGCTCGGACAGTTCGCTCAGAAGTCGTGAGCCGGCATTACCCGATGCCCCAATCAATGCCACCTTTGCCATGAGTCACCTTCCTGCTTGAGTTCCTACCCAATAGATGGTCTAAAAGACAGACCGTAAGCTAAACCTATGTGAGTTCCGAAGGCGGCGCAAGAAGTCATCGCCGCCTGACCCGGTCACATAAATGTGACCGCTGCACCCCCTGATGAACAATAAACAACACCCTTGATGGAGAGATCATGACAACGATATCTGACGGCGAAGAGATTGTTTTCGAACAGCCCTGCCCAATTCGAGATGTGCTTGATCGCATCGGCAATCAGTGGAGTCTTTTGATACTGGAGGCACTGGCGCCCGGAACCCTGCGCTTCAATGCCCTGATGCGCGAGATCGGTGACATCTCGAAACAGATGCTCTCTCGCACATTGAAGCAGCTCGAGCAGGACGGCTTTATTACCCGCACGCTCTACCCCGAGGTGCCGCCGCGGGTGGAATACGCCCTGACAGACCTGGGGCGCTCGTTTCTTGAGCCCATGCAGCAGCTGGTGGCCTGGGCGGAGTCGCACCACCGCGCCATTGTTGAGGCACGCACTCGATATCAGGCGAACCCGGAACAGCGTTGATGACACGAAAGCACAGCGCCCCCTCGAAAAGGGAAACGAAATGACGTCAGGCACCGGCTTTCGACGGCGCCTGGCGACCGGCCCTATTGGGAACGATCCCCCCGGGCATTCCTTTCAGATCTTTTTCGACCCTTTTCCATATCCCTTTTTCTAAGATCCGTTGCGGCGTTCCTTTCATCGCTACTGCCGGGGCTTTCACTGGCGTCCTTTTTGAAGCCCTTTTTACTGTCCTTATCAATCCCTTCCCGGGCGCCTTGCCTGGTCTCCTCTTCATCGTCGCTGCCGGGGCTTTCCTCGGCGTTTTCCTTGAAACCTTCTTCAGTGTTTTCATCAACGTCTTCGTCAGCGCCCTGTTCGCTGTCACTACGGTCTGCCGATGCATCGCGAGCCTCAGACACATTACCAAAGGCAACATCGTGGCGTCCGACCGCCATGACCTCTCTGGGCCACCACTCGGGATGGTTGTCCCGCACAAAGGCCAGCAGTCTTTCCCTGATCAACATCTCCGCCGTCCAGCCGCTCATCGGGTCAGTGGTCATGAGATAGCAGGCAATCGTTTGCGCCATATCGGTCTGTCCGGTCACGTAACACAGCAGCCTGTCATGCTCGACAACACTGTCCTCCTCCTTGGCAAACTCAACGAACTTCTCCCGGATACGACCGATGTCCGCGCTCAGATGAAGCTTCATTTCGAGGCATCGGTACTCGTGAGTGCTCTGGGCCGACATGTTTTCAAACGGCTTTGAGGCAAAGTAGGTGACCGGCACGAGCAGACGACGTTCATTCCAGACCCTCAGGCGGATAAACGTGTAGAAGATGCCCTCGACGTAACACCACTGATCCTCGAACATCACCAGATCACCGATGCGTATGGGCTTGGCGAGTGCCAGCTGAAACGACGAGAGAATATTGCTCAGCACCGCCTGGCCGGCGATACCCACCAGCACCGCCCCTACACTGGCCGAGGCCAGAATGGACAGCCCCAGCGTTTCAAAGATCTGAATCTGGCTCAGCACAAAGACCGAGACCGCCGTGACCATGATCAGGATGATGATTCGGCGCATCGCATAGAGCGATGTGAGCAGCCGGCGATCTTCCTTGGGGCTGGTATCGTCAATCTCGCCCATGAACCGCCGCATCATGCGGACCATGATGGTATCCACCAGACGCAGCGCAATTATTCCGGCAGCCCAGCCCAGAACGAGGATCAACAGCACGCGAAGGGTCGTGGTGATGACCGCCGAAAAGGACACCACGTAATCCAGCAGCATCTGGGTGGCCAGCGACATGACAATAAAGGCCAGAGGCCCTCTGATCCGATCGGTAAAAAAGCTTCGGGAGCCGCCTTCAGGCAGCCAGCGGGCGACCAGCCCTGCCAGGTTGTAGATCGCCCATCCCAACAGGGCAATCGCTGGCAACACGATCGGAATGGCAATCCACTCCCAGGCCTTGAGCATGCCAAGGGAGGTCTTGAGACGATCGGGAATATAGTCTTCAAAGCCGGAGGGGCCGTACTCGTCATACAGCAGCGGAATCGATGACACGGTGTCCGGCATGATCAGCCAGACAGGCTCTTCACCGTCGACCCGATAGCGGGCCAGACGAACATCATAGGTTTCGCCATCGGCCTGAAAGGAGGCCAGCTCAATATTACGACGCGGCACACCGGCGCGGGGATTTTGCCCCGAAGGGTCCTCGATGGCGGCGTCCTGACGCCCGGAGAGTCCGGATACCCTCAG
This sequence comes from Kushneria indalinina DSM 14324, assembly GCF_003385845.1. Lineage (GTDB taxonomy): Bacteria > Pseudomonadota > Gammaproteobacteria > Pseudomonadales > Halomonadaceae > Kushneria > Kushneria indalinina. Next base: position 244,009 of record NZ_QRDJ01000006.1, on the reverse strand, counting down.
CCACTCGCCACGGCGAAGTGCCACACCCAGCTCCTGGACCAGTCGTTCGCCCTTTTCGCGCTGCTCCTGGGGGCTCAGCTCGGAAAGATTGAGAATATGCGCTGCCGCGGCAAAATCCTCTTTTTGAGTCAGTTCCATCAGGCTGCGCATCGTCTCGCGTGGCGAGCCCCGCTGCACATGGTCAGGCGGCTCGCCCAGTCCGGTGTTCAGCGACTCGACTGAAAACCAGCGCCCGGCTTCGTTATCTCCCTCCTGCGCCGCCTGTGCCTGACTCACACACAGGGCGGACAACATGAGCATCACTGCCGCCAGCAGCCACACTCGCCATACATCATTTGCCTTCATACGTACGCCAGTTCCTTTGAATGGAACGTCCCCTCCATACCGCCTAATGGATGTGAATCATCAGACATGGCGGCAGTGGCCCCCGGACGATTGGTGGCCGGCGCACAGGGTAGTCACTGTGACAACGTCAGTCCCTGATCTGTGTTGAAAAAATGTCGCGTTCGATCGATTCGTCGGGAGATGACGCCATTACGGCGCCCCTGTCGATACTGCAGTACGTACCGCCGTCACGGGCAGGACTACACTGGCCATGGTCCTTTTCGTGCCCCATGCCCTCATAGGTCAGCCGGCAAATCCTGTCAAGGAGAACACACATGATCAATATCAGCGGTGCAGGACGTTATACGTTGGGCGATGGGCAGGTATGTCGCATGGGCTATGGCGCCATGCAGCTGACAGGGCCCGGCGTTTTCGGACCATCGAAGGATCCGGCCATGGCGCGCCGGGTACTGCAGGCTGTCGTTGAGGCCGGTGTCGATCATATCGATACCTCGGATTTCTATGGTCCGCACGTCACCAACCAGCTGATTCGCGAGGCGCTGCACCCTTATCCCGATCAACTGCACATCGTCACCAAGGTCAGTGCCCGCCGCGACGAGAACGGTGGCTGGCTGCCGGCGCTCTCTCCTGAAGAGCTGACCCGCGCCGTGGAGGACAACCTGAGAAATCTCGGGCTCGAGGCGCTGGAGGTGGTCAATCTGCGCAGCATGATCGACACCCACGGCCCGGCAGAGGGGTCGCTGGAAGAGCCCTGGACCACCCTGCTCGAGCTAAAGGCGCGCGGACTGATCCGCCATCTGGGACTGAGCAACGTGACCGCCACCCAGGTGCGTGAGGCGCAAAAGAGCGGCGAGGTGGCCTGTGTGCAGAACCAGTACAACCTGGCCCAGCGCCAGGACGACGCGCTGATCGATGAGCTGGCCGCGCAGAACATTCCCTACGTACCCTTCTTCCCACTGGGCGGTTTCACGCCCCTGCAGTCGGATGCGCTTGACGAGGTGGCCGCGCGCATCGAGGCCACACCGATGCAGGTAGCACTGGCCTGGCTTTTGCAACGCTCGCCCAATCTGTTGCTGATTCCCGGCACCTCATCGCTTTCGCATCTGGCAGAGAATCTGGACGCTGCCAATCTGCTGCTCCCGCATGCCGAACTGGCCGTGCTAGAGGGTATCGGCAAGGGTGAGGCGCGCGCCAGCGACTGATGGCGTGAGGCGCCCATGCTCGTTTCCGGCCGCCGCCTGTATCGCCGGGGCGGCCGGTCAAGCAGCGTCAGCCGCCGTAATGAATCGCGGAGCCGGGCCCCAGCGGCAGCCCCAGCAGCAGCCAAACGATCAACAGCAGCGTCCAGAACATCATGAAGGCCATCGAATAGGGCAGCATCACCGCGATCAGCGAGCCGATGCGAATGTCGCGGTCGTATTGCTGGGCATAGGCGATGATTAACGCAAAATAGGTCATCAGCGGCGTGATGATGTTGGTGGAAGAGTCCGCCACGCGGTAGGCCATCTGGGTCAGCTCCGGCGAGTAGCCCAGCTGCATCATGATCGGCACGAACACCGGCGCCAGGATCGCCCACTTGGCCGAGGCGCTGCCGATGAACAGGTTGATGAAGCCCACGATGAGTACGAACAGGATCAGCAGCGGAATGCCGGTCAGACTGATGCTCTGCAAAAGCTCCGCGCCGTAGACCGCCATGAAGGTGCCAAGGTTGGACTCGGCAAACCAGGCGACAAACTGACCGGCAGTAAAGGCGAGCATGATGAACATGCTCATGCCGGCCATCGTTTTGGAGAGCTCATTGGCGACGTCGGTATCGTTTTTGACCGCGCCGGTGACGATGCCATAGACCAGCCCGGGCACGAAAAAGAGAATCAGCAGCACCACCGCCAGCGCGCTCATGAAGGGCGACTGTACGATGGCCCCGCCTTCACCGCGCAGCGGCGCCCCCGGCGGCACGATCAACAGCGCCAGCAGGGCCAGGGTGACCACAAACGCGATGCTGGCCCATTTCATGCCGCGCTTTTCCAGCGCCGTGATGGTGGTGGACTCTTCGCCCTGGTAGTCGCCCTCATAGCGGCCCAGCCGCGGCTCGACCACGAACTGGCTGATCAACGTGCCGATGATGGCCAGAAAGAAGGTCGAGACGATGATGAAGTAGTAGTTCATCGCCAGATTGAGCGACCCGGCGTAGGCCGGATCAATTGTCGCAGCGGCTTGAATGGTCAGCTCGCCCAGCATGACATCGGTGGCCGACAGCAGCAGGTTGGCGCTGAAGCCCGCCGAAACGCCGGCGAAGGCCGCCGCCAGCCCGGCGATGGGGTGACGACCGAGCGCGGCAAAGATCATCGCGCCCAGCGGCGGCAGCACCACATAGCCGGCATCGGAAGCGACGCTCGACATGATGCCGGCAAACACCAGCCCGAAGGTGATCAGCGATTTGGGAATGGAGAGAATAAAGCCGCGTAGCAGTACGCTGATCAGCCCGGTACGCTCGGCCATGCCGATGCCGATCATGGTCGCCAGCACAACGCCGAGCGGCGCAAAGCCGATGAAGTTATCGACCAGAGAACCGAAGATATAGCGGATGCCCTCCGCGGAGAGCAGATTGTTGACCGCCACGGCCTCCCCGCCGCCGGGCGGCACGACTTCCAGCCCGAACAGCGACAGCACCGCCGAGACGATCGCGACCAGTGCGGCCAGCAAAGCAAAGAGAGTGACGGGATGGGGTAGGCGGTTACCCGTACGTTCGATGGAGTTGAGCAGGCGCTGCAAAAGGCCCACTCGCTGGCTCTGGTTGTTCATTGTTCGACCACCGATAGAGATGTTGGCTGTGGGTTTCGGCGCGCCATCCTAAAGAAACAGCGCGCCTGCTCCCGCTTTTATTAAGCCCAACAACAGTTTGGCGACGACCGCAGCGTCCGGACCTAAAGAATCAGCATACTCAACACGATATAGCGCAGCGCCTTGCCGCAGGTCACAAGTAACAAGAACCAGAACAGATTGACCCGCAGCACCCCGGCGATCAGCGTCAGCGGATCCCCGATGATCGGTACCCAGGAAAGCAGTAACGACCAGCGCCCGTAGCGACGAAAACGCTGCTCGGCACGGGCCATGATTCCCGGCTTCTGGCGTGCCAGCCAGCCCTGATTGGCCCAGTAGCCCATGGCGTAGTTCACCAGCGAGCCGAGCACGTTGGCGACAGTGGCAATGAGCACCAGGGTGACGGGTGAGCCGCCCCTGAGCAGCAGCGCGGCCAGCACGGCTTCTGACCCCATCGGTAACAGCGTGGCCGAGAGAAAGGCCGATGCGAATAGCCCGGTCTGACTGATATCCAGCAATGACATCTCCATGAGGCGCCCCGACAGAAAGGACATGGCAGACAAGCAGGCCAGCCCCTCTCGAATATCCACTGCCGGGAATTAAACCCGACTCCTCAAACGTCTTAATCACTTCCATAATGAGAGGATCGCCGTCGAGGCCCTCAAGTATTGCTGATGACCTCCGACAGAGGCGAACGACCGGCCTTCAGGACACCGTCGTGCCCATGAAAGGCCATAACACTCCATGGCAACGCAAGTACCTGTCGGGCGTGAACAGGAGCGCTTCCCTGCTCTGCTCACAGACCGTACAAGGCAAAACGATGATCAGCACGCTCAAAAAACTCTGGTCACCCGGCATTTCAGGCTACCCACGCGGGGTACGCCGCCAGATCGCCCTGTGCAATCAGCTGGGGCTTTTTGGCATCGCCGCGACCCTTCCCTACCAGCTTTTTTATTATGTTTACGAGGTTGCGGTTTATCGGGGGGTCTTCGTCGCCAACCTGTTTTTTATCGCGGGATATTTATCGGTGCTGCCGCTGAATCATCAGCGGTGGCATCACCTGGCCAGTACGGTATTGCTGGCCAACGGCTGCAGCCAGCTGTTTGTCGTGACCTGGTTTATCGGCACCGAGGCCGGGGTGAATCTGTACTATTTCACCCTCGCCTCCATATCGGCCTTTCTCTACAAACGTCCCAACATACGGGTATACGCCGCCATCATGGCCTTTTTTGGCGTGCAGTATGTGATTACGCACTTTCTGTTTACCGCTGCAACCGTTATCACCCCGGTACCGACCCCGTGGGTCAATGCGATGTATGCCTTCAGCGTGGCAGGGGCGCTGACGCTTTCAGGCATCGTGTTGTATCTCTTTCGCCGGCAGATCGATCACGCCGAGGGCGAGCTGACGCTGAGCAACCGCTATCTGGAAACGCTCAGCAACACCGATCCATTGACGGGCCTGGCCAATAGACGGGCGCTCGATGTAGCACTGGAACGCGAGTGGGCGCGTCTCACGCGTCGCCAGCAGGCACTCTCGGTCATCATGTTCGATGTCGACCACTTCAAGCGGTATAACGATCACTACGGCCACGCCGGGGGCGATCGCTGTCTGCAACAGATCGCCCGAGCCGCGCAGGGCGTGATCTCAAGAGCCCCCGATCTGCTGGTGCGCTACGGCGGCGAAGAGTTCGCCGTTGTCCTGCCGGGCACCGATGAAACTGGGGCCCGGCAGCTGGCCCAGCGGCTTTGCGCCACCATTGAGGCCCTGAACATCGCCAATGAACCGCTGGGGGCCGGGGCGCGCGTCACCATCAGCGTTGGCGTGTCTAGCCTCCAGCACAGTGTGCCCAATGCCCATGACTACGGCGGCGCACATCTTTTAAAGCACGCCGATGAAGCGCTGTATCAGGCGAAAGCCAACGGCCGCAACCAGGTGGTGTATCAGGCGTACGGCCACCCGCACGCTGCTGATGTCGAACGCGACGGACGCGTTGACGCTTCAGGCCGCACCTGATCGTCTGCAGAAGATACGCTACCGGACCATGCCCGCACCCCAAAACCCGCTACACTGGTGACCCACTTGCCGGCCCATCCACCGCGCAATGTCCGCGGCCCGGATGCGGCCTGGCAACCATTCACTTCTGCATTGACGATCACGATCCCTTCATGACCGACCGCTTTTCGATGGTGTTTTCTGCTCCGGCCTGCATGGCGCGCCATGCCTGACCGTCGCCTTTTCCGCTCGCTGAGCGTCTACAACTACCGGCTCTGGTTTGGCGGTGCGCTGGTGTCCAATGTCGGCACCTGGATGCAGCGCATCGCCCAGGACTGGCTGGTGCTGACCGTACTGACGGCGCATGACGCCAGCGCCATGGGCATCACCATGGCGCTGCAGTTCGGCCCGCAGCTGCTGCTTTTGCCGCTGTCCGGCTTTGCCGTGGACTATTTCGATCGCCGCCGCCTGATCATGCTCTCCCAGGCGCTGCAGGGCCTGCTGGCGCTGGGTCTGGGGATATTGACCCTCACCGGTGCGGTGACGCTGTGGCAGGTCTATGGCTTTGCGCTGGCGCTGGGCTGCGTCACGGCCTTCGATGCCCCGGCGCGGCAGGTGTTCGTCAACGACCTGGTCGGCGAGAAGCTGCTGGCCAACGCGGTGGCGCTCAACTCCACCTCGTTCAACGCCGCGCGCATGGTGGGCCCGGCGGTGGCAGGGCTTTTGATTGCCGCCGCGGGCACCGGCTGGCTCTTTATCATCAACGCGCTCTCCTTTGCCGGCGTGCTGGGCGCGCTGTGTCTGCTGCGCGTCAACGAGCTGGTGGTCGGCGAGCGCGCCACCCGGGGCCCGGGCGGGCTGACCGAGGGGTTTCGCTACGTCAGGGGCCGCCCCGATCTGAGCGCGCTGCTGTTCATGCTCTTTTTGATCGGCACCTTCGGTTTCAACTTCCCGGTTTTTATCTCGACCATGTCGGTGAGCGTCTTTGACGGCGACGCCAATCAGTACGGACTGCTGACCACCTGCCTGGCGGTGGGCTCGGTCACCGGCTCGCTGCTGGCCGCCCGGCGCGAGCAGCCGCGCATGGGGCTGTTGCTGGTGTCGTCGCTGTCGTTCGGCGTGTTCTGCACGCTGGCCGCGCTGGCCCCCAGCGTGTGGCTTTTTGCCATCACGCTGATGCTGACCGGGCTGTCGGCGCTGACCTTCATGACCGCCTCCAATGCCACCATGCAGCTCACCACCACACCGGCCATGCGCGGGCGCGTCATGGCACTGCGCACCGCGGTCACCATGGGCGGCACGCCGATCGGCGCGCCGATCGTGGGCGCCATTGCCGATCACGCCGGCCCGCGCTGGGCGATGCTGGTGGCCGGCGCCGCCGGGCTGGGCGCTGCCGTGGTCGCGCTGCGCGCCAGAGTGACCGAACGTCGTCGAAACACGGCCGACGACAGCGAGCACGCCTGGCCTGCGAACACATCCGACCGGTAAGTACACCTGGCCGGCGAGCGCTGCCGTCAGTGTGATCGCCGCATCTCAACGCATCATGCCGGCCCGGGTCTGACCCGGGCCGGCATGATGATAGGGACTGCCGGGTCGCAGCCGAACGTTAGAACGAGGTGCTCAGGGTCACCGTGGCACTGCGCGGCTGACCATAAATGGAGCCGGCATAGAAGCCATAACGCTCGTAGTAGTGCTTGTCGAACAGGTTATCGAGGTTGAGCGTCACGCTGGTGGCATCGGTGAGGTCATAGCTTGCCATGGCGTTCCAGATGGCATAGCCCGGCCATTTGGCAGGCGTCGAGCCGGTGCTCACACCTTCGGTGGGCCGCCCCGCCGGACCTGAAATGGCACTGATATTGCTCTGGGCGTAGACGCCGCCTCCAAAGGTCCAGCGATCAAGCAGGCCTGCGGGCTGATACGTCGTTGACAGCTTGAACAGATGCGACGGGTCGCTGCGACCGTCGGAATCCACCCGACGAAAGTGCAGATAGGTGTAGCCGCCGTAGACATCCCAGTTTGGCGTGATCGCGCCGGCCACCTCCAGATCGACCCCTTCCGTTTCGTTGCCGGTGCCGGCCTTGTAGGCCTGACCGCCGCTCGGCGTCAGATTGCCACCGTCCCGCACGGCGGCGTTTTCCTGCCGGGTGCGGAAATAGGCCGCCGAGGCGTTCAGACGACCGTCGAACCACTCGCCCTTTACGCCCACTTCATAGCTGTCCCCTTCCAGCGGCTTGACCCGATCACCGCTGCTGGTCTCGCTGGTCTGCGGGGTAAAGATGTTGGTATAGCTTCCATACAGCGAATAGTGGTCCGAGAGGTCATAGACCAGACCGGCATAGGGCGTGAAGACGCCGTTTTCCTGCTGGCTGCTGGTGCGCTCGCCCTCGTAATCGCGGCTTTCGGTCTTGTAGTAGCTGGCACGCGCGCCCAGGATCACCGACAGCGGTTCGGTGACGTTCAACCGCGTGGCCGCGTACACACCGCGCAGTCGCGTTTTGGTGACCTGCGAGCGACCGGTCTTGGAGGCGTCCATGTTGAAGTCGTCATCGACCCCGTCACGCCAGTCGGTAATGGCCAGCCCGTTGGCGCGGAACATGCAGCCCGGCGACTCGATGGTGGTCGTGTTGCTGCTCATCACACAGTCCGATTCATAGCTGCGATCACGCGTGCGGCTTTCGCTGTAGCCGAACATGACGTCATGCTCGCGTCCCAGCAGATCGTATTTACCGCTTAGATCAAAGCGTGCAGAACGCTGGCGGGTCTCCCGGTCCTGATGGATCCCGTTGAGAATGGCGCCGCTGCCATCCTGGTTCCAGTAGCCGACATATTCCCGCGCTGAATTACGATTGACCTTGGCTACCGCCAGGTGGTTCAGGGCGTCAATATCGCTCTGAGCAATCTCGACGTTGAGCTGCCAGTCGTCATTGAACGAGTGCGATAGCGAGGCAAATTCGGTATTGATTCTGGACTGCGCGAAGCTCCAGTGCGGCGCCACGTTGGTACTGCGCGGCAGGTCGGTCACTTCACCATCGGCAAACCAGATCGGGACATTGGCGCCCCAGCCGGCCCCACGGGTCTTGCGGTATTCGTACTGATAGCCCAGCCCCAGCGTGGTGTCCTCGCTGGCATCGAACTCGAAGCTGGCCAGTGCTGCCCGGTTGCGATTGGATTCGTTATCGCGAAACGAATCGCCTTCCTGCTGGGTCACCACAAAGCGCGAACGGATGCTGCCATCCTCGTTGAGCGGCACATTGAGATCAGCGCCGACGCGGGCCTTGTCCCAGCGGCCATAGGAGGCATAGGCGCTGCCGCCGAACGCCTTTTGCGGGCGCTTGCGCACCAGGTCCACGGTGGCGGACGGGTCCCCGGTGCCGCCCAGCAGGCCGTTGGCCCCGCGCACGATATCGACGCGTTCGTACAGGTCCATGCTCAAGGCATTACCGGCACCGCTAAAGCCCGAGTCCCCCGGGAACTGCAGGCCATCCACCCGCCAGTTGTTGATGCTGTAGCCGCGGGCACGATAGTCGGTACGCGCACCCACCTCCGATTTGCTGGAACTGATGCCGGGCGTCAACTCCAGCGCGTCTTCCAGATCAACCACCCGACGGTCATCCATCTGCTGGCGCGTGATGCTGGTCACCGACTGCGGCGTCTCCCTGGGCAGAAGATTCAGCCCGGTGGCGCTGCGGGTCTCGGGCACCGTATAGCTGTTGGCAAAGCCGTCCTGATAGCTGGCCGCCTCGATGGTCATGGGCGCCAGCTGCACTTGCGAGGCGTCCCGAGCGGTGTCGGCAGGCGGCTGCGCATACACCGTCGTACCGAACATGCAGCCGCCCAGCGTGGCAGCAATAGCTCCGGCGAGCGGCGCCCCTCTCCCCTCGAGGGCGTTCCCGGATGCCTGTGAAGCGCGATTGTTCATGAATGACCCTTTGTGAAAATAATAATGATTAGCATTTACCATTCTGGGGGCCACGATTATATTGGCGCTTCCGGCTGAGAACCTTTGGCTCTGTGAGGCAGATGTAATGGATTGTATTGGAGACGTGACGGACCCGGCCGCGGATGCCGAGCAGCACCATGAATGCCCGCTGGTGCTGGTGGTGGATGACGATGACGAGATCCGGGAGCTGATCACCGACTATCTCGCTGGCATGGGCTATCGCACCCGGCCCGCGGCCAACGGGCGTGAGATGTGGCGTCAAATGGATGACAGCGTGGATCTGGTGATTCTCGATCTCATGCTGCCGGGTGAGGATGGTCTGAGCCTGTGCCGCGACCTATGCCATCAGGGCGGTCTGCCGGTGATCATGATCAGCGCGCGCGGCGCCTGCGCCGAGCGCATCATTGGTCTTGAGATCGGCGCCGATGACTATCTGTGCAAGCCCTTCGACCCACGCGAGCTGCTCGCCCGCATCCGCGCCGTGCTGCGTCGCAAGGCGCCGGGCCGGGAGCGCCAGCCCCCAACACCCGACGCCACCCATGGAGAAAGCGCAAGATGTTTCGCCGGCTGGCGCCTGGATCTGCAAACCCGCCGACTGCACTCACCAAAGGACCGCGTCCTTGATCTGCCGCGCTCCGATTTCATGGTGCTCAAGGCGCTCAGCGAGGCTCCCAACCGGATCGTCAGTCGCAATACCCTGAGCCACCGCGCCTTCGGACGCGAGTACTACCCGGATGATCGCTCGATCGATGTCTGCATCAGCCGGCTGCGCCACATGCTGGAGGACAACGCCCGCCGCCCACGCTTTATTCGCACCATCCGCAATGAGGGGTATCTGCTCGAGCTGCCCTCCCAGCCGGAGTGAGGCGTGCCGAAGTGATGCGTGCATTCAGGTGGTGTCGCCGCTTATGGCCGGACTCGCTGTTCGCCCGGCTGAGCCTGATTCTGGTGATCGGCGGCCTGTCGATCCAGCTGCTCTCCAGCAGCATCTGGTATGACGTGCGCTACAGCCAGGTGCTGGAAGCGCCGGCGCGGCTGGTGATGTTTCGTACCGTGGAGGTCATTCAACGACTCAACGAGAACCCGTCGTTTCCATTGCCGACCTCCGAGACCTTTCATGTCGAGCAGCGCTCGTCACCGCTGCCCATGACGCCGCACCTGAACGATGCCCAGGAGAACGTGGAGCGCCTGCTGCAGGACGCCCTGCACCGTGAAGTGGGCGATGCGCTGCAACTGTCGCTGCTGGACGTGGAGATCCACGATGAGAACGGTCAGCCCGGCACCTGGTCGAGCCTCTTTGGTCTCTCCCGGGTGATCGGACATTTCAACTTTCAGCTGCGGCTGGCCTCCGGGCAGTGGCTGCACATCCAGGCCATTCAGGCGCGGGGCTGGAATGGCCGGCCCGCCTGGCAGGTGCTGGGCGACTACGCCCTACGGGTCTATCTGCTGCGCGCGCTGGCGCTGATCGCGGTGGCGCTGGTCGTGGTGCGTCTGAGCACCCGCCCGCTGCGGCGTCTGGTACGCGCCGCCTCGTCACTGGGCCATGACATCCGCCAGCCGCCGCTGCCCATCGAGGGACCAAGGGAGATGCGCCAGGCCGCCGAGACGTTCAATGTCATGCAGCAACAGCTGATCGATCTCATGGGTGAACGCACGCAGCTGCTGTCTGCCGTCTCTCACGATCTGCGCACCCCGCTCACGCGCATGCGCCTGCGGGTGGAGAGCATCAGTGAGGCATCGCTGCGGGAAAAGCTGATTGCCAATATCGATCAGATGGAAACGCTGATCGCCGCCCTGCTGGACCCGGCAAGCCAGGGCGCAGCGCCCGAAGGCCACGCTGCGTTCGATCTGGCCGGGTTGATCAATGAGGTGGTGGACGAATTCGCCGAGACCGGCAGTGATGTCCGCTGGAACGGCGCGCCGGCGACCATGGTCACCGGCCACGCGCCGAGCCTGCGTCGGGTGCTGCACAACCTGATCGACAATGCCCTGCGCTACGCCGGCAATGCACGGCTGGCGCTGCGCCGGATCGACGACCGGGTCGAAGTCGAGATCCAGGATGACGGCCCCGGCATCGATGAGGCGCATCTCACCCACATCGTGCAGCCTTATGTACGCGGCGAAACCTCGGACGCCGCCGGAACCATCGGCTACGGCCTGGGGCTTGGTATCACGCGCAGTATCGTGATGGCGCACCAGGGCCGGCTGAGCCTGACCAACCGCGCCGGCGGTGGCCTGCGGGTCGTGATCGCCCTGCCCACCCACCGTCCCTGAGAGATCCTCAAAAGGCGGGCCCCGGAAAGCGCCTTCACCCGGGATACCCTGAACACGCGCCATGGGCGTTTGAATGCGCCGTTTACTGCAGCATCCTTTTTACTCAGAACACGTTCAGATTCGGTCCAGGTCGAAAGTGCTTCCTTGATACGGCCATAAACCGGCTACGCTGTAGCTGGGTGCCATGACAATTAAAGATGCCGCCCGGGTACATGGCTTCATTCAATGATTTCAGGGGGTTTGCCTTGACTGCTGCTGCCGAAACGACCTATCGACGCGGACTGAACCCGCTGCACGGGGTGGTGCTTGCCGGCACCTTCGTGCTCTTTCTTGGCGCTATGCTGAGCGACTACGCCTATATGGCAAGCTACGAGATCCAGTGGGCCAACTTTTCCTCCTGGCTGATTGCCGGCGCTCTCGTATGTAACGGACTGGCCTTTGTCTGCGGCATTTTTGGCCTGTTTAGCGCCGGCAACCGCCGCCGCGGCCTCATTTATATCGCGTTGCTGGTGGTGAGCTTCGTGCTGGGCTTTATCAATGCGCTGATGCACGCCATGGACGCCTGGGCCGTCATGCCCACCGGCTTTATCCTGTCGATCATCGTGATGGTGCTGGCCCTGGTCGCCACCTGGATTGGCTTTTCAAACACTGGCGTGAAGGTAAAACAATGACATTTTCCAGACTCTGCCTGACCACACCGCTGGCGATTGCGCTGATGGCCGGTAGCGCCGGCGCTCTGGCGGCCGAAAATCAATATGGCCCCAACCCCGATCTTCCGGAGCCACAGCGCGGGCTGTTGCCGGACATGACGGTGCCCAAACCGGCCCAGTGGGGGGACACCAAACCGACAGTGCCCGAGGGCTACTCGATCACGGCGATCGCCACGGATCTGAAGGTGCCGCGCCAGACGCTGGTGCTGCCCAACGGCGATATTCTGGTGGCCGAAGGCAGCGGCGGTAATGCCCCCCGCCTCAAGCCCAAGGACTTTATCGCCGGCATCATCAAGGATCAGGGCAACACCTCGGTGGAAAGCGGCGACCGGCTGACGCTACTGCGCCCCAACGGCGACGGCAGCTATGAGCAGTCGGTCTTTGCCGACAACCTCAACGCTCCCTATGGGCTGGCCCTGACAGACGACGGTCTGTTCGTTGCCAATCAGGATGCGCTGGTGCGCTTTGATTACGAGGAGGGCCAGAGCGAGGCCAGCGGTCCGCCCGAGGTGGTCGCGCAGCTGCCGGCCGAGATCAATCACCACTGGACCAAGGCGCTGACCGCCAGCCCCGACGGGGAGTATCTCTACGTCGGCATCGGCTCCAACAGCAACATCACCGAGCGCGGCATGGAAGCCGAAGTCGACCGCGCCGAGATCTGGGAGATCGACGCCGAGACCGGTGCGCATCGCCCTTACGCCACCGGCGTGCGCAATCCGACGGACCTGACCTTTCAGCCGGACACCGACACCCTCTGGGCGGTGGCCAACGAGCGTGATGAACTCGGGCCGAATCTGGTGCCGGACTATCTGACCTCGATTCAGGATGGCGGCTTCTACGGCTGGCCCTATAGCTACTGGGGTCAGCACGTCGACCCGCGCGTCAAGCCGGAAAACCCCGACAAGGTCGAGTCAGCCATCGCGCCGGACTACAGCCTGGGGTCTCACCGCGCGCCGCTGGGCATCGCCTTCTCCACGCCACAGGTGGGCGGCGAATACAGCGACGGCGTTTTTATCGGCCAGCACGGCAGCTGGAACCGCGCCGAGCCCGTCGGCTACAACGTCATTTTCGTGCCGTTTGAAAACGGTGAACCTGCCGGTGACCCGGTCGACTTCGTCTCCGGCTTTCTTACCGACGATGGCCGCACCCGTGGCCGCCCGGTGGGCGTGACCATCGCCCCGGACGGGTCCGTGATCGTGGCTGATGACCTGACCAACGCCGTATGGCGCGTCACCCGCGATGACGCCGGTTCGACGCGGCCAGCATCGACTGCAGCGAACGACGACAACGCCATGCCGGAGAGCGAACCGGCCACGCCCGATGCCGATAGGCCGGAGGCGCAGCAGACCGCGCCGGCAGACGATGCTGACCCGTCCGATGTGCAGAACGACGCATCGCCGGATGGGGCTGAAACGCCCGACGCACCGGACGATGAGACTGACACGCCGGAGACGCAGGACGACGCCACGGAAGAGCCTTCCACAACGGCGACCTGATCGCGGTGACGCACTGATCAGCGCACCACCTCATGCCTCGGGGAGCCACCCCCGGGGCATTTTTTCACCCTGGCTGCGGCCTGCTGACGCTGTTACGAACGCTGCGCCACCGTCTCTCCCCGCGCGATGTCCTGCTCGCTCAATACCACCACCTGACGCGGCCACCAGTCGGGATGGTTGTCGCGAATGAAGGTCATGAGCTTTTCCCGGATGCTGACCTCGGCCGACCAGCCGGAGAGCGGGTCCACCGTCATCAGAAAAAAGGTGATGGTCTGCGCTGCGGCGGTCTGGGCGGTGACGCTGCACAGCAGCTTGTGATGCTCGATGACGTTCTCCTCTTCATGGGCAAACTCGAGAAACTTCTCACGCAGGCAGGCCACATCAGCATTGAGGTGCAGCACCAGATCCAGGCTTCGATACTCCATGGTGCTCTTGGCCGACAGGTTCTCGAAGGGTTTGGAGGCAAAGTAGGTCACCGGCACGATCAGACGGCGCTCGTTCCACACCCGCAGCAGAATGTAGGTGTAGAAAATGCTCTCGACGTAGCACCACTGGCCCTCGAACATCACCAGATCGCCGATGCGCAGGGGCTTGGCCAATGAGAGCTGAAACGACGACAGGATGTTGCTCAGCACCGCCTGCCCGGCAATACCCACCAGCACCGCCAAAACGCTTGCCGAGGCCAGAATTGACAGCCCCAGCGTCTCGAACAGACGCACCTGCCCGAGCACATAGATCGTGACCAGAATGACCATGATCAGAATGATGACGCGGCGCAACGCATAGAGCGTGGTCAGAAGCTTGCGCTCGTCCCGGGGCTTGGAGTCATCGATCTCGCCGGCCATGCGCCGGGTCATGTGCAGCATGAAGGTGTCGATCATGCGCAGCGCGATCACCCCGATACCCCAGGCCATGACGATGGTCAGCGTCACACGCAGCGTGGTGGCCACCACGGCCGAAAAGGAGACCACGAAATCGATCAGGGTCTGCATGACCAGCGCCATGACGATCAGCGCCACCGGGCTTCGGATCTGGACCATGAAGATGCTCGGTGAGCCGGAGGGTAAAAGCCGCGTCAGCATGGTCATCAGGGCGTGCACAACCTTGCCGATCAGCGCGATCGCCAGCACTACCAGCGGAATGGCGATCCACTCCCACAGCCGCAAAAACCCGACATTGCGCTTCAACGTCTCGGGAATATAGGTCTCGAAACGCGACGGGCCGTAGCGATCATATAGTGTCGAGATGGAGGCCACGCTCTCCGGCGTGATCAGCCAGACCGGCTCGTCATCGCCCACCTGATAGCGTCCCAGACGGATATCGTAGGCATCTTTCCCGGCCTCGAGAGAGGCCAGCTCGATATCCCGACGCGCCTTGCCCGCCCGCGGATCCTTGCCAGAGATATCCTCGATCACGGCATCCGGGCGCGCCGACAGCCTGGAGATATTGATCGACTTGCCACGCCGGAACACCTCGGCCAGCTGCTGCGCCAACGCCGCGCCGTGCTCGCGCTGATCCGCGGGCGACAGATCGCCCAGATTGAGAATGTGCGCCGCACCCGCGAAATCGCCGGTTTCGGTGAGATGCATGAAATGGCGCATGGCTTCACGCGGCGTTCGAAGGCTCTTGTTTTCAGTGTCTCCCTCGAGCCCGACGTTGAGCGACTCGATGTTGTACCAGCCCGCCTCTCCGCTGCCGCTCTCCTGCGCCTGACACAGGCCTGACAACACCAGTGTTGCAACCGCCACCAGCCATACCCGCCACAGTCCTTTTATCATCATGCCTGCGTTACCGGAGTTATGAGTCATCAATGAAGGTATCTGCCGGGGGCATTGCGCGCCGGGCAGCGCCAAGCTTAACGCGAGTTGCCGCCGTGCGCGCCATTCATTGCCTCTCGACAATGGCCCGAGCGTCTCGCTCACCTATCGACCAGGCTGAGTGCATCAGCGCCCCTTTTGGCAGCGATCACGAATGGGGCGATCAAGATCAGAACCGTCACGATCAAAACCAGCACGATCAGGACCATCAGGAGGTGAGCATGACCGAAGAGACAGGCCAGACTCGCAGGGCGCTCTATGAGCAGGCACAGCAGCGCGGGATTGAAGGCCGCTCATCAATGAGCAAGGCGGAGCTCGCCGCCGCCCTTGAACGCGAGGGCCCGGCACAGGAATCATTGGCGGTGGGCACCCGGCTTGAGACCTTTCGCCGGCTGGCCAGCGCCGTGGCGGACGGCGAGTTCATCCTGCGCCCGCGTGTGCTCACCGGGTTTGATCGGCGCCTGCACGTGCGCCAGACCCTGCGTGAGGATCATCAGACCCGCATCGCCGATGGCACCGAGGAGACCGCGCTCAAGTTTGATCAGCTCTCCGACTCACTCTTTTCGTTCTTTCGCGGCACGGCGCTGCTGTTTTATCGCGACATGGCCGGCGATGACGCCTGGATGCCCACCGTACTGGCGCTGGGCGACGTGCATCCCGAGAACTTTGGCATCATGCCCAACGTCAACAACGTCCCGATCTTCTCGGTCAACGATTTTGACGAAGCCTGTTACGCCCCCTTCACCTGGGATCTCAAGCGCGGCGCCACCGGCTTCATGATTGCCGCCGAGACCGAGGGCGAGCTCAAGCCCAAACATCGAAGCAAGATCGTGCGCCATTTCATTAAAGGCTATATCGATGCCATGGCGCGCCTCGCCCGCGAGGCCACCGAGCAGGATGAGGAGATGCGTTTTGACAACGCCCCGAAGCTGATTCGAAAACTGTTCAAGAGCGCCCATGAGAAGCGTTCCAAATGGCTCAGGGACGACTATCTCGACGAGACCGGCCGGCGTTTTCGCTCAAGCGACAAGCTGGTACCGATCACCTCTCGTATTGAGGAGTTTCAGCAGATCACCGACCGACTGATCCGGGACAACGATATCGAAGTGCCATCGCGCGCCCGGACATCCGATGGCGCGGACATGCGGGTGAAGGACGTGGCGATCCGTCGCGGCCAGGGCACCGCCTCGCTGGGGCTGGATCGCTACTACGTGCTGATCGAGGGTCCAAAGGGTGACGGCACCGATGACCTGATCATCGAGTACAAGCAGGCCCGGCGCTCGGCGCTGACCGGACTGGTGCCACCCAATGGCCACGAGATGAACACCCGCGCCGAGCGCATCAGCCACGCCCAGGCAGTGCATCTGATTCGCGGCGACCGCTTCTACGGCCATATCGAATTCGACGGCCAGAGCTATCTATCGCGCGAGCGCGCCCCGTTTCGCGACAGCATCGACCTGGATGACCTGTCCAAAAGCGACTGGAAAGCGTACGCCCGCATCTGCGGTCAGGTACTTGCTGGCGTACACGCCCTCTCCGATGAGGCCGGCCGGGTGGATTACGACATCGAACCGGCGATTGTTGAGGCCATCGGGCCGGAAGAACTCTTTACCGAGGACATGGTGATGTTTGCCGAAGAGGGCGCCGAGCGCGTCCGCCGCGACCACGCGCTGTTCCAGGAGGATCACGCGCGTGGGGCGTTTACGCAGCTGGACATGGTATATCGGTGAGCGGCCTATAAGACCGGCATGACAGGCAGCCTTTAGCGATTCATGCCGCCGCGATGCTACCCGCCAGCATGTTCATGATCAGTCGGATCATGGTCTCCTTGTTGGCGGGGTCGGACTCCGCCACCAGCAGCGTCAGCGCCGCCAGGCCGACATCGTTGATCACAGGGTCCCCCGTCGATGAGAGCAGGCGATCATTGCGATGCAGAAAGTCGACGAACAGAAAGGCCGCACTGCGCTTGTTGCCGTCGGCGAACGGGTGGTTCTTGATCACGAAATAGAGCAGATGCGCGGCCTTTGATTCGATGCTCGGATAGGCCGGCTCGCCGAAAACGGACTGATCCAGGTTGCCCAGCAGCGAGGCCAGCCCGTCACCCCGGTCCCGGGCAAACAGCGCGGTCGCTTCCCCCCGTCCCATCAACTCGGTTTTCAACTCATCCAGCGCCTGGCGGGCTGTCTCGAGCGAAGGAAGCCGACCGCCCGCCTGCACTTCAGGGTCGCTCAATAGCCCTTCGTCATAGCGCTGCAACAGCAGGAATGTCTGGGCGTAGCGCGCGACAATATCTACCAGCCCGCGGCCACCCGGCAGATCCAGTGCCGGGCTGTTCGCTGCCTTGCGCACCAGTGCCATTGCGGCTTCCAGCTCACGGGCGTTGGCCTCAAAACGCTGTTGGTGCAGCGTCCAGCCTCGGGTGAGATGCTCTCGGAGAATGCGCGTGGCCCATTGACGAAAGCGAACTGCCCGGCGTGAGTTGACGCGATACCCAACGGAGATAATGGCATCGAGGTTGTAATGCTGAAGGTTACGGCGCACCTTTCGGCGGCCTTCCTGCCGAACTACTAAGAAATCCTTAGTAGTTGCTTCCTCGGCCAGCTCTTCATCGCGATAGATGTTTTTGAGGTGCATGAGTACGTTTTCGGGCGTGGTGTCGAAGACCTCGCCCATCTGCCGTTGCGTCAGCCATACCGTTTCGCGACCTTCGTCCAGCCGTACATCGACTGCCTTTTCGGCATCCTCATAAATCAGAATCTGCAGTGATTCACTCATATCGGCTCTGTCCCGAAATGCCACGGTTGCGTGCCCCTATCATGTCCCGTCAGGCGCTTCGTGCCCGGAGCGCGTTGATGCCGCTGGATAGGGTTCTACGGTGAGCAGAGACAGGCCACGGCAGAACGGCGCATGAACGACCGCCCTGCTTGCTGCCTGCCTCTTGGAGGATTACTCGATCAGCTCGGTGGTGTTGGCGTTGAGATCGCCCGGGTCGACCACCGGCCAGCCATTGTCCCAGTCTACCTCCAGAATGCGCAGCTTCTGGATGCCGTCATCGGCGGCTTCATAGGCGTGGAACACCATATAGTCCCGGTCATCGAAGGTGTAGACCGCGTTGTGCCCCAGTCCGGGCCAGTCCTCGGTGCCCTCCAGCACCAGGGTGCCGCCGCCTTCCATCATCGACACGCCCGCTCTATCCACATAGGGCCCCTGCACGCTGTCACTGCGCCCCACCACCAGCCGGTAGGTGCTGTCCGCCCCGCGGCAGCAGAACCCAAAGGAGGCGAACAGGTAGTAGTAGCCGTCCCTTTTGAAGATGAACGGCGCTTCGATGGCGTTTTCCTCGCTGTTCGGGCGCGTGGCGAGATCGAGGATTTCTCCCTGCTGGGCGAGCCCTGTCATGTCCTCATCAAGCTGCACCAGCTTCAGCCCGCCCCAGAACGAGCCAAAGCTCATCCAGGGCGTGCCGTTGTCATCCTCGATGACCGCCGGATCGATGGCATTCCAGTTCTCCTGACCGGGTTCGGACTGCAGCACGAGGCCCTGATCCTGCCATTGATAGTTCTCGGCCTCGGGGTCGAGCGTCTCGTTGACGGTCACGCCTATCCCTGAGGTGTTCTTGCCGAACGCCGACACCGAGTAGTAGAGATAATAGCGGTCGTTTTTCTCGACGATGTCCGGCGCCCAGACATGGCCGTCAAACGCCGGCGCGACCGACGTCGCCCAAGGCGGGTCGCTCGGCTCACCGCTGAAAATGCGATCGGCATGGCGCCACTGTTTCAGGTTGTCGGAGGCGTAGATATCGATGCCGGGGCCGGTGCTGAACACGTAATACGTGCCATTTTCGCGGGCCATAACGGGATCATGCACTTCGACCTGAGCGGCGTGCACGGTGGAGAGCAGGCCAGCACCGAGCAGCAGTGAGGTGGTAATGGGTATCAACCCTTTCATGGGCAATCTCTTTGGCTGGTGGCAGGAGCGCGAAGCGGGATCATCGCGGGCTCGACGCGGCGGGATAAGCGATGACCATGGGGCGATAACGCTGGCCTCCATCCGGCCGGCATTGGCGTTCAGGAAAACCGGATATAGCAATATCGCGATACAAGCGTTGCCGATGCGCCAGCGCAGGATCAATGCGCCATAAGTATTAACCGATGCTGATGAAACGAAGAAGGCGCCCCGGGTGAGGCGCCTTCTTTCGGTTCGCGGCGTGCAGTGCGCGATGGATAGCGGTGCGTTTATGGGCTCATCAGCAGGATGACGGCCGCCGCCAGCAGCAGCCCTGCCCCCACCAGTACCGCGCGAAAGATGCGAACATAACCCCCGACCACCACCATGCCCACCCCGATCGGCAACAGGATCAGCCCGACAATGAACGGCCAGTTGTTCAATAGTGTGCTCATGACAGCCTCCCGGCTCGTACCAAAACGCTTTGTTCAAGGATAGCTGCCATGGCGACGGACACTTTAGGCATTCGTGACTACCGCGCCGATGACGCCGATATCACGCTCGCCCTTTTTCAACGCGCCGTGCGGGAAGTGGCCGCCCGGGACTACACCCCGGCGCAGCTTGAAGCGTGGGCCGGCGGCATCGACCGGACCCTCTGGGCCATAACGCTTGCGCGCCAGTCCACATGGCTCGCCATGATCGATGACACGCCAGCGGGCTTTGCCAGCCTCACGGACAGGGGCCATCTCGATATGCTGTTTGTCAGCCCGGATTATCAGCGCCGCGGCGTGGCAAGTGCGCTTTTAAGTGTTGTCGAGCAGGCGGCCCAACGGCGTGGGATTACGCGCGTGACGACCGAGGCCAGCCTGGCCGGCCGGCCCTTTTTCGAGGCGCGGGGGTTTAACGTCGTAACAAAGCAGACGATGAAACGCCGTGGGGAGGTATTGAAGAACTTCTGGATGGAGAAAGTGCTACACGGCACCGCCGCCACTGCCTGACAGCCTTTCCAGCAGACGTGGCACGCCGGGCTGGCCTTCAAGTGCGGCGTAATAGACCAGCCGCAGATGGCGGGATTCATCGATGATCAGGGAAGTATGCTCAAACTCGACCGGCCCGATGTCTTCGATGTTCAGCCAGCGCCTGCCCTGACAGGGTGCATGCACATCGTGCTGATGCCAGAGCGTTCTAAAGGTTGCCGAGACGCCTTCTAACATCTGCACCAGCGACTGTATGGCCGGGTCATCAGAGGCCCTGGCGTAATCGCGTCGAAAGCTGGAAAGAATGGCGCTTGCCTGATTGTCCCAGTCGTCAATCAGAGTCTGCATGGCGGGCTCGGTGAACAGCATCCACAACAGATTGCGCTGCTCGGGCGGCTGATCAGAAAAGTTGAACAGCCGATCCCCTGCCTCGTTCCACGTTAAAACGTCCCAGCGCAGGTTGAGCACGTAACAGGGCCGCTGCGGCAGATCCGCCATGAGGCGTTTTATCAGCGAAGGCACCTCGCACCAGGTCTGGCCGGGTTCCACCGGCGGGCGCTGATGGGTGAGCAGAAACAGATGGCGCCGCTCGGCGGCATCGAGTCTTAGCGCGCGGGAAAGATTGTCCAGAAACCGGGCCGAGACGTTGATTTCGCGGCCCTGCTCGAGCCACGTATACCAGGTGACCCCAACCCCCGCCAGTGCTGCAACCTCTTCACGACGAAGGCCCGGCGTTCGACGGCGTTGTCCGGTCGGCAGACCGGCCTCCTGCGGCGAGACCCTCGCCCGCCGGGTCATCAAAAACTGGGCCAATTCGTGGCGGGTGCGATCCAGCGTGCGGGAAGGCGTCATGGGATTACTCGTAGTAATAGCATAAGTGGTTAAATTGTAACCCCCTCACCCTACCATCAAACTCGGCTCACTTTCCTCAACCGACCTGAGACTGGTCTTCCGGAGTGCGCCCATGTTTGCCGTATCCAACATTATTACCTGTTTGATTGCCGCCGGTGCCTTCGCACTTGGCATGGCCTCTTACGTGACAGCGGGACTCATCCCGTTGATCGAGCAGGATTTTGCCGTGACCACGGCACTCGCCGCGCAGCTGGTGACGGCCTTTACGCTCGCCTATGCCATCGGCTCACCCATCATGGTGGCGCTACTGCCCACCCATCGTCAGCGTGCCGGCCTGCTTGCCATGCTGGCGCTGTTCGTCGTTTCCAATGCGCTGAGTGCCATGGCTCCGAACATGATCACGCTCATGGTGCTGCGCGCCGTGGCAGGCTTGTCCGCCGGCACCTATCTGGCGCTGGGCATCGCCGCCGCTTCACGGCTGGCCCTTGATCACCAGCGCGGACGCACCATCGCCATCATCATGGGTGGCATGGCCAGCGGCACCGTGCTTGGCGTGCCAGCCGGGCTCTGGCTGGCAAACCAACTCGGCTGGCAGGCGGCGCTGTGGTTAATCAGCCTGATCGGGGCCGTCGCGCTGCTCGGTCTGATGCGATGGCTGCCGGCCCTGTCGCCGGTAGCCCAAAGTTCGATCAAGCAGAAGCTCGGCATTTTAAAGGATGGTCATGTGGTACGGCTTTTAAGCATTTCACTGCTGGCCGCCGTGGCAAGTCTCGGGCTTTATACCTTCATGGCACCGCTGATCAGGGCCTATACCGCGCAGAGCGTGATGCCCTTTTTGTGGGTCTGGGGGGTAGGTGGCGTATTGGGCAGTTTTCTGGTCGGGTCGCTGGCCGATCGGTTCACTAACATGCAGATCACCACCGGCATCATGGCGCTGCTGGGGCTGTCTCTCATCGCCCTGCCACTGGCGCTTTCGCTGAACTCATGGCTGGGGCTTTTGCCCGTCGTAATCTGGGGCGCCGTGGGCTGGGCGCTACAGGTACCGCAGAACAGCGCACTCATGACGACGCGGGAAAGCAACGGCGATGGCCATCTGGCCGTAGCGCTGAATGAATCCGCGCTCTATCTCGGCAGTGCACTGGGCGCCGGAACCGGTGGCGTGTGGCTCTCGCTGGGATGGCCTGTGTGGGGGCTGGCTGTGGGGGCCGGTGTGCTGGGGCTTTTTGGATTGGGCGTCTGCTCGTTTGGAGTCAGCAGGAAATCAGCCTTACCAACAAGAGCTTAGAGCTTACACTGACAAAACGGGAAAGTGGCACCGCCAATGAGCCGCTGCCACTTTCCCGGAACCAGTCAGTACTGACGCACTGCACAAAATAGGCATTTGATCCGAGCCGACAGATACCTGGCGCCTTGCGCGTCAGGCCAAAACGATCGTAACGCCGGCAGCGGCCAGCGGCTCGGTCAAGGCCGCCTCCGTACTCTTTTCCACGATGATGCTACTGGCCAGGTTCAGCTCGCCGATCATGTACGGCGAGGCGGCATTGATCTTGTCGGAAGACGCCATCACCACCGTTTCGGCCGCATGGGCTGACAGCGCCCGCTTCATGTAGGCCTCTTCCAGATCGCCCGTACTCAAACCGGCGGTGGCGTGCACGCCGGTCACGCCCATGAAGTAGACATCCGCCCGAATGTGCGACAGCGCCTCCATGGCGGCCGTACCCACCGTCACGATGGAGTGCTTGAACAGCCGCCCGCCGATGATGATGACCTCGATCCCCGGATGATTGACCAGCTCGACGGCAATGCTCGGGCTGTGGGTGACCACCGTGGCCGTCAAGTCCCGCGGCAACTGTCGGGCCATCTCCACCGCCGTGGTGCCGCCATCCAGAATCACCACCTGACCGGGTGACACCATTTTGGCCGCGGCCGCGGCAACGGCGCGCTTGGTGTCCGACTCGATGCTCTGGCGTTGGGCGAAATCCGCCACGGCCGGAGACGCCGGCAGCGCACCGCCATGCACGCGCTGCAACAGTCCATCAGCGGCCAGCTCGCGCAGGTCACGCCGGATGGTGTCTTCCGATACGCCAAAGCTTTCGCTCAGGGTTTTGGCGATCACCTGCCCTTCCCGCTTCAGGCGCGCCAGAATCTCGTTTTTCCGTTGATGGGTCAGCATGCGCTATTGGCTCTTTGCACGAGTGGACTCTCTGCACGAATTATCTTGTTTTTGCACGAAACCGCACGATAACATGATTTTCTCTGTCATGCCGTGAGAAAACACCATGAGCGCTACCGAGCACCGGGTAAACATCATCGAGACCAGAGTCCTGTCGGATGACTGGTACACGTTGAAAAAGACCACGTTTGATTATTTACGGCGGGACAATACCTGGCAGCGCCAGAGCCGGGAAACCTATGACCGCGGCAACGGCGCGACCATTTTATTGTTCAATCGCGAGCGACAGACGGTAGTACTGACGCGCCAGTTTCGCTTCCCCGCCTTTGTGAACAACCATCACGGCATGCTGATCGAGACCGCGGCGGGCCTGCTGGATCACGCCTCGCCCGAGGAGCGTATTCGCGCGGAAGTCGAGGAAGAGACCGGCTATCGCATTCAGCACGTCGAGAAGGTGTTTGAAGCCTTTATGAGCCCGGGCTCGGTTACGGAGAAGCTCTTTTTCTTTATCGCCGATTACGACGACAGTCTGAAAACCGGCAAGGGTGGCGGGCTTGAGGATGAAGGCGAGGATATCGAAGTGCTGGAACTACCTCTGGATAAGGCGCTGGAGATGATTCGCACCGGCGAGATTGTCGATGGCAAAACTATCATGCTGTTGCAGCATGCGGCGCTGCGTGTGGCGACGGTTAGTGCGGCTTGAGATTTCCCTTCAATCATTACTGGCTCACCAGCTCGTACGGTGAGTCAGTAAGTGTTGTGACTCATAAACCATAGCGACCTGCCTGCTATCTTCGTTTGCCGTTACACCGTTGATGACGCCGATGTCACGCTCGCACTCTTTCAGCGCGCCGTATTTGAAGTGGTCTCCAAGGATTACATTCCGGCGCAGATCGAGACATGGGCCGGCGGCATCAATTGAGCCATCTGGGTAATAACTAAGATTTTTTCGACAATGATAATTAACTATAAATTTTCAAGCTGCATTTTCCTGCAAATAGTTTGCTGCTTCCTCCGGGCTTTCGACTACCCTAAAAAAAACATTTAAATGTTCAGCCACACCCTCTACTTCTTTATAGCTTCTTAACCTTTTTGCTTTGGAATTATAATCAGGATCAACCATTGCCACCAAAGAAACTTTTTTATAACTACTCTTCACCATGCTTAACTCTAAACATGAAACCTCAGCTTTATATATCCTACTATTTCTTTGAAAGACGTAAAAATTAGTAGCCAACCTGCCAGCTTTATCTGCAAAATCAAAAGTTCTAACTGCTCCAGATACTCGAAGCTGGCGATTAAAAAAGGCAGCCAAATTAGAATTTCTTTTCAGCAAATGATCTTGAACAAAATCAGCAAAACCTTTCTGAGCCTCCGAACTTACAGCTTGTTTTTGATAAAAATCCAGATAACTGAAAAAAGAAACCTTGCGCAATACTCTTGTATGAATCTCATGGAGTTCATAACCTTCAGCCAACCTCTTCCTACCCAAATAGATCCCAGGGGCAACTTCCAAACCCTCGATTTTATTTTGTTTTCTTAGCAAATCGATCGCATATTCACATGCATATTCTGCCAAATTCGAAACTGCAGATTTTCGCTCTTTAAAAAAGGCATCTGACAAACTTTTCTTTAAAGTTTTTTTATAAAAAAAACCTTCAAGCGGGCTTTCATAACAAACACCAACACAAATTTTTTCGTCTGAGTCGAGTATGGGTTCTAAATATATTGGCCACCAATTCAAAACAACTTTGTCTTTCATACAGGAAAACCCAATTGGTTTAATTTATGACTATCGTGCGTCCTTCTAGTTAAACTCAACACGTTTCTAGAACGACGACAATAAATTAACGCATCAAGCTTAAGGGCATTTCTTTTATTAACCCCCAGCTTGTTGTGAACCTCGAGCAACTGCTTCCATAAATTATGATAAGCAACATTCGGCATTTTTTCATAACCCTTGATCCTCAACAGCTCAAAAACCTTTTTTTCCACTCTTTTAAAACTCAACTCACTTGCATTTTTTGCAATAGACCACATCCAATTTTTAGCCCCTAACTCTGAATTTCCACAATCCCCATCCAGAATATACTCATGATCAATTAGAAATATATTTTCACCATCGAACAATACATTTTCATGATGGCGATCTTGATTATATAAAATTTCATCAAAAATCCCCATTAAAGCGACATCACCTCTTCTAAGGAAACTTTCTGAAAATGCTCTATTATTAAAAAATTCTCCAGAAAAATTCCGACTCATATCTGGGTATTGCTTAATCTCCATAGCAAAACAATAACTTCCAGAAACATTCCGCTTTCCTATTACCAAACCATAATCCTCTGGAATAAAAACCAAGTAAGGATCTGGAGTAGATATATCTATTAACTTTGCAAAAAAAGCAGCAAAAAACTCTCTAAATGCAAGCCTAGGAGGAAGTGCAGGCTTAAGATAAACACTTACAATTTCGCCATTACTTTTTTCTACATCTCCTTTATATATGCCCCATGTCGAAGGAAGTTTCGACAACTCCATACCTGCAAGGAGAACGCCCTCATTCAAAGTCATTGCTTTTCTCTGGTTAACTATAGCTTTCTACTTTTTATCATAACGGCACCTTAAAAAAACAACAAAAAAGCTCGCCAATTGGCGGGCTTTGTCATTCTGTCAGGTAACTACAACCTCATTCCTACTGAATCGTCGCGGGCGGCTTACTGCTGACGTCATAGGTCACACGCGACACGCCGCTGATCTCGTTGATGATGCGACCGGAGGCCTACTCCAGCAGTGCATATGGCAGGTGCACCCAGCGGGCGGTCATGAAGTCGATGGTTTCGACCCGCGCGCAGGGCAACCATTTATTATATAAGTGACAAACGCTCCTCCCCATCGCACACTCGCAGTTCAGCGGCTCGCTTGATAACAACAAGGAAAAGCACCGTATGTCTCTGCATCTCTGGCTGGCATTCTTTCTGGCCTATTTGCTGGTCACCCTGTCGCCGGGGCCCAATGTGCTGCTGGTGATTCGTAATGGCCTGCGCCACGGCGTGCCGGGCGTGTTGATTGCGCTGACCGGCAATCTCATAGCCCAGCTCATCACGATTGCATTAGTCGCATTGGGGATCGGTACGCTGCTCAGCACGCTTCCCGTAGCGTTTACGATATTGAAGGTAATCGGTGCGGCATATCTGATGTTTCTAGGCTCAAGGCAGCTGCTGGCGTCATTCAGAAAGCAGCGCTCTGACGCGGCGGTAACCATCGAGCCATCACGGCGACATTCCTCTCTGTGGCTGGAGGCCTTTCTGGTCTCGATCAGCAATCCCAAAACGCTGCTGTTTCTCTCTGCCTTCCTGCCGCAGTTCATTGACCACGCGCACGGTCTGACGGGGCAGTTCGCAATCATGTATCTAACCATTGCCGGCATCGTCATTACCGTGCACAGCGGTTATGTACTGGGCGTTAAAAGGATCGGCCATTACTTCAGCGGCCAACGCTGGAAAGCACGGTTTAATCGCCTGACCGGGATGCTGTTTATCGGCATGGGCCTACGCCTGCTCGGCAGCCGAGCATAAAAAAGCCCGCCAATTGGCGGGCTTTTCAACTCAGTCAGGCTGCTACACCCTCATTCCCACTCGATCGTCGCGGGTGGCTTGCTGCTCACGTCATACGTCACGCGGGACACGCCGCTGATCTCGTTGATGATGCGACCGGAGACCTTCTCCAGCAGCTCATACGGCAGGTGCGCCCAGCGGGCGGTCATGAAGTCGATGGTTTCGACCGCGCGAATGGCGATAACCCATTCGTAGCGGCGGCCATCCCCCACCACGCCGACGGAGCGCACCGGCAGGAACACGGCGAAGGCCTGGCTGGTCTTGTGGTACCAGTCAAAGTTGTGCAGCTCTTCGATGAAGATGGCGTCCGCCTCGCGCAGGATGTCGGCGTACTCTTTCTTCACCTCACCGAGAATGCGCACGCCCAGGCCCGGCCCGGGAAACGGGTGACGGTAGACCATGTCATACGGCAGGCCGAGTTCGAGGCCGAGCTTGCGCACTTCGTCCTTGAACAGTTCGCGCAGCGGTTCGACCAGCTTGAGCTTCATGGTCTCCGGCAGGCCGCCGACGTTGTGGTGCGACTTGATCACATGCGCCTTGCCGGTCTTGGAGGCGGCGGATTCAATCACGTCCGGGTAGATGGTGCCCTGAGCGAGGAAGTCGACGCCGTCGATCTTCGCGGCTTCGCGGTCGAACACGTCGATAAAGGTGTTGCCGATCAGCTTGCGCTTCTGCTCCGGGTCATCAACGCCTTTCAGCCGGCCGAGGAACTCGTCTTCGGCATCGACGCGAATGACGCGCACGCCCATGTGCTGGGAGAAGGTGTCCATGACCTGGGCGCCTTCGTCCTTGCGGAGCAGGCCGTTGTCGACGAATACGCAGGTGAGCTGATCGCCGATCGCCTTGTGCAGCAGGGCTGCCACCACGGAGGAATCCACCCCGCCGGAGAGGCCGAGCAGCACGTGACGGTCGCCGACCTGTTCGCGGACACGCTCGGCGAGGTCTTCGATGATTTTCGCCGGGGTCCAGAGCCGCTCACAGCCGCAGATCTCGAGCACGAAACGCTCCAGAATGCGCTGGCCCTGGGTGGTGTGGGTCACTTCCGGGTGGAACTGCACCGCATAGAGGCGCTTGTCGGCCCAGCTCATGGCGGCGATCGGGCAGCTCGGCGTCGAGGCGGTGATCTCGAACTCGTCGGGCACGCGGGCGACCTTGTCGCCGTGGCTCATCCACACGTCCAAAAGTGCATCGCCGCGATCACCGATGTGGTCCTTGATGCCACCGAGCAGATCGTCTTCGGCGGAGACGCTGATCTGGGCGTAGCCGAATTCCCGCTTGTCCGAGCCTTCGGTGGCGCCGCCCATCTGGGCGGCCATGGTCTGCATGCCGTAGCAGATGCCGAACACCGGCAGCCCCATCTCGAAAACGCACTGCGGCGCGCGCGGGGAGTCCAGCTCGGCGACCGACTCCGGCCCGCCGGAGAGGATGATGCCGTTGGGGTTGTACTCGCGGATCTCTTCTTCGGTGATGTCGAAGGCGCGCACTTCCGAATAGACCCCGATCTCGCGCACGCGGCGGGCGATCAGCTGGGTGTACTGGGAGCCAAAATCGAGAATCAGGATCTTGTGGGCGTGAATGTCGGTCATGGGATCTCTCTACTACGGCGAGGATATAAACAGCGAGCGGGAAGCTTTCGCCTCCCGCTCTTGATACTGAACTGCCCGGCAGCCGGTGAACGTGCCCTGCCCGCGTATCGATCAATGAGGGTCATGATCCCACGCGGGCAGCGCATGCCATCAGCTCCGGTAGTTCGGCGCTTCTTTGGTGATCTGCACGTCGTGAACGTGCGATTCGGCAAAGCCTGCGCTGGTGATGCGAACGAATTCCGGCACGGTGCGCATGGTGTCGATATCGTGCGAGCCGGTGTAGCCCATCGAGGCGCGCAGGCCGCCCATCATCTGATGGACAATGGCGCTCATCAGGCCCTTGTAGGCCACCCGACCTTCAATGCCTTCCGGTACGAGCTTCTCGACACCTTCGTTCTTGTCCTGAAAGTAGCGATCCGACGAGCCCTGGGTCTGGGACATCGCGCCCATCGAGCCCATGCCGCGGTAGGCCTTGTAGGTCCGGCCCTGATAGAGCTCGATTTCGCCGGGGGACTCTTCGGTGCCCGCCAGCAGACTGCCGACCATCACGCAGTGCGCACCGGCAACGATCGCCTTGGCGATATCGCCGGAGAAGCGGATGCCGCCATCGGCGATCAGCGGAATGTCATAGGGCTCGAGCGCTTCGGCCACATCAGCGACCGCGGTGATCTGCGGCACGCCGACACCGGCGACGATGCGTGTGGTGCAGATCGAGCCCGGGCCGATGCCGACCTTGACGCCGTCTGCCCCGGCTTCGGCCAGCGCCTTGGCCGCCGCGGCGGTGGCGATGTTGCCGCCGATGACCTGCAGCGACGGGAAGTGCTCCTTGACCCAGCGCACGCGATCGAGCACGCCGGCGCTGTGGCCGTGGGCGGTGTCGACGACGATCACGTCAACGCCGGCATCATGCAGGGCCTGAATACGCTCGCCGGTGTCTTCGCCGGTGCCGACCGCGGCGCCGACCAGCAGACGACCGTCCTCGTCCTTGGCGGCGTTCGGATAGGTGCGCGCCTTCTCGATGTCGCGCACGGTGACCAGCCCGCGCAGATGGAAGTCGTCGCTGACGATCAGGATCTTCTCGATGCGGTGTTCCTGAAGCTGGCGCTTGATATCTTCCAGCGGCGTGCCTTCCTTCGCCGTAATCAGCTTCTCGCGCGGGGTCATGATGGCCTCGACGCTGTCGCTGTAGTTGGGCTGGAAGCGCATGTCGCGGCCGGTCACGATACCGATCAGCTCTTCACCCTTCACGACCGGGAAGCCGGAGTAGCCGTACTCTTCGGCCATGGCCAGAAGATCGGTGAGCTTGGCGTCGGGGCTGACCGTGACGGGGTCCTTCACGATCACGCTTTCGTGCTTTTTGACCTTGCGCACTTCAGCGGCCTGAGCCGCGATCGACATGCTCTTGTGCACAATACCGATGCCGCCTTCCTGCGCCATGGCAATCGCCAGACGAGCTTCGGTCACGGTATCCATGGCGGAGGAGACAAGCGGAATATTGAGGACGAGGTTGCGGGTCAGGCGGGATTTCAGAGAGACGTTCTTCGGCAGTACATCGGAATAACCGGGAACGAGTAATACGTCGTCAAACGTAAGCGCTTCTTGAGCTATACGCAGCATAACTGGCGTCCACTGAGTGGGTTGTACAGGCGGCGGGAAATAATTAATCGAGCATTTTAACGCCTGCGGCCCGCCCATACAACGCACATGCCGCCAGCGCCACGCTATTGGTGCCATGCACGCAGGCTTTTTCAGGATTTGAAGCCTGCCGCTCGCCCCGGACGGCGACGCCGGCAGACACCGATCCCTGCACATGCCAGACTGCCCGTGCCAGACAGTCCGTGCGAGACGGTTCGTGCGAGACTGTCTGCGCGAAACTATGGCCATTGAATCGAACCACCCTGCAGGTAGCTGCCATGCCCACCTCTTCACCGAACGACACCCTGAGTGTTTTTGAACTCAACCGACGCGCGCGCGCCTCGCTCGAAAACACGTTTGGCGAGGTGTGGGTCGAAGGCGAACTGTCGCGGGTGTCACGCCCGGCTTCGGGCCATCTCTATTTCACCCTCAAGGATGACCGCGCCCAGGTCAGCTGCGCGCTCTTTCGCAACCGGGCGCGCTTTGTTGCCGCCCCCATGCGCGAAGGCGACAGCGTGCGCATTCGGGCCAAGGTCTCGATCTTCGAGCCGCGCGGCGACTATCAGCTGATCGTGGAGGCCGTGCAGGAGGCCGGCCGCGGTGCCCTGCTGGCCGCGCTGGAGCGGTTGAAGACAACACTCGAGGGCGAAGGCGTCTTCAACAACGCCCGTGAACTGCCCTGCCCGCCCCAGCAGCTGGGTATTATTACCTCCGCCAGCGGCGCCGCCCTTCAGGACGTGCTGGCCGTGCTGCAGGCGCGCTGGCCGCTGGTCGAGGTGAGCATTCTGCCGGTACCGGTGCAGGGCGATCAGGCGGCCCCGGCCATGATCCGCGCGCTGGAAGCCGCCGCGCGTGACGGGCGCTTCGATGCGCTGCTGATCACCCGCGGCGGCGGCAGTCTGGAGGATCTGTGGTGTTTCAACGATGAACGCCTGGCGCGTGCCATTCAGGCCAGTCCGATCCCGGTGATGAGCGCGGTGGGTCATGAAATTGACACCACCCTGTCGGACCTGGCCGCCGACGTTCGCGCCCCGACGCCCTCGGCCGCCGCCGAACGGCTGGTGCCGGATCGCCGCGACATTCTGGAGCGGCTGTCGACTCTGACGCAGCGTCTAACGAGCGCCCAGCAGCGCCAGCTCGATCAGTGGAACCAGCGGCTGGATCACGCCGCCTCGCGCCTGCGCCACCCCGGCGAGCGTGTGAAGGCGCAGCGTCAACGCCTTGAGGATCTCGAGGCACGCCTGACACGCGCCATGACCTGGCGGCTGGATCAGTCTCGTCAGCATCTGGTCAGTGATCAGGCCCGACTGCAGCAGGCCTCCCCTGAGCGCACGCTGCGCGACCGACGCGAACGGCTCGACGCGCTGGAGCAGCGCCTGATGGCCGCCCCCGAGCGCCAGCTCAACGCCCAGCGTCAGAAGCTGGAAGGCCTGATGCGCGAGCTCAATGCTGTCAGCCCGCTGGCCGTGCTGGGCCGTGGCTACGCGATCCTGGAATCGTCCTCCGGCGTGGTGCGCCGATCAAACGACACCACGCCCGGCGAAGTGCTCACGGCCCGTCTGGGCGAGGGCCGGTTGAAGGTGGAAGTGAAGCGGCGGCTGAAGCGCTGATCAGAGCTGCCCTGCTGCATACACCGGCTTGAAGCTGTTGGGGTCGAGCTCGTGACGGGCGAGCAGCTTGTAGAAGTCGGTGCGATTGCGCCCGGCAATGCGTGCCGCCTGAGTGACATTGCCTTCGGTAATCTTGAGCACCTTGACCAGATAGCCGTGTTCAAAGCCGGCTCTCGCGGCGTTGAACGACGGCAGCGCGTTGTCCTCCGAGGCCAGTGCCTGGGCCACCAGCGCATGGGCAATGATCGGCGCGCTCGAAAGCGCCACGCACTGCTCTACCACGTTGACGAGCTGGCGCACATTGCCCGGCCAGGCGTGCGAGGCCAGCAGGTTGATGGCCTCCTTTGAAAATCCCTTCACCGATGGCTTGTGGCGGTCGGCGGCCAGCTCCAGGTGATAGCGCGCCAGAATCGGAATGTCTTCGGGGCGTTCGCGCAGGGCCGGCAGACGCAGATTGACCACGTTGAGCCGGTAGAAAAGATCCTCGCGGAAGGTGCCCTCGTTCATCGCCGCGTTGAGGTCACGATGGGTGGCCGAGATAACGCGCACATCCACATCGACGCTCTGCGTGCTGCCCAGCGGGCGCACCTGGCGCTCCTGCAGCACCCGCAGCAGCTTGACCTGCAGCGACATCGGCATGTCACCGATTTCATCGAGAAAGAGCGTGCCGCCGTGGGCGGCCTGAAAGAGCCCCTCATGAGCGTTGACCGCCCCGGTAAACGCGCCGCGGGCATGGCCGAACAGCTCGCTTTCCAGCAGCTGCTCTGGCAGGGCACCACAGTTGATGGCAATGAAGGGACGTTCGGCGCGGGCGCTGGCGCGATGCAGGGCACGCGCCAGAAGCTCCTTGCCGGAGCCGGAGGGACCGGAGAGCAGCACGCTGACATCGCTGCCGGCGACCTTGCCGGCCTGCTCGAGCACCTGCTCCATGACGGTACTGCGGGTAATGATGTCGCGGCGCCAGGCGGGATCTGCCTCATCGCTGGCAGGCGAGGTCTGCATGAGCGCCTCGTCCACCAGTGAAAACAGTTCGGTTCGATCAATGGGCTTGGTCAAAAAGCCGAACACCCCCTGGCGGGTGGCATTGACGGCTTCGGGAATGGAGCCGTGGGCGGTCAGGATGATGACCGGCAGCCCCGGATGGCGGGACTGAATCTCGCCAAACAGCGCCATGCCGTCCATGCCATCCATGCGCAGATCCGATAACACCAGATCAGGACGCTGCTGTTCGACCAGTGACAGTGCCTGGGGGCCGCTTTCAACGGTACTGACCCGATAGCCACGGCTTTCAAGACGCATGCCCAGGAGCTTCAAAAGACTCGGGTCATCGTCGACCAATAGCAGATGGGCAGTTTTCACGTATGTCTCCTTGCACACCCGACACGCGAGGAGCGCTCAGGGGGTCTGCCTGGCGTTCATGCTCTCCTCTATCGCGGTCAGGGCGTCCAGTTTCTTTTTGAGCTCGGTGTTTTCCTGCTCCAGCGACTGAATCTGCTGTCGCTGTCGGCTGTTACCCTGATGGCTGCGATTATGCTGTGCATCAAGCCTGGATTGAAGTCCGGACTGAAGTTCGGTGCGACGTTCCAGATCCCGCTGCCACTGCTCAAGCAGCGGCTGAATGCTTTCGGGTGCCTGCGGGGTATAGCGCTTGAACAGCTCAAGGCCTGTCGGCCAGTGCTCGGCATCCTCCTGGGAAAAGACCACCGCACGTGCCAGTCCGCCCCGGGGCGTATCGCTGTCCATGTATTGAAGCACTTCATCGCGCCACTGCTGTGTGCCGGTCTGCGCAGCGCGACCAAACGCGACCCACGTCGGCAGCAGGCACTCGTCATCCACCATGGTGGGAATGCCACGGGTAATACACCCTTCCTCGGCGGCGCTGGGGATGCGATCGCCAAACATGGCGCATCCGCTCAGCAGCATGGTCGCCAACAGGGCGCTGCCTGCCATCAGATTGTGCTTCATTGTCATATCCTTGCCATCGTCGCCCTTTCCCTTGCGGTCCGGGGTAAAGATGGGTTGTCCTGTGAAGCCTCTTCCAAAATCCAGGGAAGTACCAGCTCAAAGCAGACTTCACAGCCGTTGATCGAATCCTCGATGAGACTCAGTGTGCCGTGCTGGGCACGGGCGCTCTCGGCGGCGACCGACAGTCCGATGCCGGACCCCTTGAGCGGCCCCTTGCGCTGCGAACTGCCCTGATAGAACGGCTCGAACAGATGACCGCGGTCACGCTCGCTGATCGGCTGCCCGCTGTTGGCCACGTCCAGCGTCAGATGCTGCTGGTCGGCACTGGCCGAGATATAGAGCCGCCCCTCGTCATCACCGTAGGCAATGGCATTGGAGATCAGGTTATCCAAGATCCGCGCGGTCCGGGCGCGGTCGGCCTGCCAGTACAGCGGTGCGCGACGCTCCTCGACGACCATGCCCTTTTGCTGCAGCGCCAGCCGGTGCTTGGAAAGCACTTCATGGATGACGCTTGCCACGTCAAAACGCGTAACGTTAAGGCGGCGATTCTGCTGCAGCAGATTGTAATCCAGCAGCTGCTCGATCAGCGTCTGCAGCTCCTGACCACTTTCATCGATCAGCAGCACGATCTCGCGCTGGCGCTGGCTCATTTCCCCTACCACGCCATCGGCCAGAAGCCCCGAACCTTCACGGATACTGGCCAGCGGTGTCTTGAGCTCATGAGACATGTGACGCAAAAACTGCTGCTTTTGTTCCTCGAGCTCCCGCAGACGCCCCGACAGCCATTCAAGCCGCTCTTCCAGATTGACCAGCTCCAGCGGGCCCTGGATCGGTGGCGTCTCTTCGGTGTCACCGTTGCCCCCGATGCCGAGAATACGCTGCTCGAGCTGGCGAATCGGGCGAATGATACGCCAGGTGAAAAACAGGATCAGCACCAGACTGAATGAGACCAGTGCCAGTGTGGCCTGCCACAAGCGTGTGGTGACCTGATCGGCCTGGGTACGGATCTCGTCAATGCGCGCATCAACCTGCCTGCGGGTCGCCTCGGCAAGCGCTTCCGTGGTGGAGGTAAAGCGGCTGAATTCGGACAGCTGCGCGCTCAGGCTCTCCTCCCCGGGCGCGGGGAGGGTCTCCAGCACGGTCAACTGCTGGCGCAGCGACTGCATCAGGGGGCTGTCCCCCATGAAAGCGGCGTGTTCGTTGAGCAGATCACTATAGCGTGCGCGGCGCTCACCGTAGATTTCAAGCAGGCTCTGATCATCGAGCACCGCATACTGACGGGCACTGCGCTCCATATCCGTTGACAGATTGGTCAACTGACGGGCACGACGGGTTTCATCCACTGCCTCGCGGGCACTGACGTCAGCCAGCTCGGAAAGCTGGGAAAAGCTCTGGCCGGCGAGATGAATCAACACACCGATCGGCAGCATGACCAGCAAAAAGGCCGTCAGTACCTGCTGAAGAAGAGATCTGGGACGCCATCGACGCTTTATTCGAGAAGCCATGAGTTGACAGTCTCCGACAGGCGAGCCGTTAAGAAGGAGTATTTCGGAACGGGGAGAGAATAACCGATAATCTCACCGTTCGATAACGTCCGTATACACTTTTCACTCATTCAGTTTCATTTACCCTGCCGGATAAAAAAAGAGCCGGCAGGGCCGGCTCTCAATATACGCAGGGAACTGAAGGGTAATGTGGTGATATGGCCCTGCCCGCCTGACCATGCAGGGCCAAATCACCGTGGGCCTGGAGGGGCCCGAAGCCACGCTATCGAGATTGGCATTCAGGCTTTCGATAGCGCCTGCGGCTTCTTCCTGATCAAAAACACCACCAGTGCGGTGCTCTTGAAAGTCTGCCCGGGGATGGCATCCATGCCATGGCACTCTCTACCAACGCTGCCTGATGCCTCCCTGCAGAGCGCTCCCAGCAGGGGCATATCACGACAAGCCATTGTGTGATCGGCCCATCCTGATACGCCGTACTGCCATGTCCAGACTTATAGCCAAGAACGTGCCATCATAATATTTTTCCATATAAAACAGGACATTAAGCAAATTCGACAGCAGAAATCGGCAACGATTGTTACCACAGGAGAGTCATTCGAGCCAAAAATGTCGCCATATGGCGACATTACCAGCGCAAATAAAATATAAATTACTGTTTTTATTAAATTTTCTATTGTCTCCGGTTGACGACAAACGCTCTGGTTTTTGTCTTTAAACAGCGACAGCAGCACCGGTACCGGGTCAACTACCAGCGCTGGGCATGGTGGAGGGGGTCAGGGTCTTGAGCAGCACTCGGGAATTACGCTGCGGGTTATAGTGCTGGCGTCGCTTTTGAGGCAGTGCTTCGAGGTCTGCCTGCACAAAACCTCGCTCCAGAAACCAATGCAGGGTATGGGTCGTCAGGGCAAACAGTGCGGTCAGCCCCTGCTCGCGGGCGCGTTGTTCGACACCGTCCAGCAGCAGGTCGCCACGCTCACCGCCACGATAGCTGGTATGCACCGCCACACAGGCCAGCTCGCCGCTGTCCGATTCCGGGTAGGGGTGCAGCGCCGCACAGCCAATCACCATGCCATCACGTTCGATGACCACGTAATCCTCGATCTCCTGCTCCAGCCGCTCGCGTGAACGCGCCACCAGCATGCCGCGCTCTTCCAGAGGTTGCAAAAGCTCCAAAAGCCCGCCGATATCATCGATTCGGGCGCTGCGCAGCTGCTCGTAGCGCTCACGGGTGATCATGGTGCCAACCCCGTCACGGGTAAACAGCTCTGCCAGCAGCGCATCACGATCCTGCCAGGAAACAAGATGCGTACGCCCGACCCCCTGACGCGCCGCATCGCAGGCAACATGCACATGTTCGGCAAGCTCGGCATTTTCATGCTCACGAACCAGCGACTGGGCCTCCTGCAGATTCGGCTGACGCATCAGCCGGCCCTGGCTGTTGTAGAGCCCACCGGCGCGACCGACGATGATCAGCTTGTCGGCCTTGAGGGCAATGGCGGCGTGACGGGCGATATCAGCGGCGTCCAGATCAAAGACCTCGCCGGTGCTGGAGTACCCCAACGGCGGCAGCACCACCAGCGAGCGCTGATCCAGCAGGGTGCGAATGGCGTCGCTGCGCACGCGGCGCACCTCGCCGGCCCGCAGAAAGTCGACGCCTTCCCGGATGCCCAGCGGCTTGGCCATGACCAGATTGCCGCTGATGGCATTGATCTCGACGCCATGCAGCGGCGTGTTGGACAGCCCCGGCGAGAGCCTGGCTTCAATGGCCAGACGCAGGGTCGAGACTTCGCGCTCGATCAGCGTCATGCAGTCTTCATCGACCACGAATCGGCCCTGATGACGCTGTGGCGTCAGCGCCGCCGCCTCCAGCGCCTGTCGCACCTGGGCGCGCACGCCAAAGACCAGCACCAGTCGCACCCCCAGGATATGCAAAAGTGCCAGATCCTGAATCAGCGGTGCGCGACGCTCGGGCGTCAGCCCCTCTCCTTCGATCAGTACCACAAAGGTACGTCCCCGGTGGGCATCGATATAGGTCGATGAGTTTCGAAACCAGTCGGCAAAGGGAAATGAGATGTCCAAGGCGGCTCCATGGTCAGGCAGGCATCAATGGGGCCTCACGGTTGTGAAGGCTCCCTTATCTTAAAGCAGCTGGCGCCATGACGCAGGCCCGGGTGACATCGCCGGTTGCGGGGCACAAAAATTGCGGGGCATAAAAAAGGCCGCCGTACATCACGGCGGCCTGGCATTTTGCAACCCTTGAGGGGTGTCTAGCCGAACATGCCCTTGAGCATGAAAAAGAAGATGATCGACAGCGCCGCACCCGCCGGCAGCGTGACCAGCCAAGAGATCACGATGGTGCCCAGCACGCGCAGATTCAAGGCCCGCATGCCGCGTGCCAGACCCACGCCCAGCACCGCACCGACCAGCGTATGCGTGGTCGAAATCGGCAGGCCCGTGCCGGAGGCGATCACCACCGTGGTCGCCGCGGCAAGCGTTGCGGCAAAGCCGCGCGACGGCGTCAGTTCGGTAATGCCGGTACCGACGGTGGCGATCACGCGGTGGCCATAGGTCAAAAGACCAAAGACGATACCGCCGCCGCCCAGAATCAGAATCCACCAGGGCAGCGCGGCATTGCCGCCAATCTGACCATGGGTCTGTACGACGCTGACTACCGCCGCCAGCGGCCCTACGGCGTTGGCCACGTCGTTGGAGCCGTGCGCGAAGGCCATGGCACAGGCGGTAAACATCATCAGAAGGCCGAAGATGCGCTCCACGCCCGAGAAACTGAAACGGTCGTTCTTGCGCGGCTCGTGGCCGATACGCCGCTCCAGCAGAATACCCAGCAGTGTAATGATCGCACCCACACCCATGGCCCAGAGCAGCGCATCGGTGAAGGTGAGATCAAGCCCCACATGGCTCAGGCCCTTGAGCAGGGTCACCATCGCCACGATAAAGCCGACCAGAAACATGTAGCCCGGCACATAGCGACGCGCCGCCGCCAGCGGGTCCTTGTTTTCAAAGATGAGGGTCTGAATCGAGCGAAACAGCAAAAAGGCGAGCACCCCGGCAATGAAGGGCGAGGTGACCCAGCTCGAGACGATCTGGCCCACCGCGCTCCACTGCACGGAGGCGGGGCCGAGCCCGGCCACGGCAAAACCGACAATGGCGCCCACGATGGAGTGCGTGGTGGACACCGGCCAGCCCTTTTTGGAGGCAATCATCAGCCAGATGGCGGCCGAGAGCAGCGATGACAGCATGCCGTAGACCAGATACTGCGGCGCTTCATTCAACAGGGTGGGATCGATGATGCCGTTGCGAATGGTGGAGGTGACCTCACCGCCGGCAAGCCAGGCCCCCAGAAATTCGAAAATGATGGCGATGACGATCGCCTGGCGAATGGTAATGGCCTTTGAGCCGACCGAAGTGCCCATGGCATTGGCAACATCATTGGCGCCAACGCCCCAGGCCATGAAGAAGCCGAAAACGCAGGCGAGAAGAATAAAGAGCTCGCCATGCTGTGCGATGATGGTCATAGGAAATGTCGTTATCCGAAC
Organism: Kushneria indalinina DSM 14324; assembly: GCF_003385845.1. GTDB lineage: Bacteria > Pseudomonadota > Gammaproteobacteria > Pseudomonadales > Halomonadaceae > Kushneria > Kushneria indalinina. Next base: position 205,198 of record NZ_QRDJ01000006.1, on the reverse strand, counting down.
TTCACTACCCGATGGTGGCGTGCACCTATCGGGCCAAAAGGATTTGCAGGCGGCTGCCTACGCGTTCAGAGCGGTCGGAAACCTCACCGATCCAGTCAATGATCTGATAAAGGAACATGACATCGATTGGCGGCAGTTCTTTTTCCAGCTCAAAAAGGCGGCGCCGGATCATGACCTGCTGATCGTCGGCCTGGTGTTCGAGTTCATGAAGCTTGCGGATCTGATCGCCCAGAAGATCGGAGACATTGCGTCCAAAACCCGACTCCAGTAGATCATCCAGCTCGGCCAGCGCCTGGCGCGCCTGATGGACCGTGGCGACCGCAATGCGCAGGTACTCCTGAAAGATATCCTCCATCGCTTCAGGAATACGCATGCGACGCCCGAGCATGATCCCGGCGATATCCTTGATCTTGTTGGCTATCTTGTCCTGTACACTGATCAGTTCGAGCAGGTCGGAACGCGATACCGGCAAAAAGATGCTGTTGGGCAGATTCATGCGGATATGGGTTTTCAGCTCATCGGCGTCATGCTCGCCTGCGCTGATGCGATTACGAATCTCGCCGGCACGTTCCCAGTCCTGCTCAAGCGTCGCCTGAAAGAAGATCGGCAACAGGTCGGCGCACTCGACAGTCTTGTCGATATGTTCAAGCAGCGGCTGAAACGGCGACCGGCCGAACAGTGCTGAAAAGGGATTGGATGACACCATGGTGATTTCACTGCAATGAAAAATGGCGCCACCAGTATATTTATCTGACCTCCCTGCGTCATGAAAATTTAACGTTTGGCCCCCGGATAGAGCGAATTGACACATGAATTCGAGCACGCAAAGCGACAATACCGTCACCAACGCAACGAATGGCCCGCAGGAGGTAGAGCTCAAGCTGGCGCTGGGTCGCGACAGCGTTGACGCCCTGATGGCCCACCCCCTGCTCACGGATACGCCCCCCGAGACGCACCGCCTGGCCAATGTCTATTACGACACACCGGAACTGGCCCTTGAAGCGCACCGTGTGGCCCTGCGTCTGCGCGGCGACGGTCAGACATTCGTGCAGACGGTCAAGACCGCCGGCGACGGCCAAGGCGGGCTGCACACCCGCGGTGAATGGGAAACGCCGCGCAGTGAGGAACGTCTGGACCTTGAGTGGCTGGCCGGGCTTGGCGTCACGCCCTTTGAGAACAGCGAGGTTCGAGAGGCACTACAAGGGGTCTATCGCACCGACTTTCAGCGCACCCAGTGGTTGCTGAAACACGAAGGCAGCCACATCGAGCTGGCACTGGATATCGGTAAAATACGCGTGGGCGAGCAACAGGTCGACATCCATGAGATCGAGCTTGAGCTCAAGGATGGCGAAGAGAGCGCCCTCTGGTCGCTGGCCGATCAGCTGGCCCAGCACTGCGCCCTGCGCCCGGCCAACGCCAGCAAGGCAGCGCGGGCCGCTTCACTGCGCGAGCAGCAGTGGCAGCTGCCCCCCTGCGCGCTCGACATGCCGGATCAGTGTCTGGAGCGGGCGATTCTGGCCCTTGATGCCTGGCAGGACAGCCAGCAGCAGGCATTCCTGTATGCCGCGCGCCAGACACTGCTCAACCTGACCCGTCATGATGACCCGGAAGTGGCGACCCTTGCCGGCCGCCTTGGTGAGTCGCTGTCCCGCCCCGGCTGGCTGGATGTACGCTTCGGGCAACAGTGGCTGCTGTTGATGCAGCGCCTGTATCGTCAGTAGGCCATTACGGCAACCCTCACGGGCCGCTCGAGGGGGGTTGGGACGTTAGCGTTTTAAAGCGATACCGGCTGCGATGGCATCGGTAACAGCGTGGCATTGAGCCGGCCCAGCACGTCCTGAGACGGCATGGGCCGGGCATAGATGAAGCCCTGGATCTGCTCGGCGCCCATGTCGCATACCGTCCTGAGCGTGGCGCACTCCTCGACACCTTCTACCACCACACGAAACTCCAGGCGGCGGCACAGGTCGATGACCGAGGTCATCACATGGCGCTTGCGAGGCTCATGCTCCAGATCCATCACAAAGCGGCGATCGATCTTGATGCAGTCCAACGGCAGTTCACACAGCTGCGAGAGCGACGAGTAACCGCTGCCAAAGTCATCCAGGGCGATGGAAATGCCGTGTTCGCGCAGCCGGACCAGATTGCGCAGCGCAATGGCAGGCTCTGCCAGCACGGCCGATTCAGTGATCTCCAGATTGACGCGCCTGGGGTCGGCGCCGTGTTTGTGAATCAGCGTCATCATGTCATCGACCAGCATCACGTCCTTGAGCTGATGACGGGATAGATTGATGTTAATCACGAAATCCTGCCCAAAGCGGTCGGTAAAGGCCGGGTCCACCAGAATGTGCAGCGCCTTGTCGATCAGCTGCTGACTGAGCTGATGGATGAGGCCGGTGGATTCGGCGGCCTCGATGAATGCCCCCGGCAGGGCGATCCCTTCTTCGCCATCGCGCAGACGCATCAACGCCTCAAAGGCGACAACCCTCCCCCCTTCCCTGACGCTGACAATGGGCTGCAGAAAACACAGCACGCCATCACAGGCCAGTGCCGCACGGATCAGCTGCTCGCCGCGACTGGCGCGACGGGCGCGCTCATACAGCTCATCGCTGTAGTAATGGATACCGCCCACCCCCGTACCGGAAGCGTTATTGACGGTCAGACGCGCCCGTTTTCTCAGTGTCTCCGCGCCGACATGGCAGCCGCCATCGAAGGGCACCACGCCTACCACATGGGAGAGCCATACGCGTCCCGTCGGGGTTTCCAGCGGCATGCCCAGCATCTGCTGAAGCGGCTCGAGAAAGCGCTTCAGCGCCGTCTGGCACTGAAAGGGGGTCACCAGTGCATAGCTGAAACCGGGCAGCGCGATCAAACGGCCCGCGGGCAGCAGGTCGGCCAACAGATCGGCAATGCGGGTTTCCAGTTCGCGGGTGTTATTGAAATGCTCGGACTCGCTCAAAAGCGTGGCATTGACCATGGTGATCTTGACCAGCGCGTGACGCGTGCCCGCGGTATCCGCCAGAGCATCTTCCAGCAGCTGGTTAAGCAGCTCGGAGTTGCCAAGCCCGGTCACCGGATCGCGATAGCGCTCATGGGTGATGTCACTGACCACGCCGGTCAGGCCCGGCTGGCCCTCTGCGCCGTTCCCCACGATGCGCAGACGTATGAAACGCCACTGCCCCTGACCATCACGAAGGCGACATTCAACGCGCGACACCCCCTGTGCGGACGCCGCTTGGTGGCACAGCGCGTGTACGCGGTCACGATCCCTGGGGTGCAGCGTCTGACACCACTGCGTCAGAGAGTCTGCAGGCGTACCGTGATACAGCGCCTGCCAGTGCGATGACAGCGTCAGGGCATCGCCTTGCGCCTCCCAGTGCCAGATCACATCATGCTCACACAGCAACATGCGCTCATATTGTGACAGCGGGATATTGTCCAGCGCCGCGCCGGCATTCTCAGGTATCGGGGTGGTCTGAAGCAGGTCAGACAGGGCACGGCGACATGTCGACAGGTGGGTCAGCCGCTTCTCGTCGAGCGAGGCGGACTCTGCCGCCAGCTCATCGGCCAGATCGCGAATATCGTGACATAATGCCTGCACCGTACGACGCATGGCGCACCCCGTGAATGTTGTTGCTGACTGGCGACGGACCGTATCGTGCACTGTTCGTCACCCCTTTCGACGGGCGACCCGGGATACTGCAGGCGATAGCGGTCAGACTTATTGCTGTGTTTAACGGCGGGGGCTGCGTTTGCTGAAGCGTCATGGCATGATTTTTCGGCGTTACCCCCACAGGCGCAAACGCCTTTCCTCCACACAAGAACTTCGGAGCGCCGGTGAGCAGCGAATCCCACGAAAAACAGATGACGCTTCGGGATCGTATCTTTCAGATCATCTTTGAATCGGATACGCCAGCCGCCAAGGGCTTCGATATTGCCCTGATCATTATGATCATTGTCAGCGTCGTCATCATCCTGCTCGACAGTGTGGTCAGTCTGCAGGCGCGCTATGGGGAAGCCTTCATGGTCGCCGAGTGGGCCTTTACGGGGATTTTCACAGTCGAGTATCTGCTGCGTCTTTACTGTCTGGACCGGCCGGTGCGCTATGCCCGCAGCACCTACGGCATCATCGATCTGCTCAGCATCCTGCCCTCCTGGCTGAGTCTGATATTTCCCGGCAGCCAGGCACTGCTGGTCATCCGGGTACTGCGCATCATGCGCCTGTTCCGGGTACTGCGTCTGATGGAGTTTGTCGGCGAAGGCAACCTGCTGCTGGAAGCCCTGGAGCGCAGCCGCCAAAAGATTTTGATGTTCCTGATGACCGTCATGTCGCTGGTCATTGTCTTCGGCGCACTGGTCTATCTGATCGAGCCGGTCGAGGCCGGCTTTACCAGCATTCCCAAGTCCATCTACTGGGCGGTGGTGACGCTGACCACGGTGGGCTATGGCGATATTTCGCCCATTACGCCCGTGGGGCAGTTCATCTCGGCGATGATGATGATTCTGGGCTATTCGATTCTGGCGGTGCCCACCGGCGTCTTCTCCGCCGAGGTCATGCGCTCGATCCGGCGTAACCACTATTCCGACGAAGCCTGCCCGGGCTGTGGCCACGAAGGCCATGAGCGCGATGCCAAATACTGTCGGCTTTGCGGCAGCGGACTCGATGAGGAAGCCGAGGATCCCAAACGCAAGGAGCTCGACGACGAGATCGAGGAACTGCAGAGTGAGCGAGACGCCCTCGACGAGGAGATGAAGCTGTTGGAGCAGGAGCGCGACGGCACCTCGCCCTCCCATGACGGCAACGATGCGTCGGACAAACGTGATGGGCCGGATGAAGACAGCAATCCGGGGTCAAACGATCTCCCTCCGGATCAGCGCTAGCCGCCGCCCTGTCGTCATCAAACAAACCTGCAGGATGGCCTGCAGGTTTGTTTGATGCGCTCGATCGATTGGCAGGGCCATGGATCAGCCAAAGGCGCTGGTGTCCCCGCGACCCTGGCGCAGCACTTCAGGCGGCAGCGTTCGCATGTCCAGCACCGTGGTTGGCTCCATCGGGCAGGCACCGCCGTCGATGATGGCATCAAGCTGCGAACCAAAGCGGTCGCGAATCTCTTCGGCATCCGTCATGGGCTGCGTGTCGTCCGGCGCGATGAAGGTCACGCTCATCAGCGGCGCGCCAACGGTCTCCAGAATATCGCGGGTGATGCGATGATCGGGCACGCGAATGCCGATGGTGCGGCGTTTGGGGTGCAGCAACAGCCTGGGCACCTCGTTGGTGGCATCGAGAATGAAGGTATAGGCGCCCGGCGTGTGGGCCTTGAGCACTCGAAAAACGGGGCTGTCCATGCGGGCATAGGTACCGATCTCGTTGAGATCGGGAAACATCAGGGTGAAGTTGTGCTTGTCATCAAGGTTACGCAGGCGCTTGATCCGCTCAACACCCTTCTTGTTGCCCGGCAGACAGCCCAGCGCGTAGCCGGAGTCGGTGGGATAGGCAATCACCCCGCCCTTTTCGAGAATCTCGCGCGTCTGGGTCAAAAGGCGCTTTTGCGGGGTTTCCGGATGCAAAGAAAAGAACTGGCTCATGGGATGGTCTCCTGGGTCTGGCAAGAAATGGCGTTCACAAACCGTCAAAGGCGGGCGCCAGCCGGGGATGCTGCCAGATGGGTATCAACTGACTGCGTGGTGCGGCACTCAGGGTACCCGGGGCCAGCGCCCCGCCCTGATAGTGAAAGTCACTGCCCAGCGAGGCATAAAGCCCTCGTTTGGCAAGAAGCGAGGCCAGATCACGGCCGCGGTCATCGTTTTGATAGCCGCTGATCAGCTCGGCCCCTTCACCACCCAGCGCGGTAAACTCATCCAGCAAAAGCCCCAGCCGCCGCCGGGTCAGCCCATAGCGCAGCGGATGCGCCACCACCGCCACACCGCCGGCCAGGCGAACGCTCTCAAGGGTCTCTTCCAGTGTGGGCCAGTGCACCTTCACATCGCCAGTCTTTCCCGAGCCGAGATAGCGCTTGAACGCGCGCGCCATGTCCGGCACCAGCCCTGCCGCCACCAGTGCGCGGGCAAAGTCCGGGCGGCCCAGCAGCCGGGCACCCCCGCTTTGTTCACGTGCCCGCTCAAGAGCGTTCTCAAGACCGACCTTCTCAAGCCGGGTGGCAATTTCCAGCGCCCGGTCATGACGGGCATGGGCGAGGCGTTCGAGCAGCGCGGTCATCGGCGGCCGAGCCTCACCATGCCACAGCGCGACCACGTGAATGCCCACCCCCTGCCAGCGGGTGGACAGCTCGACACCGGGCACCAGCGTCATCCCCAGGGCCCGGGCCTGCTGTGCTGCCGCCTCGACGCCATCGATGGTATCGTGATCGGTCAGCGCCGCGCACGACAGGCCGCGCTGATGACAGAGATCCATCAGCGCCTGCGGCGAGAGCCTGCCGTCGGAGGCCGTGGAGTGCAGGTGAAGATCGATATGGCGGGCCCGCTCCAGGCTCATGCCGGGGTCAAAGGATGACGACCCGGGGTCAGGGGATGACGATCCGGGGTCAGGGGATGGCGATCCGGGGTCAGGGGATAACGATGTAGTATCCTGCTCGTTCATTGGCCTCTCGGTAGCAGCAAAATCGATAGCAGCAAAATCGGTGGCAGCGAAGTCTGCGTGGTATAACGGCGTGGCCGTCCGGTGACGGCCCTGAATGCGGGCCATGTTGCGCCGGACGTCCCCAGGAATCAATGAATGCCCGTATTTCTGCCCAGAGCCCTGCCGCTGGCATTTTTTCAGGAGTGTTGTGTATGAAAATGCTGATCGACTTTCTGCCGATCGCCATCTTCGTTGTGGTCTATCAGATGACCAAGGATATCGTGCTGGCCACCGCCGTTTTGATTCCGGCCACCATCGCGCAGGTGCTCTTTACCTGGTGGCGCTGGCGCAAGGTCGAAAAGATGCATCTGGTCACGCTGGCACTGGTCGTGCTGCTGGGTGGGGCCACCGTGATTCTGGGCGATGGCGACTTCATCAAGTGGAAGCCGACCGTGGTCAACTGGCTCTTTGCCGTCGCCTTTCTGCTCTCGCCGCTGTTTGGCGGCAAGTCGCTGATCGAGCGGATGATGGAGAAGAACATGACCCTGCCCTCCCCGGTCTGGATGCGCCTGAATCTGGCCTGGGTGGCCTTCTTTCTGGCCATGGGCGCGGTCAATATCGCGGTGTTTACCCATTTCAGCGAGGAAGTCTGGGTCAACTTCAAGCTCTTTGGCATGATGGGGCTGACGTTTTTGTTCATCATCATCCAGGGCGTTTATATCGCGCGTCATCTGCCCGGTGACGAGAAGACGATCAAGGGCACCGATCCCTACGGAAAGGAGAAGTGAGCATGCTTTACGTCATCATCGGAGAAGATGTGGATGAAAGTCTCGAGGCGCGACAGAGTGTGCGACCCGAGCACCTGGCACGCCTTGAGGCCCTGCGTGACGAGGGGCGTCTGGTTCTGGCCGGGCCGTTTCCCGCCGTGGACGGCAGTGATCCGGGCAATGCCGGCTTCAGCGGCAGCCTGATCGTGGCCGAGTTCGACTCCCTGGAGCAGGCACGCGCCTGGGCGGACGACGACCCTTACGTCGGCGCAGGCGTTTATGCACAGGTCAGCGTCCGACCGTTTAAAAAAGTACTGCCCTGAACCGGAAAGGCCCCGGTTTCGCGGGGCTCGCACGCGTTTATCCACAGGATTTCTGTTATGCACACTCTGCGTGGATAAGCCTGTGACAACATTGTGCGATCCCCGCGAACACATTGCGCAAAGCGTGATGGTGACAGGCCTGCCAGAAATCGTTCAAAATTTGATCACCCAAGACGCCGCTCCGGTATTGTCCCTTGTCCTCTAATCACTACCAGCCGCCCTTCGCCCTGCAGCCGGCCCGGCTTCATTGGCGCGACGATAACGCCCCTGAAGCCGTCGACTACGGTGATGTCTACTTCTCGCGTGAAGACGGCCGACGCGAAACCGAGCATGTCTTTTTAGCCGGCAACCATCTGCTCGAGCGCTGGCACGACTGGCATCAGGCCCGTCCCTTTGTGATCGGCGAGACCGGCTTTGGCAGCGGGCTCAACGTGCTGTGTGCCGCCCACGACTTTCTGACCCGGGCACCCGCCGAGGCGCGGCTGCATATCGTCTCCACCGAGCAGCATCCGTTCACACGCGAGGACCTGGCGCGCGCCCTGAGTCATCACGAGGATGTCGCCGCGCTGGTCCGCACGCTGATCGATCAGTGGCCACCGGCCCTGCACGGCATTCATCGCGTGGTACTGCACGAGCGCATCACGCTGGATCTTCACTTTGGCGACGCCGCTGAAAGCCTTGAACAGCTGGAAGGCCGGGTAGACGCCTGGTTTCTGGATGGTTTTGCGCCGTCCAAAAACCCGGCCATGTGGTCGGAAAGACTCTTTGCGGCGCTGGCCGGCGCCAGTCGTGAAGGGACAACGTTTGCGACCTTCACCTGTGCCGGGATCGTCAAGCGCGGGCTGCGCCAGGCCGGCTTCGAGATCCGCAAGGTGCCAGGCTTTGGTCGCAAGCGCGAGATGCTCAGCGGTCACATGCCCACACCGCCGCCGATGCATCCACGTCAGCAGACCCGGCGGCGCCTGACGCCCTGGCATATTGATGCCGCACCGCGCCCGGCCGGGCATGATGATCACATCGCCGTGATCGGTGCCGGCATTGCCGGGGCCAGCGTTGCCCACGCGCTGGCGCGGCGCGGCCGGCGGGTCACGCTGATCGACCCGAATCCGCCCGGCAGCGGCGCCTCGGGCAATCGTCAGGGCGCGCTCTATATCCGCCCGGCGGCCGAGGTCGACAACCAGAGCCGCTTCTATCTCGCCGCGCTGCAATACACGCAGCGCTTTCTGAACCGGATCGACCCGCAGCACGTGCTGTGGCACCCGAGCGGTGTGCTGCAGCTGGCCACCAGCGACCGGGAAGCCCAGCGCCAGCGGCGCTGTCTCGAGCACTGGCAGTTGCCCGAGAGCATGGTGCGAGGGGTCAGCCGGGAAGAGGCGCAAACGCTTGCCGGGCAGACGCTGGCCGAGGGCGTACGCCACGGCCTGTATTATGCCGGTGCCGGCTGGGTGCGCCCGGAGCGGCTCTGTGCGCAGCTGGCCGCAACGCCCGGCATTACGCAGCACCAGGCGACCCTTGAGGCGATCCATCAGGACGGGGCGCGCCATGTGCTGGCGCTCAGTGATGGTAAGCGTCTGAGCGCCGATCACGTGGTGCTGGCCTGCGCCGATGGGGCCAGCCGGCTGTCGGCATCCGGCTTTCTGCCGCTGCAGGCCGTGCGCGGTCAGGTCAGCCATTATTCGCTGGATGAGACAGCACAGTCACTGTCGCCGCGCTGCGTGGTCTGTGCCGGCGGCTACGCCCCGCCGGCGTGGGCGGGTGTGCAGAGTCTGGGCGCCTCGTTTTCGCCCAACGATCGCGATCTGACGCTGCGCGACGAGGATGACGCCTTCAACCTGAGCGAACTTGAGCGCACTCTGCCCGAGCTGGCCCGGGCACTGCAGGACGCGCCGACCCTGCCCTCGCGCAGCGGGCTTCGCTGCGCCAGTCCCGACAAGTCTCCCTACGCCGGGGGCCTGCCGCAGGTGGCGCAGTGGCAAGAGGTGTACGCAAACCTGGGTTTTGATGCCACGCGGGTGCCGGACGTGCCGGGTCGCTATCAGTCGGGGCTGTGGGTGACGCTTGCCCATGGTTCGCGCGGACTGGTCAGCGCCCCGCTGGTCGCCGAACTGCTGGCCTCGCGCATCTGCGAGGAGCCCCTGCCGCTGCCCGATTCACTGGTGGATCACCTCAATCCGGGGCGGCGTCTGATTCGCGCCATCATTCGTCGCGAGATGCCGGCTGACTAGCTGACGATGCGCTCAAGCGCCTCCCGGTCCAGACAGCGGTAGGAAAACGAAGGGCGGCCGACCTGGCCATAGGCAAAGGACTCGGTGAGCAGCCCCAGGTTGGCCAGATACTTGAGGTACTTGCGGATCGACACCCGCGACATGCCGGCCACCTCGGCCAGCCCTTCGGTGGAAAACTCGTCCTGAGACAGCGCCAGAATGGCCTCACAGACCTGCGCCAGACTATGGGCGGTCAATCCCTTGGGCAGGCCGTTAAGGCGCCGTGGGGCATTGCTGTCGGCACGAAACAGCGTATCCAGCGTCTGCTGATCGACCTGATCACTCAGGACATCCAGCGCCTCGCGTCGCTGCCGGCAGGTCTCGAGTGCCTCGCGAAACCGCTTGAACTCGAACGGCTTGACCAGAAAGTCGTTGACGCCCAGCCGACGGGCCTCGCGAACGGTCTCGGTTTCCGAGGCGGCCGTGATCAGGATGATGTCGGTGTCGATATCGCGCTCGCGCAGCCAGCCGGCGATCTCCAGACCGCTGCGCTTGCCCAGATAGACATCCAGCAGCACCACATCAACGCTCTCGCGCTCCAGCACCACCAGCGCGGTGGTCACATCACTGCAGCGCCCCGCCAGCTGCATCTCGCCGACCCTTGTGAGGTAGTCGACATTGAGTTTCATGACCATCGGGTCATCTTCTACGATCAGTACTCTCATGCGTGGCTGCTCTTGAACCTGATGAACCTGCCCGACGGGCCGGTGTGTTCGATCATTGACGTGTTCGCCCGCTCGCCGCGTCAGCGTGCGAGGCACCATTGGCAGGATGGTAGGGGTAGCTGACCTCGATCAGCGTGCCGTGCCCGGGCGAGGAATAAAGCGACAGACTCCCTTCAACGGCGTCGATCTGTTCCTGAACCAGAAAAAGGCCCAGACCGCGGCGCTCGCCCTTACTGGAGACCCCGTGCTCAAATATTTGTGCCTGGCGCTCGGGCGCAATACCGGCGCCGTTGTCCTGAATCTGCAGCGACAGCGTGCGTGACTCCAGTGCCATGTGAATGGCGACTCTGGGATCATCGTGCGCATCGAGCGCCTCAAAGGCATTCTCCAGCAGATTGCCGATGATGCTGACCAGCGCATGCACCGTGGCGCCGTCACTGGCCTGGGGGATGGGGGTTTCGGCCTCAACGCTTAACGTGATGCCCTTCTCACGAGCCTCGCTCTGCTTGCCGATCAGAAACCCTGCCAGCACCGGCTCGCGCACGCGCTCGACAATCGATTCCGACACGGCGTGGCGGTAGTCCACCAGCTCGCGCAGATACTGTCGCAGCGCCGGCAGATCCTCGAGCTGGGCCAACCCCAGAATGACATGCAGCTTGTTCTTGAACTCATGCGTGGTGGCGCGCAGGGCTTCGGCGTACCGCCGCACGCCGGTCAGTTCTTCTGCCAGCGCCTGCATCTCGTGGCTGTCGCGAAAGGTCATGACCGCACCCACCAGCTGCCCGTCAGCCAGCATCGGCTGATAGTTGCCCAGAAAGGCGCGCCCGCCCAAATGCATGCGGCGGTTGATCATCGCCCGGTCGCTGAGCGGTTGCTGGCCGCTGCCGGGCAACAGCACTTCGAGCGTTTCCCCCTGTTGAATCCCATTGGTCTCGACATCCCCCAGCAGCGCGCGCGCCGCGGGGTTGATCAGCGTCACGCGGGCCTCGGCGTCCACGGCGATGACCCCTTCATGGATGGCGTCCAGCGTGACCCGCCGCTCGGCCACCAGGCGGGCGATATCATCCGGTTCCATGCCCATCAGGCGCCGGCGAATGGTGCGTGCCAGCCACGCCGAACCCAGCCCGCCGATCGCGAGAATCGCCAGAAAGAGAAACAGCAATCGCTTGTGCGACGCCTCGCGCAGCGGTGCCAGATGCGAGAGCGTCACGCCTACCGACACGGCACCAAGGATATCCCCATGGTCATCGCGTACGGGCGCGAACCCACGAATGCTGGTGCCCAGCGTCCCCACCGCCACCGAGGTATAGTGCTCACCGGTCAGCGCCGGGCCTTCATCGCCACCGCGAAAATGATGGCCGATCCATTCTCGATTGGGATGGGTCAGTCGAATGCTCTGCGGGTCCACGATGACAATAAAATTGACGTTGAGCAGTTCGCGCAGTGCTTCCATGCGCTGCTCGATGTCGGAATCCGGCGATGGAGGCTCGTCGCTGCGCAACGCCTCGATCACCTCGCTGCTGCGGGACAGGGTGGTGGCCACATTGACCACACGCTCCTGCTGAACACGCGTGATACTGCGCCAGAGTTGATCACTGAACACGCCATAGGCCACGATCAGTGACGCCATGATGGTGATGAAGGCCAGCAGGGCTGCCAGTGTATTGAGGCGAACCGGCGATTTACGCGGCCAGGGATGTTCATTCACGTTCGGGGCATGTCCTATGGGTCGCATCTGGGTCAGCGTTGATCATCTCTGCTCTATTGTGCCAGAACGATTGTGCCAGAACGCGCACGTGTCTCGTTGTACTGCCTGTCCGGAATTACGACCAAAGGCGATTAAACCTTGGTGTTATTTCATGGCGCGTCGCGTTATGAGCCGACACTGCACCGCATTTTCATTAGTTTCAAAAAGTTTTCTTTAATTCATAAAACTTGGTCACAGGCGGCGCGTCCGTAATCCTCGCGTCAGTCTGTCAGAGGCTTGTCTATATCATCGCGATGCTGCCCTGACACAGCACATCCGTTATCCCATCCGTTTCCTGATTTACACACAACAGGTCATTGCCATGTCACAGCCTGACACTGCGAGGGCAGACAACACCCCCTCTACGACGCCCGTTGCCTCCTGGCGTATTTTCGGCCTATCGCTGCCCCTGTTCGCCGTTGTTCTGGCCATACTGATCGTCGCCATGATGCTGGACGCGCTCCCGACCGGCATGATCGGCGCTCTGGCAGCCATGATGGTCCTAGGGGAGCTGTTGGGGTTCATCGGCGACCGTCTGCCGATCGTCAAGAGCTATCTGGGCGGTGGCGCCATTCTGGCCATCTTCGGTGCGGCAACGCTGGTCTATCTGGGCTGGCTACCCCAGACCGTTAGCGACAATATTGCCGATTTCATGAAAGGCGGCGGCTTTCTCAACTTCTACATCGCAGCCCTGATCACCGGCAGCATCCTGGGCATGGACTCAAAAGTACTGGTCAAGGTCGGCACGCGCTTCGCCCTGCCGCTGTTGTGTTCGGTGCTCTTTGCAGCGCTCTTTGCCATGGGCGTGGGCCTGCTGCTGGGCTTTTCGCCGCAGGACGCCGTGGTCGTGATCACCCTGCCCATCATGGGCGGCGGCATGGGTGCCGGCGCCGTGCCGCTGAGTCAGATCTATGAACAGCTGCTGGGCCAGCCGGCCAGCTACTACATCTCGATTCTGGTGCCGGCCCTGGCGCTGGGCAACGTCTTTGCCATCATCATTGCCGGGCTGCTCAACGGGCTGGGCAAGCGCGTCCCGTCACTGACCGGCAACGGCCAGATGATGCCGGGTGTGGAAATCAATGAAAGCGAGACCACGCCGGAGCTTGGCAAGCTGGGCATCGGCGTCGTGGCGGCCCTGAGCTTTTATGTCGCCGGCGAGATTCTGGGTACCTTTATTCCGCTGCACCCCTACGCGCTGATGATCATTCTGGTCGCGCTGGTCAAGATTAGCGGCCTGCTGCCGGAAAACATCAACGATTCGGCGGCACAGTGGTTCCGCTTTGTGGCCAGAAACTGGACCTTTGCCCTGCTGTTCGGCATTGGTATCGCCTATACCGACCTGGGCCAGGTCATTGATGCCATCTCCATCACCTATGTCCTGATCGTCCTTGCCGTGGTCGCCGGCGCCGCCTTTGGTGCGGGTCTGGTAGGTCGTCTGGTGGGCTTCTATCCGATCGAATCCGCCATCACGGCCGGGCTTTGCATGGCCAACATGGGCGGCACCGGCGATGTGGCGGTGCTGTCGGCGGCCAACCGCATGCAGCTGATGCCCTTTGCCCAGATCTCGTCACGCCTGGGCGGGGCGCTGATCCTGCTGGTCTCCAGCATTCTGGTGCCGCTGCTCTTTACCTGACAAGGCACCTGCGCCGCAATAAAAACGCCGCCCTATAGGGCGGCGTTTTTTTATCCCTGACGTTTCCCGAGGACGTTAATCGCCCTCTTCCTCGTCATCGGCGACCTGACGGCCAAAGGCGCGCCACTGCTCCAGCGTCATGACCTCGGTCAGCTCGGTCTGCAGATCATGCACGATCAAAAGCTCGCCGCGCTCGAGCTGGGCGCGCACCTCGCCGATCCAGCCACGTTCGCCCTCACCGGTATCGGTGGTGTCATACCCCTGCCGGGTGACGAACTCGGCCAGCAGCCGCTCAAGGGTGTCGGCGGGCAGCATGCGCGAGGGTACTTCTATAAATCGTCCACTGCTCATGGGGCTTTCTCCGATGAAGGGGCACTTTCATGCTGGCCCAGAAAGTTCAGAAGTGTCTGCTCGTCCATGACCTCGACCCCCAGCTGACGGGCCTTTTCAAGCTTGCTGCCGGCCGCCTCGCCAGCCACCACAGCATGGGTTTTCTTCGACACGCTACCGCTGACTTTCGCACCCAGCGCGACCAGCCGCGCTTTCGCCTCATCGCGGGTCAGCGCCTCGAGCGTGCCGGTGAGTACCCAGGTCTGGCCGGCCAGCGGCTGCTCACGCTCACCAACCTCGACCTCTTCCCAGTCGATCCCGACCCGGATCAGATCCTCGATCGTTTCGCGGTTGTGCGCCTCGGCAAAGAAGCTGTGAATATGGCCGGCAACGATCGGGCCAATGTCGGCCACCGTTTCCAGCGCCTCACGAGAGGCGTCCATGATCCGCTGCAGCTCGCCAAAGTGCAGCACCAGCGCATTGGCGGTCGCTTCGCCGACTTCGGTGATGCCCAGCGCATAGATAAAGCGCGGCAGCGTGGTGTGCCGTGAGCGCTCAAGCGAGGCCACGAGGTTGTCGGCCGATTTCTGCGCCATGCGCGGCAGCTCGGCAAGTCTTTCGGCCTCGAGACGAAACAGGTCCGCAGGCGTTGTCACCCATTCGCGCTCGACCAGCGCGTCGATCAGCTTGGTGCCCAGCCCGTCGATATCCAGCGCCCGGCGGCTGGCGAAGTGCTTCAGCGCTTCCTTGCGCTGGGCCGGGCAGAAAAGTCCGCCCGAACAGCGCGCATCGACTTCGTCACCGATGCGCTCCACGCGCGAGCCACAGACCGGGCACTGCTCGGGCATCTCGATGGCGTGAACCTCCTCGGGGCGGGCATCCATCACCACGCTGACAATCTGTGGAATGACGTCCCCCGCCCGGCGAATGACCACGGTGTCGCCAATGCGGGCATCGAGTCGCTCGATCTCGTCCATGTTGTGCAGCGTGGCGTTGGAGACCATCACGCCGGCCACCTGTACGGGCTCCAGACGTGCGACCGGCGTCAGGCGACCGGTACGACCGACCTGGAAGGTGACATCGCGGATGATCGTTGTCTGCTCCTGGGCGGGGAACTTGAAGGCCATCGCCCAGCGCGGCGCGCGCGAGACAAAGCCGAGCTCGCGCTGGGCGCGCAGGTCATCGACCTTGAGCACGGCACCGTCGATGTCGTAATCAAGCCGCTCGCGGCGGCGGCCCATCCTGTCGCAGAAATCGACCAGCCCATCGGCGCCCGTGACCACATCGATCTCGGGGCTGGTGCGAAATCCCATGTCACGAAGCTGCTGCATCAACGCCGAGTGGCTGGGCTTGAGCCACTCGTCATCAATGCGGGCGACCTGATAGGCGCAGAACTCCAGCGGCCGGGCCGCGGCAATGTTGGGGTCGAGCTGGCGCAGGCTGCCGGCGGCGGCGTTGCGCGGGTTGGCAAACACCTTGCTGCCTCGGGTACGCGCCTCGTCATTGAGTTTCTCAAAGCCGGAGTGGCTCATGTAGACCTCGCCGCGCACTTCAAGAAGGGCCGGCAGGTGATCGCCCCGCAGCCTGAGCGGTATGGATCTGAGCGTACGCAGGTTGGCGGTAATGCCCTCGCCGGTACGGCCGTCGCCCCGGGTCGCGCCCTGCACCAGCAGCCCGTTTTCATACACCAGCGACACCGCCAGCCCATCCAGCTTGGGCTCGCAGCAAAAGGTGATCGCCTGCTCGTCGGTTTCAAGCCGCTCGCCGACCCGGCGGGCAAAGGCGCGGACTTCCTGCTCGTCAAAGGCGTTATCCAGTGACAGCATGGCCACGGCGTGGCGCACTTCGGGAAAGCCTTCGGCAGGCGGGGCACCGACACGCTGCGTGGGCGAATCCGCCGTTACCTGATCCGGATGCTCGGCCTCGATCTCCTGCAGCCGCCGCAGCATGCGGTCGTATTCGGCGTCAGGAATGCTCGGCGCATCCTCGACATAGTAGCGGTAGTTGGCTTCCTCGAGCTGCGCACGAAGGGTACTGATCTCATCAATAACCGGGTCAGCGCTTTTTTTTGCACACATGGCAGTGATTTGTTCCGTTTGACAGGGTCATCGGGCGTGACGCCCGGCGACAGCAACATGGGTCAGCATGCCTCAACATCGACAGGGCCCTGACATGCGACATCCCTGAAATGATCGGGGGGCCCGAAGGCCCCCCATGACACGTACACCTAGCCGTGACGCCCTCACTGCACCTGATGACGGTGCAGCCGCCAGCGACGCTCGAACTCATGCACGCGCTGACGGGCGAACTCGACGGTCTGGGCCGTCATGACGCTGTGGTTTTCGTCCTTGAGCTCACCGCCCAGATTGCGCACCAGCACCATGGCCGTTTCAAACATGGCTTCAAACGCCTCGCGCGAGGATTCGGCGCTGGGCATCGGCATCAAAAAGGTCACCCCGGGCGTGGCGTCCTCTTCCATGACCTCCAGGTCAAAGGTGCCGGGCTTGACGACGTTGACCATCGAAAACTGCAGCGGGCTCTCGCTGGACTCGGTTTCAAAGCGGTGGAAGACACCGCGGTCGTCCAGTCGCAGTCCGCAGGCCAGTACCAGCTGAAGCAGGTCGGGGCCGTGGAAGCCGTCCTCATCGCGGGACATGACGCTGATGACCACGATCTCTTCGGCATCGGCGAGCGCCGTGCGCGCCGATTCGCCTTCGATCATGCCGCGCGCCGCGCGCTCGAGTACCGGATGGCGTGACGCCCAGCGGTCGCTGTCAAACTGCTCGCGCGAGGGCGCGACCTCTTCAGATTCGGGCTCACGCTCATAACGCGGCGCGACCTCCTCGTCACGGTCGAACCCGAACTCTGCCGGCGGCGGGTCGCGTCGCTCACTGCGGGCAAAGAGGGGATCCTCGTCATCCAGCTCATCATCGCGATAGGCCGGGCGCTCGGACATCGACGGGGCCTTGTCGCGACGTGTCTCGGTCGGACGCGCCTCCTGGCGCGGCTCACGCTTGCCTTCGCCGAACGGAAAGACCGACTTCAGGCGACGGGCAAACTCATCGCGACGACGCGGCGGCTCGTCCATCACGTCGTCATCCTCGTACTCATGATCCGAGGGGTCATCAAATTCACGCGACGCGGGACGAGGCTCGCGAGCCCGGTAGGCCGGCATATCGCGCTCATCATCAAGGTCATCGTCGTCATGAGCACGATCGATATCCCGCTCCCGTGGCGCCATGACGGGCTCATCGAAACGATCATCGAACTCGTGCTCCTCCGGGGAGATCACGCGGGCGCCGCCGTTGGGCAGCTCCCAGTTCATGCGCTCTTCACGCTCGATATCTTCCTGATCGCGTGCCGGTGCGCTGCGATCGATATCGCGTGAAAGATCCATGCGCAGGCCACGCCGCTGGCGCTGCAGGCGCCGTATACCGTCCACCAGAATAATGGCGACGAGAACCAGCCCCAGGATAATGAGCCACTCTCTCAATTCCATGTAATCATGCCTGTTGTTGGCACCATGCCAAACCCGGACATGGCGCGATCGCCTTTCGAATAAATGGACGAATGTCCTTCACGGTGTGAAAGTTGTCGTCCGATGACAGCAATATGACGTTAACAAGCCATATTGCGCAATCGCCCTTCGATTATATCCCTGCGAAACTCCCCGCGGCCAGGTCCCGGCATTCAGGATCCCGGAAGCGTTCGCCCGTGATGTCACGCCTGTGCAAGTTCGGCGGCCTCTTCCACGCCCACCGATACCAGACGCGACACGCCCGGCTCCTGCATGGTGACGCCCATCAGGCGGTCTGCTGCCTCCATGGCAATCTTGTTGTGTGTAATGTAGATAAACTGCACGTTTTGTGACATCTCACGCACGAGTTTTGCATAGCGGCCCACGTTGGCATCATCCAGCGGGGCATCCACCTCATCGAGCATGCAAAAGGGTGCCGGATTGAGCTGGAAGATCGCAAATACCAGAGACAACGCCGTCAGCGTCTTTTCTCCGCCCGAGAGCAGATGAATGGTGCTGTTTTTCTTGCCCGGCGGTGTGGCCATGATGGCCACCCCGGTTTCCAGCAGGTCCTCGCCGGTCATGGTCAGCCAGGCGGCCCCGCCGCCAAACACGCGGGGAAAGAGCTCACCCAGACGTTCGTTGACCTCTTCAAAGACCTGACGAAAGCGCGTGCGCGTCTCCTGATCGATCTTTTTGATCGCCTGACTGAGGGTATCCAGCGCCTCGGTCAGCTCATCATGCTGACCCTGAAGATAGTCCCGCCGCTCAAGCTGCTGCTCATATTCTTCGATGGCGGCCAGGTTGATCGCCCCCAGACGACGAATCTTGTCGCTGACCGATTCGAGCTCGTCCTGCCACACCTGCTCACCGGCACCGGCGGCCAGCCCCTCTTCCAGGGCCGCACTGTCGTGGCCCAGCTCCGTGATCTGCTGCTCCTGGGCTTCGGCCTTGAGGCGCAGCGCCTGAACATCCATGCGCTCGGCTTCCAGCTGCTCACGCAGCGTCTCCAGCTCGCGCTCGTGCTCCTGACGCTTCTGCTCGAGCTCTCGCATGGTATTGCCGATGGCACTGGCCTCATCACGACACTCGTTGAGCAGCTGCTCCTCACACGTGCGCTGATGCAGGGACTCATCAAGCGATTCGCGCAGCGTTTCAAGCGGCTCGAGCGCCTCTTCACGCTGCGCTCGCAGCATCTCGCGCTTTTCCTCAAGACGCGCGCGCTGATCCCCGGCGCGGGCACGCTGACCCTCGATGCCCTGAAGCTCCGTGCTCAATCGCTGACGTTCAAGCTCCAGGGTATTGATGGCCTCACGCGACGGCGCCAGACGGGCGTTAACGGCCTCGCGCGCCTCGCGGGATTCACGGCGCTGTCGCTCCAGCTGCTGACGCTGGGCGTCATTGCCCTCAAGGGCGTCCAGCGCCTGGTCGCACTGCTCGCGTGCCTGCTCATGATTGAGACGCTGCTCCTCGAGCTGCTCACGCAGGCCCGCAAGCTCTTCTTCCAGCTCGCTGTCACGACTGCGCAGATGCTCAAGCCGGGTGCCCAGCTGTGAGGCTTCCAGCGCCTGCTGCTGACGCCTTTGCTGCTGCTCGCGCTGATGCGCGTAGAGCGCCTCCAGCGCCTCACTGTCCCGGCTGCGCTGGCTGCGAAGCTGCTCGATCTGCGCCTCATCAAAGGCCATCTGCTCGTCCAGCTCGGCAAGCTCGGCATCGATGCGATCGCGACGCTGGCGATTGGCCACGACACTGCCGGTCTGGTCATCATCGATTTTGCGATGCGCCCAGTGGCGGCCCAGCCAGAGCCCGGAAGGCGCAATCACGCTCTCCCCGAACGTCAGATGCTCACGCGCTTGCCAGGCGCTGTCATCATCCTCGGCCGTTTTGACCTGCCCCAGCACTTCGCCCAGCGCCTCGGCACCGGTAACTCGGGCCGCCAGCGAGCCCGCCGGCACCGGAGAGGCCGACAGAGTGTCGTCGACCAGCGTCAGCGCGCCCCCTGCCAGGGTTTGCACCGCCGCCTGCGCGCGGACCATATCGGTGGTACGGGCCGCCAGCCAGGGCTTCAGCACTGCATCGACCGCCGCCTCCCAGCCGCTGTCGACCTGGAGGCGCTCAGCAAGCTGTGGCGCGCCGGCAAGATCATGCGCGTCCAGATGGGCATCAAGGGCCTCATCGCCGCTGTCCAGCGCGGCGCGAATCAGGGCTTCAAGCGAGGCGCGCTCCCCCTGCAGGGCACTGCGCCGGGCATGGTGGTCATCGCGTGAGGTGCCCAGCGTCTGAAGCCGGGCCTCCACGTCATCCAGGGCGTGTCTCAGTTCAAGCCGTCGCGCCTCATCCGCCTCGATCTCGAGATCCATTTCCGCCAGCTGCTCGGCCGCCATCTCGCGCGCTTCAGTGAGCGCTGCCTGCTCGGGCAGTTCGTCGCGCTGCTTCTGACGCTGAGCAATGCGCGCATTGAGATCGTTGATCACGCCCTCGAGACGCTGCACCTCGCTCTGGGCGCGCTCGGCGCTGCGAGTGGCCTGCTGGTGCTGCTCGTTGAAGGCCTCCCAGGCTTCCAGTGCGGCCTGCTCGCGCTCGGTTGCCTCTTCAAGCCCGGCCTCGGCCATCTCGTAAGCCTCACGCGCGGCGTCCAGCTCGGGGGCCAATGCTTCAAGGCGGGTGGTGATTTTCTGATAGCGAACCTCGTCTTCCCCGGCCAGACGAGCAAGATCGGTCAGGTCACGATCGATGGCGGCAATGTCGGCCTCGCTTTGCTGCTCACGGGCCCGGGCACTTTCAAGCTGCTGCTCCAGACGCGCGATGGCCGCGCCGGTGTCATAGAAGGCGCGCTGGCGCGCATCCAGCGTCTCTGCCAGCGCGTCATGCTGGCTGCGGGAGTGTTCGAGGCGATTCTCGCTTTCGCGCATGCCGAGCACGTTGCGCTCGACGCTGTTTTCAAGCTCGCGGACCCGGGTCTCGCGCGTGCGCTGCTGCTCACGAAGGGCGCGGGCGCGAATCAGGGCCAGCTCGCCCTTGAGGCGATGCTCGCGCCCTTTCAGCTCGCGGTAACGTCGGGCGGCCTCGGCCTGGCGCTTGAGTCGCTCGAGCTGCTTGTCGAGCTCCTCGCGCAGATCGTCGAGTCGCTCGAGGTTTTCGGTGGTGCGACGCATGCGATTTTCGGTTTCGCGGCGCCGCTCCTTGTAGCGCGAGATGCCGGCGGCCTCTTCCAGGGTGGCGCGCAGCTCCTCCGGGCGCGCCTCGACCAGCCGCGAGATCATGCCCTGGCCGATGATGGCGTAGGAGCGCGGGCCCAGCCCGGTACCCAAAAAGAGATCGGCGATATCGCGGCGGCGGCATTTCTGGCCGTTGAAGAAGTACTGGGACTGACCATCGCGGGTGACCAGACGGCGCACGGCGATTTCGGCGTACTGTGACCAGGCCCCGCCCAGCTTGCCTTCGCGATTGTCAAAGGTGAGCTCGATCGAGGCCTGACCGACCGGCTTGCGTCCGGTCGAGCCGTTAAAGATGACATCGGCCATCGATTCGCCGCGCAGGTATTTGGCCGACGATTCGCCCATCACCCAGCGCACGGCATCGATGACATTGGACTTGCCACAGCCGTTGGGCCCAACGATGGCCGTCATGTCGGTATCAAAGGGGACCGTCACCGGGTCGACAAAGGATTTGAAGCCGACCAGTTTGATCGATGTCAGGCGCATTCCAGTGGACAGCTCCGGGAACAGGTCAATCGGCGGGCGCCGGGCGGCGACACGCAGGCGTCGCAGGCGTCGCAGGCACCGAACAGCGCCGCGGCAAAGCGCGCCACTCTACTACGATTGACGCGCTTTCTCCATGTCAACGACTACCGCCACCCAAGGGTTTCGGTTACCCTGGTAGCCTTGCTCGTGACACCGTTTGCACGCATCCCCTTCAGGGTGACGTTCGTGTCACGCTATCCTTGCGACGACGCATCCCGTGTCGCCGGTCATGTGTCAGCCCATCGGATACCCCTGCAGGGAGTTGCCTTATGTCAGCCCATACCGAGCCACGCTTTTTGCACCGCATGCCCAACATTCCGCTGGTTGAGGATGCCTGGGAGGAGATCGACGCCAGCGAACTGGTAGACGTACCCCTGCTGGGGACCGTCTCGGCCGGGATGCCGATGGAGGCCTGTGCCGACGATGAGACGGTGCGCATTCCCTCGCGCATGGTGCGTCGCAACACCTATGCGCTGCGGGTACGCGGCGATTCGATGATCGACTGCAACATTCATGATGGCGATATCATCATTATCGAAAAGCTCGAATCCGCTGAAAATGGTGAGACGGCGGTGGTGCTGATCAACAATCAGGAAGTCACGCTCAAAAAGGTCTACATCGACAAGTCGGGCGTGCGTTTGCAGCCGGCCAACAACACCATGGCGCCGATCTATCTGAAAAACGATGACATTCAGGTGCTGGGGCTGGTGATGGGTGTGGCCCGTCGCCCGGCCAACACGCCCATTAATGCCACCTGACATGCGCTACCCCATTCCCGACCTCGCCCGCGCACCCTGGCATGAAGAGAGCCTTGAGGTACAAAAGAGCCGTTTCACCGCTCGCGTGGCCCATGCCGCAACCCCCGAGCAGGCCCAGCAGCTGATCGATCAGGCACGCCTGGATCACCCCGATGCCTCGCACCACTGTTCGGCCTTTATCGCCGGTCCGCCGGGTGAGCAAAACGCCATTGGCTTTTCCGATGATGGCGAGCCCGGCGGCACGGCCGGTCGGCCCATGTATCAGGTGCTCGAAGGCAGCGGCCTCGGGCAGATCAGCGCCGTCATTATCCGCTACTTTGGCGGCACCAAACTGGGGACCGGCGGACTGGTACGGGCCTATTCGAAATCGTTGCTGCAGGCCCTCGAGACCCTGCCCACGCAGGAATACGTCACCCGCCGAGCGCTGTGGCTGACCACGGATTTTGCGCTGGAACACGAGCTGCGCCGCTGGGCCGAGCTCAACGAGGCGCCCATCGACCAGGCGCTGCATGATGCCGAGGGTGTCACGCTCGGCCTTGCCTGGCCGATGGATCGCACCCCCGACATCGAGGGCCTCCATTCCCGCCTCAAGGGACGACTGGTCTGTCACGATGATCCGCCGGCACCGGCCTGAGCGCGACTGACAGGGAAATACCGCAAGGCTTGCCGTTTGACCGACAACAATCCCCAAAGGGCGTCTTCATGCATCACACCTTTTCGCATCAAAACCCCTACCCCTCCTGTCGCAGCGCCACCTATGCCCGCAACGGCATGGTCGCCGCTTCCCAGCCTCAGGCCGCCCAGGTCGGGCGCGATATTCTCTCCCGGGGCGGCAATGCCGTGGACGCCGCCATTGCCACCGCCGCGGCGCTGACCGTGGTCGAGCCTACCGGCAACGGCATCGGTGGGGATGCCTTCGCGCTGGTGTGGATGCAGGATGAGGACGGAAGTGGTCAGCTGCACGGTCTCAACGCCAGCGGCGTCGCCCCGGGCGCGCTGACCCGCGACGCCGTGCTTGATGCCGGTCACGAGCAGATGCCGCTGTATGGCTGGACACCGGTCACGGTCCCCGGCACGCCGTCGGCCTGGGCGGCGCTGTCCGAGCGCTTTGGCAAACTGCCCTTCGAGGCACTGCTGGCCCCGGCGATTCGGCTGGCCCGTGAAGGCTTTCCGGTCTCACCCGCGATCAGCGAGCAGTGGCAGCGCGCCGACAAGTGCTTTCGCCCGGTATTTACCGACGCTGCCACGCAGGAGTGGTTTGCGCTGTTCACGCCCGAGGGCCACGCCCCGCAGCCCGGCGACATGTTTAAAAGCGAACGTCACGCCGAAACGCTTGAATCACTGGCACAAACGCGCTGCGAAAGCTTCTATCGTGGCGAACTGGCCGAGAAGATCGATGCCTTTTCGCGCGCCACCGGCGGCTATCTACGCGCGACCGATCTGGCGGCGCATCAAATCGAGTGGGTGGACCCGATCAGCGTGACCTACCGCGGCGTGGACGTGTGGGAGATTCCGCCCAACGGTCAGGGCATCGTGGCGCTGATGGGGCTCAACATCATGGAAGGCTTTGATGATCTGCACAGCCGGGACGACCTGAGCGTGCTGCACCGTCAGTGCGAGGCGATCAAGCTGGCCTACGCCGATGGTCACGCCTTCGTGACCCACGCCGAGCACATGACCACCTGTATCGAGAATCTGTTGAGTGCGCGCTACGCCGACAGCCGCCGCAACGAGATCACCGAGACCGCCATGGATCCGAGCCCGGGCGCGCCTCATGCCGGCGGCACGGTCTATCTGGCCACGGCCGACGGTGACGGCAATATGGTCTCGTTCATTCAGAGCAACTATCACAACTTCGGCTCGGGCGTGGTGGTGCCGGACACCGGTATCGCCCTGCACAACCGCGGGCATGGCTTCAGCCTGGAGGTCGATCACGTCAACGTGGTCGCGCCCGGCAAGAAGACCTTTCATACCATCATCCCCGGCTTTTTGACCCGGGACGGCCAGGCCCTGGGCCCCTTTGGGGTGATGGGCGGCTTCATGCAGCCTCAGGGGCACATGCAGGTGGTGATGAACCTGCTCGATTTCGGCCTCAATCCGCAGGCGGCGCTGGACGCCCCGCGCTGGCAGTGGACCGGCGGGCGCCGGATCAGCGTGGAGCACGGCTATCCGGTTCATTTGCTGCGCGAAATGGCGCTGCGCGGTCACGAGATCGACTACGCCTTTGATTCGACAGGCTTCGGCCGCGGTCAGATCATCCTTCGTGACCCGGGCACCGGCGTGTTGTGCGGCGGCACCGAGCCACGTACCGACTCGGCCATTGCCGTGCTCTAGGGCCCCTTCCCGAGGCGCGCTCTGCGGCCATGCTGTCACGGCCTGCAGAGCTTTGGACCTTCTGAAAGGATGCGCGGTGCTTGTCATTGCGACCAACATGCCTATGATGGCGGCGCCAGTCACGACTATCGCGGACCTCCTGCCATGCCAGCCATGCCCCCTGCTACCGCCACGGCCGACACTTCTCGAGCCGGCCTGATCGGCCTCGCGCCCATGGAAGGCGTCATCGATGCGCTCACGCGTGAGCTTCTGACCGCACCGGGCGGCTTTGACTGGAGCGTGACCGAGTTCGTGCGCATCACGGATGCCCGTCTGCCGCCCAGGGTCTTTCAGCGCATCTGCCCGGAGCTGGATCGCGACAGCCAGACACCCGGCGGCACACCGGTTCATCTTCAGCTTTTGGGCTCACAGCCCGACAAGCTGGGTGAGAACGCCCGGGTCGCCGCGGCACTGGGTGCCCCGGTGATCGACATGAACTTTGGCTGTCCGGCGAAGACGGTCAACCGCCATGACGGGGGTGCGGCGCTGTTACGCTCCCCCGAACGCGTGTACCGAGCCGTACAGGGGGTTCATGAGGCGCTTGAAGGGACCGGTGTACCGGTGACGGCCAAACTGCGGCTGGGCTTTGAGGACAAGACACTGGCCCTTGAGTGCGCCCGCGCCGCCGAGGACGGCGGCGCTCAGCGTCTGGTGGTGCATGCCCGCACGCGTCGCGAGGGGTATCGTCCCCCCGCGCACTGGGAATGGGTGGCTCGCATTCGCGAACAGGCGGGCGTACCTGTGGTGGTCAACGGCGACATCTGGACGCTGGAAGAGTACTGGCGCGCGCGTGAGGTCAGCGGCTGTCAGGACGTCATGCTGGGGCGGGCAGCGCTGGCCGACCCATGGCTGGCCAGACGCATTCGTCACTGGCAGCAAACGGGGGAGCGCCTGCCGGCAACGCGCTGGCAGGACCGCAGCGCCTTTCTGGCCGCTTATGCTCAGCGTATCGACCCTGCCCTGCCCTCGAAGGTCGTGGTCTCGCTTTTGAAGCAGTGGCTCAACATCATGCGTCAACACGACAGTGAGGCCGGTGAGCATTTCCAGCGACTTCGGCGTATTACGGCGCTGGAGGACTTCATGATGGCGTTGCAACAAGAGACACCGCTGCCGGAGACCTCGGCGGTCATACCGGACTGATCGCATCGAAAACGACACGTGTTGAAGATCAGCGCCGGTCACGCCGGCCTGGTCATGACGCAGGATTTCAAAGGGTAGAACACAGAAAAGCCCTGTCCTTTCGGACAGGGCTTTGAAATCTGGCGCGCCCGGGAGGATTCGAACCTCCGACCACCTGATTCGTAGTCAGGTACTCTATCCAGCTGAGCTACGGGCGCAGATAAAACAGTTGAAACATCTGAAGCTGATGGCGCGCCCGGGAGGATTCGAACCTCCGACCACCTGATTCGTAGTCAGGTACTCTATCCAGCTGAGCTACGGGCGCAACAAAAGTACTGCAGATTGAATGTCGTGTTCGCCTGTCAGAGCGGGCTTTCAACATTCGATACCGATAATGGCGGAGAGAGAGGGATTCGAACCCTCGATAGGGCTATAAACCCTATACTCCCTTAGCAGGGGAGCGCCTTCAGCCACTCGGCCATCTCTCCTCGATCGGTACGGCGCGCATATTACCGAGTTTAACCTTCCCTGTCCAGCCCCAAGTCAAAAAATCTTATGATTCAATATATTCGGCTGGATATCCGCGCGGACAGACGTTGTTCAGACAGGCCCCTTGTCGCTGTCGTTGTCATCCTTTTCATGCTGGATACGCTGGTAAATCTCTTCACGATGCACGGAGACATTTTTGGGTGCATTAACACCCAGGCGGACCTGATTGCCCTTGACGCCGAGCACGGTCACGGTAATTTCATCGCCGACCATGAGTGTCTCACCCACGCGGCGAGTCAGGATGAGCATTGCGACCTCCTTTTCATTGCTGCTTCCCTATACATATATTCATATAGATCGTGCACCGGATTGAATTAAGCGGGGCATTATGCGACAAGCCGAACCATGATCCAACCTGTGTTATCCCGCTGCTCATCTTTTACGGTGCACGATTACTGGTTCAGTGTGGCAGAAAGCCCCGCAAGCACCACCCTGTTACCCGGGATTACCGCGATTTTTAGTGCTCTTCGCTCACATCGGCCCTGTCAAGGCCAAAGGCGGTATGCAGTGCACGTACGGCAAGCTCAAGGAACTTTTCGTCTATAACGACAGATATCTTGATCTCTGAAGTCGACACCATGCGGATATTGATACCCTCATCAGCCAGCACCCTGAACATCCGGGTGGCAACACCTGCATGCGAACGCATGCCCACACCGACCAGCGAGACCTTGGCGATCTTGTCGTCACCGCGCACTTCTCCCCCGCCCAGTGAGGGGATCACCTGCTCCTGCAGGATGCGCTGAGTCTGGCGAAAATCGCTTTTCGCCACCGTAAAGGTGAAATCAGTGTAGCCGCCCGTGGGTGCCACGTTTTGCACAATCATGTCGACTTCGATGTTGGCATCGGAAATCGGCCCCAGAATGCGCGAGGCCACGCCCGGCACATCGGGTGTGCTCACCACGGTCAGCTTGGCTTCGTTGTTGTTAAAGGCGATACCCGAGATCAGCGGCTCTTCCATGTTGGAAATCTCTTCATCTGCAGTAATCAGGGTTCCCGGGCCCTCCTCGAAAGAGGACAGGACGCGCAACGGGACGTTGTACTTGCCGGCAAACTCCACGGCACGAATCTGAAGCACCTTGGAGCCCAGACTGGCCATTTCCAGCATTTCCTCGACCGTAATGCTTTCCAGTCGGCGCGCCTTGTCGCATACGCGCGGGTCGGTGGTGTAGACGCCATCGACATCGGTATAGATCTGGCATTCATCGGCCTTGAGCGCGGCAGCCAGTGCCACCCCGGTCGTGTCGGAGCCGCCACGACCCAGCGTGGTAATGTTGCCCTCACTGTCAACGCCCTGGAAACCTGCCACGACCACGACCTGACCTTCGTCGAGATCGGCGCGCAGGTCGTCAGTCTCGATACGCTGGATACGGGCGCGGGTATGGGCACTGTCCGTGCGAATGCCTATCTGGGCACCGGTATAGGACGTCGCCTTCACGCCCAGCTGATGAAGCGCCATGGCCAGCAGCGAAATCGTCACCTGCTCGCCGGTCGAGACCAGCATGTCCATTTCACGCGGCGTGGGCTCTTCGTTGATCTGCGAGGCCATTTCGATCAGGCGATTGGTTTCGCCGCTCATGGCCGAGACCACCACCACGATCTGGTGGCCCTGGTCGCGAAATCCCTTGACCTTCTCGGCCACCGCCTTGATGCGCTCGACGCTGCCTACCGAGGTGCCGCCGAATTTTTGTACATAAAGCGCCATAGATGTCCCTTTAGTTGATGTATTGGACCATCACTTCTCAAGTGTTTTGGATACCCACTGACGCGCTGCCTGCAAGGCACTGTCCACGCCACTGACGTCGCTACCGCCGGCCTGCGCCATGTCGGCGCGACCGCCACCGCGACCGCCCACCAGAGGGGCAATGGCACTGACGAGACTGCCGGCGCTGAGCTGATCCACAAGATCCTTCGTGACGCCGGCAATCAGATTGACCTTGTCATCACCGGCCACTGCCAGAACGATCACGCCGGAACCGAGCCTATTTTTCATCTGATCCATGACGCCACGCAGCTCCTTCGCGCTGACACCCTCGAGCTGACGGGTCAGCACACGCACACCACCAATCTCTTCGGCGGCGTCCAGCAGGTCGTTGCCGGCCTGGCTGGCCAGTTTGGCGCGGTTGCGCTCAAGCTCTCGCTCGAGCTCACGATTGCGCTCCAAAAGCGTGCCCACACGCGCCTCGAGCTGATCGGGACGCGCGCGCACCTGATCGGCCAGGCGCGTGACCAATGACTGCTGATCACGAAACCAGCGCAGCGCCGTGTGTCCGGAGATGGCCTCGATGCGACGCACCCCTGCCGCAACGCCGGTTTCGCTGACCAGCCGAACCGGACCGATGTCGCCGGTGCGCATGACGTGGGTACCGCCGCAGAGCTCGATGGAGAAATCATCGCTGCCCATGGTCAACACGCGCACACTTTCACCATACTTGGCCTCAAACAGGGCCTGAGCACCGAGCTTTCGCGCCTCATCCAGCGTCATCAGTTGTGTGGTCACCGGCGTGTTGGCCATGACCTCATCATTGACCATCGCCTCGACCCGCTCGAGCTCGTCCGGCGTCACGGCCTCGTTGTGGCTGAAGTCAAAGCGTAGCCGCTCATCGCCCACCTGTGAGCCCTTCTGCTGGACATGCGTACCCAGTACGCGTCGCAGCGCCTCATGCAGCAGGTGCGTGGCCGAGTGGTTACGCATGATGGCATGACGCGCTGGCACCTCAACGTGGGCCTCTACCGCGGCCTGCGCCGGCATGACGCCGTCACTCACCTCCCCCAGATGCACAAAGTGCTGACCGCGCTTTTGGGTATCGCGCACGTTGAACACGACGCCCGGTAGCGTCAGGGTGCCGCGATCGCCGATCTGGCCGCCGGACTCGGCGTAAAAGGGCGTCTCGTCCAGCACCACGGCGCCGCTCTGGCCGGCTTCGAGCTGCTCGACCTGTTCCCCCTGATCATTGAGCAGCATCAGCACCTGCGCCGAGCCCGCTAGACGGTCACGCCCGACAAATTCGGTCGCACCCTCCAGATCGATATCCGCTTCAAGCCGGGCACCAAACTGACTGGCGGCGCGGGCGCGCTCACGCTGGGCCTCGAGCTCGCGCTGAAAGCCGGCCTCATCGAGAGCGATATCGCGCTCGCGGGCAATGTCGGCGGTCAAATCGTAGGGGAAGCCGTAGGTGTCATACAGCTTGAAGATGGTCTCGCCGTCCAGCTCGTTCGAGTCGAGATTGGCCAGCGCCTCTTCGAGCAGGCGCATGCCGTTATCCAGCGTCCGGGCGAACTGCTCTTCCTCTTTCAGCAGCACTTTTTCGATCTGCTCACGACGCGCGTGCAGTTCGGGGTAGGCCTCGCCCATTTCCTCATCGAGGGCCGCAACCAGGCGATGGAAAAATGACTCACGCACGCCCAGCTTGTGGCCGTGACGTACGGCGCGACGAATAATGCGACGCAGCACATAGCCACGCCCCTCATTGGAGGGCATGACACCATCGACGATCAAAAACGCACACGAGCGGATGTGATCGGCAATGACACGCAGCGACGGCTGGTGGATATCGTTCTGGCCGGTAATTTCGGCGGCAGAGGCCAGCAGGCGTTTGAAAAGATCGATCTCGTAGTTGGAGTGCACGCCCTGCATGACCGCAGCGATGCGTTCAAGCCCCATGCCGGTATCGATGGAGGGACTGGGCAGCGGCGTCATGGTGCCCTGGGCGTCGCGGTCATACTGCATGAAGACCAGGTTCCAGATCTCGATGTAGCGGTCGCCGTCCTCATCCGGGCTTCCCGGCGGGCCACCAAACACCTCCGGACCGTGGTCGAAGAAGATCTCCGAACTCGGCCCGCACGGGCCGGTCTCGCCCATCTGCCAGAAGTTGTCTTCATCAAGTCTTGAGAAGCGTTCGCTGCTGACGCCCACATCGTTGAGCCAGATATCGGCGGCTTCATCGTCGCTGACATGCACCGTGACCCAGAGCTTTTCGGCAGGCAGCCCCAGGTTGACGGTCAGAAACTGCCAGGCGTAATGGATGGCGTCGCGCTTGAAGTAGTCGCCAAAACTGAAGTTGCCCAGCATTTCGAACAGGGTGTGATGGCGCGCGGTATAACCGACGTTGTCCAGATCATTGTGCTTGCCGCCGGCCCTGACGCAGCGCTGGGCTGACGTTGCCCGCACATAGGGTCTGGGATCACGTCCCAGAAAGACGTCCTTGAAAGGCACCATACCGGCATTGGTGAAAAGCAGCGTGGGGTCGTTGTCAGGCACCAGAGAACTGGAAGGCACCTGGGTATGGCCGTGCTGTTCAAAAAAATTCAGAAATGCTTGTCGTATGTCGGCGCTTTTCATGGGCTTCCCGTAAACGGTGGGTCAGGTCTTTTAAATGAGGCCACGAGTGATGCATCGGATGATGCCCGAAGGGCCATCACCTGTCGTCAACATGCGCCTCGAGGTGCGACCCTCATGATCTTTCGGTCTCGCCTGTAGTTCATGCGATAAGGCTCATGCGCACAGTGAGACGAATTTTGGCGGCTTAATGTATCAGTATGTCGAGCCTCGGTGCGACACTCCGCATGCGCTCCATTCTGCCTCATGCCGGGCGTGACATGCCAAGTCGGGTTGTCATGAGGGCCAGGCCTGTCGCAGGGCGCTGCTGCACTGCTGGCCGTCAAACCCTCTTGAGGCCAGAAAGCGCTGGCGTTTGGCACGCGCCTTCATGTCGTCTCCGGGCCCGTCAAAGCGGCGCTCGAGCGCCTCGGCGGCAAGCGATGTCCAGTCAGCCTCACTCTCTTCCAGTGCCTGCGCAATCATCTCGCGCTCGATACCGCGACCCGCCAGTTCGGCGCTGATCTTGCGCGGCCCCTGCAGGCGCGCAATGCGCGAGCGCACGAAATGCTCAACGAACCGTGCATCAGACTGAAAGCCGTCTGCAGCCAGACGGTCCAGCAGTGCCGTGACCTCCTCGGGGGCATGCTCGTGACGCAGCAGGCGCTCCTCGAGCTCGCTGCGGGTATATTCACGCCGGGCCAGCAGTGCGATGGCCTCTTCATAAGGCGTTCTCTGTGACATCACCGCCCTCCCTGTCTGTCTGTCTCATGCATTAAAGCAAAAGGGGCACGCTCCATTGAGCGTGCCCCCTTAAAAAATACCACTTCGGACAATAGCGGCCTACAGCAGCTCGTCGTCCCTGGCATCTGCCGGTGCTTCGGCTTCAGCCTCTGCATCAGCTGACTTTTCTTCTTCCTGCGCTTTCGGAGTCGTCAGAAGCTGGGCGCGAATGGCGTCCTCGATCTCCTGCATGACCTCGGGGTTGTCTTCAAGATACTGGGCGGCATTGGCCTTGCCCTGCCCGATCTTGTTGCCCTTGTAGCTGTACCAGGCACCGGCCTTGTTGACCAGGCTGCACTGAACGCCGAGATCGACCACTTCACCGGCATGGTAGATGCCCTTGCCGTACATGATCTGGAACTCGGCCTGACGAAACGGCGGCGCCACCTTGTTCTTGACGACCTTGACGCGGGTTTCGTTGCCCACGGCCTCATCGCCCTGCTTGACCGAGCCCGTACGACGAATGTCCAGACGCACGCTCGAATAGAACTTGAGCGCGTTGCCGCCGGTGGTCGTTTCGGGATTACCGAACATGACACCGATCTTCATGCGGATCTGGTTGACGAACATCACCATGCAGTTGGCATTCTTGATGTGTCCGGTCACCTTGCGCAGCGCCTGCGACATGAGACGTGCCTGAAGACCGACGTGGGAGTCACCCATTTCGCCTTCAATCTCGGCGCGCGGTGTCAGCGCGGCGACCGAGTCGACCACGATAACGTCCACACCGCCGGAACGTACCAGCATGTCGCAGATCTCGAGCGCCTGCTCACCGGTATCGGGCTGGGACACCAGCATGTCATCAAGATTGACGCCCAGCTTTTCGGCGTAAGCGGGGTCCAGCGCGTGCTCTGCATCGATGAAGGCACAGGTCTTGCCCTGCTTTTGTGCCTGCGCGATGACGGACAGGGTAATGGTGGTTTTACCCGAGGCTTCGGGCCCGAAAATCTCGACGATACGCCCATAGGGCAGGCCGCCGATGCCAAGGGCAATATCCAGTCCGAGCGAGCCGGTAGAGACGGCGGGAAGGGCTACGCGGGGCGTATCGCCCATCCGCATGACGGCACCCTTGCCGAACTGACGCTCAATCTGGGATAGCGCTGCATTAAGCGCCTTGGAGCGATTATCATCTTGTGCCATGTTGGCCCTCCTGTCGGGTCAGCCTGACGCTGACACGTCATTAAACTGTATGCTTATCCAGTATTTTAAACCAAAAAGGTGGTCTGTCATATCCTTTTTGATGACTTATTTCATCACATACTCATGGCATCAGTGCAGACGCACTTTAATCAAAGGAGTTCTCTTCGAGTCGCTCGACCAGCCCCTTGAGCGCCAGGGCCACGGCTTCGCGACGCACCTCAAGGCGTTCCCCGTTGAGCTGATAACAACGGGCCTGGCTCTGGGTGGCATTACCCCAGGCCAGCCACACGGTACCGACCGGCTTGTCCGGCGTACCGCCTCCCGGTCCTGCCACACCGCTGATCGCCACGCCCAGATCGGCGCCGCTGTCCCGACAGGCCCCCCGCACCATTTCATGGACCACGGTCTCGCTGACCGCCCCGAACAGCTCCAGTGAGACCGACGACACCCCCAGCAGGCGCTGCTTGGCACTGTTGGCATAGGTGATATAGCCGGTCTCGAAGCATGCCGAGCTGCCGGCAACATCGGTAATGGCCCGCGCGACGCCGCCACCGGTACAGGACTCGGCGGTGGTGAGCACCACCCGCTGCTGCTGACAGAGCCGGCACAATCGACTGGCCAGCTCCTGTATGCCTGATGCTGTTGCCATGACAACTCCCGCCGATCACATCGATTTCAGATGGCCACATGGTACGCGATCACTGCCGACAATGGGTACGTGGGTACGCCATGCCATCGCCCATCCGGCAAGCGTGGAACGTCCACTGTCTGCACTATAGCAATACAGGGGAGGCAGCGGATCATGATAGTCTCGTGCCTTTCACCTCACACGTCATTGGACAGGGTCAATTTCACGTGGCAGGCAAGACCGAGTCCCAACCAACGCCCATGATGGCGCAGTATTTTCGTATCAAGCGCGAGCACCCCAATGTGCTGCTGTTTTATCGCATGGGAGATTTCTACGAACTCTTCCATGACGACGCCAAACGCGCCGCGTCATTGCTGGACATTACGCTGACCGCCCGCGGCACCTCCAATGGTGCCCCCATCCCGATGGCGGGCGTGCCCTATCACAGCGCCGAAGGCTATCTGGCCCGACTGGTGCGCATGGGCGAATCGGTCGCCATCTGTGAGCAGATCGGCGACCCGGCGACCGCCAAGGGCCCGGTTGAACGCCGCGTCGTGCGCATCGTCACTCCCGGTACCCTGCATGATGAAGCGCTGCTCGATGAGCGTCGCGACAATCTGGTGGCCGCCCTGCACGGTGATAATGATCACTGGGGGCTGGCCTGGCTCGAGCTTTCCAGCGGCCGCTTCAGCGTGCTGGAAGTCGAAGGTGAAGGGGACATGCTCGCCGAGCTGCACCGGCTTGATCCGGCCGAGCTGCTGGTGATGGAAAGCCTGCCTCTGCCTGCACGTCTCGATGAGCGTCCCGGCCTGCAGCGCCAGAGCGATTGGCACTTTGATCTGGAAACGTCGCGACGTCTGCTCTGCGACCAGCTTCAGGTACAGAACCTGTCGGGCTTTGGCTGTGATCACATGACCCGGGCACTGACCGCTGCCGGCGTTTTGATCGACTATGTTCGCGACACCCAGCGCACCGCGCTGCCGCACATTACCGCCATTGGCGTTGAAAACCGCGACGACTCGGTGGTCATCGATGCCGCCAGCCGGCGCAATCTGGAAATCGATCAGAACATGGCCGGCGGTCAGGACAATACGCTCGCCTCGGTTTTCGATACCACCGCCACCCCCATGGGCGCACGGCTGCTGCGCCGCTGGCTCAATCGCCCCCTGCGCGACCGGGATCAGATCAACGCCCGGCAGCAGGGCGTGACGCTTCTGGGGGAAGAGGACCATGTCGAAGTTTTCAACGACATCCTGCGCGGCATCGGCGATATCGAGCGTATCCTGGCCCGCGTGGCCCTGCTCAGCGCTCGTCCGCGCGACCTGGCCCGACTTCGCGATGCCCTCAATGCGCTGCCGGCACTGTCCGAACGCCTGGAGAGCATTGCCCGGGGCAGCGCACTGGACGATCTTTCCCGTCACATCGTGCCCTACCCGGCGCTTGCCGACACGCTGAGCCGGGCGCTGATCGACAGCCCGCCGGTCGTGATCCGCGACGGCGGCGTCATTCGAGAAGGCTTCGACGAGGAGCTCGATGAGCTCAGGAGCCTGCAGGAAAACGCCGGCGACTACCTGGTCCAGCTGGAAACCCGCGAGCGCGAGCGCACCGGCCTTGCCGGCCTCAAGGTGGGGTACAACCGCGTTCACGGCTACTACATCGAGATACCCAGGGCCCAGGCGCGCGACGTACCGGCGGACTATATCCGTCGCCAGACGCTCAAGAACGCCGAGCGCTTTATTATCCCCGAGCTCAAGACCTTCGAGGACAAGGCGCTGTCGGCGCGCACCCGGGCACTGGCGCGGGAAAAACTGCTGTATGACGGCCTGCTCGAAACGCTCAATGCCGAGCTGGCAACGCTGAGGCGCACCGCGCAGGCGCTGGCCACGCTGGACGTGCTGCACGCCTTTGCCGAGCGGGCGCAGACGCTGTCGCTGGTCTGTCCGGTACTGCGCGAGGCGCCCGGCATGACCATTCGTGACGGCCGCCATCCGGTGGTCGAACACGTGTCGAGCCACCCTTTCGTGCCCAACGATCTGCACTTTGATGATGCCACCCGCATGCTGGTGATTACCGGGCCCAACATGGGCGGTAAATCGACCTTCATGCGTCAGAATGCGCTGATCGCCCTGCTGGCCCATACGGGCTGCTTCGTGCCGGCCGGAAGTGCCGAGATCGGGCCGATCGACCGTATCTTCACGCGCATCGGCTCCTCGGATGATCTGGCCGGCGGGCGCTCGACCTTCATGGTCGAAATGACCGAAACCGCCAGCATCCTGCATAACGCCACCGACCACAGCCTGGTACTGATGGACGAGATCGGCCGCGGCACCAGCACCTTCGATGGCCTGTCGCTGGCCTGGGCGGCCGCCGAGCATCTGACCGGCACACGCGCCTTCACGCTGTTTGCCACCCACTACTTCGAAATGACCAGCCTGCCCGAGCAGGCCGAAGGCGTGGCCAACGTGCATCTCAATGCCACCGAACATAACGACGGCATCGTGTTCATGCACCGGGTCGAGCCAGGCCCTGCCAGCCAGAGCTACGGGCTCCAGGTCGCGCAGCTGGCAGGCGTGCCACGCACCGTGATTGCCCGTGCTCGTGAAAAGCTCATGGCACTGGAGGCTCAGGACGGCGAACGCCCTGAGGCATTGGCCAGGACATCAACGTCAGAGACGACAGCACCGCAGCAGGATGATCTTTTTGCCAGCGCCCCGCATCCGATGGTCGAGGCACTGTCACAGCTTGATCTGGACACCCTGTCACCACGTCAGGCGCAGGAGTGGCTTTATGAATGGCGTGACAGGTTAAAATAATGCCCGCTGCTGCCCGGCGGTCAGGATGCTTTCATCACAAGCGGCTTGTCGCCGGGCGGGCGCGCCTTCTAGAATAAGGCCCCTTTCGTGGGCCGCCCCACACCCCTTTTCAGCACAGCCTGTCCCTGTACGGGCCGTGACCGCCTGCTACCCTGGAGTTCGTGACATGACCTTTGTCGTCACCGAGAACTGCATTCAATGTAAATACACGGACTGTGTGGAAGTCTGTCCGGTCGACTGCTTCTATGAAGGCCCCAACTTTCTGGTCATTCATCCCGATGAATGCATCGACTGCGCCCTGTGTGAGCCGGAGTGCCCGGCCGAAGCCATTTTTTCGGAAGACGAATTGCCGGAAGGCCAGGAAAAGTTCATCGAGATCAACGCTGATCTGGCCGAGAAGTGGCCCAACATCAATGAGCGCGGAGATCCACCTGCCGATGCCGATGAGTGGAACGGTGTGCCAGGCAAGATCGACAAGCTGACGCGCTGATCCTTTCTGTCGGGGCCGCCAGCGTCCCGACACTTCCTACCCTTGCATCCCTTGCATGTGCTCGACCTTCTCACGATTCCACTGACGTTTTACGCATAAAAAAGGCGGCCCGATCGGGCCGCCCTTGCTTCCTGCATCCTTGAGCCTTTCCATTGGCTCTACATCCATTGGCGTCTTCCCTGCTGAGAGATCGAGTCCGTTCGATACTCAGCGCGCCATAAACTGATATTGTCGGCGGCTGCCTGAACGGGGCGATCCATTTGCCGCCGTCAGGTGAAGACACGATCAGCATTGCTGATCGATAAAAAGATTTTTAAAAGAGAGCTAATCAGAAAAAATAACGATCCAGATGTTTTTTTCTAGTGAAAAAACCATGCAGATCAGATGTTTAAGTAGGAAGGAAACTTCATATCCTTAATCGGATCGTTCCGAATGCACTTATGGTGGGTTCTGCGGCCCTCTCGGGTCAAGACAATCGTCCAGGATTCGTCGAATATATAGAGCACACATAAAAAATCCGACTGCAAGAAGCAGTCGGATTAAATTTAATGATTCAGAGTCGAAAAATCAGGATTGACCCTTCACCTCGGCAAGCCCTCTGTAGGGTGCCTTGCCGCCCAGCTGATCCTCGATTACCAACAGGCGGTTGTACTTGGCGACACGGTCACTGCGCGACAGCGAGCCGGTCTTGATCTGCCCGGCGCAGGTGCCGACGGCCAGATCCGCAATCGTTGTGTCTTCGGTTTCACCGCTGCGGTGGGAGATCACGGCGGTATAGCCGGCATCACGCGCCATCTTGATCGCATCCAGCGTCTCGGTCAGCGAGCCGATCTGGTTGAACTTGATCAGAATCGAGTTACCCACGCCCTTGTCGATGCCTTCACGGAAGATGCGCGTGTTGGTCACGAACAGGTCATCGCCCACCAGCTGCACACGATCGCCCAGCTTGTCGGTCAGTGCCTTCCAGCCGTCCCAGTCGGACTCGTCCAGACCGTCCTCGATGGAGACGATCGGGTACTGATCGACCAGATCGGCCAGGTAGTCGGCAAAACTTTCGCTGGTGAAGTTCTTGTTCTCACCGGAGAGCGTGTACTGACCGTCCTTGTAGAATTCAGATGCCGCGCAGTCGAGTGCCAGCGTCACGTCAGTGCCAAGCTGATAGCCGGCGTCGCTGACCGCCTGCTTGATCGATCCCAGCGCGTCGGCGTTGGACTCCAGATCCGGCGCAAAGCCGCCTTCATCGCCCACGGCAGTGGACTGTCCGCGACCGGAAAGCACCTTCTTGAGAGCATGAAAGATTTCGGCGCCCATGCGCAGACCTTCGGCGAAGCTCTTGGCCCCGACCGGCTGAATCATGAACTCCTGAATGTCGACGTTGTTGTCGGCGTGCTCACCGCCATTCATGATATTCATCATCGGCAGCGGCATGCTGTACTCACCCGGCGTGCCGTACAGCTCGGCGATGTGGGCGTACAGCGGCATGCCCTTCTCGGCCGCTGCGGCGCGTGCGGCGGCCAGTGATACGGCAAGAATGGCGTTGGCGCCCAGATTGCCCTTGTTGTCGGTACCATCAAGCTCCAGCATGGCCTGATCCAGCGCACGC
This sequence comes from Kushneria indalinina DSM 14324, assembly GCF_003385845.1. Classification (GTDB taxonomy): domain Bacteria; phylum Pseudomonadota; class Gammaproteobacteria; order Pseudomonadales; family Halomonadaceae; genus Kushneria; species Kushneria indalinina. The sequence continues at coordinate 167,058 of NZ_QRDJ01000006.1, read as the reverse complement.
TGATCATTGGCATCCATGCCCTTGAGGCGCTCACGGATTACCGTATTGACGGCTTCAACGGCCTTGGTGACGCCCTTGCCCAGATAGCGTGACTTGTCGCCATCGCGCAGCTCCAGCGCCTCACGCGAGCCGGTAGAGGCACCGGACGGCGCATAGGCCTGCTCGCTGATACCACCTGCCAGCGTGACCGTGGCCATGACGGTGGGGTTGCCGCGCGAATCGAGTACTTCGAGTCCATGTATTTCAACAATCTCGGCCATCTAAAGCATCCTCACTGGTTAAACTTCCGGCCCGTACCCGACGAGCCGGACTCGAATGAACGCGTCATGAAAGCATAGAAAGCGAGTCGTCTGCCTGCCATGCCAGTGTATTCAAGACCCTTGTTGGACCAGGGTCAAAAGTCGATGTCGACCTGATACGGCCGACCCATAAAAAACGCCGGTCATGTGGACCGGCGTTTCAATACTAGCGTATGTCGATGGGATCGAAATGCTTGACCACCCCATCGAGCATTTTGATCTGCTCCAGAAAGGGCGTCAGCCGATCCAGCGGCAATGCACAGGGGCCATCGCAGCGCGCATTGTCCGGGTCGGGATGCGCCTCGACGAAAAGCCCGGCAATGCCGGTGGCGATACCCGACCGGGCCAGCTCTACCACCTGCTGGCGCCGACCGCCGGCGCTGTCGGCACGACCGCCCGGCTGCTGCAGCGAGTGCGTGACATCAAAAAAGACCGGATAGCCGGTTTTTTTCATCTCGCCAAAGCCCAGCATGTCCACGACCAGGTTGTTGTAGCCAAAGCTTGAGCCGCGCTCACACAGAATCAGCCGGTCGTTACCGGCCTCTTCGAACTTGGTGATGATGTGGCGCATCTCGTGCGGGGCGACGAACTGCGGCTTCTTGATGTTGACCACCGCACCGGTTTTGGCCATCGCTACCACGAGATCGGTCTGACGGGCCAGAAAGGCCGGCAGCTGGATGACGTCGCAGACATCGGCCACGGCACGCGCCTGATCCGGCTCGTGAACGTCGGTCAGCACCGGCACATTGAAGCGGCTTTTGATCTCATCAAGGATCTTGAGCCCCTCATCAAGGCCCGGCCCCCGATAGGAGTGGATCGAGCTACGATTGGCCTTGTCAAAGCTGGCCTTGAAGACATACGGGATGCCCAGCACCCTGGTGGCCTCGACCCAGGCATTGGCCACCTCAATGGCCATGTCCCGTGATTCCAGCACGTTCATGCCACCAAAGATCGTCAGCGGCTGCTGGTTACCGGTCGTGATGTCGCCAATGGCGACGGTTTTCTGCGCTGCTGTCTCAGTGCCTGTCATCGTCACGCTCCTGCTGATCACGCGTACCGGCCTTGTGCGTACGCGCCGCGCGATGCGTCAGTGCGGCGTTGACAAAGCCGGTGAAGAGCGGATGCCCATCGCGCGGTGTCGAGGTGAATTCGGGGTGGAACTGACAGGCAACATACCAGGGATGATCCGGCAGTTCGACCATTTCCACCAGCGACTGATCCACGCTGCGCCCGGAGAAGACCATGCCGGCGGCTTCCAGATCGGCCACGAACTGATCGTTGATCTCGTAGCGATGGCGATGACGCTCGATGATGGTCTCGCTGCCATAGATCTCGCGCGCCTTCGAGCCTTCGGTCAGTACGCAGCTCTGGCCGCCCAGACGCATGGTGCCGCCCAGATCCGAGGTCTCGTCGCGGGTTTCGATCCGCCCTTCCGGCGTGATCCATTCGGTAATCAGGCCCACCACCGGGTGACGGGTGTCGTGGGTAAACTCGGTGGAGTTGGCATCGCGCCAGCCGGCCACGTGGCGGGCAAACTCGATGACCGCCACCTGCATGCCCAGACAGATCCCCAGATAGGGAATGCCGTGTTCGCGTGCATAGCGGGCCGTGGCAATCTTGCCTTCCACGCCGCGCGAGCCGAAACCACCGGGCACCAGGATCGCATCCTTGCCTTCGAGACGCTCGACGCCTTCACGCTCGATGGTTTCGGAGTCGATGTAGTCGATATTGACCTTCACGCGGGTCTGAATGCCGGCGTGCATCAGCGATTCGTTGAGCGACTTGTAGGCGTCCAGCAGCTCCATGTACTTGCCGACCATCGCGATGTTGATGGTCTTGAGCGGGTTGAGCTTGGCATCAAGGACCTTGACCCATTCGCCAAGATCCGCAGCCGGCGGATCAAGACGCAGCTTGTCGCACACGATGTCGTCAAGCTCATGATCGTGCAGCATCAGCGGGATGCGATAGATGGTGTCGGCATCCTGCATCGGGATGACGGCACGCTCATCGACGTTGGTAAACAGCGCAATCTTGCGGCGCTCGCTGGCCTCGAGCTCCACTTCGCTACGACACAGCAGAATATCGGGCTGGATGCCGATCGAGCGCAGCTCCTTGACGCTGTGCTGGGTCGGCTTGGTCTTGGTCTCGCCGGCCGTCTTGATATAGGGCACCAGCGTCAGGTGCATGAACAGCGCATGGCTTGAGCCGACTTCGCTGCGCAGCTGACGGATGGCTTCCAGAAACGGCAGCGATTCGATGTCGCCCACGGTGCCGCCGATCTCGACCATCGCCACGTCATAGCCTTCGGCACCGGCCTTCACGCGGCGCTTGATCTCGTCGGTAATGTGCGGAATGACCTGAACGGTGCCGCCCAGATAGTCACCACGGCGCTCCTTTTTGAGCACGTGTTCATAGACACGACCGGTGGTGAAGTTGTTGGCCTGGGTCATGCGCGAGCGGATAAAGCGCTCGTAGTGGCCCAGGTCAAGGTCGGTCTCGGCACCATCTTCGGTGACAAATACCTCACCGTGCTGAAAAGGGCTCATGGTGCCCGGATCGACGTTGATATAGGGGTCGAGCTTGAGAATCGTGACCTTCAGGCCACGGGCTTCCAGAATAGCGGCCAGAGAAGCTGCAGCGATGCCTTTACCAAGAGAAGACACAACGCCACCGGTCACGAAAATATATCGCGTCGTCATGGGGAACCTGTTAATGCTGGGCGAAGGTCGGCCAGAAAGGCGGACCAGGATGGGAGATCAGTTTACGCGAAAGCGTCGGCGCGCTCAATTTGCATTGTCGGCCCGAAGCCGGATCAGCGGGGATGACGCCTTTTTAATGGACTTGGTCACGATATAGGTGAAGTAGCGGTGAATGCCGAGCTCATCCATGAGCCAGCGGTCGATCAGGCGCTGATACTGATCGATGCTTTCGGTCTCGATCAGCACCAGATAGTCCACCCCGCCGCCCACGGCCACGCATTCACTGACCTGCGGCGTCTCACGCATGGTGCGCTCGAAACGCTCGGACACGCTCATGCTGTGATTGTCCAGTTCGATCTGCACCCACACGGAGGTCAGTGCTACCCGAGCCTGATCGCTGATACGGGCACTGTAGCCCTCGATGATACCCGCACGCTCCAGGCGTCTGACGCGCTCCCAGCAGGGGCTGACCGACAGATTGATCGCTTCGGCCAGCCGCGATTTGGTAATGCGCCCATCACGGGACAAAATGTCGAGAATGCGTAAATCGTATTGATCGAGTTTCATCGGTCACCGCGTCGGGTCAGGGGGCCTTCTTCGCCTGCCTGGTGCCCCGGGCTGTACCGGTCGCCGGGCCGTGCGAAGGTGTCCGTCCATCCTGTTACTGTCTGGAAACCACATGCGTGCCTATCTGCTGTTAATGCTGGTCGTGCTCCTCTTTGCCGGCAATATCCTGGTGGGCAAGGCGGCGGCCGAATTGCTGCCCCCTTTCACGCTGGCCCTGGGCCGGGTACTGATCGCCACGCTGGTCGTGCTGATTTTTCTGGGGCCCCGGGCATGGCGTGCGCGCCGTCGTATCCTGCCCCACTGGCGCGGCCTGCTGGTCATCGCCCTCAGCGGCGTTGGCCTTTTCAACGCCTTTCTCTACAGCGCACTTCACCACACCAGCGCCACCAATGTGGCGGTACTGGAGGCGGCCATTCCGGTGGTCACGGCCGCCTGCATGGCGCTTTTTTTCAGTGAGCGCCTGCGCCCTCGTCAATGGCTGGGCGTCATCATCTCGGTGCTGGGCACGGTCTGGGTGGTCTCCAACGGCCATCCCGAACGGATCATTGCCAGCTGGGGCACGGGCGAGATGATCATGCTTGCCGCCATCGGCTGCTGGGTCATCTACACCCTGGCCGTCAGACGCTGGATGGCGGATCTGCCCTTCTATACGAGTCTGGTCCCGCTGATGCTGCTGGCAACGCTTGCCCTGACACCGCCGGCCATTGTCGAGCAGTTCGGCCAGGCGCAGCGCCTGACGCTCGAATCCGACGCCCTGTGGGCGCTGCTCTATCTGGGGCTGGGGCCCTCCCTGGTCGCGCTGGTGCTCTACAATCGCGCCGTGCTTGAGGTCGGCCCCTCCCGCGCCTCGATCTTTCTCAATCTGCTGCCGCTGGTCACCATGGCCGGGGGCGCCTGGTTGCTGGGCGCTCCCGTGACGCCTGCCCAGGTGATGGGCGCCGTGATCGTCATGACCGGCGTCTCGCTGGTGGTCGCCGAACGCCGCCCGGGGCGTCGGTCGCCGGCCCGCTAGCGCTCAAGGGTGTCGACCATCTCCCCGATGACCACCAGGGTATCGCCCATCTCGACGCGCGCCGGAAAACGCCGCGCCAGTACCAGCCCGTCACGGCTGGCACGATACTCCACCGGCTCGGCGCCGGTACGCGTGATGTCCCAGATGCGGGCAACCACCTCACCCTGGCGTACCAGACCACCGAGGGCACAGGTCATCTCCAGAAGCCCGGCGTGCTCGCTCTGTACATAACAGGAGGCATCCGGCATCTCGACATACTGCTGGCGCGGTGGACGCTGGATCTCGCCTTCGGTAATGCCGGCAAAGATCAGAAAGTTGCGCACGCCCCGCTCGCTGATCTCGATGCTTGCAGGCGTTGACGTCCCGCCACCGCCCAGCTCGGTGGTCACCAGTACCTTGCCCTGGCTTTCCACCACCGTGTCGTAGAGCGCCGCGGCATCCAGCTCATACATCATGATGGCGGTCGAGGCGCCAAAGTCGATCGCGCCCTTGAGGCTTTGGCGCTCAAGGTCAAGATCATCAAGGCGATGGGCGGCGGCAAACGGCAGGATATCCAGCGTCCGCCCACCCGAATGCAGATCCAGCGCGACGTCGCACATCGGCACCAGATAGCGGGTGAAATAGTCGGCAATCTGCTTGGTCGGCCCGCCGTCCGGGTCGCCCGGGAAGCTGCGATTGAGGTTGCCACGGTCCATCGGCGAGGTTCGACGCCCCGCCTGCGCGGCCGGCTGGTTCATCATCGGCACGATAATCACACGGCCTGTGACCTCCTCGGCCGTCAGGCGCCGGGCCAGTTTCAAAAGCGCCGTGATGCCCTCGTACTCATCGCCGTGATTGCCGCCGGTCAGCAGCGCCGTGGGCCCGTCACCGTTTTTGACCACGGTGATCGGGATCATGACCGCCCCCCAGGCAGACTCGTCATGGGAGACCGGCAGCTTCAAAAAGCCGTGCTGGACGCCATCGGCATCAAAATCGACAGTGGCGGAAATGGGACTTGGACGCATGAGCAGTGCTACTCCCTGTAGTGCGCGCGCCCGGTGCCTCCAAAAGTGGCTCGGGCACCGATCGCGGGCGCGCTATTTGACGAAGAGCTGGCGGGGAAAGTTGCTGAAGGTTTCTACCCCGGTCTCGGTGATCAGGATCGACTCGGTAATCTCAAGGCCCCAGTCGTCCATCCACATGCCTGGCATGAAGTGAAAGGTCATGCCGGGTTCCAGTACGGTGTTATCGCTCGGGCGCAGGCTCATGGTGCGCTCGCCCCAGTCGGGCGGATAGCTCAACCCGATGGGGTAGCCGCAGCGGGCGCCGCCGCGGTCAAAGCCCCACTTGTCCATTGCCGCCCCCAGCGCCATGGCCAGATCACAGCAGCGGTTGCCGGGTCTGGCGACCTCGAGACCGTTTTCGATGCCCTCCAGCAGCGCCGACTCGCCACGCAGAAAGTCTCGTGGCGGACGCCCCAGAAACACCGTGCGCGACAATGGCGCGTGGTAGCGCTTGTAGACGCCGGCGATCTCGAAAAAGGTGCCCTCGCCGCTTTTAAACGGCGCGTCATCCCAGGTCAGGTGCGGGGCCGCCGCATCCTTGCCGGTTGGCAAAAGCGGCACGATGGCCGGGTAGTCACCGCCATGGCCCTCGACCCCTTCAACGCCGGCCCGATAGATTTCGGCCACCAGCCGGCTCTTGGGCAGGCCGGGCTCGACCATGTCGAGAATGCGCGCATGCATTTCATCCACGATGCGACCGGCCACCCGCATGTATTCAATCTCGGTGGGTGATTTGATCGCCCGGCACCAGTTGACCAGTCCGTTGGCGTCCACCAGCGTGGCTTCGGGGAGATTGGCCAGCAGACTGGTATAGGCCTTGGCCGAAAAGTAGTAGTTGTCCATCTCGACACCGATACGCCCGCGGTGCCACTGCCACTGCGGCAGAATCGACTGCGACAGGTACTCCATCGGATGCATGTCGGGATTCTGGACGTAGTAGTCCGGATACCAGGTCACATGGGTCTCGGGATCCATGTAGCAGGTGCGTATCGCGCCATTGCTGTCCTGACGGCGGCCGTACCAGACCGGCTCCTGGTCAAGACTGATCAGCACACACTGGTGCACATAAAATGACCAGCCGTCATAGCCGGTCAGCCACGCCATGTTGGAGGGGTCATACACGATCAGAAGATCCAGCTCGGCACGCGCCATCGCCGCTCTCACCCGTGCCAGACGCTGAGCGTACTCCTCGCGTGTAAAGGGAAGTGCAATGTCAGTCATTGGCGCTCGCTTTTCCCGGTGCGACGACCAGGCCTTTGTTGTATTCAACGGCATTCCAGAAACAAGCATGGTGCAGGACGCGCGCGCTTGCCATGCCATCCACTCCACCTTCAGCCAGTCTGGCCCTCTCCAGGCGTTTGGGTCAAAAGCTGTCCGCCCCGCCTGGACAGGATCAGACAATAATCAATTTGAATTAAAGTGCCCTCATGGACAGGTCGATATGGCGTCAAGACGCGTATTCACCGTTGCCCTGTTTCCATAACGCCCTGAGTTGCAGGTGATCAGGACGCCTTTTTGAGAGATCGACCTCACATGAGCGATACCAGCAGCACTGTCAGCAAAGAAGACTATTTCCGCGCTGCCATCGACCGCGCCCAGGCCGTTATCGAGTTCACGCCGGAGGGCATCATTATCGATGCCAACGAGAACTTCCTGACCACAGTGGGTTATAGCCTCGGGGACATCAAAGGCAAGCATCACCGTATTTTTTGCGACCCGGAAGAGAGCGCCTCTCCCGAGTATCGGGCCTTCTGGCAGAAGCTCGGCCGCGGTGAGTTTGACGCCGGTGAGTACCGTCGTTTTGGCAACGACGGCCGGGAGATCTGGCTGCAGGCGACCTACAACCCCATTGTCGATGACAGCGGCAACCCCGTACGGGTCATCAAGTTCGCTTCCGACATCACCGCCCAGAAACAGCGTGATGCCGAGTTCGAAGGCAAGGTAGAAGCGATCAACCGTGCCCAGGCCGTGATCGAGTTTGATCTCAATGGCAACATTTTGTCGGCCAATGACAACTTCCTGACGGCGGTAGGCTATCGGTCCAGCGAGATCATCGGTGAGCATCACCGCATGTTCTGTGATGAGGCCTATATCCGTACGGCGGAATATCGCAATTTCTGGAAGGAACTGGCGCAGGGCGAATTTGCCTACGGCGAATACAAGCGCGTTCGCAAGGACGGCAGCGAAATCTGGCTGCAGGCGACCTACAACCCGATTCTCGATACCGTGGGTCGGCCCTACAAGGTGGTCAAGTTTGCCACCGACATTACAGGCCGCAAGCTGGCCAACGCGGAATTTGAAGGCAAGGTCAATGCGATCAGCCGCGCCCAGGCCGTGATCGAGTTCGATCTCGAAGGCCATGTGCTCGATGCCAATGCGAATTTCCTCAGCGCCATCGGCTATCGCCTTGATGACATTCGCGGCCAGCACCACCGCATGTTCTGTGATCCAACCCATATCAGCAGCGATGACTACCGCCACTTCTGGGATGAACTCAATCGCGGCAAGCCCATGAGCGGCGAGTTTCGTCGTCTGGGCCGCAATGGCCGGGAAGTATGGCTGCAGGCCACCTATAACCCGATTCTTGATATGGACGGCCGCCCGTTCAAGGTGGTCAAGTTTGCCACCGATATCACCGCCAAAAAACGGGAAGCCGCCGAATTCGAAGGCCGCCTCAAGGCCATTGATCGCGCCCAGGCGGTGATCGAGTTCGATCTCAAGGGCAACATCCTCGCCGCCAATCGCAATTTTCTGCACACCATGGGTTACACCCTGGATGAAGTGCAGGGCCAGCACCATCGCATGTTCTGTAACGATGATTACGTCACCAGTACCGAGTACCGGGACTTCTGGCAAAAACTCGGCAACGGTGAATATTTCAGCGGCCGCTTCTGTCGCCAGGGCAAGTTTGGCCGGCGCGTCTGGATCCAGGGCACCTACAACCCGATCTTTGATGCCAGCGGCCAGGTCTACAAGATCATCAAGTTTGCCACCGATATTACCGAGCAGGTCGCGCTTGAAGAGAGCATCAGGGATCAGGCGGCCTCGATGGGCAGCAGCATCATCGACCTGAACACGTCGATCAACGCCATTGCCGAGAATGCGCAGCTGACCCAGCAGCTGGCGCATACCACTCAGGAAGAAGCCCGTCACGGCAGCAACACGCTGGCGCGCTCGGTCGAGGTCATGGACGCCATCCGCAAGGCTTCCGAGGATGTCGATGCCATCGTCAAGGTGATCGGCGAGATCGCCAATCAGACCAACCTGCTGGCCTTCAACGCCGCCATCGAGGCCGCCCGTGCCGGCGAGCACGGCCTGGGCTTTTCGGTCGTCGCCGATGAGGTCAGGAAACTGGCCGAGAAGTCATCTGATGCCACGCGCCAGATCAATCGCCTGCTGGGCGAGTCCAGTCGCCGCATCGAAGAAGGCAATATCGTGTCGCGCGATGCCCGGACCTCCTTTGACAAGATTGTCGACGGTATCGAGAAAACCGGCAGTGCCGTGGATGAAATCACCCGGACCACCCGGGCGCAGCTCGACAATGCCGATCATGTGGCGCAGGCCATTCAAAAGCTCAACGCTGCCACGGCGCACGACAAGCGCCATTCTTCCACCGATTCCCAGAGTCTCTGATCATGACCAGAGCGCCAACAACGTCATCGGATGCCTTCGGCGTGCTGGGCATTGGCCAGAGCAACGTGGCCCTGTCCACCGACGTCATGCGCGAAGTGGTTGCCCTGCCCCATGCGTTGACGCCGGCGCCCATGGCACCGGCCTTCGCCCTGGGCGCATTCAAACTGCGTGATGAGCTGATTCCGGTCATCGATCTGGCACGCCTGCTGCAACTGGATGATAGTCAGGGCACCCGCGAGCGCGACGATCAGGTGGCGATCGTGCGCTGGCAGGAGGGCCATTTCGGCCTGCGCGTGGATGCCATCCACGGTATCGCTCAGGTCCTGCCCGAACATATGCAGCCGCTGGACTACGCCACATCAGACGCCACGCCTCTGACGCCGGCAGCCTTCACCGATGGCGACAGGCTGGTATACGTGCTGGACCTTGACGCCCTGTTTGCGCTGCCGGGCATGATGCTGGCGCGTGCCTCACATCACGATCATGAAGAGCACCCGGGCACCCGACAGCCTGCGGATCGTAAGATCAATATCGAACGCGCCCTGCTGATCGACTGTGGTGGCATTCGGTTGAGTCTGCCGGCCGCCATGGTGCGCGAGATTCAGCCGCTGGATACCCTGTCAGCGCCGGTGATGGACGTGTCCGGCTTCATGGGCACCACCACGCTGCGCCGTCAGACTCTGGCGGTCTTTGATCCGCGAGTACTGGCAGGGCTTGATGATCAGCCCCGCCCGGAAGGCCGGTTGATGGTCGTGGTCGCCGTACGCGAGCAACCGCTGGCCCTGTGCGTGAATCAGGTGATCCGAATGATGACTTATAACCCTGATGACGTCATGGCGCTGGCCGAGACCCATGACCATCCTGATGCCACCATTGCCGGGATGATCGACCACCCTCAGCTGGGCGAATCACTGCTGGTGGATGCCGCACGCTTTGCCAGGGATACCGACATCCTGACGCTGGCCGCGATGTATATTCCCCGGGAAGGCCATGCCACCCGCGGGGAAGTGCCCTATCGCCGTTTTGCCTTTGTTCATTTTGATGCCTTTGGACAGTTTGTAACCCCTCTGGAGCAGCTCAGTGAAGTGATCGCCATGCCGGAGGACTTCACGCCCAGCCCTCGTACCGATGAGGGCTGGACCGGCACGCTGGCACACCGTGGCCAGGCGGTTTCGCTGGTTGATCTGCGCCAGCTTTTGAACACCCCTCATGAGACGCCGGCCACGGATGTCCTGATCGTGGCCTGCGGCGAGTACCGGGTCGGTTTCATGATCGACAATGCGCGCCATATCGAGTATCTCGATGCCCCGGCGGACAGCCTGATTATTCGCTGGCGTGGCGAGCAGGAAATCGGCACACCGCCCATTGAACAGTGCAAGCGGCTGATCGTGGTGGGCACCGGGGCCCACAAGAAAGTCCTGTCGGTGTTGTGTCTGGAAACACTGGCGGCACTGCTGGTGGATATCAACTCATCCCATCACTGCAGCATGATTGACTCGGCCTCGCCGGCGCTGTCTGCCTGAAAACGAAAGGTCTTCCTGGCGGGTCATATCGCGGGGCAGGGATTGCTAAAGTCTTTGGCAATACCCCCCCGCTCTGTGATCATGTGGGCCATTTATACTGCGCCGGAATGTCATCATGATCAGGACCTACAGCCTTGAGCAGCATACCATCCACGAACTGGCCGACGACGCGCTCGACGAGCGTTTGTCACAGGCCACATGGATCGATGCTCAGGAACCCAGTGACAGTGAGCGTCAGGCCCTGACCCCCTTTCTCGCCGAGGAACTGCCCGGCAGCACCGACGTGGAGGAGATCGAGTCTTCCGCGCGCTATTTTGCCGACGCCGACGGCCTCCACGTCCACTCCCTGTTTCTGACCCGCAACGAAGGCAAGCACCAGAACACCACGGTGGCCTTCATTCTTCAGCCCCAGCGGCTTTTGAGCCTGCGCGAGGAGGACCTGGCCGATTTCAGACTGCTGCGCCTGCGCGCGCGTCGCGGCCAGATCGAGGCCGGCTCCCCCCAGGAGCTGATGGTGACCATCTTTGAGCAGAAGGTGGAGAACCTGGCCGACAGCGTCGAGGACATGCACCGCGACCTTGAACAGGTCAGCCATCAGGTGCTGGAAGTCGAGGACTCCGATCTCGAGGATGCCATCGATCGTCTGGCCAAGGTCGAGGACAGCGTCGGCAAGATCCGCCTGTGTCTGATGGACACCCAGCGCTCGCTGCACTTTCTGCTGCGCCATCTGCGTCGCCATCCGGAGCTTCAGGAGCAGGCCCGCGAGGTGCTTCAGGACGTGGACGCCCTGATGTCCCACAACACGTTTTTGTCCGACAAGGTCAACTTCCTGATGGACACGACCCAGGGCTTTATCAACATTCAACAGAACCAGATCATCAAGATCTTCTCGATCGCCTCGGTCATGTTTCTCCCGCCCACCATGATCGCCAGCATCTATGGCATGAACTTTGATGTCATGCCGGAACTGCACTGGCCGCTGGGCTATCCCTTTGCCATTTTTGTCATGTTCATCTCAGGCCTGACGCCCTTTTTGTACTTCAAGCATCGCGGCTGGCTCTGATTCACCAATGCCGACCGATGCTGGTGGGCACGTACAAGGGGAGACACCATGCGCATTCTGATTCACGCCCCCGAGGCACAGCACTGGCAGGCGGCGCTGACGCGCGAACTGCGTCCGACCCTGCCAAACATCGACATCGCGACCACGCAGGAGGCCGGCGAAGGTCCGGCCGATATCCTGGTGGTCTGGAAGCCGCCGGTTTCGCTGCTGGCCTGTCAGGATGCCTCCCTCAAGGCGATCTTCAATGCCGGCGCCGGGGTGGATGCCCTGTTGAGCCTTCCCGAGCTGCCGGAGGTGCCAATCGTTCGCCTGCGCGATGCCGGCATGGGCAGGTTGATGGCCGATTACGCGCTCTATGGCATCCTGCACTTCTATCGGGACATGGACCGCTACCGCCGCCAGCAGCTGGATACCCACTGGCAGGCGCAGCCGCTGGCCGATCGCAGCACCTGGCGCGTCGGCATTGTGGGGCTGGGAACGCTCGGACAGGCCTGTGCGCAGCGAATACGTGCTCAGGGGTTCGAGGTGCAGGGCTGGAGTCGTTCCCCGAAACACTGCGAGGGGGTCGACACCCATCATGGCGATGCCGGACTGACCACCCTTTTAAACACCTCGCAGGTGATTGTCAGTCTGCTGCCGGATACGCCCGAGACACGCTGGCTGCTTGACGAGCAGCGTCTTGCCCAACTGCCCGAAGGGGCCGTGGTCATCAATGCCGGGCGCGGCACCACGCTGGACCCGGACGCGCTGCTCAGGCTTATCAAGCAGGATCATCTGCGTGGCGCGCTGCTGGACGTGTTCCCCGACGAACCCCTGCCGGCGCAGCACCCTCTCTGGCAGGACCCGCGGGTCATCGTGACCCCGCACGTGGCCGCACCCACCGACGTGAGTGAGGGCGCGCGCCAGTTTGCCGCCGATATTCTTGCCCTGACCCGCGGTGAGCGCATCAGGACCGTTGATCCCGCTACGGGCTACTGATGCTCGGGCCCGGTGAGATGCACCCTGCCCCCGATTGACAGGAGACGCCATGCGTCGTGTTTTTCTGATTCTGATAGCCCTGTTGCTGTCCACCCCACTCCAGGCGCAGGAGATCAAGCCCTTCGAGGCCCGATATCACCTCACCATTGACGGCTGGCCCAACGCCGACATGACCCATCAGCTCGAACCCGACGAAAGCGGCTGGCGCACCACCATGCACGCCTCGATCAAGATCGCTACCGGCTATGAATACAGTCGCTTTCAATTGCGCGATGACGACGCCGTAGCGCCCTGGAGCTTTTACAGCCGCTACCGCCTGTTCGGCTTTGGTGACACCTACCGGCTCGATGAGCAGCAGCTCGCCAGGCTGCCCGACCGCCAGGCAGCGCTGTTTACCCTCAGCCGGCAGGCGTTTGATGCGCCCTCGTGTCGCGGGCGCCGCGCCGACCCCTGCACGTTTGAATACATCGATCACAAGGAGCGCGAGCGCGACATGGCCTGGCGGGTCATCGACGACCCGGAAATGCCGGTGCCCCAGGGGCGCTGGCAGACGCGCCACGTTGAAGCATGGGACACGGACAAGCCCGATCGACGCATGCACTTCTATTTCACATCACGCTATCCGGGCCTTCTTGTGCAGACGGACTATTTCCGCGATGGCACACTGAGCGCACGGCTAAAGCTGACCGGTCTGGAGACGCCATAGGCCACGCTGATGGGCCCGGGCGCTCATCAGAGAACAACATCCAACACTGATACCACGGAGGGAACATGCTGGAACCCCATCTGACACTGACCATGGCGCTGGGCGAAGGGCCCCACTGGGACGGCTACCAGCAGCGTCTTCACTGGGTCGACATTCTGGGCGGCGAGCTGCATCAGCTTGACCCCGACACCAATCAGCATCAGGTCTGGCGCTTTGACGAGCCGCTGGCCTACGCCGTCCCCAACGATAAAGGCGGCTACCTGGCGGCCTTTCGCTCGGGTCTGTGGCAGCTGGATGACCGGGGGCAGAAACAGCATCAGCTGGTCGAAGGCCCTCAGAATCCGGACATCAGCTGGTGCAACGATGGCTACTGCGATGCCCATGGCCGGCTTTGGATCGGCACCAAAAACGCTGAGGAGTCGGAGCCCACCGCAGCGCTTTTCAGCTACCAGGGCGACGTGCGTCAGCATGTTGACGGCGTGACCATCTCCAACGGCCTCGCGGTCAGCCCGGATAACCGCTGGCTCTACTTCAGCGACACCCCGACCCATCGTATCTATCGCTATCCGCTGGATATCGACCAGGGCACGCTGGGCCAGCCGGAGCTCTTTGCCGACACCCGAGCACTGGCCCTGCCGGGCTCACCGGACGGTGCGGCCATCGATGAGGCCGGTCACTACTGGGCCGCCATGTACGGTGGCGGCGTCGTGGTGCATTTCGATGAGCAGGGCAATGTGGTGGAAACCCTGCCGCTGCTGGCACCCAACCCGACCAAGGTGGCCTTTGGCGACAGCGATCTTCGCACGCTCTATGTCACCTGCGCCCGTCAGGGCATGGAGCAGACCACGCTGGATCAGTATCCCGACGCCGGCTCGCTTTTCTCCATGCGTGTGGCGACACCGGGTCTGCCCGACCATCGCTATCGAGACACCGGCGGCGATACGACCTGAGCCGCGCCCTGCCCCCGATGCGGTTCTGCGTATCGGGGGTCCGGCCCGTGATATGTTTTATCCTGATGCTGCCGCCCTCGAGAATCACATGAAAGACACCGCCCCCCATGACGCGCACCATGTGGCCGATCAGCTGATCAAGGAGATTCTTGACGGGCGCTATCAGCCAGGCGATTTCATTCCCAAGGAGCTGGAGATCTGTCGGCAGTCCGGCCTGAGCCGCAACGTGGTACGTCGTCATCTGGGCGCACTGGTCAACGGCGGCATCATCGAGCGTATTTCCGGCTACGGCTCACGGGTGCGCGAGTTTTCGCAGTGGCACATTCTGGATCCTGCCGTTACGGACTGGCTCACCCGCTTTGCCGGGCCGCATCTGGAGATCCAGCGCGAGATCCTGAGCTTTCGCCTGACGGTGGAACCCTGGGTGGCCATGATGGCCGCCGGCAGCGCCACGGCCCGGGATCTGGTCGCCATCGAGGAAGCCTTCGAGGGCATGCAGCATCACCACCTGGAGGAAGACACCACACGTCATGATCACTGCGATGTCTCCTTCCACGTCGCCCTCTATTACGCCACTCACAACATCGTCTGGTCCCAGCTCTCCCACGTGCTGCGACCCTCTATTCACCTGCTGGTATCGCAGAGCAATACGCGCACGCTTGACCCCGGTCACAGCCTCGAAAGCCATCGGCGCCTGATGGATGCCGTTCGCATGCGCCAGCCCGATGAGGCCTATCACGCCGCCCTCACCGTGCTGGAAAATACGGCCCGTGCATTGAACATGGACATTACGCCGGCGCCCACACCGGTACATCTGCCTCTGAACGCCCCTCACGTCGGCTGATCCTGTCTCCCGCCCCTGTCCGAACCTGTCTCGCAGTGTATCGCCCTCACCCAGCGGCCCCGGATCCTGGACCAAGGTCGAGGAGGCCAAAGTCTATGTTGAGCATTTTCAATAAATGTCCAACATACAAACCCTGTTGTTGATCTTAATATCTGCCATACACGCAGTGACCTCCTTCGGGGTAGCTTATGAAATCATCCATGACCGCGACATCAGGCGAGTCACGCAGCCACACCGCGCGCCCGTCGATGTCGACCGTTTACATGATCGGTGGCGTTGCGGCGCTGGCCGGTCTGCTCTTTGGCATGGACATCGGCGTCATTTCCGGTGCCCTGCCCTTTATCGAACAGGATTTCGGCGTCAGCGATCACCAGCAGGAGATCATTGTCAGCGTCATGATGCTGGGCGCCGCCCTCGGCGCCTGTGCCAGTGGCACCCTGTCGCGCAAAATGGGGCGCAAGCTCACCCTGACCGTCAGCGGGCTGGTCTTTGTCGCCGGCGCGCTGCTCTCGGCGCTGGCGGTGTCGCCGGAGATGCTGATCGTGGCGCGGCTGGTGCTGGGCCTGGCCGTGGGCATCTCCTCCTATGTGGCGCCCATTTATCTCTCCGAGATCGCGCCAGAGCACATTCGCGGCCGGCTGATCTCCTTTTATCAGCTGATGATCATGGGCGGCATTCTGCTCGCCTATCTGACCAACACCCTGTTTAGCTACTCGGGCAACTGGCGCGGCATGCTGGGCATCATTGCCATTCCCGGGGTGCTGTTGCTGCTCGGCATGTTCTTTTTGCCCCGCAGCCCACGCTGGCTGGCCAGCAGCGGGCGTTTTGACGAGGCCCGCCAGGTCCTGATGCGCCTGCGCGGCGGTGACAGCGCAAGCGTTGATGAAGAGATGTCACGCATTCGCGACAATCTGAAGGTGGGGGAATCGGGCTGGAAGCTTTTCAAGCGCAATCCCAACTTCCGGCGCTCAACCGGCCTTGGCATCACGCTGCAGTTCATGCAGCAGTTCACCGGCGCCAACGTCATTCTCTATTACGCCCCGCGCATCCTTGAAATGGCCGGCTTTGACAGCGCCAGCGAGCAGCTCTGGGGCACGGTGGTGATCGGCCTTGTCATGACGCTGGCGACCCTGATTGCCGTGGGCCTGGTTGACCGCGCCGGGCGCAAGCCGCTGCTCTACACCGGCTTTACCATCATGGGGCTTTGCATGCTGGCGCTCGGTGGGCTGTTCGAGTACGGCCTTGAAGGGGCAACCACCCAGTACCTGGCGCTGGGACTGCTCGGCACCTTCGTGGTCAGCTACGCCATGTCGGCCGCGCCGATGGTCTGGATCCTGTGCTCCGAAATTCAGCCGCTCAAGGGGCGCGACTTCGGTGTGGCCTGCTCCACGGTCACCAACTGGGTGGCCAACATGATCATCGGCGCCACCTTCCTGACGCTGATCAACGTGCTGGGCAACGCGGTCACCTTCTGGCTCTACGCGGCACTCAACTTCGCCTTCATTGCGGTGACCCTGATGCTGGTGCCCGAGACCCGCGGCGTGGCGCTCGAGAAAATCGAACAGTCGCTGATGGCCGGCCGACGGCTTCGCCACATCGGCCAGACGGCACGGGGGTAGGCTTCGAACTGCCACGAGCCGGGCATGGGTTCTATACTGCCCGGCTATCGCCTTCAAACGCTTTTGTATTCAAACGACCGTGGAGTGATTCATGCCCTTGCATTGTGAAAGCGACCGGATCGGTCAGCACGATGACGGTACTCCCTTTGAGCGCTTCAGGCTGCGCAACAGTGCCGGCATGCAGGTGGATATCCTCGATTACGGCGCCACCCTTCAGGCCCTCAGAGTGCCCGATCGGGAGAGCGGGGAGCCGGTCAATCTGGTGCTGGGCTTTAATGATCCGGCGCAGTATCTGAAACCGCATCCCTACTTCGGCGCGGTGGTCGGGCGCTATGCCAACCGCATTGGCCGGGCGAGCCTTGAACTCGATGGTCAGACGTTCCGGATTCCGCCCAACGAGGGCCGCAACGTCCTGCACGGCGGCCCGAAAGGACTGAGTTTTCAGCGCTTTGACGGTGTGCTGTTTGAAGAGGCCGACCGGATCGGCGTCACCCTGAGCCTTCGTTCGCCCGACGGCGACATGGGCTTTCCGGGCGATCTGGACGTGACGGTCCACTACAGCCTTGATGAGGCCAATCGGCTCACCATCGACTACGAGGCGCAGAGTTCGAAACCGACTGTCGTCAGTCTGACCAACCACGCCTATTTCAATCTGCGCGGCCGGGGCGACGTGCGCGATCACCGCCTCGAATGCGCCGCCGGCCACTACCTGGTACTTGATGAGGCCTCGATCCCGACCGGCACGATTGCGCCGGTCGCGGAGACCCCCTATGACTTTCTAACGCCCGCCACGCCGCGCGAACGCGAGCAGGTGCCCAATGAGCAGCTCGCCCGGGCCGGCGGTCATGACGTGGCGCTGGTGCTGGACAAAACCCCGCAGGGAAAGCCCCATGCCACGCTCACCGAGCCGCGCAGCGGTCGGCGTCTGGACGTCTTTACCGATCAGCCCTCGCTGCAGCTCTATACCGGCATCGGTCTGGATGGCACGCTGCTGGATCACGACGGTCATCCGATCGAGGCCTTCGGCGGTCTGGCCCTGGAGGCGCAGCAGTTTCCCGATGCCCCCAACCACAGCCACTTTCCCTCGACCCGGCTTGACCCGGGCGAGCGCTACCGCCAGCACACCTGCTACCGACTGACGTTTTAACCCCGGGCCAGGCAGCCGTGAAGGGCTGCCGGCCCACCCAGGACAAGAGATCAAGTCATGACCACTATTGCCATTGCCGGTTTCGGCAAGATCGCCAGGGACCAGCATCTGCCGGCCCTGCGGGACAACCAGGACTTTGAGCTGACCGCCATTGCCAGTCGCAATGCCACGCTTGAGGGCGTCGACAACCATCAGGATCTCGACACGCTGCTGTCGGCCCATCCGGACATTGAAGCCGTGGCGCTGTGCACGCCGCCACAGGTGCGCTACGGCCAGGCCGTGGCTGCCATCGAGGCCGGCAAGCACGTGCTGCTGGAAAAGCCGCCGGGCGTGAGCCTCAGTGAAGTCGAGGACCTGGTGCGGCGCGCCGAACACAAGGGCGTGACGCTCTATGCCACCTGGCATGCCCGTGAAGCCGCCGGCATCGAGCAGGCGCGCGACTGGCTGTCCAATCGCCGCGTGACCGGGGTCGACATTCAGTGGCGTGAGGATGTGCGCCAGTGGCACCCGGGCCAGCAGTGGGTGTGGGAGCCGGGCGGCCTGGGCGTTTTTGACCCCGGCATCAACGCGCTGTCGATCGCCACGCATGTGCTGCCCGAGGCCTTTTTCCTGCGTGAGGCAACGCTTGAAGTGCCGGAAAACTGTCAGTCACCGATCGGTGCCACGCTCGAATTCACCGATGTTCATGACACGCCCATCCACGCCGATTTTGACTGGCGCCAGACCGGTCCGCAGACCTGGCAGATCACGGTCGAGACCGATGATGGCACGCTGGTCCTAGACGAGGGTGGCAGCCAGCTGAGCATCAACGGCGAGCGCGTGGTAGACGGTGAGGATGTCGAATATGCAGGGCTCTACATGCGCTTTGCCGAGTTGATCCGCACAGGGCAGAGTGACGTGGACGTGGCGCCCTTTCGCCACGTGGCAGACGCCTTCCTGCTGGGGCGGCGCCAGAGCGTCGAGGCCTTTATTGAATAGCGTCTGTTAACGAGACAGGGCCCCGATTGCCTGTCGGCGACCGGGGCCCTGTCATGTCGTGATATGACTTGAACGCTAGTCGAGCGCTTCGAGCTCGTTGACACACTGATCGATCACATTATCAAACGACTTCGAGATATCGATGCTGATCGCCTCATCGCTGCCGGGCGGCTGCAGGGTGTCAAACTGGGTCTGCAGCATCTCCGGCGAGAAGAAGTGCTGGCGCTCCTGCATGCGCTGCAAAATGGTGTCATAGCTGCCGTCCAGAAAGAGAATGACCAGATCGGGGTCGCCCTGACGCAGGATGTCGCGATAGGACTTCTTTAGGCCAGAGCAGCCGATCATGACGCTCTTGTCATCCCTGCGGTGCTGCGCATACAGGTTCGCCAGCGCCTCCAGCCAGCCTTGACGGTCTTCATCCGTCAGCGAAACCCCCTTGGTCATCTTTTCGATGTTTTCCGGCGGATGATACTTGTCGCCGTCGATGTATTCACATCCTGTCCTGTCGGCCACTTCCTCGCCGATGGTCGACTTGCCGGATCCGGAGACCCCCATGATCAGAATGCGTCGTGATTGCCGATGACGCTGATCGAACTGTTTTACCATGCCGGGTCTCTCTCATTACGGGGTAAGGGCGTCACTGCGCGCGTTATCGCAACATTCTTGCAAAGGCATCAGAGGGTTACAACCGAACCATTGTCCCGGGGCGACTTTCGCATACAAGACCTTGGTCCAGGAACGACGTCGCTGCCCTTTGCCTTTTCTGCATTGATGAAGCTCTCAGGCGCCACAGCACCGGGCTAACCTGATGTTTTTCCTGACCGGGGGCTTCCATGTCTGCCCGCCCGGTTCCCGGGATTGTGAGTCTGCCGCGCTAATGAACGTTTGCTTAAGGTACCGATATTTTTCAAGACACTCGCCGCATTGACGAGGATTCCCCCGATACCTCACAGGCGCAGACACAGCGACACTCAACCCGGCGCGGTGCGGCGGCCGCTTACCCGCGGTCGCGCTGATAGCCCAGTCGACTGGCCACGTTGCGAAAGGCTTCCAGATCCTTCTCGCCAAAAAAGCACAGCGTGGCGATCAGGTCACTGTGAGGCAGCCTCTCGGCCATGACGCCCAGCACGATCTCGCAGGCCTGATCAAACGGATAGCCATAGACGCCGGTCGAGATCGCCGGAAAGGCGATGGTATTCATCCCCTGCTCGCCGGCCAGCGTCAGCGACTTTTGATAGCAGCTCGCCAAAAGATCCGACTTGTCGATCGTTTTGGCATACACCGGCCCCACGGTGTGAATCACATGGCGGGCCGGCAGATTGAATCCCGGCGTCAGCGCCACCTCACCATCCGGCAGGCCGTCCGGCCACTGATCGCGACGCAGGGCTTCGCAGGCCTTCTTGAGCTCCGGGCCGGCGGCACGATGAATGGCGCCATCCACGCCGCCGCCGCCCATCAGCGAGTGATTCGCCGCGTTAACGATGGCATCCACCTCAAGCGCCGTGATATCGCCCTGCATCACCTGCAGCCTGCCGCTCATGTACGTCATGGGCGTCGTCATGGCATCTCTCCTCAGACCTTCGAAAACTGACCTTCGAAAACAGGCCTCAAATGAAAACATACCTTCATTATGGTTGATGAAAGCCTGACAACGCCCTGCCCCCTGCCATGGTCCAGGATTTGTGACGTCAATTGAAGCCTTGCTGTAAAGGCTGTATTTTAATTGAACGATCAATTAATAAAATTCGGGTCAGCGCCCTCGTGGCCCGGGGATCTCCCGGGTCACGAGGGCGACGTTCATGAATTATTCATTACCGCATCGTCAACAAGGAGAATCCTTCGATGAGCGTCAAACACATTGATACGGCCGAGCAACAGGAAGATGCCCTGAACCCGATCGTCTTTTATGGCTCTGCCCTTGGCATCGTGGTGTTTTCCCTCTGGGGAATGTTTTTCACTGATACCGCCAACACCGTTATTTTTGCGACGCTTGAATGGATCAGTAATACCTTTGGCTGGTATTACTTTCTGTCTGCGACCCTCTATCTGGGTTTCGTGATTTTTGTCGCTGCCTCCCGCTTTGGCAGTATCCGCCTGGGGCCGGAGCACTCCCGTCCGGAGTTCAGCCTGGGGTCGTGGGCGGCGATGCTGTTCGCCGCCGGCATCGGCATTGATCTGCTGTTTTTCTGCGTGGCCGAACCCGTCACCCAATTTTTGGCACCGCCTACCGGTGAGGGCGGTACGCTGGAAGCTGCGCGTCAGGCTACGGTCTGGGGCATGTTTCACTACGGGATTACCGGGTGGGGCATGTACGCTCTGATGGGAATGGCGCTGGCCTATTTCAGCTACCGCTATAACCTGCCGCTGACCATTCGCAGTGCACTCTACCCGCTGTTTGGCCGGCGGGTAGAAGGCGCCATCGGCCACACGGTGGATATCGCCGCCGTCATCGGGACGGTGTTCGGCATTGCCACCAGCCTGGGCATCGGGGTGGTACAGCTCAACTACGGACTGACCTATCTGTTCGACCTGCCCCAGAACCTTTACGTCCAGGGGGCGCTGATCGCGCTGTCGGTCATTCTGGCCACCATTTCGGTGGTTTCCGGGGTCGACAAGGGCATCCGGCGCATCTCCGAGCTCAACGTGATTCTGGCCGTGGTGCTGTTGCTTTATGTACTGATTGCCGGCGACACGGTCTTTTTGCTCAATGCGCTGGTGCTCAACATCGGCGACTACGTCAATCGTTTCATGGGCATGACGCTCAATACCTTCGCCTTTGACCGTCCGACCGACTGGCTCAACACATGGACGCTCTTTTTCTGGGCATGGTGGGTGGCCTGGGCGCCGTTTGTCGGGCTTTTCCTGGCCCGCATCTCACGCGGGCGCACCATTCGCGAGTTCGTGGTTGGCACTCTCACCATTCCCTTTATCTTCACCCTGATGTGGATCTCGATTTTCGGCAACAGCGCGATCGAGAGCATCCTGGGTGGCGCCACCGAGTTCGGTCAGATTGCGATGACAAGCCCTGAACAGTCCCTCTACGGGCTGCTCGAGCAGTATCCGGGCGTCACCTGGACAGCGTCTCTGGCGACCCTTCTGGGCATGCTGTTCTATGTCACCTCGGCAGACTCCGGGGCACTGGTGCTGGGCAATTTCACCTCGCGTCTTTCCAGCGTGCATCACGATGCGCCGGCCTGGCTGCGCGTGTTCTGGTCGGTCACGATCGGGCTGCTCACTCTGGCACTGTTGATGGCCGGTGGCGTCTCCGCGCTTCAAGGCATGGTGGTCATCATGGGACTGCCTTTTTCCTTTGTGATCTTTTTTGTCATGGCCGGGCTTTATCGCTCCTTTAAAAGCGAGGCCTTCAAGGAGGACAGCCATCGCGCAAGCCTTGCCGGGCGTCTATCGAGTCGTACCGGTGCCGGCGGTGAGCGCGGCACACGCCACTGGCGTCAGCGTCTCAATCGCGCCATGCACTTCCCCAGCCAGCGTCAGGCCAGCACCTTTATCAACACAACCGCCCGCCCTGCCATGGAGGCCGTGGCACAGGAGCTTTCCGAACAGGGCCTCGAGGCGGAAGTCATCAAGGCCGAAGGTAACGAGCTGCACCTGGAGCTCAATGTCGCACTGGGCAATGAGCAGAACTTCACCTATCAGATCTGGCCGCGCGCCTTCTCGATGCCCTCGTTTGCCCGTCGCGCCAACGAAACCCGGTCGCGCTACTATCGGCTTGAGGTCTATCTGCTGGAAGGCAGCCAGGGCTACAACCTGATCGGCTTCAGTCGTGACCAGCTCATCAACGACATCCTGGATCAGTACGAACGCCACCTGCAGTTTTTGCACATGACGCGTGAGGCACCGGGCAACAGTGCCAACATTCCGGATGATCCGGCCATGCCGCCAGCCCCCTGAAGACATCACGCCAAAGCAAAAGGGCCGCCCTCGACGGGCGGCCCTTTTCGTTCACATTCTCATCGACATCACACGCTCATCAATATAAGCGCAGGCGGTCTCAGTGTGCCGGCTGCCGGCGCAGCCGCGGGCTCAGCCACTCACCGATCACCACAAACAGCGTCAGTGCCGCCAGCCCCCAGGGCCACTGCGTGGCCATCTCCAGCGTCATGATGCCAAGCGCATCGATAAAGATCACCACAATCGCCAGCGGGCAGACGTAGCGAATCATGAACAGCCACAGCGCATGGCCCCCCCATGAAAGGCCCAGCTCATCGCGCAGCAGCCGGTCCTTGAGCGCAAAGCCGGCCAGCAGTGCCAGCCCCAGCCCGCCCAGCGGCATCAAAAAGCGCGAGGTGAGATAGTCCAGCCAGTCAAAGAAGGTGCGCCCGCCCAGCGTCCAGTCAGCCCCCAGATTAAACGACAGCATGGCCAGCGTACTGACCAGCCATAGCACGATGCCGGTACTCCAGGCCGCCCGATTGCGGGTAATACCGTGGCTCTCCACCAGCCAGGCAATGGTGGCCTCGATCATCGAAATGGCCGAGGTCAGCGCCGCCATGGTGAGCATCACGAAAAAGACGATCTCCAGCAGCGTGCCCATCGGCATCTGCGCAAAGGCCAGCGGCAGACTCATGAAGATCAGTCCCGGGCCGCCGGCCGGGTCCATGCCGTTGGCAAAGATGATCGGGAAGATGGCAAGCCCTGCCATCAACGCGATCAGCGTGTCACAGATCGCCACGGTAAAGGTCGTGCGGGCAATGGATTTGCCCGCCGGCAGATAGGCGCCGTACGCCATGATGGCGCCGGCTGCCAGCGACAGGGTAAAGAAGGCGTGGCCCATGGCTGCCAGCAACCCTTCGCTGGAGAGCTGGCCGAACTCGAAGGCAAACAGGAAATCCACTGCCTGGCCAAAGCCGCCGGAGAATATGCCAAAGCCGATCAGAATGGCCAGCATGACCACCATGCCCGGCATCATCCAGCGCACGCTGCGCTCGATGCCTTCCTGCACGCCCTTGCCCACGATCAGCATGGTGACCAGCGTGACGAGCGTGCTCCAGAAGCCAAGATTGAGCGGGCTGGCGTTATTGTCCTCAAAGATCGCCGCCATGCCCTCGACGCTGTCGGCATTGAGCCCGCCGCTGACCGCCTTCCAGAGATACG
Organism: Kushneria indalinina DSM 14324; assembly: GCF_003385845.1. GTDB lineage: Bacteria > Pseudomonadota > Gammaproteobacteria > Pseudomonadales > Halomonadaceae > Kushneria > Kushneria indalinina. Next base: position 142,882 of record NZ_QRDJ01000006.1, on the reverse strand, counting down.
ACAGTGACCAGCCGGCCACCACCACATAAAAGCTCAGGATCATGAAGCCGCAGATCATCGACATCCAGCCCAGAATCGACCATGCGGAGCCGCCGCCGGATTCGGCCACCACGCGCTTGACGGCCTCGACCGGGCTGCCGCGCCCGCGCCGCCCGAAGGCGATTTCGGCCATCATCAGCGGTACCCCGATGGCCGCGATGCACAGCAGATAAACAAGTACAAAGGCGCCGCCGCCGTACTCCCCGGTCATGTAGGGGAATTTCCAGATGTTGCCAAGCCCTACGGCGGAGCCCGTCGCGGCCAGTACGAACCCCCAGCGCCCTGCCCAGAGCACACCGCCGGTGCCATTGTTTGTTGTCATGTGTGTTCCCTGTCTGTTGTCGGCCTTGCGCGGCCCTCTTGTCGATCAGGCCCGCATTGTAATGGTGTCGCCCCCCTTTTGGCCCGAAACCGTCATGATTTTCCATGGATGCCCACAAAAAAGGGCCCCAATGGGGCCCCTGAAGGACACTTGCCGCGTTCATGAATCATCGCTGGCTCAGGCAGAAGCCCCTTCCGGCACCTCGAGCTTTTGCTGAGCCGGCTTGAGCAGCGCATAGACAACGCCAATAAAGAGCGAGCCCACGGCAATCGCCAGCAGATAGAGCAGCGCCTGATTGACCGCGCCCGGAATCAGCAGCACGAACAATCCACCGTGCGGCGCCATCAGCTTGATCTGGAAGTACATCGACAGCGCCCCGGTCATGGCCCCGCCCACAATCGAGATCGGAATGACACGCAGCGGGTCCTTGGCGGCAAAGGGGATCGCCCCTTCACTGATAAAGCAAAGCCCCAGCACAAAGGCCGCCTTGCCACCGTCACGCTCGGTATCGGCAAACTTCGAGCGTGCCAGAAAGCTCGCAATGCCCATGCCGATCGCCGGCACCATCCCGGCGGCCATGATCGCCGCCATCGGTGCATAGGTCTGGGTCGACAACAGCCCCACGCCAAAGGTGTAGGCCGCCTTGTTGATCGGCCCGCCCAGATCCACACACATCATCGCGCCCAGCAACAGCCCGAGCAGAACCGCATTGGTCGAGCCCATGTTGTTGAGGAAATCGGTCAGCGCCGAGAGCATGCCGGCCACCGGCGTGCCGACCAGATAGATCATCACCAGCCCGGTCACCAGACTCGCCAGCAGCGGGATCACCAGAATCGGCTTGAGCGATTCAACGCTGGCCGGCAGCTTCAGCTTCTGCGCGATCAGTTTCGCGGTATAACCGGCCAGAAAACCGGCGATGATGCCGCCAATAAAGCCGGCCCCCAGGGTGCTTGCCAGCATGCCGCCGATCATGCCGGGCGCAATCCCCGGTCGGTCGGCAATCGAGTAGGCGATATAGCCCGCCAGTACCGGCACCATCAGGGCAAAGGCCGTCTCACCGCCAATCTGCATCAGTGCCGCGGCAAGCGTGCCCTCTTCCTTGAACGCCTCGATGCCGAACACGAACGACAGCGCGATACAAAGCCCCCCGGCGACCACCATCGGCAGCATGAAGGACACCCCGGTCAGCAGGTGCTTGTAGACGCCCCGCTCCTTCATGCTCTTTTTGCGCTCGCCGCCGGCCGGGGCGCTACCCTCGCTTTCCACTGCGGCTCCCGCCAGCGCGTCATTGATGGTCTGCTGTGACTTTTTCAGCGCCGTGCCGGTGGAAGTGCGATAGACCGGCTTGCCGGCAAAGCGCTCGTCATCGACCTCGATATCACAGGCCAGCAGTACGATGTCGGCCTCTTTAATTTCTTCCTCGGTGAGCTGATTCTGCGCCCCGACCGACCCCTGGGTTTCGACCTTGATCTGATGGCCGAGCGTACGCCCGGCCTCGGCCAGCGCCTCAGCAGCCATGAAGGTGTGGGCCACCCCGGTCGGACAGGCGGTTACCGCCACAATGCGCTTGACCTTGCTGCCTGCGGCCGCCGCCGGTGCCGCACTCGCCTCAGCCTCGTCGTCCTCACTGCCCTGCCAGGGCGCTGCCTGCTCGCGGGCGCGGGACAGAAAACCATCCGGGTCCGGCAGTGCGGCTTCCAGGCGCTCGCGATAGAGCGGCTTGCCGGTAAAGCGTGCCAGTGTGACGGGCCGACTGGCCGCGACCACGACCATGTCGGCTGCGGCAATCTGCTCATCACTCAAGGGGGCCTGGTCAAACTGGCCCTGCATCTCGACCGCTGTCTGCCAGCCCAGCCGATGCGCGGCCTGCTCGAGCCGGCGCGCCGCCAGATAGGTCGTCGCCGTGCCGCTGGGGCAGGCCGTGACGATAACAATATTCATGCAAACCACTCCTGTGCCAGTGCCAACCACTGGTCGCCATGCTGACCGCGCCTGTCATCAGCAGGCAGCTCAAAAGAAATCGGGGGCGTGATCATGTCAGCACCTCGATGGAGACCGCCTCGCACAAGGCGGTAAAGTCCTCGACATCCGAGCGCCCCACGCCAATGCGGCGCACGGCGTCGGCCGACAGGGCCGTGGCAAAGCGCAGCGTCTGCTCCCGCGGCCAGCCTTCCAGCACGCCATGCAGCACGCCGGCCAGCAGCGTATCGCCGGCGCAGACGGTGCTGACGATCTCGACCCGCGGCGGACGTGCCCGCAGCGCCCCGCCATCAAACAGCCACACCACGCCATCGGCGCCCAGCGACAGCAGCACGTTATCGATGCCGCCGCGCTGCAGTTCACGCGCGGCTGTCAAAAGCGCCGCCTCGTCTGCCAGCGGCCGGCCGACACACTCGGCCAGCTCATGTTCGTTGGGCTTGATCAGGGTGGGACGCGCGCGGGCGCCGTGCACCAGCGCCCCGCCGCTGCTGTCCAGCCACACCGGCAGCCCCTGCGTCCCGAGGCGCCCGATCAGGGCCGCCAGCCAGTCGGGCGTCACGCCCGGCGGCAGACTGCCGGAGATGACCACCGCATCGATGTCCTCGGCACCGGCTTCGATATCGTCGAGAAGACGGGCCATGGCGGCTTTATCCACCAGCGCGCCCGGGCCGTTGATATCGGTCACGCGCCCATCGGCTTCGGTCAGCTTGGCGTTGACCCGGGTCTCCCCGGCGACCCGAACGAAGCGGTCTTCCACGCCCCACTCGAGAAAGGCCCGCTCGAACGGCGCCTGATTGTCCCGGCCCAGAAAGCCGCCGGCCACCACCTGATGATCATGGCGGGCCAGCACGCAGGCCACGTTGTTGCCCTTGCCGGCCGGCGTCAGCGAACTCTCCTGCGAGCGATTGACGCTGCCCGGCGACAGCGCGGTCAGGCGAATGGAGAGATCCAGCGCCGGATTAAGCGTCAGCGTCAGTACCCGGCTCATGTCAGCGACTCCAGCATGGCGCGCACCTCGGCGGCCGTCGGGCAGGCCAGCGCGCGCAGCGCCAGCGCCCGGCTCTCTTCCAGACTCAGGCTGCGGATGCGCTGCTTGACCAGCGGAATCTGGCGGCTGGACACCGACAGCTCATCGACACCCAACCCCATCAGCACACCGATTGCCTGCGGGTCGCTCCCCAGCTCGCCGCACACGCCGACCCAGCGGCCTTTGGCATGGGCGGCGTCGACGGTCAGCTGAATCAAACGCAGCACCGCCGGGTGCAGACCGTCGGCCTGGGCCGACAGGCGGGAATGGCCGCGGTCGATCGCCAGGGTGTACTGGGTCAGGTCGTTGGTGCCGATCGAGAAGAAATCGACATGCTCGGCCAGGCTCGGGGCCAGCAGCGCACAGGAGGGAATTTCGATCATCACGCCCAGCTGCACATCGGGTGCCTGTACCTCGGCCTGGACGCGATCAAAGATGGCCTTGCCGGCGTGGAACTCCTCCACGTCCTTGACCATCGGGAACATGATGCGCAGCGGTCGATCCCCGGCCGCCATCAACAGGGCACGAATCTGGGTCTCGAGCACGTCCGGGCGGGTCAGCGCCAGGCGAATGCCGCGCAGCCCCAGGAAGGGGTTGTCCTCTGCCGGCACCGGCCAGTAGTCCAGCGGCTTGTCACCGCCGACATCCAGCGTGCGGGCGACCAGCGCGCGATCATGTCCCAGGGCGTCAAAGGCCTGGGCGTACTCGGCGATCTGGGTCTCCAGATCCGGCGCCTGCGGATGCGCCATGAAGACAAACTCGGTACGCAACAGGCCTACCGCCTCGGCCCCGCGCTCGACGGCGTCCGCCGCATGCGCGGTGTTGCCGAGGTTCGCGGCGACCTCGACGCGATGGCCATCCAGAGTGATGGCCGGGTCAAAACGCACGCCAAAGGCTTCACGCTCGCGGATCTCACGCTCGCGAATGGAGAGTTCGGTACGGGCACGACGCTCGGGGGCAGGCGAGGGAATGACGCGGCCGCGCTCGCCATCGAGAATCATGTCGATACCGTTTTCCAATGCCATGATGGTCTCGCCGGCACCGACGACCGCCGGGATGCCCAGCGCGCGGGCCAGAATGGCGCTGTGGGAGGTCGCCCCGCCGCGGGCGGTCAGAATGCCGCGTACCCGCGAGGTATCCAGTCGCGCCACATCGGAAGGCCCGACATCGTCGGTGACCAGAATGTAGGGATGGGTCGGCGGATCGGGCATCTTCACCCCGCAGAGATTGCCCAGCACGCGCCGGCCGACGTCGCGCAGATCCGCGGCGCGCTCGGCCAGCAGACGATCGGCCAGCGCTTCCTGGGCGCGGGCGGCCACATCGATGGCCCGCCACCAGCCGCCCTCGGCGCTCTTGCCTTCGTTGATCGCCTCATAGGCGGCTTCGCGAAGTTCCGGGTCGCCCAGCATCTCTTCGTGCATGGAGAGAATCTCGGCCACCTCGCCGCCGGCAGCGCGGATCATCTCTTCAAGCTGCTGCTCGGCCTCGCTAATGGCTTCGCCCAGACGCGTTTTTTGCAGCTGACGGTCAGAGGCGGTCTCCTCGTAATGAAATTCCGGCGGGCGCATCACGAACACCGGGGCGATCGCCATGCCGGGGGAGGCGGGCACGGCCGCCAGCGGCGTATCGGCGGCCGGTGCCACCACCGGCTCACGTGGGGTCTGGCGGTTGCGCGACGGCCGCGCATCGCTGGTTTCCCCCAGCGGCGTGACCTCTTCGCCCAGCCCGCCACGCAGCGCCTCGGCCATGGCATCGACGGCTTCACGGGCGCCTTCGCCTTCGGCCGAGAAGATCAGCATCTGGCCACGACGCGCCCCCAGACCGATGACCTTGGTCAGACTGGCCGCCGAGACCGCCTCATTGCCGCCTTCGGCCAGCCGCACGCGCACCGGCATCTTCTGGGCGCGGGCGATCTGGACCAGCTGCTTGGCCGGACGAGCATGCAGGCCGTGGGCGTTGCGCACCCTGACCCGGACGGTTTCGGCGCTGGCCGATTCGCCGGACAGCCGCGCGAGCAGCGCATCCCGTCCCAGCCGCGCCAGCTCCTCGCCCTTGCCCTCTTCCAGCACGCTCACCAGCCGGTCGAGCAGCACATCGTGGGCGTTGCCGCTTTCGGCCAGACAGAAGACCCCGGCCACGCCATCGATATGCGCCTGCGGCAGGGCCAGCCCCAGCGCCGGCTGGATGACACCCGTGGCGCTGCGCACCAGCCACAGCTGCTGGCCCAGCGAGATGGCCTGCTGGCCCAGGATATCGCCCACAAAGCGGCGATCCACGCAGCCCAGCTGCTCAAGGCGTGCCGCGACAGCCGCCGTCAGCTCCAGCGACGAGCGCGCCGGCACCCCCTGAATAATGGTGTCGCCATCCAGGCGTGCCGTGACCGGAGCCTTTGACAGCAGGCTTACGACTTCCTCGGCGTCGCCAGCGCGCGCCAGCCTGTCGGCCACGCCTTCACGGTCGAGTACGTGGGTGAGCTGGCGCAGGATGTCCAGGTGCTCATCGCTTTGCGCGGCAATCGTGATGATCAAATGCACCCGATTGCCGTCGTGCCACTCGACACCTTCTGGAAACTGCAGAAGGCGCACGCCGGTGGCCAGCACATGCTCACGGCTTTTCTGGGTACCGTGGGGAATGACGATGCCGTTACCCAGCCAGGTCGAGGCCTGCTCTTCGCGCTCGAACAGCGCATCGCGATAGCCTTCGCGGGCAAGCCCGCCCTCCATGAGCGACTGGCCGGCCTGATGGAGCGCATCACGCCAGTCGCTGGCGTGCTGATTGAGCAAAACGGCATCACTTTTCAGCGTGAGCATGGCGTATTGATCCTTGTGAGTGGCAAATCTGCGCGATCGGCGCCATCAAATGAGGCACCTGGAGCGCAGAACGGCATGAAACAGGTCATGACAGCATGGCTGAATCGTGTCACCTTTTCCTTGCCGTAATGCTGAAAGAGATCGAGCGGTGAATCAAGCACCAACGGTATGGACCTACGTCGTATCGACAGCCCCACGCCTTTCATATCGGGAAATAACACCATGACGCTTGCAGAGATTGCGCGCCTGGCCGGCGTATCACGCACCACGGCAAGCTATGTCATCAATGGCAAGTCACGCCAGCACCGCATCAGCGAGGCGACGGTCAAGCGCGTCATGGCGGTGATCGAGGAGCACGGTTATCGGGTGGATGCTCAGGCGGCCGCCCTGCGCCGCGGGGTCAGCCGCACGCTGGGCTTTGTGCTGCCGGACCTTGAAAACACCAGCTATGCGCGGCTGGCCAAGCTTCTGGAACAGGGGGCGCGCCGGGCGGGCTATCAGCTGTTGATGGTCAGCTCCAACGATGACCCGGACACCGAGCGCGAACTGCTCAGCGCCCTGCAGGCCCGGCGCTGTGACGCCTTGATCGTGGCCTCGAGCCTGCCGCCGGGAGAGGCCTGCTATCAGCGTCTGATCAGCGCCGGGATGCCGGTGGTGGCCGTGGACCGGGCGCTCGATGACACGCTGATGCCCTGCATCATCAGTGAAAACCGCCGGACCGCCATGAGCCTGACCCGGACCGTGCTCTCACCCGCGGTGCAGGAAGTTGTCTGGTTCGACGCCCTGCCGGGACTGGCCAATACCCTTGAGCGCCGGGAAGGGTTCAGGGCGGCAATGGCAGCCCATGGCGGGCCAACGCAACGCGCGCATCTTCACTGCGGCGCACGCTACGATCGGGAGACGGGCATGGCGCTCATGCGCGAGCATCTTGAGCACCACGGCCTGCCCCAGGCGCTGGTGACAGCGTCCTATACGCTGCTGGAAGGCGCGCTGGACGTTTTGCTGACGAAATACTCGATGGAGACGCTGCAGGCGCACCCTCTGCAGATGGCGACCTTCGGTAATGACCGGCTGCTGGATTTTCTGCCCCTCAAGGTCAACTCGATGCAGCAGGATCATGAGCGTATTGCAACCCTGGCACTCTCGAGTGTACTGGAGGCCATTGAAGGCCGGCGTCACCCCGGCATCGTCAACGTTGAGCGAACCCTGATTCGCCGGAATTGAGAAGCCCCGGGCCAGAGTGCCTGCCTTAAACAAAAGACAGGGCCTCGGAGAAAAGACAGGGGCTCGGACAAGGGACGGGTCAGGCGATGGCCTGGCCCTGATACTCATAGACACCGTACTGCCAGTGCGCACGGCCGGGCCTTTTGGGCCCCTGCCAGCCGCGGGAAAGCAGCTCGCGTGCCAGCAGATGATTGATCATGCCATGACCAACAAACAGCACCGAGCAGTGCTCGCCGGCCAGTTCGACCAGCTTGCTGGCCGCGGCATCGGCGCGATTGAAGACCTCCCGACGCCCTTCGGCGTTGCCGTGATAGCCCAAAAGCCACAGGGCGCGAAAGGCCACCAGCCAGAAGGTGGTCGGCAGTGATGGCGTCGGCCAGCGCCCGCTGCCGTGCGGCAGATCAATTTCGCGCATCAGGGGGTCGCTGTAGACAATATTGCCCGCCTCCAGACGCAGCGCCGATTCCAGCGATCTTGGCAGATCGCTGCAGACCACGGCCGCACACTCCCGGGCAATGGTCAGGGCGCGATCGCAGCGCGTAACTTCATCCAGGCCCGCCAGCTGATAGCGGGCCACCCAGTGTCTGAAATCAGCAGCGGCCATCTTTTCGTCAAAACGCACCCGCGGCGCTCCATGCCGCATCAGGATGATCTTCATGCCCCGCTGCTCCACACCAAACTTGATTGAAATTAATTCTAGTCGGCAGAGTATAAGCGCGACCACTCACATTCAGGCTCACACAAAATCGATTCCTGCCGTGACCGGTCATTGCCGACCCTGCCGGTGCCGTGTTCTGGTCCTCTTCAACCCCTGATGTCCGCGTGGTGATCATGTCAGAAGTCGCGCCAGAAAAGATTGTTCCGCAGCCCCTGCCCGACGTGCTGGCAGGCCCCATGCTGCGCCGCCTGCTGCCCGAGCGCATGACCCTGTGGCTGGTGGCCTCCAAAGCCCTGACGCTGACGCTGATCCTTGAGCGCGACCCGGCACATTCAGTGCGCCTGCGTCTGGATGAATCTCAGTGCCGCCGGCTGCGCATCGGTGAACATGCCGTGGTGCACATGATCGACGTCGCCATCTGCCCGGCGTTCGATGAAGGCGAGATACTGCGCTACGACCTGCTGATCGAGGACCAGGGGCAGTGTCATGGCATTGCCGAATGGGCGCCACAGCTGTGTCACGAGGGAGAAGCTTTGCTGACCGTGCGGCATGCCATGACACTGGCCTCCATCGCCCACGGCTCCTGTCGTCGGCCGCACCATGATGCTCCTGATGGCCTGGCGCGGCTGGACCGGGAGCTGCACGCCCGGCGCGCCACTCCCGAGCAGTGGCCATCACTATTGATGATGACCGGCGACCAGATCTATGCCGACGATGTCGCAGGCCCCATGCTGTTGGCCATCAATGCGCTCGTGGAGCGGCTGGGGCTTTATCACGAACACTTTGAATCGGCGGAAATCAGCGACAGCCGAACGCTTTTGCAGGCCCCCTGGCTGTACCAGCGCAATCGGCTGCTGCCGGCCACCCCTGACAACCGGCTGCTGCAGCGCTACTTCTTTCGCGGCAAGGAAAAACCGATCTTTACCGCGGCCGGTGCCGACAACCATCTGATCAGCCTGGGCGAAATACTGGCCATGTATCTGCTGGTCTGGTCGCCCATTCCCTGGCAGCTCATCGCTATCGAGCGTCCAGACCTTGATGACAAAACGGCGGCACTCTTTGAAACGGAGCGTGCCGCGCTGGATCACTTTATCGCGGAGCTGCCCGCGGTACGGCGCGTGCTGGCCCGTCTGCCGACCTGGATGATCTTTGACGATCATGACGTGACCGATGACTGGAACCTGACCGCCCAGTGGGAGCGCACTGCACTGGGACATCCCTTTTCACGACGCATCATGGGCAACGCCCTGATCGGCTATTTGATCTGTCAGGGCTGGGGCAATGCCCCAGAGCACTTTGACGGCGACATGATGGCGCAGCTGGAGGCGTACTGCCGGATGCCCGATGAGCCGCAGCATGACGCCCTGATTGAGGCCCTGCTGCGCTTCGAGCGCTGGCACTATACGTTGCCCACCCGGCCTGCCATGGTGGTGCTGGATACCCGCACACGACGCTGGCGCAGTGAACGTGGCCTGCACAAGCCCTCGGGGCTGATGGACTGGGAGGCCCTGACCGAACTGCAGCAGGAGCTCATGGGACACGACGCCATCATCATGGTCTCGCCGGCACCGGTCTTTGGCGTCAAGCTGATCGAGACAGTGCAGCAGGTGTTTGTCTGGCTCAACCGTCCGCTACTGGTGGACGCCGAGAACTGGATGTCCCACCGCAGCGCCGCCTACGTCATGCTCAATATCTTTCGCCATCGCCATACCCCACAGAATTTCATCGTCCTGTCAGGCGATGTGCACTACAGCTTTGCCTACGATGTGCAGCTGCGAGAACAGCATCACAGCCCCCGCATCTGGCAGATCACCAGCAGCGGCATCCGCAACGAATTTCCCGACACCCTGCTGGATACCTTCGATCGCATCAATCGCTGGCTGTTTGCGCCCTGGTCTCCCGTCAACTGGCTGACCAAGCGCCGCCACATGGTGATCAAGCCCCGCCAGCCCGACAGCCGCTCCCCGGGAGAGCGGCTGGTCAACAAGGCCGGTATCGGACTGCTGCGTCTGGATGAGCATGGCTGCCCCCGGGAGATCATGCAGCTGGGAGGCGACGGTCATGATGTGCGCTTTGAGCGCGACGACTGAAGGCCATTTACCGTCGGTGTCATGCCGGGCGGACAGCGCAACGCCCGGCAAGTGCCGGGCGTGGTCAGACCTGCCCGAGTTGCCACAGGGGCTCAGTTCGACGCGCTCTCCTCATCGCCGACCGTGTCGTCTTCATCGCCATCACCTGCCGTTGCCTTCTGTTCGGGGGCAGCCGCTGCATCATTGTCCTCCGCGGCCTTTGCCGGCACACCTGCCTGCCAGTGCTCCCAGTCGTCAACGATAGAGGCAATCAGCGGATAGCCGGCGCGTACCATGTTGGTCAGCGCCGGCGTGTAGCCGCCCTGTTTGGCATAGCCGGTCAGGCCATCGGCGTCGGAGAGCCCTTCATAGGGACGGTTGAAGCTGGCCCCGGCGCGTACCACGGCGGTGCGCTCGCGCTGGAGTCGCCCGGCCTCATCGGCGCGCTTGAGCGCGGTCAGAATGGCGTTGTCTTCCTGCTGGCCGGTGCAGATGGTGGCCTCCTCGCCGGCGACCTGCTCACCCAGCTGTGCGGCGCGGTCGGCAAGGCGGTTGCCGTACCACCAGGTATCGCTGGAAACGCTGTCGCACTGCACGACGCTGGGCGCTTCATTGGCCGGCGCATAATCATAGTGCTCACGGTAGGCCGCCGCATTGTCGCTATCGGCCAGCTCGACGCCCCTTGACAGCGCTACGGCGCGATCCACCAGCGCATCATCCAGATGATAGAACTCGGTGCCGTACTCCTGATGCGGGTCCTGGGCGGGCGTATGGGTATTGATGCTCAGATAGCCCGTGGTCCAGTCGTCGGGAATATCGCGGGCATCGAGCTCCCACTGAATGCCGACATCCACCAGATAGCGCGGCCAGGTGGGCGAGCCCAGCGTGCCCTGATGTGGGTCGATACTGGCCACCCCCGAGATCAGAAACCAGCTCTCGGTGAGATCAAATTCCGGCGAGAAGGCCACCGTGGAAATGGAGGTCGCGGCATTGGCATAGCCCTTGCCGGTGGTCATCAGACAGACATCATCATCGTTGCAGCTGACGCTGCCAAACGAGCCGTGCAGCCCGGGCACCCTGATCTCCTGCGTCGGTGACAGCCGATCGGCCCAGGCCCGGCGCTCGGGGCCGAACGTGGTAATCACCATGGCCCTGACATGACGCGGGCCGTCATCGGCCTCTGGCGGCTCACCGGCGCTGGCCGTGTCGGCGCTGCCACCCTCCTCTTCAGAGGTCGTTTCATCAGCACGCGCACGACGGGAAGACGCTTCATCGGTGGTTGATGAATCGGTTTTTTGCGTCACATCGGCGCTCGCACTGTTCTGATGGTCTTCCTGCGCATCAGCCAGCGCAGGGAGCGAGAGCGGCAGGGCCAACAGGGTGGCTGCCAGCAAACGGGGGTAACTCATGACGTAACCTGCTGTTTCCTCGAGATGGTCGTGATCATCTCACATCCTCGCGCCCGGCAATATGCCGTCAGGACAGTCGTCCAGGACGGGGATATAAAAAATGCTTCGATGACAACCCCGTCCGGGCTAATTGAAATTAATTTAATTAGAGCACCAGCTCTGCCACTGTCGCCGTGGCCTGTCACGGGACTGTGCCCCGGGGCGTTGCCCCGGAATCGATCCCCGGTCATGGCATCAAGATTCCGGTCACAGCGCCGTTAAAAACGAAAGCTTTCAGGCCCGGAGCATTTTTTAATGCGCTATTAAATCGCATCAGCCGGAATCGTCGATGTGCCCTATCTGAACTCACTGCGCAACAGGTTCATCATCACGCTCTCGATCATGCTGGTGCTGGTCATGAGCATTCTGGTGTTCATTCTCCATCAACTGATGATTCCAAATCTGATCAGCGAGGAACGCCAGAGCGCTCACGTCTACGCCAACGCACTACAGATGAGCATTGACCACCATGCCCGGACGCTCAGCGACATGGCCCATGAATGGGCCAGCTGGGCGAGCACGCGGGATTTCATGGAAAACCATCTGCCGGATTTCCCGCAGACGCATATCACCTCGGCCGTGTTTGACGAGCACGGTGCCGACCTGATGCTGATCACCAACGCCCACGACGGCGTCACCTGGGTGGCCGGGCGCAACCCCGTGACCGGCGCCTTTACCTCCTGCGCCACACCGACAGGCGAATGTCAGTGGGCCCTTGACCAGGTACGCCAGATCCAGAGACAGTTGCCCGAGACCGACACCACGGCGCGCATGGGCGTTAGCCCGGCATTTGGCCTTTTGAGCACCTGGCCCATTGCCCATCGAGCCAGCACGCTGTCTTCAGGCAAGCTGACGCTGGTGCGCTTTCTGCCCGGGCAGTGGCAGCTCGACCCGGCAGACACGGCCTCGACCCTGACGCTCTCTGCCGTTCGTCAGGACATGACCGCCGGAAACAACGCCCCCGTGGTGGCCATTGATTCGATCAGTGACGACAGCCTGCGTCTCACGCTCCTGCGCGACAGTGCCACACCCGGCTATCAGGTCATGATGACCACCCGTCTTGACCGCGATGGCCTGCGCGATGGCATCCAGCGCTTTAACCTGACCATGCTGGGCGCGCTGGCGCTGTTGCTGGTGCTCATGGTGATCATGCTGTGGGTGTTTCGCGCCATGGTGCTGCGCCCGATTACCGAGCTTTCCCGCTATGCCAGCGCCCTGCGCCAGTCACCCGGCGAGCATCTGGACGCTCCACCGCCCTGGTTACAGGCCCGCGGTGACGAACTGGGCATCATGGCGCGAGAGTTTCAAACGCTGATTCAGGAGCTTAACGAACGCAACGCGCATCTCAAGGCACTGACCAACCGTGATGCCCTGACGGGGCTGGGCAATCGGCGACTGCTGGACCGTCAGCTGCCGCGCATCCTCTCCCTGACGCATCGCCTTGAGCGCCCGGTGGCACTGATCATGATCGATGTCGACCATTTCAAGCTCTACAACGACTTTTACGGCCATCCGGAGGGCGATCAGTGCCTGAAGACCATCGCCGAGACGCTTGGCGATATCTTCCAGCGCGAGTCGGATCTTGTGGCGCGAATCGGCGGCGAGGAGTTCGTGATCGTGCTGCCCGATTTTGACCTGGATCGCGCCATGGACATTGCCCGCGGCGTCTGTACGGCCATGGAGGCCCAGTGCCTGCCCCATGAGCCCTCGCCGACTCACAGATACGTCACCATCAGTGCCGGCGTGGCCATCTCCTCGCCCGAGCATCCGCTGTCGGGCGAGGCCTTGATCAAACAGGCCGACGAGGCGCTCTATCAAATCAAGAAAAGCAGCCGCAACGCCGTGGGGTGCGCTGCGCCCTCGTGAGCTAGCCGCGCATGGCGATAAACGTCCACAAAAGCGTGGCCGCTGCCAGTGACGTAATCTCCTGCGGGTCATAGGGCGGCGAGACTTCCACCACATCCATGCCGATCAGGTTGAAGCCGCGCAGGGCTTCCAGAAGCTCCAGCGCCTTCATGGTGGTGATGCCGCCGATTTCGGGCGTACCGGTCCCCGGCGCATGAGCCGGATCCAGTACATCAATGTCAAAGGTGATGTAGATCGGTGATTCGCCCATGCGGTCACGGACCTTCTGCGCCAGCGCTTCGCCGTCGAGCCGCATCAGATCCCGTGAGCTCAGCCACTGCCCGCCCTGCTCGGCCAGCCAGTCCCGCGTGGCCGGCTCGACCGGCGAGCGAAGCCCCAGGCTCAGGGTACGTTCCGGGGCCACCAGTCCCTCATCGATGGCATTGCGCAGGAAGGTGCCGTGGCCGATGTCATCGCCAAAGTGGCTGGCCCAGGTGTCACAGTGCGCGTCGAAGTGAATCAGCGACAGCGGCTGCCCCTGAAGGCGACGCTGCGCGCGCAGCACGCCCAGGGTGGTCATGTGATCGCCGCCGGCACACAACAGCGTCTGATTCGGCGCCTGCTCGTATGCCGCCATGACCCCGGTCTCGATACGTCGCAGCGCGTCATGCTGCCCCACCTGCATGATATCGAGATCACCCAGATCGCTGACCAGCTCGCAGGGGTCGGTCTCGAACTCGGGGTGACGGCCGTCGGTCAGCATCATGCTGGCCCGGCGCAGGGCGTTGGGCGCCATGCGCGCCCCCGGGCGAAAGGTGACCGAGCAGTCATAGGGCAGCCCTAGAAAGGCAAAGGGCCGCGCGCTGTCCTGCGGCGCTTTCAAAAAGGTGGCGATACCCTGATACGGCAGACCAAACATGACATTCCCCTGTTCCGGCGTACAACGCACAAAAGGTGATGACGAAAAATCGCATCCTGAGGCCGGCCCTCTGGCAGGTCAACGGTTTCGCAGAACACGCCATCGCCCCTGTTTCAGACCCGTCAGGCGCGCCGGAAAATTGTCAGGCTAGCCGGCCAGGCTGACGCTTCGAATCAGTGCCACCACCGCAAGCCCCGGCCTGAGCCCGAGCGCTTCACCAGCCTCCAGGGTCACGCGCGATTGCAGCTGCTGATCGCCCAGCGCCAGCGTCACCTCCAGCGTGCCCGTGGCCCCCGGCGTCATGGACACAATGACCGCCTCGAGCTGGTTGCGAAAGCTGCTGTCCCCCTGATGTGACAGCGCGATGGCCACATCACGGCGACGCACGCGAACACGAACGTCGCCCCCCTCGGGGCACTCAAGCAATGGCAGCGTCAGGCGCTGCCCATCGGCGAGCGTCACACGCGTGGCGTGGTAGTGGTGATCGTGGGCGCGCACCTGACCATGCAGCAGCGAGCTGGCCTCAAACCCGCCCAGCCAGGGGGCCATGTCGCCCCGCAACAGCAGTGTCTCCATTGAATCGCTGGCAATGACCCGCCCTCGATCCAGCACCACAAGCTGCTCGGCCACCGCCATGAGTTCTTCCGGGTCGTGGCTGACAAACAGGATCGGCAGGTCGATCTCGCGGGTCAGACGCACGATATAGTTCAAAAGCTCCTGCTTGCGCGCCCCGTCCAGCCCGGTCAGGGGCTCGTCCATGAGCAGCATGTCCGGCTCGGCCAGCAGCGCCCGGCCGATCGCTACCCGTCGCGCCTCGCCGCCCGACAACGCCCCCGGCATGCGA
The DNA here is from genome assembly GCF_003385845.1 of Kushneria indalinina DSM 14324. GTDB lineage: Bacteria > Pseudomonadota > Gammaproteobacteria > Pseudomonadales > Halomonadaceae > Kushneria > Kushneria indalinina. The sequence goes on along the minus strand of NZ_QRDJ01000006.1, from coordinate 127,697 downwards.
TCCAGCAGCGCCTCGATTCCCAACAGTTCGACCACCCGATCAAAGGCCACGCCGCGCGTGATCCGCCGCGCATAGGTCAGATTGCTGCGCACCCGGTAGTGGGGGAAGAGCCGCGCCTCCTGAAAGACCACGCCCAGCCGGCGCTGATGGGGCGGCACGAAGGTGCGCCGGTCGGTATCCACAAAGGTTCGATCGTTGAGCGCAATACGCCCGCTGTCCGGGCGATCCAGGCCGGCCAGCATGCGCAAAAGCGTCGTCTTGCCGCTGCCCGAGTGGCCGAAAAGCGCCGTCACACCCTGGCCGGGGGCGGTGATATCGACATCAACGTCAAAGTCGCCCTGACGGTGCTGGAGACACAGCTCAAGCATGGCGGTCGCCTCGCGGTGTCGGTGTCAGTGTCATGGCTACCCCCGGTCCCGGCCGGCCATGCGCCGCCGGGTGCGTCGCGCCAGCCACTCGGAGGCCACCAGCGAGATCATGGCCACCACGATCGAGATCACGCACAGCCGCGCCGCGGCATCTTCCATGCCGGGCGTCTGGATCAGCGAATACAGCGCCAGCGGCAGCGTGCGGGTTTCACCGGGAATGTTGGAGGCGAAGGTGATGGTGGCGCCAAACTCCGACAGCGCCCGGGCAAAGGCCAGCACGGCGCCAGTGACCAGCCCCGGTATCGCCAGCGGCAGGGTAATGGTGAAAAAGACCCGCAGCCGTGAGGCGCCCAGCGTTCGGGCCGCCGCTTCAAGCCGTGGGTCCACCGCTTCAAGAGACAGCCTGACGGCGCGCACCAGCAGTGGGAAAGCCATGACGCCGCCTGCCAGCGCCGCGCCCTGCCAGGTAAAGGGCAGCGACAGCCCGAGATGCTCATAAAGCCAGCCACCCACGACCCCGCGGCGTCCCATGACCACCAGCAGCAGATAGCCCACCACCACCGGTGGCAGCACCAGCGGTAGATGAACGATGCCATCAAGCAGAGACTTGCCGACAAACTCGTGGCGGGCCAGCAGCCATGCCATGGCAATGCCGGGGACCATGATGATCAAAAGCGCCGTACCGGCGACCTGCAGACTGATCTGCAGAGCCTCGATTTCAAGCGGTGTCAGCACATTGACGCCCTCGTATCGGCGCGAGTCGGGCGTCGATCAGCTCGTTTCATTCGATTCGTTGACCTCAAACCCGTACTGCTTGAAGGTACTGGCCGCCTTATCGCTGCCCAGCCACTGCAGAAACGCGCGCGCCTGCGGACTCGGGTCCTTGCCAATCAGCGCGGCCGGATAGGTAATCGGGTCATGGCTGTCGGCCGGGAAAAGCCCCAGTTGATGCACGTGCTCGCCCGCCATGGCATCGGTGGCATAAACCACACCCAGCGGCGTCTCGCCACGCTCGACCAGCGCCAGCGCGCCGCGCACGTCGCTGGCACGGGCCAGCCGAGGCTCGAGCACCTGCCACTGCCCCTGATGCACCAGGGCCTGCTGTGTGTAGATACCGGCCGGGACGTGCGCCGGATCCCCTGCCGCGATGCGATCGCCGTCGTCCAGATACTGCACCAGCGGATGGTCACTGTCCGGTGTGAAGTCCTGGATATCGCTGCCTTCTGCCGTGATCAGTGCCAGACGGTTGTTGAGCAGATCGCGTCGCTCGTGGATCGGCTCCCCCTGGTCTTCCAGCCAGTCCATCCACTTTTCGTTGGCCGAGAGATAGACATCCGCCGGTGCCCCCTGACTGATCTGGCGCGCCAGCGTCGAAGAAGAGGCATACACCGGCACGATATCCACGTCATGGTCCTGTTCGTACTGCTCGATCAGTGTATTCATGACATCCGTCAGCGAGGCGGCAGCCTGAACATCAATGCGCTCTGCGGCGCCGGCAGCGTTGCAGGACAAAAACAGCGTGGCGGTCGTCAGTGCGGCCAGGGGTCTGATCATGGTGACTTCTTCCTTGAAAGGCGTTGGGAATCAGCACGGGGCCTACCCGATATGCTTATCTTTGCACATCGAAAAACAGGGCTCAATCCCGAAGGAAAATCACCGGGGGAGGCATACGTTCAGCCGGCTATTCGGCGTGCTCACTGGTGTCGGCGACACCGCTGTCAAAATCACCGAAGTGGGCCGTCACCGCACAGATCGTCTGCTGCTCGACATGACGATAGCGCGCCACCAGCTCCTGACCCAGCGCTGTCAGATGGGCACCGCCATGAGAGGCACCACCCTTGCTGGAGCGCACCAGCGGTTGACTGAAGGCTGTATTGAGGGCATCGATCAGATGACGTGTCTTGCGATAGCTGATGTTGGTCTGCCTAGCCGCGGCCGAAATGGAGCCGGTATCGCGGATGGCTTCCAGCAGATCAATCTTGCCCGGCCCCAGCACGAGGCCGCCTTCAAACACCAGGCGAAGCTTCGTTGCCGGACCGGACGCATCAATGGCCATGACGACATTACCTCTTCAGAAGAAGGTCGCCGTTATAACATGCGCCGGTGACTGCTGCAGACCATGCAAACCCTACTGCCCGCTGCGAAAACCATCGAATTAATCTTTTTGTAAGAAAATTTTTTTATTTATTATCAATAACTTAATCTTAAAAATTAATTCATATACATAATTTTGGAAGCGTTGCGATTTGCGTTCTCGCCTCAAGCCAACCAGGGTTTTTGTCATCAGGCTACAGGGCCTGTTGAGATTCTTCCCAAGGACAGGAGAGACATCATGAAAGCGACATGGCTTGCACCCTTCGTACTGGCACTGGCAGCAACTCCCGCGCTGGCCGATGACATGGATACTGACACCGATAACGGTCAGATGCAGGATGGTCAGATGCAGCAGCAGGGCACTACTTCCAGCAACATGGACTCCGGCATGGGCAACGCCGATGCAGACAACGGCGGCCAGATGACGCGTCAGACCGGCGACATGGATACTGACAGCGATCTGGACACCGATACTGACAACGACGACATGGATCTGGATACCGACACGGATACCGACACGGATTCGTGATCGACAGCTCTCTGATCGACAGGGGGCGCAGCATCCGGTGTTGCGCCCCCTGATGTTTTTGTCACCTGCCCCACATAACTCTCCTATTTCCCTGTCACCCTGCGTCATCCCGAAGATTTCTCTGGCTGCTCAGGCATCTTCCCTCTTCTGATCTATATTGTGTCTACCGGATGCACGGCAACCTGCATTCGATGTCGCAGTATCTCGGGCCCCCGTTCAGCGCGTTTTGAACACGCTAAATGGTGAACCCGATCACAGGAGAAACCGCATGAAAGCAGCATGGATCGCCCCCTTTATTCTGGCGCTTGCCGCCACGCCGGCACTGGCCGTTGATACCAGCAGCAACGTTCAACAGCAGAGCCAGACTCAGGAAAACGCCTCTCCCAATGCCATCAACCCCGGTCAGGGCAAACAGCCCGACGGCTACAGCGACGGTGCCGGGAACCAGCAGCATACCGATGATTTCGGTGCCGCCAGCGTCGCTGACGCCGGGGGCGATACCGATATCGGAGCGGATACGGACAGCGATACCGACGCCAATGCCGATAACGACACCGGCACGGATCACGACACCGGCGCTGAAAGCGGTGCCAGCGCTGACAGTGGGGGCAGCGTGAACAGCGGCGGGAGCGCCGATAGCGACACGGATACCGACCACTGAGCCATGTCAGAAGCAGCGCGCCCTGCAACGGCGACAAATCATGCCGCAGCGCCGGCCCGGCAAAGATGCTCTGAAAGCAGAACGGCCTCCCGAGTGGGAGGCCGTTTCAATGCGGGTGATATCAACCCGTGACAACTCAGGGCTTGATATGGATGACGCTGTCGGGCTTGTCGGTCTGATGGTTCTCATCCAGTGGCTGCTTGAGGGAGACATAGACGCCGGAGGTGTCCGAGATCGCCATCAGGCTATTGGGCATCAGCGGGGTCTGAACCGTATCCAGCAGCTTGTGGCTGTCCCGGTCATAAATGGTCACTGTCTTCGCCTTGCGGTTGGTCACGTAAAGGCGATCACCTTCCAGCATCAGCGCCAGCGCCCCTTCACCGCTTTCAAACGTATCCTTGAGCTTGCCGTTTTGCGTATCCAGCACCGTGACATTGCCACTGCCGGCATTGGTCACGTAGAGCTGATGCCTTTCGACATCAAGCGCCAGATTCAGCGGGCCTTCGCCACCGGTGGGCCACTGCGCGATGATCTCGTGGCTGTCCATGTCGACCGCGCGCACGGCGTTGTCCTTCATGGTGGAGACATAGATCCGCCGGCCGTCGTGATCCACCGCCAGGCCTGTCGCCCAGGTGCCGAAGCCTTCGATGGTATCGGTCAGGGCAAGGTTGTCACCATCAATGACCCACAGCACGCTCTTGTCACCCACGCCGGTCATGTAGAGCGTATTGCTCTGCTCATCGACGCTGAGCTGACGTGGATTGGGACCGAAGACATCATCCTCTTTCGCCTGGGCCTTTTCTTCCTCGGTGGCCAGCGCCAGATGGCGGGTCGTGTTGTCTTCCAGATTGATGGCCGTCACGCTCTTGTCCAGCGTGTGGCCCACAAACAGGGTATGGGTTTTCTCGTTCAGCGCCAGGCCGAAGGGCTTTTGATCCAGTGCGATGGTCTCTTCAACTTCCAGTGTCTGTGAGTTCAGCCGATAGATGCTGCCGCCCTCATTTTCACCATAGTTGTCGCTTTCACCCTCGCCAAAGCCACCGGTCGCTGCCACATAGATCGACTGCTGCGACGGACTGAATACCAGCTCGTAAAGCCCCTGATCAATGTCCTTTTGGGTCACGATCTGCTCGGAAGCGTCCTGCTGCGTGGTCCCTTGCTGCTGGGTCGGCTGCTCACCGGCCACCGCCCAGGGCGCTGAAAGGGTCACAATTCCCAGTGCGATGAGCGCGCCCTGCAACAGGCGAACCGAACGTGAAGCAGTCTTTGGCATACCCGGCATGAATAATCCCCTGCAATGAATGTCCAGTAAGTCAGGATGTCACAAGGCGTGACAACCTGCCACATGAATGTAAATGATTATCAGTTAAAACCCAACGTTGCCATCGCCGCTGCTCAGGGCGTGATCAGGGTGACCGTATTCCCCCGGTCATCGTCGGGGTCGTCCTGCTTGCCCATACGTGCGGCCTTGTTGGTCACGAAAGCGTGGTGCGTTGCCGGATCGATGGCGACCGTATTGGGATGCGTACCGGTGGAAAGCGTTGCAATATCCTGATAATCCTCACCATCGAGCACCGTGACCGTACCGGCATTGCGGTTGGCGATATAGACATGATCATTGCCCGGATCAAGCTTCACACTCAACGCCCCGTCACCGGCCGGGTAGCTGCCCAGTGAGCTACCGTTTTCGGCATCGATTACCTCAAGCGCGCCTGCCTGCACACTGGTGATCAGCAGCCGCTGACGCTTGTGATCCATGTCGATATCGATCGGCCCTTCAAGGGTCGTGGGCCATTTGTCCATCAGCGTTCCCTGGTCGAGATCAATCACCGCAATGGCATTCTCACCCATCAGCGTCACATAAAGCCGGTGACGCGCTTTATCAAATACCAGCCCGGTCGGACGCTTGCCGATATGCTCGATGGTGGGTTCCTGCTCAAGCGTTGTCGTGTTGACCACCCAGACCCTGCCGTCGTTGGCCACGGCCGTGATATAGGCACGCTCATTGTCCTGATCGATCACCACATGGCGCGGCTCGGCATGCTTTTGCTCGCCTTCCGGGACCGGCTGGCTCGGGTCCGCCAGCACCAGCGTTTCCAGCACCTCACCACGGCGATCATCAAGGATGGTCAGCGAGCCATCCCGGCTGCCGGTGGCATAAAGACGATGCTGCTTCGGGTCGACGGCGAGCCCGAACACCTGACGCGGCGTATGAAGGGTGTCGAGCGTCTCCAGCGTTTTCGGATTCAGACGAAAGATGCGCCCGCCATCCTCATCACCCCGCGAGCCACCGCCGGCCACCAGCAACTGCTGCTGATCGGGACTGTAAACCGCTTCATAAAGACCGTGGTCAAGCTTGACACTCTTGCTGACCTGCGGGGCCGACGGCGTTGCCACAACCCCTGTCGAAACGATGACCCCCATGACCACGGCGGCAGCCACGGCGGCTATCAGCCGGTTACTCCAGCGTGATGATCCTGTGTTACCCCTCGCCATGTTTTCTCCCCTGTTCATGCCGTATCCCGTAACCGTCCGCACCCGGAGTGCCGACCGCCACCCCAAGAAATAAGTCTTTTTTAACCTTTTCGGCGGCCACTTTACTCAAAAATGAGAACGATTAACATTGTCATCTGTCAAAAACCCGGCATCGCCAAAGTTTTAGCAATACCTGGTACCATGCATCAGAGCGTCGCGCCGACGGCCACCGAAGCAAATGGTCGGTGGCGCGGTCACAGGGGAGACCATGAATCGTTGCGAGACCATATGACACTGCATCCTGCCTGCAATCACACCAGACGCAAAATGCTCAAGGGTGCCACGACAGGCGCTCTGCTCTCACTGCTGCCCGGCGCACTCTGGTCACTGCCGACCGCGGCACGCCCCGGGCCTGACTTCAACCAGCCGCTGCCACCGGGCATTGTCGAGAAGGGCTCGGAGGTTTATGACTTCCGGGAACATCGACTGACCAGCCCTGACGGTCAGCGCCACTACCGCATCACGGTGGCGATCCCCAGAAAGGCACCGCCCGAGGCCGGCTACACGCCGATCTATCTGCTTGACGGCAATGCCGCACTGGCTGAACTCGGTGAGCAGGACCTGAAGGCCATGGATGCCGCCATGCCGCCGGTGCTGATTGCGCTGGGCTACGATACGGATGCCCGCTTTGATGTCGAGGCACGCCAGTGGGACTACACCCCGAAGCGGCCGGGTCAGGACGCGATCATCAACGACCGCCACCCCGAGCGCCGCGGCGGCGGGGCCGATGATTTCATCAAGCTCCTGAATGAAGACATCATGAAGGAGGCCGAGCAGGATCTGCCCATCGATACATCAAGGCGTGCGATCTGGGGGCACTCCTTTGGTGGGCTGTTCGTCATGCACACGCTGTTTACCCGCCCGGCCCTGTTCGATCACTGGTACGTAGCCAGCCCCACGCTTCACTGGAACGGCTATCAGGTCCTCGAGGAAGCGGATCGATTTCAATGGCCGCCGGAACGGCGCGGCAGTGTGCTGTTAATGCGCGGCGATGCCGAACTCAAACGCCGCGGTCCCTACGCCAACGGCGGCAGCGATAAACAAATTAACGACCAGCTGGCGGCGCTGGCACACCGGCTGGACAGCGCGCCCGATCTTGACGCGCGTTTTGAAGTGCTCGAGGGCCTGGGCCACGGTGCGGCGCTGGCGCGCTCGCTCAAGCTGGCGCTTTCGGATGTCAGCGGTGCCACGCTGTCATGACCGGCCCGTGGGGCCGGCACGGGGTCACCTTCAGGCATGCGCCCCCATCGAGACCCTGGTCGGGGTGACAGCGCCGGCGTTGTCCTGATCACTCTTTGCCTCGTGGCGCAGCAGCCGCAACCCGTTGAGCACCACCAGGACGCTGGCGCCCACGTCGGCAAACACGGCCATCCACAGGGTTCCCATTCCTGCCACGGTGAGGGCGAGAAACACCGCCTTGATGCCCAGCGCCAGCGCGATGTTCTGCATCAGGATACGATGGGTCGCCCGCGACAAACGGATGAAGGCCGCTACCTTGCGCAGATCATCATCCATGAGCGCCACGTCGGCCGTTTCGATCGCGCTGTCGGTGCCCATGGCGCCCATGGCAAAGCCGATATCGGCGCGCGCCAGCGCCGGGGCATCGTTGATGCCGTCACCAATCATGGCCACCCGCCCCTGCCCTGACAGCGCCTCGAGGTGCGAGAGCTTGTCCTGCGGCATCAGCGCGCTTTCAATGCGATCGATGCCGACACTGCGCCCGATGGCGTCGGCGGCATGGGGGTTGTCGCCGGTCAGCATCAGGGTGCGAACGCCCAGACGATGCAGCTCGTTCACCGCGTCGCGGCTGGTGGCCCTGAGCGTATCGGCCACGGCATAAACGGCGAGTGCTCGGGTCTCATCCATCAACACCACCACCGTGCGCCCTTCACCCTCAAGCGTCTCGATCTGTGTCTTGAGCGCCTCGCTCAGACAGCCTCGCTCACGCACCAGCGCCTGATGGCCCAGCCAGTAGCGCCGGCCCTCGCTGAGACCGGTGATGCCTCGCCCCGGCAGCGCTTCGATGGCCTCAAAGGGCGCGGGCACCGTACCCTCGGCCTCCCCGGCACGGGCCAGTGCCATGGATACCGGGTGATCCGAGCGCCGGGCAAGGCCGAGCACCAGCGCTGCCACCCGTGAAGTGTTCTCGCTGTCCAGCACCACGGCGTGGGTCTGCTGCGGCCGGCCATGGGTCAGCGTGCCGGTCTTGTCCAGCGCGACCCAGCCCAGCCGGCGGCCCTCTTCCAGATGAACGCCGCCCTTGATCAGAATGCCGCGCCGAGCCGCATTGGCCAGCCCCGTGACCACCGTGACCGGCGTGGAAATGACCAGCGCACAGGGGCAGGCGATCACCAGCAATACCAGCGCCCGGTAGATCCAGTCGAGCCAGCCGCCGCCGGCCAGCAGTGGCGGCAGTACCGCCAGCAGAGCCGCCATCGCCACCACCGCCGGGGTATAAATGCGCGCGAAGCGATCGATGAAGCGCTGCGTAGGCGCCCTTTCGCTCTGGGCCTGCTCCACGGCACTGATAATGCGCGCCAAGGTCGAGTCATCGGCCCGACGGGTCACCCGACACTCAAGTTCACCGGCGTCCACGATGGTCCCGGCGTAGACGCTGTCTCCCGGCGCCTTGTCGACCGGCATGCTCTCCCCGGTGATCGGGGCCTGGTTGACGCTGGACGCCCCGGAAACCACCTTGCCATCCAGCCCGATACGGGCGCCAGGGCGCACCCGAATCAACGCCCCTATCGCGATATCTGCCACCGGCCTTTCTTCCCAGCGACCATCATCCAGGCGCACGGTGGCGACCTCGGGGGCCAGCTTCATCAGATCTTCGATGGCATGCCGGGCCCGGGCCAGCGAGCGCGCCTCGATCCGCTCGGCCAGATTGAACAGCACCATGACCATGGCCGCTTCGGGCCAATGGCCGATCAGCAGCGCCCCGGTCACGGCAATGCTCATCAGCGCATTGATATTGAGATTGCCATGCCGCACGGCCATCCAGCCCTTGCGCCAGGTGTTCAGTCCGCAACCGGCAATGGCGGCCAGTGCCAGCGCCGCCGCAAGCCATACCGGCCCTGCCATCCACTGAACCGCCTCGGAGGCAAACGCGGCAACACCGCTCATGATCAGCGGCGTCCAGGGGGCGGGCGTCTCTTCTGCCCGGCCGAGCCTGCCGCGCTCGTCGGCAAGCTCCGGCACAAACCCCAGCGCACGAATGTCGGCCAGAATCTCCTCCAGCGCCCGGGGGTCGTGCACCACGGTCAGCACCCGCTGCAACAGGTTGAACTCCAGGCGTTCAACGTCTTCGCGCGTGGATAGCTGCTTGCGGATCATCTGCTCCTCGACCGGACAGCACATCTGCGCAATGCGCATGCTGGTGCGCAGCTGGTCGCCCTCGCGCACGCTGCCGGTGAGGGAGTCATCATCAGGCGGCACCCGGGTGTCATCAGCGCCACAGCAACCGTTGGTGGCCCTGGAGGCTGTCGGGCCACTCGACGAGCCGCAGCAGGAGGACGATGCTTGAGGTTCACAGCAGGGCTGCGTTTGAGATTCGCCGCAGGCGGATGGCGGCCGGGGGGTGCAGCACAGCGAATGCTCGCCCGTTGATGCACTACTGTTGTCGGGCGTAAAGACAGAAAAGCTGCCCGATGACTTCTCACTGTGATGTGCCACGCGCGCTCCTTTTAACTTCGGGATGGCCCGCAGGCCTGGAGAGTCACCAGTCAAAACCCTATAGTGACTATAAGGTCAAGAACTACCGAGCAGCGCACGCCACCCAGGGGAGCAGGCCATGAAGATTGGAGAACTGGCAAAAGAGACCGGCTGCAGCAGCCAGACCATCCGCTTTTACGAGCGCGAGGGGCTGCTGCCGGCCCCGAGCCGCAGCGAGAGCAACTACCGCCATTACGGCCCGGCCCATCTCAAGCGACTGAGCTTTATCCGCAACTGCCGGGCGCTGGCCATGAGCCATGCCGAGATTCATGCGCTGCTGGCGCTGGTGGACGATCCACGAGGCGACTGTCAGGCCATCGATGCGCTGCTGGATGAGCACATCCAGCACGTCGAGGTGCGTCTCAGGGAGCTTTCCCAGCTGCACGGGCAGCTCAGGAACCTGCAAAAGAAGTGCGGCCATGCCAGCCCCGTGGGGGACTGCGGCATCGTGCACGGTCTGGAAGAGATGTCGTGGGAGGAAGAGCCCGGCAGCAGTACCCATCTGGGCTAGCCGGGCCATTGCAGGGCTTACGTGCGCGGCAGCGTCACGCCGCGCTGACCCATGTACTTGCCGCCGCGGTCCTTGTAGGAGGTATCGCATACCTCATCGGACTCGAAAAAGAGCATCTGCGCCACGCCTTCGTTGGCGTAGATACGCGCCGGCAGATTGGTGGTGTTGGAAAACTCGAGCGTTACGTGCCCTTCCCACTCCGGCTCCAGCGGCGTGACGTTGACGATGATGCCGCAGCGCGCGTAGGTCGACTTGCCAAGACAGATGGTCAGCACGTTACGCGGAATGCGGAAATACTCCACCGTACGTGCCAGCGCAAAGGAGTTGGGCGGAATCACGCAGGCATCGCCCTTCACATCCACAAAGCTTTTCTCGTCGAAATACTTGGGATCGACGGTGGCGGAGTGGATATTGGTGAAAACCTTGAACTCATCAGAGCAGCGCACGTCGTAACCGTAGCTTGACGTACCGTAGGAGATGACACGCTGATCACCGGCATGGCGGACCTGATCATACTCGAACGGCTCGATCATGCCGTGTTCCTGCGCCATGCGGCGAATCCATTTGTCTGCCTTGATGCTCACGAGGGGTGTCCTGTCGCAATGCCTGAAATAGGAAAGATAAAACCGGGGATGGTAGCGCGACATTAACGTGGCCGATGGCCGTACTGAATGCCGCGCAAAACGGCCATGATACCGGCACGTCCGGCCGGACTAAAGCCTGCCGCTGGCAGTCTCCAGCCCGACCTGCCGCCGCTGCGGGTGTTGAGCGTTATTCGCCGAAGCTGATCGACGGGCCGCTTTCGCGCGTTTTGGCGCCGAGCTGCTCATCGATGCGGGCGCTGATCGCCATGAACGAGCGCGCGGCATCGCTTTCGGGGTCAGCGACCACGGTCGGGCGACCGCCATCGACCTGCTCACGAATGCTCATGGTCAGCGGCAGCCGGCCCAGCACTTCGGTGTCGTACTGCGCCGCAATGCGGGCACCGCCACCCTCGCCGAAGACCGCCTCTTCATGACCGCAGTTCGAGCACACGTGGGTGCTCATGTTCTCGACCACGCCCAGCACCGGCACGTTGACCTTGCGGAACATCTCGATGCCCTTGCGCGCGTCCAGCAGGGCGATGTCCTGCGGGGTGGTGACGATCACCGAGCCCGACACCGGCACCTGCTGCGACAGCGTCAGCTGAATGTCACCGGTGCCCGGCGGCATGTCGATGAAGAGATAATCAAGCTCCCCCCAGCCGGTCTGGGTCAGAAGCTGCTGGAAGGCACCGGCGACCATCGGTCCGCGCCACACCATGGCGGTTTCGGTATCCACCAGCACCGCCATCGACATCATCTTGAGCCCGTGCGCCTCGATCGGCTTCATGGTCTTGTCATCGACCATGGTGGGTCGGGTGCCGGGTTCGATGCCCAGCATCTGCGCCTGGCTGGGACCGTAGATATCGGCGTCCAGCAGGCCCACGCGATGGCCCTGAGCGGCCATGGCCAGTGCCAGGTTAACGGTAACGGTGGACTTGCCCACACCGCCCTTGCCGGAGGCCACGGCCACCACATGTTTGACTGTTTCGAGCACTGCTTGTCTCCTGTCCATTTCCTGCCGACACCGCCTGTAAACCCTGCGATGTCATGATCGAGCGACAGTATAAACCCTCACCCGCCGACAATCCCAGGTGAAACACTCGGATATGGCCACGCGCCGTCCGTTCAGAGGGCATCTTTCGTCTTAGTGATCCACGCGCCCGCGCATGGCCTTTTTCTGACCGCGCTGTTTCTTGCCCTCGAGCCGGCGCTTTTTGGACCCAAGCGTCGGCCTGGTCGCCTTGCGCGGTCTGGCGGTATAGACCACCGACTTGATCAGCGCTCGAAGGCGCATGAGCGCCTCCTGGCGGTTGAGCTCCTGGGTGCGATGGGACTGCGCCTTGATGATGATCAGACCGCTTGAGGTAATGCGGTGATCGTTCAGCGCCAGCAGCCGGTCCTTGTACTCCTGTGCGAGGCTGCTTTGTTGTATGTCCATGCGCAGATGAATGGCCGAGGCCACCTTGTTGACGTTCTGTCCGCCGGCGCCCTGGGCGCGAATGGCGCGCAGCTCATAGTCGTTGTCGTCGATGGCAATGTGACGTGATATCTGCATGAAATCCTGTTTCCGGACCCGAAGGTCTTTTAATACGTCCCCCGGATCATCGGGAGTATTTGCGGGATGTCTTAAGTGCGCCTGAGGCCAGGCATCATATACAAGTCTGCTCTCTATACTCCCATGACACCTTGCGCCAATAACAGCACACCCGTTGTCATGGAAGTTCAAAGCCGTATGGAAGCACGCTGTCGCACCGCCGTATCCGCCATCCAGAAACCGGGTCGCCCTCGCCTGACCGCATTCATCGCCTCTGTGCTGTTGCTCGCTGCCCTGCCCGGACAGGTCATCGCGCAGTCACTGAGCGAGCATGTCGATGCCAGACCCCGAGTCGACTGGGCCGAGCGCCTGACCGGCGATATCGAGCGCATCAACGCCGCCTATCCGGGCGAGATCGGCGTGGTCGTGCGCGATCTCGACGATGACAACCGCTTCTCCTTTCATGGCGAACAAAACTGGTATCTGGCCTCGATGGTCAAGGTACCGGTCGCGCTGGCGCTGATGGACGAGGTCGATGCCGGCAGGCTCAGTCTCGATGACACCATGACCCTTGAGCGCAGCGACTATGTGGACGGCGCCGGGGAAACCAACTGGCACGGTGCGGGCGAGCAGCTGAGCCTGCGCTGGCTGCTCGAGCAGATGATCACCCGCAGCGACAACACCGCAACCGACATGCTGATTCGCCGCGTCGGGGCCGAGCGCGTCAATGAGCATCTGGCTGAACTGGTGCCGGAAGGCTTCGAGCGCATCACAACGCTTGCCGATGTGCGTCGCTACGCTTACAGCGAGTTTCACCCCAACGCCATGGCGCTCGACGGGCTCGAGTTCGTTGATATTCGCAAGGCCCGCGAAGAAAAGGCCCGTCTGGCCGCGATCAGCCGTTTCATTGGCGTACCGGTCAGCGATTTTCGCGCCCGCGATTTAAGCGAGGCGTTTGAAGGCTACTACGCCACCGGTCTCAACAGCGCCCGGCTGGATGCCCTTGATCGACTGCTCACACGGCTGGCACGCGGCGAGACGCTGTCGCCCGAAAGCACCGATGCGCTGATGGGCGTCATGGCACGCACCCGCACGGGCACCAACCGTCTGCGCGCGGCCTGGCCCGACACGGTGACCTTTGCCCACAAGACCGGCACCCAGCGCGGCCGCTTCTGCGATGGCGGCATTGCCATTCATGACAGCGACGACGGTCCGCAACGCGTTGCGGTGGTGGCCTGCACCCGCGGCTCGCTGTCGCTGGCGCGCTCGGAACAGGCATTGAAGGAGGTAGGCCAGGCCATCTGGCAATCCGGCGTCTTTCGCTGATGCCACCGCCGGGCTCGCCCTGGCGGCCAATCATCTTTCATGAACAACGAGAACAAACATGACACGTTTCCTGTCGGCCCGAACCGGGTCATTTGTGACTGCCGGCCTGCTGGTCTTGTCCAGCGCCGCCCTTTACGCCGAGGACACGCGCCCGGAGGAGAACTGGGTGAAGACCCTGGGCGAGCGCATTACCACGCTGGATAACGAGGCAGAGGGCACGCTGGGCGTCCATGTTCACCGCCTCGCGGATGATACGAGCCTTGATCACAAGAGCGACCGGCTCTGGTATCTCTCCTCGGCGGTCAAGGTGCCCGTCGCCATCGTGCTGCTGCAACAGGTCGAGGCAGGCGAACGCTCGCTGGACGATGAACTGACGCTTGAGGCCTCACAGCGCATCGATGGCGCCGGTGAACTGCTCTGGGTGGAGCCCGGTCAGGCCTACAGCCTCGACAACCTTTTGGAGCGCATGCTGATCGACAGCGACAACGTCGCCACCGACATGCTGATCGAGGCCATCGGTGTGGACACGCTCAATGGCCAGCTTCAGCAGATGACGCGTCAGGGCTTTTTTGGCAGCAGCGACTTTGAGCCTCTGACCACGCTGGCCGAGGTGCGCTACAGCGTGTACGGCGACATCCATCCCGACGCCCGGACGCTGGACCGCGAGCAGCTTGTCGAAATTGCCTCGGCGCCGATCGGCGATGAACGCGTGGCAGCACTGGCGCGCACCCTCGACGTCGATCGCGAGGCGCTAAACACCGATGACATGACCACCGCCTTTGATCGCTACTACGACACGCGCGTCAATAGCGCCACGCTCAAGGGCTACGCCGACCTGCTCACCGCGCTGGTTCGCGGCGAGTTGATCAACGAGGAGCACCGCGAGCTGCTGTTCGACAATCTCAAGATCGATCGTTATGACGGCTATCGACTGGAAGGCGGACTGCCGCAGGACGTGAGTTTTATCCAGAAAACCGGCACCCAGCACCAGCGTGCCTGTCACATGGGCGTGATCCGCCCGGACGAGCCGGACAACGCGATCGTGATTGCCGCCTGCATCGAAGACATGGACGAGGGCGCGCCCGCCGAAGCACTGTTCAAGCAGATCGGTGAGGCCATCACGGAGACGATGCTCGCCCCCGATGATGACGACGACGAGGACACCGCCGCCTGAGCCGGTTCAGTGCTCTGACGGCTGCGCGCGCTCGTAGAGGCCACGACCACGCAGCCAGTGATCCAGCAGGGTGGTCCAGCCATCAAGGGCGACATTTCCCATGCCCAGCCCCGAACCGTGTGGCCCGTTGCCGAAAAGATGCATCTCGGCCGGCACGTGGGCGTTGACCAGTGCCGTATAGAGATCGATGCTGCCCTGCGGCGGCACCAGCTCATCGTTGGTGGTCTGATAGATAAAGGTGGGGGGTGTCTGCCCGGTAACCTGTCGCTCGGGACGGTAGCGCTCCCGCCAGTTTTGATCACACTCATCCAGCCCCATCAGCGTGCAATAATCGATCCGGCTGTCCGGGTCACTGAACATCACCAGCGCCGGATAGCCCAGCACCAGAAAATCGGGCTGGCTGCGCTGGCGTTCGACCGGATCATCGGCGTCGGTATCGCCCTGGTCAAAGCGCGTGCCGGTCAGTGCCGCCAGGTGCCCGCCCGCCGAGAAGCCGGCCATGCCGACCCGATCCGGGTCAATGCTGAACTCCTCGGCGTGGGCGCGCACCCAGCGCATGGCGCGCTGGGCATCTTCCAGCGGTACCGGCATCGGATAATCCGGCCCCAGCCGATACTTGAGCACGAACGCCACCACGCCCCGGGTGTTGAACCAGTTGGCGATCTGGCGCCCTTCGGTATTGTCGGACAGCACCTGATAGGCGCCGCCGGGGGCAATGATGACCGCCGTCCCGTTGGGCTGCTGCCCGGGCGGATAGATGGTCAGGGTGGGCCGGTCACGAAAGCCTTCGCCCTGCGCGTCCGGCACGTCCCCTGCCCAGAGCGGCACCGTGTGCTGTTCCAGGTAGCCGTTATAGGCCTGAGGCGGCAGCTGCCGGGTATCGGGAACGTCATCCCCCCCGGCAGCAGCTGATGACGCCAGACCTGCCAGCAGCATGCCCAGACAGGAAAACATGCCCGAACGAAGAGAGAGAGTGAACAACACGGGACATCCTGGTGGGCGGTGGCAGGAAAACAACATGAGCAAGGGGCAAAAGCATACTACGCCAGACCCAGCGCCTGCTGTACCTCGAGCTTTTGCATGATGAAATCGGCATGGTCGACGTACAACAGCTCGGCCATCTTGCGCACGCGCGCCTCCTCCAGCGGGTCCAGCGCACCATCGGCGTAGGCCACACGCCAGAGCCGACCGATCAGCGCCACCCGCTGTGGGTAGTCATATTCGTCCCGGATCAGACGCACGAACTGGTAGTGATCCACTGAGTCCTCGACCTCCTGATGCGCCATGTCGACCAGCGTTTCCACCGCGCTGTCATCCAGATCAAATCGACGGCGCAGCATGTCGCGCAGCGTCTGTTGCTCGATCGCCTTCATGTCACCGTCAGCGCGCATGACTTCACACATCAGTGCGGCCACCGCCAGCTCCAGCGTCATCTCATGGTCCTGCTCCCCCGGCGAACGTCCGTTCAAGCGCTCGAAGAACTCATTGATGGTATCCAGCATGTGGTTGTCTCCTGACAAAATGGGTGCCTGTCGTTATGCCACACCCTTATGGACAAGGTACAGGCGCGCCTGACTCGCGAATCGATTCGACGCTGGAGAATCAGGCAAGGGACAGACAGTAATCACCACGGCGCCCCCGGGGCAGGCGCACTACACTGGGGGTCGTTCCGTCATACCAAAGGAGGTTATTGTGTCGAACACCATTAAAACCGTGAATCCGGCCACCGGCCAGACGATCCGTGAGTTCGAAACCATCTCCGATGACCAGCTGCAGCAGAAGATCGAGCAGACGCATCAGGCCTATCTCGACTGGAAGCAGCGCTCGCTTGAAGAGCGCGGCAAACTGGTCCGCCGGGTCGGCGAGCTGCTGGTCGAGCATCAGGATCGCCTGTCGCGTCTCATGACCCAGGAGATGGGCAAGCCGATCAGCCAGGCACCGCCCGAACTGGAATTGTGCAAGGGCATCTGCGACTACAGCGCCGACAACGCCGCCAGCGTGCTGGCCGATGAAGAGCGCGATCTGCCGGGCGGCCGCGCCCTGGTCACGCATCAGCCGATCGGCATTATCTTCGGCATTCAGCCGTGGAATTTCCCCTTCTATCAGGTCGTGCGCTACACCGTCGCCAACCTGATGGCCGGCAATACCGTGCTGCTCAAGCACGCGCCCAACGTCTGGGGCTGCGCCGAAGCGCTGGAAGAGATCTTCCGTGAAGCCGGTATGCCCGAAGACGTTTTCAACGTGCTCTATATTCGCGACGAGCAGGCAAGCCAGGTCACCGAGCACCGTCTGGTACGTGGCGTGACCTTTACCGGCAGCGCCGCCACCGGCCGCAAGGTTGCCGCAGCCGCCAGCGAACAGCTCAAGAAGACCGTGCTGGAGCTGGGCAGCAACGACGCCTATCTGGTGCTCGAGGATGCCGATATCGACAAGGCGGTGGAGACCTGCGTCACCGGGCGCATCACCAACAACGGTCAGACCTGTGTCGCCGCCAAGCGTTTCGTGGTGGTCGATGCCGTCTATGAGCAGTTCCGTGATACCTTCGTTGAAAAAATGAAGCAGGTCGAGTTCGGTGATCCGACCGATGAAAACACCCAGCTCGGTCCGCTGGCCCGCCGCGATCTGCGTGACCAGCTCCACGAGCAGGTGAAGGAATCCGTTGAAAAAGGCGCCGTCTGCCTGACCGGCGGTGAAGTGCCCGACGAGGACGGCTTTTTCTATCCGTCCACGGTGCTGGACAACGTCACGCCCGGCATGCCGGCCTACGATGGCGAGCTGTTTGGCCCGGTCGCGTCGCTGATCCGTGCCCGTGATGAGGAAGATGCGCTGCGCATCGCCAACGACTCGGTCTACGGCCTGGGCGGCGGTATCTTCTCCGAAGACGAGGAGCGCGCCGTACGTCTGGCCCGCGATCATTTCGATACCGGCATGGTCTGCGTCAACGGCTACTACATTGCCCAGCCCAACCTGCCCTTTGGCGGTGTGAAGGAGAGTGGCTACGGCCGTGAACATGGCGGCTATGGCATGCTCGAATTCGTCAACACCAAGTCACTGATGATCGCGCAGTAAAAGCGGCCATGACCGGCGACACCCTGTCGCCGGTCATGAGGGGGCGCACTGCCCCCACGCCGTGAGCGATGTGGCAAAAGATGCGCCAAAAACGAATGCCCCGGGGGTGACCGCCCCCGGGGCATTTTTTTGCAGTCTCTGTCTGCCAGTGACTGTGGCCCGTCGTTTAACGCAGTCCCAGAAAGGACAGAACGAAAAGCACCACGACTACCAGACCGATGATGTAAATGATATTGCGCATGTCTTGCCCCTTGCTTCGTCATGAGTGCAGGCCGACCTTTATCAGAGCCGACCGTTAACGCGTTCCTGCGTTGGCATTAGATTAGTTCAGAGCGAAGCAGTGAGCCAGGTCATGATGCCTCGATGATCTCATCCCCAACAGATTACGGCTTTCAGCTCCGCGGCTACCATGCCAGCCAGATGGTATGACGCGCGCCCTTGCCCGGGCGATGGGCACGTACCATATGCTCCTCGACACAGAGCCCGGCGCGCTTGAGCCGCTCGCTAAAGCCCGGATCAAGCCCTGCCGACCAGACGGCCAGCACGCCCTCCGGGCGCAGCGCGCGCTGAATGGCTTCAAGCCCGCGCGCACTGTACAGACGATCGTTTTCCCGCTGGGTCAGTCCCTCGGGGCCGTTGTCCACATCCAGCATGATGGCGTCAAAACCACCCTCGCTGCGCGCCAGTACGTCGGCCACATCATCAACGATGATCTCACAGCGCGGATCGCGGATCGGGTAACCGGCCGCCGCGCCCAGCGGACCGCGGTTCCACTCGACCACGCCGGGCACCAGTTCGGCGACCACCACCTCGGCCTCGGCGCCCAGGCCTGCCAGCGCCGCGGCCAGGGTAAAGCCCATGCCCAGCCCGCCGACCAGCACCCGCACGCTGGGGTTGTCACGCACCCGGTCACAGGCCAGCTCAGCCAG
Organism: Kushneria indalinina DSM 14324; assembly: GCF_003385845.1. GTDB lineage: Bacteria > Pseudomonadota > Gammaproteobacteria > Pseudomonadales > Halomonadaceae > Kushneria > Kushneria indalinina. Next base: position 108,669 of record NZ_QRDJ01000006.1, on the reverse strand, counting down.
GGCGTCCTCGGAGCCGTGCAATCGCGTATTCATCAGCTCACCGGGCTTGCCGGCGATCCGAATCGAGAACTCGTCGTTGCGCTGTAAAAGCCGCAGCTGACCGCCGCCGGGAATATCGGCAGTGTCTATCTCACACAGCTTGGCCATGAAATACCTGTCAGGGAGAAATGGGAAAAACGGTGGCTGGCGACACCGCGCCGGACGCCGCCTTCATGCCTGCGGCTCAGTCCACCAGACCATAGAGCGCACGCTCTTCGCGGCACTCAAGGCTTGCTTCCTCGAAGTCGCGGCAGACCTGCGGACGGCGCGGGTGAATGCTGCACAGCATGGTGTTGCGATCCACCGCCGCACACCAGCCCTCTTCATCCTGGCGCATCACCACCCCGCCCCACTCGTCCTCCTCGATCAGACCGTGAGGTACCCCGCGGGCCAGGTCATCATCATCGAGCATCACGAGCAGCCGGCAGCAGCACGCCTCGCAGTTGAAGCAGCTGACGCCGTCGGGCGCCTCGATGTTTTCAAGCTGGATATCACCGGACATGACGCACAGCCATCAGTCAGTATGGGCCGGCCATTGTACACACCCGAAGCCGCAGCGGCGGTGGCATTTACGACATCCGGTGACGTCTTGAGCCGGCCGGCTGCGTGGACCACAAAATGCAGGCAATCAGCAGCACCTGCAATGGCAGTCGCAACAGCAGCAGACTTTCGGGCACATGGGGGAAGTCATCGGCGTGCCACCACATATAGACATTGGCCGGCGTCACACACACGGTCAGCGCCACCAGACCGAGCCCGGCGGCGCGACGATAGCGCGGCAGCAAAATGCCGATCGCCCCGGCAAGCTCAAACGCCCCGGTAATGAAGACCGCCGGCATTTTCAACGGCAGCGCCGGCGGGATGATCGAGGCAAACGTCGCCGGCCAGACAAAGTGGGCGATGCCGCCGAGGCAAAACCAGCTAAAAACGATGGCAAGGCCGATGCGTTGCCCAGGGGTCACAGGAGCGAGCATGGAGTACGTCATGGAAAAACCTTCTCGAAACGCTCGAGCACCAGCTCGGAGGCGTCAGTAAAAACAGCGCCCAGACGGGCCGCCTCATTCTGGAAAAACCGCAGATGCTCGCGATGCCACCAGGCGTAGCTGCCATCGCCTTCGCCTTCGAGCGCCGCAAAGGCCGGCGTCACCTCATCGAATCGACAAATCGTGACGGACGTCAGCGCGATGATGCATACCGGCGCATCGAGACTGTCCAGCACAACGGTCAACTGCCCGGCTCTCGGCAGGGGCTCATTTTCAACCCGCCAGGATTCAATCCAGCCGCAGCTGGCCTGCTTGATTCGAGCATCGATCAAACGAGCGCACTCATCGATCAGCTCAGGGGTATCGCCGAAGGCTTCTGCGATCACCCGACATTGTCGGCCATGCGCATCGGCTTCGGAAATATCACGGTAACGCTGGAAAAACCGCCACTGGGCAGGTGTCACGCTCAACGCCTCCGGTTATCGATGCTACAATCGCCGGTCAAGTTTACAGTCTATCCACCCCTGGGCGCAGTCGATACCGGCGCCCGCGGGTTCGTCACGGGAATCTTCCAGCCACCATGTCGAACAACGCCACGCGCCAGATTCTGGTCACCAGCGCCCTGCCCTATGCCAACGGCTCGATCCATCTGGGCCACCTGCTGGAATACATCCAGACCGATATCTGGGTGCGTTTTCAGAAAAGTCGCGGCCATGAGTGTCACTACGTCTGCGCCGATGACGCTCACGGCACCGCCATCATGCTGCGCGCCGAGCAGGAAGGCATTACCTCCCAGCAGCTGATCGACCGGGTCAACGCCGAGCATCAGGCCGACTTCGCCCGCTTTGGGGTGGCCTTTGACAACTACTACTCGACCCACTCGGAAGAGAACCGCGTCCACAGCGAGCGCATCTACCGCGCCCTGCGCGATGGCGGCTTTATCGCCACGCGCGACGTCGAGCAGATGTATGACCCCGAGCGCGGCATGTTTCTGGCCGACCGCTTCGTCAAGGGCACCTGCCCCAAGTGTCACACCGAGGATCAGTACGGCGACAACTGCGAGGCGTGCGGTGCGACCTATACGCCGGCCGAGCTGCTCAATCCGGTCTCGGCGGTCTCGGGGGCCACGCCGGTGGTCAAAAGTTCGACCCATTACTTCTTCGAGCTGCCCAAATTCGAGCCGTTTTTGAAGGAGTGGACGCGTTCGGAACGCCTGCAGCCGCAGATCTCCAACAAGCTGCAGGAGTGGTTCGAGGCCGGCCTCAACGATTGGGACATCTCCCGCGATGCGCCCTATTTCGGCTTTGAAATTCCCGATGCCCCGGGCAAGTACTTCTATGTGTGGGTGGATGCGCCGATCGGCTACATGGCGAGCTTCCAGCAGCTCTGTGAGCGTGAAGGCATCGACTTTGATCGCTTCTGGAAAAAGGACAGTGACGCCGAGCTTTATCACTTCATCGGCAAGGACATCGTCTATTTCCACGCGCTGTTCTGGCCGGCCATGTTGGAAGGCGCCAACCTTCGCACGCCCACCGGGGTCAACTGCCACGGTTTCGTGACCGTCAACGGCGCCAAGATGTCGAAGTCCCGCGGCACCTTCATCAAGGCCGAAACCTATGAGCAGTACCTGAATCCGGAGTACCTGCGCTACTACTTCGCCGCCAAGCTCACCGCCGGCGTGGACGATCTGGATCTCAACCTCGAGGACTTCGCCGCCCGCGTCAATTCGGACCTGGTCGGCAAGGTGGTCAACATCGCCAGCCGCTGCGCCGGCTTTGTGAAAAAATCCGGCGGGCGCCTGTCCGCAACCTGCGCCGAACCCGAGCTGGTACAGCGCTTTATCGATGAAGGCGAAGCCATCGCGGCCGATTTCGAGGCGCGCGAATTTGCCCGCGCGGTGCGTCGCATCATGGCACTGGCCGATGACGCCAACGGCTATATCGCCGACAAGGCGCCCTGGGCACTGGCGAAGGAAGACGGCCGCGAGCAGGAGGTGCTGGATATCTGTTCGGTGGGCATCAACCTCTTCCGCCAGCTGGTGGTCTATCTCGCGCCGATCGTGCCGCGGCTTGCCGAGGGTGCCCGCACCTTCCTCAACCTCAAGACACTGAACTGGGCCAGCCGCACCACCGTGCTGACCGATCACCCGATCGAGAAGTTCAAGCCGCTGATGACCCGCGTAGAGAGCGATAAAATCGATCAGATGATCGAGGCGTCAAAGGAAGATCTCGCGGTGGAGAAAAAGCTCAAGGACGATGCGAAGGCCGCTCAGGCAGGTGCCGCAGTGGCGCCGGGTGATGGCGCGGCCGGCACACCGGCTGCCGACATCGAACCCATCGCACCGGAAATCACCATCGATGACTTTGCGAAGGTCGACCTGCGCATCGCCCGCATCGAACAGGCCGAGTATGTCGAAGGGGCCAAAAAGCTTTTGAAGCTGACGCTTGATATCGGCAGCGAGACCCGCACGGTCTTCTCCGGCATTCGTGCCCAGTACGCCCCCGAGGCGCTGACGGGTCGGCTGACCGTGATGATTGCCAATCTGGCACCGCGCAAGATGCGCTTTGGCCTGTCAGAAGGCATGGTGCTTGCCGCCGGAGATGACGACGGTATCTATCTGCTCTCCCCTGACAGCGGCGCAACGCCGGGTAGCCGCGTGAGCTGATACCGGCGCAATCCGATAACAGGGGCGCCGACCTCCGAGGAGGTCGGCGCCTTTTTTTCATCACCTTCGCGTCTTCAAAAATCACGATACATGCCGATATGTCCGTACGCTGACAAGGGTTGCCCGCCTTTCCTGGCCGGGTCATGTCAGGTGGAAATGGATATCCAACGGCATGCATTCATTACGGTTTCGATTTTTGCTGTCTCTGGTGCTGGTGGCGGGTCTCGCCCTGCTGGCGCTGTGGAGCATTGCGCACTTTCTGGTCTACCCGAGTCTGCTCTCGCGTGAAGACGACTATGTGGCCAAGGAAATGGGGCGGGTCGAGAGCGCATGGCAGAGCGACCTGAAAAAGCTGGGCGCCGAGACCCGTGACTGGGCCAGCTGGGATGATGCCTACGATTTCATGCGGGGGAATACGCCAGAGTTTGTCGAGAAGAGCTTCAGTCAGGAAATGTTTCATGACATGAATTACATGATGATGATCTTCATGCGCATGGATGGCTCGCCGGCCTGGATGGCCGGTTACGATCGCAGTACGGATCAGTACAGTACCTGCAGCTCGGCGGCCGACAGCTGTCGCTGGATGTCACCGATTTTTTCCGTGGTACAGGATCATGTGCGCCACCAGCGTCCTGAGCTGGATAAATGGCTTCTGAGCGTGCCTGCCCCTGCCATGATCGCCACCAGCCCCATCGTGCCGACCGAACGCGGCGATGCTCCCCCGCTGGGCTGGCTCGCCGTGGTGCGCAGTATGGATCGCGCCTGGTTCGAGTCCACTCGCGATCAGACCGGCGTCGACATCTCCATTGAACCGATTCTGCATCCGGATTTGATCGTCAAGCCACCGCCCATTATTCGCATCAGCGACGACCAGCTGCTGGCGATCCGATGGCTTGATGCCGCCCCGGGGGACAACAAGCTTTCCCTGCAGGCCACGCTGCCGCGACGGGAGTTTGTGGCCAATGCGGCCTCGTTCAATTTCGCCATGCTCTGGACCATCGGTGTCCTGCTCACCGTGGTGATCGTGATTCTTGGCCTTCTGGAACTCATTATTCTGACGCCGACCCGCAGGCTTGCCCATTTTACCCGCGAACAGCGTCGCGAGGAGTCGTTTTCCGATTCCCTGCCGGTCAGCCTCATTGCCCGACGTGACGAGCTCGGCAGTCTGGCACGTGAATTTCAGCATCTTTTAATGCATCAAAAGGCACGTACCGACTCGCTGGAACAGTTGAGCCATCGCGACCACCTCACCGGCCTGCTCAACCGACGCTACCTTGATGAATACCTGGTACAGTCACTGACGCAGGCCAACCAGAACCACCACGCCGTCGGCCTGATCATTATCGATATCGATTACTTCAAGGCCTACAACGATCATTACGGTCATCCGGAAGGCGATCACTGCCTGACGCGGGTGGCGCGCATTCTCGATCGGGTTGTGGATGATCAGGGAATCGTGGCGCGCGCCGGCGGCGAAGAGTTCATCGTGGTGCTGCCCGATGTGACGCGCAAGCGGACCTGGCGCATGGCCGAGCAGCTGCGCCTGGCCGTGGCCGGTCTGGCCCTGCAGCACGAGCCCTCACCGGTGGCCGACCACGTCACGATCAGCGCCGGCATGGCCATCAGTCTGCCTCAGGCGCCCTGTCAGCCGGCCGAGCTGATGCGCCTGGCCGATGAAAGCCTCTACCGTGCCAAACAGGCGGGCCGCAATCAGGTGGGCGCACGCATCAGAGAGCCCTGGTACCAGTCCCAAACCCTCTAGGCGCTCGCCCAGGCAGCAGCGCAGGGATTGCAGCGCCGGGTTCGAAGCAGGCGACATTGCGGGTATAATCGTCTCACTTTCAACGATTACCACTTCCGGGCCCGTCGACCATCTGCATGAGCGCCTCTGCCAGCATTACCGTCACCGATATTGATCATTTGCTGCCCCAGACCCAGTGCGGCAAGTGCGGCCATCCCGGCTGTCGCCCCTACGCCGAAGCCATTGTCGAGGGCGAGGCCATCAACCGCTGCCCGCCGGGTGGCGAGACAACCATCGCAGAGCTTGCCGAACTGCTGGCGCGCCCTGTCGTGCCGCTGGAGGTAGACGCCGAATCGCCAAAGGCCGCCGTGATTCGTGAAGACGAATGCATCGGCTGTACCAAGTGCATTCAGGCCTGCCCGGTGGATGCCATTCTGGGCGCGTCAAAGCAGATGCATACGGTGATCGAGGCGGAATGTACCGGCTGTGAACTCTGTGTCGCCCCCTGCCCGGTGGACTGTATCGATATCGTGGCGCACCCGGGCTGGCAGGCCACCCGCGATGAGCGCGAACAAAAGGACTGGCTGGCGCGACGCGCCGAGCAGGGCCGCCGGCGCTTTGAACACCGCAATGCCCGCCTCGAGCGCCAGCGCCAGGAGAAGGACGCCCGCCGCCGCGAGCGCATGCGAGCCCGTCAGCAGTCGCGCAGTGATGACCGCAAACAGAGCGAACATGTGCCCTCCACCAGCGCACCGGCCTCCTCAAGGCCCGCCGGTAATGCCCGGGCCAGAAAGGCGGCCATCAGCGCCACCGTGCGCCGGCTGGAAAAGCGTCTAAGTGCCGATCCCGCCAATCAGGAGGACCAGAACGCCCTTGAGCGTGCGCGTCAGCAGCTGGCCGATCTTCAGGCGCAGGGTGATACGGGCGTTGGGTCAACCGACAGCGCACAGGACACCGCCTCATCGAGCTCTCTCAACTCCCTGCGCATCGCTCGCTCGGCGGCCAAGCAGCGACTGGCACTGGCCAACCGTCAGCTCGCCCATGCCAGACGTCAGGGCGGCCCGGAAGATATCGAGGCAGCACAGGCCCTGATCGATCGCGCCGAGAAAACCTGGCAGGACGCCTGTCAGGCACTGGACAACGCCGAGCGTCACTGAATGCACCACCGCCCTGTTACTTCACTTTTAGACCAGCGCTGATGAACAACGACAAACGCCGCGAAATCTTTCGCCGCCTGAAAGAAGCCAACCCGGAACCCACGACCGAACTTGCCTGGTCATCACCCTTTGAGCTGCTGGTGGCGGTCGCGCTGTCGGCCCAGTCCACCGATGTAGGCGTCAACAAGGCCACCGCGCGGCTCTTTCCCGTTGCCAATACGCCGCAGGCCATCGTCGATCTTGGTCTTGAGGGCGTGAAGGAAGTCATCAAAACGCTCGGGCTTTATAACAACAAGGCCAAAAATCTGGTCGCGATGTGCGAGCTGTTGCTGCGCGATCATGCCGGCGAGGTGCCCCGTACCCGCGAAGGGCTCGAAGCGCTGCCCGGCGTCGGCCGCAAGACCGCCAACGTGATTCTCAACACGGCCTTTAATGAACCCACCATTGCGGTGGATACCCATATCTTTCGCGTCTCCAACCGCACCAATCTCGCCCCGGGCAAGAATGTTGACCAGGTCGAGCAGAAGCTTTTGAAGGTCGTGCCGCGGGACTACAAGCGTGACGCCCACCACTGGCTGATCCTGCACGGCCGCTATACGTGCGTGGCGCGCAAGCCGCGCTGCGGCAGCTGCGTGATCGAGGATCTGTGCGAGTACAGGGACAAGGTTGATCCGGCCTGAGCCACGACGGCCAGCGCCCGCGGTGGACGCTGGCCGTATCTCATATGCTTAGCTGTCGCTCTGCTGCCACACATCTGGCAGGTTGGGGCTGTCCGCGATCAAAAGGTTGGGATCGCGTTCGTAATCCGATTCGATGCTGACCATCTCGCCGGTAGCGGCCGATTCATAAATGGCGCGAATGATGCGAACGTCCTGCATGCCCTCCTCGCCCGAGGCGTGCGGCGCGGTGTCGTCCTGCACGCACCGTGACAGGTGATCCATTTCAGCGGCGAACTGACTGATCTCCTGAATGGACGGCTCGATCCGTTGGTTGCCATCATCCACGATCAGCCAATGATTGTAGTAGTTTGACAGCGGCGCCATGCGCAGCCAGGCCTTCGTGCCGAACACGCTGGCTTCGTTGTTTTTTGGCGTGGAGTAGGACGAGGTGCAGTTGGCCACGGCGCCGTTCGGAAAGATCAGCTGAAAGGCGACGTTGTCCTCGACCTGGGCAAAGCGCGGGTCATCCTCACGGCTGTGGATGCGCGCAAACACCTGCGTCGGCTCTTCGCCAAGCAGATAGCGCGAGGCGTTGAGCGCATAGATGCCGATGTCGTAGAGCGAGCCGCCACCGGCCAGCGCCTTGTTGAGGCGCCACTGCGCCGAGGGCGCCTCCGGGTCGAGTGACACCCCGGCATTGACGCTCAGTAGATTGACGTCCCCCACCATGCCCTCTCGAATGGCCTTGATCGCCGCCAGGTTGTGCGGCTCGAACTGCTCGCGATAGGCGATCATCAGCTTGCGGTCGTTGTCGCGACAGGCCTCGATCATGCGCTGACACGCCTCGACCGTCGGCGCCATCGGCTTTTCACACAGCACGTGCTTGCCGGCCTGCGCCCCGCGAACGGTAAACTCCTCGTGCAGGGCGTTGGGCAGGATGATGTAGACGATATCGATGTCATCGTTATCGCTGATCTCATCGAAGTTGTCGTAGCTGTAGATGCCGGACTCGGCCACGCCGTACTGCTGCGCTATCTGGCGCGCCTTGTCGGCGTTGCCGCTGACCAGTCCGGCAAGCCGTGAATGCGTGCTGTTGGCAAAGGCCGGCAGGATCTGGTTGAGCGCAAAATCGCCAAGACCGACCACCGCCCAGCCCAGACGCTCATCGGGCGCGACCGGGTCATACTGATCGAGCGTCGGCATCGGACGTCCCGTCGCCGACGCCGGTACCGAGCTGATGCCTTCCGGCGCCGTGGCGCCGTTGCCAAAATCGAACGTCTGGCCATTGGATGCCTGACGGCCACCGCTGCGGGCGCTGCCCTCGCCGCTGGCCGCCGCGTGCGCAAAGGCGGGCCCCAGAGCACCGGCTGCCAGCAGCGCCCCGCTGGAACCCTGCAGGAATCGACGACGGTTAATGCTGAAGGTGGCCTCTTCATCACGATCGACGTGATGGTGGTCCTGCTCGCTCATAACACACTCCCTGTATCCATGACGGTTAACGCGGGCAGCGTCTGACGTGTCGCCCGCGCCCCCTGTCAGAATAGACAGACCGGCCAGATGCTCGCGCCGCCGGGCTTCAGGGGCAGTTAATCTGCGCCCGCCCCGGGCGATCCATCCAATGATCGGCGGTATCGCTCGGCCATCTGCGGCCAGGTCCAGACGCCGAGGTCAGGCGGATTCGGGCGCGTGTCGGGCGCTGTCAGCCACTGCGCCAGGCGTGTGATCAGCGCCTCGCGGCTGCCGTCATAGCGATACTCGGGCGCGTAGTACTCAGGGAAGCACAGTCGCTCCGGCACCAGTGGCACGCAGCCATGCTGAACCGCCTCCATCACGGCCAGGCCCTGGAATTCGTGCCAGGCACTCGAGACCACAATGCCGCCTCGGCCCAGCGCCTCGAGATAGCGTGCCCGCGTCTGGTGCCCCCAGCAGGTAATGTGACGGGCCAGACGCGCCCGGGCCTGCTCGAACACCTCAGGGGTCTTTCGAAAGACCTGGCCCATCACCACCAGTTCAAACTCGAGCCCCTTGTCGGAGAGCGTTTCAAGTGCGGCGAAGAAATCCTCCGGATTCTTGTCATATTCCCAACGGTGGTTCCAGACAATCCGTGCCGGCGCCCCCTGCCCGGCCGAGGGTACCTCTTCAAGCGGCCACAGTGGCACCGGTAGAATCTCCGAGTGCGCCTTGAGCGTCTCAAGCCGCACGGGGGTGACCCGCTCGGGCATTTTCTTCAAAAACCCGTCCACGCCTTCAAAAAAGCTGTCCTGGTTCCACTGGCTGTTGAACAGCACCCGGTCGGCGGCCAGCGCGCTGTAGAGATTGACCATCAGCGGCTCGATACGCCGCGTTTGCTGTGGCCCCAGCGGATAGGCGAACTGGTTTTCGTGGAAGTAGACGACGCGCCAGGCCCGCCCCAGGTGCGGGTAGAGCCCGATCAGCGTGGCCAGATCCACCAGCGAGGTGGCCACGATCAGATCAAAGGAGTGCGAGAGCGTCTCGTCATGCTCGCTCATGAAACTCAGGGGGTTGCCGCGCACGCGCCACTGAAAGTGACGCGGCGCCAGCTCGATGGCCGTCCAGTCGATGGCGTCCAGATGGGCCATCAGACCGCACGCCCAATAGCGGTGGCTGTCGGCGGCGTAGGCCGATAGCAAAAGCGCCTTCATGGCCGGCGTACCGGCAGTGACAGTAAAGACATGACAACGGGGCCCTCAGAAAGCAAAGGGCCCCATTGTAGAGTGCCGCGCGTCTGGTGTGGTCAGCCCGGCGGCCTACGGCCTAGATATTGAACTCGATGCCGTCGTCTGACAGCGCCTGCCAGGCAGCAGCACAGGTAAAAAAGACCCGCGGGCGGTGATCGCTCATGAAGGCCGTATGACGCAGCTGATCACGTACCGGTCCGCGCAGCTCGGCCAGATGCAGAGCGATCCCCTGCGCCGCCAGACGCTCATCCAGACTTTCCAGAGCGTGAAGCGCAGCGCCGTCGATGTGGGTCACGCTGCTGAGCACCAGCACCATGTCGGTCACCTGGTCACGTACGGAGAGATGCTCGTTGATCCAGCGCTCCAGTGCGCCCATGTTGGCAAAGTGCAGGTTGGCATCCGGTCGCACCAGCATCAGATGCGGCAGGCGCTCGACGTCAAAGCGCTCGCAGTTGCGAAAGCCGCCGTCGGGCAGCTGGCCGATCTCGGCAATATGCGGTCGGCTCGTGCGTGCCAGCAGCAGCGCCAGCGCAATGCCCACTCCCGCTAAAAGCCCCTGCATGACCCCCAGCAGCAGGACACCGGCAAAGGCGGCAAGCCAGGCCAGGCCGTCACCGCGTGAATAGCGCCAGGCCCGCCACAAGGGGCCCGGGTCGACCAGCGGGATGGCCGCCTGAATGACGATCGCGGCCAGCACGGCCTGCGGCAGCGGCGCAAACAGCGATGTGGCAAACAGCAATACCACCATCAGCGCCAGCGCGGCATAAAGCGATGACAGCGGTGTTTTCGAGCCGGCCTGGTCGTTGACCACCGCGCGCCCCAGCCCGCTGGTGACCGGAAAACCGCGGGTCAGGGCCGCCAGCAGATTGGCCGCGCCCAGCACCCAGAGTTCGCGCTGCGGATAGAGCCGCTCGCGGTGTTTGGCCGCCAGCGTCTGGGCCACCGAAATGGCGCTGACGTAGTTGATCAGCGCGATCCCGAGCGCCGGCAGCCAAAGCGCGTCCACGCCTGTCAGGGTAAGGGTTGGCAGCGCCGGCAGCGGCAGCCCGGCAGGAATCTGACCGACCTGCGAAAGCGTGCCGGGCCATAGCGGCACCAGCACGAGCGCCAGAATCAAAACGATCAGCGGGCCGGTCTTGCCCAGCACCGTGGCCGCCGCCTCCGGCAGGCCCAGGCGCTTGAGCAGCGGTGACAGCCCTCGACGCATCAACAGCAAGAGCACCATGGCACTGCCGCCAAACAGTGCCGCCCCCGGGGTAATATCGTCCAGTGATCGGGCCAGCGTCAGCACGCGGTCGACGGCGTTGCCGGCCGCGTCGCCGATCCCAAGCAGATCGCCGGTCTGCGAGAGCACGATCATCAGCGCCGACGCGGTGGTAAAGCCCTGCATGACGCTGGGGCTGACAAAGTCGATCAGACGCCCCAGCCGACAGGCATGAATCAAAAGCAGCCAGCCCCCCACCAGCGCGGCCAGAAGCGCTGCGTGTTCGACGTAGTCAGATAACGGTATATCGGCATCGCGCAGTGTCTCTCCCACCAGCAGGGACGTCAGCGCCATGGGTCCCATCGCAATCACGCGGCTGGTACCGAAAAGCGCATACAACACCAGCGGTGCCAGCGCCGTATACAGCCCGGCCTGCGCTGGCAGACCGGCAAGGGTGGCATAGGCCATGCCCTGGGGCACCAGCAGCGCGGCCGTAATCAGCCCCGCAATCAGATCGCTGACGCGATCCGCTGTCGAAAGCTGACGCCAACGCGAAACGGCAGGCAACAGCACGGGTCTACCGGACTCGGACATGCGTCATGCGACTCCTCTGCAACAGCGATACGGGCTCTGATCCATCGTCAATTCGGGCGATGCGGGTCCTCGAAGAGCCGCTCGCCCTGCTCATCGATGTAGCGCTCGGCCTTGGTGCGGGTCATGTCGATACAGCTGTCGCGATCGGGCAGCACGTCGGAGCGCTCAAAGCGCAGCTCCTTCGGCTCGCCGTCCTCATACGTCCGGCGAATCAGGGCGCTGACGCGATACTGTCCGCCCGCCGGCGCCGGTGTAATGACGATCTCACAGCCCTTGTATGCCACGGTATCGGCCACCTGACGAGATGGCTCGTCAGCGGTGGTGGCACTGCCAGACCCCCGCAGCGCATCGAACAGTTTCTTAAGCATGAGAAAGCTCCTGATTCAGGTGGTGATAGCGCCCGGGCGTGCGCGATGTGCCGTTTAGTCTGACATAAAAGGGGCCGCTGAAAAGCGGCCCCTTCCCTGACACCAGGCATGCTGCTCAGTCGTCGAGACGACCCTTTTTCGCAGCGATGCGCAGGCGCAGCGCGTTGAGCTTGATAAAGCCCTCGGCATCCTTCTGGTCATAGGCGCCGGCATCGTCTTCAAAGGTGGCGATCGAGGCGTCAAACAGCGAGTCTTCCGACTCACGGCCGACCACGATGACATTGCCCTTGTAGAGCTTGAGACGCACCACGCCGTTGACGCTGCCCTGCGACTGATCGATCGCGGCCTGGAGCATCTTGCGCTCCGGGCTCCACCAGTAGCCGTTGTAGATCAGCTCGGCGTACTTGGGCATCAGCTCGTCTTTCAGGTGCGCAGATTCACGGTCCAGCGTGATCGACTCGATCGCGCGGTGGGCACGCAGCATGATGGTGCCGCCCGGGGTTTCGTAGCAGCCGCGCGACTTCATGCCCACATAGCGGTTTTCAACGATATCCAGACGACCGATGCCGTTCTCACCGCCGACCTTGTTCAGATAGGACAGTACGTCGTGCGGCTTCGTGGCCTTGCCGTCGATGGCGACGATATCACCATGTTCGAAGGTCAGATCAATGTAGGTGGCCTGATCGGGCGCGGCCTCGGGACTGACGCTCCAGCGCCACATCTCTTCTTCGGCTTCGGTCCAGGGGTCTTCCAGCACGCCGCCTTCATAGGAGATGTGCAGCAGGTTGGCGTCCATCGAATAGGGAGATTTTTTCTTGTTCTTGGCGAAGTCGACCGGAATGTCGTGCTCTTCGCAGTAGTTCATCAGCTTTTCACGGGAGTTGAGATCCCACTCGCGCCATGGGGCGATGACCTTGACGTTGGGCTTGAGCGCATAGGCGCCCAGCTCGAAGCGCACCTGGTCGTTGCCCTTGCCGGTCGCGCCATGAGAGATGGCATCGGCGCCGGTCTCGTTGGCGATCTCGATCAGGCGGCGGGCGATCAGCGGGCGGGCGATCGAGGTGCCCAGCAGGTACTCGCCTTCATAGATGGTATTGGCACGAAACATCGGGAACACGTAGTCACGCACGAAGGTTTCACGCAGGTCTTCGATGTAAATTTCCTTCACACCCAGCGCCTGTGCCTTGGCACGTGCAGGTTCGACCTCTTCTCCCTGACCCAGGTCAGCCGTGAAGGTCACGACCTCACAGTCGTAGGTTTCCTTGAGCCACTTGACGATTACGGAAGTATCCAGCCCTCCCGAATAGGCCAGGACAACCTTTTTTACATCGGACATACCGGCTCCTTAAGGCGTAGTCATGCTTTGAATGTATCTTGAGTATATCGTCACCGGATCGCGGCGAACACCGCGTCACGTGCGATGGATGGGATTGGCAGTGAGCACAATGCTACACTGCGATCCTACACACTGAATTCATCTTTCGACCAGAAGGCTTCCTGTGCCGGTCACCATATCTGCGGGCCCTGCCCGGTTACACGCGTCCCCGACTCCCATGGCCTCTTCTGCTGTCTGCGACAGGAGAACACGGCGATGAGCGATATTGTCCCGAAACTCATGTCCGGTCGCTTTCGCGGCTTTCTGCCCGTGGTGGTCGATCTGGAAACCGGCGGCTTCAATGCGCGCACCGATGCGCTGCTCGAGATAGCGGCCGTCACGCTGACCATGGACGAACAGGGCAATCTGTTGCCCGATGAGACCTTTTCGTTTCATATCGAGCCGTTCGAGGGCGCCAACGTCGAGCAGTCCGCCCTCGATTTTACCGGCATCCGCCTGGACAGCCCGCTGCGCCAGAACGCGGCGCTCAAGGAAAAAGAGGCACTGGAGGAGATCTTTCGCCCGGTACGCAAGGCAATCAAGTCCCATCAGTGCAACCGCGCCATCCTGGTCGGTCACAATGCCGCCTTCGACCATGGCTTTCTCAATGCCGCCGTTGAACGGGCCGGCATCAAGCGCAACCCCTTCCACCCCTTCTCGAGCTTTGATACCGCAACGCTGTCGGGGCTGGTCTACGGGCAGACCGTTCTGGCCCGCGCCTGTCGCGCTGCGGGCATTGCGTTTGACAGCCAGGAAGCCCACTCGGCGCGCTATGATACCGAGCGCACCGCCGATCTTTTCTGCGCCATCGTCAACCGCTTCAAGGATCTGGGCGGCTGGGATCTGGCACTGCGCGAGCAGAGCATGGACGGCGACTGACTCATATCAGCCCGTGCAGTCGACATTAAAAAACCCCGCATCCTGGGAGGCGGGGTTTTTAACGTTCACGGACCGGAGGTCAGTCAACCTGCCCTGCGCACGGACCTGTCAAACAAAACAGGATCAGGCGTTGTCGCCTTCCTGCGGTGCGGCATCGCCAGCCGCCTGCTTGACCATCGGCGCCAGCTCACCGTTTTGATACATCTCGACGATGATATCGCAGCCGCCGACCAGCTCGCCGTTGAGCCACAGCTGTGGGAAGGTGGGCCAGTTGGCGTACTTGGGCAGCTCGGTGCGAATATCCGGGTTGTCCAGGATGTTGACGAAAGCAAAGCGCTCGCCACAGCCCATCAGCGCCTGCACGGCCTGGGCGGAGAAACCGCACTGCGGCATCTGCGGTGAACCCTTCATGTAAAGCAGAATGCTGTTTTCACTGATCTGCTGCTTGATGGTATCGAGTGTCTCGCTCATGTTCGGTCTCCAGGAGGGGGCTTCAAGCGCCCATGAATGTTCTGGCCTCAGTGTACGCCGACATGGGGGCTAAATCAGCCCGGATCAAGGTGTGGCAACCACATGAAGTTGCGCACCCAAAAGGCTCTGGTTAGGATGAATGGGGACGACGGTGTGCAGCAAGACCCGTCTCACGCCATCGACAATGGCAATATTTCAAAGCGCCGCAGGCTCTCGTGCGGCGCTTTTTCGTTGGTTTTCCAACACTCATGCAGCATCAACACCGCAAGGCCCGTCGCTCGGGAATACGGGGGCACTCCGTCACAAGGCAACTCCCTTTCGAGCGTCACGCCCGGTGTGGCGCTCTGCGACGTTTCAATCACCGTAACGTTATGCACTACAGGAGCATCGAGACATGGCCCTTCGCCACTTTCTTACCCTGATGGATCTGTCACCTCAGGAACTGGCCTATCTCATCGATCGTTCGATCACCATCAAGCGTGAACTGGCCGAAAACGGCCCGGTGTACACGCCGATGAAAAATCGAACGCTGGCCATGATTTTCGAAAAGTCTTCCACCCGTACCCGTGTCTCCTTTGAAACCGGTATGACCCAGTTCGGTGGCCATGCGCTGTTTCTGTCGCCGCGCGACAGCCAGCTGGGACGCGGTGAACCGGTGGACGATACCGCTCGCGTGCTCTCCGAGATGGTCGATGCGGTGATGATTCGTACCTTTTCGCATGAAAGCATCGAGTCCTTCGCCGATGCCAGCTCCATTCCGGTCATCAACGCGCTCTCCGATGACTATCATCCGTGCCAGCTGCTGGCCGACGTGCAGACCTGGACCGAGTGCCGCGGTCCGGTCAAGGGCAAGACAGCGGTCTGGGTGGGCGATGGCAACAACATGTGCCACTCCTGGATCAACGCCGCCCGCCAGTTTGACTTCAATCTGCGCATCGCCTGCCCTGAAGGTTTCGAGCCCGATCAGGACATTCTTGAAGCCGCCGGCTCGCGCGTCGAGATCTTCCGCGATCCGCGTGCCGCAGTTGAAGGCGCGCACCTGATCACGACCGACGTCTGGGCCTCCATGGGTCAGGAAGAGGAGCAGGCGGCGCGCATGGCGTCGTTCAGTGGCTTTCAGGTCAACGAAGCAATGCTGGACGCCGCTGATGACGATGTCATGTTCCTGCACTGCCTGCCGGCCCATCGCGGTGAAGAGGTCAGCGAAACCCTGCTGGATGATCCACGCGCCTTTGTCTGGCAGGAAGCGGGCAATCGACTGCACGCCCAGAAGGCACTGCTGGAGTTTCTGATGGTCGGTCGCGTCGACTGAGACGCTTGTTCGACGTCATCGCACGGGCGATGACGTCGATGGTTGTCTACTCATCCTGCTCATCGATGTCCCTGTCTTTTGTGGCAATCTCGCTGGTCATCGACAGCTTCATGCCCTCCCAGAGCTTCTGCACACTCTCCCGATCAGTATTCATGCGCCGCCGAAGCTGTTCGTAATCCGTCAGCAGTATGATCAGGTCCTGATTGGTGCGGATGTCGTCGATCCCTGTCGGGGCTGGCAGCGGCTGCGTCAGGTAGCGGGGCATGGGTGGGGGCGGCACCATCACCGGTGTCGTCTGTGGTGGGGAGCTTACACAGCCACTGATGTACCCCGTCAGGCACAGCGTGATCAGCCCATTTCTTTGATGTCTGGTCATCATTGATTATCCTCTCCAGCTGTTGTCGTTTGCCGGCCAGTGCCTGCTGATTTGCTTCAAGCTGTCGCTCACGACTGGCGCCCACCTCTGCCAGATGTTCGGCATGGGCCTGCCAGGCACGCGCGACCAGCTGCTGGCGCTGCGCAAGCTCGTGCGCACTTCGGGCATCTTCCTGGGCACTGGAAAGTGCCTGACGCCACTGATCCAGCCGCTGGGTAAAGCCCCAGACCCCGCCTGCCAGCAGCGCCAGAGCGGCCAGAGTGACCAACACCCTGACGGGGATTCTGCCGCAGAGCCCCAAAAACATGTTCCACATGAACACCTCCTTCTTGAGCATGTTGGTGTTACACAACCATATAGGACAATAATTATCCTATATGGATAATTATCCAGACCTGACAGGCTCTCGGCAAGTTAAAACTGACTATTTTTACAGTTAACCAACCCCGGACATACCTCCATCGGACATCACCAACAGGGCAACGAAATGACCACCGGAGACGAACTGGTCGTGGCGCTTGAAGAGCTGCCGGACAATGCCGACATCGGCACGCTGTTTCATCTGCGCCTGACGCGCGAAAGCGGAGAGCACCTGACCTGCGCGCTGCTGGTCAGGGAGATGGGGCCCGTGGAAGCCCTGTGTGAGGTACTTGCCATTCAGCCAGCCGAACCGGAAGGCCCCACGAGCTGATGGCACCCCGCGTGCGGTGGCAACAAGGGATGTTAAAGCCGGTGCGCCTGGTGCCGATAAGAAGAGCCATACGGGCAGTCTGTGCTGTCCGACCAGGGTGCCTATCAGGAGCGACCTATGCTTGCCACCGGAACCAAAGCATGGATTCCCATCGAATTGATGCCGCCGGATCTTCAGCCCGGCGATGAATGCCACATGATGTCGAGCGTCGTGACACGCACGACGGCCAGCGGTAACGACATCCATGACTATTACCGGGTCAGAATCACCGGTCTTGCGCCCGAGGCGGCAGAGTGTGAAGTGCTCGAGATACTGTCGCCCGAGGCCGCCGAAGCCGTTATCGGTTAAGGCGCCACCCGCTGCAGGTGCAGCGGTGATCCACTCGATGCAGGAGAGCGTCCATGGACATGAGCGTAAACAGCATGGTCAATGCCTCAATGGCGTTGCAGCAACACCAGCTCACCAGCGACGTACAGACCAGCGTTTTGAAAAAGTCGCTGGATGGAAAGGCCGAGCAGATGACGCAGCTGATGTCATCGGTTGACACAATGCCGAAGCTTGCCACCGAAGGGATGGTGGGAACACGCATCAACACCACTGCCTGATCGCAGCGGTTGTTGCACTTGCGCCGTAACACAAAGGCGCCACCCTCCCGGGTGGCGCCTTTTATTTGATGTCCTACTTGTTATTTGATGTCCTACTTGTTATTTGATGTCCTGCTTGCCTTGAGTGTCTGATGGCGCCGCCCTGGCAGTGCTCAGCCCGATGACGTATCAAGCAGCGCGACCGCCAGTCGAACGAAATCCACTGACGACAGAATACCGACAAGGCGGCCTTCGGCGTCCAGCACCGGCAGAGCCCCCTGACGATGTGCCAGAAACTTTTGCCCGGCTTCGACGAGCGGCGTATCGATTGATAGCGTCAGCACCTCTCTGGAGATCACATCGTTCAGGGAGATCTGTCCCAGATGATGACTCAAGCGCCTTGAACCGAAATTATCGGCAATGCGCAACGCCTCCTTCAGGACCACCTTTTGATCAAGCAATCCCACCAGATGCCCCTGCTCATCCAGCACCGGAAGGTGGCGTATACGGTGTTCCCGCATCAGCTCATTACCATCGTGCAGCGTCTGTTCAAGACGCAGTGTCACGATATTCCGACTCATGATGTCGGCAATCGAAACCTGTTTACTACTGGTCATGTCCATGTGTCCTGCATCAAGTCCGCGCATCAGCCACAAGGTGGCGAAGACAATCACCCCATCGTGCAGCCGATGGCCTTAAGGGCCCCATTGACCAGGGCGCCGTTGCAGGGGGAGATGTCGCTGCGAGACGCATGTCATGCCGAGCACCTGCCCCTCCCCTTCTTATCGGCAGCGAACGGCCAACACACAGGGGCAGAAGCGGGGTTCATGAGACAACGATGATTAATATCGGCAGGAAGCGGTCTCAGAAACGGTCTAAAGGGGCATGAAGAGACGACGGGACAGCCGTAGGATAAGCGGGCGTGGCAATCGTCGGACCCAGCACGCGCCACTTTTATCCCCTGTCTGATAAACAGCCGGACAAAACCAGGTCGAAGCCAAAAGCGTCAGGCGATAACAGACGGACACAAAAAAGCCGCTTCAGCGAGATGCTGTAAGCGGCTTTTTGAAGATGTGGTTGGTGGAGCCTAGCGGGATCGAACCGCTGACCTCAACACTGCCAGTGTTGCGCTCTCCCAGCTGAGCTAAGGCCCCGAACCGGTGCGTAATTTACGATACCCGAACGCAGGCGTCAACCCTCTTTTTCCGTCCCATGAGTATTAAAAGGGCCTGGGCCGCCATGAGGGCGCAGGTACGCAGCTGGATAGCCACGGTGTTTTTGGGGATATCTGTTAAAATGGAGGCACTATCACTTTCGGAGGTCATCATGAATGATGAGGTGATCACGGCGTTCGATCCACGCCAGTTTCTGAAAACGGTCACCGAATCACCGGGCGTCTATCGCATGCTCGATGAACACGAGAATGTCCTCTACGTCGGCAAGGCCAAGCGTCTCAAGGCGCGACTGTCGAGCTATTTCCGCAATACGGGGCTCAACGCCAAGACCCGGGCACTGGTCAGCCGCATTCGGGACATTCAGGTTACCGTGACCCGCAGCGAAACCGAGGCGCTGCTGCTGGAACAGACCCTGATCAAGCAGCAGCGCCCGCCCTATAACATCCTGCTGCGGGACGACAAGTCCTACCCCTACATCTTTGCCAGCGACCGCCACCCCTACCCGGCGCTGGAGCTGCGTCGCGTGCGTCAAAAGCGTGGTGATGGCCGCTATTTCGGCCCCTTCACCAGCTCCGGCGCCGTGCGGGAAAGCCTGTCGCTGATGCAAAAGATCTTTCGCATTCGCAACTGCGAGGATTCAGTCTTTGCTCATCGAAGCCGCCCCTGCCTGCAGTATCAGATCGATCGCTGCACCGCGCCCTGCGTAGGCTATATCAGCCAGGAAGACTATCAGCGCGACCTGAACCACGCGCTGATGTGCATGGAAGGCAAGAGCGACCAGGTCACGAAAAAGCTCTACGCCGACATGGAAACGGCCGCAAAGGAGCTTCAGTTCGAACAGGCCGCCTTTTTGCGTGACCAGGTGCAGCAGCTGCGCCGCCTGCAGACCCAACAGTCGGTGGATACCGCCGGCGGCGATGCCGATGTCTTTGCCCTCGCCGAACGCGCGGGCGGACTGTGCGTCAGCGTGCTGATCATCCGCCAGGGGCGGGTGCTCGGTTCGCGCCACCACATGCCCGACAACGGCCTGGATCTTGCCCCCGAGGCGCTACTGAGCAGCTTTGTCAGTCAGTACTACCTGGGCCAGAGCAATGAAATGCCCACCGAGGTGCTGACCTCGCATGCCGTCGAGGATCAGGAGGTTCTGCAGGAGGCGCTCTCCGAGCATGCCGAGCGGCGCCTGCGCATTGCCCATCAGGTCCGTGGTCACCGTGCCCAGTGGCTGGAACTGGCACAAACCAATGCCGATCAGCATCTGGCCACCAAGCTGGCCAGTCGTCAGCAGCTCAATGCCCGTTTCAAGGCACTGGCCGAGGCGCTGGATCTGGAAGAGACGCCCCAGCGCATGGAGTGTTTTGACATCAGCCACAGCAGCGGCGAAGCGACCGTTGCTTCCTGCGTGGTATTTGATCAAAGTGGCCCGATCAAGTCGGACTATCGCCGCTTCAACATTGAAGGCGTGGCGGCCGGCGATGATTATGCAGCGATGCGCCAGGCCCTGACCCGCCGTTACAAGCGAATTCAGAGCGGCGATGTGCCAAGGCCCGACATTCTGATCGTCGACGGCGGCAAGGGTCAGCTCAACATGGCCCGCGAGGTGTTCGAGGAACAGGGCGTGTTTGACATCGTGCTGCTGGGCGTGGCCAAGGGCACGACGCGCAAGCCGGGGCTCGAGACGCTGTTTATCGACACCATCGAACGCAGCCTGACGCTGGAAAGCACCTCCGGCGCCCTGCACCTGATCCAGCATATTCGCGATGAAGCGCACCGCTTTGCGATCACCGGACACCGCCAGCAACGTGACAAGGCGAGACGCTCGTCTACCCTTCAGGAGATTCCCGGCATCGGTCCCAAAAGACGCCGCGAACTGCTGCGCCATTTTGGTGGTCTGCAGGGCATTCGCAACGCCTCTCGTGACGATCTTGCCCGCGTTCCCGGCATCAATGCACAACTTGCTACACAGATTCATCAGGCACTGCATGGCTGAAGCCGCGATCAGGCGTTAGAATCCAGCACTCTTGCAGGTATGTTTCACCCCCGGTCAGGACCGATAGTGCCATGAGCATCCCCAATATCTTGACGCTGACAAGAATCGTACTCATACCGCTTCTGGTCATCGTGTTCTACCTGACGACCGGCTCGAGCAATCTGCTGGCCGCCCTGCTGTTTACCATCGCTTCCGTGACCGACTGGTTCGATGGCTATCTGGCGCGCCGCTGGAACCAGAGCACGCCCTTTGGCGCCTTTCTGGACCCGGTGGCCGACAAGCTGATGGTCGCCGTCGCCCTGGGCGTTCTGATCGAGTTCTACAGCGATTGGATTCTCACGCTGCCGGCACTGGTGATCATCGGTCGCGAGATTGTCATCTCGGCGCTGCGTGAATGGATGGCCGAACTGGGCAAGCGTGCCAGCGTCTCGGTCTCCAGTATCGGCAAGTACAAGACCGCCTTTCAGATGATCTCGATCATCCTGCTGCTGGGCTTTGCTCCCGGCACCCTGCTGGCCCAGATCGGCTTCTTGCTGCTATATCTGGCCGCGCTCCTGACGCTGTGGTCGATGTACAAGTACCTGCGCGCCGCATGGCCGGAACTGACACGTTCCATGTGAGCGTAACGTGTGGTTCGGGTGCGATTTTTTGCCGGCTTTTGTTTGACAGAATTCTGTCACATCGGTATATTTCGCACCCGTTGAGCGGGAATAGCTCAGTGGTAGAGCATCGCCTTGCCAAGGCGAGGGTCGGGAGTTCGAATCTCCTTTCCCGCTCCATCCCTTACGGGATCAACGGACAGGTCAATGAGTAACGCCATCTCGTTTTCCGCACCGTTTTGAGGCTGGATGGCAGAGTGGTCATGCAGCGGACTGCAACTCCGCGTACGCCGGTTCGATTCCGACTCCAGCCTCCATTTCCCTTCTGCCTGATTCTCGGCCGCACCAGATGGCCTCAAGCAGATTAGCCGTCGACTCCTCGCCCGGATGGCGGAACAGGTAGACGCAAGGGACTTAAAATCCCTCGACCGCAAGGTCGTGCCGGTTCGATTCCGGCTCCGGGCACCAAATCTTTCAGCAAGACCTTTCCCTTTCGCTTTTTTCAGATTTCAATTTTCTGTTCATGCTGTTCGTTTTATTTCAACGCCCTCAATCAGCGGATGACACACGCCTCCCCTTTTGTCTGACTGCCTCACGCTTTCAAATGACGCCCTGACCCATCGCATCACGTAACGCGCCGATGTCGTCTTTTGCGACCCCCTCGCTGTCGCTATTAGATACAGGTCCAGGCCTGACCGTGATAGTGGCAATTGACAGTCCATATCCCCCCGGCATAGTTTCATGGCGTGACGTTGTGTCATGACGTTACCCCCACAGGGTTGATTCATCGTCGGCCTTGTGGCGACAACCGGCCTACCCGACCGGTCCAAACCAACAATATACAAAAGACGTGCTCATGACTCAGACAATCCCTCGCCGGCTGATGCTGGCAGGTGGCCTGCTGCTGGCGGCCACCGGTACTGCCCATGCCAAGACCCTGGTCTACTGCTCGGAGGCCAGCCCCGAAGGCTTCAACCCGCAGCACTATACGGCCGGAACGACCTTTGATGCCTCCTCGCGCACCATCTACAACCGACTGGTCGAATTCGAGTCGGGCACGACCGAAATCAAGCCGGCGCTGGCCGAATCGTGGGAGGTCTCCGATGATGGCCAGACCTACACCTTCCACCTGCGTCAGGGCGTCAAATTCCAGACCACGGACTACTTCACGCCATCGCGCGAATTCAACGCCGACGACGTACTCTACTCGTTCAACCGTCAG
Source organism: Kushneria indalinina DSM 14324 (assembly GCF_003385845.1). Classification (GTDB taxonomy): domain Bacteria; phylum Pseudomonadota; class Gammaproteobacteria; order Pseudomonadales; family Halomonadaceae; genus Kushneria; species Kushneria indalinina. The sequence continues at coordinate 85,889 of NZ_QRDJ01000006.1, read as the reverse complement.
CTCCAGGACGATCACCCCTGGCACGGGGTCGGCAGCGGCTATGAGTACTTCGAAGGCATGGGCATGTCGGATCTGATCGAGCGCGTCGAAAAGGTCGATGACCACACCGTACGCTTTCATCTGACACGCGCCTCGGCGCCTTTCCTCTCTGACATGGCGATGGACTTTGCCTCGATCCTGTCAGGCGAGTACGCCGACCAGCTGATGGAGGAAGGCCACCCCGAGCGCATGAATCAGCAGCCGCTGGGCACCGGGCCTTTCGTCTTTGCCGGCTTTCAGCGCGACGCCTATATCCGCTATCAGGCGCACCCGGATTACTGGGACGGCCGGTCACCGCTGGACCGGCTGGTCTTTTCGATTACCCCCGACGCTTCGGTGCGTTTCCAGAAGCTTCAGGCCAACGAATGCCAGATCATGGTCTTCCCCAATCCGGCCGATCTGGAAGCGATGCGCAACGACCCCAACATCAACCTGGAATCGGCCGAAGGCCTGAACGTAGGCTATCTCTCGTTCCAGACCGAGAAACCGCCGTTTGATGACCCGCGTGTTCGCCGCGCGCTGTCGATGGCCGTGGATCGTGATGCGATCATCGAGTCGGTGTATCAGGGCGCCGGCGAGAAGGCCAGAAACCCGATCCCGCCGACGCTGTGGGGTTATGACGAGAACGTCGAGGAAATCCCGTATGACCCGGAACAGGCCAGAAAGCTGCTGGCCGAGGCCGGCGCCGAGAACCTGAGCACCCAGCTGTGGGCGATGCCGGTTCAGCGCCCCTATAACCCCAATGCACGTCGCATGGCCGAGATCATCCAGTCTGATTGGCGCAACATCGGCGTCAATGCCGAGATCGTCTCCTACGAGTGGGGCGAGTATCTGCGCCGCGCCTCCGAGGGCGAAGCCATGACCGGCCTGTTCGGCTGGACCGGCGACAACGGCGATCCGGACAACTTCCTCAATACGCTGCTGTCGTGCAACGCCGCGCGCGACGGCTCCAACTACGCCAAGTGGTGCAACCAGGAGTACGACGACATCATCCGTCAGGCGGCCACCGCCACCGATCAGGACGAGCGCTCGGATCTGTACGTGCAGGCACAGGAGATCTTCCGCGATCAGATGCCCTGGCTGCCGATCGCCCACTCGATCGTCTACGATCCGGTCCGCAGCAACGTCACCGGCTATGAGGTGCAGCCGACTGGCTCACACATCTTCTACGGGGTAGATATCGAGGAATAGCGTCTCTGGCGTAGGATATGGCCCCGCTCATTCGAGCGGGGTTTTTCATGCCTTTCGGACAGGTGCCATGACACGACCCATCCCTGAACTCTCCGAGCTGCGCCCGCTGGGCGATGGCCCGCGCCTCGTGGCGCTCATTGCCCCGGCCGGCGCCGTATTGGCCGAGCGCATCGACACCACCTGCGCCCTGCTCACGGCCATGGGCTATACCCCGCGCCTCATGGACAATGCCCGCGCGCGGCATCGCTATCTGGCCGGCACCGTCGAACAGCGCCTTGAAGACTTTCACGCCGCCTTCAATCTGGCAGACGTGGCCGCCGTGTGGTGCCTGCGCGGTGGCTACGGCTGTGCCCAGCTCATCGATCACATCAACTGGGACGCGCTTCCCGATGTGCCGCTTCTGGGCTACTCCGATATCAGTGTGCTGCTGAGCGCGTTTCACGCCCGCGTTCGCCGTGCCATTCACGCGCCGGTCGCCACCGAACTCGCCCTGTGTGAGCAGACCGATGGTCTGGAACGACAGGCACGCCTTGAGGCCATGGCCAGCATCGCCCCGCTGCTGGCAGGCGAGAGCGGACACATGAGCGCCGAACACGCGGCAGGCCCCACGGCGCCAGTGGAAGGCGTACTGATCGGCGGCAATCTCACCACGCTGGCAAGCGTTGCCGGCACCCCGGCCGCGCTGCACGTGCCGGAAGGCTCGATTTTGATGCTGGAAGACGTGGGCGAGCGGCTCTATCGGCTGGAGCGCAGCCTGTGCCAGTTACTGGAAAGTCTGGATGCCAGCCGCCTGAACGCGGTCTGTCTGGGCAGTTTTACCGGGTGCGATTCTGGTGACAGCAGCATCGAAGCGGTGCTTGAGGAGTGGCTGGCACCGCACGATATCGCGCTCTATCACCATCTGCCCTTCGGTCACGGCGAGCACAACCGGGCCTGGCCGGTGGGCCAGACGGCGCGACTGGATGCCTCCGGGCTTGACTGGTCGCCTGCCAGCACCCTCTAGTTTTGCGCCTGTCCATGCACCATTGCGGGCATGGACAGTCTCACTGGAATCGCATAGGGTCTATCCCTTACTGAAGCCCTGCTTACGAGGCAGGTTCGCTGCAGCAGCAACAATAACAAGTACGGACACATGACCATGACCAACGCGCTCTCGACCCGTCGTCTCTACAAGACCCGCCTGACCCTTCGCGCCACGCCCGCGGCCCGCCTCTCTCGGTCAGGCAACGGCTGAACCTCATCCAAGGCTTCAAGCATGAATTCGGCACGCGCTGGCGCGGCGCCGTCTCTCATTGCCTGCCCACCCCTGCTGATCACCTCGTCTTCCGGCTTACAGGCCGCGTTGGCGCGGCGTTGACAGGTACGGATCACACGTTCGCGGCGGCGGAATAACCCTATGTTGAGCTTTGTCTTTCGTAAACTTCTGATGCTGATCCCCACTCTGCTGGGAATCACGCTGGTCACCTTCACGCTGGTCCATCTGATTCCCGGTGACCCGGTCGCCATCATGGCTGGCGAGCGCGGCATTTCGGCCGAACGTCACGCTCAGGTGATGGCAGAACTCGGGCTTGATCGCCCGCTCTGGGAGCAGTATCTAAGCTTTCTTGGCAATCTGGCCCAGGGCGATCTGGGCCATTCGCTGATCAGCAGCAACCCGGTACTCGATGAGTTTCTGTCGCTTTTCCCGGCCACACTCGAGCTTGGCTTCTGCGCCATGCTGCTGGCCGTATCGCTGGGGATTCCGCTGGGCGTCATTGCCGGTATCAAGCGCGGCTCGATCATCGATCACACCGTGATGGGCACCTCGCTGACCGGCTATTCGATGCCGATTTTCTGGTGGGGCCTTTTGCTGATCATCTTCTTCTCGGGGATTCTGGGCTGGACGCCGGTCTCGGGGCGGCTGTCATCAAACTACTGGATCGAGACGCCGACCGGTTTCATGCTAATCGATACGCTGCTGTCCGGCGAGCCCGGGGCCTTCACGGATGCCCTGCGCCATCTGATTTTGCCCACCATCGTGCTGGCGACCATCCCGCTGGCGGTGATCGCGCGCATGACCCGCTCGTCGATTCTTGAGGTGCTGGGCGAGGACTACATCCGCACCGCCCGCGCCAAGGGGCTCTCGCCCTGGCGCATCATCGCCATTCACGCCCTGCGTAACGCCATGATTCCGGTCACCACGGTGATCGGGCTGCAGATCGGGCTGCTCTTTTCCGGCGCCATTCTCACCGAAACCATCTTTTCCTGGCCCGGTATCGGCAAGTGGCTGATCGATGCCGTCGGACGGCGTGACTACCCCTCGCTTCAGGGCGGCATCCTGCTGATTGCCCTGATCGTCATGGTGGTCAATCTGATCGTTGATCTGCTCTACGGGCTGATCAACCCCCGCATTCGCAACAGTCGCTGAGCCTGGAGGCCACACATGACACAGGTTACCCCTCAGCCACCGGCCGCTGTGCCGGAACTCGATGACGACACCACGACCGAGAGCACGCCAAAGCGGCCTTCTCCACTGCGTGATGTATGGCGCAGCTTTCGCCGCAACCGCGCCGCGCTGGTCGGCATGGTCATTATCGCGCTGATCGTATTGATCGCCTGCCTGGCGGATGTGGTCGCGCCCTACTCGCCGGTCGCGCAGTTTCGCGACAGTGTGCTCACCCCGCCCTTCTGGCAGGACGGCGGCACGTGGCGATTCATCCTGGGTACCGATGATCTGGGCCGCGACATATTGAGTCGCCTGATCCACGGCGCGCGACTATCGATGACCATCGGCGTCATCGTGGTATCACTGTCACTGGGCATCGGCGTGCTGCTGGGCCTTCTGGCCGGCTTTCTGCGCGGCTGGGTTGATACGGTCATCATGCGTCTGATGGACATCATGCTGTCGATCCCGAGCCTTTTGCTGGCCGTGGTGGTAGTCGCCGTCCTCGGTCCGGGGCTTTTTAACGCCATGCTGGCGATTGCGGTGGTCTATCTGCCCCACTACGTGCGCCTGACGCGCAGCTCGGTAATTACCGAGCGCGAGCGTGAATACGTGATGGCCTCACGGCTGGCCGGCGCCGGCATGTTTCGCCTGATGTTCATTACCATTTTGCCCAACTGTCTGGCGCCGCTGATCGTGCAGGCCACGCTCAGCTTCTCCAACGCCGTACTCGATGCCGCCGCGCTGGGCTTTCTGGGTCTGGGCGCCCAGCCGCCGACACCGGAATGGGGCAGCATGCTGGCCGATGCCCGCCAGTATGTGCTGCAGGCCTGGTGGGTGGTGACCTTCCCGGGGCTTGCGGTTCTGATCACGGTGCTGGCCTTCAACATCATGGGCGACGGCCTGCGCGATGCCCTCGACCCGCGCTTGAAGCGCTGAGGGTGTCGGCAGAGGCCGCACGGACACGACAACAACGACAAACGTCGACCATTTCACAACAGGAGAGCACCATGGCGCTTCTGGACATTGAACAGCTCAGCGTGTCCTTCGACACGGATGAAGGGACCTTCCCCGCAGTATCGGATCTGAGTCTGACACTGGAGGAAGGCGAAGTGCTCGGTATCGTCGGCGAATCGGGTTCCGGCAAGAGCGTGACCATGCTGGCGATGATGGGCCTTCTGCCCTTTAACGCCCGGGTCGAGGCCAGTCGCTTTCACTTTGCCGGCCAGGACATGCAGACCCTGAACGACCGCGCCCGGCGCCGCCTGACCGGCAACGATATTGCCATGATCTTTCAGGAGCCGAGCACCAGCCTCAACCCGAGCTTTACCATCGGCTTTCAGCTGCTGGAAGCCATCAAGGCGCATGAAGGCGGCAGCCGCCGCCAGCGCCGCGAGCGCGGCATCGAGCTGCTCGACCAGGTTGGCATCCCGGCGCCGGGCAAGCGCCTCAATGACTATCCTCACCAGCTCTCGGGCGGCATGAACCAGCGCGTGATGATCGCCATGGCGATTGCCTGCAATCCGCGGCTCTTGATCGCCGATGAACCGACCACGGCGCTGGATGTGACCATCCAGGCACAGATTCTGGATCTGTTGCTGCGCCTTCAACAAGAGCGCGGCATGGGCATGATCCTGATTACCCATGACATGGGCGTGGTGGCCGGCGCCGCCAAGCGGGTCGCCGTCATGTACGCCGGGCAGCTGATGGAAACCGGCGCCAGTCATGATGTCTTTCGCGAGCCTGCCCATCCCTATACCGGGGCGCTGCTCAACGCACTGCCAGAGCGCCATCCGGGCACCGCGCGCCTGCCGACCATTCCCGGTGTGGTGCCGGGCATCAACGACCGCCCCCAGGGCTGTCTGTTTCATCCGCGCTGCGCCCATGCCCGACAGGACTGTCGCGCCAGCCGCCCGGCGCTCAAGGCCGTCCATGCCGAAACCGGTCTCGGGACACGTCATGTGCGCTGCTATCATCCGCTGAATGAAGAGGTTCTGGAGATCGCCCCATGAGCAGACCCGACATCCTTGATGAATCCCTGCTCGATGCGCCTTTGATGGAAGCGCGCGATCTCGTTCAGACCTATCAGGTGCGCCAGGGCTTTTTGCGCCGCGCCGAACTGCACGCCGTGCGCGGCGTCAGCTTTACCCTTCACGCTGGAGAAACGCTGGCCGTGGTGGGAGAATCCGGCTGTGGCAAGTCAACGCTTGCCCGCATGCTGACGCTGGTGGAACATCCCTCCTCGGGGGAACTGTCGGTCGGCGGGCGTGACGCCGCCAATCCCGATCAAAAAACCCTGGCCGCGCTGCGCCGCGACGTGCAGATGGTGTTTCAGAATCCCTACGGCTCGCTCAATCCACGCAAGCGCATCGGCACCATTCTGGAAGAGCCGCTGGTGATCAACACCTCGACACCGGCCGATGAGCGTCGGCGCATGGCGCGTGACATGCTGGCCCGCGTCGGGCTGCGCCCGGAACACTATGACCGCTACCCGCACATGTTCTCCGGCGGCCAGCGCCAGCGCATTGCCGTGGCCCGCGCCCTGATGCTGCGCCCCCGGGTACTGGTGCTCGATGAGCCCGTGTCGGCGCTGGATGTCTCGGTCCAGGCCCAGGTGCTCAACCTGCTCAACGACCTGCAGAAAGAGTTTGGCCTGGCGTATCTGTTCATCTCGCACGATCTGAGCGTGGTGCGACACGTGGCCGACAACGTCATGGTCATGTATCTGGGCCGCCCGGTGGAGGTCGGCTCGCGCGAAGCGCTGTTTACGACGCCGCGTCACCCCTACACCCAGGCGCTGCTCTCGGCCACCCCGTCGGTCAATCCCGACGAGCGCCGCGCCAGGATCGCGCTCAGCGGTGAGCTGCCCTCGCCCCTGTCACCGCCATCGGGCTGCGCCTTTCATCGCCGCTGCCCGCACGCCCGCCCCGAGTGCGCCGACAAGCGCCCGGAGCTTCGCAACGTCGAAGGCGCCCGGGTGGCCTGCCATTTCGCCGAGGAGATCATGGAGAAGCGCCTGACCGGGGCGGCATGATGCATATCGAGATGGTCTGACAAACAGCGGGACGGCCTGATAAACAGCGGGGCGGCGCAACGCCGCCCCGATTGCCCGTAAAGGAGGATTATTCCTCGAGTTTTCGGATTCTTCGACGATAAGATAGGCATACTCATTTATCCAGCCCGGCGCCCCATGGCACGCATACGCTTTCGCGATCCCTATTTCAACTATCGTTACCGTCACTATCTTTACACGCTGCGGGCCACCATCGCGCTCAGCGTCACCTTTTTCATCATTTCGCTTTTCAACATTCCCCACAGCATCTGGGCGCCGGTCAGCACACTCATGGTCATGGGCAACCTGCCCCATGTCGGCGGCGTGCTCGACAAGGGCGGCCAGCGCCTGATCGGCACTGCGCTTGGCGGGATTCTGGGTGTCGCTTTGCTGCTGATTCCGTCCGCGCCGCCGGGCACCATTCAGGTGCTGACCCTGGCCGCCATCGCCGTGGCACTACACGCCACCTTTACCTCACGCTATGGCTACAGCGTGCTGATGTTTGGCATCACGATCCTGATGGTCACCGGCGATGGCAACGAGGATCTGACCATCGCGCTGTGGCGCGCCTTTGACGTACTGCTGGGCACCAGCATCGGGATCATCATCACGATCATCGTGCTGCCCCAGAAGGCGACGGATCTCTTTCGCTTCATGCTGGCCGACAACCTCGACCGGCTGGCGAGTCTCTATTACGCCCACACCCTGGCCACCGAAGCCGATCACGATCAGGCGCTTGAAGAGATGAAAAAGACCACCTCGCAGCTGATCAAGCAGCGCGCTCTGGTGGACGCCGTGCACAAGGAAGGCAGGCTGCGCCGCGGCGAGCTCAACAGCCTGCTCTCACTGGAGCGACGCATGATCTCGACCGTCGAGCTGCTGCTGGAGACCCACTGGGACACCCGCAACGGTCACGACATCATTGAAAGTCTTGAGGGGCTGCGCGATGAACAGCAGCAGCTGGCGCGTGACCTGTCGATGCTGGCCCATCAGGTCCGCACCGGTCAGGAGATCGATCTGGATATCGCCGCGCTGGATCTGCAGCGCTACGTCAATCGGGCCTTTTCCGGACGCTCCTCTTCAGGGCGCGCCCTGTTCAGCCCCAGCGGCTATCTATGGCTCAACCGCGAGCTGGCCCGGCAGGCGCGTGCCCTGGTCGGCTATCTGAGCAATATCCAGCGCCTGCCCAGCTCAAGACTCAGAAAGCGGGCCAGCCGGCACCACCTGGTGGGCGGCAGGCGTTTGAGCGACGAGCGCCCGGATGGCGCTCAGCTCTGAGAAGGTTCGGAGGACGGGTCATCGCCTGATGAAGCAGTCAAAAGCGCCCGGCGCAGGCAACGAAACTGCTCGGGCGGCAGCATGTCATACCAGAGCGCGTAACGGCGACGCTCGATGCAAACCTCACACAACAGCGGCCCCACTCGTGGGGCCCTGAGCGTCACTCCCTGCCATTGATCGTAGCGGTACTGCTCCCACTGACCGTTGCCGGTGGTGCGAAGCGGCGGCGGCACCCGCCCCGCCTGTTGCCACCCCAGTGCGCCCAGCACGACAAGGACCACTCCCGACCAGAGCATCGACAGCCAGAGGGCGCAGGCCAGCGCGATGGCGCTCCCGACAAGCAGATAGAGCCCGAACGCGACCCTAGAGCGGGCGAACGTCACTTGTACGGGTGCTTTCGGCATAATCCACGATCTGCTTGATAATGGGCGCAAGTGTCTGATCATCGGGAATTTCACGGCGCATCAGCCACAGGAAAAGATCCTGGTCTTCCTGAGCGATCAGCGCCTGATAGGCGTACTGGTCCTCGTCGCTGAGCCCATCGAAGCAGTTCTCGAAAAAGGGCACCAGCATCAGATCCAGCTCCCACATGCCACGACGGGAATGCCAGTAAAGGCGCTTGCGCGCTGTGGCATCAAAGGCTTTTGGTTCACTCACATTGATCTCCTGTCAGATGGCGATGGCCCATGCGCCATTATACGCAGCCGGCACGCCACGCCCATGTTTGTCTGAAACTTTGACCGCCACCCCCGGCATTAATTTTGGGTGGTATGTAGTGCGTTGTTTTATCTCACATTAGCGGCTATGCTGAAAACAAACAAAAAGCCCTTGAAGGCTCCCGACAGGACGGATGGAGAACCCCCGATGACGAAGTCCGAATTGATCGAACAGATTGCCGCGCAACAATCAGAGTTATCCGTCAAGGAGGTAGAGTCGGCGGTTCGCCTGATTCTTGACGACATTACCGATACGCTGGCCAACGGAGGGCGTGTCGAGATCCGCGGCTTTGGCAGCTTTTCCCTTCACTATCGCGAGCCACGCACCGGACGCAATCCCAAAACGGGCGATCCTGTCAGTCTCAGCGGCAAGCACGTGCCTCACTTCAAGCCGGGCAAGGAGCTGCGCGAGCAGGTCAATGCCAGCCGTGAACAGGGATTTTGATCACCTCTCGCATCACCATCATTTCATTCCTTATCCTGCCTCATCACGCGTGCAGGCAAGCGCCGTAAACATCGCTGCACGCCACTGCCAGTGTTACACTGCCTTCAATTGGACAGGGAAAATCAGGGATCTGCTATGCGCTGGCTCAAGGGCGTGGTACTTGCTGTTATCACACTGATCGTTGTATTGCTGGGCATGCTGTTTGCCGTGCGCAACCAGCAGACCGTACCGCTGGATGTCATCTGGGCGGAACTGCCGCCGGCGTCGCTGTCTCTTTGGCTGCTGTCAGCGCTGGTCGCTGGCGTACTGCTGGGGATGGTCGCCATGTCCGGGCTATATCTGCGTCTGCGCACCAATCTCATGCGCACTCGTCATGACAATCAGCAACAACGCAAGGAGCTTGATCGCCTGCGCGTTCAGGAGTTCAAGGAAGCCCCCTGAATGCCGGATCCCGTGCTGCTCCTTATTCTCGTTGCGGCAATCGGCATCGGCTGGTGGCTGGGCCGCATGGAGCGAAAGCACTATCGCTATCGCCACCGGGCGCTTTCCGGCCAGCACCTGTCACGCGACTATTTTGTCGGGCTGAATTTCCTGCTCAACGAGCAGCCCGACCGCGCCATCGAAACCTTCGTTCAGGCGCTTGAAGTCAACGGCGATACCATTGATACCCACATTGCGCTGGGCAATCTCTTTCGCATGCGTGGCGAAGCCGATCGTGCCGTCAGGATTCACCAGAACCTGCTGGCGCGCCCTGTCCTGACCACCGAACAAAGCGAACAGGTCCAGCTTGAGCTGGCCCGCGACTTCATGCGCCTGGGCGTGCTTGATCGCGCCGAGCGGCTTCTGGACGCCCTGATATGCCAGTGTGAAAACGAAGAGACGGCCACGGCCGCCAAACGGCTGGTGGTAGATCTCTACGAGCGGGAGAAGGAGTGGCAGGCGGCACTGGAGGTGGCCCTGCCCCAACTGATACGTCAGGATGAACCGTTAAGGCGCGCCGCAGCCCACTGGCACTGCGAGCTTGCCGAGCAGGCCATCGAGGAAGGCAGCCCCGGCCCCGCCCGCCGGCATCTCAAACAGGCGCTCTCCATCGATGTGGCCTGCGTACGGGCCAACTGGATTCATGCTGATATCGAGCACCGTGCCGGCAGCTACCGCAACGAAATTCGCGCCCTGCGCCGCATTCGCGATCAGGACAGCGATATGGTGCCCATCACCCTGGCGCCCATCCAGCGCGCCTTTGACCTGCTCGACGATGAAGAAGGGCTGATCGACTTCCTGCACGATCAGATTGAAAAGGCCCCCTACGTCTCCTTTGTGCTGTTGCTGGCCGAGCGACTGCACGCCCGTGATGGCGTAGAGAGCGCCACGCGCCTGGTCAGTGAGCAGCTTCAAGGCAATCCGAGCCTGCGCGGGATCGACTATCTGATGGACCTCTATCTCAAGGAGGTTCCGGCACATGAGCTTGATCACCTGCGCCTGCTCAAGCGTCATACCGAACAGCTCATGGCCCAGCGCGCGCGTTATCGCTGCAAGAGCTGCGGCTTTCAGGGCGAGCAGCTCTACTGGCACTGTCCCAGCTGTCGTCAGTGGGGCACCATCAAGCCCATCACGGGTCTGGAAGGCGAGTAGCGCAGCCGCTACGGCTTCATCGTTGAAAGCTCCTGCTCGATGGCCGCAAGCGCTGCCATCGGCTTTTCGGCACGCGTCACCGGCCGGCCGATCACCAGATACGTGCTACCGGCCTGCATGGCTTCAAACGGCGTCATGACACGACTCTGATCATCACGCTGAGCAAAGGCCGGTCGAATACCCGGCGTCACCCGCAGAAAGTCATGGCCACACTGCGTGGCCACATCGCCTGCCTCTCGGGCCGAGCAGACCACCCCCGCCATGCCACTCTCCCGGGCAAGCCCGGCCAGATGCAGCGCCTGCTCGCCTGCCGTACGCGCAACGCCGGTCTCGGCAAGCATCTCGTCATTCATGCTGGTCAGTACCGTCACGGCGATCAAATGCGTGGGCAGCGCATGCCGGTCAAGGACGTCCCGCGCCGCCTGCATCATCGCCCGACCACCCGAGGCATGGACATTGACCATCCATACGCCGTGATCGGCGGCAGCATGCACGGCGGCGGCCACCGTATTGGGGATATCGTGAAACTTGAGATCCAGAAAGACATCGAAGCCGCGCTGATGCAGCGCCTTCAATGCCTGCGGGCCGCTGCGGACAAAAAGCTCCTTGCCCACCTTGAGCCGACAGCGTTGTGGATCCAGCTGGTCTACCAGCGGCAGCGCCGCCTCCAGACTGGCGTGATCGAGGGCGATGATCAGTGGGGAAGACATGCAGGCTCCTGTAGTTCGAGGCGCCAGTATAAGGGTTGTACCTCGCAAGCGGGATAGCCGCGAATCACCATCAAGGCACAACCCTTTATATAAAATTATCCTAAATAAGTATTCACGCCTGCCGATATACTCAAGGTAACCTTATCAACAGGAGAAACCGGCATGACCCGCAAACTGATCGCAATGTTTTTGACCACCGCTGCGCTGTCCCTGTCCGCCCCACTGATGGCCGAGCCGCAGAGCATCAACATCAATACCGCCACCGCGGCCGAACTAACGGCCCTGCCGGGCATCGGCGAGAAAAAGGCCGAGGCCATTGTTGCCGACCGTGATGCCCATGGCGCCTATGAAAGTGCCGATGACCTGAGCCGCGTCAGCGGTATCGGCAGTACCACCGTCGAGCAGCTGCGCGATAGCGTCGAGCTCTGATCGACCATTGGGCGGCGGCCTCCCGGCGGCCGCCCTGACTCTACGCATGGCGCCCCTTCCTGCCCGACTTTTGTCCCCTGTCACCATCCAGGCATATACCTCTCGTGGCTGACATGCCAGTATCCATGCTATCGACACCTGCCGTGCCTGGCCTCCCCTGATGGGAGTGCAAGGCGTGTACGGTAGCCCTGTGAACACATCGAATGCGAGAGTGTGAAAACATCATGCCCCTGCTGTTACCCATCGGCTTCTTTTTATTGCTGGATCTGATCTCGATTTTCGTGCTGGGCAAGCTGATCGGCGCCTGGGTATTGCTGGTCATCGTGCTGGCCGCCGCACTTGGCATGCACCTGATCCGTCGTGAAGGGCTGGATTCGTTTCGCCAGGCTCAGGAAAAGATGGCCACCGGCGGCGTAGCCAGCCTTGAGCTCAAGCGCGGCGCCGCCATGATCATGGCCGGCGTGTTGCTGATCATGCCCGGCATCCTCACCGACGTCATCGCCATGTTCTGTCTGATGCCCTTCTCCCGAAGCGCGCTTCTGGGGCGTTTCATGCGCAGCAACGTCAACGTCCACCGCTATCATCCCAACCATGACAAAAGCGGTGACACCTATACCCAGACCGAGCGCGATACCTCGGCGAATCAGTCATCACAAACCCGCGTAATAGAAGGCGAAATCATCGACAATGACAGGGATCGACGCGAGTAAAAAAATTGGCCCGCCCCCTTGAAACGTCACCACAAGACCTCATTAATCTGCTACGTCGTGATATCGACCCAAATACTCCGGTCACGCCGGAAACCGGGGGCGCCAGCGCCGCGGCCTGATCGTCCCCAGCAGTTCATGTAACCAATCAGGGAGAACGTGAGAAATGAACATCCGTCCTTTGCACGATCGCGTTGTCGTTCGTCGCGTGGAAGAAGAACAAAAGACCTCCGGTGGCATCGTTCTGCCCGGCAACGCGCAGGAAAAGCCGACCCGCGGTGAAATCCTCGCCGTTGGCAAGGGCCGCATCCTTGATAGCGGTGAAACGCGCCCGCTCGACGTTCAGGTCGGCGACAAGGTGATTTTCAAGGATGGCTTTGGCGTTGAGAAGGAAAAGATCAACGGTGAAGAAGTTCTGATCATGAGCGAGTCCGACATCCTCGGCGTGCTCGAAGGCTGATACCTCTTTTACGTCTACGTCATTTTTTACACGAACATAGAATCGAGGAATTACCGTAATGTCCGCCAAGCAGATCAAGTTCTCCGATGATGCCCGCAAGCGCATGGCGCGCGGTGTCAACGTTCTTGCCGATACCGTCAAGACAACGCTGGGTCCGAAGGGTCGTAACGTTGTTCTGGAAAAATCCTTCGGTGCACCGACGGTCACCAAGGACGGCGTTTCCGTCGCCAAGGAAATCGAGCTGAAGGACAGGTTCGAGAACATGGGCGCGCAGATGGTCAAGGAAGTCGCCTCCAAGACTTCCGATGTGGCCGGTGACGGCACCACCACTGCCACCGTTCTGGCCCAGGCCATCGTCAACGAAGGCCTCAAGGGCGTGACTGCCGGCATGAACCCGATGGACCTCAAGCGTGGCATCGACATCGCCATCGCCAAGGCCGTCGAGGAAATCCGCAGCATGGCCGTGCCGTGCACCGATTCCCGCGCCATCGCCCAGGTCGGCACCATCTCGGCCAACGGCGACGCCACCATCGGCCAGATCATCTCCGATGCCATGGCCAAGGTCGGCAAGGAAGGCGTCATCACCGTTGACGAAGGTCGCGGCTTTGAAGACGAGCTCGAAGTCGTTGAAGGCATGCAGTTTGACCGCGGCTACCTGTCGCCCTACTTCGTGACCAACAACGAAACCATGTCGGTCGAGCTGGAAGACCCCTACATCCTGCTGGTCGACAAGAAGATCTCCAACATCCGCGAGCTGCTGCCGACGCTGGAAAGCGTGGCCAAGGCCGGCAAGCCGCTGGTGATTATCGCTGAAGACATCGAAGGCGAAGCGCTGGCGACACTGGTCGTCAACAACATGCGCGGCATCGTCAAGGTCGCGGCTGCCAAGGCGCCCGGCTTCGGCGATCGTCGCAAGGCCATGCTGCAGGATATCGCCATCCTGACCGGCGGCACCGTGATCTCTGAAGAAGTCGGTCTGAACCTTGAGCAGACCACGCTGGATCACCTGGGCAGCGCGCGTCGCATCACCATGTCCAAGGAAAACACCACCGTCATCGACGGCAACGGTGTGGAATCCGACATCGAGTCCCGCGTCAGCCAGATCCGCACCCAGATCGAGGACACCTCCTCCGATTATGATCGCGAGAAGCTCCAGGAGCGTGTTGCCAAGCTGGCCGGCGGCGTTGCCGTGATCCGCGTCGGTGCGGCCACCGAAGTGGAAATGAAAGAGAAAAAGGCACGCGTTGAAGACGCGCTGCACTCGACTCGTGCCGCCGTTGAAGAAGGCGTGGTCCCCGGTGGCGGTACCGCACTGGTTCGTGCTTCCGCTCGCCTGCGCGACATGAAGGGTGAAAACGAAGACCAGACGCACGGCATTCAGCTGACCATCCGCGCACTGGAAGCCCCGCTGCGTCAGATCGTCACCAATGCCGGTGAAGAAGCCTCCGTGATCCTCAACCGCGTCCGCGACGGCGAAGGCAACTTCGGCTACAACGCGCAGACCGGCGAGTACGGCGACCTGTTCGAAATGGGTGTTCTCGACCCGGCCAAGGTATCGCGCTCTGCCCTGCAGTCTGCCGGTTCCGTTGGCGGTCTGATCATCACGACCGAAGCCATGGTCGCCGATGACCCGGAAGAGAAGGAAGCTGCCGGTGGCGGTGACATGGGCGGCATGGGTGGTATGGGCGGCATGATGTAATCATCCCCCGAAGCCCGGCTCCCCGAGCCACTTCGAAAGCCCCGCATCATGCGGGGCTTTTTCATGTCTATCTTTTTTCATGTCCATGATAGGCTTTGCGCACTTATCCATGACCTTCGTATGTGCCCGCTATCATGACAATTTCCATCCGTGCTGCCGTCCCCGATGACGCCCCCGACATCGTGCGTTTTATTACCGAACTGGCCATCTATGAGCGTGCCGAGCACGAGATGAAAGCTAATGAATCGATGATTCGCGCAACGCTTTTCGGTGACCGTCCGCATGCCTACGCCCTGATGGCGCTGCAGGATGATCAGCCGGTCGGCGTTGCCGTCTATTTCTTCAACTATTCGACCTGGCTGGGCCATCGCGGCCTCTACGTTGAGGATGTGTTTGTGACCTCAAGTGCCAGAGGCCAGGGCGCCGGACGGGCACTCATGCAGGCACTCGCCCGCATCGCCGTGGACAATCACTGCCCGCGCTTTGACTGGCAGGTGCTGGACTGGAATCAGCCCGCGATCGACTTTTACGACGCCATCGGCGCGCAGCCCCGCAAGGAGTGGCTCTCCTATCGTCTCGAAGGCGACGCCCTGAAAGCGTTTGCGAACTCGGGAGCACACCATGACTGAACCGCGCTCGACGCTGGATAACGTTCGCATTGTGCTGGTGCAGACATGGCATCCGGGCAACATCGGGGCGGCGGCGCGTGCGATGCACACCATGGGGCTTGAACGGCTGGTGCTGGTCAATCCGCGCCGGTTTCCGGATGAGGAAGCCACCCGCATGGCCGCCGGTGGCGAGGCGCTGCTGGAACAGGCTCGAGTAGTGGAAAGTCTCGAAGAGGCCGTCGCGGACTGTGGCGCGGTGGTGGGCCTGTCTGCCCGCCTGCGCAATCTGGCCCTGCCACAGTTCGAGGAGGGTGACGAGATGGCCCGTGAGCTGATGGCGCTGGCCGAGGACATGCCGGTGGCACTGGTGTTTGGCCGCGAACGCTCGGGGCTGACCAACGAGGAGATCGCCTGCTGCACTCATCAGTTGAGCCTGCCGGCCAACCCGGACTACCCGATTCTCAACCTTTCTCAGGCCGTTCAGGTCTGCGCTCACGAGCTGTATCGCGCCTTTCGACATCGCCAGCCGGTTCAGGGGGATGCTGCCAGACAGGAGAGCCGCCGCCAAAAGGACCTGCCACCAAGTCGTGAGCAGATGCAGCATTTCCAGCAGTCACTGGCCACGGCACTGGAAGACGCCGGTTTTCTCAACCAGCCCCATGCCCAGACGCTGGAACGACTGCAGAACTTCTATCAGCGCTCCTCACCCACCCGCAAGGAGCTGTCGCTGTTGCAGGGCGCACTTCGGGCGCTTGTCGACGCCGCCGAGAAGCCGTGACATCGTAAACGTCCGGCAAAGTCACCTTCCAGGCCTCAGCATTAGGGGCGAAGGTGTTCGCGTATTTTAAAGCGGACGTGCCAGCCCTTCGAAGCACTTGCCAAAAACCTTTCAAGGCCCGGATTGTTCAGGAAGGTACAGCTCGCCGGCTGGCATTCTGGTGCTCCACCATCCAGCCGGGGTAACAGGGCGGCAAGGCACTTACAACCTCCAGCCGCGCCAGCTCCTCGTCCGTAAGCACGACATCGACCGCCCCCAGGTTATCGTCGAGCTGATCCATCCTTTTGGCGCCGATGATGACGCTGGTGACATGGGATCTGGAAAGCAACCAGGCCAGCGCCACTCTGGCAACGGACATACCGCGCGCATCGCCAATGGCGCGTATTTCTGCGATGCAGGGCCAGGCCTGATTCAGATCCACGGGTGGAAAGTCGAAAGTACTGCGCCGGGCCCCCTCCTCAGTCGATGCTCCCGGGCCGAACTTCCCCGAGAGTAATCCACCGGCAAGCGGCGACCAGACAAGCAGCCCCATCTGCTCTTCGATAACGAGGGGCACCAGTTCGCGCTCTATATCCCGTCCTGCAATCGAGTAATAGGCCTGAAGCGTTTCAAAGCGTGTGGCATTGAGCGCGGCACTCAGCCCCAGCGCCTTGCCGATCCTGCCCGCGTGCCAGTTCGAGACGCCGACATGGCGGACCAGCCCCTGACGCGTCAGATCATCCAGCGCCCGCAGTGTTTCCTCTATTGGGGTGACGGGGTCGCTGGCGTGAATCTGGTAAAGGTCGATATGGTCGACCTGAAGGCGCTCCAGGCTTCGCTGAATGGAATCCATGATATGACCGCGCGATGCCCCCTGATCATTGGGTCCGGGCCCCATGACACCTCCCGTCCTGGTCGCCAGCACAACGTCGCTGCGCACCACGCCGAGGTCTCTCATTGCCTGACCCAGGATACGCTCGGACTGACCGAAAGAGTAAATATCGGCGGTGTCGATAAAGTTGATTCCCTGCTCCAACGCCCGGGCAATCAAACCGTTGGCCTCAGCCTGATCCACCGCCCCGATGGCCGCCCACATGCCCGCGTCGGCATTGCCGCCCAGCGTCATCGTGCCCAGGCACAGCTCGGAGACATACAGGCCCGTACGGCCCAGTCGATTGTATTTCATGGCGCCTCCTTCAGAGTCGCAGGTTCAAACATCAGCATGACGCCGGGCCGACATCGCCGGCCCGAAGTGAGCTCAGAGGGGCTGAGACTTCCCGGCTCGAAACTGCCCGGCGATCAATGCGACCCGCGCGCCATACAGGCGAGCCGTTTCCAGATCACCCGGGGACATCTCTTCCGGCGACGCATCGGCAGGTGTCTGCGCCATGGGCGCGATATAGGCACCCATACGATTCAGGTCGTCGCGTTTCGACGCCTTGACGTTCGCCGGTTTGATATCCAGGCCAACCCATATCCCGGCGTGCTGCCCGGACAGCAGGACGAAATACTCAAGCGTGTTGAGCTTGTCGCCATTGATGCTCGCGCTGTTGGTGAAGCCGCCAAAGATCTTGTTGTGCCAGGTGCCTGCAAACCAGGGTCTGGAGGAGGCATCCGCGAATTTTTTGAACTGCCAGCTGGGGCCGCCCATATAGGTCGGCGAGCCGAAGACAATGGCATCAGCACCCGCGAGGGATGGCCATGCATCGTCGGCAATATTGCCCTCGGGGTCGATGGCCACCAATACAGCCCCCGTGCCTGCACCGTCGGCGACGGCCGCCGCCATGCGCGTGGTGTGGCCAAAGCCTGAGTGATAAACGATGACCGTTTGGACAGGAAGTGTAGCGGCGTTCATGGGTATTCCTTTATGGAGGCGTGGGCGACATGGAATACTCTACTGAGTCCAAAATGCGCTATAAATCATCCCGATCTGAACGCTCTGTTATCTGTAGGGTGAACAATGCCCAATCTCCAGGCCCTTTTGATTTTTGTCCGCGTGGCGGAAATGTTGAGTTTCACCCGTGCGGCGGAAAGTCTGGGCATCCAGAAGGGACGGGTGTCGACGGTGATTCGTGGGCTTGAGCGAGAGATGGGCACGGCCCTTTTGCATAGAACAACACGCAGCGTGCAATTGACCGAAGACGGTCGTGCTTTCCATGAACGCGCATGTGATCTACTGGCCGACGCTGAGGACATGCAGTCCATGTTCGCCAGCAGCGATACCCCTCTGCGGGGGAGACTACGCGTCGATATGCCGACCGAATTGGCAAAGACCGTCGTGATTCCCGCGCTGCCGCAACTGCTCGAGGCGAACCCCGAGCTGGCGCTTGAACTGTCCAGCACGGATCGCCGGGTCGATCTCGTTCAGGAAGGGTTCGATTGTGTCATCCGTATCGGGCCCATCGTTGACGACAGGCTGATCGCCCGCTCGCTGGGCAGGTTGAGAATGATGAACGCGGCGAGCCCCGGCTACCTGGCAAGGCATGGCCTACCGCAAACACTCGATGATCTGCTCAGCCAGGGGCACCGGATGGTTCACTACACGCCGACCCTCGGCGCCCGATGTGATGGGTGGGAATATCCGCAGGATAATGGCTATGCATCACTGGCACTGCCTGGGGCAATGCAGGTCAATAACGTGCAGACCTATCATGCGGCGGGCCTGGCAGGGGTTGGGCTGATTCAGGCCGGTTATCTGGCCCTTGCGCACCACATTGAAAGCGGCGACCTGGTAGAGGTTCTGCCCGATCTACGCCCCGAACCGCTGGCGGCATCGCTCGTGGTCGCGCATCGGCGCAACCTTTCCCCACGCGTCCGGGCTTTCATGATCTGGCTTGAGAGTGTATTGGAACCCTATTTTGATTAGCCGCTTGAGTGGGCAACCCTGGACCCGGGCACTTGTCTTGCCACAGCTGTTTGCAGGACGTTCTTGCCCTACGCTGACGTGACATCGACAAAATGTCATGAACAAAAGACCATAAAAAAGGGCCCCCATAAGGGAGCCCCTGCCTGTCCTGAACGCCTGGATCAGCGTGAAGCAGCGCGCGGTGCGTTACGGGCAAGCCCGCCGAACAGATCCAGCATGCGTTCGTGCCACTGCGCCACCGGGTCGTCGGACTTGAGCAGCGCGCCGTCATGGACCACATACGCCAGCATGAACATCCCGAATACCAGGTAGTCGGCACCCGCCGGATGATCACCATCAATGAAGGATGAGCCTTCAAGCTGGGCACGCAGCGGCGGCAGCGCCTTTTCCAGCATCTCAAGGCCCTGCTCGGTGTCCTGAAACTCTTCCAGGGTCATGCCAAAGCGCGCTTCCCGGCTTTCCCGGAAGTACGACTGATCCTTTGGATCGATGATCGAAAACACATCCACAATGGCGATTTTCATCAGCGCCGGGGCCAGTGTCGTCTCCGACCAGTGCTTGATAAAGCGGGCCCGCGAGCGCGCCATGTCATCACCGAACAGCGCAGGTCCGGGATATTTCTGATCCAGCCAGGTCATGATGTCGAAGCTGTCGGTGACGACTTCGTCATCTTCATCAACAATGACCGGCACCTTTCCCTGACCGGAAAAGGCAATGTCCTGAGTGTCGGTGAAATGCCAGGGCCGGGTTTCCAGCGTCAGCCCCTTGTGGCGCATGGCCAGCGCCGCGCGCCAGCAAAATGGAGAAAATCGCAGCGCCGTATCTTCACCACAAAGATCGTACATGATGCGTGCCATGCTTCCTCCTTATCCGTTGCGTGATCGACAGCCGCGCTGTCGCAGTACACCCCACTATAGCAGTCAGGGCGCACTGCACAGACGTTACGTCTTCAGACAGCGCTGCCCGCCGGACTCAGAGGATCATGGCGGCGATCCAGCCAAAGGCCATCAGCGGCAGGTTGTAGTGCACAAAGGTCGGGATCACCGAGTCGCGAATATGATCGTGCTGACCGTCGGCGGCCAGCCCCGAGGTTGGCCCCAGGGTGGAGTCCGAGGCCGGCGAGCCGGCATCACCTAGCGCCGCGGCCGTGCCCACCAGCGCTACCGTCGCCATGGGCGAGAACCCGAAACTCAGCGCCAGCGGTACGTAGAGCGAGGCGATGATCGGAATGGTCGAAAACGACGAGCCAATCCCCATGGTGATGAAAAGCCCGACCAGCAGCATGATCAGGGCGGCCAGTGCCTGGCTGCTGCCAAAGGTGTGAGCGCTCTGTACCAGCGCATCAATCTCGCCGGTGGCCTGCATGACGCTGGCAAACCCTGCCGCCGTGATCATGATAAAGCCGATGGTCGCCATCAGCCGCATGCCCTCGGTGAACACGCCATCCTGCTCGCGCCAGCGAAACACGCCGCCCAGCGAGAGCACCACAAAGCCTGCCAGCGCGCCCAGCACCATGGAATCCAGCCACAGCTGTACGGTAAGCGTGGCGGCAATCGACACCACCAGCGCGCCCCACTGCCAGGGTTTGAGCCGGGCGCGGGCATCGCCCTGGTCGGTGCCGCTCTCGGGCGCCGCCGCATCGGCCTGATGGGCCACGGCGCGATCCTCATAGCGACGCGGGCCGCGGTAGGTGACAAACACGGCCACCAGAAGCCCCACCAGCATGCCCGAAATGGGCAGGGCCATGGCCAGCGGCACCTGGCCGGCGGTAATCTCGAGCCCTGCGGCCTCACCGGCTGAATTGATATTGGCCAAAAGAATATCGTTGAGAAAGATGGCGCCAAAGCCCACCGGCAGCAGCATATAGGGCGCGGTAATACCGAAGGTGATCACGCAGGCCACCAGCCGCCGGTCGAGCTTCAAGCGGTTGAACACCGGCAGCAGCGGAATCACCACGATCGGGATAAAGGCGATGTGGACCGGCACCAGATTCTGCGAACACACCGCCGCTGCCAGCAGCGCCAGAATCAGCAGCACCTTGAGCGTTTCCGGTCGCGTGCGCTCACCGTCAAGAGCGCTGATAAAGCGTCGCGCCACGCCTTCGGTAATCCCCGAGCGCGCCAGCGCCACGGCAAAGGCACCCAGCGAGGCATAGGAGAGCGCGATACCGGCACCGTCGCCGATGCCGTCATTGAAGGCGTCAAGCACCTCGTGGACGGACAGACCGCTATAGAGACCACCGGACAGCGCGGCCACGATCAGGGCCGCCACGACCGGCACGCGCGCAAGGCTCAGGCCGACCATGACAAGAATGGAGATGACAATGGCATTCATTGACGCAGCAACCACAGGCAGAGAGTGAGGCCCGACCACAGCGGACCGGGATGGTTTTGGCCCCGTTCAAAAGGGCGCGCGCACTCTATCACAAACGCCTGCCCTGGAGCCGCCCCGGGCTTTGCATCACGTGCTGGATATCCCTTTCAGGTACTTCGGCCGCCCCATGCTAGACTGGCCGCTACCGTGACCGACGTTTTCTGGAGCAAGGATCGCCATGTCGATCGATGATCTACACCTCAATCTGCGCAATCTTGAAGTCGAGGATTACGCCAAACTCAAGGTGCTGATGGATGTCGTCTACAACGACATTGGCGGGGCCTGGGAAAAGCACACCATTGATCGCCTGATCGCCGAATTTCCCGACGGCCAGATTGTGATCGAGGATGAAGGCCGCATTGTGGGCGTCGCCCTGACCGTACTGGTCGACTATGAAACCTTCTCCAACCCGCACAAGTACGATGATCTGATCGGCAATCGCGAGATCATTCTCAACAACGCCAAGGGCGATGCCCTGTACGGCCTTGATGTGCTGATCGACCCGGCCTACCGCGGCTACCGCCTGGGCCGGCGCCTGTATGAAGCGCGCAAGGACCTGTGTCGCTCCATGAACCTGCGCGCCATCCTGGCCGGCGGGCGCATTCCCAACTATTTCGAGCATGCCGCCGAACTGTCGCCGACGCAGTACATCGACCAGGTGTCGCGCAAGGAGATCTACGACCCGATTCTCTCCTTCCAGCTGGCCAACGACTTCCTGGTCAAGCGGCTTTTGAAGAAGTACCTGCCCGAGGATGAGCGCTCACAGGGCTATGCCACCCTGCTTGAGTGGAACAATATTCTCTATGAGCCGGTGGCACGCGTGCTGGAGTCGCGCAAGACCCAGGTACGAGTGGGCGCCGTTCAGTGGCAGATGCGCGAGTTCGCCTCGGTCGAGCAGGTGCTGCAGCAGGTCGAGTTCTATGTCGATGCCATGGCCGACTACCAGAGCGACTTCGCCGTCTTTCCCGAGCTTTTCAACACGCCGCTGATGGGGCTGACCGATCAGTCCGATCAGATCAAGGCCATCCATTTTCTGGCCGGCTTTACCGAGCGTTTCAAGACCGAAATCTCGCGCATGGCGATCTCCTACAACATCAACATCATCGCCGGGTCGATGATGGAGGAAGACAGCGAGGGCAAGCTCTATAACGTCTCCTATCTCTGTCATCGTGACGGCAATATCGAGCGTCAGGCCAAGCTGCACATTACCCCGCAGGAGCGCCGCGACTGGGTGGTTGAAGGCGGCGACGAGCTGCGGGTATTCGAGACCGATGCCGGACGCGTGGGCATCCTGATCTGCTATGACGTCGAATTCCCCGAGCTGCCGCGCCTGCTGGCCGAGCAGGAGATGGATATCCTGTTCGTGCCGTTCTGGACCGACACCAAAAACAGCTACCTGCGTGTGCGCCACTGCAGCCAGGCCCGCGCGATCGAAAACGAGTGTTACGTGGTCGCCTGCGGCAGCGTCGGCAATGTGCCCTCGATCGAGAACCTGGATATCCAGTACGCCCAGTCCTCGGTCTTTTCACCCTCGGACTTCGCCTTCCCGCATGACGCCGTCATGTCCGAAACCACGCCCAATACCGAGATGGTGATGTTCTCCGATCTCGACCTGACGCGCCTGCGCGTGGTCAGAAGCGAGGGTTCGGTGACCAACCTGAAGGACCGGCGCAAGGACCTCTTTGATCTGCGCTGGCGTGACTGGTCATGGAAGTCGGGCGCCAACCCTGATTCCTATTGAGACAAATGGTTGTAAACTTTACGTTGTTTTTGCACGCCATTGTTCTAATCTTTTGCAAGGATTGGCAGGCATGCCTGCCAATTCTCCCATCAGCAGGAGGCGATGATGAAAAAGACGTTAATGACCGGGGCGACCCTTGCCCTCACGACACTGTGGCTCGGCGGCTGCGCCGGTGGACCTGACTGGCAAAAGCCGGATGGCACCTCGCAGCAGCTGCACTCCGACCAGGCCGATTGCCAGGTCATGGAAAACAAGGCCGACAACGATCAGACCTATGACGACTGCATGAAAGGCCGCGGTTGGACGCCCACCTGATGTTAGCCTGACGGATACGCCATCGCGTCTCGGGCCTCCCTTTGGGAGGCCCTTTTTCATGGGGCAACACGTCCAGCGCGGGATCTTCTCAACGTTGCAATGATCCCTGGAGCGTTCCTCTTCTATCATCACGACTATTATCATCATAACGATCAACAGGCTGTCTGCGAGGGGACCATGGGATGGTGGCAGGAGCAGAAATGGCAGCGTTGGCAGGCGCGCTACCCGTTACCCGATGCGGCATGGCGCAACGTCTGCACCACCCTGCCGCTGCTGGCCGGGCTGTCGGAGACCCTGCTGGCGCGCCTGGGGATGCGCAGCTGGCGCGTGCTTTTTGAGCTTCGCCTGTCACTGCCCCGCGAGGTCGAGTGGTCCATCGAGGCCCACCTTGAGATGGCCGCGCAGATCGCGCTGATGGGCCTGGGCTGGTCGGACCGTCAGGCACTCGAGGCGCTGGGGGACACCCGCGAGATCATCGTGGTGCCCGGCGCCTTTCGTCGCCACGTGCAGGAGCTTGATGACTTTGGTGTCATGCACGAGTTTGACGATGAGCGCGCCGGGGAAACCTCCTGGGGCGGCCCGGTCGTGCTGTCGCTGGAGGATATCGAGCGCTCGGGCGACTGGCAGGGCTTCAATGTCATCATTCACGAGTTTGCCCACAAGCTCGACATGACCGGCAACATGGCCGTCGATGGCCAGCCCGCCCTGCCGGCCCACATTGATCCAAAAACGTGGTACGACACCTTCATGCGCGCCTGGTGTGCCCTGCAGGACACGCTCGAGCGCGGCGAAGTACCGGCCATTGACGAGTACGCGGCCACACACCCCAGCGAGTTCTTTGCCGTGTGCTGCGAGTATTTTTTCAGTGCCCCGGATCTGCTCGAGGGCGTCTGGCCCGACCTTTACGCCCTGCTAGTGCGCTACTTCGACCAGAACCCGCTGGAACGCCTCCACACTCTGAAATCCGATCACAACGACGTCGCCAGGCCTTCGAGCTGACCGGAACCATTACCGGGACAGCGGATGGTCCTCAAACCACTGACGCAGATGATCGATCATGCTGCGAAGCCTGGGGGTCACCTGATCGCGATGGGCATACACGCAGTAAAGCCCCAGAACATCGTGATCATAATCCGGCAGGACACGCACCAGCTGCCCGCTGGCCAGCGCCTCATGAAGCAGAAAGTCGGGCTGTAACGTGATGCCCATGCCGGCAATGGCCATGTCCCGCAGCACTTCCCCGCTGTTGGCCGTCACGCCGGCCTGGGGTGTACCGCTGTGGTGGTTGGCGCCCCGTTTGAAATGCCAGCGCTGACCGTGACGGGCGTAGCGATAGTGCAGTCCCTGATGCGATGACAGCTCCCAGGGGTGCTGCGGTGCGCCCGCGCGCGCCAGATAGTCGGGCGAGGCACACAGCGTTAGATGAACGTCACCGATGCGGCGCGCCACCAGGCTGGAATCCTCCAGCGCACCGATGCGAAGCGCCATGTCAAAGCCCTCCTCGACCAGGTCCACCTGGCGGTCGCTGAGCACCAGCTCAAGCGTCACGGCGGGGAAATCCCTGCGATAGCGGGCCAGAATCGGCCCCAGATAGCGAATGCCAAAGGCGTGCGGCGCGCTGATACGAAGCCGGCCGGTCGGCAGGGCCTGATCGTTTTGCAGTTCACCTTCAAGCGTTGCCAGCTCGCGCACGATGGTTTCCCCGCGCGCGAGCACCTCCCGCCCGGCATCCGTCAGGCTCAACCGTCGGGTGGTGCGGTTGATCAGCCGCGCCCCGAAGCGCTGCTCCAGAAAGGCCACATGCTTGCTGACCGAGGAGCGCGACATCGACAAACGCTCGGCGGCACCGATAAAGGCGCCCTGCTGCGCCACCTCCATAAAGACCCTGAGGGCTGCTACCGTATCCATGATTGTTTCCGAATTGAAAACCAATACTCTCTGATTAGCATGTTTATCCTGCACGAGGAAGCAATCAAACTGCGCGCATTCAAACATTTCGGAGAATGCGCTTATGCAAACCACCTCTAGTGTCGCGGCTTCTGCCAGCACCCGCATCGCAGGTCACGATATTGCCACCCTGCTGCTGCGTCTGGCGCTGGGCACCATGTTCATCGCTCACGGCCTGACCAAGCTGCTGGTCTGGACTCTGGCAGGCACCGGGGAGTTTTTCGCCTCGATCGGGCTGCCGGCCTGGATGGCATGGCCCATCACCGGACTCGAGCTGGTCGGCGGGGCGCTCTTGATTCTGGGCGTTCGGGTACGCTGGGTAGCGTTGATCCTGGCCGCTGAACTGATCGGCGCCAGCATGCCGCACCTGGCCAATGGCTGGATGTTCACCGCCCCTGACGGCGGCTGGGAATATCCGGTATTTCTCGCTGTCACGGCACTGGCGCTGAGCCTGCTGGATGACGGCCGGCTGACCCTCTCTCGCCTTGTCCAACAGCGCTGACCCTTCAACGACCGGAGTCCATGACATGGCACAGGTTCTGTTCATTTCTCACGGTTCCCCCATGGAAGCGCTGCATCAGGGAGAGAGCGCCAGCGCCTGGCTCGCGCTGACCAGTCATCTCGAGCGTCCGGCGCGCATCGTGGTGGTGTCGGCACACTGGTCGAGCTTCCCCACTCGCCTGACAGGCAGCCAGCAGCCGGCAACGATGCATGACTTCAGCGGCTTCCCGGAATCGCTTTATGCACTTGACTATCCGGCACCCGGCCACCCGCAGCTGGCGCGTGAAATCGCCTGCCGGCTGAGCGCCGCCGGCCTGCAGTCCTGGATCGACCCCGGGCAGGGGCTGGATCATGGCATGTGGGTACCGCTGCGCCATCTTTATCCCGAGGCCGATATTCCCGTGGTCGGCATGTCCATCAGCGTCCGTCATGACCCAGACTGGCACTACCGCCTGGGCCGCCGGCTGGCGCAGGCGCTGGAAGACGATACGCTTTTGATCTGCTCGGGCAGCATCACCCATAACCTGAGCGATACCCGCGGTCCCGAGGAGGGCGTTTCGGGCTATGTAGACGCCTTCCAGAGCTGGATCAGCCACCGGATGGCTTCGCGCGATGACGCCACGCTGCTGGAGTATCGCCGCTGGGCACCGGGCGCGGTGCGCGCCCACCCCACCGAGGAGCACCTGCTGCCCCTGTTCGTGGCGCTGGGCGCAGGCGACAGCCGCGAGCCGCAGCGCTTTAATGCCGTCGTCTCGCATCAGGCGCTGGCCATGGATGCCTATCTGTTTGAGCGCGCGCCGATCGAGCATGCCTTTGAGACGCCGCGCCACGGACGCTCGCTGGTCAGCGTCGGGCGCTGAGCCCCTGCCAAACAGCCACCGCTTCGCCTCCGATGGCATGCCGAAAGGCATGCCACCGTCAGATCCCTTGACGCGGCATGGCCGGTTATCACCAGCGGCAACTGTGCCGATTGCGCCATCACGCACCCGCCCTGCCACACGATCCTGACATTATGATGACAACATCGGTTGATGCCCTGGCACGGCCTGACTAGACTCGTGGCCCTTATCGGCTGCGGACGACGTTGTCATGACCAGGCGTGTGTGGCTTGTCATTATTGTGATTGTGCTCATGGGAGCACTGGCCGGCTTCTGGCAATGGCTTGCCATGGGCGATGCCATCACGCCCGAGAAGCTTGAGCAGTGGCTGGGCGAGACCATGCGGCTGCGTGAATCCTGGTGGGCGCCACCGGCGTTGATGCTGACCTATACGATCGGCAGCCTGATCATGTTTCCGCTGACGATTCTGGTCGGGGCCACCGGTCTGATCTACGGCCCCTGGTGGGGGCTTTTCTATGCGCTGCTGGGCACCATGATGGCCTCCACGGCCACCTGGCTGCTGGGGCGGGGACTGGGCCGGGAACTGCTGACCCGCTACGGCGGTGATCGCATTCAGCGTCTGGCCGGTAGCGTCTCGCGCCACGGCATTCGCACCATGATCGTTTTCAACCTGCTGCCGCTGGCCCCCTTCACCTTTACCAACATGATCGCCGGCGCCTGTCGGATGCCTTACGGGATTTACATGATCGGGTCGGTCATCGGCATCGTGCCGGGACTGGCAGCCGTCACAGTGGCCGGCAGCCGGCTGGGCGAGCTGATCCGATCGCGCAGTCTGGACGATCTTGTCTGGCTGGTTGTGGCGGTGGTGGGCGTGGTCGTGCTGGGGCTTTTTTTCCGGTGGGTCTCACGACACCGACAGCGCATCTGAGCACTGCCGGTGCCGCGCTATCAGGACTTGTCGCCGTTGGCGTGCGACACGTTGCTCTCGAGATCATCCCTGAGCTGCATCAGGGTGACCTCATCGGGGGTGATCGAGGTGCTGGCACTGGGGCGCAGATCATGCCCGCGACTCATCGGGGTCAGACTGCCCTCGACCAGCGGCACCCGCTGGCCGGTGGGTGGGGCCGGGCGCATGCGCGGCGCCACCCGCTTTGAGCCACCAAAGACGCGGCGCAGCACCGTGCCGCGGTGACACAAAAGATTCCACTCCGCCTCGAGACGCCCCCGGGCCTGCTCCCAGGTCGTCTGATCGCTGTCCGACTGCGACACCCGTGTCCGGTGCGCTGCCAATAGCCCCTGATAGACCGCCAGACACTGATCGGCGCACTTGCAGGTATCAAAGTCCTTCGCCGTGGCAATCGCCCCCTCCCGCAGGCTCTGGCAGTACGTCGAGTCCGAAAGCCTTCCCAGCGCCCGGGCAAATGCCTGCTCGTCCTGTTCCGGCAGCAACAGACCGTTGCGCTCGTGGGAAAGCACCTCGCGCACGCCGGTGGCATCGAGGGCCACCACCGGCAGCCCGGCCGCCATCGCCTCGACCACGACCATACCCTGGGTTTCACTGAAGGAGGCAAAGGCGAAACTGTCCATGGCGTGATAGGCATCGATCAGCGATTGCTCCTTGAGCACACCGGTCAGATGGACCCGATCACCCACGCCCATCTGATGGGCCTGGGTCAGTATCGCATCACGCTCATCGCCGTCGCCGACCACCATGAAGTGCATGTCGGGATGCTCGCTCAACGCCCGACAGACGCTGCGGGTAAGAAACGGCAGATTTTTCTCCTGCGCCAGTCGCCCGATATGACCAACGATATGGGCATGCTCGGCAATGCCAAAGTGCTCGCGCCAGTGCGCGCGGTTACCCTCGGCAAAACGCTCGATATCCACGCCGCTGGGCACTACCTCCAGCGCGGTCTGAACCCCGCGTTCGCGCAAAATGGTGCGGATGCTGTCACTGGGCGCGATCACGGTGTCACAGAGTTCGGAGTAGCCGTTGGACAGTGCCAGCGCAAAGCGCTGCATGACCGGCGAGTTGCCCGGTACATAATGGGTGTAGTGCTCATAGAGCGTGTGATGGGTAAACACCAGCGGCAGCCCGCGCCCCTGGGCGACGCGCACCGCCGTATCCCCCAGCAGAAAGGGGTGATTGGAGTGCACGATATCGGGTGCGAACGCCCGGATGGCGTCATCGAGCGAGCCGGGTATCGTCACCGGCAGGGAAAAATCACTGCCGTTAAAGCGCTGCATGGCAGGCACGCGGATGACATCGGTCTCCGTCTCGGGCTGGCCATTGAGCGTGGGCGCCACGACCAGTACCCGGTGACCGGACGCCCTGAAACATTCAACGAATCGCTGCACGGATTCGCTGACACCCCCCACGATCGGGCTATAGGTGTTGGTGAACATCAAAATGTTCAAGCCATTCCTCCTGGTGCTGGCCTGCAAAAGGGCCGACAGCTGCACCTGACAAACCTGGTTACGCAAACGTGTCGAAGGACTCGACACCATGCGCGCATTATAGCCGACGAAGTTTATCAGAGCTGCACGGGGGCGGGCATTCCGAAGCGCCGGGAACTACACTGCAGGCGGCATCGCTGACAGCGGATAATATGGATTATAAAACACGATGCCCGGCACCCTGACTGCCGCGATAACGACCTGACATGCCGACCGTTTGACTGAGGAGTCACCCCATGAGCACCATTTTTGAAGAGATCCGCAAGGACCACGACACCCAGCGCACGCTGCTGGATCTGCTGGTCAAGACCCACGGTGACAGCGACGGCCGCGAAGAGCTTTTCGAGCGCGTCAAAAAAGCCCTGCAAACGCATGAAACCGCCGAGGAGCGCTATTTCTACAACCCGCTGATGGCTTATGACAACGGCATCGGCAAATCTCGCCACGGCATTGCCGAGCACCACGAAATGGATGAAGTCATCGAGCAGATGGAAAGCACCGATTTCAGCTCGCCGGCCTGGCTGGGCTATGCCAAAAAGCTTCAGGACATGGCGCTGCATCACTTTGAAGATGAAGAGCAGCAGTTTTTCATCTCCGCCGGCCAGAAGTTTGAAGACGACGAGAAAACGCGTCTGGGGCAGGAGTACCGCAGCGAGATGGAGCGTCTGAACAGCTGATTCATGCGGGTATCCGCACTTCTAGTCCGCCTCCCGCCCGGGCAGCGGCGGGAGTCGCTCGGCAAGCCCGGTGGTCATGGCATCGATAAACCGGGCGATCCGTTCCGGAATAAAGCGCTGCTGGCGATGTACCGCCATGAAATCCATGCGTGGCGTCTCAAACCCGGGCAACACTCTCTTGAGCGTGCCCTGCGCCAGCGGCTTTTGTACCTGCCACCAGGAGCGATAGATGATGCCGTGGCCGGCCATGGCCCAGCGCGTCACGCTCTCCCCGTCATTGCTGCTCATCGTGCCGCTGACCCGCACACGTCGCTCCTGCCCGTCCCTGATAAAGCGCCAGTCCTCAAAGCCGGCTTCGCGCTCGCGCACAACCAGACAGTTGTGCTGGGCCAGCGCCTCCGGTGTGGTCGGCCAGCCCGCGCGTTCAAGATAGTCCGGCGCGGCACACGCAATGCGCTGACTGGCCAGCAGCCGCCTGGCCCGCAGCCGGGAATCGGGCGGTGGCCCCACGATGATGCCGATATCCAGATCATGGGCCAGCAGATCACGCGGATAGTCGCTCAGATCCAGCAGCACCTCCACCTCCGGATGCTCGCGGGTGAACTGCTCGATCATCGGCGCCACGTGAGCGCGGCCAAACCCGAAGGTGGCATTGACCCGCAGCTGTCCGGACAGGGCATGGCGCTGCGCACCCAGTGACGCTTCCAGATCATCAAGCTCCTGCAACAGAAAGGCGCCCCGCTGTAGATAGCGTTCGCCTTCGCCGGTCAGCGCCAGGCGCCGCGTGGTACGTCGCATGAGCTGGACGCCCAGGCGTTTCTCCAGCTGCGCCAGCCGCTTGCTCACCGCCGACAGCGACAGCCCCAGCGCCTGCGCGGCCTGCGTCATCGACTCGTGACGGGCCAGTACCTGAAAAAAGTGCAGATCGCTGATGGCCTTCATGACCCCCTCCCTGTCGATTATCTACCTGTGTTCAATAATCAATTGCGTGATGGAGCGATTATAAACGCCAGATGATCCTCTAGAGTAATGAACATGACGGACACCACGCAGGGGCTTTCCATGCTCGAGATGTTCAAGACCTTCGATCTGGACGTGAATGGCATCACCCTCCACGGACGCGCCGGCGGCGAGGGCCCGCCGCTTCTGCTGCTGCACGGTCATCCGCAGACGCATGTGATCTGGCATCGGGTCGCCCCGGCGCTGAAGGATCATTTCCATGTCGTCATGGTGGATCTGCGCGGCTACGGTCACTCCTCGAAGCCGCCGGGCGATGCCGAGCATGTCGCCTACAGCAAACGTGTCATGGCCGAAGACATGGTGGCACTGATGCGTTCGCTGGGGTTCGAACGTTTCGCCGTGCTGGCCCATGACCGCGGCGCCCGCGTGGCGCATCGCCTGTGTCTGGATCACCCGGAGCGGGTCGAGCGCGCCATGTTTCTCGATATTGCCCCGACGCTGGACATGTACGAGCGCACCGACCGCGCCTTCGCCAGCGCCTATTTTCACTGGTTCATGCTGATCCAGCCCGCACCGCTGCCCGAGCGGCTGATCGAGAACAATCCGCGCGCCTGGATCGACGGAGTGATGGGCAATCGCCATGCGGGGCTGGCGCCCTTTGCTGCCGAGGCCCTGGCGGCCTATCGCGAGGCGATGATGCTGCCGGGCACGGCCCATGGCATGTGCGAGGACTACCGCGCCTCCAGCACCATCGATCTGGAACATGATCGTCTTGATCGTGACGCCGGCCGGCGCATTCACTGTCCCCTCAGGGTGCTCTGGGGCCAGCATGGCGTGATCGAAAAACTGTTTGACCCGATGGCGCTGTGGCAGGCGTGCGCCAGTGACGTCAGCGGTCGCGCCCTGCCCTGCGGTCACTACCTGCCCGAAGAGTGTCCCGACGAGATCATCGACGAGACGCTGACCTTTTTTAACGCCCCTGCGGGCGCTGCCTGAACCTCACAAGCTGAATATCACAAGGAGAATCTCATGAGCCATCACATTGCAGTCATCCCCGGCGACGGTATCGGCAATGAAGTCATGCCCGAGGGCGTACGCGCCCTGGAAGCCGCCGCCCGGCGCTTTGATCTGGATCTCAAGTTCACCGATTTCGACTTTGCCAGCTGCGACTATTTTGATCGCCACGGCAAAATGATGCCCGATGACTGGCGTGACCAGCTGGGCGGCATGGATGCGATCTTTTTCGGCGCCGTCGGCATGCCCGAGCGCGTACCGGACCACATTTCGCTGTGGGGCTCGCTATTGCAGTTTCGCCGCTCCTTTGATCAGTACGTCAATCTGCGCCCATGCAAGCTGATGCCCGGCATCAAAAGCCCGCTGGCAAATCGCAAGCCCGGCGATATCGATTTCTACGTGGTGCGGGAAAATACCGAAGGCGAGTACTCAAGCGTTGGCGGCAGGATGTTTGAAGGCACCGACCGCGAGGTGGTGATTCAGGACACGGTCATGACCCGCACCGGCATCGATCGCGTGCTGAAGTTTGCCTTTGATCTCGCCATGACCCGCCCGCGCAAAAAGCTGACGTCTGCCACCAAGTCCAACGGCATCTCGATCACCATGCCCTACTGGGACGAGCGCGTGGCGGAGATGGCCAAAGGTTATTCGGACATCAGCGTGGACAAGTTTCACATCGATATCCTGACGGCCAATTTCGTGCTGCACCCGGACTGGTTTGACGTGGTCGTGGCCAGCAACCTCTTTGGCGATATCCTCTCCGATCTGGGCCCGGCCTGCACCGGCACCATCGGCGTGGCGCCGTCGGCCAACATCAACCCCGAAGGTCACTTCCCGAGTCTTTTCGAGCCGGTCCACGGCAGCGCACCGGATATCGCAGGCCAGGGCATTGCCAACCCGATCGGTCAGATCTGGTCGGCGGCGATGATGCTGGAGCATCTGGGCCATATCGATGCCGGCAAGGCGGTGGTGGATGCCATCGAGCGCGTGCTGGCAGCGGGCCCGGAGAATACGCCACTGACGCCGGATCTGGGCGGCAAGGGCACCACCAGTGAGCTGGGTGAGGCCATCGCCGAGGCGATCAAGGCCGGCTGATCGGCTGCCGTCATAACAGCGCCACCGCTGTCATGACGCCATGAAAAGGTGCCATAAAAAGCAGGGCCGCATCACGACAGTGATGCGGCCCTGCTGTCATGCCCGTACGGGTCAGATCCTGAAGCGAACCACCGACTGATACAGGCGCCCGGACTGCTCTTCCAGCGACGAGGCAGCCGCCGCGGCTTCCTCGACCAGCGCCGCATTTTGCTGGGTCACCTGATCCATCTGGCTGACGGCCTGATTGACCTGCTCGATACCGCTGGTCTGCTCCTTGGAGGCCGCGGCGATCTCGGCCATCAGGTCGTTGACCCGACGCGAGCTCTGGGTAATGGTCGCCATGGTGTTATCGGCTTCATCCACCAGGGTGGTACCGCTGGCAACCTGGGTCACCGAGCGCTCGATCAGTGCCTTGATATCGCTGGCAGCGGTCGCCGAGCGACTGGCGAGCTGGCGAACCTCACCGGCCACCACCGCAAAGCCACGACCCTGCTCACCGGCACGCGCCGCTTCAACGGCAGCGTTGAGTGCCAACAGATTGGTCTGAAAGGCGATGCTGTCGATCATGGTGATGATTTCGCTGATCTTGCTGGAGCTTTCGCGAATCTCGCCCATGGTCGACACCACACGCTTGATGACCTCACGGCCGCCGTCCATCTCGCTGCAGGCCGTCTGGGAAAGACGGGTGGCCTGGGCGGCGTTGTCGGCGTTCTGACGTACGGTGGCCGTCAGCTCTTCCATGCTGGCGGCCGTTTCTTCAAGCGACGCCGCCTGCTGCTCGGTACGGGCAGACAGGTCATTGTTGCCGGCGGCAATTTCACGCGCACCGACATCGATCGACTCGCTGGCCTGGCGGATGTTGGCAATCGTGTCGCCAAGCTCGGCGCGCATGTGCTCGATATGGTAGAGAAGGCTGTTCTGATCACCGCTGCGCAGGTCAAGACGTGTGCCCAGCCGGCCGTCCGAGATTTCACGCACACACTCGATGGCATAGGCAGGCTCGCCGCCCAGACCGCGGTAGATGCTGCGAATGACCAGCAAAAACGCCACGGTCAGGGCCGCACCGACGGCCGCCAGCAGACCGATGTACTGCAGGAGCTTGACCATGAAGGCGCTTCGGATATCGTCGGTATAGACTCCGGCGGCCAGGTTGATCTGCCAGGGCGCAAAGCGCTCGACATAGCCCAGCTTGGGCAACAGCTCTTCACCGTTGGCAGCACGGGAGTCGTAGTTCACAAACCCGCTACCGCTGGCCAGCGCCTTTTTCAAAAGCTCACCATAGACAGCAACGCCATTGGGATCGGTATAACCAGACATGTCTTCACCCTTCTCACGACGGGGGTGATAAAGCACCCGAGCACTGTCATCAAAGGCAAAGATATAGTTCTGACGGTCATCGCCAAAGCGCATGCCGCCCAGCGCATCCAGCGCGCGTGACCGGGCCTCGAGCT
The DNA here is from genome assembly GCF_003385845.1 of Kushneria indalinina DSM 14324. Classification (GTDB taxonomy): domain Bacteria; phylum Pseudomonadota; class Gammaproteobacteria; order Pseudomonadales; family Halomonadaceae; genus Kushneria; species Kushneria indalinina. The sequence continues at coordinate 51,508 of NZ_QRDJ01000006.1, read as the reverse complement.
GGGTAAATTCGCCCGCACTGGCCCGCTCCTGATACCGATGAAACACGGTTTCGGCAATTCCGACGGTCGCCTCCAGCCCCCGTTCGCGCTCGTCAAACATCATGTTGCGGGCGTTCCATGCCATGCTGGTCACCAGCACCAGCAGCCCGACCCACATCAGGGCCAGAATGGCGAACATCTTCTTTTTCAGCGTCCAGTTGCCAAGACTGAACCCGGCACGACCACGCTGTGTCGCTTTCACGTTATGTTGAGAAGCGGTGTGCTCCTCCGGTGTCATATCCGTCCAGCCTGCCTGCGACGCCATGTCTCTCTCCCTGCGGGCCTCGTGCCCATTTCCTTGCACCGTAACGGCGCGACTCATGCACAACATCGGCCGGTAATGGCTAGACTTGAGGTGATTCGAACCAATGCCACATCAATTTTACCGGCGGGAGCATGACATGCCTGATATGGCCGATCTGAAGGGGTTACTGGGAAGTCTGGCGAGCGCCATGGGCGGTGAAACGGGCGTCCCGACGGGATGCCGGGCCGTGGAAGGTTTCGAGCTGGATCGCTACCTGGGCCTGTGGCATGAAATCGCGCGACTGGATCACAGCTTCGAGCGGGGCCTGACACAGGTCACGGCGCACTACGCGATGCGCGATGATGGCGGCGTGGCGGTCACCAATCGTGGCTTCAACCCGGATGACAACGAGTGGGATGAGGCCGAAGGCAAGGCGTACTTTGAAGAGGGCCCGGAAATCGGCCGGCTGCGCGTGGCCTTTTTCGGCCCGTTTTACGCCGGCTACAACATCCTCTGGCTTGATGATGCGTATGAGCATGCCATCGTGGCCGGCCCCAATCATCACTATCTGTGGCTGCTGGCGCGCACCCCTGACGTGGGCCAGGTCATGCTGGACCGAATGTATCAGATCGCTCAGGCCAACGGCTTCGATACGCAGGCGCTGATGACGGTCTCGCACTCGGTCTCGTAAACCGTTCCCGATGCTGGCGTTGCTCATCGGTTGGCGAGAATACCGACCCGAAAGACGCGCCAGATACTGTTCAGACGCTGGTCAAAGGTCTGGCGATCATAAAGGAAGCTCTCGCTGAAAAGCCCGTCAATAACGCAGTAGGTCATGGCAATAAAATCGGCTTCAGCAAGATCATCGCGTAGCACACCCTGCGCGATGCCCTCCTGAAAGGCCCGTTTCAGCAGCGCGTCGATGGCGGTCTCGCTGTCGCGGCTGATCTGCTTGAGCGATGTGGCAAGCGAGGGCGGCGGAAACAGCAAAAAGCGCTTGTAGAACACCCCCTTGCCCGAATCAAAGATGAAGTCGCTACAGGCGTGCAATAAGGCCTGAAGGCGATGCTCGACGCTTTCCTCACCGGCAAGACTGTGCTCAATGACCTCGAGCATCTGCGCCTCGACCTCTTCCACCAGCGTCAGAAAGAGCGCCTCCTTGCTGACGAAGTGGTTATACAGCGACGGCGTTCGAATGCCCACTTCCCGCGCAATGGCCGACAGCGGCGTGGCCTCGTAGCCCTGTTCGGCAAAAAGCCTGAGGCCGGCTTCCCTGATACGCGTTTCGGTATTAATGACAATGCCCCTTTAAGTGATGTGTCCGGGGGTTGCTGCAACGTGCGGACAGGACTAGACTAACTAACGATCGTTAGCTTAACAACCCTGCAGGTTACTCCCTCGCAGAAGAGAGGTTTTCAATGGCATCAAAATGGTGGCTGATGCTGCCGGCCACGCTTTGTGAGATTGGCTGGGCGCTGGGCGCCAAGTACGCCCAGGGCGCTGTGGAGTGGCTGGCCACCCTGGCGCTGGTCACCCTGAGTCTGGGACTGGCCACGTGGATGGCCCGTACCCTGCCGACCACCACGGTCTACACCGTGTTTGTGGGTCTGGGCGCCATGGGTACCGTGGCGGTGGACATCCTCTTTCTGGGCGCGCCGTTCAATATCCTGACGCTGATGCTGGTCATTACCCTGCTGGTGGGCGTGATCGGGCTCAAGCTCTACTCTTCCAGCGGCCCCTCCAGCGGTTCTTCCAGCGACAGCGACAAGGAGGCAACATGTACTGGCTCGCATTGATCGTCTCGGGGCTTTTCGAAGTGGTCGGCGTGACCGGCATCGAAAAATTCAACCGCGGTTCGCGCCAGCGGGGCCTTGCCATGCTGGTGGTCGGCTTCGGGCTGTCGCTGGGGTTTATCTCCTTTGCCATGCGCGAGATCAGCCTGGGGATCGCCTACGCCGTCTTCACCGCCATCGGTACGGTCGCCAGTGCCCTGCTGGGCATGTTCTTCTGGGGTGAGTCGAAAAGCCCGATCCGACTGGGCTTTATTGCCCTGATCATTGCCTCGGTGGTCGGGCTCAAGCTGGTATCGGGCGGTTAATGACGCGACCCGGGCGTCACTTTCCCTCTCGCGCCCAGGCCAGCAGCGGCCGGGTGCGGGCATGCATGTCCAGCCGCGCCTTGAGCCGCACCATGTTCCAGTAGTGGCCGTTGAGCGTGCGTGACAGCAGCATGGTGTCGGCCGGCGGCTGCAGCCGGTCCATCGCCGACCAGACCTTCGGGCTGATTTCGCGCAGACGATAGTGAATGCGCGCGTCGCTGAAATCCTGTTCGCCGGGTTCGAACAGCGGTCGCATGGCCGCGGCAGATTCGCGATACAGCGCCAGCGGCGCGCCCTCCCCCTGACGTCCGCCCATCGAGCGCAGCGCCTCGTCCATGCCCATCGGGTCATCCTCGATCGCCGCGCCCAGCAGTCGCATCATCGAGCGCAGCCGCGCTTCGGGCACGCTGATCACCGCCCCCAGGTCATAGACGATCAGCCGCCCTTCATCATCAGTGGCGAAGTTGCCGGCATGGGGGTCGGCGTGCAGCTCCCGATGGGTAAAGAGCTCCTCGGTGAGCCAGTCGCCCAGATTGGCCGCCAGCCTTTGTCGCACGGTATCGTCCAGCGTTTCGGCCTCGCGCATGGGAATGCCCGGCAGATAGCGCATGGCCAGCACCCGATCACCGGAATACGCCGCCAGCGGCTCGGGAAAGCGCAGGCCGTCATTATCGGCGTAGCGTTCCCGGTAGCGCGTAAGTGCCTCGAACTCGGCCTGGTAGTCGAGCTCCTTGCGCAGGCTGTCGGCAAACTCGTCGAACATGGCATCCAGGCGCGCCTGGGGCACCTTCATCCAGCGCATCAGACGCATCATGCGGCGTACCTGTACCAGGTCCTGCTCCAGCACGCGATCCAGGCCCGGATACTGCACCTTGAGCACCAGGGTCTCGCCGTCATGGGTGGTGGCGCGGTGTACCTGGCCCATGGAGGCGCTGGCAAAGGGGATGGTCTCGATCTCGGCGAAGGCGACCTCAAGGTCGCCGAACTGCTCCACCAGGGTGCGGCGGATCTCGTCCCACGGCATGGGCTGGGCCTGGCGCTGCAGCCGGGCCAGCTGTTCGGCCAGCGCCGGCGGCAGCAGGTCATCCCATTGCGCCATGATCTGGGCCAGCTTCATGGCCGGCCCCTTGAGCTCGGACAACTCGTTGAAGAGCTGCTCGCCGAGCACGTCCCAGCCGGCGTCACGGCCCATGCGCGAGCGCAACACGGCGCCCCCGGTGCGAGCGCCCATGCCCAGCATTCGGCGCGTTCTGCCTCGTTCTCTCATCAACGTGACTCCTTTCAGGCGTTCGTGTCTGACGCCTTCGTTGTGACGTGAAGGCCACGCCGTGCCTGAGTATCCGGATTACATCCAGCGCTCATCGGCCGTAAAGCAGACCGTGAACCAGCGATTCTGCGGATCAATGTCCAGCGCCGCGCCAATCCGGGCGCGTATTTCATCCAGACTCGCCACGCCTTCGCGTGCGGCAAATTCGGGCGTGGTCAGGATGTGAATCTCGATAAAGTGGCCGCGTCCGGTGCGGGCCACATGACTGTAGTAGTGCCGAAACCCCTCACGCTGCATGATCGTTGCCATCACCTCATGGACCTGCTGATCCAGCTCGCGTGGGGCGATCAAGAGCACCTCCTTCATCGCCCGCACCACGATGCCGATGGGCACGGGCAGAAAGCACAGGGTCAGGATCGCCAGCAACACCACATCCACATAGGGCGTGTAGAAGGCCCAGACCGTCTGCTCGATGATCAGCGACAGCGTGAAGGCCACGATCAGCGTCGAGGTGATCAGCCCGGCCATCAGCCAGCTCTGGGCATCGATGCGAATGAAGACCGAATCGATACGGGCGTTGACGCGCCGCTCCATGCGATACATGGCAAGACAGATCACGGTCACCACCACGGCATAGCCCAGCGCCGGGCCAAAATCGAGCGCATGACCGCCCTTGATGATGCCCTGCACGGCGTTGAGAAAGGCGTAGAGACACAACAGCGTCAGGATGGCGCCGTTGAGCGCCGCCACCAGCGGCTCCAGATGCCAGAAGCCGTGCTGAAACCGGTCGCTGCTCTCGCGCATGGCCAGACGGGCCACAAAAAGCGACAGCGCCGACATGACCGAATCGATCGCCGAGAACATGCCATCAAACAGGATGGACTCCGACCCCGAGATCAGACCAAAAACGATCCCCAGCAGCGACACACACAGGGTCGCCAAGATCGAGCGTTTAAGGGTCTGCTGCTCCAGCCGGGCATCCATGGTCATTCTCCGAAATTGTCGCCACCACCCCCGGTGTCACGCATTGAGACGGCGCCTTTGACGTACACTACACGATGCAGACCACAAAAGACGGGGGGCGAACATGTCGCTGAGCGATTACTTTGCTGATTTCATTGAGGCCGATGAGCTGACAGTCTGGTCGAATCGTGACGCATTGCCAGGGATCTCGGTGACCGAGCATGCCCCGGGGGTGCTGGCGCTGATGCCCGGGGCGACCGCGCCCGACGCCGAGGCCACCATCATTTCCGCCGGCATCCACGGCAACGAGACCGCCCCGATCGAGCTCCTCGGTGAGCTTGTGGCGGCACTTGATGCCGGACAGCTGCGCGTGGGCGCCCCGACCCTGCTGATGCTGGGCAATCGGCGCGCCATCATGGCCGGCAAGCGCCATGTCGATACCAACCTCAATCGGCTCTTTCGCCGTGACACCCTGCTGCGCGATGACGAGCGCTTCGAGTGCCAGCGCGCCCGGGAGCTGATGCAGGCCGTCGATCAGTTCATGGCAGAGGTCTCCGGGCCGGTGCTGCATCTGGACATGCATACCGCCATCCGCGACAGTCGCTATCCCCGCTTTGCCGTCGAGCCCTTCAGCGACACACCCACGCCGGATAACCTCTGGCGGCAGCTGGCCGATGCCGGCATTCAGGCAGGGCTCTCCCAGCATCAGCACAGCTGGACCTTTTCGCACTACACGCGCCACTATCACGGCGCCATGAGCTTTACGCTGGAACTGGGGCGCGTGGCCCCCTTTGGCGGCAACGACCTGGAACCGCTCGCGCCGATGCTGGACCTGCTGCGCGCGCGCATCGCCGGCGCCACGGTCAGCGCCCCGGGCAGTGCCACGCTGGTGCGCTTTGAGGTCACCGATGAAATCATGCGCGAAAGCGATGACTTCCGCCTCTGTTTTGCCGAGGATATCGCCAACTTTACTGAATTCGCCCCGGGCAGCCGTCTGGCGATTGATGGCGCGCACGGCGAGTGGATCGTGGAAGGGACTCCGGCCCATATCGTGTTCCCCAATGCCCGTGTCGAACGTGGGGCGCGTGCCCTTTTGCTGGCCCGGCCCGTGACGCAGGCCTTGCCCGAAAGCCAATGATCCCATCGGACGGGCGCACGCCGGTCGGGCCTGTTAACATGCGCCGCCAAACACCTCGGGTCGCCGCATCAAAAACGGCCTGTCGCATGATTTCATACCACGAATGACAACCTTCAGGAGAGTGCCTTGGCCGACGCCTCCATTCCGCTGATCGTCAGCGACATCCATAAACGCTTTGGCGACAATGAAGTACTCAAGGGCATCTCGCTGGAAGCCAGAAAGGGCGATGTCATCACCCTCATTGGTGCCTCCGGTTCGGGCAAGAGCACCTTTTTGCGCTGCATGAACCTGCTCGAGCGCCCGGACAGCGGCGAGATTACCGTCCACGGCGAGCCGATCAGCTTTCGCCAGACCCGCCACGGGCGCGAACCGGCTGACCGGGGCCAGCTCGAGCGTATCCGCACGCGGCTGTCGATGGTCTTTCAGAGCTTCAACCTCTGGGCCCACATGACACTGATCGCCAACGTCATCGAGGCGCCCATCCACGTGCGCGGTGTTCCAAAGGCTCGCGCCCGGGAACAGGGCATGGCGCTGCTGGAGCGAGTCGGCCTTGCCGATCGGGCCCATTACTATCCGGCCCAGCTCTCCGGCGGTCAGCAGCAGCGCGGCGCCATCGCGCGGGCGCTGGCGATGGAACCCGAAGTCATGCTCTTTGACGAGCCCACCTCGGCACTTGACCCGGAGCTGGTCGGCGATGTGCTCAGGGTCATGCGCGAGCTCGCCGACGAGGGCCGCACCATGATCGTGGTCACCCACGAGATGGACTTTGCCCGCGACGTTTCCAATCAGGTGGTCTATCTCCACCAGGGCATGGTCGAGGAGCAGGGCAACCCGGCGGAGGTGCTGACCCACCCGCGCTCGCCTCGCCTGCGCCAGTTCCTCGCCCCGCGCGGACGTTAACCCCAGGGAGACTGCCATGATCGATTTTCAGGGCTATGGCCCCCGTCTTCTCGAGGGCGCCCTGCTGACCCTTGAACTGGCCGTACTGTCGCTGTTGCTGGCGGTCGTGCTGGGGCTTTTGACCGCCAGCGCCCGCCTGTCGCGGCTGGCCGTTTTGCGTCTGCCGGCGATTGTCTACACCGTCATCATTCGCGGCGTGCCCGACCTGGTGCTGATGATGCTGCTGTTTTACGGCGCCCAGATCGGTATCAATGCGGTCACCGACATGATCTACGACCGCTGGGGCTGGGACATTTTCATCAACGTTGACCCCTTTGTGGCCGGCGTCATCACCATCGGACTGATCTTTGGCGCCTACATGGCCGAAACCTTTCGCGGCGCCTTTCTGGCGGTTGATCAGGGTCAGGTCGAGGCGGCCGAGTCCTTTGGCATGAGCAGCTGGCTGCTGTTTCGCCGCATCCGCTTTCCGCTGATGATGCGCCACGCCCTGCCGGGGCTTGGCAACAACTGGATGGTGCTTTTGAAAACCACCGCGCTGGTGTCGATCATCGGACTGTCCGACATGGTGCGCGTGGCGGCAGAAGCCACGCGGGCGACCCACCAGACCTTTTTGTTCATGATTCCGGTGGCGCTGGGCTATCTCGCCATCACGTCCGTGTCGGAAATTGTCATGCAGTGGCTCAAAAAGCGCTATAACGCCGGATTCGAGGAGACGCCGTAATGCAGGAACTGCTGCAGTCCCTCGCCCCCTGGCTTGATGACAATGCCATCTTTACAGCCTCAACGCTGGCGCAGTACTGGGACGGCTTCGTCAACACCGTCCAGCTGGTCTTTATCTCGCTGTTGCTCGGGCTGTTTCTGGCCGTGCCGCTGGCCATTGGCCGTGCCAGCCCGATCCGGGTCATCAGCAGAATGATCTGGCTGTTTACCTGGGTCTTTCGCGGGACGCCACTGCTGATCCAGCTCTATATTGCCTACTACGGCCTGGCCTTTATTCCGGGCGTGCAGGGCAGCATTGTCTGGCCACTGATCAAGGACCCACTCTATCCGGCCCTGCTGGCGTTCACGCTCAACACGGCGGCCTATACCACCGAGATCTTTTATGGCGCCATCAAGGCCATGCCGCGGGGCGAGCTGGAAGCCGCGCGCGCCTACGGCATGTCACCCATGCTGGCCTATCGCCGCATCATCCTGCCCAGCGCCCTGCGTCGCGCCCTGCCGGCCTACGGCAATGAGGTCATCTTCATGCTGCACGCCAGCGCGATCGCAAGCGTTGTGACCATTGCCGATCTTACCGGCGTGGCCTACAACATCTACTCGCGCTATTACGCCCCCTTCTCGGCGTTCATCTTCGTGGCGCTGTGCTACATGGTGCTGAGCTTTGCCATCCAGGGCATCTTCAGGCTGCTGGAAAAGCGCATGCTGGCCCATTTAAAGCCGCGCTGAGGCGCTCCGAGACCACCATGACCCCCTTACACGCTGTTACAGCGCTTGCATCCAAAGGGGGGATCATGGTGATAATCCAGCGTCGACCCGGGTCACCGGGCGGTCCTTTTAAAAGAGAGACAATGATGAAAAGACTACTGACGGTTTCACTGCTGGGGGCAGCGATCGCTGCCGGCTCGGCGCAGGCGCGTGATTACGATACGGTCCGTATCGGCGTGGATATTCCCTACGTCCCGATGGAGTACCGCACGCCGTCCGGCGAGCTGGCAGGCTTTGACATCGAGCTGGGCAATGCGCTGTGTGAGCAGGCCGAGCTCAAGTGCAACTGGGTCGAACAGGGCTGGGACGGCATCATCCCCGGACTCATGTCGCGCAAGTTCGACGCCATCATGTCTTCGATGACCATCAACGATGAGCGCCGCCAGCAGGTACTGTTCTCCGATCCTTATCTGGTACCGCCCTCTGCCTGGTTTGCGCCTGCCTCGACGGATCTGGCAGGCGTTGACTCAAATGATCTCAAGGATCGCAGCATCGGCGTGCAGCGCGGCACCGTCCAGGACAACTACGTGACCGATGAGTTTGGCGACGTGGCCAATATCCAGCGCTACGCCAGCGCCGATGACGTGGCCGTGGATATGGAAACCGGCCGTCTGGACATCGCCTTTCTGGACTACCCCACCGGTCAGGCCGCGCTGCTTGAAGGCGGCGAGTACAAGACCCTGGGCGAGATGATGACCGAGCCGAAGGAGTACTTCGGTGACGGCTTCGGCATGGCCTTCCGCCAGCGCGACGAGGCGCTGGCCGAGAAATTCAACGAGGCACTTGCCACGCTGAAGTCCAACGGCACCTATGACGAGATTCACGATAAATACTTCAACGAAGACGGCACCAACGCCCCGCAGCCGGATCAGGAGTAACCTGCGCCCCGCGGCCATCGTGTATATTGTGTATTGAACGAACAAGCCCCCGTCGGTGACGGGGCCTTTTTTATGCGCCTTTACAGCATGTTGTACTGCCGATCAGACCGCGCCGGCAAGCGTTGCGCCTTGTGCACCGGGCTCTGCAGGTTCATCGACGGCAAAGATGCCGCCCGAAAGCCGGCGCACCCGCTTGATGAACAGCGCCAGCGCCACGGCGGTGCCGAGTGCGGCCACGATATAGGCCACGCTCAAGGGCAGCCCAAAGCCGATCGGTGCCCAGGCGATGTAGGTAAACGTCGCCATGGTCATGAACAGCGCCGGCAACAGCGTCAGCCAGTAGGTTTTTTTGGCCAGAATCAGATACATGGTCGCGACCCAAAGCGCGATGACCGCCGTGGTCTGATTGGCCCACGAGAAATAGCGCCACAGCAGCGTGAAATCCATATGGGTCAAACCATAGGAGATCACGAACAGCGGTGCGGCGACCATGATGCGTTTGGCGAGCGGACGCTGACCGATGTGGAGATAGTCGGCAATGATCATGCGCGCGCTGCGAAAGGCGGTATCGCCCGAGGTGATCGGCAGTACAATCACGCCCAGCACCGCCAGCGTGCCGCCCACGGCGCCCAGCAGATTGACCGACACGCTCTGCACCACGGCTGCCGGCCCGCCCTGCGCCAGCACCTGGGAGAGGCTGCTGTCACCGTGGAACAGGCTCATGGCCGCCGCCGCCCAGATCATGGCGATCACGCCTTCGGTAATCATCATGCCGTAGAAGATCTTGCGACCGTTGTTCTCATTGCCGGTGGTGCGCGAAATGATCGGCGTTTGCGTCGCATGAAAGCCCGACAGCGCCCCGCAGGAGATGGTCAGGAACAACAGCGGGAAGATCGGCGCGCCTTCCGGATGCATATTGGAGAAATTGAGCTCCGGAATCGGGGCGCCGCGCACGATCATCATGAGGCCGATCCCGGCGGCGCTGAACACCAAAAGCGCCCCGAACCACGGATAAATTCGCCCGATCACCTTGTCGATGGGCAACAGCGTGGCCAGCAGATAGTAGGCAAAGATCGCCAGCGTAATGACGGTCAGCGACACCGGCAGCATGTTGGCCAAAAGCGTCGCCGGCGCCGTGACGAACACGGTGGCTACCAGCAGCAACAGCAGCAGTGCGAAGAAGTTGACCACGTGCTTCATCACCCGGCCCAGAAACTTGCCGGCCAGCTGCGGCAGATGCGCGCCATGATTGCGAATCGAGATCATGCCGGTGAGATAGTCATGCACGGCGCCGGCGAAGATGCAGCCCACCACGATCCAGATAAAGGCCACCGGCCCATACAGTGCGCCCAGAATCGGCCCGAAGATTGGCCCGACGCCGGCAATATTCAACAGCTGGATCAGCGCATTGCGCTTGGTGCCCATGGGCAGATAGTCGACGTCATCGCGCAGCGTGTGTGCCGGCGTGGGACGGCGGTGATTGGATTCGAAAACGCGTTCCACAAACTTGCCGTAGGTGAAATACCCCACTACCAGCAGCACGATTCCTGCCAGAAAGGTCACCATATCGATATGCTCCTTGACCCTTGCGCACGCGACATCCCGGATCGATCCGATCCGGTGAGTGCGGCCACGGTCGCCTGTGAGGTTTTTGTAACCCGCAGAGCTTATTCACCTGCCGGAGAGGTCGACAGATGGACCTTGGTGGAATAAACAAAGGTCGTAGACGCTAACGACACTCTGCTCAGCCTTTCATGGACGCTGAAGTGCGTAACGAAGCACGCCTGGCATTGTATAAAATAAAAGCCAGGCGCGCTGTCGGCAGGCAAGAGGCGAAAACGAACTCAGGCGGCAGGAGAGACCAGCACCCGACGCAGCCAGGCGCCACATTCATCGATGGCCTGGTCGGCCTGAACGTGCTGGCCGAGCCGGCGGATAAAGGCGTGGATCATGCCGTAGTAGTGACTGTGGCGCGTCAGTACGCCCTGCTCGGCCAAAAGCGCGGCGTAGCGCACGCCCTCGTCACAGACCGGGTCGAACTCCGCCGTCATGACCAGCGCCGGCGGCAGTTCGGCCAGATCACGACGCTCAAGCAGCATATTAAAGGGGTGGGCGCGTGCCGCCTCATCCGGCAGGTACTGCTCGATGTACCAGTCACGCGCATCGCGGGTGAAGCCGTAACCGCTGGCATGGCGCGCCAGCGACGCCACGCCCTCGCGCTGCAGATCCAGCATGGGATAGAGCAGACACTGCCCGCGCAGCGCCGGGCCGCCCTCATCACGCACCCGCAGGGCCGTCAGCGCCGCCAGCAGCCCGCCGGCGCTGTCACCGGCCAGCGCCAGGCGCTCGCTGTCACCGCCGAAGTTGCCGGCATGACGCCCGATATAGCGCACCGCCGCCAGCGCATCGTCCGGTGCGGCCGGAAAGGGGTGCTCGGGCGCCAGGCGATAGTCGACAAAGGCCACAATGGTTTTTGAGGCGCGACACAGTGCGCGACAGATCACGTCATAGGTGGCCAGCGAGCCGGTCACGAACCCGCCGCCGTGGAAGAACACCGTCACCGGTCGTGGCCCGCTCGAACCATGCACGATGGGATAATAGAGCCGCAGCGTCATGGCCCCGGCCGGTCCGGGAATATTGATATCCCGGATTTCCGCCACCGGATAGGCCAGCGGCGGGCGCTGGATTTTCAGGTTGGCCTGGTCGGCGGCGGCGCGACGCTGGGCCACACTCATGGCGCTGACATCCGGCGCCCTGTCGGCCGCCTCCTGCAGCCAGCGTCCAAACTGCGAATCCAGTGGCATATTCCCCTCCCATGACGTGGCAACAAGCCCTCAGCGTAACCTGAATGGAGCTGCGCGTCGCGATGACGCACAATGGATGATTTGTTCACCATCGCCCTGAGGGTGAATACGGACTCATTTCTGTCAATGGTTGCTCATGAACACACGCGCGCTTCTCCCCGCCACCTCCATTATTGCTGCCCTGGTGCTGGTCGGCTGCGACCGCATTCCCGAGATTGAACTGGCCCAGGGCGAGGCGCAGGGCACCACCTATCACGTCAAATGGTGGGCCGAGGATGCCCCGGCCCATGACGACATCGAAGCAGATCTGGCCGGCGTTCTGACACGGATCGATGAAGAGATCTCGACCTATCGCGACGACTCCTGGATTTCGCGCTTCAACGCCAGCCGCAGCACCGACTGGCAGGACGCCCCGCCGGAGGTCATTCATCTGCTGCAGGTTGCCCGACAGGTGCATGAGCGCTCGGAGGGCTGTTACGACCCGACCTTGGCACCGCTTTTCACCCTGTGGGGCTTTCAGGATGAAAACTTCCGGGTGCCGTCAGAACATGAGATTGGCGAGGTGATGGCCCACACGGGCCTTGAACATCTCGACATCGATGCCGACCAGGGGCGGATTCGCAAGACGATTCCCGAGCTGTCGCTGGATCTCTCCTCGATGGGCGAAGGCCACAGCGTGGACCGTATCGCCGCGATGCTGGAATCCCACGGCATCGACAACTATCTGGCCGAGCTGGGCGGTGACATGCGCATCCGCGGCGCCAAACCCGACGACGAGCCCTGGCGCGTGGGGATCGAGGCGCCCACCCCGGGCGAGCGCCGGGCCGGCAATATCGTCACCGTCAACGACCGCGAGGGGCTCTCTCTCAATACCTCCGGCACCTATCGCCGCTACTTCGATGACAGCGGCCACGCCTACGGCCACATTCTCGACCCGCGCAGCGGCACCCCCGCCACGCATGATCTGGTCTCGGCCACCGTCTTTGGCACCGAGGCCGCCGTCAGTGATGCCTGGGCCACCACCATGCTGTGCCTGGGGCGCGAGGAAGGCACCCTGGTGGCCAACCGCGAAGGGCTGCCGGTCTATCTCATTGAACGCCACGGCGACAACGACTTCACCGACAGCCGCACGGCCGCCCTTGAGCAGAGCCAACAACTCACGCTGGAATAGCACCAGAGCCGATCAGTGGGTAACGCAAACGCCGCATCGCGTTACCCACCGATAACCGGATCGCCATCGCACTGTCATGAGGCCTGCCAATACTCGAGCGGTGTCCTTCTGCCCCGCCACTGCCAGGAGCTCTCATGACCGCCTCGACCCCGGATATCCGCGTTGCCACCTATAATGCCTCGCTCAACCGTGACAGCGCCGGTGCGCTGCGTGACGACCTGATCAACGGTGACAGCCAGGCACGCGACATCGCCGCTGTCATCCAGCAGTCCCGCCCCGATGTGCTGTTGATCAACGAGTTGGATTACGACCCCGCTGCGGCCGAGCTCTTTCGCGAGCACTACCTGAGCACGTCTCAGGGTGACGCGCCGGGGATCGATTACCCCTACGCCTTCAGCGCGCCGGTCAACACCGGCGTCGCCTCCGGCGTGGATCTGGACGGCAGTGGCGAGGCCACCCCCGGGGCACCGGGCTACGCCGACGATGCGCTGGGGTTTGGTCAGTTCACCGGGCAGTACGGCATGCTGGTGCTGTCGCGCTACCCGCTTGAGACCGAGGACATCCGCACCTTCGGTGATTTTCTCTGGAAGGACATGCCGGGGGCGCGACTGCCGGACAACCCGGAGACCGCTGACACGGGCGACTACTACTCGGATGCCGCGCTGGACGTGCTGCCGCTCTCCTCCAAGAGCCACTGGGACATCCCGGTCAACGTCGACGGCGAGATCATGCACCTGCTTGCCTCGCACCCCACACCGCCCAGCTTTGACGGCCCGGAGAATCGCAACGGCCTGCGCAACGCCGACGAGATCCGCCTGTGGGCCGACTACGTCACGCCCGGCAAGGGTGACTACCTCGTGGACGACCAGGGGCGCAGTGGTGGCCTGGAGGCCAACGCGCGCTTCGTGATTGCCGGCGATCAGAACGTCGACCCGCTGGATGGCGACAGCCTGCCGGGCGCCGCCCAGCAGCTGCTGGGGCATCCGCTGATTGCCGCCGGTCTCACACCGGACAGTGAGGGCGGCGTGGTTGCCGCACTTGAACAGGGCGGCGCGAATGCCACCCACCGCGGCGACCCGCGCTTTGATACCGCCGACTTCAACGACGAGGCCCCCGGCAACCTGCGTGTGGATTACGTGCTGCCCTCGGACCAGGGCCTGACCCGGCTGGATGGCGGCGTGTTCTGGCCGGTTGAGGGTGATACCGGAAGCGAGCGCGTCGAGGCTTCCGATCACCGTCTGGTGTGGGCCGATCTCGCCATTGATGACAATGACACACAGGTACAGGACATCGAGTTCATCGGCCAGACCGCCTTTGACAGCGGCACCGAATTCCAGAACACCACCCTGGGCGGGCTGTCGGGACTGACCCGCGATCCGGTCAGCGGCGAATACCTGGCCATCTCCGATGATCGCAGCGAGTACGACGATGCCCGCTTTTACAGCCTGCGCATCGATCTGGACGACGGCGCGCTCAATGATGGCGATGTGCGCCTGACCGATGTCACCACCCTGCGCCAGCCCGGCGGAGAGCCCTGGGCGGCCGGCGAGATCGATCCCGAAGCGATCGCCATCACAGCGGACGGCACGCTCTATATCGCCTCCGAGGGCGACAGCAACCAGCGCATCGATCCTTTCGTTAATCTGTTTGCCCGCGACGGCGAGCAGATCGATGCCATCGACCTGCCGGAGATTCTGAGTCCCGATGGCGACGGCAGCTGGGGCGTGCGCAACAACCTGGCGCTGGAAAGCGTCACCCTGACGCCCGACGGCGAGCACCTGTTCACCGCCACCGAAAACGCCCTGGCCCAGGACAGCCCGGCCGCAGCGCTGGATACCGGCAGTCCGTCGCGCATTCTGAGTTTTGACCCTGACAGCGGCGAGGCGCTGGGACAGTATCTCTATCCGGTCGAGCCCACGCCGCAGGCGCCTGTCGAGGAAGATGGGTTCTCGACGAACGGGCTGGTTGAAATGCTCGCCCTTGATGAGCACCACTTGCTGACGCTGGAGCGCGGCTTTGCCGAAGGCGCCGGCAACGATATTCGCCTCTACGAGATCGATCTCTCACGGGCCACCGACATCAGCCACCTCGATAGCCTTGAAGAGGCCACCGGCATGATTCGTCCGGTGCAGAAAACGCTGCTGACCAGTCTCAACGACTACGGGTTCGAGCCGGACAACGTCGAAGGCATGACGTTTGGCCCGGCACTGGCCGATGGCCGCCAGAGCCTGATTTTGACCTCGGATGACAACTTCAGCGACACCCAGAGCACTCAATTCATTGCGCTTGCGCTGGCGTTTGATGAAGCGGGCGCTGACGAACCCACCCCACCGGCATTCGACGAGACGTTCAGCCTGCTGCCAGCAGCGCTCCACCCCGCCACCATCTTGGCCTCGCTGCTGGGCGATATCGCCGCACTGCCCGGCGGCGCTCAGGCCCTTGGCCTTCTCGGCGAGCAGGCCGGCGCCACGCTTGCCGGCGTGACAGAACCCGGTGACTGGCTGATGGCCGGCTAAGTACCGGAGACGTTAATACGCCGCGGGGGCTTTGGGCCCTCGCGGCGTCTATTAATCAACTCACGTACGGATCAACCCATGGCCGGATCAAGCCGCCAGCCCTCTCCAGGCTGGCGGTTTTTCGTTTCCTAGTCCAGCACCTCGGCCTCGCTGGCATCGGCCGGGGTCAGCAGGTAATAGAGCGCCGGCACCACGAACAGCGCCAGCAGCGTGGCCGAGACCAGTCCGAAGATGATCACCAGCGTCAGCGGCCGATAGCTGGCGCTGCTTATGGCCAGCGGAATCAGCCCGACAATAGTGGTCAAGGCGGTGGTCAAAAGCGGGCGCAATCGGCGCGCGGCTCCTGCGGCGGCGGCCTCGGCCACGCTCATGCCCTCCCGAAGGAAGCCGTTCATGGTGTCGACCATGATGATGCCGTTGTTGATCGCAATCCCGATCAGCGACACCAGCCCGATCATGGCAAAGAACGAAAACGAGATGCCGAACGCCCAGAAGCCGATGGCAGTGCCGATAATCGCCAGCGGCATGGTGGCAAAGATGATCAGCGCCTGGCGAAAGCTGCTGAATACGATCACCAGCACGCCCACCACCAGGGTAATGGCCACCAGCATCGCAATGCCGATCGAGCCGACGGTGTCGGAGGTCTCGGCGGATTCACCGCCGATCGCCACCCGATAGCCCGGCGGCCAGTCACGCTGTAATGCTTCAAGCCGTGGCGCCACATCATTCATGATTTCGGTCACGGTGCGGCCCTGGTTCTTGGCCATCACGGTCAGGGCGCGCTCGCCGTTAACATGGGAAATGGCAATTGCCCCCTCCGACTGTACCGGCGTCATGAGCTGGAACATGGCAATGGAGCGGCCATCCTGCTGGTAGGCGCGCACGCGGGAAAACTCCTCGACACTGCCGGGACCGCCCGCCTCGCCCTGCTGGCTGGGCCACTCCGTGCCCAGGCGAATATCGATATCATCCTGGTCATCCGAAGTGGCAAAGGTGCCGATGATATCGGAGCTGAACGCAATACGGACCTGAGCGGCCAGCTCGTCATGCGTGATGCCAAAGAAACTGAGCGCCTCCCGATTGGGCTGCAGCGCCAGCTGCGGCTGCGGTGCGCCCAGATTGTCACGCACATCCACCACGCCGTTCGTTTCGGAGAGCACCTCCTGTACCTGAAGCGACAGCGCTTTCAGGGTGTCCATGCTGCCGCCGATGAGCTGCATCTCGATCGGATCGCCGGCAGAAGGACCGCTGCTTTCGGGCACGACCAGCAGTTCCGCCCCCGCCACGTTATCTCTCAGATAGTCGGCCAGCTCGGTCCGCAGGGTGTCCGCCAGCACCCAGGAATCTTCATCGCGCTGATCGCGGGATTTGAACATCACCGAGAAGCCGATGAAGTTCTCGGCCTCACTGGGCTGCAGCGAGGAAGCCGCCGAGCCACCCGCGAAGGGGCTCTTGAGTCCGACCAGCTTGGTCACGCTCTCGAAGAAAGGTTTCTCGCGGAGTCTGTCTCCCACTTCATCGGCAATCAGCTGAGAGGTTTCCAGCGGCACAGTGGGCGGCAGCTCGATATTGATCCCCAGCCGCTCGCCATCCGACGCCGGGAAAAGCTCAAGGCGCGCCTGGCTAAACGCCACGATCGACACTAAAAACAGGGCGGCCGCGCCCGCTACCCAGAGCCAGGACTGCCGGCGGCTGGCCAGAATATAGCGACTGCTCCAGCGCTCCAGCCCGTCCACGGCCCGCTGGGTCACCCGATCCGCCATCCCCGGCTTTTTCTCTCCGCTTGATCGGGTCTGCCTGCCGAGCAGCACCCGGGACAGGGGCACCGCACAGAGCATCGCCACGATAAACGAGAGCACCAGACAGATGATGATGGTGGTGGGCAGTACCCGGACGAAGGCCCCCATGGTGCCGCCGATCGACATCAGGGGCGCCAGCGCCAGCAGGGTCGTGATCTGGGCTGCAAACACGGGTACCGCGTAGCGCCTGACGGTGATCAGCGCCGCCTGGCCGAAGGTGCGCCCGTTACGGTGGATTTCATCGTGCAGGCCCTCCATCAGAATGATGAAGATATCGATGATCATCACCAGCGCGATCACCATACCGATAATCACCAGCTCGTTGAGCGAGTAGCCAAACATCAGGATGACCAGCAGCACACCGGCAAAGGTCACGGGCACCGCCAGACCGGCCACGATCGCCTCGCGCCACGAAATCGTGATGAACAGGATGGCGAAGACCACCAGCATGGTCTGCAGGGCGCTGCCGAACACCTCCGACAGCGAGTCCTGAATCTGAACGCCGCCATCCTGCAAAATGGAGTAGTGCACCTGGTCGGACCAGGCGTTGGACGCCTCGAGATCGGCAAGTGCGGCGCGGATACGCGCCACCAGCTGCACCGTATCCGCCCCCGGTGACTTGGTGATGGAAATATCCAGCGAGGGCTGATAGTCATCGCCGCGTTCGCTGAAAAACGCCCGCGAGGTCTCGGCTTCCTGCATGCGCTTGACGGTGGCGACCTCGCCCAGGGTCAGTGCCCGGGAGCTATTGCTGTTCTCCAATCGGGAGATGGGCAGCGCGCGCAGATCCTCGATATCCGAAAAACGCCCTTCAAGGCGCACAACGGCGCCAATCTCCTGGCTGCGCACTTCACCAAAGGGCTGCTCGATATTGGCCTGCTGTACGGCGTCGCGTATCGCGGTAGGCGACACCCCCAGCGCCAGCAATCGCTCGGGGTTGAGCAGGATCTGGACGATATCCTCCCGCTCCCCGCCGATATTGACCTCGTTGACGCCCTGAACGCGCTCCAGCGCATCGCGAATCTGACGGGCGGTCTGATTGAGCGTGGCGGCGCCGGCATTGCCGTGAAGCGCCAGACTCATGATCGGGCGGTCATCCACCGAACTCTGACGGATCCGAGGGCTCTCGACATCCGAAGGAAAGGAAGATTCGGCATCGGCCACGGCGGCGCGCAGCCGCGTCATGGCATCCACGGTATCGCTTGATGCCTCAAACTCGATGGAGATGGTAGACAGCGAATCAAACGAGGCACTGTTGACCGATTTGACGCCGCTGAGCGTAGTGATTTCGTCCTCGATGGGATCGGTGATCTGCCCTTCCACCGAGCGCGGGTCGGCACCGGGCCAGGCCGTGGTGATACTGGCCTGGGGAATGTCCAGATCGGGCAGCGCCTCCTGCACCAGTGCCGAGTAGGCGAAGAGCCCGCCCATCAGCAGGGTCAGGGTCAAAAGGACCGCGAAGATCGGCTTGAGAAAGAAAAAGCGCATCAGCGGGTGGGCGCTTCGCACCTCGGGCGTTTCGCTTTTGCGTTCCGGTTTGGCCGGCGGTGGCGTCGGTGTGGTCATGGCTGCGCCTCGATGAGTCTGACGCGCTCACCGTCGGCCAGTCTGGCCCGTCCATCGGTAACCACCCGCTCTCCCGGTGATAGGCCCTCCACCACTTCCCGACGCTGGCTGGCCTGCTGGCCGAGCTGCACGCTGCGCTCGTGAACGCGGCCCTCGGCCTCGTCATACACGTAAACGAAGGCCTGATCGTTTAAAAAGCGCAGGGCATCCACCGGCACGGTCAGTACATCCCTTTTCTCGGGCTCGGCCATCCAGGTGGCCACGAAGGCGCCATCCTGCAGGCGCGGATGATCCTCGGTGGTGTGAATGATGATTTCAAAGGTCCGCGTTTGCGGGTCCAGTGACGGACTGATGGCATGTATCTCGCCTGACACCTGGTTTTCCAGTCCTTCGGGGTCGACACCCTCCATGCGCTGCGGTGGCCGCCCGCCAATGATCGCGCGCGCCCCCACCTCGATCTGGTCAAAATTATAGGCGGGCAGATCCACACGCACCTCGAACCGGGTGGGATCGATCACCAGCGCCGGCACTGTCTGCAGGGCACTCTGTTCGGAGGTGGAATCCACGGTGCTGGGCATGAAGTAGCGTCCCTGCTCGATGTTCAGGCGGGCCAGAACCCCATCGATGGGCGAGACGAGCCGGGATTCATCGAGCATGACCTCGGCCTGGGCGATCTGCGCCCGGGCACTGCCCTGCGTCGCCCGCGCCTGCTCGACCTCCACTCGCGCCTGATCCAGTTCCTGGGCAGACGCCGAGCGCTGCTCGATCAGTCGCTCATACCGTTTCTCGGTGACCTGCGCCAGCGACAGATTGGCTTTTGCCTCACTCATGGCCGCACGCGCGGAAGCCAGTTCCGCCTCCAGTCGCTCCGGGGCCTGATGGGCAATCAGCTGCCCCTTGCTGACCGGCGCACCCACGCGCAGGTCCTGATCCACGTAAGAGACCCGGCCCTGTTCGGTAAAACTCAGGTATTCACGCTGCATGGAGCGGGCGGTACCCTGGCTGTAGACCCACCCCTGCAGGGACGTCATTTCGGCGGGCTGTACGCGCACGCTGACCGCTGGCGCCTCCTGTGCCGGCGCCTTTTCGTCTTCGCCACCGCCGCAGGCGCTTAACATCAGCAACAGGGCCAAGCCCGGGGCCATGAGGATCATTTTCATAACGCAGAAGTTCCTGTAACAGACGGATCAAGCGCCGAGACGGTGTCGAAACCGCCTCCCAGAGCAAGATGCAGGGCAATACGATTTTCCAGCCGATCATATTGGGCGGTGATATACGCACTGCGGCTGTCCAGTGCACGCTGCTGGCTCTCCAGTACGTTCAAAAAAGGCTCAATGCCCTGCCTGTAGCGGTTAAACGAGACACGTACCGCTTCCTCGGCGTAGCCGGCCGATTCATCGGTTTGGGTGACGCGCTGTGCCAGCAGGTTGTCCACGGCAAGCGCCGTTTCGACTTCCGACAGGGCGGTAAGCGCCACCTCGACATAGGCATAAAACGATTCATCGAGCTGGCCTTCCGCCACATCGGCCTGGGCACGCAGCCGCCCGCCCTGGAATATCGGCTGTACGAGGTTGCCCGCAATCGTCCAGATGAAGGAGCCACTGCTGAAGAGCTCCGACAGTTCGCTGCCCGTCGAGCCCGTGCTGCCGGTCAGTGACAGCGACGGCAAAAAGGAGCGCTCGGCCGCCCCCAGACGATAGTCGGCCGCCAGCAAAGACCACTCGGCGCTGCGCACATCGGGCCGACGGGCCAGCAGTTCCGCAGGAACACCGGCGGCGGGCAGCGGTGGCACCGCGGGCAGTTCGCGGGTGGTGACCAGCCCGCCAGCGGGATAGTCGCCCATCAGGGTTTCCAGCTGACGCGTCACGCGGGCCAGATTTTCACGACGCTGTTCAAGCCCTGCCCGGGCAGAGCCGAGGTTGGCATAGGCCAGGGTGACATCGGTTGGCGAGACGATCCCTTCGTTAACGCGGTTCTCGACCTGACGGGCAAACTCGCTGAGCGCCTTGACCGTACGCTCGGAGAGATCCACCTGGGCGCGGGCCTGGACGACGTCAAGATACAGCGACACGACATCGGCCACGAGGGACTGGTGCATCCCCCTGAGCTGCTCGCTGGCAGCGAGGAAATCCGCCTGGCCCGCCGCCGACAGGGAAGAAAGACGCCCCCACAGATCGACTTCCCAGCTGACATCCAGCGTGGCGTTATGGCTGTTGGTGATGGAGTAGCCCTCCCCCTCACCGCCGGGTATCCCCACGCCGGGGCGACGCTGTCGAGAACTGTTCAGTCCGGCGCTGAGTTGAGGCAGGAGATCGGCGCGATCACCCCGGGACTGCGCCTCGGCAATGCGCGCCCGCGCAATGGCCTGTGCAAGCCCCGGGTTATGGTCCAGAGCGCGCTCGACAAAACGGTTTAACTGCGTGTCGTCAAACTCGCGCCACCAGGTGTCCGACACAAAGGCCTCCTGCCCGGACACGGCCAGAAAGGCGCCCGGCAGTTCGACCGGCAGCGGGGTCTGCTCGGGCCGGTGCACCGTCGTGCAGGCGGATACCAGCAGCCCGAGACATAAAGGAGCCGCTGTCCTGCCCAGCATTGATAATGACATCAGCATGTGCTCAATTCGTTGCAGGTCGTCGCAGCAACCGCCCGGGGTGGTACCCCACCGGGCGCCGCGATTTTGCCGGGGAGAATATCAGAAAAGCGTCAATGGCAAGCTGAAAGCAAAGGAGAGAAACAGGGCTAAATGAGGCGCTGACGCAGACAACCGCCCGGGCCGGCAAGCACCGCCGGCTGACCGGACCACCTCTGCAGGCGTTTTCACGCTGTCACGCGACCGATCCCGCCTGGCGCATGAAGTTGACGATCCAGCGCGCCATGAGGTGATCATCGACCGGCGCATGATGCGAGGCCATACCCTCGCGGCGGCGCCGGTCCGGCAGTTTCTCGCTCTTGTCTGCCATCAGGTCCGCGCTGCACGCCTTCGAGAACTCCGGGTGACCCTGAACGCTCATGAAACGCGGGCCGTACTGCAGCAGATAGAAGGGGCAGAACGGGCTTTCGGCCAGCACCTCGGCGCCTTCGGGCAGTGCCAGCACCTGATCCTGATGGCTGACGATCAGATCCAGCCCATCCTGCCAGGGCGTCATCCACGACTTGCGTCCTACCACGGTATTGAACGACACCCCCACACCCCAGCCGCGATCGCTTTTGCCGGCGTGACCGCCGAGTGCCTGCGCCATCGCCTGATGACCAAAGCAGATGCCGACCACCGTTCGGTGGTCGGCGTGAAGACGGCGGATCAGCTCAAGCAGTGACGTGATCCACGCATGATTTTCGTACACGCCGGCCTTGCTGCCGGAGATCAGCCAGGCATCCACGCCGTCGAAATCAGTGGGCACTTCCCCGTCGTGGACCCGCCAGGTGACGAACTCGATGGCTGAATCCACCGCCTGTAAAAGCCCTGCGTACAGGGCCGGATAGTTGCCATGCACGCGGGCCACGTGCGGGGCCAGATCATCACACTGCAGCAGACCGACTTTCATGTGCACTCTCACCCCTTCTCGTCATTGAACCCTGTCATTTCAGTGTCGCCTCGGCGCTGGCAATGGCGTCGAACTCCTCTTCCGGTGCCTGCGCCACCAGCCGCTTGCGGCTGTAAAACCCGAACCAGGCCAGCATGATGGCGTAGAAAAGCCCCGCCCAGAGCGCGGCCTGCAGGCTGACCACAAACGTCGAGATAAAGGCGATGATCGCAAGCCCCAGCGCCACCCCCGAGGTCCAGCGCCCGCCCGGCGTTTTATAGGGCCGCTCAAGGTCGGGTTCGCGCACGCGCAGCAGCCAGTGCGACAGCGTCATCATGGCATAGGAGATGGTGGCGCCGAACACCGCCATGGTGATCATCAGATCGCCCTGCCCGGTCAGCGACAGCAAAAACCCGATCACCCCGGGCACCACCAGCGCCATCACCGGTGCCCCGCGACGGCTGGTGATCGAGAGTATCCGGGGGATATAGCCGGCTCGGGAGAGCGCAAAGACCTGACGCGAATAGCCGAAGATAATCGAGAAAAATGAGGCGATCAGACCGAACAGCCCGATCACGTTCACAAAGCCCGCGGCCCAGCTGCCGGGGCCATACACCGCCGCCAGTGCGTCTACCAGCGGCGCTGCCGAGGTGCTCATGGCGCTGGCACCGGCCCCGCCGGGCGCCAGCAGCAGCATGCAAAAGGCAAACACCAGCAGTATGGCCATGGCCGCGATGATGCCGCGCGGCATATCGCGCCCCGGATGGCGGGACTCTTCCGCGGCCAGCGGCACGCCCTCAACCGCCAGAAAAAGCCACATGGCAAAGGGAATGGCACCCCAGATGCCCATATAGCCGTTGGGCAGAAAGGCAGAGGCCCCCACCGCATCGCCGGGGGCAATATCGAAAAGGCGAGCACTGTCGAAATGCGGCAGCATGCCGGCGATAAACACAAGAATCGCGACCACGGCCAGCGCCGTGACGCCCATCATGATGCGAAGCGCCTCGCCGGCACCCCACAGATGCAGGCCCACAAAGGCGATATAAAAGACCGCGTAGACCAGCGGGCCGTCGAGGCCGATCAGGGAGTTGATGTATCCGCCGATGAAAATCGCGATCGCCGCCGGGGCAATGGCGTACTCCAGCAAAATGGCGGTGCCGGTGATATAGCCGCCCCAGGGGCCCATGGCGCGGCGGGCGAAGCTGTAGCCGCCGCCGGCGGTGGGCAGGGAGGAGGAGAGTTCCGCCAGCGAGAGCACCATGGCGGTATACATGAGGGCCATCAAAACGGTGGCAATCAGCATGCCGCCAAAGCCGCCCACCCCGATGCCCAGGTTCCAGCCGGCAAAATCGCCGGAGATCACATAGGAGACCCCAAGCGTTGCCAGCAGAACCCAGCCGGCGGCGCCCTTTTTGAGCTGGCGTCGGTCCAGATAGTCCTGCGCCACGGCGTCGTGACGAACACCGCTGTCCTGCTTCGTATCCTGTGTCATGACGACACCTCGCGATTGTTGTTATAGGTCGCGTTGTAACGGGTCGCCTGCAGACGATCCCGTATCCCGGGCACCCCTCAGGGCAACCCGGAACGTCCTGTCATCATGCCCTGTTCCGGCGCCGGGATCGAGAGGCCAGCGCCCTGGTGGTGATTTACTCCTGCGGCCTGGCGTCATGCTCGGCGATCCAGCGTTCAAGCTGCTCGATCTCTTCCTGCTGGGCATCGATCACCTCGCGGGCCAGCGTGCGCATCTGTTCGTCGCTGCCGTGTTCGAGCTCGATGCGTGCCATGTCGACCGCGCCGCGATGGTGGGCCAGCATGCCGCGGGCAAAGTCCATATCGACATTGCCGCTGGGGTCGATCGCCATGTCGTGATGCATGCGCTGATTGGCATCACTAAAGGCCTGCGCCGCCTGGTCGGCGTCCCCGTCTTTTGAGACATGGGTTTCGTGTGAGGCCGGTGCATCCGCCAGTGCCGCCGTGGACAGCAACAAAAGTCCGAGAATTAAAATGACACGATATGACATTGAGAACCTCCCTTTTCTCTTTGATCACCGTGCACGCTATTTACGTCACGATCTCATGACGGCGCGGCAGATCCGGGCCACGCTGCTGACAGGTGTGCGCCGCCGCACACATGGCAAATTCAGCCATCTCGCGGCGCTGATCCGGCGTCAGTTGCCCCGGCCCCTCGGGCGTGGCCAGCCCCTGCTCATCGAGCCATGCCAGCAGCGCCGCCATGAAGCTGTCGCCGGCGCCCACGGCGTCCACCACGCTGATCGCCTCGGGCGTGAATGACTCGGCACCGCCCTGCGTGAACAGCGTCACGCCCTCGCCGCCCCGGGTCATGATCACCATCGGGCAGCGCTCACTGAGCCAGCCGCGGATCACTTCTTCGGGATCTTTCTCCGGATAGAGGGCGTCGAGATCCTCGTCGCTGATCTTGATCAGATGAGCATGAGCGGCAAAGGTGTCGATACGCTCGCGCCAGCGCGCCACGTCGGGCTCGACCTTGAGGCGGATGTTGGGGTCCAGCGAGATCAGGCAGCGGTCACGTTCACGCGCGACCAGCGTCTCCAGCGTGTCACTGGTGGGCGAAACCGCCAGCGCGTAGGAGCCGATGTGGATGGCATGCACGTCATCAAGGGTTGCCGGCAGATGCGAGGTCTCCAGCATGCGATCGGCGCCGCACTGGTTATAGAAGACGTAGCGCGGCGAGCCGTTGTCATCAAGGGTGACCATGGCAAGGGTGGTGGCACTGCCGGGGATCTCGACCATGAAGTCGGTATTGACCGATTCGCTGCCAAGCACCGTACGCAGGCGCTCGCCCAGCGCATCTGGGGCAAGGCCTGTAAAAAACGCCGACGAACGCTCAAGGCGTGCCAGACCAATGGCCACGTTCATGGGGGAGCCGCCGGCCACGGCCGTGAACGACAGCGATGAAGCGTCCGGGGCCACCTGCCCCTCGTCGGAAAAGAAGTCAAAAAGGGCTTCACCGCAGACCAGAAACATCGGGTTTCTCCACAACAGTTCACAAAGGGCACAAGCTTAACGCACCCGCGCCCGGACGTCGTGGCCGTCGACGCAGCGGCCGGCCTCCCCGGGCGTCCGCCTACCGCTGGTCGTCGTGAGCAATGCGAATCTGCAGCTTGACGTCGGTCGGGCGCGCCTCCACGGCGCGGTCAAAGGCCGCCACGCTCTGCTCGAAATCGAAGGTTTCGACAATCAGCGGATTGAGATCGACCTTGCCGGAGGCGATCAGCTCGATGGCGCGGTCATAGACATTGGCGTAGCGAAAGACCGTTTCGATGCGCACTTCCTTCGTCTGGGCCGCCACCACATCGAGACTGACCTTCTCGACCGGCATGCCGACCAGCACCATGGCACCGCCCGGACGCACGCAGCCCAGGGCATCGTCATACACGCGCGGGCTGCCGCTGGCCTCAAACACCACATCGGCGCCCCAACCGTCGCCGGTCAGCTCGGCGACACGCTCGGTCAGCGACTCGCGGGCGACGTTGACGGGAATCATGCCCTCGTAGCCGGCGGCAATCTCGAGCTTGTCATCGACCACGTCAGAGATCACCACCCGGCTGGCGCCCGAGGCCAGTGCCGCCAGCGCGACCATCAGCCCGATCGGGCCGCAGCCGGTCACCACGCAGGTATCGCCCGGCTGAAGCCCTGCCTTGACCACCGCCTGCAGGCCCACCGCGAACGGCTCGACCATCGCGCCCTCGGCAAAAGAGACGCTGTCCGGCAGCTTGAAGGTGAACGCCGCCGGATGAATCACCTCGGGCGTCAGACAGCCGTGGATCGGCGGCGTGGCCCAGAAGCGCACCGCCGGGTCGACGTTATACATCCCGAGCTTTGAGGCGCGCGAGGTCGGGTCGGGAATGCCCGGCTCCATGCAGACCCGGTCTCCGGGGGCGAGCGTCGTGACGTTGGCCCCCACCTCGGTCACGGTGCCCGAACCCTCGTGGCCCAGCACCATCGGTTCCTCGACCACAAAGGGGCCGATACGGCCGTGGGTATAGAAGTGGACGTCGCTGCCGCAGATGCCCACGGTGTGCATACTGATGCGCACGTCCTCCGGGCCGATCTCGTCAGGCAGCTCGATCCCGCGCAGGGCCAGCTCGTTCTGACGCTCCAGTACCAGTGCCTTCGCCTTCATGTCATGACCTCTCTACAGCGTTGATGGACTTCCTGCAGTGTCAGCGTTGGCGGACGCTGGCGCGTTACCACCATGGTCTTATAAAGCTGAATTTATTCCGCCATGCCTTCCCGCTGAAAGGGATAGATCGCCCCCAGTTTCAGCAACCTTGTCAGTTCCTCCAGCGCCGTCAGCGACTCATGCGCCAGTTGCGGATCGGCAAGATCCTCAAGCGTCAGGCGGTCGCGGTAGTGGCGCTCGACCCAGCCGGCAAGATCCTGGTACAGATCGTCATCGAGCATGACCCGGCCGCTCATGGCCTGACGCTCGGCATCAGCAAGCACCACGCGCAGGCGCAGACAGGCCGGGCCGCCGCCGTTGCGCATGCTTTGCTTGACGTCGCGCACCACCACCTCGCCGATCGGGTTATTACCGCCCAGCAGCAGGCTCTGAATCGTCATCCACACCGACTCATCGGCCTCGCACTCCCCCGGCACCACCAGCGTCATGCTCCCATCACTCTGACTCAGAAGCTGGGAGTTGAAGAGATAGCTCGCCACCGCCGTCTCCAGCGACACGGCCTCCTCGGGCACCCGGATAGGAATCAGCGGCTGGCCATCGGCGCGCGCCGCCAGCCGGTCGCGCAGCGCTTCCAGTACGGCGCGTTCATCAAAAAAGGCGCGCTCGTGATAGAGCAGCACCGGACCGTTGCCGACGCAGATCACATCGTTATGAAACACGCCGGCATCGATGGCCTCAGGATGCTGCTGGGCAAACACGGTCTGCTGATCACTCAGGCCGTGCTGGCGCGCCAGCGCCCGACACGCCCTGAGCGTCTGGCGCGGGCGATGGTGCTGCGGAGCGGCCATGGTGTCCGGCGCCGGATCACCGTGGACGAACAGATGCACGCCCGGACCATTATGGTCGGCACACAGCCGGGTATGATTGGCCGCGCCCTCATCGGCAAACCAGGGTGTGGCGGGCAGCGCCGGGTGATGGGCAAAGTAATGATCATCCGCGAAGATGGCCTTGAGCGTTCGCGCGGTCTGGGCGGACTCGATCGAGCGGTGCAGCGCCGACTGCAGGTTGGCCGGCGTGACATGTACGCGCGAATCCAGCGTGTCCCGCGATGGCGTCACGGTGGCGGCGTTGGCCGTCCACATCGCCGCCGCCGAGCAGGCCGCGTACAAAAGCTCCGGTGATTCGCTGCCGACCCGGGGCAGCACCTCTTCCGGTGCACCGCGATAGCCAAGCTGATGCAACAGCCGCATGTCGGGGCGCTGCTGCGGCGGCAGTACCGCCTGGGGGAAGCCGGCATCGCGGGAGGCCTTCATTTTCTCAAGACCCTGCAGCGCCGCCTCGCGCGGGTTGGAAATCAGCCCGGCGTGGCGCTTTGAGGCCAGATTACCGCGGGCCAGCCCGGCGTAGTTGTGTGTCGGCCCGACCAGGCCGTCGAAATTGATCTCGAGTGCGTCACTCATGTTGCTTCCCCCTCATGTCGCCTGCTCGCCATCCAGCCCGTCCAGCGTGATGCCCGGCGGCAGCTGATCGGGCAGCACCAGCGTATCGCTTTCCATCGAGGACACCGGCCAGGCGCAGTAGTCCGCCGCATACCAGGCGCCGGGGCGATGATTGCCGCTGGCGCCCACACCGCCAAAGGGCGCATCGCTGGCGGCCCCGGTGGTCTGACGGTTCCAGTTGACCACCCCGGCGCGGATGCGCAGCACAAAATCTTCCCAGACCGTCGAGGTGCCACCGATCAGCCCGGCGGCGAGGCCAAAGCGGGTGTTATTGGCCTCATTAATGGCTGCTTCCCAGTCCTGATAACGGGTTATTTTCAGCAGCGGGCCGAAATACTCCTCATCCGGCACCTCGAGTCCGGTCACATCGATCAGCCCCGGCGAGACCAGGCTGGTGCCTTCCTTCACACACGTCATGCGCGACAGCACCCGCGCGCCCATCGCCTCGAGCTGCTGCTGAGCATCGAGCATCTTCTGTGCCGCCGCGGGGGACACCAGCCCGCTATAGAAGGGCTCCTGCTCACCAAAGCCATCCAGACCGTCAAACTGCGGCCCGACCACCAGGGTGGAAAGACTCCGACGCAGGGCCTCGATCAGTCGATCGCCCGGCGCGCCTTCGGGCACCAGCAGACGCCGGGCACAGGTGCAGCGCTGCCCGCCGGACAGATAGGCCGACTGCACGATGGTCAGCACCGTCGCCTCGAGATCGTCCGGCACGTCATGGACCAGCAGCGGATTGTTGCCGCCCAGTTCCAGCGCCAGCATCGTATCCAACCGCCCGCCCATGCCCTCGTGCAGCCGCCGGCCGGTGCCCTCGCTGCCGGTAAAGAGCAGCCCGTCGATCCCCATGTGACCGGCCAGCGCCTGGCCGGTCTCGACCCCGCCCTGCACCAGGTTGATCACACCCGGCGGCAGCCCGGCCTCCTGCCAGCAGGCGAGCACCAGATCGGCCGTGGCCGGGGTCAGCTCGCTGGGCTTGAACACCACCGTATTGCCGGCCAAAAGCGCCGGCACGATATGGCCATTGGGCAGATGCCCGGGGAAGTTATAAGGGCCGAAGACCGCCATGACCCCATGCGGGCGATGGCGGACCACCGCGCGTACCCCGGCGTTTTCTCGCACCTTCGTCGGCGTACGCTCATGCCAGGCAGCGATCGAGATGGCGATCTTGCCGATCATGGCCTGCACTTCGGTGCCGGCCTCCCAGCGCGGTTTGCCGGTTTCCCGGGCGATGGTATCGGCCAACACATTGCGGTGATGCTCAAGACGCTCGCGAAAGGCTTCCAGCAGCGCGATGCGTGATTCGATCGGCGAGCGCGCCCACCCGGGGAAGGCGGCGCGGGCGGCGGCGACGGCGTGATCCACCTGAGAGGCGCTGGCGCCACTGCCCTGCCACAGTCGCTCGCCGCTGACCGGGTCGTCCTTTTCAAGGCGCTGACCCTCGCCCGGCGTCCATTGCCCACCCACCAACAGCTGCTGTGTGATCTCGATACTCATCTCTTCCTCCATGAACATGGTGCGCTCAGGTAGCCAGCAGCCTGAGCGTGTCCCCTTCCTCAACGTTCAGGCGCTGCGCTTCCTCAGGGCTCAGGGCGATCACACCCTCACGCGGGCCGCGCCCGACCCAGCCGGCACGAAAGTCGATCGCCGCACCGGTCGTGGCCGCCAGCCAGCCCGGTCGCTCGTCCTGTTCAAGGGCCGTTTCGATGGTGACCCGGGCCGTGTGGCTGTCGCGAATCGAGCGCACATCATCAATGTAGGCCTCCACGGTCGGGCCGCCGTCAAAGATGTCGATGTAGCCTTCAAAGCGCAGCCCGTCCCGATTGAGCATCGCCAGCGCCGGGCGGGTCCGGGTATGCACCTGACCGATGCAGTCGCGCGCCGCCGCCGGCAGAAAAGAGATGCAGATCGGGTGACGCGGCATCATCTCGCCGATGAAGCCCTTCTCGCCCATGCCGGTGAGGTGATCGGCGCGCTGAAACTCGATGGGCAGAAACTTCTGGCCCAGCGCCTCCCAGAACGGGCTCTCGCCGTCGTCGTCAAAGCGCCCGCGCATCTCGGCCAGTACGCGCTGCGGGAAACGCTCGCGAAAGCCGGCCATGAACAGCCATCGCGCCCGGGACAGCAGTGTGCCGTTGCGCATCGGGCGCTGGGCCTCACCGCGCCAGCGCTCACGCAGATAGAGCGAGCACACCTCGGCAGAGCCGGTGTGATCGGAGCACAGAAAGAGCGTGTCCAGCGTGCGGTGCAGCTCCAGATGGCTGGACGAGTGCGCCAGCTGACCGATGCGGTAGTGATAAAACGGCGCTTCAAGCCCGACGCGGGACTCGATGGCACAGCAGCCCGCCAGCCGCTCGGCGCTATTCACGGGTTGGCTGTCGTCCTCGAGCACAAAGAAGTAGAGCGCCGCCTCGGGAGCAGTCTCTGAAGCATCATGCGAGCGCTGAAAGCTCTCGCGGGCGTGGGCAATCTTGTCGATCAAAAAATCGCGACTGTTCGGCAGCGAGGTAAATCCCGGGCCGGTCTCGACGGCGATCGCCTGCAGGGCATCAATGTCGCCGGCCTCGATGGGTCGAATCAGCATGACAGGCCCTCCACGTCATTGGTTCCGGCGAAGGGAATCACCAGCACGGGTTCGTCGACCGCCACCGACAGGGATCGGGCACAGGCGTCATCCAGCACGCACTGTCCGCGCTCGTTGATATGTTTCGTCACGACCCGGACCCTGAAATCCCCCGAGCGCTGACTAACGATCAGCAGTGCGTCAGAACACGCCCCGTCGCCCGGCGGGTTACCGATCTGCACGGTCAGCCACTGACCGCGGGGCAGGTAATCACGTGAGGCCTCCAGCAGCGGGCCGCCATCAAGCAGGTCGACGTGGCGCGACAGGCTAAACCCCTGCTGCTGCCAGGCGCCAAGTGCATTGACATGATTGTCCCCGACCCGACCAATCGCCTCGCGCGTCTGATCGTCCAGCAGCGGCAGATAAAGCGGAAACGGCGGCATGACCTCACCGATAAAGCTTCTCGACCCCGTGCTGGCCGCCCGGTGGATCTCGTCAAAATCCCGTGAGAAAAAATGGCGCCCCACGCCGTCCCAGAACGGCGTGCGGCCGGCGTCGCGATAGCCGGACAGCGCCACAAAAAGCGTCGGTGCAAAGCGCTCCGGGAACCGGGCGATCAGGGCCAGACGTGCCGCGCGCAGCAGATGCCGGGCGTGATCGACCCGGGCATGATCGGTGGTGGCCAGCGCGCACAGCAGCGAGGCGTGCGACATCTCGTGCGAGATGGAGAGAATAGCCACCTCGCGGCGTACATCGAGCTGCTGGGAGGCATGAATCAGCGTCTCGCGGCGGTAGGTGTAATAGGCCTCCCGAGCGCCCGCCAGCGCCTTGATCGTGGCCGTGGCGATCACCTCGCCTTCATCGGTTTCCACCACCAGCACATACTGCTCATCGCCGGGGCGATCAACGCTGTGCGCCAGCGCCGCCTCGCTTGCGGCCAGGCGCGCTGTCAGACGCTCACGATCGGCCGGCAGATTGGTCAGCGCCGGCCGGGCCGCCTCGGCCATGGCCATGATGGCGTCGATGTCAGCGGTGGTGGCACTGCGTGCAATCAGTGACATGCCAGCGCCTCCGTCAGTCGTTGGCCACGACTCGTGCCAGAGCGCGATCGAGACACGCCATGCCGGCGTCAATCACCTCCGGCTCGATGACCAGCGACGGCGCAAAACGCAGCACGTTGGGGCCGGCCACCAGCATCATCAGCCCCTCATCGGTGGCGGCAGCCAGCACTTCACGCCCGCGCTCGCCAAAGGTGGGCTTGAACTCCGCGCCCAGCAGCAGGCCCATGCCACGGATATCGCTGAAGCAGTCGTATTTCTCGTTAAGCCTTTCCAGATGCTCGCGGAAACGCTGCGAGCGCGTCTCCACGCCCTTGAGCACCTCGGGCGAGCCGATGGTTTCCACCGCGGCGAGTGCCACCGCCGCACCCAATGGGTTGCCGCCATAGGTCGAACCATGGGTGCCGACCACGAACACACGCGCGATCTCGTCAGTGGTCATCATCGCGCCGATCGGGAAACCGCCGCCCAGCGCCTTGGCCGAGGTCAGAATATCGGGCGTAATACCGTAGTGCATGTAGGCATAGAGCTGACCGCTGCGACCGACGCCGCACTGCACTTCATCAAAGATCAGCAGCGACTGGTGATCGTCACAGAGCTTGCGCAGTCCTTCGAGGAATTCGGGGGTGGCCGGGGTGACCCCGCCCTCGCCCTGCATCGGCTCGACGATGACCGCGCAGGTGTCGTCGTTGATCAGCTCGCGCGCGCTTTCCAGATCGTTGTAGGTGCCGTGCACAATGCCGCCGGGCACCGGACCAAAGCCCTGGGAGTATTTGGGCTGGCCGCCGACGCTGACGGTAAAGAGGGTGCGGCCGTGAAAGGACTGGCGAAAGGAGACGATGCGGTGCTTGTGTTCGCCCGCCGTGTCATGGCCGTAGCGCCGTGCCAGCTTGAGCGCAGCCTCGTTGGCCTCGGCGCCCGAGGAGCACAGAAACACCTTGTCGGCGAAGGTCTTCTCGACCAGCGTACGGGCAAGCTTGAGCGCGGGCTCGTTGGTATAGACGTTGGAGAGGTGCCAGACCTTCTCGCTCTGTGCCTTCAGCGC
Source organism: Kushneria indalinina DSM 14324 (assembly GCF_003385845.1). Classification (GTDB taxonomy): domain Bacteria; phylum Pseudomonadota; class Gammaproteobacteria; order Pseudomonadales; family Halomonadaceae; genus Kushneria; species Kushneria indalinina. The sequence goes on along the minus strand of NZ_QRDJ01000006.1, from coordinate 18,789 downwards.
CTCCATCAGTGCCGGATGGCAGTGCCCCAGGGCGTTGACCGCGATGCCGCCGGCAAAATCGATGTATTCGCGACCCTCCTGGTCCCACAGGCGGCTACCCTCGCCGCGCACCGGTATCACCTTCTGGGGTGAATAATTGGGCAGCATGTACTGATCAAAGGCTTCGCGGGTGGGGGTCCAGCTCATGACGGGTCTCCATTGAAAAACACATCAAGCGACAGGGACGTCGCTGACAGACGTATCAGTATACGCAGAGGAGACCGGCAAAAGGCAGGGGGCAGACAGGATCCGTGCCGGGATTGTTCATGGGCCCCGGTCGCCGGGATTACGGCGTATGCGTGACGCCATTGCGTACGCGCATCTGCCACTTCTCCCAGCGACTCAGGCGACTGGCATCGCCTACCGGCGCCTCCTGGCCCGAAGCGGTCGCGGTCCAGAGGCTGCTGCCGTTGAAGCTGTAGATGGGCACCAGATCCCGACGTGAGGCGGCCGGCACGATGCGCTTGTCGATATTGTCCAGAATCACCGGCATCTGTCGCGGATCGGCCGCCCAGGAGAGCACCATGTGGAACTGGTCATAGGGCACGTACTTGACGTAGTGCAGGCGCATCTGCTCATCGGGCACGCCCAGCTCGCGCAGAGTCAGATACTTGGCCAGCGCAAACTCCTCGCAGTCACCGCGCCCGACTCCCAGAAACTCGACCGGCGTGGCCCAGTAGTCCTCCATGTGCCAGACGTCGATATCATCCACAAAGGCCAGCTGATTGAAGAAGTCGTTGACCCCGGCCAGCTGTACGGCCACCGGCTGCCCCCTGAGCCGCGTGATCAGCGCCTGCCAGCGCTGCACCCGGGCAGCTCCGTCGGCGCCATACTGGCTCGCAATGGCGGCAGGGGCAGGAATGGAGGCGCTCGAGAGCATGCCGCCCGGGGCCGGCAGGGCGACCACCAGCAGTACTGTCACGCCCCACCGGCACCATCGCCCCATCATCATCGGACTTTCCCTGTCAGAAGATCATGCCTGTTTATCGGCAAACGGACAGCTCAATGAATGCCGGGCGGCAATGCCACGGCCGGTGCCAGATACCCCTGATAACCGTCCGCACCGATCTCGCTGACCCGCGCACGCTGCGCCTCGGACTCGACGCGCGTGACGATCACCAGTGCCTCGATCTGATGGGCGGCCATGCACAGGCTGCGCAGAAACTCGTTATCGACGTCATCACGCACGAAAAAGGTCTGGTCAATCTTGACGTAATCCGGCCGCAGCCTGTTCAGAATCGGCAAGGAGTTCAGATCACGGGCAAATCGGTCAATACCGCCCCGCCCATCCAGGTTCCACGCCACGCGGAACAGGCGCTGTACGTTGTCGATATGGCGCAAAACGCTATCTTCGGTAACTTCCAGGTCCAGACGACAGGCCAGCGTCGGATACTTTTTCAACCACTCGATCAGGCCATCCACTTCTGCATCGTTGCCGATGAGATCCTGAGTCAGGTTCACTGCCAGACGATAATTGGTGTCATGACCATGACGGCTCAGCCAGTTCAGCACGTAGCGGTCCATCTGCGCACCGATGCCGAAATGCCGCGCGATGGGCAAAAAGGTCGAGGCCATATGCACCTCGTCGCCTTCCCTGAGCCGCATGAAAAGTTCTCGATGCAGCTCCTGACCATCATTGAGCAACACCGGCTGCGCCACGAACGTCGCCGCGTGACCGGCCAGGGCGCGGTCGATCACCATACGCCATTCACCGCGGCTGCGTTCGTTGTGGCGCGCCTCGCGCGATGCAGTAACCCACCGTTGATCGGATTCAATGGCTTCACGCAGCGCGCTGTCAGCCTTGGAGAGCATCGGCACTCGCTGAAGGCCCGGCTCACGCAGTACAACGCCGGCCCGAGCATGATGCACGCGCGACTCATCGAGCGGATTGATATCCACGATGTCGTCGATCCGATCCAGCAGGGTCAGCAACAGCTCTTCACGGTGATCATCACTGTCATCGGGCACGATCAGGGCAAACTCTTCAGCCGAGAGTCTGGCGGCCTGAATGGGTGTGCCCTGGACGCTGATGCCCGACAGGTAATGACCGACGGCGCGAATGGCGTTGTCCCGCTCCTCAAAACCGTCGCGGCGATAGATCTCGCTGAGGTGATCGATGCGCAGAATCACCAACGCGCCACTTTCCGGCGCGGCCAGCCACTCATCCAGAATGCGGGTCAGATAGGCGCGATTGCCCAGTCGAGAGACGGCATCCTGCTCGGCCATGCGCTGCAGACGGATCACCTGTGCGGTCTGCGCCTCGAACTGATCGTTGAGCCTGGCGCTGAGCTGATTGACCGCCAGGGTGATGCCCTGGAGCTCCCGAACGCGGGTCGATTCGATCGGTTGGGCATAGCCTTCGATCTGCAGGGTTTCGAGATATCGGGAAAGGCGGTGCAGCGGTGTCAGAAGCCGCCGGAAACCGACAACGCAAATTGCCAGCGTCAGTACCATGCCGACCGCCAGCCAGAGCAGAAGATTCAGGCCGAGCTTCCAGAGCTGGTTATAGGGCAGGCTGTTATCGGCTTCGAGCATGATGGCGCCCAGCGGCGACCAGCCGCCGGAAATTTCACGCTGGGTGGACAGCTGCGGCAGTGCCACCAGCGCCTGAAACCAGGCGGGCGCCCGGGTACTGCCGGGGTTTTGTACCACCAGCGGCTCGTCCAGACCCACTGCCTCAAGCCTGAGCGTATTGACGAAGCTGCCATCCGAGGTGGCCTGCAAAAGCGTTCGGGCGCTGGTCCAGTCCTCCTCTTCGATGAACTGCACCAGCGCCAGACTCAGCCCCTGGGTCATGTTGGCCGTTTCCATCCGCTGACTGTCGAGCAGCGACTGGCGGGCGTGATTGACGTTGATGGCAAAGATACCGATCGAAAAGAGCAGCAACAGCCCGGCTACTCCAATCACAAGACGATGAAAGAGACTCATGGCCCGACTCCCTGCGCAATACTGCCCATCCCGAGCAGCTGGTTCCCGTCAACATCGTCCTGATTCACACGAATCTGAAGGGTATCGAGCAGATGGCCGGTCACGGCCAGCAGGCGATAGCGTGCACGCGTCAGGGCAAAACGCCCCTGCACCTGATCCTGCTGCGCACTGTAGAGTTCGGTTTCGCTGTCCAGCACGTCCAGCAGGCTGCGCCGGCCGATATCAAACTGCTTGCGGTAGTTGACCCTGGTCTGCTCGCTGGCGCTGACGTGTCGCGCCAGATACGGCAGCTGACTGGTCACGTAATCGCGGGCGTTCCAGGCCAGCCGCAGTTCATCGCGCACCTCGCGCAGGGCGCGATCGCTGTCGTACTGCACGGCTTCCAGCGAGTGCTGGCGCGAACGCAGCCGAGCCACGTCGCTGCCGCCGCGATAAAGGTTCCATGACATCACAATCTCGGCGTTCCAGTCGTTGGCCCGACTGCCCTCGAAGTCATAATCCTGACTGGTCATCCGGCTGGCCTGAAAGCGCAGCTCGGGCAAAAAGTCACTGCGCTCGACGCCGATCTCGTGACCGGCCGCCGTCACCGAATGGCGCGCCGCCATCAGGATGGGATTGTTTTCAGTGGCCATGGCCAGGGCCTGGTCAAGCTCATCGGGTACGGGCGCAAGATCCACCTCTTCCGGAGGGACCAGATCGCGAGGTGGCTCGCCCACCAGACGTATAAAGGAGGAGATGGCGTCCTCACGGTTGTTATAGGCCGCCACGAGACTGGACTGGGCCCGGGCCAGGCGCCCGTCCACCTGACTGGTATCGGTGGCTGTCCCGGCGCCCAGTTCGCTGCGGCGACGGATATCAGCGGCAATGCGTTGATGGGTATCCACATTGCGCTCGGCAAGCGCCACGAGCCGCTGAGTCTGCAACACGTCCAGGTAGGTCTCGATCGTGGCAAGTCCGACCCGGCTGGCTGCCGCCGCCACTTCCCAGCGCTGATAGTCGATCTGACTGTCGGCGTTGCGAACGCGCTCGAGCGTGCGATTGTTGTCCCAGATCAGCTGCGACAGCGTAATGGAGCCGCGGCGATAGTCGTGCGCGTCGCTCGAGCGGTCGATACCGTTGACCTCGCTCTCGTTGCGGCCTCGCCCGGCACGGGCCTCGAGATCCACCGACGGCAGCCAGGCGCCCCGCTGTGCGCGGGCATCCTCTCTAAACTGTTCATAACGCGCGACTTCCGTGCGCGTGATGGGGTTTTCCATGATGGCCTGCGTCACGGCCTCATCAAGCGACTGCGCCTGCGCCGCCCCTGCCAGTGAGAGCACATAGAGCCCGGCCCACCACTTTCTCATCATGAACCCCCTGATCCCTTTTTCGTTTTTTATGACCGCATCAACGCTCACGCAGGGCACCCTGTTGCGCTCTCAATATCGGCTTGAGCAGATACTGCAAAATGGTCTGATCACCGGTGATCACATCCACGCTGGCCTGCATGCCGGGGATAATGGTCATCGGATTGCTGTCGCCGCCCAGGTGGTTCTGATCGGTCACCACGGTCACCTCATAAAAGCTGTTGCCCTTCTCGTCCTGCACCGTGTCGGGGCTGATGCGCTGCACCGTGCCCTTGAGCCCGCCATAGATGGTGAAGTCATAGGCGGAAAGCTTGACCGTGGCCGGCAGCCCCGGATGAATAAAGCCGATATCGCGTGGCGGAATGCGCACATCGATCTGCAGCTGATCCTCGAGGGGGACGATCTCCATCAGGCTGGCACCGGGCTCGATGACGCCGCCAACGGTGTTGACGTTGATGGTGCGCACGCTGCCCTGTACCGGCGAGGTCACCAGCGTCCTGTCCAGCCGATCCTGCAGGCTGGCCCGCCCCTGCTGCTGGCTCTCCAGCCGGCCGCGGGCCTCGCTCAGGGCATCGACACTGCGCACCCGAAACTGGGCCGCCACATCGCGGCGCCGACTGATGGCTTCCTGCAGCTCGGACTGTTTGGAGGGGATCGACAATCGCGCCGACTCAAGCTCCCCGCGCAGATCGTTGACCTGACGCTGCTGTTCGAGCAGATCCACCCGGGAGACCACGCCTTCCTGGACCAGCGGCGTGGTAATCGCCAGCTGCTGGCTGGCCAGCTGATGACTGCGAGAGAGGCTGGCGACCCGAGAACGAAGCTCGCTGAGTTCCTGGCTGCGCTGGGCAATCTGATCCCGGGATTGATCGAGCTGGGTGCGCAGCCCATTGATGCGATCGCGGTAGCTTTCAATCGCCGTGGTGGCCAGCTCCGGATTGACCGAGCGAAACGCCTCCTCGAACTCGGGCGGCTGCGATGTAATCACCACCTGGTCCTGCCAGCCGTCGGCCTCGGTATTGATGGCCACCGACGCAAGCTCGGCCTGGTACTGGGCAATGATCGATACAAGCCCTGCCAGGGTGGATTCGCGTTCGGCCAGATCGGAGCTGGCCCGGGTCGGGTCGATCCGGACCAGTGGCTGACCGGGCTCGACGATATCGCCCTGGCGCACATAGAGCTCGCGCACGATACCGCCTTCCAGGTTCTGGATGGTCTGCAGCCGGGTCGAGGGCACCACCTGCCCGTTGCCGCGGGTGACGATCTCGACATGCGCCAGCGCCGCCCAGCTGATAAAGGCGCCCAGTACCGCCACCAGCACCCACAGCAGGATGCGCGAGCGCCAGGGCGTGGCGAGCAGCATGGCGGCGCTGGCATCGTCAGCCAGTTCAAGCTCATGGCTGCCGGGGCGCGGCCAGCGTCCTTTCCTAGCCCGTCGTGCCATGGCGCACCTCCGCATCGGCACCGGCCGCACCCGGGCCCGGCCCGGTACCCGGGGCATGCACTCGCCCTTCGTTAAGCGCCTTGAGCACATTTGCCTTGGGCCCATCGGCAATGATGCGGCCCTTGTCGAGCACGATCAGACGATCCACGACTTCCAGCATCGAGCTCTTGTGGGTGACCAGCACCACGCTCTGATTGCGCGGCATCTCCATCAGCACGCGCCGCAGTCTGGCCTCGGCGCGGTTGTCCAGGTGCGCGCCGGGCTCGTCGAGCAGCAACAGCGGGGCATGGGTCAACAGCGCCCGAGCCATCAGAACGGACTGGCGCTGACCGCTGGACAGCAGACGGCCGCCCTCACCCACCTGGCGGTCCAGGCCGTCGGGATCGTGACGGGTGAATTCGGCCACGCCTGCCACGTCGGCGGCGCGCTGTATGGCCTCATCGCTGGCATGGGGCTGCCCCAGGGTGATGTTGTCGCGGATGGAGCCGAAAAAGAGCGCACTGTCCTGGCCGGCATGGCCGATATGGCGCCGCACATCGGCCGGATGAAGCTGATTGATATCCAGCCCGTCGATGCGCAGGCTACCGCTGGTGGCGCGGTAAAGGCCGGTCATCATGCGCTGCAGGGTGCTCTTGCCGGCCCCCATGCGCCCGATGATGCCGACCCGCTCGCCCGGCTCGATGACCAGGGAGATGTCATGCAGGATCTCGGGAGACTCGGGCGAGTATTGAAAGCCGACGTGATCAAATTCGATGCGCATGTTGAGCCGATCACGGTGCACATAGTTCTTGCCCTCTTCCACCTCCTCGGGCATCTGCATGATCTGATCGATGGCGGCCATGGCGCTGCGGGTCTGGCTAAAGCGCGTGATCAAAAGCGCCATCTGCGCCAGCGGCTGCAGCGCCCGGCCGGTCAGCATGACGGCGGCAATCAGCGCGCCCATGGAAAGCTGCGCATCGCCGATCAGATAGACGCCGTAAATGACCAGCGCCACGGTGGCCAGCTGGTTGACGCTCATGGTGAGCGACGACACGGACGTGGACAGGTTGCGGCTCTTGACGCCCCATTTGGCGATCTCGCCGACGGCGCGCTCGTAGCGACGCTGGGTTTCGCCCTGAGCGTTGGCCAGCTTCAGGCTCTCGAGCCCCGCCACGCTCTCGACCAGCCGCGCATGCTTTTCGGTCGCCAGCCGCGAGCCGAGCTCGATCGAGCGCTTCATCGGCCACTGAACCAGGATGCTATATCCGAGAAGAATCAACAGCGCGATGATGGGCACCCACACCAGCGGGCCGCCGACAATCCAGATCACCACCAGAAAGAAGATGGCAAAGGGCATGTCGACCACGGTGGTCATGGTCATGGAGGTGAAAAAGTCGCGAACCGAGTCGAACTCCTGCAGATTCTTGACGAAGGCGCCAACCGACACGGGGCGTGCCTCCATGCGCAGGTTCATGACCTTGGCAAAGATCTTCGAGGAGAGCAGTACCTCTGACTTGCGCCCGGCCGTATCGAGGAAAAAGGCCCGCACCTGGCGCACCAGCAGATCAAACGCCACGATGATGCCCATGCCGCTGGCCAGCACCCAGAGCGTGCTGAACGCCATGTTGGGCACCACCTTGTCATAGACATTCATGGTGAAAAGAGGCGCGGCCAGCGCAAACAGATTGATCAGCAGCGAGGCAATCAGGACATCACGATAGATCGGCGTTGAAAGCTTCAGCGTCGACCAGAACCAGTGCCCTTCGGCCAGTTTGACAGTCTCCGGCGCACGCTCGTCAAAGCGGTGTTCGCGGCGGATATAGACCATCTGGCCGGTGGCCTCCTCACGCAGGCTATCCATAAGGATCTCCTGGGTGCCGTCGGCTTCGGGCAGATAGATGGTGGCATGTTGCCGGTCGCTGTCACGCGAGAGCATGATCGCGGCCCGGCGGCCCTTCAGGATTACGATGCAGGGCAGCAGGATATCGGCGACCCGATCGGGCCGCTGACTGACCAGTTTGGCCGACAGACCCGCACGCTGGGCCGCACGTGGCAGAAGTGACAGTGTCAGCCGGCCGTCATCCAGCGGCAGGCCGTCGCTGATGACCTCACCCGAACGGGGCGCGCCGTGATAGCGCGAGAGAAAGACCAGCGACTGCAGCAGCGGGTCGCTCTCCTTCCCGGCAATGGGTTCCGGACGAAGTGGTGTGGGTTCTTCTGCCAAGCTACTGCCCCTTTTCTGGTTCGACCTGATAGACAGGGCTTCCCGTCTTTACTATGTGACAGGGACACTGCTCCATGAATGCCCGGGCCCTATTGTGAGGTGCTCCTGTCTCGCCTCCTGCCAAAAATAGCGATGGTTTATGGGCCTATTTCCGGCGTCAAAACACAGGTCGCGGTGACGCCGAAAACGTTCTAGCCATCCAGGTTCGTCTTGAGGTTGCCGTTGTCCAGCAGCGCCTTGATGATCTCCGTATCGGAGTTCCCCAGCGTGGTCATATCCACCCCGCTGAAGACGATCTTCTGGGTCACGCCACCGCCGGGGCCCTCGGTCCTGATCTCAAGTGTCGAGCTGCCGGAGGCCGATGTGCCCGGTGCCCCGCTGCTCTCGCCCCTGACGAAGTGCAGGTACTGAGAGGCCAGGCTGGCATCCTGCGCAGTGCTGCCGCTGCCACCAAGATCGAGCAGATCGGAGAGATCAAGCACATCACCACCATTCGTCTTGACGTTGGCCGTCGAGAAGTCAGTGACCCGATCAATGGCCGGGTCGGCGCTTGTGCCCTGGTCACCACGCATCCAGGCAAACGTATCGCTGCCCTCCCCGCCGGAGAGAATATCGTTGCCGGTGCCGCCTACCAGCCAGTCGTTGCCGAGCCCGCCTTCAAGACGATCGTTGCCGGCACCGCCATAGAGACGATCGTTGCCGGCACCGCCGCGCAGCGTGTCATCGCCGTCATAGCCGAACAGGATGTCGTTGCCGTCACCGCCGGTGAGAATGTCACTGCCGGTCGTGCCCATCATCAGATCCGCTCCGGCCGTACCGCTGCTGGCAGAGGTCACGTTGATGGATGTACCGCTACCCAGTCCCAGCAGCGTATTGTTGCTAAGCGTGACGGTCTGGTCGCTGCTGTGCTGACCGCTGCCATCGACGGTGGCAAAGGTGAAGCTGTCCGCCCTTGGCCCTGCATCACTCGGTAACAGCCCCAGCACAGACGTGGTCCGATCCGTCGGGTTGTAAGTCAGCGTGGTAGGGTCGAACACCTTGCCGGACAGCACGTCATTGGCCGTGACCGCCGTCATGCCGGAATAGATCACGCCGTTAACGGGCATCGAGGTAATCACCACGCCCGGGTTCGAACCGCTTTCCGCATCGTGAAAGTTGCCCAGTCGCGGAAAGTCGAGATACACCACGTCGTTTTTGATGCTGGTCTTGGTCAGCATCACCGTGAAGCTCGACGCCGTTGGCGCGCTGTCATGCGTGCTGCCGGTGACATGCACGGCAAGCGTTGCCGTGGCGGTGCCGCCCCTGCCATCACTGATGGTGTAGCTGAAGGTATCATCGGCCGTCTTGCCGCCCAGCAGCGCCCGGCTGGTAGGCCGATTGGGGTCCAGCGTATAGCTGTAGCTGCCGTTGCTTCCCAGCGTCAGCGTGCCGTAGACGCCATGGATCACCACGTTGCCGGCGCCGGTCACTGCCGCCGAGCTGCCGGCCAGCGTGTTGCCGACGCCGGTCACGGTCAGCTTGTCGCCGCTATCGACATCGTAATCGTTGGCCAACACGTTACCGGTCGCCGTGGGCACACCATCGGTGGCGGCATCCATACGGCTGGCTGCGCTGTCGGCAACAGCAACCGGCGTATCATTGACGCCGTTGACCGTGACGCGAATGGTCTGCGTCGAGCCGTTGGCTGCCTTCACCGTGAAGGTGTCGATCTTCGTCTGGCCCTCGCCCAGCGACTGGGTGACCGAGTTGGCAACGCTATATTGCCACTGCCCCTGAGCATTGATGGCAAGACTGCCCAGATTGCCCTGCGCCGGCGTAACGCTTGCCGGATCGATGGCAATCTGATGGTTTTGACTGTCTACCAGCAGCAGCGTGTTGGTTGTGGTCAGCGTATTGGGAGTCTGGTCTTCCGTGACGCTGCCGCGACCGGGGTCGACCGCAAAAACAGCGACGTTCTGGGTCACCGAACTCGACGCCTGACCGCCGTAAATACCGGTAGCCGTGGCCGTGAAGACCATCGGAATCACGCCCACAAAGCCTGCCGGCGGCAAAAGCTTCAGATCAGGCAGGGACCAGCCATCAAGAGGCACCGACTGGGTAGCCGAGCTGATCGTGACACTGTGCCCGGCCCCATCGCTGAGTACCGAGCCGACCGGCAGCTTGCTGGCCGAGATCGAAAGGGTCTCGCTGCCAATCGTGTCGGTCAGCGCCGCTTTCGGCGTGCCCAGCTCGATGCGGGTGCCACTCATGCCCTGGTTTTCATGGACCGGGTAACAGCTGATCCCGGCATTGACGGTCAGCGGCGAGAAGGACAACTGCGCACCGATCAGCGTGGACGGGCTGCCGTAGAGACCGAAGTTCAGCGAGGACAGCGGCAGCAGTGCCCCGCCATCGACGCTCAGCCCGATCGAAAAGGTCTGAGCGCTCGTCGAGGTATTGGCCGCATAGAGCTCGACCGGATAGTAGCCGCTGACCGTGGGTTTGAAGGCAACGGCGTTGTAGGTACCGCCCAGCTCCGTACCGGCCAGCAGCGCCTGCCCGCCCACCGAAAGTAGCGCCGCCCCTTGTGTACTGCCGCTGAAGGTATAGGTATGCCCCGCCTCCAGATAGATCATGCCCTGGCTGGCGTAGGCGTTGCCGGCACCAATGGTGGTATCGAGACCGGTGGCGGCGGTCGTTGAGCTGGTAGGAAGCAGAGAGCCCAGCAGGTCCAGCTCGCCTATCCCCACGCCCACATTGCTGACCGTGGAACCGGTGCCGGAAAGTGTTCCGCCCAGTCCACCGACGAGACCGCCCAACAGAGAACCGCTGCCGCCCAGCGCTGTACCGACCCCCCCCAGCACCGTGCCAAGTCCACCTACGACCCCGCCCAGGCCACTGATGACCCCGCCAAGCGTTTCCATCAGGGTGGCCGCGCCGCCCTGATACACATCAGCGATCAGCCCCAGCGAGCCGCCCAGTATGCCGCCGCTGCCGATGCTCTGATCAACCACCTGGATGGTCGGCGCATCGACATTGCCGGTGACGGTCACGGTCAGCGTGGTCGAAGCGGTACTGCCCTGGCCATCGCTGACGGTATAGGTCACGGAGGTGGTCTGCTGGCTACCTTCGGCCAGCTTCTGGAAGTCCTGCCCCGGGTTAAAGGTGTAGCTGCCGTCGGCATTGAGAATGAAGCTGCCGCCGTGGCTGCCGGCAATCGTCTGACCCACACCACTGGACGAACCGTTCACGGCGCTGACGCTCAGGTGCGCGGTCGCATCCGGATCGCGGTCGTTGCTCAGAACACCGTGCGTGGCATCGACGACCAGTGAATGGTCTTCATCGATGAGGCCGGTATCCGGTGTGGCACTGACCGAGCTGTTTTTGCCGATCACGGTGACCGTGATGGTGTGCGTCGTGCCATCCAGCGCCGACACGGTAAAGGTTTCCACCTTCGTCTGGCCGGCGCCCAGATAGGCGATGGCGCTGTTGGGCACGCTGTAGACCCACTGGCCATCGGCGGCCAGCGTCAGATGGCCAATCGTTCCGGCAGGCGCCGTCACGCTGGTCGGATTGAAGGTCGCTTCATTGACATCGGCATCGCGAATGGTGAGCGCGCCGCTGGTCACCAGCATCGGATCCGTAGCGCCGCTGTCCGTAGACGGAAGAGTGGCCAGCGCCCCGCCGGCGGCCCCGGTCAGGTTGACCACGATGGTATGCACGTTGCCCAGCGCGTCCGTCACCATAAAGGTCTCGTGCTTCACCACGCCCGCACCCAGTGACAGCGTGGCACTGTTGTTGACGTGATAGCCCCATCGACCGGCGGCATCGATACTCAGGCTGCCCAGATTGCCGGTACCGGACACCAGGCTGCCCGGGTCCAGCGAGACATTGAGCCCGGCATTGAGCTGCCCGCCCTGAGCGAGCAGGCCATCCACAATGGGCAGTCCGATGGTGGTGCCATTGCTCGTCCCGACCAGGTTGACCGTGACCTGGTGGGGCTGGCCACTGGCGTCCATGACCTGGAAGGTTTCTACCTTTATCTGGCCCACGGCCAGCGTCGGCAGCAGATGGCTTCCCAGTTGATAGCCGATATTGCCCGAGACATCCACGGACAGTTTCCCAAGCGTGCCCGTCGAGGCCAGCACGGCCGTGGGCAGCAGTGAGACACTGCCGAGCACTCCGCTCAGCAGCCCGCCGATGGAGGCCACGGTGCTGGTCAATACTGACGTATCGCTGGCGGGCACAATCTCCGTGACCACGCCGGTGTCCTGCCCGCCGATCACGGCAGGATTGTTGATGCCATTGATCGTGACCGTGACGGTCTGCGCGGTGCCATCCACGGTATAAACGGTAAAGACTTCTTCTCGGGTCTCTCCCGCATTGAGATAGCGCACCTGGTCATTATCGACCTGATAGTGCCACTGCCCGTCAGACGTGATGGTCAGCGCCCCCAGGGTGCCGGGGGCCGCCTGGGTGCTCTCCGGTACAAAGGCACTTTCACCGGTATCGACATCGGTGACGTGTAGTACACCCGAGGCCGTGAGCAGATGCTCCACACCCTGACTGCCGCTGCCGCCCGTGACGCCATCTGCGATATCGCCCGGACCGGCCAGTACAGGTACCCTACCGGTGCCGACCAGGTTAATCGTGACGCTGTGCGTGTTGCCTGAGGCATCGACGTAATTGAACACTTCGGCGCGGATTTCGCCCTTCGCCAGTACCGGCGCACTGCCACTGAGCAGGCTGTAGGCAAAACGGCCGTCAAGGCCGACGGTCAATGTCCCAAGTGTTCCCAGTGCCGGTACGGCCGCGCTGGGGTTGAGCGTCACGCCTGCCGCAAGTGGCAGTTCGCCGGACAGCTCGAGTGTGCTGCCCACCAGGCCATCAATGATGGGCTGACCGGCCACCGCGCCCTGCGCGGTCCCCACCAGGCTGACACTGACCGAGTGGGTGTTGCCCAGCGTATCCGTGAACTGAAACAGATCGACCCTGACCTGCCCCTCTGCGAGTGAGCCAAGGGTTGAGCGATCAATATGATAGCTGAAACTGCCATCGGTATTGATCTCCAGAAGCCCCAGCGTGCCGACCCCTGGCATCACCGTATTGGGCAGAAGGTTCAAGTTGAGAAGCCCGGAGAGCGTACTGCTCAGAGAGCCGGTCACCGTATGCAGCTCGTCATGCGTGACCTGCTCGGTCTCCTGCAACAGCGTAATGGCCGCCTCCGTCACGCTGCCGGTCGCCGTGCCGGTAATCACCGGCAGATCGTTGGTGCCGGCCACGGTCACCGTCAGGGTCGTGATACTGGCATTGCCATGCGCATCGCTGACCGTATAGCGAACCTGGGTGGTTGCTGTCTGTCCGGCCGGCAGATGGTCAAAGGCATTGCCCGGCTGGAACTGGTAGCTGCCGTCAGAAGCAAACGTAAACTGCCCGCCGTTGGAGCCCGCTATCGGCTGTCCGACGCTGCCGGCATCGCCGTTGATGGCCACCACGCGAAGGGTTGCATTATCACTATCCGGGTCCGTGTCGTTGGCCAGCACGCCATTGGCCGCATCCACGCTCAGAATGACGTCCTGCTCGGTGCTGCCGGTATCGGCCTGCGCCTCCGGGGGCAGAACATCGATTTGATAATCGCGGGTCGTTTCGGCACTGCCGACGTTGCCAGCCACATCGGTATGCGAGACAGCTGCACGGATCGAACCGGCTCCGGCATTCGCCAGTACACTACCGGGCACCGCGACGCTGAACGTACTGTTCTGACCGACGCTTGCGGTGTAGCTCTGACCACCCACTACGACGGTGACGGTGTCACCGGCTACCGCATCGCCGCCGGCACGACCGGTGATGGTGACATCCTGCGCGGCTTCCGCCGCATTGATCACATCGTCGCGGGCGATCGTGTCCAGCGAGATGGTGACGACGGGAATGGTCGTGTCGACCGCATAGCTCGCCGCAGTATTAGCCGAACCCGTATTGCCCGCCGCGTCGGTATGGCTGACGCCAGCACGAATCGAATCGCTAGAGGCCAGCTGGCTACCGGGCACGTTGATCGAGAAGGTGCCGTCGCCGTTGACCGCGCCGGTATAGATCTGGTCGCCGAACGTCAGGGTGACGGTGTCGCCCGCAGCGAATTCACCGCTGATCGAACCGGTCACCGGAATGGTCTGGTTGGCCTCATCGGCATTGACGATATTGTCGCCGGCGATGGTGTCGAGCTGGATAACCAGTTCCGGCGAAGTGATATCTACGCCGTAGTCACGACTGGTCTCGGCACTGCCGGTATTACCCGCGGCATCGGTATGGGTCACGGATGCCGACACGCTATTGGCACCGGCAGCAGCGAGAATCGAGCCCGGCACCGCCATGCTGAACGCGCCGTTCTGGCCGACGGTGGCCGTATAACTCTGGTTGCCCACACTGACAGTAACGGTATCACCGGGTGCGGCGTCACCGCCGGCGCGACCGGTGATGGCCACAGCCTGTGCGGCTTCCGCGGCGTTAATCACGTCATCGCCGGCGATGGTATCCAGCGATATCGTGACAACGGGCAGATCGGTGCTGACCGAATAATTGACGGCGGTATTGGCGGAACCCACGTTGCCCGCCGCGTCGGTGTGACTAACGTTAGCAAGGATGGAACCGTTCTGTGCCAGCTGGCTGCCGGGGACGTTGATCGAGAAGGTACCGTCAGCATTTACGGCGCCGGTGTAGCTCTGACCACCCACAGTCAGGGTGACGATGTCGTCAGCTGCAAACTCGCCCGAAACTGAACCGGTTACCGGAATGGTCTGACCGGCCTCGTCGGCGTTGACGATGTTGTCGCCGGCGATGGTATCCAGCGCGATCGACAGCGCCGGCGGTGTGGTATCTACGCCGTAGTCGCGAGTAATTTCAGCACTGCTGGTGTTGCCGGCGGCATCGGTATGACTGACCGAAGCCGAGACACTGCTGGCACCGGCGGCAGCCAGCGCGCTACCGGGCACGGCGACGCTGAACGTGCCGTTCTGCCCTACGACCGTGGTGTAGTTCTGGCCAGCGATTGAGACGGTGACCGTATCACCGGGCACCGCATCGCCGCCGGCACGGCCGGTGATACTTACATCCTGCGCGGCTTCCGCGGCGTTGATAACGTCGTCACCGGCGATCGACTCCAGCGAGATCGTGACGACGGGAATGGTGGTATCGACGGCGTAGCTCGCTGCGGTGTTGGCCGAGCCGGTATTACCCGCCGCGTCGGTGTGGCTAACCTCCAGGCTGATCGAATTATTCTGCACCAGCTGAGCGCCGGGTACGTTAATGCTGAAAGTACCGTCGGCATTCACCGCGCCGGTGTAGGTCTGCTCACCGATCGTCAGGGTGACGATGTCGCCCGCGGCATATTCACCCGTGACAGAGCCGGTCACCGGAATATCGCGACCAGCTTCTTCAGCGTTGACGACGTTGTCGCCGGCGATGGTATCCAGCGTGATCGACAGCGCCGGCGGCGTGGTATCGACGCCGTAGTCACGAGCGGTCTCGGCACTGCCGGTGTTGCCGGCCGTATCCGTGTGACTGACCGATGCCGAGACGCTGCTGGCACCAGCGGCGGCCAATATTGCCCCCGGCACCGCAACGCTGAATGCGCCGTTCTGACCCACAACTGTTGAATAGTTCTGACCACCGATCGAGACGGTCACCGTATCGCCGGGCGCGGCGTCACCGCCGGCGCGACCGGTGATGGTCACATCCTCGGCGGCTTCCACGGCGTTGATAACGTCGTCACCGGCGATCGACTCCAGCGAGATCGTCACTACGGGAATGGTGGTATCGACGGCGTAGCTCGCTGCGGTGTTGGCCGAGCCGGTATTACCCGCCGCGTCGATGTGGCTGACGTCGGCGCGAATCGAATCACTTTGCGCCATCTGGCTGCCCGGCACGTTGATCGAGAAGATGCCGTCGGCGCTCACGGCGCCGGTGTAGGTCTGATCGCCGATTGTCAGGATGACGGTATCGCCCGCAGCAAACTCACCCGTGACCGACCCGGTTACCGGGATATCGCGACCGGCTTCCTCGGCATTAACGATGTTGTCGCCGGCAATGGTATCGAGCTGAATAGCCAATTCGGGAGGCGTCGTATCGACGGCGTAGTCGCGAGAGGTCTCGACGCTGCCGGTATTCCCTGCAGCGTCAGTGTGACTTACAGAGGCCGACACACTGTTGGCACCAGCAGCAGCCAGCACGCTGCCGGGAACAGCGACGCTGAACGCGCCGTTCTGACCCACAACTGTTGAGTAGCTCTGACCGCCGACCGAGACGGTGACAGTATCACCAGGCGCGGCATCACCACCGGCGCGACCGGTAATGGTCACATCCTGAGCGGCTTCCGCAGCATTAATGACGTCATCACCCGCAATCGTGTCCAGCGAGATCGTCACCACGGGGATCGTCGTGTCGACGGCGTAGCTGGCCGCGGTATTCGCCGAACCGGTATTGCCCGCCGCATCGGTATGGCTAACGCCGGCACGAATTGAATCGCTCGAGGCCAGCTGGCTGCCGGGCACGTTAATCGAGAAGGTGCCGTTACCGTTGACCGCACCGATATACGTCTGCTGCCCCACAGTCAGCGTGACGAGATCACCCGCCGCAAATTCGCCCGTCACCGAACCGGTGATTGGAATGGTCTGGTTGGCCTCATCGGCGTTGACGATATTGTCACCGGCGATGGTATCGAACTGGATAGCCAGTTCCGGCGAGGTGGTATCCACCGCATAGGCGCGGGTAGTTTCAGCGCTGCCGGTGTTGCCGGCGGCATCGGTATGACTTACCGAAGCTGCCACACTATTGGCACCGGCAGCAGCGAGAATCGAGCCCGGCACGGCAACGCTAAACACACCGTTCTGACCCACAACGGTTGAGTAGTTCTGACCGCCCACCGAGATGGTCACCGTATCACCGGGTGTGGCATCGCCGCCGGCGCGGCCGCTGATGGTCACGTCCTGCTCGGCTTCCGCGGCGTTGATGACGTCATCGCCGGCGATCGACTCCAGCGAGATCGTCACTACGGGAATGGTGGTATCGACGGCGTAGCTCGCTGCGGTGTTGGCCGAGCCGGTATTACCCGCCGCGTCGATGTGGCTGACGTCGGCGCGGATCGAATCACTCTGTGCCAGCTGAGCACCCGGCACATTGATCGAGAAGGTGCCGTTACCGTTGACCGCACCGATATACGTCTGCTGCCCCACAGTCAGCGTGACGAGATCACCCGCCGCAAATTCGCCCGTCACCGAACCGGTCACAGGAATATCGCGACCAGCCTCTTCGGCATTGACGATGTTGTCGCCAGCAATGGTATCGAGCTGGATAGCCAGTTCCGGCGGCGTGGTGTCGACGGCGTAGTCGCGAACGGTCTCGACGCTGCCGGTGTTACCGGCGGCATCAGTATGCGAAACAGCGGCATTGATCGAACCGGCACTGGCATTTGCCAGCACACTACCCGGCACCGCGACGCTGAATGCGCCGTTCTGACCGACGGTCGTTGAGTAGCTCTGACCACCCACCGAGACGATGACATTATCACCGGGTACGGCATCGCCACCGGCACGACCGGTGATGGTCACGTCTTGCGCCGCTTCCGCAGCGTTGATGACGTCATCGCCCGCGATGGTATCGAGACTGATGGTGACGACTGGAATGGTTGTATCGACTGAATAGCTGACTGCGGTGTTGGCCGAGCCGGTATTGCCCGCCGCGTCGGTATGGCTGACGGCGGCACGAATTGAATCACCCGAGGCCAGCTGGCTGCCGGGCACGTTAATCGAGAAGGTGCCGTCACCGTTTACCGCGCTGGTGTACGTCTGCTCGCCGACCGTCAGGGTGACAATATCACCTGCGGCAAACTCGCCGCTGACCGAGCCGGTCACCGGAATAGTCTGGTTGGCCTCATCGGCATTGACGATGTTGTCGCCGGCGATGGTGTCGAGCTGGATGGCGAGATCTGGCGGCGTAGTGTCGACCCCGTAGTCACGGGCGGTCTCGGCACTGCCGACGTTGCCGGCCGCATCCGTATGACTGACCGACGCCGAGACACTGCTGGCACCAGCAGCAGCGAGGATCGAGCCCGGCACGGCGACGCTGAACGCGCCGTTCTGCCCTACAACCGTGGTGTAGTTCTGACCACCGACCGAGACAGTAACCGTATCACCAACCACCGCATCACCGCCGGCACGACCGGTAATCGTCACATCCTGCGCCGCTTCCGCCGCGTTGATGACGTCATCGCCCGCAATCGTGTCCAGCGAGATCGTCACCACGGGGATCGTCGTGTCGACGGCGTAGCTGGCCGCGGTATTCGCCGAGCCGGTATTGCCCGCCGCATCGGTGTGGCTGACGTCGACACGGATCGAATCACTCTGCGCCAGCTGAGCGCCGGGCACGTTAATCGAGAAGGCGCCGTCACCGTTTACCGAGCCGGTGTACGTCTGCTCGCCGACTGTCAGGGTGACGATGTCACCCGCGGCGAACTCGCCGCTGACCGAACCGGTGACCGGAATGGTCTGACCGGCCTCATTGGCGTTGACGATGTTGTCGCCAGCAATGGTATCCAGCGAGATCGTGACGACGGGAATGGTTGTATCAACTGAATAGCTGACTGCAGTGTTGGCCGAGCCCGTATTGCCCGCGGCATCGGTGTGGCTGACGTCGGCACGAATCGCGCCACTCTGTGCCAGCTGACTGCCGGGCACGTTGATCGAGAAGGTGCCATCAGCATTCACCGCACCGATGTAGCTCTGATCGCCGACGGTCAGGGTAACGATGTCGCCGGCAGCATACTCGCCGGTTACCGAGCCGGTGACCGGGATATCGCGGCC